>CAVPLQ010000005.1:0-83517 GCA_963706125.1 uncultured Flavobacteriales bacterium
ACGGGCAGGTGGCTCAATTGGGTCGAGAGGGCGGACCCAGAGCGCGACCGCATAACTGTGGACGGAAAGCCGGTGCGGGTCGGTGTTTCCACTATCTACGTCGCGCTTCACAAACCCCGGGGCGTCCTCTCCGACGAGGGAGATGGTTGCGTCTCTCGACGGTGCGCGACCTGGTATCCTTGCCGGAGCACCTTTTCCCGGTGGGACGGCTCGACCTGCGGAGCGAGGGGCTGATTCTCCTCACCAACGATGGGAACTGGGCCACTTGCTGACGCACCCGCGTTACGAGCACGCCAAAGAGTATCACGTCTACGTGGCCGGCTACCCCAGCGACGAGACGTTGAGGCAGTGGCGGCGCGGAGTATTTCTGGATGGTCAATGGACGGCGCCCGCTGATGCTCATTCTTGCGCGGCGAGAAGAACTATACCTGGCTGCGGGTGGTGTTGCGCGAGGTCGCAAGCGCCAGATCAGGCGGGTGGAGCGATGTTGGGCCATCCGGTGCACCGGCTCATCCGCGTGCGTATCGGGCCGCTGCGATTGGGAAATCTAAAGCCGGGGCAGTGGCGCAGGCTCACTGATGCGGAAATAAAGTCCCTGCGGTCGGTGGCCCAGAAATCAAAAGGGAGCAAACGAACTTGGGACAACCATCCACCATCGCCATCGACGGCCCGGCGGCTTCGGGCAAGAGCACGGTCGGCTGCTTGCTGGCCGAGCGGCTGGGCTACGTCTATTTCGACACCGGGGTGATGTACCGCGCCGTGACCTGGGCCGCCCTGGCCCGCGACGTCGCCATCGAGGACGAGGCCGGAGTGACGGCCCTGGCCGAGCGCCTTCAGATCGACGTCGTCCGCCCCACGGTGGACGATGGCCGCCAGTACACCGTCCTGGCCGACGGCGGGACGTGACCTGGGCCATCCGCACGCCGGAGGTCGATGGCGGCGTCTCGCCGGTGTCGACCTATCCGGGCGTGCGGGCGGCGCTGACGGCCCAGCAACGGCGCATCGGCCAGAAGGGGCAGATCGTCATGGTGGGCCGCGACATCGGCACGGTGGTCTTGCCCGATGCCGACCTGAAAATCTACCTGGATGCCATGCTGGACGAGCGGGGCGCCGCCGCTACCGGGAGGTGCGGGCGCGGGGGGAGGAGACCGATTACGAAACGGTGCTGGCCTCAATGCGCCGCCGCGACGGAATTGACAGTAACCGCAAAGCCTCGCCGTTGTGCGTGGCCGAGGGCGCCGTCGTCTTGGATACGACCGGCCTGAGCGTCGAGGGAGTATTGGCCGAAGGTGCGCGACTCGTCGAGGAGCAGGGATGCCCGCCGGACTCATCGCCGCCGTCACCGCTGGCAGCTTGGCCGAACGGGTCGGCCTAAAGCCGGGGGATGAGCTTTTCTTCATCAACGACCGCCCACTGCGGGACGTGATTGACGTGCGCTTTTACTCCGCCGAGGAGCGTCTGGCGATGAGGGCGCGCCGGGAAGGGCAAGAGTTCGCCATCGAGGTCGAGCGGCGGTATGGCTAGCCGCGGGCTTCGTTCGCCCGGCCCACCTTTGACCCCATCCGCCGTGGCAACAACCGCTGCGAGTTCTGCTTTATCGCCCAGATGGGGCCGGGGTTGCGCCGCTCCCTGTACGTCAAGGATGATGATTATCGCTACTCTTTCCTCTCTGGCAACTATATCACCTTGACCAATCTGGACGAGTTCGGACTGGCAGCGCATCGGGCGAGCAGCGCCTCAGTCCGCTCTACGTTTGCTTCACGCTACCGATCCCAACTCGCGCCCCCAGCTTCTCGGCAATCCTGGCGCTCCCGACGTGATGGCTCAACTGCGCCGATTGGCTGATATGGACGTCAAAGTACACACGCAGATCGTCGTCGTGCCTGGTCTCAACGACGGCCCGCACCTGGATCGTTCCATCGCCGATCTGGCCGGTCTGTATCCGGCGCTGCGCTCAGTCAGCGTCGTGCCGGTGGGCCTGACCAGGTACCACCGGGGCAATTGTCGCGTGCACACGTTGGATGAGGTGCGGGCTGTCTTTGATCAGGTGGCCGGCAGGCGCGGCTGCGAGAGCGGCTGGGATGCTCAATCCGGCCTCACCTTTCCGACGAGTGGTATCTGTGGCTGGGCGAAGATGTCTCTTCGGTGGAAATGTATGATGGGCTTGACCTGACGGAGAACGGTGTGGGGCTGGTGCGTCAGTTCCTCTCCGAACCCCTAATTCCCAATCACGAATCCCAAACCCTCGCGACGGGACGGTTCGCTTCGGTGCTGCGGCAGGCGACGGCCCGTTTTGCGGGGGTCGAGGTCGCGCCGGTGGTCAATCGCTTTTTTGGGGAGACGGTGACGGGCGGTGGGTTGCTGACCGGGCGGTACGTGATAGAACAGTTGCAGGGTCGAGACCTGGGCGGTGTGGTGGTGTTGCCAGCGGCGATGTTCGGTGGGCCGGAGGGGCAGTCGCTGGACGAGATGTGGCCGGATGAGATCGGGGAAGCGCTGGGGCGGCAGGTGGTGGTGGGGTAGCATCGGAAGAGAAATGCCCGCGTTCACCTGCGTTCTATCACTTTTTTGCCAGCCAGTTGCATCAGAGTAAAAATAACGACCATCGCCACCAGCCCCCCGCCGTCAAAGAGGATGAATCGCCAGCCGGTCATCGCCAGCGGCGCGTGCCCTGGCGGCAGCGCCAACAGCATCCAGGTCTCGCCCATCAGACCAATCGTTTGCTGCGCGATGATGATCAGAAACAGCCAGCGGTAGCGGTAGGGGTTCCAGATCGCCAGCGGGTAGGTCACGTTCCACATCAGAAAGAGGATGCCCACTCCCCGGACGAGCGCCTCGCGCAACCCGCTCACCTCGAAACCGGGGGCGTAGGCTGCGGGCCTGGCGATGAAGGCCAGCGCGCAGTTGACGTTGAACACAAACACCACACCCAGCGTCAGCCGGGCCAGCCAGAGAGTGATGCGCTTATAGTCCATCCAATCACCTGGGGGCAGAGATAGCGAGGGTGGCGCTGCAAAGCTAGCAGCGCAGCTATTGATCGAGCGGCAACTGTGCCACGAACTGGCTCCCTGGGCAGGTCTCCTCTGTCTCTAACCGGGGGGTCTTCTCGCCCAGATGCGTCCGCCGTGAAACAGCACTACGCCCTGGGCTAAGGTCAGGCCCAGACCTGGCCCACCCCCTTTACTGGTTGGTGTGGATGGAGTGGAGCGCGACCTCGCCGGTGCGATAGAATTTGCTAAAGATCAGGCCCAGGTCTTCCGGGGCGATGCCGATGCCGGTGTCTTCTACCGCGACCTCGATGCACTGTCCCAGGTCGGGCGTCTCTATCACCTGCCCGCTTACTTTGATCTGTCCTCCATCTGGCGTATACTTGATGCCGTTGCTCACCAGTTGGTAGAACGCCTTGTACAAAAGACTGGGATCGCCCCAGACACGGGCAAGCCTGTAAGGCCCTTCTGTTCCAGGGATATGTTTCTCTCCTCTAGCGCTGATTCGAGTTCCATAGCGATGCTATTAAAGATGATGGCGAGGCTGACCGGGCTGCGGCTGATCTCTAGCCCCTCTGTCATCACCCGCGAAACGTCCAGGATATTGTTGAAAACGCGGTGAAGCCGCTTGGTGGCCCTCACGATGCCCCCCACCAGAACTTGCAGTTGGGAGTCGTCTTGTACTGTGGAGTTGTCGTTTAGCATCTGGGCGTATCCCATCAGGGAGGCTGCGGGTGTATGCAGTTCGTCGGCCGATACCTGGATAAAGTCGGTTTTGGTCTGATCGATCCGCGCCAGTTCTACGTGCGCACGGGTCACCTCATTGGCGCGGCGTAACTCGGCGATGGATTGCTGGTCAGAGCGCGCAACCGGTCGGTAGACGAACCAGCAGACGAAAGCCCAGCGTGGGGCTGCGTTTCAGGACTTCGATAAAAGGTTCCCGTCTGATCTCTATGAGGGTGGTGGGTTCGGCGGCGCGGACGGTTGCGGTGCGGGTGCTCTCTTGGAGGATAGCCATCTCGCCGACGAACTCTCCGGGACCGGTGTAGTGCAGGTGGCGCTCGCTCTCGTCGTCCAGTTGTTTGAGTATCTCGAGCCGCCCATCGACGATGGCATAGACAGCGTCTCCCGGTTCCCCTTCCCGGCAGATGACCGTACCGGTTGGGAGAGAAGGAAGATTAGGCCGCCTCGGTCAACGTCGCTCAGGTCTTTTGCATCCAGACCGGAGAGGAGCGAGGTGAAGAATTCCTCAATATCTATTTGTGGCGGGTTTGAGCTGTTCATTTGAGATTCGAGCCTTTGGGCTTTGCGGTCTTCTAGGTTTATAGCACTATTTTTAAGATTTACGCAATCTGATTGGGTTTTGCAGACCCTTGCGCCTGATGGTATAATCTCGGTAAAGAGGGTAGTGAGCTTTTGGAGTGGTCAATGCGTCGTAATGCGTCTTGTCTCATTGTGCTTGTTTCGTTGCTCGTTGCCTGCGCGCCGCCTCCCGTTCCGACCGCCGTCGCCCCCACGCCGTCACCCACGTCCACGCCGCTGCCTTCACCTATGCCCACGCCTACGCCTACCTCCACGCCTGCGCCCACCTTTACTCCCCCGCCGACCCCCGCCCCCACTCGCGACCCGTCCGCTGTCACCGCCAATATTGCCGCAGGAGCTGCTCGGATGGAGGCGGAGGGGGTCGAGCCGCTGTGCCTGCGTTGGGAGGATGCCGACGGCGACGGGGCGCCGGAGTGGGTGGGGCTGTACTTGCAGCCCGGCGCACCGTCCCAACTGATGGCTTTTATCCTCGACGGTGCTACCTGGTACGACCTGTCGCCGCTCGACGGGGAAAAACACGGCCTGGGCGAGTACCCCAGTTGCGAGATGGAGGTGCGCGACGTCAACGGTGACGGGCGGGTCGAAATCCTCGTCTGGGGGCACGCCGGAACCAGCACCGATCTGCTCCACATCTTTGTCTGGGACGGGGAGACCTACGCGTTGCTGGCTTTCTTCGAAGGGGATGCCGGCGTGCGCCTGGAGAACGTGGATGGCGACCTGGCCGACGAGGTCTGCGTCGGATACGATGCCGGGGATGACCTGGTGTGGGAGGCGGTTCACACCTGGGATGGGGCCAGCTATGGCTGGACCTGGGAGCGGTACGGTTGGTTCTACCTGGACCGTCCGCACGTCTATCGCACCGCCGCGCCGGAACAGGCCGTCATTTCCTTTTACCTGGCGGTGGACGACCGCGACCTGCCGGGGGCGTATGGCCTGCTCGGCCCAGAATCTCAGGCGACTGTGGCTGCCGAGGAGTGGATGGTCGGCTTTGCCACCACCGTCGCGGCAGAGGTCGGCGCGGTGCACGAGATCAGCCGCAGCGGAGATGCCGCCATCGTCGTTGCCCAGGTGCGGGCCTACGACAACGTGGATGGCCGCATCGTCGTCACGCTGTGGGACGTCGAGTGGACGGTGGTGCAGACCGCCGGCGGCTGGAGGCTGGAGAACGCAACGGCGGACGAACTCGACCGCTGGGAGGCGGTGTATTATCCATAGTCGTCGTGGGGAGGAGTTGTGGCCTACTTTATAGAGCATCTACCCCGGCGGTCGTTCCTCGTGGCTGGATTGTTGGCGCTGGCGGTCGTCGCTGCCTTTGTCTACGGGCCGGGGCTGGGCCTCCCCTTTTACTCTGACGACATGTACCACTTTCGCTGGGTCGAGACCCACGACGCGATCGAGTTGCTGCTGCCCTCCGATTCCTTCGCCAGTTACCGCCCCCTGCCCTCACTCGTCTGGTATCTGTGGCGACACACGGTCGGTTTCTACAGTCCGGCCGGGTTTTACGCGCTTAACTTGCTTCTCCACGTCGCCAACGGCTGGATGGTGTTTCTGCTATCCCGGCGGTTGAGCGCGGCATCGTCGCCTGCCCGGCGAGAGTGGTTCTCCTGGGCGGCGGGGCTTGTCTTTATTCTGTACCCCTTTTCCTATCAGGCGGTGCTGTGGGTGGGATCGCTGACCCATCTGTTGGGCGCTTTTCTGATTCTGCTGGCGGTGCTGCTCTATGATCGGGGCCGGCGGGAAGGCTGGGGCTGGATGGTCGCTTCCTGGCTGGTTGGGATGCTGGCCCCTTTTGCCAACGAGGCCGGGTTGACCGTGGCCGGGCTGCTGTTGCTCTACGAATGGGCGGCTCCCAGGGTGACCACGAGGGCAACCACGAGGGTTGCCCCTGCGGTGCTCGCTTTCCCGGCCCGGCTCTCTACCTGGCGGTCTGGTTGGGGTGGGGGGGCTGTTTCCAGCCCCCCGTCAGGCCTACCTATTCCTGGCTGGGTCACTCGCGGGCTGGTTCTGCGACCCATAGCAGCTGGGTCATTTGTGGCATGCCTCCCAACCGCTCCATCCCAACGTTCCGCGTGAAGTTTCAGACTTCAACCCACCGCAATGCCATTGGCCGAGGGCCTTAGTACCGAATGCGAAAAGCCTGCATGCGGCTGAAGAGCCGAACAGGCCGATGACCTCCATGCCTGAAAACGCCTGATCGCACAAGCCGCCGAAACCTGAGCACGATCAACCTACGTTCTTTTCGATTTAATTAAGTTGCCGGTCAAACCAAACCTACAGTTCCGGCAAAACGGACTGTGGCTGCCATTGGGGGTCCTCGGTCCTTTTCGTCCGCGCTGTGCGAATGAAACAGACCCACTGATGATGAAACCCACCGTGTGCTCCACCATTTGCTGCGTTGTACTGGCCACCGGGCTAAGCGCTCAGGACCTGGCCATCTCCAGCTCCGCTTCCACCGAATTGACCAAGACCTCGCGTGACGCGCGCTACGGGGGCACCTTTATCCAAGGCGACCAGGCCCGCGTGCTGTTCGTATCGTCCACCAAGGCGGATGGTGTGCAAGTAGAGGAGTACGCGCTCTCCATCGGCGCAGGCACGGCCGCCGTGCAGGACCAGTTCATCGGCTGCCGGGGAAGCCGAAGAAGCAATTGCCGTGGTTCATGCCGCAGTCCAAGGTGGAGGCCTTGTCCGACGGAAGCGGCAAATGGCTGAAGGCCGGGCGCGCATTCGGTGGGGGCATGAAGTTGTGGCGCGGGCACATGCAGAGGAACTATTTCCTTGGTGTGTACACCGGGATGGATTTCATCGAAGAAGAAAGCGTGAAGCCGAAGGCCGGAGACATCTGGCGGATCACGCCCGGCGGTTTCAAGAGCTTGAGCGACATCGATGCGATGGCCACCGACAACGGGTTCTACAACGACGTTCAGCAATTCGGTAACCCGTTATTGATGCCCGCCAACGCCACCATGCTGGCCGCCGGGGTGATCACGGAGAAGGTGAAGCTGAAGCACGGATCAGGAGTTCGCGGCGAACCGGGTGGCAGTGCTGTCCATGAGTGGTTCGGACATAGAGAATATACCCTACGACATCTATCTACTTCCGTACACGGCACTGACCATCACTTCCGGCTTGGGCCAGAACGGTGACCTCTGTTCGTTGTTCGCCCCACTCAACGGACCAACGACCCTATGCCTCGTTGAAACACCTCTTGTGGAAGGACAAGAAGGACCACTTCACCCTGATGCGCTTCAGCGACGACCGCAAGCTGGTGGATTCGGTGTCCTTCCAAAGCAAGATGATGTGGGGCGACTACGATATCCTGAACGACAATGCGTCCACCTACGTGGTCGGTAAAGGGCAACGCCAAACACGACGGCTGGTACAGCGGGTTGCAGTACACCAAGATGACCGGCATGCAGGTGACCCGCATCAAGGACGGCAAGGTCCTCTACAACACCTTCATCAGTGAGGACGATATGGAGAGCAAGCTGGTGGTGCCTGCCGGCGAGAAGGCAAAATTGGACTGGTACATCCCGAACAGTCATTTCAGGGAAGTGATGGACATGCCGAACGGCGATGCCATCATCTTGGGAAATTCTCCTGCACAAGCCTTCGCGCTGCAGCTCTCACCCACGGGTGAGTTGAAAGCCTTCCACTTCATCGATATGATGGGCAAAAGGGGCGAGACCGGCGTGGTGAATTACCAATCCGTGGTACGCGGCGATGAGCTGATCCTTGTGGTGAACCAAAGCCCGATCGAGTTCTCCACGAATGCGAAGATCGAAACAAAGACGGTCAAGGGCTATTATGCAACGTTCACCTACCACCACGGTGACGAAACTGAATGAGGTGTACTTGCAAAGCCAAGTGGTCCGCATCAACCCGACCACCGCAAGCATGAGCAATGCGCTGAAGATCGAGGGCAAGGACTTCTACCCCATGGGCAGCTTCCCGGCGATGTTCACCAAGGATGCGATCTTCTTCACCGGCCGCGAGAAAGGACCGAAAGGCAAAGTGATCCACGTGGCGCGGGTGGACCTCTGAACAAGGACGGATCGGTATGTAGAGCGGACCATCCTGTTCAACGGCGGTGCAGGTGCATGCCGATGCTGATCAGCGGACCCCGTGCGCATAGTGGACTATTCCGCAGCCAACGGCGGACCCACCACCTCCATGCCATGCGCACGGAACACACGGGCCACTTCCTCCTTGGTCGGGGGTGCTGTCCACTGTGCGGTCTCCGCGAAGAAGCCTTCCATGTCGCCTGCAGGTTGGTAGGTCACCAGCATGCGTGCATGCTCGGAGAGTTGGATGAAGGCGTGTGGCACACCGCGCGGCAGGAAGATGGTATCGCCAGTGGTGGCCGGGAAACGCTCCTCTCCCACTTGGAAGCGGTAATCGCCTTCCAGCACATGGAAGAATTCGTCCTGCTCCGGATGGATGTGCAGCGGTGGCCCACCGTTGGGGCTTTGACCGATCTGTTCGAACACGGCCATGCCACCATCGGTATCGGCGCTGCCGATCTTCAGGTCCAGCGTGTTCGCCGTAACACCCTTCATGGTGAAATGCGTGCCGTTACGCGTCTCGCCGGCACGGGTGTTGAAGCCCTTCTTGATGGACATGGTGATGCGGCCTGTTGCTTGTGCGAGTGCGGCAAGAGCCGTGGAAGCGAATACGCTGAATACGAATCGACGACGTTGCATGATGGGTGGTTCTGCATGTGAAGGTACGCTGAGCAAGTCGCTTTACACGTTACCTATTCCTCCGGCACTGCCCGAGCGAGCGCTGCTTCGTACCGACGACCTCCAGCACCTGAACCACGCCGATCAGTGTTGTGGCCGCACCACGGCGAATACGATCAAACTGTACCCGACGGTGCCAGCGACCATGCGCACGAAGTGATAGTGCCACCATTCCGCACGAAGGACCTCCCAATCGGTCGGGGGTGCATCCGATGTCCAAGTATCCACAATGGCATTGATGGGTTGGCACCCGAAGCGTGTGGCCAGACCCGCGACGATCATACAACCAGCAGCCACGAGGAGAAGCACCATTTGGCCCCGCCAAGCCCGTTGCAAGTATGCGATGTAGAACGTGAGGAGAATGGCAAGGGACGCCAACGCCGGCACCAGAATATTCAGCCCAAGCACGGCGTTCTGGTGATGCTCTACGAAGGTGGTGTAGCTGAAGCCACGCGAGTCGAAACCTGCCCATACGGCGAACATGGTGCCTACCACGATACCACCCAGGACCAATTGGAAGAAGCGTGCGATGGAGAGCATGATGGATGAAGTTTGAAGAAGAAAAGTACGCTTTCATTCCGCCCGAACACCCCCTGTTCACAACTTCATCGGGGTCACCTATTCCTCCGGAACTGCCCGCCCACCTCGAACATTGACATCCGTCAACTGCCCGTGCGAACCGTTTTTCGTCCCGTATCCCATGCGAGCATCCCACGCTCGTGCCTCGGAGCAAACCACACCACCCACACCCACACCAGCATCCTCCTCCAGCGCGCAATCACGTAGGGATCCTCGCCGTGATGCGCCCGGACGGCAGCGCATACCGGGGGCACCGGGATGCGCAGGGCCATGTGCTGCGTGGGCGGTTCGTGAAGGAGTGAGCATTCGCAAGTTCCACCGTTCCCGTCAGCTGCTGAAAGAACATCCCCGGACGCACGCGCCTGCCTCCGGCAGCTACCGTGCATACACTGCTCTGGATGGATATCGGGAGGGCTGAAGGCCCGATGCATGGGATCGAATTCGATGAAGGCCATGTGTGGGACCAAGCGCTCGAATGTGCCGGGCCTTCAGCCCTTGGCGTCCACTCGCACCAGCCCATGGCTGCGCCATGGGCTGGTATGCCTCGGGCCGTTGGCCCTATGAATGATGTGTACACACCGTAGTTGCGGGAGGCAGGCTCGGCAAAAAACCGAGCGGGTGCCCGCGTCCATAGGTCCGGCGAAGAGGTCCGTGCCTCCCTTCCACAAGGCGCCACGTGAAGGCGATCTTCATTTCCCAACACGCCCAAGCAGCGTTATCCCATGCCATCGCGTCTACCGGTCAAACCCTTCAGGCTTACATTGAAACCCCGGCCCATGCGAACATCCATACTCCTTTCCGCCCTGCTGCTTTCCACCCTTCCCGCTACGGCGCAGCTCAACGCCGGTGAGGTCCCCGCTGGCTACAGCGCATGGGACCCCGGCATCGACCTGGTACTTTCCACCGCGTTCACGCAGGACTCGGCCTTCATCGATGTGGATTGCGACGGGCTGCCGGAGATCATGGTGATGCTTTGGCAGGGCGAGCCGCCCGTGGACGCGCCGAACCTCTGCACCATGCAATTGCTGGACACGGCCATGGCGCTGTGCGCGGACGGTTCCTTCGTTGACTGGCGCCCGCAGTACCATGCCTTCGGAGCTTCTCTGGCATGCACGGGGAACTACTTGTGGCGCAACGATGCCATCACGTGGTTGGGCAGCTTCGGCGGCTTTCTCCCGTCGGAGCCCGCGACCGTGGACAGCCAGTACGTGGCCTACCGCCACGGCAGTGAGATCGGTTGGATCCTGCTCTCCTTCAACATGGCCCCCAACGGTGGCATGGGCGCGCCGATCAGCCTGCAGGTCCACCAGGTCCTGCGGCCCTGCTTAGCGCAATCCGTGGGCAGCCTCGGCACGGTCGAAAGGCTCACCCTCTTCCCCAACCCAAGCCATGGCTCCGACATCCGGATCGAAAGCACGGATGCGTTGAGCAGCATCGAGGTGCTGGCCCCCACCGGCCAACTGCTGGCGAGCTACCCGGGCAACCCGCGTTCGGTCCCCGCACCGGAAGCGGCGGGCCTCTACCTCTTGCGCGCCCAGCACCGCGACGGGCAGTGGTCGGTGACGCGCTTGGTGCGGTATTGAAGGCGTCCCATGGGGGCATCGTGCCTGAGGATCCGTCTTCCCTCCTTGAAAAAAGGAGGGGAAAACCCAATGCGCTTACGAAACATCTGAACCGGAAGAGGCGGTGGCCTTGGCCCGGAGCGACCGCAAGACCGCCTTTTCAAGTCCCCGGCTCACGCGCCGGGACGGAAACGCAAAAGAGCGTGGCCGTGGTCATCCCGGACGTCAGTCATCCCATTCCGCGACTAAATTCAGCGCTCGAACCACCGTTCCCAACAACGCCCCATGGGACTTTCGAAGCCCTCGTCCAAGCAGACCTTCGGCACGTTCGCCGGTGTGTTCACCCCCACCACCCTGACCATCCTGGGGGTGATCCTGTACATCCGCTTGCCTTGGGTGGTGGGCAATGCCGGTGTGGCCGGGGCGCTGGCCATCGTGCTGCTCTCGGTGGTGATCACGCTCACCACCGCCCTTAGCCTTTCCTCGATCACCACCAACGTACGGATCGGTTCCGGGGGGGCCTTCAGCCTCATCTCCCGCTCGCTCGGCTTAGAGATCGGCGGTGCCATCGGGATCCCCTTCTATTTCGCCCAGGCCATCGCCGTGGCCATGTACATCTTCGGCTTCCGCGAGGGCCTGCAAACGATGGTGCACGGCGTTCACCCCCTGCTGTTGGACATGGGCATCTTTGCCTTGGTGATGGCCATCGCCTTCATCAGCACCAGCTTTGCCTTCAAGATCCAATACGTCATCCTGGGCATCATCGTGCTCTCGTTAGTGTCGATCTACGGCGCCTTGTTCGTGAACCGGATAGACCTCAACGTCGAATGGTTCGGCACCTATCCGGGGTCCATCGAGAACGGGTTCAGCGGCTCCTCGTTCTGGGTCGTGTTCGCGGTCTTCTTCCCGGCCGTCACAGGCGTGATGGCAGGGGCCAACATGTCCGGCGACCTGAAGGAACCGCGACGGAACATTCCCGTGGGCACCATCTCCTCGGTGATCATCACAACGTTCATTTACCTGAGCATGATCGGCGTGGCGGCAGTGATCGCCACCCCCGAAGAGCTTTCCCACGACTACAATGTCTTCATCGAGAAAGCGCTGTACAGCCCGATCGTGCTGGCGGGCCTGCTGGGCGCCACGCTCAGCTCGGCCTTGGGCTCCTTCGTGGGCGCGCCGCGGATCCTGCTGGCCCTGGGCGAAAAGCGCATCCTGCCCAAGAGCGCCGCGCTGGCCAAGCGCAGCAAGCGCGGCGAGCCGGTGAACGCCATGCTCGTGACCGCCGTGATCGTGCTGGTGGGCATTTCGCTGCGGAACCTCAACACCATCGCGCCACTGATCACCATGTTCTTCATGATCACCTATGCCATGGTGAACGTAGTGGCCCTGGTGGAGCAGACGCTCGGGCTGCCGAGCTACCGGCCCACGCTGAAGGTGTCGCTGTGGATACCGGCCATCGGGGCGTTCGGCTCCATCGCGATCATGTTCGTGATGAACGTGATCGTGGCCTTGCTCTCGCTGATCTTGATCGTGTTCTTCTACTTCTACCTCGTGCGCATGAACATCCCTTCGGAGGCGGGCGATTCCCGCAGCGGCCTCTTTACCGCGCTGGCCGAATGGGCCACGAAGAAGACGAACCAGCTGCGGCCGCAGCGCGAGGTGCGTTCGTGGCGGCCGGACCTGCTGATGCCGATGACCATGCCGAAGGAGCTCCGCAGTTCCTACAAGCTCATCCACTCGATCGTGTATCCGAAAGGTTCCGTCAAGGTCCTGTTGATGCGGGACGCCAACGGTACCGACCCGAACAATACCGGCCAATTCCTGCGCAATGCAGTGGACAAGTTCCAGGAAAGCGGCATCGCGGTCTCCTACACGGAAATGGACAATGCGGATTTCAACACCACCATCAAGGTGAGCATGCAGGCCTTGAACGCGGCGTTCTTCAAACCCAATATCGTGTTCATCCATGTGGATGCCACCGGTACCGACTTCGCCCCCTACGACACGCTGCTGGCCGATGCCCGACGGAACAACTTCGGCATGATCATCTACATCCCGTTCTCCACCGCGAGCCTGGCGATCGAGAAGAGCATCCAGTTGTGGATGACCCGCCTGCCCACGGACTGGAAGGAGAAATTCAGCATGGGCGAGAACGACCTGGCCACCTTGGTGTCCCTGTTGATCTGCCGGAACTGGGAAGGAAGCATCGATGCGCACGTGGTGCAGACCGTGGAGGCGAAGGCGCTTGACCCGGCGGACCTGGAGGACCTGCGGACGATGGTGCGCTTCCCCAAGCACACACAGCTCGACGTTAGGCACGGCGACCTAGCGGAACTGGTACGGACATCGCGGAACACCGATGTGAACATCATCAGCATCAATGGCGACATGCGCATCGCGGACATGGTGGCCATGGTGAACAGCTCACGCATCTCGGCCGTGTTCTGCGCCGATTCCGAATTCGAGAACGTGCTGGTGTGAGCCGCTCCGCCCGTACGATCCCTCCCCGGCGCTCGGGCCCCGGGCCTCATCCGGGGTCCCTGAGCGCCCGGCCCGTGCAGGTCCGAACCCGATCACTCACGGTTTCAGCGGCGGCCCCACCACCTCCATGCCGTGCGCGCGGAACACCCGGGCGACCTCTTCTTTGTCCGGAGGGGCGGTCCACTGGGCGGTCTCTTGGAAGAAGGCCTCCATGTCACCGGCGGGCTGGTAGGTCACCAGCATGCGCGCGTGTTCGGTGAGCTGGATAAAAGCATGCGGCACTCCGCGCGGCAGGAATATGGTATCCCCGGCAGAGGCGGGGAAGCCGTCCTCCCCTACTTGGAAGCGATAGTCGCCTTCCAGCACG
This sequence comes from uncultured Flavobacteriales bacterium, assembly GCA_963706125.1. Lineage (GTDB taxonomy): Bacteria > Bacteroidota > Bacteroidia > Flavobacteriales_F > PHOS-HE28 > PHOS-HE28. The sequence continues at coordinate 14,039 of CAVPLQ010000005.1, forward strand.
TGGAAGAATTCGTCCTGCGCGGGATGGATGTGCAGCGGCGGCCCGCCGTTGGGGCTTTCGCCGATCTGCTCGAACACCGCCATGCCGCCATCGGTATCGGCCGCGCCGATCTTCAGGTCCAGCGTGTTCCTGGTGACGCCCTTCATGGTGAAGTGCTCGCCGTTGCGGGTCTCACCTGCGCGTGTGTTGAAGCCTTTCTTGATCGACATGGTGATGCGGTCCGTTGCTTTTGCCAGTGTCACGAAAATAGTGGCCGCGAACGTGGTGAGGATGAAACGGCGGCGTTGCATGGTGGCTGGTTCAATGGATGAAGCTACGCCATGGCGGATATTCGGAATGCAAATGTTCCGGCGATCGAACGGTGGCCGGGATGTCGAGGCCGCGTTCACTTCCGCAGCCCCGCACGCCGCACCATCCGTCGCTTGACCTTCAGCGCCACGGGATCGTCCAACAGGTCCATGAGATACACCGTGCCGGGGCGGAACGGAATGACCTCCGGGGCGCCGCTGCCCGCGCCACGCTCCACCAAGCGATGCTTGGCCGTATGATCGTCCGGGAAGATCAAACGCATCACCGCACCGTCGTGTGTCAGCGTCACCTTTCGGTCCGTACACCAACACTCCAGCACGTTGTACACCGTGCGCTTGCGCCAGCCATCGCGGAGCACCTCCCCGCTCAATGACCAGCCCTCGTGCTTGCCTGCCGGATCGTCCAAGTAGGGATGGTCGGCGGTAAGGATGAACGCGAAACGGGGTTGCGGATCCAGGAGCAGCGGACGGCCGCGGGCGTCGATCACGGTGAAGCGGATGTCCGGCAGGGCGGGTTGGGCTTGAACGACCGCGGGTGCGAGAAAGAGCAGGAACAACAGGTTGCGCATGGCCTTCAGTACACCCGAAGAGCCGCGGGGTTCGGGAAGGCCGGTGCAAGCACTTCATCCCCATCGCCCTCCGTTGCTCCGTAGTCCCATGGCGGATCGGCACGTCGTTACTTTTTTTGCGGGCCACCTTCCACGGCAGGTGATGATCGTCATACCGGGTTTCGGCAAAATTCCGATCTTTATAGGACACCGACCGATCGATCATGACACATATTCTCCTCCCCACCGACTTCAGTGACACCGCTCAGAAGGCGGCCCACTTCGCCATGGACGTCCATGGCACGGACGATGTGCGCTACACCTTGGTGAACAGCTTCACGCTGCAGGTCTATCCCGATACCCTCGCGCCGGACCTCACCTTGTTGCCGGCACGGGATTCGCGGAGCGGCTTGCGGCAGGCGGAGCGCCGCTTGCGGAAACGGGCGGACCGCGTGTACGTGGCGAAGGTGTCCACGTATGTGGCATTGCCCGAAGCGCTCAACGACATTGCGGCGAGCAAGGGCGGGGACCTGATCGTGATGGGCACACAGGGCAAAAACAGCACCCTCCTGATCGGCCGGAACTCCTCCACCGTGATCAAACGGGCCCGGCTGCCGGTGATCACCGTGCCGGCGCATTGGGAGCCGGAACCGATCAAGCACATCCTGCTGCCCATGGACGGCGAACCCTTTGAAGCGGAAACGCTCCGCCCCCTGATCGATCTGGTGCATCGCTGCGGTGCCGAGGTGTTGGTGGCCCATGTGCGCACGAATGCGGTGAGCTTCACGAAGGGTCTGGACCATACCGCCATCGACGAGGCGCTGAAGGGCATCAAGCACCGTTACATCACCATACATGGCGCAAGTGTGGTGGATACCGTGAACGATCTGGCATCGGGCGGCCGCATCCAACTGGTGGCCATGATACACCGCAAGCGTGGCTTCCTGGACGGGCTGTTCCATAGCAGCACCGCCAAGCGCATGGCCCTGCACACCAAGCTCCCCTTGCTGGTGCTACGCCAAAGTTGACCGGCGCTCCCCCCCTGCCACCGGCGCCCGCGTTCCGGGGTCCCGGCGCCCGGCCACGCTTCCCGGCATGGATCACTGAGCTTCATCAGCTCTGCATCCCACCCGAATGCTTATCTTGTTCTATACGGCACCGATAACGGCAAAAACCTGAACAGATGACACAGATCCTCCTCCCCACTGACATGAGCGAAGGCTCGCGCAAGGCCGTATTTTTCGCCTTGGACGCCTTCGGCACCGAGCAGTGCCGATACACCTTTCTGCACTCCATCGGCGATGTGCCCCGGCCGACGATGATCCCGGAGTACCTTCAATACGTTGAGACGGAGGCCCGCGAGGAGTTGGACAAGCTCATGGCGGAGGTCCGTGCGTTGCACCCCGGTAAGACCTTGGACCTGGTGGGCCTGATCGAGCGCGGCAGTGTGTACGCCGTGATCGACAGCTACATCCGGGAGAACCCGGTGGACATGGTGGTGATGGGCACGCGGGGCGAAGGCCGTTCGCATATATGGGGCAGCAATGCCGAAGTGGTGTCACGGAACGCGGAAGGCCCTGTGATCGTGGTGCCCCCGGATTGGGAAGCCGGGCCGATCACAAAGATCCTCTATGCGGACGACCGCGAGGAGGTGACCGACCTGAAGACGTTACACCCCTTGGTGCAGCTCGCCGAACGCTATGCCGCCGAGATCGACTTCATGCATGTGAGCCCGAACGAGGGCGCCCACGGGCCCGTACCGGGATCGGCCAGTAATGCCGAACTGTTCAAAGGGATCAAGACCAATACCGTGAGCACAACGGGGAACAACGTGACCAAGAGCCTGACCGATCTGGCGGACAGCGGGCAATACGGCATGCTGGCGGTACTGCACCGCAAGATGGGCTTGTTGGACGCCCTGATCCACCGCAGCGTGGCCAAGCGGATGGCGTGGAACACCACGGTGCCCCTGCTGGTGATGCACGAGTAGTGCGTGTTGCCGGTGGATCCCGTTCAATGGCCTGCGAAGGGCCGTTCATCCTTGCGGTCTTCCGTCGCTCCATTTCACCATGCAGGATCCGAGCATGATGGTTTCCTTGCGGACCCTGACCCGTCATGTCCGCACCGCCCTCCCTCCCCTCCACCATGCGCGCCGCCGTGCATACCGCCTACGGGCCGCCGGAGGTGGTGCGCCTGATGGACGTGCCCGTGCCCACGCCGGGTACCGGGGAGCTGTTAGTGAAGGTGCATGCCACCACGGTGAACCGCACCGACAGCGGCTTCCGCACCGGCAAGCCGTTGATCGTGCGGCCCTACGTGGGCTTCTCGCGACCCAAGCGCACGCGGCCGGGTTGTGAGTATGCCGGTACGGTGGCCGCCTTGGGCACCGGTGCGCAGCGCTTCTCCGTCGGTGACCGCGTGTTCGGCTTCACCGAGGACGACCGCTTCGGCGCCCATGCGGAATACGTGTGCGTGAATGCCGAAGGTGCCGTGGCGCTGCAACCCGAAGGTCTCGACCACGCCGCCTGCGCGCCGCTCTGCGAGGGCGCGCACTACGCGCTGTGCGACCTGCGCGCCGCGTACGTGGGGCCCGGCCAGCAAGTACTGGTAAATGGGGCCACGGGCGCCATCGGTTCGGCGGCGGTGCAGCTGGCCCGGCACCTGGGCGCTACTGTCACCGCCGTGGCGGACACCCCGAACATGGAGCTGGTGCGCTCGCTCGGTGCCACCACCGTATTCGACCGGCTGAAGGAGGATTTCACCCAAAGCAAGGACCGGTTCGACCTGGTGTTCGACGCCGTGGGCAAGAGCAGCTTCGGCCGCTGCAAGCGCCTGCTGAAGCCGAAGGGCATCTACCTCTCCACCGAGCTGGGGCCTTGGATCCAGAACCCGTTGCTGGCATTGATCACACCGCTCCTTGGTGGCAAGCGCGTGCTCTTCCCTGTCCCGAAGATCACGCAGACCGATGCGGAGCTGTTCGCTTCGTTAGTGGCCGCAGGTTCCTACCGTCCCGTGATCGACCGGCAATTCCCGCTGGAACAGATCGTGGAGGCCCACCGCTACGTGGACTCCGGCGAGAAGGTCGGGAACGTGGTGGTGGTGGTTTGACCTTTGGTCCCCTCCCCTTATTCCACCACGATGCGTTTCACCACGTTCAGCGTGCCGGTACCCACCTTCACCATGTACACACCTGCGCTCGTGTGCGACATGTCCAACATGCGGGAATAAACACCGCTGTTGTTGTCCAACGTGTAGTAGGCCAGCAGCTGGCCCTTCGCATCGTAGATGGAGACCGGCAGCTTCTCGCTGGACGGGGTGGTGGTATAGGTGAGCAAGAACTGCGCACCGGGCAATGGGCGGATGTTCAGGTTCGCTGCGTTGGCAAGATCGGTCCCGATACCCACCGTGCCCGTTATGTTCGCCGTGTAATCGTTGGTACGGCCATAGTTCATGTCCCCACAGGGTTGCAGCAGGTTATTCCCATCGGTACCCCGCACGCGCATGAGGTGCATGCCCTGCGTTACACCCGTAAGTGTGGTAAGGTCCACCGTGAAGGGAACGTTGGTATCCGCATCGGGCACGTTACCGTTGGCGATGCGTTCACTGGCCTCGAACGTGAAATTATCATTGAAGTCGATCCAGATCGCGAAGTCGGAATCGTCATATCCCATTTCCAAGGAAGACACGAACGGATTGTCGGACAAGACGAAGTTGAACACGATGTCGGGTTGGTAACTGTACCCGTCCGGCGCGGTGCCACAAGCTGGCTGGATGTTCTGGTCCGCCAACTGGAGCTGCGTTACGCCATCATTGTATCCCGCACAATTGGATTCCGGTTGGCAGATGTTATTGGTCACCACCTTCGTGAAGTCATCGTTGCTCGTGTCCCCGTCATCAACAACCTCCGTTCCGGCCACAAGGCTATAAGGGCCGAGCGCGGAAAGATCCGCCGTGGTCGTGAACGTGTAATTGGCGGATGCCCCGGCCGCAATGGACCCGGTATAGGTCGCCTGCACCGGTGTTCCTCCGTTCACCGTGTAATAGACCGGAACGGAGGTCTGCGTGACGCTACCGAAATTGGTGATCCCGATGGTCACGTTCTCCGTGGCCGTTAACCCCGTCCCGGTGGACGGGCTTGTGATCGCGGTAACGCCAAGGTCAATTTCCAAGAGGTGTGTCACGTTCCGGCTCGTCGTATCGTTCCCGTTGAATTCATCCGCAACATAGCTCGTGTACGACCGCATGGCGTAGGTCTGCCCTACGGTGGAGAGATCGGTCGTTGTTGCGAACGTGTGCTGTGCCGATACGGCAGAGGCCAAGGTGCCCACGTACGGCTCGGTAATTACCGCGCCCCCATCTACCTGGTACGATACATCGAATCCGGATGCCGGGCCTTGACCGTAGTTGAACACCGTAACGGTCACCGGCTCCGCATTGGTCAACGCCCCGTCCGTTGGTGTGTCGATGGTGATCACCCCCACATCGTCCGTGAAGTCCGAAGCGATCTGGAATACACCGACCACATCGGCACCACCACCGCCATGGATATACTCCGTGATGTACCAGAATTCCTTTCCGTTCACCGGGTCCACGTCGATCTTGCCATAATCGCCATATCGGAAGCCGTTGATGTTGCCGGTGCCTGCTGAGATCAACTCCTCGGAAACGGTCATGGTACCCGCCGGGTCACTTGCAAAGCGCCCGGTGTAGTAGGAACTCACACGGAAGTTGGTAGGGCTTGGTGTTGTGGGCCCGGCCATGCTCGTATAGCCCATGCCGATGTTGCCGTACAGGTCCATCGCCAAGCTCGCATTCCAAGCGTGTTTCCCATTTTCAGCGGTGAAGGTCCCTTCCTGCTCAATGGCCCAAGGTGCATTATCGGCGGGTTGGCGCAGCTCGTACCAGCGTACGGCGGCCAACTCACCTGCTGTGGCATCCGCATCGACCACGAAATTGAAGACCGCGGAATTGTGTCCCGGGAATTTGCGGAACTGCGCTTGGTTCATGATCGTGGCCTGTAACGCATCGAGGCTAGTGCCACCTCCCGGTTGGGCCAGGTTGGAGAAGCTCCCCCCATCGAATACCGAAATGAAGGGCGTGGCCGCCAACTGGGTCGCCGCCGAGACCGAGGAGTTGGTCGGTGTGGTCCAATCCACATCGATCGTCCAGACTTTGATGTGATCGAAGTCGACCCCGCCCCAAGCATCATCCTGCAGGTAGACCGCCGTAGCACCGCCGGCAGCGGGCATGTTAGCATCCGTCACGTTAAGCACCTGCGGACTTTGGAACCCGCTTGTGACCATGCCGGGAAGGTCGAAGCTCTGGATGCCGGGTGTCGCGGCTCCGGCAAGCATGGCCGACCGCTCCAACGCCCATACTTTATTGTTGGACGATGTATTGTCCGTCATGTAATAGCCATCGCTCCACACCGAAAGCTTTTGATAATCGCTGATCTGGCTCAACGAGTAGAGGTTCCATTCCGTGGTCAACGGGTCAGGTCCTTCCGATACGGCAACCTCGGCCCCGTTGTTCATCAGGAGCGATAACACCCAACGGTCCGCCGCTGCATCGTAGGAAACTGTCAGGTCGCAACAACCATTTGAGGAAAAGATATTGTTCGTGTTCAGTGGCCCGGTAAGCGCATTGCCTTCCTTATCATAGATGATGAAGCCCGTATTGAAGACGATGAACACGTGGTCAGGACCAACACCCAGCGTGGGGTCCGATGGCGATGAAACGTTGTTGTTCACATCGAAAACGAGCGAAGCTTCCCGGCTCTTGACCTGCCCTTTGAGGCGGTCCGGATGACTGGCCAGGACATCGTCCTGCGTTTGCCTGTCCTTACCCGGTACCACCAGATTCTTGGATGCCCTCCCGTCATTCGGAGCCTCGGTCAATGGCACTGCAGGGTTCAATATGGACCGCGAAGAGAGCGGTGCTACCTCCCGTATCTTGGTTATGACCCCGGTGTAGGTCGAGGGACCGGCCACGTTCGGAGAAGGAGCCTGTGGGGCTTCCTGAGCAAGAACGGCCGTGCCCACGGCAAAAAGTGCAACGGAGACGACAGCGGTAAAGGAGCGCATAGAGGTTGTTTTGCAGCAAATTATGACCTTCGCGCCTTTGGGCCGGAAAAATATTCCATCACTCTTTGGATCCCGGACCGGACCCCACCTTCTTGAACCCGGATCACGCCATCCCGCGGACCCTGCGGATCTGCTATGCTGCGGGGATATGCCGCGGCTCGCGGGAGGAACTCGGCTACCTTGCACCGCAACTCCATCGGAAGCGTACCAAAATGTACATGGCACGCAGGTTGCACCTCGCCGACCACCTAAAGAAACGTCGCAATGAAAATGCTCCTCGCACTGTTCGCTACCCTCACCTTCGCAGCTTGCACCCCGCAAAAGGAGCTTCCTGCTGCTGCAGAACAGGAAGCGCAGACGCCCCCGACCGAAATACCGAAGAAGAACGGCACGATAGGCGTGATCCATCAGGCCACGACCAAGGATGGCTGCCCGTGGACCATTCAGATCAAAGAGGAGGAGTACCTGCTGGACCCGATCAACTTGAAGGAGGAGTTCATGGTGGACGGCCTCCGTGTACGCTTCGACTACCGGACCTTGCGCAGGACCAATCGCTGCAAGGAAGCGAACCCGATCGAGGTGGTGTCGATGGTGAAAATGAAATAGCGGTACGGGTTCCCAGCGTACCGGCCCGTACGTACCTGGATCGCCCTCACCTCCCTTTCTCCTGATAACTTTCACGGGTTCTCCGCTCCGGGTCCCTGTGCTCCCATGCTGTGCGGCAGGATCCCCGCCAAATGCGCGGGCGGTCCGGAGCGAACGGATCATTCGCACCCCGGCGCTCGGTTCGTACCGGCCTCTGGCCGTTCGGCATACACGTCCAAGTGCCCTTCCGCACAGGACGGAACTATAGTTCGCATGCCCGGCACCGATCCCTCCGTACCGGCCTACCTTCGTACCACGCTTGGTACCGCTTCCAAGCTTCCGAAGACCTGTAGATGGTCTTCAACAGAAGGCAAGATCCTTTCTTAAGCCCTTCGCTGCTCATCTACGATCCACGAGTGAACGCATACTAGCGGCCGGTGATCGTGGGAACAATGCTTCCCGAACCTCAGCAGTGATCCTCGTTCGTGCCCTTGTCCCGGTCCCGGGAAAAGCGGTCGACCACTCCCCGCATCTCTTGCGGAGACCCTTGATCACGCATACGGGTACGGAGCAAAGTGGCCCCTCGGGACCCTCCGGCCACAACAACAGACCAGATGGATACCGTGAAGATGGACCTGCCCCTCCCCGAGTTCAAGATCGCCCCCAACACTTGGGGCCACAAGAAAATAAAGCTCAAGAACAAGTTCGGACACCTGAACGATGACGACCTCTACTTCGAGGAGGGCAAGGAGAAAGAGATGACCGCCCGACTACAGGCCAAGCTCGGTAAGAGCGAAGCCGAAGTGCAAAAACTGATCAATGCCCTCTGAGCCGGGTGCACGAGGGTGCAACAGAATTTCCACCCGAACGCAGACAACCTGGAATCGATCATCATGAACCAACTCTCCTCCAACATGGAACGTGCTACGTCACTCAGCCAACGCTTCGCGGAGCATGCGGGGCACAAGACCTTGAGGAACCTGAGCGACCCATCCCGCAGCGCTTCGCCCTCGTTGATGGACTGGATCCGCGATCTGTGGGGCCGGCTTGGCTCGCCGTTCTCCCGTGAAGGCTTCAGCCTAATGCCTGTTACCATCGCCCCCTTCGGAAGGCGCCGGGCCATGAACAACTCGGGCCGCCGCTGGTGAACATCACCGAGCCCCACCCCATCCCGTCGCGCGGGTAGTTCCGAATGCCCGGCTCTTTCCGGCCTCTGGCCATTGGGCATACGCATCCACCCGTCCTATCCATATCGGACCCACGGTCCTGTCAATGTGGAAAACCATTAGCTTTCGTAAGAACATAACGCCATGAGTTCAAGCTTACTCATCATCGGCTGTGTACTTCTTGCCTGTGGCCCCGTGCGGGCCCAGAACTGGACCGTAGGTGTCCCTGTGCATGATACGATCCCCGACCCCGTGGAGATCTTCATTCCGACTTCAGAGGTCTTCATGACGTGCGACACGTTCACGATAAGCTGGCACAACCAAGCCTTCCCGGTGGATGGCATCGACCACATCTGGATCGTGGGATCCGTGTCGCCCCCGGACCGGGTGTTCTACGACAACCTCTCGGGGGCCGAGGTATTGGCTGGCGATACGGTTTGGATGCCGACCCCTGGGCCGGGATTGGATCTCGTATTCAATGACAGCGCGTATGTGGTGATGCGCTGGGAGATGTTCGGTACACCGACCACGGCGGGCCAGCCCCATATCTGCAGTACGTCCATGCCCTATTTCGCCTCCATATTTCCTCCCTGCGCCATTTCCAGGGGCGCTGGATGGACCGATCCGTGCATGACCCAGGCGCCCAGTGCCATCGATGAAGCAGGATCACTGCCGATGGTGCAAATGCCAACGGCCGGCAATGGTTGGCGGCTCGGTGTGGATCGGACCAGCGCCATTGAATTGATGGATGTCCATGGACGAAAGGTCCGCGAAGTTTCCAGCGGCCGTTCGATGGATTGTGGTGGAATGGAACCGGGCGTGTACCTGTTCCGTGTCCGGAGCGGTACCGGTCATCTTCGCTTGGGACGGATCTTGCTCGGCGTCAATTGAATCTACCGATCCGAGTGGTGCTCTTCGGTACTCTCCGGCCTCCTATCCCCCTAATTGGGGATAGAGGACCATCCACGCCCGACCTACTTTCGGACGGAATACGAACGACCATGAGAACACCCTACGCCAGCTTGATCGCTTCCCTTCTAGTGAGCGCGCTCTCCGCACAAACGCCGGTCCTGCTAAAGGACATCAACCCCAACGGCAATTCATCGGCCGTGCACATTACCTGCATCGGCGATGTGGCCTATTTCTACGCCGATGATGGGGTACACGGCCAGGAACTTTGGAAAACGGACGGCACCGCGAACGGAACGGTGCTGGTGAAAGACATCGTGGTTGGTGCCACCGGCAGCTTCGCCCAGGACTTCATGGAACTGAACGGCACCACGTATTTCTTAGCGACCTTCGACGGTGTTCAACAACTCTGGCAGACCGATGGCACCACGGCCGGCACCCAATTTGCCTTGGACTTCGCCGATGTGGACGGGCTGTTGAGCTGGGACGAATTCGCGAAGGCCGGTGATCGCATCTACTTCACCGGGCAGACCGCCGAACTGGGCCGCGAACTCTGGTCCACGGATGCAACGGTGGCAGGCACCCAGCTGGTCGCCGACATCAAGCCCGGCACAGGGAACTCCGGGATCGACTATCCTGCGGAATACGATGGCAAGTTGTATTTTGAAGCATCGGACGGAGTTGCCGGTGGCGAACTCTGGGTATCCGATGGAACGGCCGCTGGGACCATGATGGTGAAGGACATCTACCCCGGCGTGGGGAGCGGCGATCCCATGTATCTCACCGTGGCAGGGGACCTGCTCTATTTCCGTGCCGATTCACCGGGCACTGGCGATGAACTTTGGGTTACGGACGGCACGGAAGGAAACACACACTTGGTCGTGGACCTGTACCCCGGGATCAACAGCTCCTTGCCGAGCAACTTCACGGAACACAATGGAGAACTCTACTTCAGGGGATACCTGAACATTGCGAACGACAACTTCATCTACCGCAGCAATGGCACCGAAGCAGGCACTGTGGCGCTTCCGCAGCCCAGTTATGATTACAACCTTGCAGAGGGTCTGACCAGCCACGACGGATGGCTCTACTTCCTTGCCTTTGGCGACTACCACAAGCAACTGTGGCGCACCGATGGTACCGCCGCAGGCACCGAGGAGTTCCTGTATCCGGGCCCCACCCCGGTCCAGCCCTTGTCCAGCTCGTACGTAACGGTCAGCTGCAATGGCGCACTGATCTATCGTGCGAATTACATCGAAGCGCTCGGCAACGAACTCTACACCATTTCCTCCACCGTCGGGCTGAACGGACCCGGGACCGTACACACCGGGTTATTCCCGAACCCCACCACTGGACCCCTCCAAATTGCGGACGTCCCGGTGAATGGCCAGTTCCAGCTCTTCGCCACCGACGGGCGCAAGGTCTTGGACCTGCCCGCACAACGCACCGTGGATGTTTCATCCCTTACGGACGGCACCTACATCGCACACATCGTGACCGATGGCCGGACCGTGCGGTCGCAAGTGGTGGTACTTCAGCGATAGGCACCGAACAGCGTGCAAAACACACGAGGCCCCTTTCGAGGCCTCGTGTGTTTTGCACGCTGTCGCCTAACCGAGTGTTCGACCCGCGGACCGATGCCACAAGCGCTCATCGTTCGGTTCAGCCAAGCAGCCCGTGGCAAGCCCGTTCCGTCATCGCGTTACCACGAATCTCCTCGCACCGCGCCCTACCTGTAGCATATAGACCCCGGCTTCCAACGCGGATACATCCAGCGATGTGCGGTCGCCCAGCACATTGTCCGACAGGACCATCCGCATTCCTGCATCGAAGACGCGGACGGAGGTGCGGGCACCATTGCCGTTCTCAAAGACTACGTTCAATCGGTCCGCCACCGGATTGGGATAAAGTGCGAAGCCTGCACCATTCACCTGCTCGGTGATCCCGATCTGGAAGCCACTGATGCGCGTAAGGCCCGAACTGCTCGTGACCCATACGGCATCGTTCGCATCGACCGCAAGGCGGCGCACGTTCGGCCCGGCAAGTCCATCGCTGGTCTCGTACTGCACCCAAGAGTCACCGTCGTAGGCACAAACCCCGCCTTCGGTCACTAAGTAATCCACGTACACACCGGCCCAGACAACGCCGTGGGAATCGATCGCGATATCGGTCACCGGGTTCAAGGTATCGGGCGGCGGAAGGATGAAGGGGCGTGTGTGATCCAGGATGTGCTGATCCGTGGATCCGAAGGTGGAGATGCCCTTGGAGGTGGCCACCCATTTGTCCTGACCGTCGAAGGCGATGCTGCGGATCCTGTTCGAGAGGAGGCCGTCGGCGGTGGTGAGCGTGGAAAACGTGCTCCCGTCGTAGATGATAACACCGCCCAAGCCGCCGCTCAACCACACATCGCCATTGCTTGCGAAGGCGATGTGCGTTACACCGCCAAACGGAATATTCGGGCTCGTATAGGCCGTGAACGTGCTGTTGCGATACATCGTGACGCCGTTGATCGTCCCGATCCAAATATCACCGTTCAGTGCCTGCTTGATGTTCGTGACCTGGTTCTCGCCGAGCCCGTCCACCGTGGTGTACGTGACGTAGCTGGATCCATCGAACACGCTCACCCCGAAATCGGTGCCTGCCCACACATCGCCGTTCGCGGCCACCGCGATGGCCAAGATGCCATCCGAAGCCAGGCCTGGATGCGATGTGGTATTGTGAACAGTGAATGTGCTGCCGTCGAAGCGCACCACACCGAACTGCGAAGCCAGCCAGATGTTGCCCGCGCCATCCACGGCCACGTCACGCAGGTCGTTCGAAGGCAGTCCGTCCGCCGTGGTCCACGTGGTGAATGTTTGGGCGGACAGCGCAGTGGCCGCGCAAAGAGCGAGCAGGGTGAACGTGTGTTTCATTCGATGAGGATGAAGTTCCGGTGTGAAGTGGTGTACTGCGAACGGACCTGGAGCACGTATGCGCCGGCCGACAAATGTTGCGTCGGGATCGTGAAAAGTTCTTTGGTGGTGCGGCCGATGGGCTGCGTGACCGGGCGCCCGTCGGTATTGAAGACCTGCAGCTCGAAGGGGCCGTCCTCATCGATGATCGCAAAGACATCACCAGTGGACGGGTTGGGAAAGATCCGCACGTAGCGGTCCAATTCACCGGGGTCATCGTTCGCGTTCCGTGTGCCGAAGGTGGGTGTCATCTCCCTGAAAGGTCCGGTGCCGTTCGGATAGCGCCCCGTGGTACTGATCGGGTACTGCGCTCCGTAGCGCACCTGATCGATCACCAACGTATCCGCATAGGCCAGCATGATCGTTTCGCCCGCAGCATCCAACTTGAAGTTCGCGTGCGTCTCTCCTTGCGCGCCTTGTTCATCCGCCCAGATGATCAGGTACTCGCCGGGGTCAAGCACGCGCGCCGGCAGGGGCCACTTCTGCGCGTTCGCTGGATCATCAGAAAGATAAAGTCCGCTGGTGGATACGGCCGTGGGGGCTGGATTGAAGAGCTCGATCCAATCATCCGCTTCCCCGTCCTCATCCAACACATGCCCCGTGTTGTAGGCCATGAACTCGTTGATCACCAGATCACCCGGCGCGATCCGCGTGATGATCTGATGGAACTCATGCGCGGCACGCGGTGGGTCAAAGGCGCCAGCGGCGTCATTCTCCGCATAGACATAGTGGTCGATCAAGTTGCTTTCCGCGTTGATGCTTACGCCGAAGACCCCATCGCCCGCAGGACCGTCACCGCTGAGCCCATCGTCCAACATGGCCACCGTCCGGAACAGTCCGGTCACATCGAAGCGGTAGGCAAGGATGGCCGTGTCACAACCTGTGATGGAAGCCGTGATCCAGAAGTCCTCACCCACCCCGATCGATGCAGGTGCATGCGACACCGCGCCGACCACCGGCTGGCCCGAGAAGCCCGGATATCCGGCGAGGTAGATGCTCCGTTGATCCATCAATTGCGCGATGCCCGGGTAGCTGATGAGGTCGGCTACCGTATGGTCCAGGTTGTCCAGGAAGGCCTGGTCCGAGTAGAACTTGTTGGAGTCCGCGTAGACGTACGGAGTGATCAGGTCCCGCATCGCGATGGCTCTTGCGCGGTACTCCTGGTTCGCAAAATTCTCTTCGATGATGGTCCGCAAATGCGCCAGGTACATACGTCGGTACATGGCGTTGGCGAACAGGTTCCGCATCAGCGGGCGCGGGATCACCGACACGCTGTTGTGGTGCTGCAACGGATCCATGTTGATCGCCTGCTGGATGTTGAAGCCGTTCCAATACAGCGAGGCATCGGTCAACCGGAAGCTTCCGAATGCCATGTTGAGGTCCCACGGGATCGTGTTCCAGCGTGCGTTGTCGTCCTTGTACAGGTAGTAGTTCTGCGCGTAGCCCACGTAGCTGTCGAAGTTGATCAGCGCGTAGTTGAAGGCGTGCATCCACAGCGCACGGTCCACGTTCAGCACTTCTTCGATCGCTCCGGGATCGTTGTTCAGCACATCGATCAACTCCAAGAGTTCCGCCCAGCCATCATGGTCCGATTCCATGGAGTACAGGCCATGGTAGCTCGCAGGGTCGGTGCCGGGGGAATCACTGAGGTTGGCGTTCTCCCCGTTCAGGTCCACCGTGGTCGGGTTGCCTTTGAAGAAGGCGTTGTCATTCTCACTGAAGTGCCGGCCGATCCAGCCCTTGTCCACGTCCTCCACGTTGGTGTACAGGCCGATCAGGATGTCGTTCACGTACACGTTGGCGAAGTTGGCGTACGACGCGTGCATGTACTTCCGCGCCACTTCGTAGGAAAGCGCCTCCCGGATGAAGGACGGGTCCTGGATCACGTTGCTGAGCTTGATCTTGTCCACGCCCTGGTAGCGCTGCCCCGCATGCACGTGGTTCAACTTGATGTTGAAGGGGTTCTTTACGCGGTTCGAACTGTACGAACTGTACCCTTTGTAGCGCACCCCGACGTCCGGGATGAAGGTGCCGTCGATCACGAGGTCGCCTTCCAAGCGCTCGTCATCCCCTGCGATGAAGAGCGTATCGAGAAGATCGCTCCAGTTCTCCTGCGCAAAGTAGAGGCGCATCTCCCTTACCGACCCGATGTCGTAGAGGTCGGCCTGCGCCCGCACCGTTCCACCGGCAACGAGCATACCGACCAAGGCTATCAGTAAGGGGATCCGCACGCGCCCTACCGTTGTACCGCGACCTTCCGCACCAATTGCTGGCCGGACTTCATGATGATCCGGACCGAATAGAACCCTTCGGCCCGATCACCGAGGTCGACCTGCAGTGCCTGCCGCATGCTCCGTACTTCACGTCCGGTGGCGTCAAAAACGGTCACCTGATCGATCTCCGCCGCGCTCAACCCGCTCAACGTGAACGCACCGGTGGACGGGTTCGGGAAGATGTTCAGGTCGGTATCGGCGTGCGTTCCGATGCCCGTTGTCAATCCGCAGGGGTTATCCCCCAGCAAGGCGATGATCCCTGGATCATCGCAGGTGTACCGGAAGGCCTTCTGCGGGCTGGCGTTGTACTGCCACACCACCGTGCCTTGGTCATTCACCTCGTACATGTACGAATCGGAAAGCGCCACGAAAGTGTTCCCGTCCGGCATCCGGTCCGAAGCGCTTTGGCCGGGGGAGTCGGCCAGACAGGAGTGGCGCCAATCGTAGGTGAAGGGGCCGAAGGCCGTACCCGGCGTCCGTGGATAGAGGTAACCGTCGCGCTCGGGGTTCACCGCGTCGATCACCGTGCTATTCCCCGCGCCGGCGACGTTGTTCACGAACTGCAGGTAGCCCGCGTTCGGGCGTCCGGGCAGGATCCAACGCACGTCATGCACCGCACCGGCAATGGTCTGCGTACCGGCCGTATTGTAGTTCGCGGGCTTGCCCCAGCGGAACAGGAAATCGCCGCCCATGCCGGAGTTACCACCGGTATGCCCCGCAGCTTCAGCCGTGGTGGTGCTGTGGTCGATGATGAAGATCTCGCTGAGCAAACGTGAACTGAACGCGACCTGGTCCAGGTCGGGGTTGTAATCAATGCCGTTCACATGGAACCAATCGCCACCGCCACCGGGTCCGCCCATGGCGGCCACCGCCACGTTGATGTTCAATCGCTCCGGATGATCGGCGATGGGCAGGTAGCCCGGTTTCGCCGGATCCACGTACTGGATGAAACGGTCCAGCATGTCCCACTGCCACACGATCTCTCCGCCCGTTCCGTTCTGCTGCACTTCGATGATGCGATCGGGCCATTTCTCCGAGTTCCCCGTGTACCCCAAGGCCTGCAATTGGGCATTGGTCCTCACGAAGTAGGCGATCATGAGCACGTTCCCGTTGGGCATCAGGCAGATGTCATGGTGTGTCACGTAGCTCGAACTGGAATACACGAAATCCCACACCAATTGTCCGTTCGGGTCGAACTCCTGCAGTCTGCCGCCCACCGCAGCGGCGTTGAGCGCGTTGCCCGTGTTCACCGCCCCACGGACGATGTTACCGTTCGGCTTCAGGGCCATCGCATAGTTCGCGCTGGTAGGCAGTGACCAGGTGCGCTCGATCTGTTGCGCCGCATTGAGCAGATAGGCCGTGGTCTGGTTCTGGTTGTTGTAGAGCACGTAGCCATCGAACTGGCCCGATGTGACGGAACAGGCCAGTGCTGAGCAGATGACCAATAGGGAACGGTTGCGTGTGAAGCGTGGTCTCATGAAGTTGGAGGTGGGTCGGGGAGCGCGTCAGTGAACGGTCCCAGTGTGGTTTTGGGGGGCGAATGTAGAAGGTCTCTGATCGTAAGGACTCCGCTCCCGCCCAATGGTTTAATACCATCGGTGAATTCTACATCGGACCTTCCGAACGGGACCGCAGCCCATGCACCTGCACGTCTTTCCGGCCTTGATGGGCTTCTGAGGTTCCAGCCCACAAGTCGCCCGGCCTGTTCCCGTCAAGAACCCACTTTATGGTAGGGCGGGATGACTTGAGGGCGAGCAGGCCGAAGCGCGGATGAGACCGGTGAAATCGATCATTCCAGCAGGACAACGGGCAGTACATGCGGCATGCGCAAGCGCCTTAATGCGCCAAGTATCCACCATCCACATTGTAGTAGGACCCGGTGACGAAGGAGGCCTTGTCCGATGCGAGCCACAGCACCAGTTCAGCGACCTCCTGCGCGGTGCCCAAGCGTTGCATGGGGTGCATGGCGGCAATGCCCGTGAGCTGTTCAGCAGTAAGGTTATTGTCCAGCAACGGGGTCTTGATAAAGCCCGGTCCCACCGCGTTCACGCGGACGCCTTGGGTGGCATATTCCAACGCGGCGTTCTCCGTGAGCCCGATCACGCCATGCTTCGCCGATGCATAGGCACAGCTCATGGGGAAGCCCACTTTGCCCAGGATGGAGGCCATGTTCACGATGGCACCTCCCCCGTTCTTCAGCATTGCGGGGATCTGGTAACGCATACCGTAGAACACACCGCTCAGGTTGATGGCGATCACTTTGTCCCAACCATCAATGGGGTAATCGCCCACCATGGCGGCCGGGCCTCCGATGCCCGCGTTGTTCACAGCGATATCCAACCGACCGTACTTCTTCACCGCTTCGGCGACGACCTTCTCACAGTCTTCGGGTTTCGAGACATCGGCCTTCACGACCATGCCTTTGCCGCCTTGCTTTTCAATGAGCGCGAGCACACGGCCCGCGCCGTCCATATCCATATCTGCCAGCACGATGGAAGCGCCGTTCTTGGCAAAGAGCATTGCGGTGGCTTCACCGATCCCTGAGCCTGCACCCGTGATGAGCGCGATCTTGTTCTTGAGCATGTTGTTGGTAGTTGATGTTGGTTGGTAAGGTCTTATTGAAGTGCTCACCAGGAACTGACAAGGAGCACTTCGCGGTGCATTTGTGCGCTGCGCGGAGCCAAGATGGTTCCGAGCAGGTCCGTGGAGCACGGTGCAGATCGAGGTCCAAGCTGTCGGACCGTGCTGTTCGGTCCATCAATGCGCCGTAGGGCGGATGATCCCAAGACAAATGACCCGCTGGGAACATGAGCGATAACACCCCGTTCCCGGTCAATAAATCCCCGCTCGGCACAAGCACTTGAACCCATTGCTCCCGCAACTCTTCCCGGCCGACCAAACCGTGCGCTCCACTAAAGTCAGCCGGGGCGACTTGTGGCCGCTGTACGATGCTTCCATCCATGCTTATCCGTGAAGTCTTCGGACTTCATACCCCGAGGTCTATGCATCGGATGCCGGAACACTTCATGCTCGATGTCGTGCATGCCGCTCCGAAGTAGTGCGGTAGCAGTCTGAAGACTGCCAGAAGTTTCAGTGCCTTGATCCATGGATGAACGCAGACCCACATGTCGCCCGGCCTGTTCCGGTGAAAAACTCACTTTATTGTTGGGCCGGAAGACTTGCGGGGGCGTGGGGAAGATGCGCAGAAGTTCACGGACTACTGTTTCACCACAGGGAATCGCTGCACACCCGAGGCGTTGCGCACTTCCACATGGTAGACGCCTGGCACATCATCCAATGAGAGTTCAACACCACTGCGCAATGGACCATGCTCCAGCACGGTCCTGCCAGCGAGGTCCCGCACGGTGATCCATACTGGATCGCTGTTCGACCATTGGATCGTCAGTGGTCCGTCCGTCGGGTTCGGCCATGCCGCTACCTGCAATTTCGCCGCTTCGTGGATGCCAACATCGCCACGGGTAAGACGGACGATATTGCCCACCGCGTTACCATTGTATTCCGAGAAGATACCACCGGCCAAAAGGCGGCCATCCGGCAGTTGGAGCATCGCCTGCACCACTTGGAAACCGCCTTGAAAACTCGTCCCCGTATCGAAGGTCGGATCCACCACTCCGAACTCAGTGAAGCGCTCCAAGCCCATGGTGCCGCAGATCAGCACCTTGCCATCCGGTTGAAGCGCTATGTCGATGATGCCGAAATACGTGGATGCGTCAGAGTTGAACAGTGCATCCCTGCTGCCGTCCGTCTCCAACCGCACCATGGCGAGCACCGGTATTCCCTGCCACGTTTCGAGGTCGCCACCACACAGCAGCTTACCATCGGGCAACAGGGCCATAGCGCGGATCTTATCGTCCGGAGCGCCACCTGGTCCGGGATCGAATTCCAGATCCAACGTGCCGTCCGCATTCAACTGTGCCAGCAGGTGACGGGCGGTTCCGTTGAAGAAATCGAAATTGCCACCGACCAGGATCTTTCCGCTCGGACGCAGCAGTATCACATTCACGTTATCATCCGCTCCTGTGCCCACATTGAATTCGGGATCCACGCTGCCATCGGCCAGCAAGCGCACGATGCCACCGGCCGCTGTTCCATCCCATTGGGAGAACCGACCACCCACCAGGATCTTCCCATCGGGCTGCACCGCAACACAGGTCACCCAGCCATTGGCACCAGTACCGATACTGAAGCCCGCGTCCACCGCCCCGTTTGACATCAACCGCACCAGCCGCCTTGCACTCACTCCGTTGAAGTTGCTGAACACACCACCGACAAGGATCCGCCCATCTGGTTGCAACACGATCTTCAGGACGTGGCTATCAGGCCCATCCCCCACATTGAAGCTCGCATCCAACGCGCCATCCGCACCCAGCCGTAAAACATCCCTCACGGCCGCACCATTGTACAGACCCAGCTGATCGCCGCCGAGCAGCAGCTTACCATCCGCTTGGCGCGCGATCGCTTGCACGTTGCTAGCGAAGCCGGTGCCTTGGATGAACGTGGGATCGTAGGTGCCATCGCTTTGGGCGATCCCGCGGACCGTGGACAGGAGGGTAAGAAGGAAGAGAAAGGCGGGTAACGGTCGAAGCATGGGATCGGTGTTTGCTACTTATCGAGGCGGACGGCGAATGTGAACAGCGCCCTCATCCGTGAAGCATGGTCGAAATGAGAACGATGCGCCGGGGTGGGGAAAATGAAGTAGCGGCTTTTGTTGGGTTACGGGATCCCGTCGTTATCGAGGATTTGCTGGCCTAACCCAATGCGGAGCACAGATCTTCGGCACGCAGGCGCCCGCTGCTTGTTGCCGAGCCTGCATGTGCGTGGATTGGTTGTCACAGGGTCACTCCAACACGATCCGTGTGATGTGCATGCCTGCTTCGGACCGCATGGTGGGCAGCTTCTACCATGGCCGCAGTCGATTGCCCAAGCGAGCACTACCTCATCGATACCATCAAACAATAGATCCCGCCTGCGACATGCAGGCGAGAATCTATTTATCGTAGCTGATAGTTCCAGGCAACTTCAGCCTCCGATCAAGAGCGGGCCTTGCGCCAGATGGAGCCGTTGCGCGTATCGAGGCGCTCGAGCTTCCCCTCCTTCACCTGGCCGTCAAGCTGGCGCGTGGCTTCCGCTGGTGCGGTGTTCAGCATCAGGGCGGCTTCCTGCGCGCACCAGCTGGGGTGGAGGGTGAAGAGCGCATCCACCGTGCTGGGGAGTGCGGCACCGGAGACGCCCGGCGCGAGCTGCTTCAGCGCCTCCTCCATCTGCTCGTAGGAGCGGGCACCGTACACCACCTGCAGCTGGCCTTCCGCGTTGGTCAGGATCGATCGTTGGAAAGCCGCGCACACCGGAGGCCCGCGTCAGGGCGAGGTCGGCCTTGAAGAGGGCATCACCTGCGCCTTTCATATCGCTTTCCAAACGGACGGAATCAAGCCCCACCTGGGCCGCAGCTTCGTTGATCACCCCTTGCCGCGCGATGTTGCGCTTCTCCATGAAGACCATCTCGCGCATGCGGCGCATGAAGGCATGGGCCATTTGCTTGTCCTGCAGTTCCGCAGCCTTGAAGGCAATGCTGGGCGGGTAGCTGCTGGCCAAGGAATCCTCCAGCCACACATCGCCGATGATGGGCATCTTGTAGTGCTGGCTCATCTCATTCCAATGGGTGGCTACGTCGCTCGGTTTGCTAATGCCGCCGCCGTTGAAGCCATCCCAGCCGGGCAACAGGCCGCCCATGTGGTATTCCACTTCAACGGCTGAACCGTACTCCACCGCCAAGCGGCGCAGCTGCGGCTCGATGCCCCAACAGCTGGAGCAGATGGGATCGGTGAAGTACTGGATGGTGACAGTGTTGCCAGCGGTGGCGACCACGGGTGCATCGTTCACCGCCTCTTGCGTGGTGGCACCGGCCACATCACAGGTTCCGGTCTCGATATCACAGAGCAGGGGATTTTCGTTTTTCATTTCAGTTGGGTCCGGTTGGGCGCATGCGCCGAACGTGGTGAGAAGAAGAAGAAAGGGGATGCGGCGTGCCATTTCGTTAACTTGCCGACAAAGGTCACCTGCCATGTCGGGCATATCAATAAGTCAGAAAAAGCTGACCACTCCGGCACCCTCGGCGGAGTGTCCTGCGGAAGCCCTGTTGCAAAGCGTTTCGGGCAAGTGGAAACCGGGCATCATCCTGCTCGCATCGCAAGGTCCGGTGCGTTTCAGTCAGCTGCTGCGCACCTTGGAAGGCAGCAACAAGCAGTCCATCACCATGGCCCTGCGCGAACTGGAGGACGATGGCCTGCTGGATCGCGTGGTGATCCGCCTGAAACCGCTGCATGTGGAGTACACGCTCACGCCCCTCGCGCTGCAGTTGGTGCCCTTGCTGAAGGGGATGGAGAGGCTGGGGTGAGGATATTAAAGGACGGGGTGGCCTTGGCCGGTACTTCGATGAGCTTCTGAATGTCCCTCCCCAATTCGGGGGAGGCCGACCGAGGGTTCCGCCATACGGTCTATTTTGTGGCACATGAGATATATCGCTACTTCACTCCTACTGCTGTTGCTCAGCATCTGCCACGGACAGGAAACCTTTCAACGCGTGATCGATGCGGACTATGCGACTATCGGTAATGTGGAGCGGGATGCCAGTGGGAACCTGTATTCCTCGTCCCTCTCGTTCTACGCGCAGGGCGTGGGCTCCGGCATTCAGATGGTGAAGTACGATGCGAGCGGCACACCACTGTGGAACAGGTTCCTTTCCTCCCCCACGGACTTCGGGGTATTCACGGACCACATGGTAGTGAATAGTACCAACGAAGTGATCGTGACCGGTACGGTACACGCTACCGGCAGCAACCCTGATAGCGCCTTTGTGGCCAAACTGAACAGCAACGGCGACCTCGCGTGGGCCTTGCGTTTCGGAGCTGATCTGGCGGGCTTTGATGGCGCTGAGGGGTTCCGGCTCACCCTGGCTTCCAATGGTGATGTACTCGTGGGCGGCATCTTCACCTTTGCGAACACACAGCAAGATATCTTCCTGGCCCGCATCACCACCACAGGGACCGTACTGTGGACCAAGCGCATCGTGGCACCGGTAGCGAGCACCACCAACCGGTTGGGCGGTATGGTAGAAGCAGCCGACGGGGGCATCATCGTATTCGGTTTGACCACCTTGAACACCGAAGGTTCCTGGTTGCTGAAGTTGGATACGGACGGCGCCTACCAGTGGTGCCGGAAATACAACACCAATACGTTGCAAGCGCTGATCCGTCCGCTGGCCGCTGTGCCCACCGCTTCAGGTTACGACCTGTTCTACAACACATTCTTCTCCAGTTCGAACGAGAAACTGTACCGCATCAGCACTACAGCCACGGGCACCGTCGTGGGCAGCTTGACATACGACTA
The DNA here is from genome assembly GCA_963706125.1 of uncultured Flavobacteriales bacterium. GTDB lineage: Bacteria > Bacteroidota > Bacteroidia > Flavobacteriales_F > PHOS-HE28 > PHOS-HE28. The sequence goes on from CAVPLQ010000005.1 coordinate 36,269, forward strand.
CGGTGCATATACCGGGCAGGTGATCGGTGTCACTCCGATAACGGGTGGCTATGCGATGGCGGGTATCGTGGACTCCGAAACAGGTACGGGTGGCGACGCTGTGCTCTTCACGACGAATGCCGCCGGTGCGGTGCAATGGGCCATGCAATACGGCAGCAACGGTGGCGAAGCATTCAGGTCGGTAGTCCCCACGAACAACGGTGGCTACTTGGCCGGAGGCTTCGGCGAACGCGATAGCTTGGTCGAGTTCCGGGGCGGCATACCCACCCAGAGCTATTTGGTGATGACCGATGGCAATGGACTTACCGGTCGTTGTGAACGGGTCGCGAATGTGAACAGTTCCGCCATCACGTTCACTGATGCCCCCTACTCGCAGGTCGTTTCCGATGTGGCAGGTTGGTCCATCCAACCCCTAGTGAGCGGCTCCACATTCAGTATGGAAGAGGTTTGCACGGCCGTCGGCGTAGAGGCTAGGAACGCGGTGCGCTTCTCGCTATTCCCCAACCCGACACAGGACCGGATCACGATCACCGGACTGGATAACGCCGCATGGCAACACCAGGTGGTGGATGCGAGCGGCCGGGTGGTACTGCGCAAGGACCTCGACCGGCGACCGCTTGGAATCTGGACCTGCGCGCGCTATCGCCCGGCGTGTATGCCTTGCAAAGTACCAGCCTCGGCATACGGACGGTACACCGCTTGGTGGTGGAGCGTTAGTGCAGTGCATCCCGGCATAAGCCTTCTGTAGAGCCTGCCCCGCATTCGATGCGGGGTTCTCCATCGTCCTTATCTGCGCTTCGTTCCCCTCTTCGGTGGCGCGGATCACTTCCTTGGGCTGGATGGTGGGTGAGCCCTTGCTGCTGAGGAAGGTGTTCACGCCGATGATCTGGAATTCGCGAAGTGGGACGGGCATAGTGTCCATAGTGTGCCTCGAATGTTGCGAACCTGGTTCATCGAGAAACATCACGTACTGCTGCGATCTTCCAACTCGTGGGTCAATGCCTTTCCCATTGGTAGCTACATTTCCCGCAACCTAGCCCCCGATCAGGCAGTGTGGGGCCGCCGCCCCTTCTTCGCCACCTTCGCGAAGGTGCGCTTCTCGTACACCTCCTCGCTCTTGGCGTTGTAGGTGCTGTATTGCTTCAGGAAGCCCGCCGGATCGGGGATGTACCGGGGCACGAAACCGCACTGCAGTTCGTGGAGCGCATCGGGCTCCGCCGCCGTGATCACCGGCCACGGGTAGCGCGCGAACACGTTGGCGTTGCGGTAGTGTACCTGCTTGCGCACCTCCTCCAGAATGCGCTTGTTCCACAACGCATCCGTCTTGGTGAACTCCAACACCAGTTGGGTCTGGAAGCACATGGGGTGAAGGTAAAAAGGCGGTAATGTGGCTTCCGCGCATGTGGGGCGTAGCGACACGCTACGCGCAGACGGGGGTACAGATGCGGAGCTGACACGAGCATGGACGCTCGCGTTGGTTGGGGATGACCACGGATCGTTCCCGCGCACAACAAGGGAACAACGGCTCCTGCGAAAGCCGAACGATTCAATTGATGACCATCCTTGTCTCTGCGATCGAACCCTTGCTTTGCAACGTCAATACGTAGCAGCCTGGCTTGAGGCCCACTGTGATATCGACCCCGTTCCGAAGTTCCATCGGGTCGATCGAATTGGACCACACCATTCTTCCGCTCGCATCATGCACCCTTGCGAGGGTGGCTCCCAGATGACCGGAGCACCGGATCACAAAGCTTCCCGAATTGGGATTGGGCGAGACGCTTAGTGGACTTGAAAGGATGGGTTCAGGGAGTCCGGACGCGGTAGAACATGCAATGAGGACCGGGAGGTTCATGCTTATGTTGGCGCCATTTCCGATCGAGCCATATAGGTTCTCTCCCCAAGCGTACAGATCTCCCGAAGCCGTGACCCCGAAGCCATGCCGGCCACCGGCATTGGCACTGGAATAATTGGACACGACCGCGACCTGGGTAGGCACGGAGTGGTCGGTGTACGTGCCATCGCCCAACTGGCCATTTTCATTATCACCCCATGCCCAGAGTGTTCCATCATTCATGGTACCAAGGCTGAAGTAGAGGCCTCCCGATACGCTGTTCCAATCAGCGGATGCTCCCACCTGCGTCGGAGCATTCTGATCGGTCACAGTGCCCAGTCCCAGTTGGCCCTGTCCATTATACCCCCATGCCCATAGCGTCCCGTTCGTCTTGACGGCCAAACAATGCTCCATGCCCAGTTCCGCATGGAGCCATTCCCCGTTCGAACCGATCTGGACAGGACTGTTCTCATCGATGTTCGATCCATTTCCCAGCGCCCCGAAGCCGTTGTAGCCCCATGACCACAAGCTCCCATCCGACCGGATACCTACGGCACTCACCTCCCCGGCCGAGATGGAGACCCAATCCATGGCCGCACCCACTTGCACCGGTGCATAGTGTGCAATGTTCGACCCGATGCCAAGCTGACCGAACGCATTCGTTCCCCACGTCCATAGCGTGCCATTGCCTTTCAGGGCCATACCATGCCTCCAACCGCCATCCACTTTGGCCCAATCATCGATCGGTTCCATCTGAACGGGTGCATTCGCGGTGGTCATCCCGATGTCACCCAGTACTCCGTATTCCCCATTCCCCCATGCCCAAAGGCTGCTATCACTCTTGATGCCCAGGCTGAAATTGTTCGCCGCCGACACATCGATCCAGGTGGTACCCGGTTCAACAGGCAGGAACGTGTTGCTGTAATCGTTGTTCCCGTATCCGAGTTGGCCATAGCCGTTGTTGCCGCACGCCCATAGGCTGTGGTCAGTTCGCAGTGCCAAGGTGAACTGGATCCCTGCGCTTACTTTCAACCAGCACTGCGCTGAGGCGGAGCTGCCGAGGAGGATCAGGAATACCGATACCGAAAAGCATCGCAGCTTCACCGAAAGGCGTTTGCACGTGCGCTCCATGTTCAGGGGGGATTGTGAACCCAAATGTAGGTCAGTAAACACGCCGTGTTACTATGCTCCTAGCGTTGGACTTGCGTACCCTTTGTCGCCTCCATCAACGCCGCCCTGGTGGGGGATCAACAGCACCCACGCTACCGGGCCGTCGGGTCTTCGTGTAGGACGAAATTCATCGGCCAGCTGCATCATGCGGGCGTAGTTGCGCATGGGGCAAAGGTCGGGTTAGGGGGTGTGGCTGCGAAACTCACATGCGCGTGGATGCTCGCGTGAGTTGGGGTCCGAACACGGCCGAGCCCTGCGGCGGTCTAGGAACTACCTAGCAATGGTCGACATTCAAATTGTGCGACTTGGCATCCCGCTGGAGCTTCAGCAGTCCGTTCCATGCGAGAGTATGACATTCAGCAAAAAGGCGGTTTTTGCCACACAAACAGAGCCGTTGATCCTTGTGCCTTCTTAGGTACTTCCTAACCTCCCGGGAGTTATTGCACTTGCGTAGTTGGTGGACCTGCAACACAACGTCTTCTCGTGGGCATTCGATTCGACGCTCTCCGTATGATTCCAATAGCCCCAGAATACCGTGGCTTCGCTCACCCCAAGGCCAACGTCCATGCTTTTCGAAGTGACTTAAGCCATAGAAGTACGGCACCACAAGGTCGTCTATAAACTGGAAGAAAGGTGCACCCAATGGGCACCTTTCTTGAAGTTCGAGCGGTGCTCCCAAGCATACGCTTCCGTTGCTCGGATAGACATGTAGATCTGCCAGTCCCAAAACCTTGTCGCGCCACTTCTCCGCAATCTCCCTCAAGCGTCCACCGGTCTCCCACACAAACGGCAGGGTCGTTGGATAAGTCGCAGGTACAGCAATGGCCACCTCAAAGGAATCCTCGATAACGACACCTTCATAGCTGCGATTGAAATACAGAACACCTTTCCATCCCAGCAGTTCCTGCTCCCTCGTCAGGATCAGGTATGGGTGGCGTCTCCCGATTTCCTCGATTTCATCGTCAGATATTGTTGGCGCCATGTGCAGCACTAGGCCCCGTAAGGTTTCACCGGATTCCGAATTGGTGTGGGGGCGATATAGATGGATCCGTTTCCACTACTGGGGCTGCTCCGCCCGATGTAACATCGTTGAACAACCGCTGCCAGACCTCGACGGAGTTGTTTGAACCGCTGAGGTCCCGGAGTGCGCTCCTCGCTGACAAGGCGACTAATTGCTTTTGAGCGGCACTCATCGCCTGTGAAACGATGTTGCCACCGTTCGCCGGATCCACGATAGTCCGGGTCTCGATGTGGTCCGCGATTTCCTCCAACGCCTTCTTGAACACAAGATCGAGCCCGGAACTGGTGCAGCCCTTCAACGCCTCGATCAGGAAGATGTCCATTACGAAGGTCTTCGCATCAATTCCGTTTCGGACCTTCCAGATCTTGTTCAGCTTGAGGACATCCTGTCGGCCGCTGTCGGTCACGAACTTGATATGCGTGTCCAGATTGGTCTTCATCCGTGCCTTTTCGCCATAGGCAACATGGAGATAGGCATCGCCCATGGACTCATCAACGAATCGGCCGGGTACCACATCGATGTGATAGGCGAGTTCTACGGATGCCTCCTTGGGTCGTATGATGCGCACCGCGGACGCCTTCGCCGTAATGATGTACTTCTGCGCCAGAAGTGTCTCGACCTGTCTTCGGATTTCCGGCAAGGACAGATCCTTGGTGTGGTGGAAATAACACGCCAAGTCAAGATCATAGCTGTCCCTGACCATCGTTCCCTTGATGTACGAGCCAGCGTACCGAATGCTGGGATTGTCTCCGCCGAACTCGGCACGCAGCATGTTCTCGACCTCGGCCCGACGCTCCTTTAGATCTTTCGCCTCGAGGCTATCCTTCCCGATGCTCTGCGATCGCAGCAGGTCGAGGAGAAATTCGTTCGCTGTCATTGTTATTGAGGGTTATAGTTCTTGACCAGCCGCCGGTTTTCCAGTTGTGGTCGTACACGATGATGCAGGGATCGGCCTTGGGTAGGAGTTCCTGCCCGCTGGCGACGGCTACGGAGACGGGAACAGCGGGGAACACGTGGACGGTGACGTCGCCACCGTGATGCCTCCGTATCTCCGAGAGCGTGTCCCGGTATAGCCTCCTGAAACTGCGGAGATGCCGCTTGGTATTGATGACGAGCGGAGACGGATTTGAAACAAATACCTCGTAGACGGGAACGCTGGCGCCAAGCGTGCTCTCAATTTCTGATGGTGTTGGTCGTCCGCTTATCGACAACGCGAGCGCAACATCCCTACTTGGAGAATCGGTTGGCCAATTCCTTCCGAGGATCTCCACGTCGTTCTCGTTCTCCTCCTTCCACCTCCATCCACTTCCATCACGATGAAGCTGGTGGACCTCTGTGGGCCGCGCGTTCCCGATCCTCTTGCCGAGGTGCATCAACAAGGGTATCGGTCCGAGGCCGAAGATTGAAAGATGCTCGACGTGATCCCTGTCGATGCCGCGAGTGAGCTTCCGATCGACCTCGCGGGTAATCTGCTCTGCTCGCTCTTCCCATGACTGCACGGTCTTGGGCTCGTCCATACCGTTCATATCTATTCTCAGTCCCTTGGTATCGCTGGGGTAGCGCATGTCTAGGGCCGCGATGCACGCATCTTCACCTGGCACTTCTGGCCGTCGATCTCCAATGGTCGCAGTAAACACGAGAATTTGGGTCCTTAGATCCGGTGCTATCGACGACTGGGTGAAGATCCGATGTTCGTGCGCCCGTTTCATATCACGCAATAGGGCTTCCGGGTACGCCTCACGATGGGCTCTGCTGTCAATCAAATGATGGTGGTCGCGGCACAACAGCATTAGGTTCTGAATATCCGTGCTCAGCTCTGTTGAGCGCGATGCGTCGTAACGAGCGGCACCTTCGTTCAGGGCAAGGATGTGGGCCATTTCCGAGAAATTGTCGCCACGAAGCGTGAGCTTCTCGAACCACAATGGCTTGTTGCAGAACTCACATCGCGCACCGGAAACAGCCCAAAGGCGAAGTTTGACATCATTGGGAATGGGTTTCCTGTTCTTGCTCATAGCACATCGGGGATTACGGTAACAAAGACCCCTTGTATCCTCAGGTCGGCATGGACGATGATGGGCTTGTGCGACCGGATGCTGGATTTGGGCCGCAGGACATAATGTTCCCCTTCGCGCTCGAAGAATTTGACGGTGGCCTCGTCATCGAGCAGAGCAACAACGATTTCACCGGGTCTTGCAGTAACCTCTTGTCGGATGAGCATTAGGTCGCCATCCATGATACCTGCTTTATTCATTGAGTCACCGTCCGCCCGAAGGAGGAAGTACTTCTTATTCGGCTTAGCGAGTTTCGTTGAGATACGCACCTCACCTTCGTGTCTCTGCTCTGCCAGTGAGGGAAGTCCAGCCGCGATCGAACCAAGAAGCGGAACAGAAACGGTGGCTTCACCTTCGACTGCAGAGTTGCCGAGGAGAGTTATCCGTCCATTCTCATAGTTGATCAGATCATTCTCGGCAAGCTTGTGAACTAAAAGCCATGCTGTCTGCTTGGAGCCGAAACCGAGTTCCAGTCTTATCTCTTCCATCGATGGCCCCTTTCCTGTGCGCCGGAAAGTCTTCCTGATGTAGGCGAGGCCTTGGAGGTCGATCTTGGAAAGCATGGGCGCAAATATAGCCATCGTTCACCAAGACGTTCACTTCCGTTCACCGGTTGCCTTGCGTGACGGATTGCAGCGAAAAGCCCGCAAGCGAGGAGGAACGACGAGTGCGGACTTGCAGCGGAAAGCCGGTCCCTCAAAAGTCGAGTCCCACGGCAAAACTGTCGTGACGCAATTCTTGGCAATCAACATTCCTCCAAGTGCAACGCCCCGGACATCCCTTCCAGTCCGGAAAAACTGTGACCCTCTGCATGTTCAAAACGATTCCACTAGGCACTTGATCGCGGGTGCTTCGCTCGTTAGTTTTGAACCATTCTTCAAACACATTGATGAGCAAGTTGAAAGTGATTGAACTATTCGCGGGAGTTGGTGGCTTCAGAATCGGTTTGGAGCGTGCTTCGGATTTATTCAAGGTCATCTGGAGCAACCAATGGGAGCCCAGCACAAAGAAGCAAGAGGCCTCTGACATCTATGTGGCTCGCTTTGGAGCTGAAGGCCATTCCAATGAGGATATCACCACCGTATCACTCAAGGACATTCCGGAACATGACCTACTCGTTGGAGGTTTCCCCTGCCAAGATTACTCCGTCGCCCGGACTCTCAATCAGGCTGCGGGCCTCGCAGGCAAGAAGGGAGTTCTATGGTGGGATATCCATCGCATCCTTAAAGGCAAGAAGAAGAAGCCGGCGTTCATCCTTCTTGAGAATGTCGACCGGCTGCTGAAGTCTCCTTCCAAGCAAAGAGGGCGTGACTTCGCAGTGATGTTGGCCTCACTCGCGGATCTCGGCTATGTCGTTGAATGGCGCGTGATCAATGCCGCTGATTACGGAATGCCGCAGCGTAGGCGCAGAGTGTTCTTCCTTGGTTATCACAAATCGTCACCGATCGGTCAAGATTTCTTGAGATTGAAGGGAGTGGACGATTGGGTATTGCGAGACGGCCTGTTTGCCGAAGCATTCCCTATCTCTATCAAAGGTTCGGCACCATCGACCTTTAAACTCACGGGTGATCTTGCAGATATAACCGAGAACTTCAACTCAGGCAAGACAGGTGGCACCAGTCTGTTCCAGAACGCGGGGATAATGATCGCGAGGAAGGTTTGGACGACTGCGGCAATCCCGGTATATGATGGACCTTTCACAACTCTAGGAGATATCATCCTCCCGAGTGAGAAGATACCCAAGCAGTTTTTTGTAACACCTGACCAGGTGCCGCAGTGGGAATACTTGAAGGGTGGCAAAAGGGAGGTCCGCACGAACAAGTCGAATGGCTTCAAATACAACTACAACGAGGGGCCTATGGTTTTTCCCGACCCATTGAACAAGGCCTCACGCACTATCATCACCGCCGAGGGAGGTTCTTCTCCTTCCAGGTTCAAGCATGTGATCAGCACAGGCAAGGGTAAACTGAGGCGACTGACTCCTGTTGAGCTTGAGCGATTGAACATGTTCCCAGACGAACACACAAGCGGTGCGTCCGATAGTCGCAGGGCATTCTTGATGGGCAACGCACTTGTGGTCGGGGTGATTGAGCGCACTGGCAAAGCACTTGCGGACCGGATTCGTTCAGTGCCTGTTGACAGTCCGGCAGGACTCATTGAAGAAACCGCGTAGCACTAACTCTGCGGTTTTATGAAGACATCACCGGTCAGCTTTGATCCGAGCTTACGATGCTGAATCTTGAACGAATTGAACGGCTCCAAACCAACAAGCAGTATTGGGACAGTGAGTATCCCGCGCAAGGGATTGAGATAGTCAAGGAACTTTTCATATGTACCGACGGCGCTATCGAAGCCGCCTTCCCGCTTAAGCGCCTCGGTGCAACAGATGATCACTCCCGCCTGCGTTTGAATTGCCTTCTGGATGTGATTCAGTTCACTGGCTAGAACTGGTTTCAACAAATTCCAAGCAGTAGCCTCGCCATGATTGAAGGCAACCTCGACAGAGATCAAACCCTTTGCAAAATCAAGCCTCCACTTGTCTCCGGAATACTGAGTGTCCTGAAAAATAGGTGACTCCGCTGACCATCCATGATTGACCAAGTACTCCTTGATCTTATCGTTGATTGCTCTGGAAAGACTTTTCTGAGCTCCGCCATAAACCTTGTGCTGTTCGATGATCTCATCGTCACTAATCGCAGATAGTACAGCCAAGAGCTCTTGGCTCTCCTGCACGAAAGCAGCCTCCCTGAGTATGACAGAGGCATGGCGAAAAGAGTGCTTCAGAAACCTCATGGTCACATATTCCTCCGATACTGCCCCCCAACCTCGAACATCGCATCGGTCAACTGCCCAAGCGAACAATACTTCGTCGCCTCCATCAGCACCGCGAACATGTTCTCGTTCTTGATCGCCGCTTCTTGCAGGTCGCGCAGAGCGCCTTCTTGCCTTCTTCGGCGTAGGCCTGCTGCACGTTCTCCACGGTGTGCGATCTGCGCTTCCTTCTCTTCCTCGGTGGCGCGGATCACTTCCTTCGGAAGTACGGTCGGTGAGCCCTTCGAGCTCAAGAAGGTGTTCACACCGATGATGGGGAATTCGCCGGTGTGCTTCAGCGTTTCGTAGTAGAGGCTTTCCTCCTGGATGCGGCTGCGCTGGTACATGGTCTCCATGGCGCCGAGCACGCCGCCGCGTTCGGTGATGCGGTCGAACTCGGTGAGCACGGCCTCTTCCACCAGGTCGGTGAGTTCTTCGATGATGAAGCTGCCTTGCAGCGGGTTCTCGTTCTTGGCCAGGCCGAGCTCCTTGTTGATGATGAGCTGGATGGCCATGGCGCGGCGCACGCTTTCCTCGGTGGGCGTGGTGATGGCCTCGTCGTAGGCGTTGGTGTGCAGGCTGTTGCAGTTGTCGTAGATGGCGTAGAGCGCCTGCAACGTGGTGCGGATGTCGTTGAAGTCGATCTCCTGCGCGTGGAGGCTGCGGCCGCTGGTCTGGATGTGGTACTTGAGCATCTGGCTGCGCTCGTCGGCACCGTAGCGGTGCTTGAGCGCCTTGGCCCAGAGGCGGCGCGCCACGCGGCCCATCACGGCGTACTCGGGGTCCATGCCGTTGCTGAAGAAGAAGCTCAGGTTGGGCGCGAAGGCGTTGATGTCCATGCCCCGGCTGAGGTAGTACTCCACGTAGGTGAAGCCGTTGGCCAGCGTGAAGGCGAGCTGGTGATGGGGTTGGCACCGGCCTCCGCGATGTGGTAGCCGCTGATGCTGACGCTGTAGAAGTTGCGGACCTTCTGCTCGATGAAGTACTGCTGCACGTCGCCCATCAAGCGCAGCGCGAACTCGGTGCTGAAGATGCAGGTGTTCTGCGCCTGGTCCTCCTTGAGGATGTCGGCCTGCACGGTGCCGCGCACTTGCGCGAGGGTGTCGGCCTTGATCTTGGCGTAGACGTCGGCGGGGAGGACTTGGTCGCCGGTGATGCCGAGCAGGAGGAGGCCGAGACCGTTGTTGCCTTCGGGGACCTCGGCGTTGTATTGCGGGCGGGTAGGTGAATGGTGAATGGGAGTTGGTGAATGGGAAGAGCCGCTCCCTCCATTCGCCATTGACCATTCGCCATTCGCCTTTGCATCGCCTTCGACTCCCAGCGTTCCGCGATCTTCTTCTCGACCTCCCTCTCCAGTCCGTGTTCCCGGATGTACTTCTCGCAGTTCTGATCGATGGCGGCGTTCATGAAGAAGCCGAGCAGCATCGGCGCGGGACCGTTGATGGTCATGCTCACGCTGGTCGTCGGGTCGCGTGAGGTCGAAGCCGCTGTAGAGCTTCTTGGCATCGTCGAGGCAGCAGATGCTCACGCCGCTGTTGCCCACCTTGCCGTAGATGTCCGGACGACGACCGGGATCGTGGCCGTAGAGCGTGACGCTGTCGAACGCGGTGCTGAGGCGCTTGGCGGGCAGGCCCTGGCTCACGTAGTGGAAACGCTTGTTGGTGCGCTCGGGTCCACCCTCGCCGGCGAACATGCGCGCGGGGTCCTCGCCGGTGCGTTTGAAGGGATAGATGCCGGCGGTGTAAGGGAAGAAGCCGGGCGTGTTCTCCTGCATGGCCCAGCGCACCTTGTCGCCCCAGCTGCGGAACTTCGGCAGCGCCACTTTCGGGATCTTCAGGTGGACTGAGGCTCTCGGTGTGGTTCGGCACCTTGATCTCCTTGCCGCGGACCGAAGTAGGTGTAGAACTCGCCGCTGTACTTCGCTTCCTCTTCGCTTCCAGCCGGTGAGCATGGACCAGAGGTGGGGGTCGAGGTCCTTCTTGATCGCTTCGAATTTCTTGATGAGATGCTGATCGCTGAACTACCTCATCGGCCCTCTGCACCGAGGTTGGTCCCAGTGCGCTGGTCAGCAGCTCACGCGAAGTTAGGAGTGAGCATGATCCGGTCCACCGAAGGTCAGCACCGCCGAATACAAGCCCGTACAACTGATCCGCGATCTCCGCCTGCTTGTCCACGTTCGCATCATACCTCCGGTTGTTCTCACTGATCTCGCTGAGGTAGCGGCTCTTCGCGGGCGGGATGATCCACACCTTCTCGCTCATCTCATCGTGCCCGTGCGAAGGTGCTGTGGAAGTCGACACCCGTCTTCGACTTGATCGTCTCCATCAGCCGCACGTACAGGTTGTTGGTGCCGGGATCGTTGAACTGGCTGGCGATCGTTCCAACTACGGGCAGCTTGTCATCGTCGGCATCCCACAACTGGTGGTTGCGCTTGTACTGCTTCTTCACATCGCGCACGGCATCCTGCGCACCGCGTTTGTCGAACTTGTTGATCGCCACCACGTCGGCGAAGTCGAGCATGTCGATCTTCTCCAACTGCGTGGCCGCACCGAACTCGGGCGTCATGATGTAGAGCGAAACGTCGCTGTGGTCGAGGATCTCGGTATCGCTCTGGCCGATGCCGCTGGTCTCCAGCACGATCAGGTCGAAGCCCGCGGCCTTCAGCACATCCACGGCTTCCTGCACGTGCTTGCTCAGCGCGAGGTTGCTCTGGCGCGTGGCCAGCGAACGCATGTACACGCGCTCGCCGCGGATGCTGTTCATGCGGATGCGGTCGCCCAGCAGCGCGCCGCCGGTCTTGCGCTTGCTCGGGTCCACGCTGATCACGCCGATGGTCTTGTCGGGTTGATCGAGCAGGAAACGGCGGATCAATTCATCCACCATGCTGCTCTTGCCGGAGCCGCCCGTACCCGTGATGCCGAGCACCGGCGCCTTGTTGGCCTTCGCCTTCTTGTGGATGTCGTCGCTCAACTTGGCGTAGACCTCCGGATGGTTCTCCGCCGCGCTGATCAAGCGCGCGATGCCGGTCCAGTTCTTCGGGGTCAGCTCCTTCGCTTCGCCGTTCACCCTGTGCGCTCAGGTCGAAGTCGGCCTTCTCCAGCATGTCGTTGATCATGCCCTGCAGGCCCATCGAACGACCATCGTCCGGGTGGTACAAGCGCGTGATGCCGTATGCGTGCAGCTCCTTGATCTCCTCGGGCAGGATGGTCCCTCCTCCTCCACCGAAGATCTTGATATGTCCCGCGCCCTTCTCCTTCAGCAGGTCGTACATGTACTTGAAGTACTCCGTGTGCCCGCCCTGGTAGCTCGTCATCGCAATGGCGTGCGCGTCCTCCTGGATCGCGGTGTTCACCACGTCCTCCACGCTGCGGTCGTGCCCCAAGTGGATCACCTCGGCGCCGGTGGCTCTGGATGATGCGCCGCATGATGTTGATGGCGGCATCGTGGCCATCGAACAGAGACTGGCGGCGGTGACGATCCGGATCTTGTGCTTGGGTGACGTAAGGTCGGGCTTGGACGTACGTGGTGGACATGGAAGCGAATGTATCAGAAGATGTTCTTAGAAGGTAGCCAAAACCCTGCGGACCCGCCTACCGCAGATAGGTCTTGTGCTTGGGGAGGTAAGGTGGTGCTTGGACGAAGGACATGGTGCGAAAATACCAGTGGGAGGGTGAAAGGGTGCGAGGGGAAGAAGGCTTGGGCGTGCTCCCGGCTCAAAAGCAGCCGGGGTGTCCGGCGATCACTTGGGATAACCGTGCTCGACCACGCCGGTAAGCCAAGGCCGGTTAGGGCACCACCACGGTGACGGTGGAGAGCGTCTGCGCCGAGAAATACCCCAATACGTTGCCGCTCAGGTTCGACAGCGGATCGGCAGGGGCCACACCCCCGCTGCCGGAAAAGCTCTCCAAGGTGAACCAATAGGTGAAGATCGTCCGGTCGATCGTGAGCAGGTCCACGCTCACCGTATCGGCCCGTTCCAGCGGAACGTCGTGGTAGGACAGTGGCCGCACGTTGATCTGTCCATCCGATAAAAGGTCATCACGCACGAACACCACGGGCCACCTCGTCCCGTTCACCCGCACACGCATCCGGTAGTAGTTCAGGCTACCCGCGGGATCGGTATAGATCGGCACCACGATGAGGCTCACGTTCCCGAATCTGCTGATACTGTCGATCGACAAGGTGTCCAGGGGAACGGCCATGGGCATGGTGCTCGCACCCGTGATCGTGGTGCCGTCCACGGTCACGGCGAGCGTGTAGGTGTGACCGACCGCACCAGTGAGCAGTCCCGTGCTGCGGTACACGCCACCGCCTTGGTGCACGAGGGTTTCATCTGCGCCCTGGTCGTCGGTGATGGTCACCGTGGCGTTCTCAACCGCAGGGAACGTGTTCGCTTCGGTGAAGTTGACCGACCGGCTGATGCGCACTTCGTGCGGGCCGTTGCCCGGGGTCACCTCTCCCTCGATCACCAAGCGCGAGCTGGCTTCATCGTATTTCAGCACGATCTCCTTCTCGCACGATGCGAGGGTAAGCAGGGCCGAGGCGAGGATCAGGTTCCGTGTAATTGAGCGCATGGCGGATCAGAACTTGAAGTTGTAGGCGATGGACGGTACCCAGCGGAAGAGGCTCGTCTGCACGGTGCGTGTGCGGCTCGGGTCATTCGGGTCGGTCTCGAAGGAGACGCTGAAGGGATTCATGCGGCCATAGACGTTGTACAGGGAGAAGACCCAACTGCCTTCATGCCTCGCTTCGGCCCGCTTATTCAGCGTGACCGACAGGTCCATTCGATGGTAGGCGGGCAGACGGCTGCTGTTACGCGCGGTGTATGCGAAGATGACATCTCCGTCCAGCACGTACTTGCCTGAAGGAACCGTAACGGCGTTGCCGGTCTGGTAGGTCCATAACCCCGAGACGCTCACCCGCTTCGAGACTTCGTACATGCCCACGATCGAGATGTCGTGCGTGCGATCCTGCCGGGCAGGATACGGATCACCGTTGTTGATGCCGGCGATGGAGCGCTCCGTGCGGCTGAGGGTGTAACCCGCCCAACCCGTGAAGCGACCGGCCATTTTGCGAACGAGGAACTCGGCACCGTAGGCCCGGCCTTTACCGAAGAGCAGATCGCCTTCCACGAGCTCGTTCACCTGCAGATCAGCGCCGTTGCGGTAGTCGATCTGGTTCTGCATCCATTTGTAGTAGGCTTCCACACTGACCTGGACGGTGCTCTCGCCGCGGACGATATCGTGGAACCAACCGGCGGAGACCTGATCACCGATCTCCGGACGGATGTTGTTCGTGTTCGGGATCCACTTGTCCGTGGGGTTGGAGCCTGAGCTGGTGCTCAGCAGGTGCATGTGCTGCGTGGTGCGCGTGTAAGCGGCTTTCAAGGATGTGTTCTTCGCGACCATGTAGCTGAAGGACGCGCGCGGTTCCAAGTTCGAATAGGTCGTCAGGAAAGCGCCTGACGCAGAGGTGGCGGTATCGGTCACATTGCCTGCCGCATTGAAGGTGTAGAAGTTGCCAGGCCCTAGCACGCTGTACAGCGACAAGCGCACGCCCACGGCCATGGACAGCTTGTCCGTGATCGTCTTGTCCCAGGAGGCGTACAGGCCGTTCTCCCAACCATACCGGTCCTGCAGCTTCGCGTCGTTGATGCCGGTGCCTTCAGAAGTGACCTCGCCGGGTGTAACGGTGTGGTGGATGGAGTTGAACCCGAACCGGAACCGCGAACCGGGTTTCTGGTAGTAGCTCATTTCATGCGATAGGTTGAGGTCGCGCACGCGGCTGTTCACCCCGAAGTCCGCATCACCGCTGTTGATGCTGATGCCGTAGCTATAGTCGGAGTAGATGAAGGAGGTGTTCGAGAACCAGCGCGGGCCGTGGATGTGGTTCCAACGCAGGGTGCCGGTGAGGTTGCCCCAGTCGATGCCGAAGGTGCTGCCGAAGCCCAACCGGTCACGCCCGAAGTAGCCGCTGAGGAAGAGCTTGTCCTTGGCGCCCACGTCCCAATTGAGCTTGGTGTTGATGTCGTAGAAGTACAGCGTGCTGCTGCTGGTGGACTCATTCGGCGAGAGCTTCAGGAAGAGGTCCGCGTAGGTGCGTCGTGCCGCGATCAGGAACGAGGCCTTGTCCTTCTTGATCGGCCCTTCGGCCATCAGGTTGGTGCTGATCAAGCCCACGCTGCCACTGTAGCGCATTTTCTGGTCGTTGCCTTCCTTCATGCGGATGTCCAACACCGAGGACAGTCGCCCGCCGTATTCAGCCGGTATGCTACCCTTGTACAGTTGCACATCCTTGACCGCGTTGGCGTTGAAGGTGCTGAAGAAGCCCAACAAGTGGTTCGGGTTGTACACCGGTGCCTCGTCCAACAGAATGAGGTTCTGATCGCTCGCACCACCGCGCACGAACAAGCCCGCGCTCCCATCCCCACCGCTCTTTACGCCGGGCAATGTCTGCAACGACTTCAGTATGTCCCGCTCCCCGAAGATCACAGGCATCTTCTCCAAGGTCCGCATGTCGAACCGCTCCACCCCGATGTCCGGCCTATCGATCGCCTTGGTCTTGACGTTTTCTCCCACAACCACGAGCTCCTTCAGTTCAATGCTCGGCTTCAAGCGGATGTCCAGCTTCAAGGAGGCGTTCAGCTGGACCGTGCGCTCGAACCTCGTGTACCCGACATAGCTGCATAGCACCAGGTAGGTGCCCGGGGGCACGCTGATGGAGTAGAAGCCGTACTCGTTGCACGCCGCTCCCGCTTCGACAGGACCACGCAGCATCACGCCTGCGCCGATCAGTTCTTCGCCGCTGGTGCTATCGCGAACGGTACCGCTCAAGGTGACGCGGCCGCTCTGGGCGCTGGCTTCCCCTACGACCGACGCTATCAAAAGGGGCAACAGGAACCCACGTGCCCAACTCGGGAACCTGATCAGCAGGAATGAAGTCATTGTTCGATGGCTGACACCCGAATCAAGGGAGCTCCAAGAATGCTCGGGACAGCGGAAGCCGGGCATGACAGAGCCGGCCCTGTGCGGATCCCCCCACAATGAGCCAAGACCTCATCACTGCACCGGCCCCGGTCGACCCACGACCAGTGGCTCTGCAGGATGCGCCGCATGATGTTGATGGAGACATCGTGCCCGTCGAACAGCGACGCGGCAGTGACGATGCGGATCTTCTGCTTGGGGACGTAAGGCTTGGCGACGGGATGTGACATGCCGCGAAAATACCGATCCGAGCTCGAATGCCGGTGAATGGTGAATAGTGGTTGGAGAATGGGGCCGCCGAACGGGCTGTCATAAATCCAACGTTTCCACGTTAGCCTTGCATCCTAGTCGCATTATCCCGATATGCGCAAGCTCCTCGCCCCACTCCTACTTCTCCCCTTGCCGCTGTTGGCCTGCACCGCCTTTGTGATGCACAACGACGGGCGCACCTTCATCGGGAACAACGAGGATTCCTGGTGCATCCATGGCAAAGTACGATTCGTCCCCGGTGCGGAAGGCCGGTACGGCGCAGTGTATTTCAGCAGCTGGACCGGGCACCCGTTCCAGGACTGGACGGACCAGATCGGCATGAACGAGGCCGGACTGGTCTTTGATGGTCTGAGCATCCAGCCGAAGGATGCCGTATCGGAGCCCGGAAAGCAGCATTTGTTTTTCACGGATCTGGGCGGTCGCCTCATGGAACGATGTGCCACGGTACCCGAGGCGGTGGCTTTTCTGAAGGACTACGACCTTGCGTTCCTCCACCATAGCATGGTGTTCCTGGCCGATGCGAACGGCACCTATGCGATCGTTCAGAGCGACACGGTGATCGTGGGGACTGATCCGCACTTCGCGGTGGGCAACTGGCGGATGGCATGCAACACGGACATGGACGCCATTCCCATTCCACGCTTACAGACCGGCCGATCACTGCTTTCCGAAGGTGTGGAACCCACGGTGGACGGGGCCTTGTCCGTGCTGCGCGGCATGCGTTCCTGCCGGGAGTTCCTCGGCAATGGCACCTTCTTCAGCACCCTGTTCGAACCGGACAGCGGCCGGGTGCATCTCTACTTCTACCACGACTACGTGCATCCGGTGACCTTCGACCTGCGCACCGAATTGGCGAAGGGCCCGCATACGTTGGACCTGCCCACGCTATTCCCGCCGAATGCGGAATTCCAAGCCTTGCAGGCCTATAAGACACCGTTCCATCAGCAATGGCTTTTCTGGAGTTTGATGGCCTTGGCCGGGCTTGCAGTACTGCTCGGCATGGCCTGTGGCCTGGTCGCACTTGTGCGCAGTGTCCGGCGCTTGTGGGGGAGAGCGGCAAGGCCCGCTTGGCTCCAGATCTTCGTGTGCCTGGGTATGATCGGGATCGTTGGGCTCGTCGTTGTGCTGCTCATGATGGAGCGCGTGGTCTACTTCGGGTTGGGTGATGTGCATCCGGCTCTCCCTGTCCTGCCCTACCTGCTCCTGTTGATAGCAGTAGGCCTTTTATTGACGGTGCGAAAGAACAAGGTTGATCGCTGGGCAACGGTGCCGGGACTCCTGCTGTTGGTACTGATCGTGATCGGCTGTGCGTACTGGGGGTTCTTCTGGTGAGGCGAGGCCGTTCAACGCGATCACAAAAGCAAAAACAGCAACAGCGAAAACCTGAGACAAAGTGCGCCGTCACGCCAAGGACCATTCCTTTGCAACAACAAGCCTGAGCGCTGCGCATCCCATGGTCTGATCATCAGATCGTATAATTTTCTGATCGCTCCCCCATGTCCCAACAAGGAAAGCTCAAACGCTACCTGCTCATCCTGGAGCGGCTCCAGCACGCCCCAACGCTCGCGGAGTTGAGCGAGCACTTGACGGACCAAGGCTTTGAGCTGAACAAACGCACTCTACAACGTGACCTCGCCGAACTGCGCGACGAATTCGGTGTGGAAACCGTGTACGACCGAGGCAACAACACCTATAGCATCACCGGGGATGAAGAGGACCTGCCGGGACTGATGCAACTGCTGGAGCGCGCCCAACTGCTGGAGCTGGTGCGCGATGGCCGCCAAGGACTCGGGGAGCTGCGCCGTTGCATACACTTCGAGGAGCTGGGGCGCTTGCGCGGCATCAAGCACATCGCGCCGCTGCTTCGCGCCATCCGCGAAAAGCGAGAGGTGAAGGTGCAATACCGGAAATTCTACGCCGATGTCGCCAAGGATATCCGCATACAGCCACACTTGTTGAAGGAGTATCGAGGCCGTTGGTATGTGCTGGGACCAAAGCACCGAGCATGCGCGCCCATCGCACTTGGCCTGGACCGCATCGAAGGACTCTCCGTGCTGACCAAGCGCTTCAATCGGCACGATGGGAAGATCGCCGAACTCTACGATCAGGCCATCGGCGTGGACACCAGCCCCGAAGTGCCCGAACGGATCGTGCTGCGCTTCAACGCCATGCAGGCACCGTACGCCAAGGCGTTGCCGCTGCATCCTTCCCAGCAGGTGGAAGAAGAGGATGAGGACGGAGCCACCATATCGCTGTTCGTGATGGCCAACTTCGAGCTGCGGCAGATCATCCTCTCCTTGGGCAATGCCGTGCGCGTACTCGAACCGAAGTACTTGGCCAAGGAGATCAAGCAGACGCACTTGGAAGCCGCCCGACAGTAC
Organism: uncultured Flavobacteriales bacterium; assembly: GCA_963706125.1. Taxonomy (GTDB): domain Bacteria; phylum Bacteroidota; class Bacteroidia; order Flavobacteriales_F; family PHOS-HE28; genus PHOS-HE28. The sequence continues at coordinate 54,787 of CAVPLQ010000005.1, forward strand.
GGGAAGTGACCGCATTTCTCACACCATGACATGTTTTGTCATGGTGGTTCCGGAACCTTGCGGCATGAACACTTCACCCATACCCGCCAGCCTCGCCGATCGCACCGCGAAACTCAACGGATTGTACGATCGCTTGCGCACGAACCACTTCGGTATCGACACGGAGATCCAGCGACTGCTCGATGCCTTTGCTCCATGGTACCGCTTCGCCGAGACCCAATCGCGTCCGCAAGTCATCGGCCTGTGGGGCATGACCGGCACAGGAAAGAGCAGCTTGATCCGTTCCATGGTGAAGGCCGCAGGACTGGAGGACCGCACCTATTGGCTCGATGCCGGGGAATGCCGTGATAGCTACTGGCTTAGCTATTTCAAAGACCGTATCGAGAAGCTCCGGACAGGCACCCCGTTCATACTTGTTGTAGATGAATTTCAACATGCCCGCACCAAGAAAAATGGTGTTGAGACCGAGGAACCAACCGCACTTCGTGAATTATGGGAACTCTTGGATTCGGGTCGGCTCATCACATGGCCGCACTTCGGCAATGAAGTGGAGCTGGTCTATTTTAAAGATCGGCTCATTCGTGCGTTGGCGGCAGGCGTGCGGATCCGTTATGGCCGTGTTGTAGAAGGACAGGAGAAATACAACGAAGTGATGGAAGCCGGCTCCTCTCGCCCAGTGTGTGCGGGTTACGCCATATCGCCAAATACGTTGGAACAGTTCCGGCAATTACACCATCAACCACAGCCATCGCTCATTGAACTCGAACAGCGGCTGTCCACCTTGTCCGGGGACGGGATCCTTCTTTGGATAGATGAACTGCTCCGCAAAACTTTGATCGCACGAGTGGTGGATGCCAGTAAGATGCTCGTGATCTTATCCGGCAACTTGGATGAACTCTACACTTCTGAAAAGGAAGCACTGGCAGAGTTGGATCCCGATGTGCTTCTGCACCGCCACCGCGACATCGGCTTGGCCGGTGTGCAGAATGCCTTGACAGAACTCTTCCGCATCGAACAGGTAGGACGATTAGGCGCATCGCACGTTGTATTTCCGCCCATCGGAAAAGCCACGGTGGATGCGATAGTTCAGTCCGCAGTGACCGAACTCACCGACAAGCTCTCGGCACATTGCGATCGCAGCATCACCGTGGATGCCGCGCTGGTGGACCATCTGCGCAGCACCTCCGCCATCGCCGTGCTGGGAGCGCGGCCCGTGGTGCAAGCCGTTCAGAACACCGTGCCTCTGCTGCTTTCCCAAACCCTGGACCTGCCCAACGCGGAAGCCGCCACAAGCATCGCGTTCGGCATTACCGATGGCCGGTACGTGGCCCGCCTTACCGTGGATGGCAAGGAACACGAGGCCGTACTTCCGTTACCCGTGGTCCGCCACGACCCACACGACACGGGAGAAAACCAGATCGACGCGGACCGCCGTGCATGAGGTGGGCCACTTGCTCTGCGGAGTGTTGCTCTGCGGCAAAAAGCCGTTGCAGGTCTGCGCCCGCACGCGCGATCCACAGGTGGTCGGCTTCGTGGCTTGGGACCGTCGCCCAAAAATGCCGCACCTGCGGTCGGAGATCGATTCCGGAACTGGCGAGCCTGTTGGGCGGATGGGTCGCCGAGCGGATACACTTCGGGGCTGATGGCGTGTCTACTGGAAGCACACGGGACATACAACAGGCCACGGACTTCGCACTGAACATGGTAAAGAACCATGGCATGGGCGGCATGCCGCTGTATTTCGCGGAGCATCCCTCGGCAGATCCAAGTGGGGGTATTCGCACGGCACAGGCGGCGGTGGATAGGCAAGCCCGCGAATGGATGGAAGCCGCCGAAGCCATGGCCATCGCCACCTTGGAAGGGCAGCAAGAACTCTTCGACCGTTGCGTGGAACGCCTGCGAGCAAAAGGCTCGCTGAACATGCGCGAGCTGGAGGAACTGCTGAACCCTGCTGAAGAATCTCAATACATTGGAACCCTCAATTTGACTGAAGCATGAAAGCGGAGAAATTCATTTGTGTGTGGAAGGAGTTCATCGGTGGGGATGATTTTCTTGATCATGACAAGGGTGAAACATGGCACGACGCATGGTACAAAAACACTGAATGGACGAAGAGGACCATTGGTTACGCATGTACTGCCTTGTGTCCATCGGACAACAATCCGGAAAAGGATGGACATAGCCCATTTGGCGAATACCTGGTGAACGCGATGCGAACAGGCTCGCGCTACCAAAAAGAATACAAGCACGTCGACCTCGTGATCGCCCGAAAAGACAATATGCGGAGGCCCTATTCCTGGGAAGGCGAGGGGTTCAAACAGGAAGATTGGGATAAACGATTCGAACCGATCTTACCCGAGATCCTGATCGAACAGGAAGGTGGCTGCGGCAAAAGTTGGGAGGAAATGGCCAAACTGATTCTGCTGCGCAGTAGGCTTAAGGTGCTCATTACCTACACTGAAGACGCGGATAATGAAAAAAGCACGACACTCATCGAACGGACCTGTGCGCAATTCAAGGCCATGTTGGAAGACGCTTGGCGGGAATGCCCTGAGTTCGAGGAAACCGAGTATCTGCTGATCATTGGACAGTTGGACGAGACTGGATCAAGTGCCAAGGCAAACTGGTACTGCTCCATCTTCTCCCCCAGGGGAACAAAGGTCCCTGATGAAGCATGGATGGAATTTTCAACCCCATCCGTAGAGGCTTGATCACACATGTGCTATGGACGCAGAGCTATATCCGGGCTGCGACAGGCCGGAGGCCTTAGAATGTACTCACTCGGCAAATAGCCGAGCGAGTGCCCGCGTTGTGCTACGCGAGCAAATGCAGACGGGCAAGTTGAAATACACAGGTGCCGAAAACGATCGCGATCCCAACGGCCACCGCACCCGGCTATTACAAGGAGGACACTGGCCTTAGCGGTGTGGTCAAGTATACCGGAATACAGAACGACCGTGATCCTATTCTGATGAACATCGGAGGCACGGTGCCCACGAGTACGATCCTTGAGCAATTGCCGGACTAACGCGAACTCTTGCGATCAAGTCCATGCTGGCACGGCCTGTAGAGCAGGTTATTCCACCACCTCCATGATCCGCTCATGGTAGATCATGGCCCGCTCCTCACTGAAGTGGTCTATCGTGAACCCGAGAAGTACGAATAACATCAGCACCAGCCCGATGGACCTTCCCAAGGGCGAGCCGCCGAACATCGCCAGTACCATGCCAGCCACCGCCACGCCGAACAAGATCCAGCGTGTGCGCGGGTACCATGCGATGAATTCCTCAGTGCGTTCGAGCTCTGCTTGCGCATGCGCCATGGGATCGGCCGTGGCTGTTTCGGTGAATTCCAGGATGCGCGCGGTATTCGAGCCGTTCATGATGATACCCACCAACAGCATCAATGCAGCGAGAACGCCCAACGGGGCCACGATCGCCTTGGCGTAGGGCGTGGTCCCGAACTTCCAAAAAGCGAGGCTGATGAGGAGTAGGACGGCCCCGGCCAGGAAGATCGATCTTGCCCTCGAAGATCTCGCCTTTGCACCAGGCGATGGTGTGTTGCAATAGGTCCATGGGGGGGAAGGTACTTCGTTAAAGCCCCTCGTCTCACCGGAAACAGAACCCGCCCGGGATGATCCCCGCGAAAAAAGTGCCCAGCAATGTCCCATCGGGGCGATAGCGGTAGATCATGCCGCGCTGCACGTAGTCGATGGCGTCGCTGAGGTAGAGCGTGCCGTCAACGGGGTCCACGCCTAAGCCAAAGAGGTTGCGGCCATCCGCAGGAACGAAGACTGAAGCAGGCAAGCTGCTGTCGGTGATCGCCATGCGGTAGGCGCCGCCGTTGAGGAAGTACAACGTGTCCTTTCCGCCATTGATCCGCAAGCGCCATGGGCTGTCCGAGGTGTTGGGAAAAGGAAAGGTGGCTTCCACCTGTGCCGTTTGCGGATCGATCCGGTACAAGGCAGGCGGTGTGCCGCTGCCTCCGGTGCAGGCCACCCAGAGCTTTCCGTCGGCATCCTCCACGATGCTGTTGGCGCCGCGGCTCACCACGATCGTGTCCACCACAGCGTCCGTGCCGGGATCGACCACGTGGATCTCACCGCGTGTCTCATTCGTGACGAAGACCTTGCCGGCAGCCAGTGCCAGTTCCTGGGTCGCGGCAGAGCTCGGGATATGGCCGGTGATGCTGTTGCTGGCCAAGTCCACCACCGCGATGCTGTTGGTATAGAAGTCCGTCACATAGGCCTTTCCGTTGCCCACGGACAAGAAGTAGCGCGGGGAGGTGAAGCCGGTGATCGTCGCTGTGGTGACGAACGTGTTCGGCTCCACCACCACCACTTTGCCGGAGTTGTTCACCACCACATAGGCCTTGTTGTCATACAGCACCATGGACTGGCACACATCGCCGATGGATACGCCGTTGGCAGGCTCATAGAGATCCTCCGTTGCCGTGCCCGACGCGATGTCGTAGTAGCTCACCTTCGCGTTGCCCCACTGGAAATTACCCTCGTTGGTGATGTACACGCCACGACCTTCTCCGATCGTCACCGCCGTTTCCACCGGGTTCTCGGGCTTGTCCTTGCGGCAGCCGGTGATCGCGAGCAACACGATCACGGCGATCACCGGTAGTTGTTGCTTTCTGTTCATCTTCCGTATCGACCTTCCGATCATGGTTTTTCGTTCCCGGCCTTGTTCGGCCGGTTGAACCGCAGATCGATGCCCACTTGATAATTCCGCAGCGGCATCGGCCGGTTCATCATCACTTGGTAGGGCTCGTCAAGCAGATTGAAGCCTTGCGCGGTGAGGCCGAGCACATACTTGGTACCCGATGCGAGGCGATAGGAGATCGCGGCGTTCATCAGCAGATAGGGCTCGAGGAAATCACGGTTGTCCGTGCTGGTGTAGCGATAGCCCGTGTAGTGGGCGCTACCGGTCACCGTGAGGTTCTTCCAGCCCACGCTGAGCATTCCATGCCCGCTGTAGACAGGCACGTAGATCAGCTGCTTGCCCACCGAAGCATCGCTCGCTGACTTCGCTCTTTCATTGGTGGAGACCACATAGTTCGTCATCACATCCAGCTTGATGGTGGTGCTTTTCAAGCGCCATGCCAGGCCTCCGCGCAGTTCCACGCCACGGCTCCAAACGTTCATCAGGTTCTGCGAACTCCAGTACGAACCGGCCGGCAGCCAAATGATCCAATTGTCCATGGTGCGCTGGAACCACGTGGCTTCGCCGCTGAACGACACAGCCTTCGCGGTGACGGTCTTTGCCGCCAGACCGACCTCTCCGCTGTATCCGCTTTCCGGCAACAGGTCGAGGTTGCCACCGAGCTGCCAGTACAGGTCGTTCAGGGTGGGGATGCGGTAAACCCGGGCCAGGTTCACCTTTGCCGTAAGTCCCTTTCGCAATGTGTATGCACTCCCCAGCGACCAGGTGAAGGGCACGAGTTCCTGTGCCACCATTTCCTGCCGCAACGAAGCCGTGGTGATGGAACGCCGGTCCTTGGTGGTGAAGTGATAGGAAGCAAAGAGCGCGGCGCGGTTCTGCTGCGGCCGTTCCGGGTAACCGTCCGAAAGCGCTTCAGCGAAGATGTCGTTGAGGCCGATCGCCAGCAGTTGTCTTTCCTTCAGACGGATACGCATTTCCGCTTCCGTGATCACTGACCGCGACCGGCTGAATGCCGCACTGTCGGTACTTGGACCATGCCACCACAGCTGCTCATCGAACCAAGCGGCGCGCACGAAGCTCGTCACCTTATCACCCGTACGTTGCCATTCCGAAGTGGCCCGGAAGCTGCGGTCCTGCTGGTGGTCCGTGCTGTTCGTCTGCAGCAGCGTGGGCGGGATCTGGCGATCGCCGTCCGCGTACCAGAGCCGTAAGTTGACGTTCTGTCGGGTGTTGATGCGGTAGTAATTCTCCGCAAGGATCCCGTGTTGTGCGAGCTCCGCATTGCGTTGTCGCCGCTCGCGATCTCCGTTCAACGTATTGTCGCGAAACGAAAAATCATTGCGTGCCGCGATGTTGTATCCACGGACGGAGGCGGCCCATTTCTTCTTGCTGAACAAAAGACCTAAGTGCTGCCTGAGATCCCCGAAACTTCCAAAGGCGGCACCGGCGTCCACGGTCAACCCCTGATCGAAAGTCGGCTCCGAGTTCAGCAGCACAACGCCGCCAACGGCACCGCTTCCCCATAGCGCACCGGCACCGCCGTACTGGATGCTGACGCTATTCGCCAAACTAACGGGCACCAAGGAAAGATCGAGCTGCCCGTTCATGGGGCTGCCGAGGTTGAAGCCGTTCCACAGCACCGCCGTGTGGTTGGCGCTACCGCCGCGAAAGGAAGTGGTGGCCAAGCTGCCCAGGCCGTAGGACTTGATGAAGATCGGGCTTTCGTAGCGCAGCAGTTCCCCGAGATCCGTGGCTTGGTAGCGGTCCAGCGTCGCGCTGTCGATCTGCTGCACTTTCACGCCCGCATCAAAGTCCGTGAGCCTCTGCGCGCTGATCACCACACGGCCCAAACGCACCGTGTCCAAGGACTGCTGCGCGGACGCAATGCTCCCTGAAAGAAGCACAAGCGAAAGGATCAAGCGACGGGGACACATCGGATGGGAATGGAATACGGGAGGGGAAGCGATCACGCTTCACCCTCCCACTTTCCTTTACTGCACAGCGATCAAGCGTTTGGCATCACCCACTTGAAGCACGTACGTCCCCGCAGGAAGTGATCGCACATCGATCGTGGCGACCGTGCTGTTGATGACCCCGCGGTCTACGATGCTTCCGGCCAGATCGTACAGGACGACGGCTTGTTGTCCAGCGGCACTGGAGCGCACATGCAGGATGTCCGTAGCGGGTTGCGGCCACGCCTTAACAATGGCCGCACGCACCTCATGGATGCCGGCCGGGATCGCGGCTGGCACGGCCGCCCCCGGCTCGATCGCGGGATTGAAATCCGTGTACGAACAGCCGAAGAGGCCGCCGTGGCCCACCGTTTCACCGATGCCCATGTTCGAGTCCCAACCGCCTTGGTCGTTCCCGCTCCAGGTGGACCAGTAGTCCGGGCTGCCACCGATCCCCGCATGGTCACCGTATGTGACGTCGCCGAGGAATCCACCGGTGGTGACCGCCGTGAAGGTCGGGTCGGCAGCGCTGATGTCGTTCAACATGATCTCCGCCGTCACCGGGCCATCATGCAGATAGCCCCAAGCAAAGGAGGAAGTGCCCGTGCCGTCCTGGAAATCGACGACGAGCACGGAACTGTCCGCGCCCGCGCCTGCCCAGTACTGCACTTGGGAGAGGTCGAATTGGGCTTGTGCCGCAGTGCTTGCGGATAATGCGAGAAGTGTAAAAAGATGTCCGGTTGTTTTCATGGTATTCCGTGTTGAGGTTCTTTTCAAGGACCTCCAGGAATACCGGTGCTTTTGTGCCGAGAGGAAAGGTGGCACAGGAGCACGCCTCTTTCCTGGAAGCGATCATCCATTGTGCCGGTGACAGGTCTTCTGGCTCGCCTTCCTCCCCGGCGCCTTCCCATCTTCCTTGCGGTTGACAGTGGCTTTGTGCCGGTTCGGCTCTCAGGCTTACAGCTTCAGGAAAAGCTCAGGTATTGCACCTGATTCCCTTTTAACCCCGGTTGTTAAGACGGGGATCATCAGCGCGGCGAAGGTAGCAGGATCCGCGGATGTGTCCCCGATCGTCATCGCGAGCCCGCTCTGGGGCGAAGCGATCTCGGGCCACAGCGCGCGATCTCGCTGACGCACTGCACTGGAGCGCCTCTGGGAGCCGCTCGATCACGGCTCACAGGGCGTGAACGCTGACGTATGTCTGAACGAGATCGCTTCGCATGGCCTCGCGATGACGAAACAGGGGTTGAAGGAGACCTCACTCCTTCTTCTCCACCTCCACCATCATCCGATTGTCGTCCGGGTGCCGGTCGAAGAAGAGGTGGTCCGGATCGATGGTCACCGCGGAGGGCTTGCCCTTCACGTGGAAGGTGAACATGTTCTCGCCCGTGTGCAGCTTCACGCGCTCCTGCACCAGCGGCACATCGTTCAGGTCCTTGTCCTTCCCGAAGCTCGGCCAGCGCTCCACGGCGATGTCGATCCAGTCGTTCATCGGCACGGAGGTCCCCTTGCCCAATGAATCGGCGTGCTCCTTCTCGGCGGTCATCTTCATCGTCACCGTCCAGCTGCTGTCGGGGTTCATCTTCCCCTTGGCCTCGATCACCTTGTTGTCGTACAGCGTGATGTACTTGATGCCGTCCTCCAGCAAGTAAGTCAGGCTGTCCGGCGTTACCTTCTTCACCGCACGGTACCAATTGAGCGACGTGGGCCATGGTGGATCCACGTAGCCGAAGGAATCGACCAAGGACTTGAAGGCCTTGTTCAAGGTGTCCTCGCCGAGGAATGTGCGCAGCCCATAAAGCACCACGCTGGCCTTGTTGTAGTGGATGTAGCCCTGGTTCTCCACGGTCATCAGCGGCGTTTCCCCGAGCGCCTCGGAGCCGCGCGCGTTCTGGTACTTGTCGCCTTCGTACTTCAGGAACTTCCGCATGTGGTCCTTGCCGTACTCCTTCTCCATCACCATCAATGCGGAGTACTGCGACATGCTCTCGCTCAGCAGGGTACTGCCCTGCATGGCCGCGCCCATCACTTGGTGCGCCCACCATTGGTGCCCGGTCTCGTGCGCCACCACGTAGAACACCATGTCGATGTCCTCCTTGGCGGTGAGGTCGGTGATGAAGCCGATGCTCTCGCTGTACGGCATGGTGCCGGGGAAGGCCTGCGCGAAGGACGAGTAGCGCGGGAACTCCACGATGCGCGCCTCCTTCTGGCGGTAGGGCCCGAAGTGCGCCGTGTAGTAGTCCAGTGACTTTGACAGGGAGTTCAGCATGCGCGGCACGTTCACGCCGTGCTCCTTCTGGTAGTACACCTCCAGTGCCACGTCGGGCTCCTTGCCCCGTGGGTCCTTCCACGTTTCGCGGGCCACCTCGTAGCGCGCGCTGAGAAAGGAGTAGAAGTTGAGCGCCTTGTAGTCCAGCTCATAGGTGAACCAGCGCTTGCCGTCCGCCGTCCATTCTTTCTTCAGCGAACCGGGCGCCACGGCGATCTGGTCCGGTGCCGTGCCGATGGTGGTGCGCACATGTACCCAGTCACTGTAACGCATCAAATAGTTGTCCATGCGCTTCGCGGGGTCGTCGCTCAGCTTCGGCATGCGCTCATTGGGCGGCAGTTCGTGCTTCCGGCGCTTCTCGCGGTCGTAGATCTCCCCGTTCGGGTCGTAGCCGATGCTGGGAATGAGGTCCATGTTGTTAAAGAAGCTGCCGTTGTCCACCAGCCCGGTAAATTCCACGTTGTTCGGGACGCCCTTCGGCCGCCAGCTTCCCGTGCAGGTGAACTTGATCGTAGCGCCCGGCTGTAGCGGAGTGGCCAGCCGGTACATGCGCTGGTCGAGGGCGCTGTCGTTCAACACCAGTTCGGCACCGGGGATCTCCAGCTTCACCTGCATGCGGTGCGGCACGTTGAAGTAGAGCGTGTCGATGGCCACCTTGTCCTTGTTCTTCAGGACGATTCCTGCGGAATAAACGATGGAGCGCGCGGCGGGGTCCAGGTCGATGAAGTAGGACACGTCCGTGTAGTGCGGCTGCGGCATGTGCTCGAACTTCTTGTAATCCTTCTCGTAGCGCACCTGCAATTCCTCCTGCTCATCACTCGACCGGTAGGTGTTCAGCACCTTGGTGTTGTAATAGCCGAAGCCCGCCATCACCAGCCACGCGCCTCCAAGCAGCGCGGCCACCGGCCACGAACCCTTGAGCCGGCCCATCGCATTGCGGAACCGCCAGCGCCATGCCGTGTCGTTGCCGCGCACCACGTAGAGGTACGATTTGTAGATCAACAGCAATGCAAAGAGCAACCAGTACGACTTGAAGAACACCCAGCCCTTGAGGAAGGGGCCGAAGCCGTTCATGTCCGAATAGGTAAGCCCCGAGGTACTGTTCAGCTGCATGAGGTTCGAAGAGATGTCAAGCGCTTGCCAGCCAAAAATGTTCAGCACAAAGAGAATGATGAAGACGAAGTAGCCCAGGTACTTGTTGTTCACCAGCACATGCACCAGAATGGCCATGGCTCCCCAAAAGGCGAAACTGAGGGTGCCGGGCACCACGAAGTAGCTGAAGTAAACCCAAGGCTGAAGCCGGGTGTAGCCGTGCAACAACTGCGTGGTCATGCCTGCCAGTACGGCAAAGAGATGAACGACGAGGACGATCCCGATGAGCGCTGCCAGTTTGGCGAGAAGTCCCGTGCGTGTGGCCATGGGCAGCGCGTTCACGATACCGTCCATCTTCGGGTCGCGTTCCTTCCAGATCAGCTGCCCGGCATAGAAAGCCACGACGATCAACAGATAGATGGTGAGCGAACCCTGCATCATGTCCACCACGTTGTAGGTCACCGGGTAGGTGGTGTTGCCGTACATGCTGGTGACGAAGACCAGCGAGGTGATCAGCTGCGCCAAGCCCAACGTCATGATGATGATGAAGGGCGTGCTCTTCAGCATGCCGAGGAAGTCGTTCCGGAAGAGGGTGCGGAACTGGAGCCGCCGTGCATGGCCGTCGTGCCGCAGTTGCACGCGGGGAAGCGCAACAGCACCGATACCCAACGGGGCACGTTCGTCCGGGTCAAGCGGCTTGGCCTTCTGCGCACGGTCGGTGAAGCGGAAGCGCACATAACCGAACAGGAAGACCAGCATCGCCACACCGATCCAGATCAGCCGGTTCCACAGCAGCACACCGTCCAGGGGCAATAGCCGCGTGTTCTTGTCCTCCACCGACCAGTACTTGGTGATCAGGTCCACCGTGGCCGCGCCGAAGGGGTCCAGCAGCGCGCCCATGGTCTGATTGTCCATGTCGCTCATGAAGCTGGAGGCGATGGAGTAGCCCACGAACAGCGCGATGGCCGTGATGAAGGAGGCCATGGTGGAGCGCATCAGCACGGCTACCGCGAAGATGATGGCGGCCGTGAAGAAAACGTTCGGCAGCGCGATCACGAAGAAGGCCTCCAAGTGCGGGAGCCACAGGTTCGGACCCAGCCGCAAGGGGTCCACCGAGGGCCACCAACTGCCCAGCACCATGCCAAGGGAAACGCCGATCAGCGGCAACGCCGCCACGAAGGTGCTGCCGAGGAACTTGCCCACCAGGTAGCTCCGCTTGGAGACCGGCGTGGAGAAGATGATCTGTGCGGTATCACTGGTGAAGTCGCGGATGGCCGTTCCGTTCACGAAGGCCGTCACCATCAACACCGCGATGAAGGACATCGCCCCGTAGAACTGGTACACCACGAAGGGTGCGTTCTTGAAGACGTTCCCGATGCCTCCACCGATCCGGACATTGTCGGAGATGATCGCGAAAAAGGGCAGCAGCCCGATGATCAGCAGGAAGATGTACACCATGGGCTGCCGCAGCCAATAGCGCACCTCGAAAAGGAAGAAGCGCCGGGTCATCGGGCGGCGGTATCAGCGTTGCTGCGGCTGATGGCCCCGAAGAAGACGTCCTCCAAGCTCGGCTCGGCCGTGGCAAAGTCCTCACCGGGGCGTTCATCGCTCAGGATGTGGATCACCGGTTGGCCCGCCACCAGCCGGTTGCTGATCATCCGGCCACTGGCCGCATAGCCCTCCAGTTCGCTCTTCGCGATGCTCTTCTCCCACACCTTCCCCTGGATGCTCGCGCAGTGAATCATCCGGCGGACCGGCATAGAGCAGCTTGCCCTTATGGATGATCGCCATGTTGCTGCACAGCTCCTTCACGTCCTGCACGATGTGCGTGCTGAGGATCACCACCACGTTCTCGCCGATCTCCGTGAGCAGGTTGTAGAAGCGGTTGCGCTCCCCGGGGTCGAGGCCCGCCGTGGGCTCGTCCACGATGATCAGCTTCGGCTCGCCGATCAGGCTCTGCGCAATGCCGAAGCGCTGTTTCATGCCCCCGCTGAAGCCGCTGAGCTTGCGCTTCCGGTGGTCCCACAGGTTCACGCGGTGCAGCAGCGCCTCCACAAGGGCCTTGCGCTCGCCTTTCGAGGTAACGCCCTTCAGCAGGGCGATGTGGTCCAGCATCTCATGGGCGCTCACCTTCGGGTAAACGCCGAACTCCTGCGGCAGGTAGCCCAGTGTGCGCCGCACCTCGTCCTTCTGCTTCAGCACATTGATGTCGCCGAGCATGGCCGTACCGGAATCCGCCTCCTGCAAGGTGGCGAGGATGCGCATCAGCGTGCTTTTTCCAGCGCCGTTCGGCCCCAGCAGGCCGAACATGCCCGTGGGGATGGTGAGGCTCACGTTGTCCAGCGCCTTCACGCCGTTGCCATACGTCTTGCTGAGTCCTTCGATGATCAGGTCCATGGGGAGGGTTTTCGATGGCAAGGTGCGAAATGTGCGGGAAGTGCGGTGGTGGATCACATGAACGGTCCCAAACCCGGCCTTGTGGTGGGACGGACCAGGGAGGTTTTGGATACAGGGATGTCTCCGCGACACGTCCCATCCTTCCTTTGTCCGTCATCGCGAGGCCCTGCGAAGCGATCTCTCCGCTGGATCTGCGACACATCCCATCCCTCCTCTGTCCGTCATCATGAGCTTTCCTGCGGCAAGCACGCGTAGTGGCTCAACTTCCACATTCGCTATCCTCTTAACCAAGACCTTTGCGTCCGGGAGCGCTGCTTAGCCACGAACGAGAACGCACCGTTACCGCGCACCAAATAAACCCATTGCCCACCGCTTCCCATGGACCGTAAAGCCGCACTCGAACGGATCCTCCAAAAGGACCTGGTCTGGGACGTCATCGTGATCGGCGGCGGGGCCAGCGGCTTGGGCATTGCCGTGGATGCCGCATCGCGAGGCTACACTACCGTGCTGTTCGAGGCACACGACTTTGCGAAGGGCACCTCCAGCCGCAGCACCAAGCTGGTCCACGGCGGTGTGCGCTACTTGGCCCAGGGACGGATCCGCTTGGTGCGCGAAGCCTTGCGCGAGCGCGGCCACATGGCCCGCAATGCGCGGCACCTCGTACATGACCTGGGCTTCATCATCCCCTGCTACCGCTGGTGGGAACCCGCCTTCTACCGCATCGGCCTGGGCATCTACGACCTCATGGCGGGCGCGCTGAGCCTCGGCGGCACGCAACTGCTGAGCCGGGAAAAGGTCCTACGAGCCTTGCCGAACATCCGCCAACAAGGCCTGCGTGGCGGCGTGCGTTACCACGATGGAGGCTTCGATGATGCGCGCTTCGCCCTGGACCTCGCCCGCACCGCGGTGGACCATGGCGCGTTCGTGATCAACCATGCGCCGGTGCTCGCCTTGCGCAAGGATGGCGCGGGAATGCTCACCGGCGTGCAGGTACGGGACAGCCTCTCCGGGGCCGTGCATGAAGTGAAGGGAGCGACCGTGGTGAACGCCACCGGCGTGTTCACCAATGCCATCTTCGCCATGGACGGCGCCGACACCAAGGACCACGTGGTCCCCAGCCAAGGCATCCACCTCGTAGTGGACAGCTCCTTCCTCCCCGGCGGTGATGCCCTGTTGATCCCGCGCACCACCGATGGCCGCGTGCTTTTCGCCATCCCTTGGCAACAGCGTGTCCTCATCGGCACCACGGATACCGCCGTTATCGAAGCCCGCCTGGAGCCGCAACCCTTGGAAGCGGAGATCGACCTGGTGCTCGGCAATGCCGGGCGCTACCTCGCCAAACAGCCCGCACGCGCCGATGTGCTGTGCCTGTTCGCCGGCCTTCGCCCGCTTGCCGCACCGGACCGCCCGGGGCAAAGCACGAAGGAGGTCTCCCGGGGCCACAAGGTGTTGACCTCCGCCTCCGGGCTCGTCTCCATCGTCGGAGGCAAATGGACCACCTACCGCCAAATGGCCGAGGATGTGGTGGACCGCGTGCGGGACCATGGCCGCTTACCCCATGAAGAATGTCGCACGCGTGATCTGCCGATCCACGGGGACGCGGCCGCGACAACTGTCTCGGCGACGGATCACCTTGCCCTGTATGGCACCGAAGCCGCCGTGATCCGGGCGATCCAACGCGCCGACCCGGCCACCACGGAACGCATCCATCCCGACCATCCGTTCACCGCGGCGGAAGTGGTGCATGCGGTCCGCCATGAGATGGCCGTGACCGTGGAGGACGTGCTGGCCCGGCGGGTGCGGCTCCTCTTCCGCGATGCACGGGCGGCGATGCAAGCGGCGGAACCGGTGGCCCGCATCATGGCGAAGGAAGCGGGACAGGACCAAGCGTGGGAGGAGGATCAGGTAGCGGCTTTCCAAGACCTGGCAAAGCACTACTTGCCTAGGGCTATCGGGCCTTCCGGCCACGCCTAGCCTGCCCTGAGCTTGACGAAGGCCGGCGCGGTCGGTCCAAAAAGGGGAACCACGGATCCACACGGATGAGGGCGGCATTTATCCGTGTGGATCCGTGTCCATCCGTGGTTCAAACCATCAACGAGCAACGCCCAAAGGGCGTGCGATGTCCTGTTCTCAATGACCCTCTGGGCGCATGGTGGTGAATGGATGCGTTTGCCCAGTGGTTCCCCGGACGCCCAACGATAACTTGCGCCATGCCCTTCCCCTCCCCCGTGCGCTTCACCGGTCACAAAGGCCCCGTCTATGCGCTGTGCGAAGCATCGGAGCCCGGCCATTTCCTCAGCGCCAGCGGCGACGGATCGGTGGTGCGCTGGAATTTGGACGACCCCGGTACCGGCATCACCGAGGCCCGCATCGGCCGCGCCATCTTCGCGCTGCACCGCAAGGGCCAGCTCCTCTTCTTCGGCGACGAGGACGGCGGCCTCCACGTAACGGACCTGGCCGACCGCCAGGAAACGCAACTGGAACGCGCGCACGTCAAGGGCATCTTCGCCATCTTGGAGCTGCCCGGGGACCGGCTCGCCGTGGCCGCAGGCGATGGATCGCTCTCCATCTGGAAGCAGGCCGACCAGCGCCTTTCCCTGCAACGCAAGATCCCGCTCACGGCTGAAAAGGTGCGCGGCCTCGCCATGAACGCCGATGCCACCCTCCTCGCCGTGGCCTGCGGCGACGGCAGCATCCGCATCCTCGATACCACCGACCTCAACGAACGCTTCACCCTGCCCGGCCACGACAAGGGCGCGAACTGCGTGGCCTGGCATCCCTCCAAGCCCGTGCTCGTCAGCGGCGGCAAGGACGGGCACCTCCGCACCTGGCGCAGCGATGCGGACTTCCAAGCGCTCCACGCCTTCCCCGCCCACAAGGACACCCTCTACCGCATCGCCTTCAGCCCGGACGGAACACACTGCGCCACCGCCAGCCGCGACAAAAGCGCCAAGCTCTGGGAGGGCAACAGCTTCGACCTGATCCGCAAGCTGGACCGCAGCGCCGGTGGCCATGGATACTCGGTGGATACGGTGCTCTGGTTGGGAAACAACACCCTGGTCACCGCCGGGGATGACAAGGGCATTGTGGCGTGGGAAGTGGGGTGAGCTTGGATGCGTTGCGCTCCGGTTCCCGGGCTTTTATACCATTTCTCCCAAACTGGCGCGAGCGTCCACGCTCGTGCCCCTCTTTGTCGCCTCTTTGTTCCTATCCTTCATCAAACACAAAATCCAAATGTGGGTTAGCGCTGCTCCACATGTATGCTGTCTCATCATTGACCAAGCCCGCGCGTAACGGATTCTCACGAAGGTAGCGTCTCCGCTGGTCGAATAGCTCCGGCTTGTCCAATATGATCGGACGGTTGCTCTGTTGCCAAAATTGGTGGTCCTTATTGTGTGGATTTGCCGCTCCATGCTCACGGAATACGCGCAACATCCATTCCTTCCGGCTCTCTCGCGGGTTGGCGCCGATCCGCTTCACCAGCTCCTTGCTTGTAAATGTTTTGAAGTCCCGCATGATCTCTCCCAAACTGCCGTTCGCAGCCGCCGCGATCAAATACAAGTGGTTCGGCATGATCACAAGATCATAAAGGCGAAGCCCTTTGTTCTTTCTGCAATAGGCCAAGTTCTCCAGCAGGAACTCGGCATATTCGCGGCGCGTGAATACATCCACCCAGCCCACTACCGCAAAGGTGATGAAATGGGCATGCCCTTCAACGAACTTGTAGCGCTCGCTCATAAGGGCAAGGTAAGGACTGTATGATGGAAGCACGAGCGTGGACGCTCGCGCTAGAGGGGGGGACTGTATGATGGAAGCACGAGCGTGGACGCTCGCGCTAGAGGGGGGAACGCTCCTCGGCTCAAGGCTCTGCAGGAGCATGCGATACCGATGATCCTTCATGGTCTCTGTGACGATCATCACTTCATGGATCCGTGATACCATGTTGCTTCGTGCATGCGTAGTTCGAACATATACCATTCCCTTACCCAATGAATAGGACGATACCGATCCTTGGTCTGGTCATCGCTACCGTGGCGTTGATGGCCTTCAACAACCCTGGGGGCCATATGCACAAGAGTGCGGGAGGCGCGGTCGCAGGATATAGTGGGGACCCTGCGGGTGGATCCCTTACCTGCACCGCGTGCCATGCCGGGCCGCCCGCAACAGCGGTCAGCGGGCTGATCACTTCGGATATTCCGGCCGAGGGGTATACGCCCAATGCCACGTACACCATTACCGCTACGATAGCCCGTGCAGGGCATAGCAGGTTCGGATTCGAGATCTCGCCCCAGGATCCCGATGGAGACTTCATCGGAACATTGGCGAACACCGGTGAGGAAACACTGCTGAACGGCGCCGGTTCCAACTATATCACGCATAGTTTCAACGGGATCGCCGGGGAGGGCTCCAGGAGCTGGACATTCGAATGGACCGCTCCGCCACAGGGAACAGGCAGTGCGACCTTCTATGGTGCATTCAATGTGACCAATTCGAATTTCAACCAGAACGGTGACACCGTGTACACATCCACCCTCTTGGTCCCGGAAGCTCTAAGCACGGTCACGGCCGAATTGGGCACCAACGAGCGGGCTTTTTCCGTGTACCCGAACCCAGCCACGGACCTGATCACGATCAAGGCCAACAGCAACTTGGTGGGTTCCTCGTTCATGATCACGGATCAGGCAGGTCGGCAAGTGTCGTCCGGGAAACTCATCAATGAAAGCACCTCCATCGACCTGAGTGGAGCAGCGGCCGGTGCGTATGTGATCCGGATCGGAGACCAAGGGAGTCGGACCCTCAAGGTGGTCAAGAAGTAGACGGCGTTGTCCGGGGAAGTGGACGGTGCCATTAACCGGTGGATACGCCGTTCGGTGGGGGGACCTGCGAACATGATCCATGATCGGTAGGCGCCTACCCATGGTGGGACATGGTCCCCATGGCACCTACGCAAGGTATACCTGAAGCTCCGCCGGGTTTCCCGAGCTTCTGTTGGGGGGGGGCAGGCCGCTTGGTCGTTCATTGGGCGATCGGCATTCGGCGCATTCGGCCCAGGCTGCTTCAGGCCTCTTGGTTGTCCAGGCTGATCGGCGCATTGGGCGATCGGCATTCAGCGCGTTCGGCTCAGGCGGCCGGAGGCCGAGGAGTGGCGGGCACATCCCTCCGGCATGCAGGCTCGGGAAACACCCGGGCGCCGGGACGGGGTCAATTCACGATCGATGCGGGAGTGAACATGACGACCGTCATTGCGCAAGCTCCCCTAGTGTGGGACCTTGTGTGTAATGATCATCCAGTTGATGGTGCTAGCGGTGTACGTCGGTCTGCTCTTCAAGGCCTCCGCAGGTTCTCCCGCGCTTTTGGCGGTGACCCTGCGTTTCTGCGGAAGAGCGCAGGGTTCCATTGCAGGAGAGCCTACGGAGGTTTGGTATTCTAACAACAATTAGAGGAGCTACTACATGGGGGTCATCACGATCATACGCCGCGTCCGGATCGGATCTTCGAAGGAGAAGGTCTGGAATGCGATCGCCGACATCGGGGCCGTGGAACGACTCCATCCCTACATCGTCCTATCCCGGGTCACCTCGACCAAGGAATCCGGAATTGGTGCGACACGACACCTTCATTGCAGCCACTATGGTATAGAGTTGAAGGAACGCGTTGTCACTTGGAAGGAGAACGACTTGCTAAAATTGGCGATGTATGAAAGTCGAAACCTCCCCATGCGGGTGGAAATGATATCGTCATTTGCGCTAACTGAGGAGGGTGACGCGACCCTGTTGACCGGCACACTCCGATATGCATCCGCAAATTGGCATGGGAGGCTATGGGATCGACTGGTCCTCGACCGACTCCATCTGAGCGGTTGGACGAAGTTCATGGCGGGCATCAAGCACTATGTGGAGACCGGTGAACCGGTAGACCAACGAACAAGACTGGACTTGGGTGCTGAGCTGATCGATCTCGGTTCCGGGTCCTGAGCGATGAGTCGAGAGGACGGTCCGTGAACGTGGAGGACCGGTCCATGCGCGCCTCCCGGCGCATCGTTCAAGCAGCTTCCGACCGCGAACCCTCGGCTTCCGAGTACCAAGCGCTTGCTGGCACCAGGCTGACCATGAGGATATCATCGATCTGCTCGGTGGATCCCGCCATTCCTCGAATGCGTTCAGCAAGTGATCCATCTGATCACCGGGAGTTCGGTCCTTCGCTTCGCTCAGGATGCGCACCAGACGGCCCAAGGTGAATCGTCGTTGGTCGTTCGCACAGAATTGGTCCAGGATCCCATCGGTGAACAGGTGTATGCGCGTTTCCGGACCAACGTGCACGCGGTGCTCGGTCAGTCCTAGGGTCCGGTCTTGTCCGTTCCTCAGGGAGTTCCTTCGGCGGCCATTGATGCGTTCCATGCCGTCGGCCTGTTGGATCAGCACACCGCAGCCCAGAGCGCAACAGGTGAGTTCGCGCTTGCTGCGATCGAAACAAAGCGCCGCGAGATCCGCATCGTCCATGGTCCCCGTGCGGTCACGGTCCAAGCGATCGTCCAGCAATTGAAGCGTGAGCGCCATCAGCTCCGAAACCGAGAGTTTATGAACGGCGTGCGACGCTTCGTTCAAAAGACCATGCATCAACATGCTCATCAACCCGCCCGGAACACCGTGCCCGGTGCAATCCATGATCACGAAATAGCTGCGATCTCCAACGCGGCCGTGCCAGAGCAGATCGCCTCCCACGGCTTCCATCGGTTTGTAGTGGACATGCACCTCTTCGAACAGCTCGTTCAGTCCGTCCGTATCAGGCATCAGGGCCCTTTGTATCCGGCTCGCATATTGCAGGCTTTTCAAGTGTTCGTCGTTCCGTTCCGCGAGGGACCGCCTCAGCCGGTCCTCGGTTTCGTTCTTGATGGTGAAGATGGCTCGCCGCAACTTGCGTTGACTTCGCAGCAGCAGGTCGGCCAGCACGAAATTGAGGACCATCACTAGGCCGATATTGAAGGAAAGCAATAAACCGTTCATCTGGTCCGCAGCACGCGGTGCATCGCCGATGGCGGGGTCGAAGGCGGCGAAGAGAACGAAGAGGGTCCCTGTGAGGGTGAGGTAGAAATAGCGCAATGCGCCTGACTGCACGTTCACCGCTATCACGAGCATCGGCATGGACCAGAACATGAGCAGGCCGCTTGGACCGATTCCGCCAAGCATGGCCTGGTTGACGAAGGGAAAAAGCAGACCAGTGAGAAGCAGGGCATGGCGTGCGACCACCGCAGCGACGTCGCGCCAAATGCAGAGCAGCGCAAGCAGACCTACGAGTGCACGAACACTTGGTAAGATGGCACCAGTTGGAACAGCCGAATTGTAGAACCACAGCGTGTAGGAGATGCCGAAGACCACTGAAAAAGCGGCCGCCAGCATGTAGGTGCCCTTCTCGCTACGCTTGCGAAGCAAGGCGATATAGCGTGTGCCGTATGACGTGTCCTGACGCATGATCCGCAAAAGGATATCGGACCTCGTACGCGGAACGCCCCGGCATGGTTCGCTCAGCGCATGACCGGGCGGTCACGTCAAACATCGACAGGGTTGCGCCGTCCCAAACTGACGCGAGCGTCCACGCTCGTGTCCTTCCATCCTGTTATCATGCCCCAAACTGACGCGAGCGTCCACGCTCGTGTCCTTTTATCATGTGTCAGATGCCATGTTACAAAGGCACGAGCGGGGACGCTCGCGCCAGAGCGAGGGGTAGGGTCTTGCGCAGCACGCGGACTTCATTTAACATTGTAGCGCAGGACCCGCCGTACCGATCCCTTCCGGATCACCGGCCGGGCACAGCCCTGAACATCATCCACTTCATCCCCCCAACACCATGCACCGGACCTTGTCCACCCTGCTGCTCTGTGCACTTGCCACAGGCGCTTTTGCCCAATCCTACAACCTTGAAATGAACAGCACGGACCCGAAGGAGTTCGGTGCGGCGCTGAAGACCACGCTGCAAACAGCGGACATGGAGAAGGAAGGCATCGCGCCACTGCCTGTGGAGTTCAGCGTGCAGCTGAAGAAGCCCATCCCCATGGGCTGCCAGTACGTGTACCGCATCACCAACACCTCCGATCGTACGGTGAGCCTGAAAGGCTTCACCGTGCCCGATGCCAAGTTCAACGAGAAGATCAAGCCGGGCGCCTCCATCGATCTGCTCACCAACACCATGACGCGCTGCGGCGCCACCAAGGAGGAGAAGAAGGAAACCGGCTGCATCGACTGTGCGCCCAGCATCAACATCCAGGAGATCGAGGTGAAGTAGAGTGGCGTTGAGCATTTGGACGCTGCGGTGGCCAGCAGCGGAACGCCCCAAACTGACGCGAGCGTCCACGCTCGTGTCCTTCCATCCTGTTATTATGTGTCAGATGCCATGTTACAAAGGCACGAGCGGGGACGCTCGCGCCAGAGCGAGGGAAGTAGAGTGGCGTTGAGCATTTGGACGCTGCGGTGGCCAGCAGCGGAACCCCCCACACTGACGCGAGCGTCCACGCTCGTGTCCTTCCATCCTGTTATCAAATGTCAGATGCCATGTTACAAAGGCACGAGCGGGGACGCTCGCGCCAGAGCGAGGAGACCATCTTTGTGTCTTGCAGAGCTTTCCTAAGTTTGTGATGAAAGATGTTGGAAGTGCACGAGCGTGGACGCTTGCGCCAGAGATGGGGGGATCCTTTCGGTGTTCTGTCTCTTCAGCGCATGCAGGCATTCGGCACAGGCCGCTTCAGGCCTCTTGTTTATCCAGGCATTCAGGCCCTCGGCCAAAGGCATCGCGGGCAAGGCTCAGAACCAACAAATGCTGTAAAGGCACGAACGTGGAGGCTTGCGCTAAAGTTGGTGATTTAGGCAGCAACGACTATAAATGATACTTTCCCAAACCAAAATCCGACCATGGCCGACCTCTTTCATTCGAATGTTGACTTTGAACAATTGTTCCATCAGTTGTATCGAGCTAAGGATGAAGAACAGGTCCAAAGGATCCTTGATGAGAACCCATCATTTTTCGATGATGTTCATTGGAAGCCATTAGGTGACAACAAGAGCAACTTCAGCGTCGTCAACAACCAACAGTCCAATTCCATCGCGGCGATCATAGAGAAGGTCACGAACTCGATCGATGCCTTGTTGATGAAGCGTGCCTATGAGACTGGGGTGGCCCTCAAGGGAACTGACGCGCCAAAGAGCATGGAGGAAGCGGTGAAGCGCTTCTTTCCGGGTCAAACGGATTGGGACCTGCAGCAGTTCAGACGAGCGCAAGCCGAGGAGATCCAAGTGATCGCAGATGGAAAGGGTCCTCGTGAGAGGCGCAACCAACCAACGGCTGTGATCATTTATGACAACGGGGAAGGGCAACGACCGGAGGATTTTGAACGGACGTTTCTCTCCTTGTTAAAGGGCAACAAGAATGACATCCAATTCGTGCAGGGCAAGTACAACATGGGCGGCTCTGGGGCCTTGGTGTTCGCCGGAACCAAACGATTTCAATTGCTGGGCTCGAAACGCTTTGACGGAAGCGGTGAGTTCGGCTTCACTTTGATCCGTGAGCATGCTAAGACGGAATCCGACATGGCGAAGGAGACCTGGTATGAATACTGGATACCGAATGGGAGCATCCCTTCCTTCCCGATCAGCGAGCTTGAACTTGGATTGGAGAACAGGAAGTTCAAGACCGGAACGATCATCAAGCTATTCGACTACCAATTCGACAGTGGCTATTCTGCGTTTGCACAAGACCTGAACCAGAGCATCACGGAATACTTGTTCGAACCGGCGTTGCCGATCTTGACAAAGGACACCCCGGAACGCTATCCGAACAACAAGGTCCTCGTTACGGATCTCTATGGGTTGAAGCGAAGGCTGGAGCGGGAAAAGGATGAGTACCTCGAAGAGCGGTTCTTGGAGGAGTTCGATGAGGACCCGATCGGTAATATGAAGGTGAACTGCTTCGTGTTCCGAACGCGCGTGAAGGACAATGACGCCAAGCAGACCAAGGAGAACATCCAGAAGCGTTATTTCAAGAACAACATGTCGGTGCTGTTCTCCATGAACGGGCAGGTTCATGGCCATTTCACATCCGAGTTCATCACCCGTTCCTTGAAGATGAACATGCTGAAGAGCCACCTCCTGATCCATGTGGACTGCACGCACATGAACTACGACTTCCGGAAGGAGCTTTTCATGGCTTCGCGGGACAGAATGAAGGATGGGAATGCGACGCAGCATCTGCGGCAGTTCCTTGCGAAGAAGCTGAGCCAGAAGGGGAGCAGGCTTTGGGAGATCCAAGAGCATCGGAAGAGTGCTGCGGATATCGATACCAGTTCGAGCACGCAGGATCTTCTCAGGAGCTTCGCGAACAAGATGCCCCTGGACCCGGAGCTGAAGAAGATGCTTCAGCAGACGTTCAAGATCGACGTGCCTGCTGGGAAAGGCCGGGCCGGAGAAGAGGAAGGACAAGCCTAAGGAGCCTAAACCGCAAGAACCGTTCAAAGCCGAGCGCTTCCCGACGTTCCTGAAGTATGGATCAGGGAAGAATGAGACGACGGAAGCGACCATGTTGCCGCTCGGTGGGGAGAAGACCATCCGGTTGAAAACGGATGTGGAGAACGACTACTTCGATCGTGTGGAGGAACCGGGCGAGTTGAAGGTCACATTGCTGAGCATTACCGAACAATGAGACGACCGGAGGGACAGCGCCAGGAACTCCGAAGGGCATCACGGACTTGTTCAGTGTGAACAAGAGCAGCCCGAAGGATGGTACGATCCGGATCGCCTTGAGCCCGAAGCCGAATGAACTGAAGGTGGGTGACCAAGCACAGGTGAAGGTATCGTTGACCGCACCGGGCGGTGACCTTGAGGCACTTGTTCTGGGTGAAGGTGGTGGACCCGGAAAAACCGAAGGAGCCAAGGCCGAAAGAGGATGCCCCGGAGGATAATCTTGGCCTACCTGAGCTCGTGCAGACCTATCAGGACAAGGGCGAACGGACGAATGCGGTGGATTGGTCGGTGGTGGAGGATGTGACCGGCATGACCGTGGACCACGAGGCCGTAATGATACCGGAAGCTGAAAGGGGACGAGCTGAAGAAGATCTACGTGAACATGGACAGCCGTGTGCTGATCGAGTACAAGAACAAGTACAAGAACCCGAATGCGGATCAGTTGGAGACTAGCCAACAGGAAGTACTACACTGCGGTGTACTTCCACTCCTTGTTCCTGTACATGATCACCAAGAACAGGGGTTACCAGATCTCGGTGAAAAAGAACGACAAGCGAGAATCGGTGGATATCGGCACTTACATCAAGGACCTCTTCGACCACTACTACTCCTCGTTCATCCTGACTTTCGGCGGGACGGAGGAGTTGATGCAAGGGCTTTCAGATTGACTCCGATTCCTCGCCGTCATCGGGAGTGAGCGAAAGGTTGGTAACAAAAGATGCTTCAATGCCTGTGGCTGGTATAGGACCATTAGCACGAGCTGCTTCAATCGCCTGAACGCACCATTGGTTTATTCTGCGTGGTGTCCGTGGTTTGCCGGAACGGGCAGGTGCTGTTTCGAGCAATTTGAGGGCCGCCTCATTCGAGAAGGGAAATGCGATTGGGGTTATGTCTTTCTTCACCCGATAGTGCATCAGAATTTCATTGAGGTACTGAAGCGATTCTTCAACACTTCCCTCCTCGAAAACAATTCGATCTGTCACGCGGTCGAGAAGAGCCTCCCCGATTACGATTTCGAGGTTCTCCGCTTCTCTTGGTGCTGCAAAGGAGAAATTCATGACCAAGGCCAAGTATTGCGGTGTACAATCGATGAGTTCGCGCAAGACCTGTGTGAACGGCGGATAGTGCCTTGATGAATAGAACCCCAGTGCCTCCATCTCATCGAGCCAGACGAATACACGACGTGCTTTCGCTAGTTGTCGTTCGTCATTATATCGGGCGGATTGCATTGAATAGAGCGCTGAGGATTTCGGCAGCATCTGAATTGGACGTTAAGCCTCTTCTGATTCGTAACCTTTTGCGCGCTGCGGCCGATGCCTTGCCCGACGTCAGTATCTCTCCTGCCATGTAGGCAATATCCTCATTGGGATCGGCTAGCAACCAAATTAGTCGCCCTATGTCTTCGCTCTTTGCATACATCTGTAGCTGCTCGAGCAAGATCTTATCTCCGACTGCATTTCGGTGACTTCGTAGAGCAGCTTCAATCGCCTTGAAGCCCATTGCTTCTATCAGCTTCACATAGAAATCCCAAACAGCATTATCCCCGGTCTTGGGTGCTGTGATTACATAGTGTTAGAGGGGCCCTGTCCCATTTTCTCCATATTCCACTGAGTGTTTGGCAAAGTAATATGCCGCATGGAGTCTTGCCACCTCCATATCGGCTCAGATTGATTGCGACTTTGGTCTCCTCCGTAGTAAGACGACTACCGCATCAGCTTCTCGAATTCGACACTTACTGCTGTTAAAGCCAGCCCCGATACGAGTCGCTCGTTTCCTTGTCAGGGACAATGTTGAATGGGTTCTTCGTGAAACCCAATTCGGTCCAGATGCTAGTAGCCATGTTGTTTGGTTCTTCTAAGCTGGAAATATGTTCTTCAGCTCTGTGATTCGATCGATCTTGCGGTAGTAGCTCTTCATAAGCTCCACTCTCCGATCCGCCTCCGTGTCACCAAGCTCACGGAATTCAAAGATGCTAAATCAACTTGCACCTGCGATGTCACGCACTGCATCTTTTGCAAAGCCTGCCGTCACTTCCTTGCGGGTTAGATACATGAACAGCAGCAGGTCTAAAGTACTCCACACTTCTGCTAGCGGATGATCTTTCAATACTGGCCGAATGAACTTGCGAAGTGCCGTGTTATCATCTGTGACGACAATGAACTTACCTATGGTGCCATGACAGGCCAGTTCCGCAGCCGCGCACAGAAGATGTCTTTCGCCGCGGCCTCTTGGACAAGGACTTGGCATAGTACCTCGGATGCAGCCAGCGCGATTCCAAAGCTGCGGTGTGGCGCAAGTGCGGAATGCACGTAACTCCGTTTTGGTTCCTGTTATTCTCCCGGAGACGACGATCGCCATCGCTTTTAGATTCGGCAGGGGGGCATTCGCTATACCTACTCTGAATTCATCCCGCACAGCCGTGCATGTATGAATATTGAAGATGCCCCAAAGCCATTTATCCACGCTTTTTCCATTGAGGTCGCTGGACACAGAAGCGAGGTGTGTCAGCGCGTTCGTATCAATGAGAATGCTCGGTTTAGGCATGGCTTATTACGACGTAAGATTCATACACTCGCGCAGATTTACGATACCCTACGCGCATTGCACCTAGCTGGCGTTCATACCCAACCCAGGACTCAAGCTCTGAAATCTCAACCGCGACCGACTTGATAAGGAATAAATGCAAAACGGAGTGAGAAACGTCTGATCTGTCAGGAGAGGGGCAGGAGTAGAGGAGCCGAAGTATTTCTGACATGCTACCATGCGCTCAATCACATATTGCACGCGGATGTCTTCATCAATTGCGTTCCATTGGCGAACCTCGGTCTGCAAGACCGTGTGCAGGCGTGAATAAACGCGGATTGATGCCAGTCATCAACCGGGTCATCATATTCGTGTCCGGTCATAATGCACTTACGGAAAGCCTCACCTGCGGTGGTCAAATTGTAAGTAGCAGCACGTCCACGGTTGCTGCCCACAGAAATCAATTGGAGGTCAATCAGCCAGTTTATCCTGGTCGGAACAATGTCCTCGCTATATCGCTTGGGCGCGCGCCAATCATTGGCCCTTTGTCGAGCATCTTGTATCGCACCGACGTAGCGACTATCATTCGTCTCTGATAGCCGGGCATTCAATCGGTTGATGTAGGCACCTTGGAATTCGGCCTGGTAGTCGGCCAGTGTTTCACTTCGGAGCCATAGCCACCTGGCGCAATACGGTCGAAGAGTAGTCGGCATCTCGTTCGATCTCAATACGAATAGGAACAGCATCTTCTCCCCATCTGAAAGGAAGAATGAATTGGATGCTGCCGTATTATCTTGATTGTGAAGGTTCTTCGGAACAGCCCCCATTCGTGAACTTCGTGACAAGCTACGGAAAAATGCATGCGCAAGAGCGAGTCTCACAAGGGCCCCGTGAGTGAGAACCTGAAACTTTGTGACGGTCTATGCGGGGTAGAGGCGCGAACTTCACCAGAGGGTGAGACAGCTACAGTCTTGAGTGTCGTCAATGTGGGTTTGGGCCCAATCGATAGTGTTACGCTGAAGCACATCCAAAGGGAACCCGGACTTCCTCGATGCGCTGCACATGATTTTGGAATACCGAAGTCGCCGTACCTGTGTCTTTAGAGTGATTGCACGATGCCCTTCCATCCGTCTTAAAGAAGAAAGCACGTCAGACACTCACGGTCATCCGATTCCTGAAGGATGGAGAGTAGTCTGTTGTTACTGGGGCTACTTTGCTTATTCAAAGCCTCAGCCTTGAGTACTGTTCGATGCGGCGAGGATGTATCAGGTCCTTCAGACTTTCACCTTGTGCCCAAGTGAAGCCCTCGTCTTCGTTCTCATACTTCATAGCTTTTCGCGAAGAGGTCCGGGTGTTGCTCATAGAGCCAAACCCATTCAATACGCTGCTGGAAGAAACAGAAATAGCAGCCTGAGCGGCTACGAGCATAGGTGCCTTTTCTCTCCCCTACCGTAAATTCCTTTTTTATCTATAGTAGCCAGGGATGCCAACGCCGCTATCCTCCAATAATTGGAAGATCGCGGCCTTGTCCAGCACATCCTCATTCTCTAAAAGCGCATAGTTCGTTTCAAGGCCCAATGGGTACGGGCTATCCTTAAGCATGTGGAATGCTACCCGATTAAAGGGAGCAACGCCATGCTCAAACAAACGATTGAGCTTTTCAATCTGTCGGCGACCATTGCCCAAGCGGTCATTCTCCATGAAATCAACCGGCTTGCGAAGCACTTGGGTCACCACGTCAAGCTGAGCCCCGGATAGTTCCGAGGCATACAAATCCGCAACCTGTCCGCTACGCTGGTTGTCGAGGACGAACTTGATCACATCCTCACTCCAGATATTACGTCTGAAAGGGAAAATGGCCTGAATGTTCGATTTGCGCGATAGGTAACCTTCGCGCTCTTCGTCGCCACGAATGCCCACATAGGAAAGCGTCGGCGCTTCGCCTACGAAGGTCTCGAAGGGTTGGATCTTCATGAACTTCGTACACCAACGCGCCTGCTGCGATGGCAGATAGCCGCGGTACACCTTGTCGTGGTAGTCGAAAGGGTCCTGCCCAGACTTTCTAGCATCTTCGGAGACTCCAGCTTCTCGCGATGGGCTTGCCCAAGTATCCCTCAAGCCGTTCGATCAGTTGGTAGGTCTCGTCCAGTTCCTTCCCGGTGTCCGTGAAGTAGTAGGTCATATCCAACGAAGGATACTTGTCCTTCATATAGATGGCCAAGGCGGCGCTGTCTTTACCTCCGGAGATCGCCAAGACGTGCTTCATTGTGCTCATTCCTTTCCAAATTCCTCGTTCAGCAGCCAAGCTAAGGCTGCGCGGTAACTCGGCCCATCCTTGCTCAAACGGGCCTTGAGTGCTTTTCAATTTCTCCACTTGGGCTTCTTCTTCCACAGGGTATTGGATCGTCTCCGTGTGCGTGCCTTTGCTCGATGTGGTGATCTGTAGGCGAACCGCTGGCGCCCCTTTCGGATCCTCTTCCACACGATGCAGGTCGGCGAGGCTGATCGATTCCCCGATACATCGTCAGTAGGCGTTCCTTCAAGAGGTCCTCATCACGATCGGTGAACTTGCTCAACGGTTTTCCCGATGGCGCCTTCGGCAATGGAAGAGGTCCACGCTTCGCTCTCATCCAGCGGTGCCATCGTCCGTTTGAACAAGGGCGTAAGGTGGTCCAAGAGCTGGTGTTCACGTATCCCATCCAACTGCCCGACAAGAGCAGCACGCGTATCCGGGAAACGCTGCCCACCCGCAAGCACTTCCTCCCCGAGAAGGCGTCAATACGTTCCGCCAAGCGCGGTCGTGGCCTGCTGCAGGTGGTCGATCGCGGTGCTTAGGAAAGTGACAAAGCGGCCAAGTTGTTCATCCGACTTGCTCACTTCATCCAAGGACAGATGCAAAGCGTTCGGCAGGTCCTCGAAGAAGGTCTTCTCGGGATCGGTGGCATGCTCGATCGCGGCACGCAAGGCCCTTGCCTCCGGACTTCCTTCTCTGTTCGTTGTGTATAGGCATTGAGCGAACGATAGAAGGAGAGGAAGGGGCGCGTGACATCCTGTAGGTCGCCGTTCGTAAGGTGCTTCACTTCCTCCTTACCAAGAAAGGA
>CAVPLQ010000006.1:0-243754 GCA_963706125.1 uncultured Flavobacteriales bacterium
GGCGGCTTGCCGCGTAGTAGGGGCTGATGGTGTCCTCGTACTTCTTCTGGATGCGGTCCAGCAGTTCCTTTTCCTTTTCGGGGGTGATCACTTCGCCCTTGCCTTTCAGCGCGCTCACCTCGATCTGCAGCATCACCTTGCTGGCCTGCTCGCCGCCCATCACGGCCACTTGGGCGCTGGGCCAGCCCACGATGAGGCGCGGGTCGTAGGCCTTGCCGCACATGGCGTAGTTGCCGGCGCCGTAGCTGTTGCCGATGATGATGGTGAACTTGGGCACCACGCTGTTGCTTACGGCGTTCACCAGTTTCGCGCCGTCCTTGATGATGCCGCCCTGCTCGCTGCGGCTGCCCACCATGAAGCCGGTGACGTCCTGCAGGAAGACCAGCGGGATGTTCTTCTGGTTGCAGTTGGCGATGAAGCGCGTGGCCTTGTCGGCGCTGTCGCTGTAGATGACGCCGCCGAACTGCATCTCGCCCTTCTTGCTCTTCACCACCTTGCGCTGGTTGGCCACGATGCCCACGGCCCAGCCGTCGATGCGGGCGTAGGCGGTGATGATGCTCTGGCCGTAGCCTTCCTTGTATTCGGTGAACTCGCTGTCGTCCACCAGGCGCGCGATCATCTCGCGCATGTCGTAGGGCTTGGTGCGCTCCTGGGGAGGATGCCGTAGAGCTCCTTCGGGTCGGCCTTCGGGCTTGGCGGCCTTCTCGCGACTGAAGCCGGCGTCCTTCGGCTTGCCGAGCTTGTCCATGAGGCTGCGGATGGTCTTGAGGCATTCCGCATCGTCCTTGCACTGGTAGTCGGTCACGCCGCTGATCTGGCTGTGGGTGGTGGCACCGCCGAGGGTCTCGTTGTCGATGTCCTCACCGATGGCGGCCTTCACCAGGTAGCTGCCGGCGAGGAAGATGCTGCCGGTGCCTTCCACGATCAGGGCCTCATCGCTCATGATGGGCAGGTAGGCGCCGCCCGCCACGCAGCTGCCCATGACGGCGCTGATCTGCGAGATGCCCATGGAGCTCATCACGGCGTTGTTGCGGAAGATCCGTCCGAAGTGCTCCTTGTCGGGGAAGATCTCGTCCTGCATGGGCAGGAACACGCCGGCGCTGTCCACGAGGTAGATGATGGGCAGGCGGTTCTCGATGGCGATCTCCTGTGCGCGCAGGTTCTTCTTGCCGGTCATGGGGAACCAGGCCCCGGCCTTCACGGTGGCGTCGTTGGCCACCACGATGCACTGGCGCTTGCTCACGTAGCCGATCATCACCACCACACCGGCGCAGGGCGCACCGCCGTGCTCGTCGTACATGCCATCGGCCGCGAAGGCACCGATCTCGATGCGCGGGCTCTTGGGGTCGAGCAGGGCATCGATGCGCTCGCGGGCGGTCATCTTGCCTTGCTCGTGCTGCTTGGCGATGCGTTTCTCGCCGCCGCCTTCGTGGATCTTGTGCAGGCGCTTGTTCAGGTCGGAGACCGGCGAGCTTGTTGTGGTCCTCGTTCTTGGAGGCTTCGATATCGATCTTTTGGGCCATGTGGCGAAATTAGGGGGTAGGTTCACCACAGAGGCACAGAGGGCACAGCGAATACTGAATGCCGAGTACGAGGGGGAGGTTTTTGGGTCATAGATCTTTGGTCATGGGTCCAAGGCCTGAATGGATCGGCCAAAGACCAAAGACCTGGGACCTACGTCAACCGCCTGTTCAGCTCCCGGTCTGCCCGATCTCTTCCATCTGCGCTTTCAGCCATTGGCGCGCATCCGCTTCGGACGGGGTCACGTGGATGCGGTTGAGCTGCGGGTAGTAGGAGAAGTAGAGCTTCACGATCAGCTCCATCATGTTCGAATGGGCCACCACGGCGATGGCGAGCAGCGCTCCTTCCTTGCGGTCGGTGGCCAAATGGTCCACGCTCATGGCGGACGCGGCGTAATCCACGTCCTCGGGAATGATGCTGAGCATGCTGTACGGGGCATTCCCCATCAGTTCGCGGCGGGCTTTCTGGACTTCGGCCAGCGCGGCGTTGTTGAGCATGGCGCCGGGCAGGTATTGTACTTCGATATGGTCGGGGCGCATCCGCTTAAGGATGGCTACGCTGGTACGGGTCTCGCGAGGTTCAATGGTCATGCTATTTCACTAAGGTACGAACTTGATGCCAAGGATGTGGTCCGGCACGGTTTACCGGTAGGCCAGCACGTCCGTTCCGCTCACCAGATAGACGGCATTGTCAATGTCGTCCACGGCGTACATCGGCGTCTTGTCCTGGCCCAGCTGGATGGTCCCGCCGAGGGAGCCGTCCTGCTTGTTCACGCGCATTAGCACGTATTCGCGCTTGCCGGCATCGCTGAGGATGTACTGGACCGCATTGGTGCTTTCGGAGGCCTTGAAGCGGGCGTTGGCCCGGGCGAGGAACTGTATGGTATAGTCCAAGGCGGAGGCCGAGGCATCGCCGTACAGCTTGGAAACCTCGCCCGTGATCGCCTTACCCGTTTGGGAGCCCGCATCGGTGACCCGGATGCTCTGGCTGGCCGCACCGAAGGCGGCGCTGGTGTAGCCGAAGGCGGCGGTGTAGTATGCCGCGCGGACGGCGTTGGCATAGAGCAGCGCACGCTTCAGCCCGCTCTCCCGAGGCGCGGGGAAGTACTTCTGGTACTTCAGCGCGCCATCGGTACCGATAAGCGTCACGTTCTGGTCGGAAGAGACCACCAGGCCATGGTCCGTGTACTCCAAGTGTGTTGGATCCTCCTTGCCCTCGAATTTCAACGGGATGGAACCGCCGACCTTCACCGCACCGCCATTCCGCGAAACGCTGTACAGGAGGCCGTCCTTCGTATTGAAGATGTAGGTAAGGTCACCACCGGTCGCCACCAGTCCTGCACCACCCTGTATGGTCTTGGGAAGGCGGGACTCACCGGTGGCCATGTCCGCGACCTCCACTTCCTCCTTACTGGCCAGGAGCACATCGCCGCCCAGCAGGGTCACGCTCTTCACCACGCCATCGAGTTTCACGGGTTTCTTCCAGACTTCCATGCCCGTGGCATCGATCAACGTCACTACGCCGTCGCTACCTCCGCTGGTCAACAGTACACGATCGCCCACGGCCACGGCACCGCTTAAGGTCCCCTTCACGCTGATGCCTTTGCCCTTCTTGCCCCAGATGCCCTCGCCGGTCCCGTAGTCCAGCAGGTCAACGGAGCGCGTGTCGCCCGCACCGATCAGCAGGCCTTGTTCCAAGGGGATGATCGCCCCGAGCTTCTGCTGCATTTCCAAGGGAGCGGTCCACGCGTAAGCCCCGTCGTTGATGTTGAACGCATTGACGAATGTCTTGTAGGTGACTCACGGTCGTTTTCTTGCCTTGGCTGTCGGTCTTTTCGCTCTTCTGGCTGGACTGCATGCCCATGAAGCAGAGACCGGGAGCGAAGGGCGTGGTCACGAACACCCCGCCGACGTCCCCTAACATCCCGCTGAGGTTCGCGCCGCCCTTGTCCAGCATGGAGGCAAGGCCGGACATCTTCTCGAAGCCGGGGTCGGGGCATTTCTTCCAGAGCTCCTCGCCGGTGTTCGTATTGATCTTGTATGCGAAGAAGAGCGTGGTCAGGAGGAGTTCATCGGGCCCTACGCTGTTGCACGCGAGTAGGCGACTGAACTTGTCGTCCTTCGTCCATCGCACCTTGCCGGTGCCCATGTCCACGCAGGCCATGGTGGCCGACTTGTCCGCCTTCTGGCCCACCACGATGATCACATTGTTGGCATATAGGAAATACGTGTTCACGATGCGGGAAATGCCGGCCTCCTCGCTGCTGAACACCACCGAGCCGCCGAACGGTTCAAGGATCAGCAGATCTTCGGGATGGCCGTTGGGTATGGCTGAGATGTAGGGCGAATCGTTGATCTCCTCGAATCCCGATTCCGGTGCGTTGGCCAGTTCCTTCACTGTCCAGTTCACCTTCCCAGTTGCCGGGTCGAGGCCTTTGAGCCCTTCGCTGGTGCAGACGAGCAGATCGCCAGTGCTGGTGGTACGCATCCACGCGATGGCTCCTCCGGGGCCGGTTTTCCAGGTCGGCGTAGCCTGCGCAAAGCATAGGAAGGGCAAGGCGGCCAGAACCAGCCCGGGAATGATGGATCGAAGCGTAGTGGAGTGTTTCATGGCGGGGAGTTTGGGAACGGCTCTTTGTCAACCATCATGCCAGAGCGGATGCACTGGCCCGGAGGCTTTTTCCGAAGCTGAAGTTAAGTCATCATTCGCCCGGTCACTACATGGTGGCCCGGAAGCGACCTCGCTCAGGCCTGCTTTTCCCATACAATGATCAGCGGACCTCTTTCCTTTCCTGCCGCGCATACCGGACCAACCGCGGCGGCCCCTTCTTCCCCTCGGTGGCGATCAACATGTCGCCGTTCGGCAGGAAGGTGATGCCTTCCGGCTTCGGCAACAGGTCCGCGTCCAACAGGTGCAGCGCCGCGAACGCGCCGTTGCGGTCCAGCACCAGCAAGGTCTGGTCCACGGCGGAAAGGAGGAAGTAATGGTCCGATACTGGATCCACGGCGATGGAGGACATGCGGAGCTTTAGTGCGTCCACGGTCCTTCCGTTTTTGGTGGTCCGCACAGGTAGTTTCATTCCTTCCGCCTCGGCCTTGCGGATGATCTCCTTCACGGAATACGTGAGCACCGGTTTCGGCAACAGCTTGCGTGTTGCGGGATCGAAGGCGAAGACCGAACGTTGGTCGCGTGTGTCCGGACCGCCTTTCAGGATGTCCTTCGGTGCCACGAGCACCAGGTACTTCCGTTCATCAAAGCCCAGTCCCTCGATGTTGCGGTGACCGAGCTGCATGTGGAAACTGTCCACCACGGCGTAGCGGGTGTCCTTGCGTCGGAGTTGATAGATGAGGCCGTCGCTGCGCAGTGCATAGAGCTCATCGCCCACGCGGGTCAGGCCCTCCATGTCGCCGGGCGGGCCGAAGGGGTGGCGCTCTTTGATCTTGCCATCGCGGATGTCCACCACATAGATCGTGGCGTTCTCATCCTGCAGGCAGGCCACGGTGTATTCATCCAAGTCGGTGAGGCCGCTCACTTCCAGCAATTCCACGGGAAGTATGAATTGTGCAACGGGCTTGGAAAGGTCGTGTGTCCCCGGCCCGCCGATCAGGGGGGCAAGGCATAGCAGGAGCGACCACTTCATGGTAAATGGGGGCCCATGCACGATGCGTGGCGGCACGGGCCGCCGCACAATTCCGCTCATATCGATCAGACCTTCTGCACACGGACCGCGTTCATGCCCTTGGGGCCGCGTTCGAGCTCGAAGCTCACTTTGTCACCCTCGTTGATCTCGTCGATCATGCCGCTGATGTGTACGAAGTAGCGTTCCTGAGAGCCGATCTCGTTGATGAAGCCGAAACCCTTCGAGGTGTCGAAGAAGTCCAACTTGCCTTGGTGGACGGGGTCAATTTCCACCTTTTCGCGCTTGGGCACGCCGAGTTCGATCTCGCTGGCGTCTATCTCCACCTTGTTGGCTGGGTCCGGCGGGGTGTCAACGATCTGGCCGAACTCATCGACGTAGGCCATCATGGAGTCCAAGCTGCTTCCACCGGGATTGGCCTTGCGCTCTTCCTTCTTACGCTGCTTCTCCTGTTTCTTCTGCAATCGTTTCTTCTCCTTCTGTCGTTTCTCGAATGTTGCCATGTGCTATCCCTGCATGGATGTTCCGCCCCGGGTGATCAAGTGGCGCGGATCCTCTTCAGGAAAAGCACGCCGTTGGTGTGAGGGCGGAAAGATGCGGGTGTGCGAAGATACGCAGCGTTGGGCACAGGTCCGTGAACATGCAAGATGAATGCATCGGAATGGTCGCTCTCACGATCCGCAAAACGTCGAAGGGCCGCCCATTACTGGACGGCCCTTCGGCTCTTGGGGCGTTCGTTTCCTCTGCGGCGTTACCGGAGGATGCTCAACCGCTGCACGGTCTTCTTCCCGTTCACCGTGATGTTCACCATGTAGACCCCGCTGGCAATGTTGCTCGGCAGGTCGAGGATGGTGGTGAAGCGCTCGCCACTGTTTCCGAACGCCTTCGTGAACACCTGCTTGCCGTAGATGTCCTGGATGTCCACGGTGATGCTCTGGTCCGCGTCCCGGATGCCGTCGATGCTCAGGTTGACCTGGCTTTCACGCACGGGGTTCGGCCATAGGGTCGCCGTTCCCGCGGTCCGCGTCATGCTGGCCTCGGGGCGGGCGGGGTTGTCGATGGTGATGGTGCAGACGTTCCCGCAGAAGCCGCTGTATAGCGTTCCCACTTTCACGTTCACCGTCACATTGTAGGTGGAGCCGTTGACCAAGGGCGGTGCTACGCCAATGTTCCACTTCAGCTGCAGGATATAGGTGCTGCGGCTGAAGGTCTCATCGTAGCCCTCGTCCAGATTGAAGACCCTGAACTGGTACTCCGTCGCACCCGTCACCGGCAGCGCATAGATGAAGCTGTTGTTGGTGTTGAAGGCACGGCTCTCGTTGCAGGAATGCCCATAGGTGGGCGCGCTGATCAGCTCCGTGCAGGTCACCGTTAGCGGTAGGCTCATGCCCACCTCGCAGCCGCCGCCGAAGTGTGCGCTCGCCATCGCTCCGGACCCATTGTTGCGCACGCGGACGAAGTACTTCACCCCGGGCGTTAGTGGGCTGGTCTGCATTTGGTTGAAGCGTACGGAGTTGGAGGGCACCGCGATGCGGCGGATAAAGCCTTCGTCGGGGTCGGAGAACTCGAACTGGTAGCTGGTGGCTCCCGGCGCGTTGTTGCAATACACCTTGCTGTTCATGGTGAAGTTGAGGCGTCCGCAGGACTTGGCCGCGGTGTGTGAGTTCCCCAGAGGCAGGCAGAAGCTGTGCCCGAACCCGTAGCCGGGATTTGCCGGGGTGGAGCTGGGCGAATCGTACCCGTTGGCGAAGTCGTCGCCCATAAGCACCCTGCCGCTTGTGCTGCGCAACTGCCAGTAGCCACTGCCGGTGAGGCCGTCCCCGTAGCCATCATAGACGTGGAATTTGTAGCACGCGTTCACCGGTGAAGCTCCGATGCAGACCGATTCGGTGACCAAGGTGTTGTTCTGCCCCGTGTATGGGCCGCCGAATGCGACAAAGCTATCGCTTTCGTCCAGCACCGCCCATGAGGTCTGATCGCCGTTGGCATCGGTATGGATGGCCACTACGAAGGAGTTGCCGGGGCAGGCCAGCGTGGTGACCGCGATGGTGTTGGAGTTGGCCGAAACACAGGCACCGGCTTCAGCGCGGACGCGGTAGTAGTAGGTGGTGCTCGTATTTAGGCCGGTAACGGACTGGGAAGTGCCACCAACGGCAAGGTCCTCATATCCGAGCACATAAACGGGGTCGATGTCGTTGAAGTCGTGTGTGCCGAGGAAGCTCACATCGTCCTGAGCATACACCGTCCATTCTCCGTCCAGCGTGGGAAAGCCGGCAGGCGGGTTGGCCGTTACGCCCCCGGTCACATCGGGGTTTCGAACCAAGGTCTTGTTCAACGTGGAGCGACCGCCCGTGCCACTCCATTGGCTGCCGGGATCCTCCCCGATCTTGCCGATGATATCCAAGGTGTCACCGGTCGCGATGTTCAACAGTAGGACCGCGTCATCTCCGTTGAAGTTGACCACCGAACTGGTCGCGACCGTTCCTGTGTAAGCTACGGCCGAAGGGTGCGCATAGACGATGGTGGCGCCATTGGCCAAGGTGCCGGACAATGTATCCGCAACCGTAACAGATGAGGCCCCATTGAAGAAGGCCGACAAACTGTAGTGTGAAAGATCCACACTAGCTCCCGTGCCGTTGAAGATCTCGATGTACTTGTTAAAGCTGCCGCCTTCGATGTACTCGGAGATGAACAGCTCACTGGCAACGACAGGCGTTCCGAACAGGGGCAGGGTGCTCACATCAAGACGATAGCCTGTGGCACCGGCCGCCGCGTTCCAGGTCGCGGTGAAGTCGTTCATGTTGATGATGCCCGGCGTAGTGGCCACGGTTGCAGCGATGGGATCTGTCTCAAAGCTGTCCTCAGCTCCGTAGGTTGTTCCGCCGTTATTGGTGCCGTATGCCACATAATAGTAGGTGGCACAAGGGTCAAGGCCGGTGAGGGTGCTGGAGAAGTTGCCGCCGGAGATATTTGTGCTGCTAACCGGAGTGCCGGTGCCGGGGGTAAAGCCCATGGAGGTGCTGTACTCGATCCCGTAGTCGGTAAGGGCCGAGCATCCTTCGTCAGTATGGCTGCCGCTCACTTCCGCTTGGTCCATGCCCACGCTCACAGTGCCTCCGGTCGCCATCGTGGGCGGGGTATCGATGCCATCGCCGATCGCGGCCACGGTGATGTCCGAGGCTCCGCCACCGCCAACGGTGATGTCGCCGTCGTAGTTCTGCTCAAGCGTCGGGGTGAACTTCACCCAGATGTCCTGCGAGAAGGGGGTGGGGTCGCCGGGCTGCGGAATGCTCAATGTTGAGGTATACGTCCCCAACTCCGTGGTGGAGAAGGTGAACCCGTTCAGTGCGGCCACTGTAACATCCGCTGTGGTGAGGTTGGTGCCGTCCACCGTGAAGCTGAAGGGACCTCCGTCCGCGTTCAAGCAGATGTCACCGAAGTCCGCCAAGGTCCCTGCGTTGAGGAAGGGGGTGATGCCCACCGTGGTGGTCACCGGGATCTCAGCGCTATTGGCCGTTACCGGGCATCCGCCGCCGGTGGCCCGTACGCGATAGAAATAGTCCGTGGAGGGGTCAAGTCCGGTCACCATATAGGACGTCACATTGCCCAAGATGAAAGTTGAGCCGATCACCATCACCTCGCCCATGCCACTGTACGCGTGTGAACCGAGATGGCTTACGTCGTCGGTGCCGAAGGGAGACCATTCACTGTCCAAGCTCGGAAAACCGGTGGCGGGGTTATGCGTGATGCCGTCGGTGACGGAAGCCTCCCTTACAAGCGTTCCGTCCGAAGTAGTGCGGCCTCCTGCTCCGGTCCAAGCACTTCCGGGATCATGGCCGATGGTGCCGATGATGTCCAGTGTGTCGCCCGTTGCATTGTTCAACAGCAGCACCGCGTCGTCGCCATTGAAATTGCAGACGGTGGCATTGGTCGCCGCACCCGCATAACCCGTTGCACTTGAATTCTTGAGCACCACTACATCACCATCCGCCAAGCTGCCGGAAAGGACGTTCGTGTTGCTTGGTGAAGTGGAACCATTCGAGAAGAGTTTCACGGTGTAGTCCGCAAGGTCCACCAAAGCACCTGTGCCGTTGTAGATCTCCAGATACTTTTCACTGACCGTGCCTTCCACGTATTCGGAGAAGAACAGCTCACTGGCGGGAACGGGACCCACCGTGTACACGTCCAGTTCATAACCGGTAGCGCCTGCGCTGGCATTCCAGTTCGCAGTGAAGTCGTTGCTATTGATCACTGTGGCAGCAGTGGCCACCGGTACGGCCAAAGCGTCATTGTCCGTTACCGTGAGCGTGTAGGTGTCGTTCCCACCGATGAATGCGGTTCCTTGCCCGCCGGAAATGCCGGTGATGGTGAAGGTGACATCCTCATCGCCATCGCAGATCGCGTTGTCGTCAATGGTCACCGTCATGTTCTCAGGCGCGCTGCTTCCTCCGGCAAATTCCACCGGCGTGGTGAAGCTGGTGATGCGGCCGTTCGGGTCCGTTTTGCTGATGATGACACTGGTTAAGTTGGTCCCGTCGGGGTTGGTGATGGAGAGTGTAATATCAAAGGGTGCGCTTCCCTCCGCTGCGGAGCTGGCCGTTGTGGCGAATTCCACCGAGGTGTTCGATCCGCCCGCACCATATCCGGTCACGCTGATGTTGTCCAACGCGAACTCGTCGCGGCTACTACTGCCGTTCACGTCGTCGCCATACCAGCGGAGGTAGATGTAAGCGCTGTTCGCCACGCTCAAACTAGCAATGGTGGTACTCTTGTTGAGGACGACATAACCAAAGGCATCGGCAGCAGCCGGGCTGGTGAAATCCAATGCAGTCACTGCGGTGTAGGAGACGTCATCGGTACTCCACGAAAAGTTCAAGCTGTTCCCACGTGCTTGGCTGTTGTTGTTCCAGAGATCATAGGCCACATCCAAGCTGGTCAAGGTGCCTCCGGTGGTGTTCTGAACACGGAGGGTCAATGTGCCGGGTGTCCAGTCCGATCCACCAGGCTTGATGCCGAGGGAATTGCTCCCGACGTTGGGAGCTGCGATCGAGTAGAAACCTCCGGTCGTGCCGGTCCCGCCAGCGCCGGTACTGAGTCCACGAGCATAGTCCCCACTGGTGTTCGATCCTCCAAAGGCCAAGGCCCCGTCGGACATGCCTGTGGAAGCCCAAGCGTTTGAATTGAGCTGCCCGGCGGCAGGGGCCGAAGTGAACCCGGAGCCGGTGAAGGCGTCGTTGTTCACCCCGGTCATGGTGGCGTCGAAGGTGATGGTGTAGGGCGTGCTCAGCGCCGCCACGTCAAGTTGTGCCCACGCCGTTCGGGGCAGTATGGCGAAGAGCGCGATCAACGCGCACACCGTCCGGCAAGTTGAACGTATCGTACTGGATGCTTTCATGGTGGGTGGGGTTTTAGGGTTTTCTAGCTGGCGATGCATGGGGATTTTCGCGGAACCAAGGATCCACGAACAAGGGTTCTGCACAACACGAGCGAAGGTATCGGAAGCGCGATCAATAACCAAGCGGACGGGATGGGAATGGCCGGATCATTTTCCATGCTCAATTTCCATGGACGTACGACCCTGCGGTATACAGGCTCCAGTTGTTCTTCCTAGAGCTTTATGAAACGCACACGTGCGGTGCTTCCTATCCTGGTGGTGACGATGAGCACATAGCTGCCGGGCAGTAAGCGCGAAATGTCCAGCTGTCGCACACGTTTCCCCTGCATTACCAAGTGGCCCAAGATGTCATGGACCTCTACATCCATTGGTACCCCATCGGTATTCCATAGGAACAATTCCGTGCTCGCCGGGTTCGGATAGGCCATCAAGCCGAAGTTCCCGGCGATCTCCGCAATGCCGATGGCATCCGCCACCTGCAGTGCGTATTCCTCGGCCTGTCCATCGTTGTACACGGCGCACGGGTCGGCGGCATAGTTGTTCGCGTTCATCAAGATCCGCATCCGGAACGTGCCGACAGCCGCCTCCGCAGGTACCGTGATGGGCAACGACGCCGGGTCTTCGCAGGCAACGCCGGTGATCGTGCCCACGTTCGCCATGGTCTCGAAAACCCCGTTACCGTCCCAGTCGAAGAATGCCGAAACGAAGCCTGTGCCCCCGCCGGCATTGCCATGGACTGAAAGCATGTAGGTATTCCCTTGCACGACTTGGGCCGTGTAGGCACTGAAGTCCTCAAAGCCGGGGTTGTTGTTGAGCGTGCCGTCCGAGGCGTGGTCCAGGTCGGCAAAGCTGGTGTTGCAGATGGGCTGCACGTTGGCGCTGAAGGCCACACCGGTGCAATAGCAATCCACAGGTGGTGCGAGGTTGATCAGCAAGGGCGAACTGAACGCCGTACCCGCGGCATCACATGTGACCTCGGCCCGGTACCACGTGGCGCCCGAAAGTGAAGTGGTGAAGGTGGCCTCGTCGCTGTTTCCCGGGGCATTGCTCCATGTGGCCCCGTCGGTGCTGCGCTGCCATTGGTAGCTGATGCCGGTCTCCAGGGGCACTGTCTCAAAGCCGAGCGTGAAAAGCGTGTTGGGGCATGTACTGGAGGGGCCGGTGGTGTTGCCGGGCTGAGGCATGGCATTGCAGGCCGATGCGGTCGACACTTCGAGCAGGTAGTCCTCGCCTTGTCCGGAAACGTAGGTGCCGCATGGGTCGGAGGGAATGTTGAAGTCGGCGGTCAGCACACGCATCCGGCTGGTTCCCGCCAATGCGAAGGAGGGGACGGTCACGCTGGTCGTCAGTTGCGCAGTACAGCTATCAGCCGTGATGCTTCCCAGCGGGACGGAGGTGTCAAAGACGCCGTCCTGGTCCCAATCGAAGAAGGCCACGACCTGCGATGTCGTGAAGTCCGAATAGCCCTTCACCGAAAGGGGATAGGAGAAGCCGGTGACCACTTCGCCCGGCGTGGTGGCGGTAAAGTCCTCCAAAGGGAAGGTGCCGCTACTGCTGTTGGCGATCCCGGCGAAGGACACATGGCAGATCGGTTGCACTTGGTAGCTATAGCTGAGCGTGTTGCAGTAGCAGTCCGTCGGGGCATTGATGCCGACGTACAAGGGCGAGCTGGTCGCGGTGCCGACCACGTCACAGGTCATCTGTGCCCGATACCACATGGGTTCCGTCTGTGAGGTCGTGTAATGGCTTTCCGTACTGTTCCCGGGTGCTTCGGTCCAGATGCTTCCATCGGTCGAGGATTCCCATTGATAGCTTATTCCGACCGATGACGAGGGGTTATCCAGCCCCATACTGAAGAGGACATCAGGGCAGGCATGATCCGGACCGGTGGTGTTGCCCGGCGTTGGCAGCGCATCACAGAGGTCCGGAAGCGTGACATTCACCAAGTAGTCCTCGGCCTGTCCGTAGCTGTATGTCGCGCATGGGTCCAACGGGGAAGGCCCCGCATTCTTCACCACCCGCATCCGGGAGGTTCCCTCCAAAG
Source organism: uncultured Flavobacteriales bacterium (assembly GCA_963706125.1). Taxonomy (GTDB): domain Bacteria; phylum Bacteroidota; class Bacteroidia; order Flavobacteriales_F; family PHOS-HE28; genus PHOS-HE28. The sequence continues at coordinate 12,598 of CAVPLQ010000006.1, forward strand.
CATCAATGGGGACACTGATGATCCCGGTTGCGGGCACGCCGCAATCCGTGTTGGTGATGCTGCTCAACGGAACGGCGGTATCAAACTGGCCGTTCTGCTCCCAGTCGAAGAAGACCGTGGTCCGGTCGGTCAGGTTCCCGTTGGTATTTCCCGCCACGGATATCGGAAAGTCCGAACCGGCCACCACTTCGGCGGCGGGCAGGGCGGTGAAATCCTCCACCGCCGGTGAGCCGCCGACCGCGCCGGGGCTGTCGTTGTCCAAACCCGCGAAAGTGACGTTGCAGATCGGTTCCACCTGTGCAGTGAAATCCACGCTCGTACAATAACAGGTGTTGAACGGATCGGTCGTGACCAAGAGGGGCGTACTTGTGCCGGTGCCCGCGACATCACAGGTCACCTGCACGCGGTACCAAGTATCCGAGGCCTGCGAGGTTGAATAGCTTGTTCCCGTGCTGAGGCCCGGCGCGTCGGCCCAGATGCTTCCATTGGTTGAGGTCTGCCATTGCCGGGAGATCCCATTGGTCGTGGTGGGGTTTCCCATACCCAACGTGAACACGATCCCCGGGCAGATGCCGCTTGGACCCGTGGTGGCGCCGGGCATGGGGATTTCGTCGCATACCACTGGTGCACTTCCGACGAATTGGATCTGTGCGATCGCTCCGTCCGGTCCTTGGTTGGCGGGCGGTGGCGAAGCGGGGTCGGGATCGATCGCATCGTTCTGGAACAGCAAGCCACGCGATGTTCCGGAAGGGAAGGAGGACCATTGGGCGGTGCAATTGAACCCGTTGGAGTTCTCGTCCACGGCCACCACGATGTTGCTCGTGCCGTCCCACGTGAAAGGTGAGTCCAAAGTGATGTCCATCCATGAGCCGGCCACCGGTGCGACCGTTCCGGAGAAGACCTGTTCCAGCGACGGGAATGGCACCCAGTCCATTTGGCTGCTGAATGCCGCTTGGTCGGTGTTGCCCATGTACACGGTCCAGTTCGACCAGGAGGAAGGATCGGCGGAGCCGCCTTGGTACTTGAAGCGGATGTGCGTGATGGTGGGGTTTCCGTTGTATTCACTTGCGAGGTAGATCTGCTGGGAGTAGTTGTACCCGTAGCAGGAATTGATGGGGTAGGAGCCATTCGCGTCCGGGCCATTGCCGATCTGGTAGGTCCCCGGTGTGAAGGCCGCCGGTCCTGCCCACGTGCTTTGGTCCGCATCGGAGCATCGGCTTCGCACCCAGACATGTACGGGTATACCTTCCGCCAGACCGCTCAACGGTTGGCTGGTACCGGCAAGGGCCGTGAAGTCGGGCGTGGTCCCGGCGTCCGGTGGTACCGTGCTGGTGCTGAAGTAGACATCGTAGCCGTCGGCGGGCGGATCCGCCGGGGCGCTCCAGGAGACGGACCCCGCGTCCAGGCCCGTTGCAAAGGCGGTGAGATCGAGCACTTGTTCACACGTTGGTGCCAACTCCACATGGATGTCGTCCAGGAAGATCTGCCCCGGGTTTCCACCGGGCATGGCGAAGTAGTGGAAGCCGATGTAGTACACGCCGGTATCGTCCGGCGTGAAGTCCACGGTGTTGGAGAGGGCGTTCACGGTGCTGATAGCGAGGTGCTCCGCGATCATGGTAACGGTGTCCATAGCGGAACGCCCGGTGCCGTAGTGGACGGAGAGGTTATCATGCGTGGCAAGGTTGCCGTTACCGTACTGGTACGAGAGACGATAGCTCGTTCCTCCTTGCAAGGTCAGCCCTGTGGTGAAGAGCCAGGCATCCGGGTTGAAGACCTGGTCGTATGCGGCATGCGCACAATTCCCGCTCATGCCCGGAAGCGAGGCTGCCGTGGTGTTCCACATGTCGCCGACCACGGCTTCCGAGGCGAAACAGGAGGGTATCGCTGGAGGCGTGCTTCCGCCGAAGTTCTCCGTGTAGGGGATCCCGTCAGCCTCACAAGGGGTGCGCACTTCCACGGCATAGCTCCAGAGCGAATGCGATCCGTCGCAGATGCCGCGCACATAGATGGAAAATGCGGTATTCGGCAGAAGGTTCTCCACCGGAGTGGCCGCCAAGCCCGAGACGACATTACCGGCGGCGAAAAGGCCCGTGGACCCCGATCCCGGCGCACCGCTGCTTCGCACCTCGTAGGAATAGCTGTCGGAAGCGTTGTCGGTCCACGTAAGATCAAGGGAGGTGGTCGTGAGCTGCTCGACCGTGATACCCGACGGGGGCAGGCAAGAAGCCACCGCACCTTCGAATTGTATCTGAGGTATAATGCTAAACGGCCCACTACTGGCGACCGGAGGTGAGGCCGGGTCCGGGTTCACCGGGTCGCTGCGGAACAGCAACGCTCTCTCGCTACCGGCATTGTACGCCTTCCATGCCGCGGTGCAACCAAAGCCCGGGCTGTTCTCATCGATGGCCACCACCACGTTCTGGACGCCGTCCCAAGGGAAGGGCGTATCAAGCATCAGTTCCATCCAATTGCCGATCACCGGTTGGACGGTCCCTGAGAACACCTGTTGCAGCTCGGTAAAGGGCACCCAATTGGAGGTCCCGCTGAAGCCTGCCTGTACTGTACTGCCCATGTACACGGTCCAATTGTTCCAGCCGGTGCCGAGGTCGTCGGCGCCGGCCATATGCTGGAAGCGGATCGCCGTGATGTCACCGGCCAGGCCGCTGGCAGCCGTCGATCTCATCGGCCAAATAGATCAGCTGGGAATAATTGTAGGTGTAGCAGGAGTTGATCGGAAGATCGGGCGTTGCCAAGCTCCCGTTGCCGATGGTGATGGTGCCGGTCTGCCCGTTCACTTGCGCCGCGAAAAGCAGGAAGACGGGCAGGAACCGCAAAGCTTGATATGGAGACTTTCGGGATCGGGAAACGTTCAGGGCCATGGCAGGAATGAGGTGATGCACTTGGAGGTCGCGTTCTTCACACGTCCTATTTACGTGTCGAATTTAAGGCCGATGCCGGGGGGGAGGTGCAGAGGTCAGAAGTGACCAGTAAAAAAGGCCCCCCGGTGTCGGGAGGCCTTTTTCTGTCAATGGTTATCCAGCTCACTGCTTCACGAAGCGCGCGTGGGACTGCGCAGTGCCTTTCTCATCGAAGACCAGCACGCTGTAGCTGCCGGGTGCGAGGCCGGTGATATCAAGGCGCGTGGTCATGTTCTGTTCCATCGCCAAGTGGCCCACCATGTCGTACACCTTCACATGCACGGGCTTACCGGTCGGGGTGTTGATGAAGAGTTCCGTGCTGGCAGGGTTGGGGTATACGGCCAGTTGATGCGATGCTTCAACTTCCCCGATGGCCTGCCCGAAGTCGGTGCCTACGCAAACATCAAAGGCGGACGATTGATTGGGAGTGGATGTCCACGTGTAGACCTGCAGGTAGTAGGTGGTCCCGACCGTCAATCCGCCGATATCCAGCGTCTGGGGATCACTGCAACTGCCGGGAACGAGCGTCAGGTTCCCGCAATCGCCGCTCCAGAGGGCCATGTACATGTCCGAGGTGGAGCCGGTGAAGTTGATGAGACTGATGCGATGCAGCGTGTCCGTTGCGGTGAAGGAGAACCAGACGTCGTCATCCGCAGTGCCGAAGCATGTGCTGGTGACATTGGACGGTGTGGCACTGGCAACCGTGCCGGGCGTTACCGAGCTGCAACTGTAGTCCGGGTTCACCGTGAGGGGGAATGAACCGCTGCATTCATCATTGGCGGGCGGCGGGGGCGGGGTGCCGATACACACGTTGAACGTGGAGGTCTGCCCCGGGGTGTTGGTGTAGGTATACACTTGCAAGTAGTATGTGGTGCCGGGGGTCAGGCCGGCCATGAACGCGCTTTGCGGGTCGCTGCAACTACCGGGAACGAGCGTCAGGTTCCCGCAATCGCCCGTCCACAGGGCCATGTACATGTCGGTGGTGGAGCCGGTGATGTTGATGAGGCTCACGTTGTGCGCGGTGTCGGTAGCGGTGAAGGAGAACCAGACATCGTCATCGGCCGTGCCCCCGCACGTCGTCGTTACGCCCGATCCGGTCGCTCCGGCTACCGTGCCAGGTGTGACGGTCCCGCAACTGTAGTCCGGGTTCACGGTGAGGGCGATCGCTCCGCTGCACTCGTCATTGGTGATGCCGGTGACGAACGGGAATCCGCTGCTCCAGTTGCTAAAGGTGCCATCGCCACAGTCGGAGCGCACGAAGGCCGTATAGGCCGTGCCGCTTTGCAGACCGGTGATGGCCATGCTCGTGCCGTCGCCGCTGGCCAACTCGTTGGTCCCGTCAGGAAGTCCGCCCGCGGTCACCGCCCATTCGTATCCGGCGCTGCCGTTGTCCGTCCAGCCAATGCTGCCGCCGTCCAACGTGATGCCCGTTACGGCCAGATCTTCAGGTGCGGCACAGCTCACGCGTTCGATCATGATATTGTCCAAGGCCCACCACCAGTCCCAGCCCGCGCTGAACTGGAAGCGTATCTGCGCGGCGGCCGATCCGCCCGTGGCGGTCGTGATGTTGAGCGAGGTGGTTACCGCCGGATTGGGATAACCAACGTTGGTGGTCGTGTAGTTGGCGACCTGGTTCCATGTGCTCCCGTCGTAAACTTCGACGCGGCCGAAAGATGCCAAGCGGGCCCTGAACTGTTGGGAGAACGTAAGGATGTAGCTGCCTGTCGAGGAAGCGTCGAAGGGTGCGGAGATCAAGTAGCTGTTCACTACAATGCCGCTGGCACCGCATTCATCGGAATCCAGAAATACGAAGTCCGTGTCGAACCCGGCACCTGTGGGCAAGGCCCCGCCACCGAGCTGACTGAAGGCATCGGGGGTAAGCCCCCCCGGTGCGTATATCCACGAGCAATCACTGGCCGTGTCCGCCACGGTAAATCCCGTGGTGCTAACGCCACCTGTGAATTGCTCATTGAGCACCACCTGTGCGCTGGTACTGGTGGTGAAGGCAAGTACCGCAGCGAGCGCCGCAGTATGCCATGGCAGGCTGCGCAACATGCGTCCGCCCGATCGGGTGTCGTGTGTCATCATTTTGTCCGGAGGTTAAGGGTTTTCAGGTAAGACCGCATGCACACTCGGCTTTTCCTTGGTACATGAACGGGCTTGAAGGTACAAGGATATTTCTTGTGGACGGCAATGGTGCGGTGTATGGATGAATTAACAGGAGAGAGGTCATCAGGCCACGATCGATCGTGCAAAACTGCGGCGCGCGGACCTGCTTTTGCCGTGCTGTGCCTCCCACATTTGGCCAAGCGCCAACACAAGTACATGAAGAAGAAGGACCGGAAGATCTTCGTCTTGGACACCTCGGTGATCCTGTACGACCATTCGGCCATTGAAAGCTTTCAGGAGCATGACGTGGCCATCCCCATACAAGTACTGGAGGAACTCGACACCTTCAAGAAGGGCAACGACACCATCAATTTCGAGGCGCGGGAGTTCATCCGCCACCTCGACAGCATCGTTCAGCATGACCTGCTCACCGATTGGGTGCCCTTGAACGGGCCCACGAAGGGCCAGTTCAAGGTGGTGGCCAAGCATGACCTCAATGGCGTGGACGCCACCAAGGTGTTCCAGGACGGGAAGAACGATCACCAGATCCTCAATGCGGCGCTCACGCTCCAACGGCAGAACAAGGACCGCAAAGTGGTGCTGGTGAGCAAGGACATCGCCTTGCGCCTGAAGGCCAAGAGCCTGAACATCGTTGCGGAGGATTTTCTCACTGGCAAAGTGCGGGACCTCGGCCGCAATCTCTTCACCGGGCTCACGGTGGAGGAGCGGATGGACGAAAGCACCATCGACGACCTCTTCATGCACGGCGCGGTCCCGGTCGAGAAGATCGGCCTGGAACCGAAGGGGAACCACTTCTTCATCTTGAAGAACGGGAAGAAAAGCGTGCTGGCGAAGTACGATCCACGCCAGCGCACCGTGACGCGCGTGGAGAAGCACGCCGTGTTCGGCATCGGCCCCAAGAACGCCGAACAGGCCATGGCGATGAACGCCTTGCTCGATCCCGAGATCAAGCTCGTCACCATGCAGGGAACGGCCGGAACGGGCAAGACCCTGCTGGCACTGGCCTGTGCGTTGGAGCAACGGCGCGATTACCGCCAGATCTTCGTCACCCGCCCGGTGGTGCCGCTGAGCAACAAGGACATCGGCTATCTGCCCGGGGACATCCAGAGCAAGATGGACCCGTACATGCAGCCGATCTGGGACAACCTGAAATTGATCCGCGGGAATTTTGAGAAGAACGACAACACGCTGAAGCGGATCGATGAGATGGTGGAGAACGAAAAGATCACCGTGGCACCATTAGCCTACATCCGGGGACGCAGCCTCAGCAACATCTTCTTCATCGTGGATGAGGCGCAGAACCTCACGCCGCTGGAGGTGAAGACCGTGATCAGCCGTGCGGGCGAAGGCACCAAGATCGTCTTCACCGGTGATGTTCACCAGATCGACACGCCCTACTTGGATTCCGAGAGCAACGGCCTCAGCTATCTCATCGACAAGGCCAAGGGCGACCCGCTCTTCGCGCACATCACCTTGGAGAAAGGCGAGCGCAGTGCCTTGGCGAACCTGGCGAACGAGCGGTTGTAACACGCTTTATGCCGCAAAGAGAAAGGGGCCGCCTCGGTTTGAGGCGGCCCCTTCATGTTGGGTCTTGTTGTGGCTTGTACTTAGCGCACCACGAGCCTTTCCACGCGCTGGCCGTTGGCATGCTTCAGGCGCACGAGGTACACACCACTGGTGAGGCCCAGCTTGCCGAGGTCGAAGCTCAGTTGCTCGTCGGTCGCATGGATGGCTTGGCTGTATATGGTCCTTCCGGTCAGGTCTGAGAAAGTGAGCGTACCGGTGGGGGCTCCGGCCATGTCCAGCGCAACGGTGAGACTGTTGCTGGCGGGATTGGGCATCAGGCTCATACCGCCGCTTTGGGCGAGCTCGTCAATGCCCACGTTGACGCCGCCGATGTTCACGTCGTCGATATAGAGGTCATTGGAGTACAGTCCGGAGGTGTACTCGAATTTCAAGCGGATGTTGTTATTGGCGAAAAGGCTGGGCAAGGTGAAGCTTCCTTGACGCCATTCGTTCGCCAAGGGGACATACCCGGGCGACTGCACGCCGGCGGTCACGAGGTTCGCACCGGAAAGCGTCAGGGCGGAGTTGCTCCAGTTCTTGCCGCAGCTGGTGGAGGCGGAGACCGTCAGTTTTTCCTTGATCTGCGAGGGGTTCCCGGTCTGGCTGCTGTATGCATACCAAAAGCTTACCGTCAAATTCTGGACGAAGCGGAGGTCGAGCATCGGGGTCACCAGAAGGTCCTTGTCATGGAATTCGTTCGGGGAGAACCCGTCCTGTATCAAGGTGTATGTGTTGGATGCGTTCAACATGGCGCAGCCCGGATCGTCGTGGCCCGCCTGGTCGTTCCAATGCCAGTAGGAGTTGTTGCCCTCGATGTTGAGCGTGGGCCAACGTTGGAAGTCGTTGTTCGTGTTGAAGGGCTCATGTAGCAGGCCGTCCACTTGGCTGTAGTCGGCGCCCACCATGAAGGTGAACCACTTGGTGGTGGTGCTGGAGCCGAATTCGTTGCCTGCGGTGAGGGTCACGGCATGGTAGCCGGGTTCATCGAAGGAAACGACGGGGTCCTCTTCCGTGGAGGTGGCGGGGTTGCCTCCTTCGAAGGTCCAGGCCCAAGAGGTGGGCGTGGCGCGCCTGGAGTTGTCCTTGAAGCGTACGGCGGTGCCTTGGCAGACGAAACGGTCGAGCGCGTAGAAATCAACCTCGGGCCCGCAGGTCAGTTCAGACCCGGCAGTCCCGGTATACTGGTGGTTGGCCTCCTGCCAGAGATTGCTCCGTCCACTGACGGGACTTTCCAAGGTTGCACGCATCCTGTCCCGTTGTCCCTTGGTGAACATGTGCTCGCAGAAGGAGTAGTCCATGTAGTTCTGATAGTTCTCGAAAGAATCGGGGTTGCACACCTTCGATTGTTCAGCACCGGGGCAGAATTGATATCCCTTGGTGACCGGCGTGTCCGCCACGCCATCATCGCCGCAGGACTGTGCGACCGTTCCATTTCCCCAAACATGCTGGAGGTTGAGCCAGTGGCCGATCTCATGGGTGAGCGTGCGCGAACTACCGGGGCTGCTGGTGCCGATGTCACCACAATAGGTGTTCAACATCATCACTCCGTCGATCAGGGAACCGTATTCATCCTGTACACCAGCCGGGAACATTGCGTATCCGGACACCCCGAAATTAGCGACTTCGCCTATGCTGTTTGCCACCCAGACATTGAGGTAATGGTCGCGGAACCAGGGGTGGAGTTTGGCGTAGTTCTGCGCCAAGGTGGACCGCTGTGTCGTGATGCGGTCAATACCATTGGTGCAATTGCCGAAGGGGTCCTTGGTGGCCAATTGGAACTGCACGCGGACGTTGGCCGCCCGCGAACCGAAGCCGCAACAGATCTCCGTGGTGTCCGGATTCAGCTTGGCGTAGTCCTGATTCAGGATCCTCATCGCACTGTATATCTGCGCATCGCTGATGTTGTGCGCATCCGATCCCGTGGTGGGGTCATAGAGGATGTGGAAGACGATCGGGATGCGGTACACGATCGTGTCCGCGTCATCACGTAGACCGGCCTTGGCTTGCAGATAATCCTGCAGGCCAAGCTCGTATTCGGCTTCTTGGTGGAGCAGGTCGGGATTTCCAGCGATCATGTGCTGGCGGACCTCATCCGCGCCGCACCGATCAGGGGTTTGTGCGTGCAGGTTCCCTGCGGTCAGCAGTGCCGAGGAAATGGCCAATGGGAAAACGAGGGAAAAGAGCTTCATGGTGCGGGTTAGAGGCGCGCGAAAGTAATGGAAGGGGGGATTTCCCCCGTTGTGTTCCATACGCCTGCATACGGTTCCCCGTTCCGGGCACTCATGGTATTTCGCACGCCTTGCTTCCTCAGCGCACCACGAGTCTTTCCATGCGCTGGCCGTTGACATGTTTCAGGCGCACGAGGTAGACACCGCTGGTGAGGCCCATCTTGCCGAGATCGAAACTCAATTGCTCGTCGGTGGCGTTCACTGCCTGACTGTACACGGACCTTCCGGTCATGTCGAGGAAGGTGAGCGTGCCGCTGGGGGTACCGGCCATGTCCAAAGCCACGGTGAGGCTGTTGCTGGCGGGGTTGGGCATCAGGCTCATACCGCCGCTTTGGGCGAGCTCGTCAATGCCCACATTGGTGCCCTCGATGTTCACATCGTCAATGAATATGTCGTTGGAGTAAAGGCCGGAGGAATACTCAAACTTCAGGCGGACATTGTTCTTGGCATAAAAGCTCGAGAGGTTGAAAGTCGCCTGGCGCCATTCGTTCGCCAAGGGGACGTAACCGGGCGATTGAACGCCGGCCGTCACGAGGTTTGGGCCGGTAAGCGTCAAGACCGGGCTGGAACTCCAGTTCATTCCACAGCTCGTGGACGCGTAGACCTTCAGGTTCTCCGTGATCTGGGTGGGGATGCCGCTCTGGCTGCTGTAGGCATACCAGAAGCTCACCGACAGGTTTTGGACGAAACGGAGGTCGAGCATCGGGGTCACCAGCAGGTCCTTGTCATGGAAATCGCTATCGAAGACCACGTCCTGGATCAAGGTATAGGTATTGGAAGCGTTCAATACGGCGCTTCCGGGAGCGTCGTGTCCCACCTGGTCGTTCCAGTGCCAGTAGGAATTGTTACCCTCGAGGTTGAGCGTGGGCCAACGCTGGAGGTCGCTGTTCGTGTTGAAAGGCTCGTGGAGCAGACCGTCCACTTGGCTGTAGTCGGCACCGACGATAAAGGAATTGTTTTTAGTCGTACTGCTGGAACCGTGATCATTGCCCACGGTAAGGGTCACGGCATGCTCGCCTGGCTCATCGAAGGAAACGATGGGGTTCTCCTCCGTGGAGGTGGCGGGGTTGCCACCATCAAATGTCCAAGCCCAAGAAGTGGGCGTGGCACGCTTGGAGTTGTCTTTGAAGCGGACCGGAATGCCTTGGCAGACGAAGCGGTCCAGCGCGTAGAAATCGGCCTCCGGCCCGCAGGTCACTTCATGGCCGCTGATACCGGTGTACGCGTGGTTGGCCTCCTGCCACAGGGTGCGGCGTCCGCTCACGTCACTGTTCAAGGCGGCGCGCATGCGGTCGCGCTGGCCCTCGGTGTACATCACCGAGCAGTAGGAGTAGTCCATATAGTTCTGGTAGTTCTCATGGATATTCGGGTCGCAGATCGAACTGTTGTCCGGACCGGGGCAAATCAGGTTGTAGCCTTTGGTCACCGGGGTGTCGTCCACACCATCGTCACCGCATACCACCCCGGCATCGTTGTTGTTCCCCCAGACGTGCTGAAGGTTCAGGTAGTGGCCGATCTCATGGGTCAGGGCGAAGGAGACCAAGGATGTGGATTGGATCATGACCCCGTCGCGCAGCGCACCGATATCGCCCTGCACGTCACTGGGGTAGTTGGAATAACCAGCCACAAAAGGCGAGTTGATCGAATTGCATACCCAGATGTTCATGTAGTGGTCCCTGAACCATGGGTCCAACTTGGAGTAGTCGCTGGCTGCGGTGCCACGCAGCGTCGTGATGCGGTCAATGCCATTGGTGCAATTGCCAAAGGGGTCTTTGGTGGCCAGATCGAACTGGAGGCGTGCATCCGCCGCGACGGCTTCAAAACCACAGCAGATCTCCGACGTGTCCGCGTTCCTCTTCCTGTATCTGATGTTCAATTGGTTCACCGCATCATAGATCGCCGCATCGCTGACGTTGTGCGCGTCCGATAACGAGGAGGGGTCATACAGGACATGGAAGACGATCGGGATGTGGTACACGACCGTGTCTTCGTCATCGCGCAGACCGGCCTTGGCTTGCAGGTATGCCTGGAGGCCAAGCTCGTATTCGGCTGCCTGGTGAAGCAGATCGGGGTTTTCCGAGATCAAGACCTGGCGGGCCGCATCGATGCCACACCATTGCTGGGCTTGGGCATGCAGGGCGCCTGTGGTCAGCAGTGCGGAGGCCGAGGTCAACGAGAGGACGAGAGGAAAAAGCTTCATGGTGTCGATTGGATGTGTGCGAAAGTAAGGAGCGGACGGCTTTAAACAGGCTTCTGATCGTCGGTGGGGGTTGAAGCAAGAGGATGCGGAACGTTTCAGCCCTCGCTTCCAAAGGGGATGGGTGATGGATCTGGGCTTTTCTCCGACATGGATGGTTTTGCATGGCGAAGTTAATCATTCGGTCCGTCCGGACGTCCCCGACGGGCCTGCGCCCGATCGTCGTTCATGCGTTGAAGGACATGTTGGCGGAGGACTCCCGGTCTGTCGTCGTTGCTGCTGAAATGCACGGCTGCCAGCGGTTCTGAACATGGAGCCGGCCCCGGGCGATGCACTTGCCGGGTCTGGTCCGGCCGTGTTGGACCTGTATATAGCCGACCCATCTTGGCGACCGATCGCACTTCACGTTGGCGCTGTCCACAGCGATCTCCGTGGACGGGCCAAGAAGTACCTTCGCGGCCCGCCGGAAAATAGACGGGCGGAAATTCCAAGGAAAGCATGGGTTTGAAGTGTGGTATCGTCGGCCTTCCGAACGTGGGGAAGAGCACCTTGTTCAATTGTGTCAGCAGCGCCAAGGCCCAAGCGGCCAACTTCCCGTTCTGCACCATCGAGCCCAACACGGGCATCATCACCGTGCCGGACCCGCGCCTCAATGCCTTGGCGGAGATCGTGAACCCCCAACGCATCCTGCCCACCACGGTGGAGATCGTGGACATCGCCGGCCTGGTGAAGGGTGCCAGCAAAGGCGAAGGCTTAGGCAACCAGTTCTTAGGCAACATCCGCGAGTGCGACGCCATCCTGCACGTGCTGCGCTGCTTCGACGACCCCAACGTGGTACACGTGGACGGCAGCGTGGACCCCGTTCGCGACAAGGAGGTCATCGACATCGAGCTCCAGTTGAAAGACCTCGAGACCGTGGAGGCCCGGATGAAGAAGCAGGAGAAGCAGGCCCAGATCGGGGACAAGGAGGCCAAGCGCCGCTTCGAACTGCTCAGCCGCATCCGCGAAGCCCTACTGAAAGGGGAGAGCGCCCGTACCGTGGTGACCGCGAACGACGACCCCGCGCTGCTGAACGAGTTCCAACTGCTCACCAGCAAGCCCGTGCTCTACGTGTGCAACGTGGAGGAGAAGAGCGCGGTGACCGGCAACGCATACGTGGAAGCCGTCCGCAAGGCCGTGGCCGACGAGAACGCCGAGGTCATCTTCGTCACCGCGGCCATTGAGGCGGAGATCGCCAGCATGGAGACCGCCGAGGAGCGTGAGATGTTCCTTCAGGATATCGGCCTGAAGGAGCCCGGCGTGAACAAGCTCATTCATGCCGCTTACGACCTGCTGAAGCTCGCCACCTATTTCACCGCCGGGGTACAAGAGGTGCGCGCATGGACCATCCACCAAGGGATGACGGCACCGCAGGCAGCGGGCGTGATCCACAGCGATTTCGAAAAAGGCTTCATCCGCGCCGAGGTGATCGCCTTCAATGACTTTGTAACGCTGAAAGGCGAAGCCGGGGCCAAAGCGGCCGGCAAACTGCGGGTGGAAGGGAAGGAGTATGTGGTGAAGGACGGCGACGTGATGCACTTCTTGTTCAACGTTTGATGCGCACGCTCCGGCTATTCCTCATCCTTTTCCTGGCATTCGGTATCCGGTCCTGGGCGGTGGCCGTACCGGGGAATGAGGACCAGGCCCGCACCGTGGTCCATATGCTGGACTATGTGAGCGTGGACTACCCTGTCTTCGTGAAGGACGGCCAGGTGCTGGACGCGGCGGAATATGCCGAACAACAGGAATTCGCGCAGCAGGTAATGGTGCTGCTGGAGGCATTGCCAAAAAAGGAAGGAGGCAAAGACCTCATGGCCGAAGCGCGCAAACTGCAGGAGCTGATCGCGCAAAAGGTTGACGGTGCGGAAGTGGCCGCCTTGGCCAAGGCATTGCGCGCGGATGTGATCATGGCCTACGGCGTTACCGTGGCACCCAAGCAGGTCCCGGACCTTGCGCGTGGAAGCACGCTCTACACCGCCCATTGCGCCTCCTGCCACGGGCCGACAGGCGCCGGTGATGGCCCACAAGCTGAAGGTCTGGAACCGGCACCGCGCAATTTCCACGACCTGGAGGCCATGGAGGTGCGCAGCCCGTTCGGCCTGTACAACACCATCACCCTCGGGGTGGAAGGCACTTCGATGCTGGGATACGGCGCATTGACGGATGCTGAACGCTGGGACCTTGCCTTATTCGTGGCCGGTGTGGGCAGCAGCCCAGCGCTGGTGGAACAGGGAAAAGAACGCTGGAATAAGGGTGAGGGCACGGACCAGTTCACGGACCTACGGGCATTGGTCACCGCCACACCGTTGGAAGTGGAACAGCAGCATGGTGCGGACCGGGCGGCGGTGCTGGCCTTCCTGATCAATCATCCGGAAGCAGTAAAGATCTCCGCTCCCACGCCGTTAGCCATCACGCGGGCCAAGCTGCAGGCCGCGCTGGAGGCATATCGCAACGGCGATCAGGCCTCAGCGCGCCAACTGTCCATCAGCGCCTACCTCGAAGGCTTCGAGCTGATCGAAGCCCCATTGGACAATGTGGACGCCCCGCTGCGCCGAGAGACCGAGCGTGAAATGATGGCCCTGCGCTCCACCATCGGTGCCAACGCGCCAGCGGATTCGGTTTCCGCAAGCATCGCCCGTATCAACGTCCTGCTGGACCGTGCCGACGAAAAGCTCTCCGGCGATGGGCTCTCCACCACGGCGGCCTTCATCAGCTCCCTGTTGATCCTGTTGCGTGAAGGCTTGGAAGCCATCCTTGTGCTAGCGGCCATCATCGCCTTGGTGATCAAGACCGGCCGCCGCGATGCATTGGCGTGGATACATGCGGGATGGATCGCTGCGGTAGTGCTGGGCATCTTCACCTGGGTGGTGGCGCGCACGGTGATCTCGATCTCCGGTGCCAACCGCGAAATGACTGAAGGTGTTACCGCCTTGCTCGCAGCGGCCATGTTGCTTTATGTGGGCTATTGGCTGCACAACAAGAGCAACACCAAGGCCTGGCAGCAATTCATCCGGGAGAAGGTGGACTCCGCGCTGGGCAAGGGTACGCTATGGACACTCGCGGGCATTTCCTTCCTGGCGGTCTATCGCGAGCTCTTCGAGATCATCCTTTTCTACGAGACCTTGCTCAGCCAAGCGGGACCCGAGGGCCAACAAGCGGTCTTGGGCGGTATCGGTGCGGCGGCGGTGCTGCTGGCGATCATTGGTGGTGCCATCCTGAAATTCAGCGTGCGCCTCCCCATCGGACCCTTCTTCGCCGCTACCGCGGGTCTGTTGGCGTTGATGGCCGTGGTCTTCGCGGGAAACGGGGTGGCCGCGTTACAGGAGGCGGGCGTGCTGCAGGCCACCATGGTGCGCTTTATCTCGGTGCCCGTACTGGGCATCCATGCAACCGCGCAAGGGCTGATCCTGCAGGGCATCGTGCTGGCGCTGGTGATCGCGGGCGTGCTGGTAGGGCGCTGGCGGATGCGCGCACCTGTGGCACACTAGCTTGGTCTTTGGCCAGGACCATTCCCGTTTTCAAGAACGCGATCCATCATTCGTTCCGCTACATTCGCCCTCCCATTCCCCGACCGCATGAATCATTCCTTCGCCACGTTGACCGTCCTTTTGCTCGCCGCCTCCTGTGGTACCAGTGAAACTTCCAAGAAAGAAATGCCAGCAACCGCACCTGCCCGCGAAAACCCCTTCGCTTCCGAAAGCACCCTTTACCTCGGCGCGCCGGACTTCACCAAGATCCACAACGGCGACTTCGGTCCTGCGATGGAGGAGGGGATGAAGAAGCAGTTGGAGGAAGTGAAGGTCATTGCGGACAACAAGGACGCCGCCACCTTCGATAACACCATCATCGCCTTGGAAAAGAGCGGACAGGAGCTGGCCCGCGCCAGCAAGGTCTTCTTCAACCTCGTGGCCAGCAACACCAACGACAGCCTGCAAGCGACCAACACCGACATCGCACCGAAGTTGGCCGCGCACAGCGATGCCATCAACCTCGACCCGAAGCTCTTCGCCCGCGTGAAAAGCCTTTACGACCAACGCGGGTCATTGGGCCTGGACAGTGTTTCCACCCGGCTCATCGAGCGCTACTACACACGCTTCGTGCGCGCCGGTGCCCTGTTGAACGATGCCGACCAGAAGAGCCTGCGTGCGCTCAACAAGGAAGAATCCACGCTCAGCACCCTGTTCAGCGAGAACCTGCTCAAGGAAGTGAACAAGGCCGCCGTGCTGGTGGAAGACAAAGCCCAGTTGGACGGCATGACCGATGCGGATATCGAGGTTGCGGCTACCACCGCCAAGGACAAAGGGCATGAGGGCAAGTGGCTCCTCACCTTGCAGAACACCACCACGCAGCCCGTGCTGGCGGAGCTCAAGGACCGGGCGTTGCGCGAGCGGATCTTCAACGCTTCCATCAACCGCGGTATGCTGGGCGACTCCTCCGATCAGCGCGCCACCGTGAGCCGGCTTGCACAGCTCCGCGCCCAACGCGCCAAGCTGCTCGGTTTTTCCAACTACGCGGCCTATTCGCTGGACGACCAGATGGCCAAGACGCCCGATGCCGCCGTGAAGCTCCTCTCCGGCATGGTGCCCGCCGCCCTGAAGAACGTGAAGGCCGAGGCCGCCAAGCTGCAGGCCGTGATCGACAAGGAGAAGGGAGGGTTCACATTGGCCCCGTGGGATTGGGATTTCTATGCCGAGAAGGTGCGCAAGGCCGAATACGATCTGGACGAAAGCCAGATCAAGCCCTATTTCGAGCTGGACCGTGTGCTGCATGATGGTGTCTTTTTCGCCGCGAACCGGATGTACGGCATCAGCTTCAAGGAGCGCAAGGACCTGCCCACCTACCGCCCGGAGGTACGCGTGTTCGAGGTCTTCGCTGCGGACAGCAGCACCATCGGCCTGATCTATGCGGACTACTATGCCCGCGACAACAAGCAGGGTGGCGCTTGGATGGACAGCTTCCAGGACCAGAGCGAACTGATGGGTGAGAAGCCCATCGTAACCCAGAACATGAACATCCAAAAGCCCGCCGAAGGCCAACCCGCCTTGCTGAGCTTCGATGAGGTCACCACCATGTTCCACGAGTTCGGGCACGCCTTGCACGGCCTGCTGAGCAAGCAGCAGTACCCCTTCTTCACCGGTACCAACGTGCCGCGCGACTTCGTGGAATTCCCCAGCCAGTTCAACGAAAACTGGGCGATGGAACCGAAGGTGTTCGCCAACTACGCGAAGAACTGGAAGACCGGCGAACCCATGCCAAAAGCGCTGGTGGACAAGATCAAGAAGTCCAGCAAGTTCAATCAGGGCTTCGCCACCACCGAGTACTTGGCAGCTGCCTTGCTCGACCTGCAATGGCACATGTTGCCTGCCGATGCGCCGATCCAGGACGTGCCCAAGTTCGAGAAGGCCGCGCTGGCCAACTACGGTTTGGACCTGCCCATGGTGCTGCCGCGCTACCGCTCCTGCTACTTCTCCCACATCTGGGGTGGCGGGTACGGGGCCGGGTATTACGCCTACATGTGGTCCGAAGTGCTGGAGGCCGATGCCTTCCAATGGTTCAAGGAGCACGGCGGAATGACGCGTGATAACGGTATGCATTACCGCGAGACCATCCTCTCCACCGGCGGAAGCAAGGATGCGGGCCAGCTCTACCGCGACTTCCGTGGCCGCGACCCCGAGGTGGGACCGTTGCTGGAAAAACGTGGGCTGAAGTAGGGGAGATTCTTCGGGCAAATTCCCATTGACCGGGTACGGATCCGAACCTTGAGGTCTTCGGGGTGCTGAACGTGTACTTACTGCGGAACGATTAGCTTCGTCACGGCGGGTCCATCCAGTGGCCGGTCCAAATTCGCCCATGATCCGTCGTTCCGCCAGCGCCTTCTTCGCGTTCCTTCTTCTCTTCACCCTTTACGGCCAAGGGCCTTCCGCTGGCCTGGTCTCGGAGCACATTGCCGCATTGCAATCCCGTGGAGTCGCCTTTGAACCCGTTGCCCTGTTCTCTTCGGTGCCACAAAGCCCTGCCACCGATGCACTTTGGTCGCGGGCGTGCTACCGCGCCGTGGTGATGCGCTTCGACCCGGCACGTGCGGCGGATATCCTCGGGCGCAAGCCCCAGCATGTTCAGCTGACCGTCCCCGGTGCCAACGGACCGGTGGTGATGGACCTGGAAAAAGTGTCCATAACCTCCGATGACTACTCCGTGGTGCAAGCCAGTTCCGGACTTCCCACGCGTACGGGAGCCGCCGTCCACTATCAGGGCATGGTGCATGGCGAGCCGGGGTCCATCGCCGCGATCAGCATTTTCCCGGAGGAGGTCATGGGCTTATTGGCCGATGCCGACGGACAACGCGTAATGGGCAAGTTGGAGAACAACCGGGATGGGATGCACGTGCTGTATCGGGAGCAGGACCTGCGCGGAACATCCGGCGCGGTATGCAATGTCCTTGGACGTTCCGGTTACGCCGATCCATCCCACGCCCGCCCAGGCCGGGGAGCGCACCACCCGTTGCGTGCGCTTCTACTGGGAAGTGGACCATGACATTTTCTTGAACAAGGGAAGCGTGATCAACGCCACGAACTATGTTACCGGCTCTGTTCAACCAAAGCTCCATCATTTATGCGAACGACGGGATCGACGTGGCCCTTTCGGAGGTCTATGTTTGGGATGTCACCAGTCCGTACACGGCCACCGCATCTGACGAGCTGCTGTACCAGTTCGGTGACTACCGTACCAGTTTCAATGGCGATCTGGCCCACCTGCTCGCCTTTCGGGGAGGCGGTGGCATCGCGTGGCTGGGCACCTTGTGCAGCAGTGCCTACTATCGCAAGGCGTTCAGCGGTATCAGCGCCAGTTACAACAGCGTGCCCACTTACAGTTGGAGCGTGGAGGTGGTGACGCACGAGCAGGGGCACAACATGGGTTCGCCGCACACCCATGCCTGCGCGTGGAACGGAAATAGCACAGCAATTGATGGTTGTGGGCCTGCTGCTGGTTATGTGGAAGGAACTTGTCCTCAAGCCGCAGTACCCTCCTCCGCGGTCGGCGGCACCATCATGAGCTATTGCCACTTGGTGAGCGCCGGGATCAATTTCGTGAACGGCTTCGGGCCGCAGCCCACTGCGCTGATCGTAGGGAATGTGAACGCTGCTACCTGCTTGGCGGCATGCGGCACCTCCTGCGACCCGCCCACCGGTCTCAGCGCAACCGCCGTAACCGTCAACTCGGCTACGCTGAACTGGGCCGCTGCGGGGGGCACCGCATACACGCTCCAATGGAGGCTTTCACCCAGCGGGACCTGGACCACGGTGACGGGACTTACCGACAACAATTACGCACTTGGTGGCTTGGCCCAAGAGACGGCCTACGATTTTCGCGTGCTCTCCGAGTGCGGTTCGGAGACGTCCACCTATTCCTCCATCGCCACCTTCACCACGGTTGCGCCTTGCCCGGACGCCATGGAACCGAACAATCCTGGGGCACCGCCGCCGGGCCCATCACTGCGCCGGGATCAGTATATGCATTGATCGCATCCGCCGGGGACGTGGACTACTACAGCTTTACCGCTGGCCACCACCGGTGACATTTCCCTCAACCTGACCGGGCTGGCCGGTGACTACGATCTGGAATTGCTCGATGGTGCCGGGACCGTGGTGGCATCATCCTATAACGGTGGTACCACCAGTGAATACATCAGCTACCCCAGCGCCACAGCGGGCACCTACTATGCCTATGTGTACGGTTATTCCGGGGCCTTCAGCGCCACACAGTGCTATAACCTCACGTTCTATATCAGCGGCCAAACCTGCCCGCCGCCCACGGAGCTGATGGCCCAGAACATCACTTACGATGGGGCTTTGCTTACTTGGACCTCTTCCCCCAGCGGAAATGAATTCAGCCTCAGGTGGAAGCGGCAGGTGGACCCCACATGGACCTATGTGAGCGGGATCTCCGGAAACTCATATCCACTTTCGGGCTTGGACCCGGCCACGGACCATGCGTTCCAGGTGGCTGCGGTCTGTGGCGGGACCAACCCGCAATACAGCGAAACGGGATCGTTCACCACATTGGAGGTTCCGTGTGAGGTAGCCCCGCCCATAGTGCTGGACATCAGGGCGTTATTGCAAGGATCCTATCGCAGTTCAGAAGGGCTGATGGTGGATTCCCTGCGTGCCGCCGACCTGTTGCCGACCACCGAGCCGTACACGGCCATGGGCTTTGCTGTGGCAGGTCCCCAGACCGTGGATCCTGCCGTCTTCATGGTTGTCGGGGACGATGCCATTGTGGATTGGGTGCTGGTGGAACTTCGTGATGCCACCGATCCCGTCGATCGTGGTGGAAAGGCGGGTCGGTCTGCTGCAGCGGGACGGTGATATCACGGCAATGGACGGCATCTCCGCATTGGGCTTCTGTTCCGATGCGGGCAACTACAAGGTCGCCGTGCGGCACCGCAACCATGTGGGCTGCATGTCAAGCGCGAGTCTGGCGCTTTCGGCCACCACCACCGCTCTCGACTTCAGTCTGCCCGGAACGAGCACGTATGGCACCAACGCGCGCAGGGCCGAAGGCGCGGAGATGGTGCTCTGGTCCGGCAATGTGAACGGGAACACCTCCATCAGCTACACGGGGACCGGCAACGACCGGGAACCGATCCTGCAGGCCATAGGAGGAACGTCCATAACGAATACGGTCATCGACTACACGGGTGCCGATGTGAACATGGACGGCACGGTGCGTTACACAGGTGCAAACAATGACCGGGACCCGATCCTCTTGAACATCGGAGGTACTGTGCCTTCCGCTGTAGTGAATGAGCAATTGCCGTAGGGGGCTCCGGTTCGCGCAACTGTTGAAAACCCGCCGCCGATCGTTGATAACGCGGCATCCATCCGCCCTTGAACGCCCGGTTGGCGCGGATTACCTTCGTGCCCACCTGTATTTACCGCGGGTTGGTCAGTGTTTTGAGATGGACAACATCCCCAGCATTGACCGGTTCGGCACTGGGCATTCCTCTGTGCCTCTGTGTCTCCGTGGTGGATCAGTAAACGTGAATGAGCGAGACGAACTACGGTGAAGAGCATATCCGGTCGCTGGACTGGAGGGAGCACATCCGGCTGCGGCCGGGCATGTACATCGGGAAGCTGGGCGACGGCAGCCGCCCGACGACGGGATCTACATCCTGCTCAAGGAGGTGATCGACAACTGCATCGACGAGTACATCATGGGCCACGGCAAGGAGGTGCGATCGACGATCGACGAGGAGGGCCGGGTGGAGGTGCGCGACTACGGGCGCGGCATTCCGCTGGGCAAGCTGATGGACTGTGCGCGCAAGATCAACACCGGCGCCAAGTACGACAGCGAGGCCTTCAAGAAGATCGGTCGGCCTGAACGGGGTCGGCATCAAGGCGGTCAACGCGCTGCGCAGCTTCTTCGAGATCCAGGCGTGGCGCGACGGGCAGACCAAGGCGATCGAGTTCGACCGCGGCGAGGTGATCGAGGAGATGAAGCGGCCGCAGACGCGACGAGGACGAACGGCACGCGCCTGGCCTTCGAGCTGGACCGGCAGATTTTCAAGCGAGTACGCAGTTCAAGCGAGCAGCACGTCGAGAAGATGCTGCTGCTACTACGCCTACCTGAACCCCGGGCTCACCCTCGTACTTCAACGGCAAGAAGTTCCGCTCGAAGAACGGCCTGCTGGACCTGCTGGAGCGAGGAGATGGAGGGCGAGCCGCTCTATCCGATCGATCCACCTGATCGGCAAGGACATCGAGATCGCCTTCACCCACACCACCGACTAGCGGCGAGGAGTACTACTCCTTCGTCAACGGCCAGCACACCACGCAGGGCGGCACGCACCTGGCGGCCTTCCGCGAGGCGCTGGTGAAGGTGCTGCACGGAGTTCTTCAAGAAGCAGTACGACGCCGCCGACATCCGCGCCGGGCATCGAGGCCGCGATCTGCGTGCGGGTCGAGGAGCCGGTCTTCGAGATCGCAGACCAAGACCAAGCTCGGCGTCTCGACAGTGGCGCCGGACGGCGAGACGCATGCGCACCTTCATCGGCAACTTCCTCGGGCGCAGCTCGACAACTACCTGCACAAGCAACCCGGAGGTGGCCGAGGCGATCCAGAAGCGGATCCTGCGCCGAGCGCGAGCGCAAGGAGCTCGAGCGGCATCAAGAAGCTGGCCCGCGAGCGCGCCAAGCAAGGCCAAGCGTGCACAACAAGAAGCTGCGCGACTGCCGCGTCCACTTCACGACACGAAGCACAAGCGCCGCAGGAGAGCAGCACGCTCTTCATCACCGAGGGCGACAGCGCCAGCGGCATCGATCACCAAGAGCCGCGACGTGGAGACCCAGGCGGTCTTCACCCTGCGCGGCAAGCCGCTGAACTCCTTCGGCCTGACCAGGAAGGTGGTCTACGAGAACGAGGAGTTCACCCTGCTGCAGGCCGCGCTCGGACATCGAGGACGGCATCGACGACCTGCGCTACAACAAGGTGGTGATCGCCACCGATGCCGACGTGGACGGCATGCACATCCGCCTGCTGCTGCTGACCTTCTTCCTGCAGTTCTTCCCGGAGCTGATCCGCGAACGGGCACCTCTTCATCCTGCAGACGCCGCTCTTCCGGGTGCGCAACAAGAAGGAGACGATCTACTGCTACAGCGACGAGGAGCGCCGACGGCGCATCGCCGAAGCTCGGCAAGAACGCCGAGATCACGCGCTTCAAGGGCCTCGGCGAGATCTCGCCCGACGAGTTCAAGCACTTCATGATCGGCCCGGACATGCGCCTCGACCCGGTGATGATCGAGGAAGGCAAGGGAGTCGAAGGAGCTGCTCGCCTTCTACATGGGCAAGAACACCCCGGACCGGCAGGAGTTCATCATCAGTAATTTGAAGGTGGAGAAGGACCTGGTGGAGGAGACGGCTGCTGAAGTAGCTGCCGCCAACGTGCGGGCCATCGCGAAGAAACTGGAGGAGAACGAGGTGGAGGTGTGAATTCGATCAGAAGATCAGAAATCAGAAAATCAGACGATCAGATAATTGAATGCCGTTCTCCGACCTGATACTGACACGACCTATGCGCTCATCGGGAGATGGAGCGATGATGCGGGAAGAGGAAAGCCGCAGATGGACGCCGATACATGCAATTTGCCCAGCTTGGCATCGCGCAATGATGGTCTGTCCCCGTCCCGTCATCGCGAGGAGGCCCTGCGACGAAGCGATCTTACCGATATGATCGGAAAAGTATTTTCGATCCTGACTTTCATGATGATCACGTTGGTGGCCACGGCACAGTCTTCCGGTAAGTTGCATCTCCTGATCGATCCCCCGACCACCTTCTCTTACAAGCTGGACCACAAGTTCACCATGCAGCAGTCCGATCTGGAACTGCTGGAAGGTGCGCACCACTTCAGTTTTTGGGCGCCACAGCGGAAAGTCATGGACACCACCATCACCATTTCGGGCGGTGAGGACAGGACCTTGGCGTTGCGGTTGCCGTTCTCCCCTGAATACCTCGTCTACCAGCGTGACCTGAAGGCTTACCGGAAGGACAGGCAACTACAAAGGCTCATTCCCGCAGTGGCCACGGGGACTTCATTGATCTATACGGTGGTGCGGTACGGCAAGATGAAGAAGGCGCACGACCTGTTGGAGGACGATCGGAAGGCATACGATGAAGCGGGTGCCCCGAATGCCATCACGGTACTGAAGAATGAGACCATCCCTTCGCACAAGGACGACTTTGACAAGGCGCGCACCGGCTACCGGGTCGCGGTGGGCGTTACCGTGCTTTTCGCCGGGGCCACGGCCTTCATGTACCTGCGGTCCGCGAAACGGAAGAAGCCCGTTTTTATTGACACGGAGAAAGTGCGCTTCGATGGATTGAGCTGGGCGCCCGGGCCGAACGGCGACGAGTGGACCGGCGGCATAACATGGAATTTCTCCCGATGAGGCACGTGTGGCTGTTATCCGTCCCCATAGTGCTCGGCCTCATGGGCTGCTTGAAGGACGACCTCGATCCCGCGAAGCTCACGTCCAATCCCTTGGACCCGGACTACGACGGCCCCGCGTTGATCGAACTGGTCTCCGATACCGCACGGATCGTCTACAGCGGTCCGGTCCCGGTGGACACGGTAGTGGAACAAACGATCCATGTCCGTTCGGACTTACTGGCGCCCGGCACGGACTACAAGCTTTATGTCACCTTGGTGAACACGGGCCAGGTCTTTGACTACTCGAGCGAGTTCCCGCCCTCGGAAGATCGCGCATACCACCATGTGGTGCCCGGCGTTTCCTACTGCTACGACTATCAGCTCGTGGTGCAGTTCTCAAAGACCAAAGCATACCGGTACTGCACCACGGCGAACCCTTGAACACATTGCCTTCCGCCACGCGGCGGTGAAAACGATGAGTGACGAATTGGACGACAACCTGAACGCGGAAGAGGGCGAGGAGATCTCCCCGAACGGAAGCGAAACACCCGAAGGTGTCCCCGGCGCAGGCCAGGCCGGCACCTTCAGCGTGAGCGGCATGTACCGCGAATGGTTCTTGGATTACGCCAGCTACGTGATCCTCGAACGTGCGGTGCCGCACCTGTACGATGGCCTCAAGCCCGTGCAGCGCCGGATCCTGCACAGCATGAAGGAACTCGACGACGGGCGCTACAACAAGGTGGCGAACATCGTCGGGCAACACGATGAAGTACCACCCGCACGGCGACGCCAGCATCGGCGACGCGCTGGTGCAGCTCGGCCAGAAGGACCTGCTGATCGACATGCCAGGGCAACTGGGGCAACACGCTCACCGGCGACGGCGCGGCCGCCCCGCGCTACATCGAGGCGCGCCTCACCAAGTTCGCGCAGCGACGTGGTCTTCAATCCGAAGACCACCGAGTGGCAGACCAGCTACGACGGGCGCAACAAGGAGCCGGTCACTCTGCCGGTGAAATTCCCGTTGCTGCTCGCGCAAGGCGGTGAGGGCATCGCCGTGGGCCTGAGCTGCAAGGTGCTGCCGCACAATTTCATCGAACTGATCGACGCGTGCATCGCGGTGCTGCGCGGAAAGAACCTTCGAAGCTGCTGCCGGATTTCCCCACCGGCGGCACTGGCCGATGCGGACAATTACGACGAGGGCCGCGCGGGGCGGGCGCATCCGCTGTCGCGCGCGGATCCGCAAGGAGGATGCGAAGACGCTCGTTATTACCGAGATCCCCTTCGGCACCACCACCGGCCAGCCTCGATCGAGAGCATCATCACGGCCAACGAAAAGGGCAAGATCAAGATCCGGCACATCGAGGACAACACCGCGGCGACCGCCGAGATCCTCGATCCACCTTGCCACCGGTGTCTCGCCGGACAACACCATCGACGCGCTCTTCGCCTTCACCGATTGCGAGCTGAGCATCTCGCCGAACGCCTGCGTCATCGAAAGCGACAAGCCACGCTTCCTAGGTGTGAACGAACTGTTGAGGACCAGCACGGAAAACACGCTGCGGCTGCTGGAATTGGAGTTGCAGATCAAGAAGGCCGAGCTGCTGGAGCAATGGCACTTCGCTTCGCTCGAGCGCATCTTCATCGAGAAGAAGGTGTACCGCAAGATCGAAGAGGCCGAGACTTGGGAAGAGGTGATCAGCTTCATCGACAAGGGTTTGAAGCCTTACGTGAAGGATCTGCGCCGCGCCGTGACCGAGGAGGACATCCTGCGCCTCACCGAGATCCGGATCAAGCGTATCAGCAAATTCGACAGCTTCAAGGCCGATGAGCACATCAAAGGCTTGGAGGAACAGCTTGTGAGCGTACAGTCCAAGCTGGATGCGCTGGTGGAGTATGCCATCGACTACTTCAAGGAGTTGAAGCGCAAGTACGGCACGGGCCGCGAGCGGAAGACCGAGCTGCGCACCTTCGACACCATCGTGGCCACCAAGGTCGCCGTGGCCAACAGGAAGCTTTATGTGGACCGTGCGGAAGGATTCATGGGCTGGGGCTTGCGCGGATTCGAATTGGTGGACGAATGTTCGGAGATCGACGACATCATCGTGTTCCGCGACAACGGTACCATGCAGGTCACCAAGGTGGCCGACAAGAAATTCATCGGCAAGGGCTTGCTGCACGTGGCCGTGTGGAAGAAGAACGACGAGCGCACCATCTACCACCTGATCTACCAGGACGGTGCGCAAGGTGCGAGCTACATGAAGCGGTTTTCCGTCACCTCCATCACGCGGGACAAGGAGTACGATCTTACCAATGGCGCCAAAGGCAGCAAGGTGCTCTACTTCACCGCCAACCCGGACGGTGCATCGGAGACGGTGCGCATCAACCTGCGGCCGCGACCGAACCTGCGCAAAACGCAGTTCGATGTGGACTTCGGCGACCTGATGGTGAAAGGGCGAGGCAGCAAGGGCAACCTGCTCACCCGCTACATGGTACACAAAGTGACGCAGAAGGAACGAGGCGGAAGCACCCTTGGCGCGATCCCGATCTGGTTCGATGAGACCGTGCGCCGCCTGAACGAATCCGGGCACGGGCGCTACCTCGGGCGCTTCAGCGGGGACGACAAGATACTAGCGATCCTCAGTACCGGGAATTACCAGCTCTTCCCCTTCGCATTAGGCACACACTTCCCGGACGAGGCGGTCACCATCGTGAAATGGGACCCGGAAGCGCCGATCACTGCCGTGTATTGGGAAGGGGAGAAGCAGCAGTACAACGTGAAGCGTTTCCTCGCCGAGGCCGCGCGCGATCCCGTGCAGTTCATCACCGACCATCCGGACAGCAAGCTCACTTTGCACACGCTCGTTCCGGAGACGGGTCTACATGTCGTCTTCGACAAGCGCAGCAACGATAGACCCGAAGAAGAGGTGGCTCTTTCTGATTTCATCGCCGTGAAAGGCGTGAAGGCTTTGGGCAACCGCTTAACCCCGTACAAGGTGAAGGACATCAAGCTGACCGGTGAGGTCTTCACCGTGATGACGCCGGAACTGGAGGAGAAGCAGCGCATGCTGATCTCCGATGAGGAGATCGGTCACTTGGAACCACCGGAGGAGGAAGGCTTGGAGCGCTCACCGATGGAGGAGTTCCGCAAGAGCCAAAAGGCACCCAAGGAGGATGATCCCGATCAGCCCATAATCGGCTACAAGCCCGGGAAACAGATGGACCTGGGATTGGATTAGTCCCCTCAGCGATCTCCCGAAGAGGATCCTGGGGCACGACCGGATGCATCAAGGTCTCCGCCGTACGGCGGAGGACCTTGATGGGACTGTCCCCTCAGTGATCTCCCGAAGCGATCGCGAGGCACGACTTCTTTCGATCGAAATGGGCTCACACCGCGCAAAGGACCGGGATCCCCTTCTCGTTCACCAGCAGGTCCTGCTTTTCCTTGTCCGCGATCTTTTTGTGATCACCGCTGGCGTGGGCCATGATGGCGATGCAGCTAGCGCCCACCTTGTGCGCGTAGCGGATGGTGCGAAGCGCAAAGCCCTCGTAGAATTTCTCCACGGGCTCATTGACCTCCTCGTGCTTGATGCCCTCTTTGGCGAGGCGCTCCAACATCTTCACCTTGTTGGCCAAAAGCGTATTAGTGGTGGTGCTGCCTTCCTGCAACTGCTGGTACACGTCCACCTCGGCCCCGTATGTCTTGGCGAGCAGGCACACGGCGTCCAGAAGCGGGGTGATGTCATCATGGCCGGCCACCGGCATCAGGATACGGCCCATTTTCTTCGTGCGCGGTGTGTACATCTGCACCACCAATGTGGGGATCGGCACTTGGCGCACCAACTTCAACATGTCGGATCCCAGCCACTCCTGGCGCAGGCCCTGCACACCATGCGTTCCAGCGACCATCAAGGAATGGCCCTTGCCCGCTTCTACGACGATCTCCTTCAAGGGCGATCCCTCGCGGTCCACCCGGTTCACCTTCACGCCCAGCTTGGAAAGATGTTCCAAGGTTTTCACGTGCGGCCCAGGATTACCGAGGTCATTGTTCTTGACCTCCTCCTTGGTCAATACATGGAAAAGAGTGACTTCCCCCTTGTCCCCGTGGGCGATGTTCCCGGCATGGGACAGTGCGATGTCGGTTGCCAACGTAAGGTCGGTGGGGCAGAGGATCTTCATCATGGGGGCGGAAGTGTTTGGGGGCACCAAACTACGTTTTTCTACCGTTTGGATCACCATCGACGGGCAATAGCGGGAGGTCAGGACGGGCGATCCGGCGTAATCTTACAGGATGAAGATCGCGTTCACCCTTGTTTTTATGGCAGCTTGCGTGCTGGGTTCCAGTGCCCAGAATAGCATTGTGGAGCTTGGGCATCTGGACTATGACAGCCTGCGCAGCAGCGATCTTTCCAACCTATGGGGCTATACGGACGAGGAGGGGAACGAGTATGCCTTGGTCGGCGTCAATGGCTCGGGGGCGCCGAACAGCGGCGGGCTTTCCGTGGTGAACGTCACCGACCCGGCCCATCCCGTGGAGGTCTTTTTCACCCCGGGGCCGAACAGTATCTGGCGGGAGGTGAAGGCGTGGGGGGACCATGCCTATGTGACCACCGAGGCGAACTTCGGCCTGCAGATCGTGGACCTTTCACCGTTGCCGCAGAGCACGGACCTGCCGGTGACCATCTTCAATGGTCAAGGTTGGAACACGGCACACTCGCTCTTTATTGATGAAAACGGAAGGCTCTATGTGCAAGGCACCAACAGGGGCAATGGCGGGGTGATCATGTACGACCTCACCCAAGACCCCGAAGCACCGGTGGAGGTGGGGAGCTATGACCCGCTCTATTGCCACGACAGCTTTGCCCGGGGCGATACGCTTTATGCCGCACATGTCTATCAGGGGATCTTCACCATCGTGGATGTCAGCAACCCGGCTTCTCCGGTCATGCTGGGGTCGCATGCGTCTGCCTCGAATTTCACGCACAATCTTTGGCTTGACGATTCGGGACAATACCTCTACAGCACGGATGAAGTGTCCAATGGGTATGTCGCGGCCTATGACATCGGTGACCCCACGGACATCCATGAGGTGGACCGGATCCGGAGCGACCCCGGGAACAATGTCATACCCCACAACACCTATTGGCTCGACTATTTCCTGGTGACCAGCTACTACACCTATGGCGTGGTGATCTATGATGCCACCCATCCGGAGAACCTTGTGGAAGTTGGGCATTTCGACACATCACCCTTTACCGGGTACGGCTTTCATGGCGATTGGGGCGTCTATCCGTTCCTGCCCAGCGGGAACTTGCTCATCAGCGACATTGAAGGAGGCTTGTACATCCTAGGGCCGACGTATGTGCATGCGAGCTGGCTTCAAGGCCTCATCACGGACGCGGGCACCGGGGACCCGGTGAATCAGGCAACGATCATTGTGGAAACCACGACGGCCATTGACAGTACCGGCTTTGACGGACAGTATGCGCTGGGTACGGATGTTCCGGGAAGCTATACCGTCACGGTGTCAGCGGCAGGGTATCCCACGGCCACGATCTCGGGTGTCGAGCTGGAAAGTGGGCATGTCACCGTGCTGGACGTGCCGTTGGGGGGGGCTGTGAACGCCGGTTTGGCGGAGTTCACCGATCGCCCCTCGCTCTTCGTTCGCCCGAATCCTTGTTCCGGCAGTTTCACACTGGAGGTGGCAGGTCCGGCCGAATTGACCGTGGATGTGGTCGACACGCAGGGCCGAGAGGTGATGCCTTCGTTCCGCATGTCGGGAACAGTCCACGTTCCGTTAATAGAACTGGTGCCGGGCGTGTATTTCGTGCGGGCGTCCGGCCGGGATGGTCAGGTCCTGGTCCAGCGGTTGTTGGTGGAGTAGTGATCAGCGCTTCTTCGGCATGCCGGCGCAGTGCTGCTTGATGAGGCTGTCCACCTCCGGCGCACCGCCCATGGCTTTGGACAGCGTGAGGTCATCGCAGGCCTTGTCCTGATCGCCCTTGCGCAAATACAAAAGTGCACGGGTCCTGAGGGCATAGGAATTCGCGGCCTCCGCCTTCAAGCTGCGGTTCACGGCCGCGAGGGCGTCGGCATCACGGTCCAATTTAAGCAGCGCATAGGCCTTGTTGCTCAGCACCACCGGTTCATCCTTGTCGAATTCCAAGGCCCTGTCAAGCACTTGCACGGCTTCCTCGTACCGTTCCAGTCTGCTCAGTTCGAAGCCCCTGTTGCTCCAATTTCCGATATCCCCGGGTTCAGTCGCGCACAATCTTTCCAGAACGGTCAAGCTTTTGGCAGGCTCGCCCGCCGCATCGTAGAGCCGTGCCAAGGTCTTCATCGCGGGCAGATCGTCCAAGCGTTCGTCCAGTCCCTCGGCGAGGTCGGTGATGGCCTGTGCGTTCATGCCCAGTGCGGCCTCGGCCTCACCCCGCAGGACCAAGGCCCGGTGCCACAGTTCCTTCGTGCCCTTGTGCTGTACGCGTGAGGCGAACCCGATCGTTTCCGAGTTGTTGCCCGACCTGAATGCATAGAGCGCCCGTTGATAGTTGGCTTTGGCGTGCAGGCTGTCCAGCTTCAATGCGTTCGCGACATCCGTGATGAACTTGTCGTACTTGCCCATGTAATACCATCCGCGCGCCCGGCCCGCATAGGAGTCCGCGGTGGGTGCAAGGGAAATGGCGGCATCATACACTTCCATGGCCTTGGTGCTACGGTCGGCCTCCAACAGGCTGTCGCCTTGGGCGATGAGCGCGGTGTTATCCTGGGCATGGACAACCGCCCTTGCCGTGAGCAGCCAAAGAAGAAGGAGGAAAGCGACTCGTAATTTCGCCATGGTGGGCAAAGTTACCCTTATGAATGGGCGCGGGGTACAGGGACCACGTCCAATGGGGCAATGTGTCCGGCTTCGAGCAAATGCAGTCCGGCCATGGCGATCATGGCCGCGTTGTCCGTGCAGTAGGCGAAGGGCGGGATAAAAACCTCCACGTTCTCCTTCTCTCCAAGTTCTTTCAACCGGGCCCGCAGCCCGCTGTTGGCGGCCACTCCGCCGGCAATGCCCACACGGTCCACCTCGTGCAGGCGGATGGCGCGGCGCGTCTTGGCCATGAGGTGGTCGATGATGGCGTTCTGCAAAGAGGCACAGAGATCGTCCCGTTCGGCCGTCGCGAAGCCGGGTTGTTTCTGTTCCCCGCGCTGCACCATCGCAACGAAGGCGGTCTTGATCCCGCTGAAGCTGAGGTCCAGGCCGGTGATCGCCGGCTTGGGCAGCGCAAAGCGGTGCGGATCGCCGGTGCGGGCATGGAGGTCCACCAAGGGGCCGCCGGGATAGGG
Organism: uncultured Flavobacteriales bacterium; assembly: GCA_963706125.1. Lineage (GTDB taxonomy): Bacteria > Bacteroidota > Bacteroidia > Flavobacteriales_F > PHOS-HE28 > PHOS-HE28. The sequence goes on from CAVPLQ010000006.1 coordinate 42,931, forward strand.
TAGGCCCAGCACCTTGGCGCCCTTGTCGAAAGCCTCGCCGGCCGCATCGTCCAGCGTGGTGCCGACGATCTCCATGTCCAACGGCGAACGGACCAGCACCAATTGCGTGTGACCGCCGCTCACGGTGAGGTTCAGAAAGGGGAAGCCCGGCATGGGCCGGTCCTGGCCGTCACGGATGAAATGCGCCATCACATGGGCCTGCACATGGTCTACTGCCAACAAGGGGATGTTCAGCGCCTGCGCCATGGACCGTGCGAAGCAGGAACCCACGAGCAAGGCGCCGATCAGGCCCGGTCCGTTGGTGAACGCCACGGCGGAAAGATCGTCCTTCGCGATGCCTGCGGTGTCCAGGGCCTCGCGCACCACCGGCACGATGTGCTCCTGATGGGCCCGGCTGGCCAGCTCAGGCACCACGCCTCCCCACTTGGCATGGATCTCCTGGGAGGCCACCACGTTAGAGCGGAGCTCGCCGTCCACCAATACGGCAGCCGCGGTCTCATCACACGAACTTTCGATGCCGAGAATGACCTGGTGCACGGGCTGGGGCAAGAGCGGGGTTAATTTGGCCGATCGGGCCTGATGCTTGATAGTGTACAGCACACAACGAAGGTCCGAAGCTAAGCAGGGATGGCACAAAGGAAAGTGAAACGGAAACGGCCTTGGCGCACTGGGCGCAGGGTGTTCCGTGTGCTTGCGGTGCTGTTTATTCTGGTGGTCTCCGTGGTCGGGGCATTGATGACCCCGGCGGTGCAGACCTATCTGGCCCAGCAGCTTAGTACCACCCTCAGTTCGAAATTGGGTGCCGAGCTGCGCATCGGGCGCGTGGAGCTGCGGCTCTTTGGGGCGAACCGTTTGCACGGGGTCTTTATAGCGGACCTGAACGGTGACACCTTGGTGGCGGCGGATGAGATCTGGGTCCGTGGAATGAGGATCCACCCGGACGCCCATGTACTGGAGGCAAAGCGGGTGGAGCTGCACCGCTCGCGCTTTGCCCTGGCCCGAGCGGCTGACGACCCGCACAGCAACCTGACCAACCTGTTGGAGAAGCTTGCCTCGCCCTCCACAAGCGACACCACCACCTCTGCCCCGTGGTTGATCCGTGTCGCCCAAGTGGACATCCGCGATCTGCACTTCAGCTACCATGACGGCCATCACGCCCGGCTGCCCTTTGGGGTGGACGTAAGCCACGTGGACATCCCCGCGGCCAACATCATCGGCCGGGATTTTCTGCTCGCCGGCGATTCGGTCCTTTTCCGGTTCGACCAACTTGCACTAACGGAGCAGAGCGGCTTGGTGATCGAGCAGTTGACCGGTACGGCACGGGTGGCCCCACGGGGGATCAAGGTGGACCAACTGCACTTGATCACGGGAGGGCAGCATGCGGGCAGCACTGGCAGCGACATCCGTGGGGATATCGATCTACGATCGAACAGCCTTGCCGAATTCGAGGACTACAATACCAAAGTTTTCATGTTGGCGCGCTTGGACAGTTCCCGGTTACAGTTCGCCGATGTGGCGCTTTTCGCACCGGACCTTGAGGGCGTGGACTATCTGGTCGCTGTGAGCGGCAAGGTCCAAGGGCGGGTGAACGCGCTGAAAGGGCGGGACATGGACCTGTACTTCGGGAAGCGTTCGGTCTTCCGGGGGGACATCGAAATGACGGGACTTCCCGATTTTCCGAACACCTTCATCGTGCTCGATGCGAGCAGTATCCGCACGGACCCCGATGATCTCTCCTTGCTACCCGTTCCTCCGTTCACTTCGAAGGGCACCTTGGTCCTCCCTCCTGAGGTGCAGCGGCTTGGGCGCTTGTCGTTCACCGGGAACTTCACGGGCTTCATCAACTCCTTCACCACCTATGGAAGCGCGACCACCGAGGCGGGAACGCTGCGCAGTGACATCTCCTTCGAGCGGGATACGGTGACCAAGTATTTCGAGCTGCGCGGGAAGCTGGCCACCGATGGCTTCGACCTCGGGAAGGTGCTACAGAGCAATGCGGTGGGCCGGATCGCCCTGGATGCCAAGGTCGCAGCCAGGGGAATGGACCTCAATACCATGGAGGCGGAGATCGAAGGGACGGTATCCGAGCTGGGCTTGGCGCACTACACGATCGGCGGGATCACCCTGAACGGAAAGCTCGAAAAGAACCTCTTCAATGGCGAGCTGCACTGTCGTGACCCCAAGCTCATCTTGGATTTCAACGGCCTGGCTGACCTTCGTGGCAGGTGGCCGGACGTGGACTTCCAAGCGGATGTGCGCCGGATGGACCTGCGTGCGCTCGGCCTCATCGGCGGGCAGGGGTACAGTGACCTGGCCTTGCAGGTCACTGCCAAAGGCCAGCTCGCTCCGGACAGCCTGCAAGGGAACATCCGGCTGCGGGATGTGAGCTTCTGTGAGGATTCTGTCGATCTGCATCTCGGGGATATTGCACTGGACGCATGGCGCGATAAGGGTGTGCCGATGGTGAAATTGGAAAGCACCGTGGCGGACGCGCTGGTGAGCGGCCCCTTCTATCCGACATTGCTGCCCGGCGCCTTCCAAAGCGTCATCTTCAGCATCTTCCCTTCGATGCAGGAGCAGGTGAAATACGACCAGGAAGATCAGGATTTCACCTTCGACGCCACCGTGAAGGAGGCGCGAATCCCTCCTGGAGGTGGTAGTGCCGGGCCTGGACCTTGCGGCGGGCACCCACGCCACCGGGCGGTTCAACAGCCGCACCTTCGATCTGGGCATGGACGCACATCTGCCGTCGATCGGTTACAAGGGCTTTTCAGGAGATTCACTGGACATCACCTTGGGCAAGACCATGGACATGGTCGCCTTCAGCATCAAGGGCAATGGCAAGATCCGCAAGGACAGCAGTGTCACCCTCAGCGACCTGTACATCACCGGTACGGCCTACCAGGATGAGATACGCTTGCGTGCGGACTGGGCCGGGGAGGACAGCGTGGCGAGCGGCACGGTGAACCTGAACGCGTTGGTGAAGGGGCCCGCATCCTTCTTGATCGACATTGAACCGAGCAGCGTGGACCTGGGCCAAGGCCTTTGGCACAACGAGCGCACGGCGCACATCCAAGTGGACAGCAGCACGATCACGATCGACACCCTGCTGATGTTGAACCAAGATCAGGCCGTTTGGCTCGGTGGCACCATCGGGCGCGATCCCGGCCAAGCGCTGTCGTTCGAACTCCAGGACGTGCGTTCCGAGAACCTGAAGCCCCTTTATGATGGCCCGGTGGTGCATGGGGCCATCAGCGGGGACGGGCGAGATCTTCGATCTGTACGGAAAACCCTACCTGCTGAGCTACCTGTGCGTGGACAGCCTGGCCATCGCGGACAAGCCCGTGGGCGATCTGCGTTTGGCCGCCACCTACAACGAGGGCGGGGATGCCATTGATGTGAACGGGTCATTGGAGCGGAACACGTTGCGGGCCTTTGATTTTTCCGGGAAGCTCAATCCCGGCAAGGACCAGGAGCTCGACCTGAAATTGCGCATGGACCGGTTCGACCTGCGCTTCATCGATCCCTATCTGCCGGAGGCGATCAGTGAGATACAAGGAAAGGTCACCGGTGTGGTCGATATCACCGGAAAGCTCAATGACCCACAGATCAACGGCTCGGCCACGCTGGAGAATGCAGGTCTGCGGGTCAACTACTTGAACACCTTCTACAGCTTCTCGCACAAGGTGGACATCAAGCCGGACATGTTCACATTGGACCAAGTGCTGTTACATGACGATGAAGGCCACACCGCGACAGCCAACGGAACCATCATCCACCACGGGCTGAAGGACTGGAACTTCGACGTGAGCATGGACGTGGACAATATGAAAGTGCTGGACACGGATGCGCGTAGGAACGAGCTGTACTATGGGAAGGCCTATGCAATGGGGACCTTGGGCATCAGCGGTTATGCGAACAACCTGGAGATCAACGTGGACGCCGCCACGGGGCCGGGCACGGACATCCATTTCCCGTTGGGGGCCAGCCAGGAAGTGGGCGGCATCTCCTTCGTCCGCTTTACGGGCACCGGCATCTTCGCGGAACAGAGCGACCAAGCAGTGGACCTCAGCGGGATAAGGCTGGACATGAAAGTGGCCGTGACGCCGGATGCACGCTTCGAGCTGATCTTCGATCCCACGGTGGGGGATATCATGCGCGGGCGGGGCAACGGCAACATCGCCATGACGGTGACCCCCTCGGGCGACTTCAGCATGAAGGGCGACGTGGAACTGGTGGACGGGGATTACCTCTTCACCTTGCGCAATCTGGTGAACAAGCGCTTCGGCGTGGAGCCCGGGGGGCACATCACTTGGTATGGCGACCCTTTCAGCGCCATCATTAACGTGGATGCCGTGTACCGGCTCCGTGCCAGTCTCTATGATGTGATCCCGCCGGCCCTTCGCACCGAGGCCTACAAGAAGCGCTTCCCCGTGGAAGTGCTCATGCACTTGTCACAGAACCTGATGAACCCGGAGATCGGATTCGATGTGAGGCTGCCATCGGTGGACGAGGGCGTGCGCACCCAGGTGAACAGCGCCTTGGCCACGCCGGACGACATGAACAAGCAGGTGTTCTCCTTGATCGTCCTGAACCGCTTCCTGCCCAACGATGCCACGGGAGGACCTTCGGACAACAGCAGTCTGGGCGGTGCGACCGCGGCCACCGGCACCGAACTGCTCAGCAACCAGTTGAGCAACTGGCTCAGCTCCTTCAGCAGCAACTTCGATCTGGGCGTGAACTGGCGCACGGGCGATGTGATCTCACAGGATGAGGTTGAACTTGCGGTCAGCACGGCCATCTTCAACGACCGGCTGCAGCTGAACACGAACGTGGGCGTGGCCTACGGTGCGGGAGGAACGCAACAGGGCTCCAATACGGTCATCGGCGACTTTTCCGCCGAGTACAGCCTTACCCAGGACGGTAAGTTGCGCTTCAAGGCCTTTAGCCAGAGCAACGACCGCAATTTGAACCAAGTGGACCAAGCACAGACCACCCAGGGCGCGGGTCTGGCCTATCGCGAGGAGTTCGACACACTCGGCGAATTCTTCCGCAAGGTGACGGCGGTGTTCCGGAAGAAGGAGAAGAAGTAGCCGTGCGCACGGTCGGCTGATCGGCTCAGCCTTCCAGATCCAGGTGGTGGCCCATCTTCAGCTTCTTGGTGAGCAGGTACTTGTGGTTGTGCTCGTTGGGCTCGATCTGGATGGGGACATTATCGGTGATCTCCAAGCCGTAGCCCACCAGACCGGTCCGCTTCTTCGGGTTGTTGGTGAGCAGACGCATCCGCCGCACGCCAAGGTCATGCAGGATCTGCGCGCCCACGCCGTAATCGCGGGCGTCCATGTCGAAGCCGAGCATGAGGTTCGCCTCCACGGTGTCCGCGCCTTCCTCCTGTAGTTTGTACGCTTTCAACTTGTTGAGCAGCCCGATGCCACGACCTTCCTGCTGCATGTACACCACCACGCCCTTGCCTTCGCGTTGCACCATCTCCATGGCGGCGTGGAGCTGGGGGCCACAATCACAGCGGCGGCTCCCAAAGATGTCCCCGGTGAGGCAACTGCTGTGCATCCGCACCAGCACGGACTCATCCTTCTCCCAAGTCCCTTTCACCAAGGCGAGATGTTCCTCCCCGGTGTCCTTCTCCCTGTAGGCGATCAGGTGGAAATCCCCGAAATCCGTGGGCATGTTCACCTCCACGATGCGCTCCACAGAACGCTCCGTGCGCATGCGGTAGGCCACTAAGTCCTCGATACTGATCAGCTTCAGGTCGAACTTCTTCGCCACCTCACGCAATTCGGGAAGACGGGCCATGGTGCCGTCGGCGTTCATGATCTCCACCAGTACGCCTGCGGGCTCCATGCCGGCGAGCCGGGCGAGGTCCACCGTGGCCTCGGTATGCCCCGTGCGCCTGAGAACGCCTCCGTTGCGGGCCTTGAGCGGGAAGATGTGGCCCGGCCGGCCGAGGTCGGAAGGCTTGGTGACCGGATCGATCAGAGATAGGATGGTCTTGCTGCGGTCACTGGCGCTGATGCCGGTGGTGGTACCATGGCCGCGCAGGTCGATGCTCACGGTGAACGGGGTCTCGTGCAACGCGGTGTTGTCCTGCACCATCAGGTCCAGTCCCAGTTCGTCACAGCGCTCTTCGGTGAGCGGAGTGCAAATAAGACCGCGGCCATGGGTGGCCATGAAGTTGACCACCTCGGGCGTGGCGTTCTGCGCAGCGGTGATGAAGTCGCCCTCGTTCTCGCGGTCCTCGTCGTCCACCACGATCACGAGCTTGCCCGCGCGGATGTCGGCAATGGCACTTTCAATGCTGTCGAAGGCTGATTCTTGGGCCATGCGGCAAAATTACGGTGTATCGGCGCGGGGTATACCATCGAACATCAGCTTATCCAAGCGCTCGGTGGACCGGTCCCAGTCGAACGCCTGGTGTACGAAGCGTTGCCCGTTCGCCGCAAGGCGCTCACGCTCCTTGGTGCGGTCCAGCAGCCGCAGGATGTGGTCGGCATAGTCCTGGGGCTCGTGGCCGACGAGAATGGACTCGCCGGGCACCGCCCCCACGGCGTTGTTGGCGAGGTCCGAGGTCACGCAGGGCATGCGCATGGCCATGGCCTCGAGCAGTTTGTTCTGTAGGCCCGTGCCGATCTGCATGGGGGCCACGAAGATCCGGGCCGAGGCATAGCTATCGCGGATGTCCTTCACCCAGCCGCTCACGGTTACGCGCGGATCGCGCACGGCCAGCTCGCGCACCCGCTGGTCCGGGTCCACCCCGGCGATGAGCAGGGTGGTGCCCGGCCGCTGCGCATGCACCAATGGCAGCACGTGATGGACGAGGAAGAGCACGCTGTCGATGTTGGGCGGGTAGTTCATGTTCCCGGTGAACAGCAGGTCGTGCTTTTTCTCGGTCTCCCGGGGGGTGAAATAGGCCGTGTCCACGCCGTTAGGAATCACTTCCACTTGGTCCCGTTGCGGGTGGTAGAGCAGGTCGCGGTCCTGTGCGCTGATGATGGCATGGTGGTCGAAGAGGTCGAGCATGAGGTTCTCATAGCCGATCAGCCTTCGCGTCTCGGCCTTGAAGAACGGGCGCAGGTGGAAGGGTGCGTTCTCGGCGCGCCGTTCCATGCCCTTGCTCAGGGTGTCCATGTAGTCCAAGGTCTTGCCCAGGTCATAGCGGTGCCGCACATACTCGGTGGTGCGGACCAGTTGACAGAGCACATGGTCCGGCCGGAAACTGCTGATCACTTCGTCGATGGCACGCTGGGCCGGCCGGTGGTGGAAGTAGCTCACCTGGAAGGGCAACCTGGAGAACATGGCGGTGATCACGCGCAACAGGATCCGCCACCGGGGGAGGTGTACCACTTGCAGATGCTTGCAAAAGCTGCGCAGGTGCTCCTCATCATCAGGCTTGATGTGCTGGTCGCTCAGGCAGAACAAATAGATCTCATGGCGTTTGGCCAGCCTCTTGATCAGATGGTAGGCACGCAACTTATCGCCCTTTTCCAGCGGATAAGGCATGCGGGAAAGCACCACCAACAGCCTCATGCTTTTGCCAGGAGGGCATAGAAGGCCACCAGTTCGTTGATGATGTCCGAATTTGTGTGCCGGGCCCGGACGAGCTCCGCTGCGTTTTTCCCGATGGTGTCGGCCAGCTGCGGGTCGGCGAGCACCTTGTCGATCTGCTCGGTGAAGGCGGCCGCGGTATCCGCTATCAGGATGTCCTTGCCTGGGGTGTGGTCGATGCCTTCCGCGCCGATGGCGGTGCTGATGATGCACTTTCCCATGGCCATGCCCTCGATGATCTTCACGCGCATCCCGCCCGCACTGAACAAGGGCACGAGCATCACATGGCGCAGGGAGATGTAGCGGTTCGCGTCCGGCACGCGCCCCACCACGGTGGTACCCGGCAAACGGGCGCGGATCATGTCCTTGGGCATCCGGTTACCGGCCAGATGGAGCTTGGCCTCCGGGTGCTTTTTGATCACGCGGGGCCATACGGTGCGCAAGAGCCAGCGGATCCCTTCCTCATTGGGTATCCAGTCCATGCTGCCCAGGTGAAAGAAGATGGGCCTGCCGGGCGGCCTGGGTGCTTCATAGTCGCCGGGATCGATGCCGAAAGGCACGGTGATGATGGGCGTCTCGCAGCCATGTTCCCTCATGTGTTGCGCGTCAGCGTCCGTGATGGCGGCCACTCCGTCCACTTGCTTCAATACCTCGCGTTCATATTCCTTGAGCTGGCGGGCGAGGAATTTCCGGTAGGGTTTTTTCAGGATGTTACGCTCCCCCTTGGCTATCCGCTCTTGGATCACATGTTCGAGGTTGTGTGACCGCAGCACGATGCGCGCCTTGGAGTAGCGGCGCAGCGTGGGGATGTAGGGCGTTACGAAAAGGCTTTCCAGGTGAATGATGTCGAACTCCTCCTGGGACAACAGCTGGATCAGCCGGATGTCCATGTCCGGGGAAAAGAAACGGCTGATGTTGTAGTTGTCCGCCGTCACCAGGTCGGTGAACGCGTCCACCACGTTCACCGAGGTATCCACGAAGATGCCTTCGATACGGGTGCGCTCGCGGTATTCCTCGGGTATGGAGGCCACCTTCAGCGGGTGCTTGGCGGTGCTGATGCACAGGACCTTCACCTCGTGCCCCGCGTCCAGCAGGCCCTGCGTGATGTTGTGCATGGCCTTGGACCCGCCATCGATGGGCGGGTAGGGGGGCTTATTGCACAGTTGGAGGATGCGCATGGCGTGGTTTGAGGAGCGATCGGAAACGGTTCCACGTGCGATCATACGCATCGCGGTCGAACAACGGGCTGTCGGTTGCCGCTTTCCAGGTGAGGAAGATGCCGATGGGAAGCAGTACCAAGGTGCTGATCCACATGCCGGGCCATGCGGAAAGGGTGCCCGCCTTCACCATTTGCTCGGTGGAATAGCTTAGGATATGGAACACCAGGAAGAAGATGATGGCGATCACGGTAGGCACGCCCATGCCCCCTTTGCGCACGATGGCGCCTAGGGGCGCCCCGATGAAGAAGAAGATCACACAGGCGAAGGCAAGCATCAGTTTGCGATGCCATTCCACCTGGAATTTGGTGATCTGAGCGGTCCGGTCCCGACGTTCATCCACGAACCGGTCCAGCTCGTTGATCGTGCTGCGCGCCTTGTCGGTGGCGGTCTGGAACCAGATCGTTCGTTCCGGTGCCGGAGTAACGGTGAAGAGGCCGACCCCTTCGTCGGGTTCCATTGCGGCGTTCCTGATCGTGCTGTCCCGTGTCACCAAAAAACCGTTCCGCAGGTTCTGTTCCTGTTCCGTCACCCGCGTGTCAAGCCGCTTCACCAAGCTGTCCTCCGCATACTGGAGCTGTCCCAGAGTCAACATTTTGTAGTGGTCCTTGAAGAGGTCCTCGTCCGTGCGTTTCATGCCCATGCCCGAAAGGTCGAGCCGGATCTCTTCCCGCTGGAAACGGCCACGCAGCAACGGATAGCTCCCGTTGGTCCGCGCCGGGTTGTCCGAGCGCTCATCGTAGATCCTGCCGTTCTCCAGCACCAGCACTAAGTAATGACCGTCCGTGCTGCGGCGCATGGTCCCTTTCTCCGCGCGAACAACGGTCTTATTGGCCTGGAAGGGTTTGCGGTGGTCATAGATCAACACGTCGCGCAGTTCTCCCGTGCGGTCGTCCTTGTCCCCCACGCGGATGGAGAACCCGTCCAAGCCGCCGAAGAAGACGCCCGGCCTCAGGTTCAGCGCCGGTTTCGCGCGAGTGACGTCCCACAACAGGCTTTGGAATTTCAGGTTGGCCACCGGCAATACGTTGTTGCTGAAATAGAACGAGAACCCCGCGAGGCCGATCACGAACACCACCAAGGGGGCCATGATCTTGAACAATCCCAGGCCAGCGGACCGCATCGGCGTCAACTCGGATCGTTCGCCCAGCCCGCCCATGGTCATAATGGAACTGAGCAATACCGCCAGGGGAAGCACGGCAGGGACGAAGGCAGAGGTGGCGAACGCGATAAGTTTGGTGAGCACGTCCCACGGCAGGCCCTTGCCCATCAAGTCGTCCACCCATTTCCACAGCCATTGCATGCTGAAGAGGAAGAGCACGATTAGAAAGGTGACTAGCAGGGGCCCCCAATAGACCCCGATGATCATGCGGTGCAAACGCTTCATGCGCGGTATGCAAAGATCGCCAAAACGATGGCGATGAGGTCGGGCGCTGAACATCGGCGTCCGAAGAAGGGCGGATCAAGCGCCCAAGACCCGGGTGAGGGTGTGGATCTGCGATTCCCAGAGGGCTTTTTCCTCTTCCATGTCCCTAGGCCAAGCGTGATCGGTCACCTCTAAGCAGGTCTCGTTGGTCATACCGTCGATACGGATGCGCAGCTCAAAATAGGCGTTCGGGTCCTCGTCCATGTCGTCCGCCCATCGAAAGCGGATGAACTCGCCGGACCGTTGGTTCAGGCATTCGGCGACCTCGGTATCCTCTCCCCATTTAAAAGTGTACATGCTGTCAATGACGTTCACGTCATCGCAGAACCATTTGCTGAAGCCACTGGGCGTGCTGATATGTTCATAGAGCGATGCGACGGAGGCGTTCAGGTAAAATTCCAGCTGGTAGCGCTCTTTCAAGGCCACTTTTGCCGGTCGTGAGGGGGCTGCTACCTCCTTCTTGAGAGATTGCGCCACTGATGGGACCGGTGTAGAGGGAACCTTCTTTGCCGGGGCCTTTTTCACAGGTACCTTCTTGGCGGGTGCCTTCTTTGCCGGAGCCTTTTTCACGGGCGGCTTCCTGGCGGGGACCTTTTTCACGGGCGCCTTCTTTGCCGGGGCCTTTTTCACTGGCGTCTTCTTGGCGGGAACCTTCTTTGCCGGGGTCTTTTTCACTGGCGTCTTCTTGGCGGGCGCCTTCTTTGCCGGGGCCTTTTTCACGGGCGTCTTTTTGGCGGGAGCCTTCTTTGCCGGGGCCTTTTTCACGGGCGCCTTCTTTGCCGGTGTCTTTTTCACAGGTGCTTTCTTTGCCGGGGCCTTCTTGGCGGCGGCCTTTTTCGGGAATGCGGCTTTTCGCTTGCTCTTTGTGCTGCCCGCAGAAGGTTTGGCGGGTTTCGCAGCCTTAGTGCGGGGCTTGGTCTTCAATTGCGCCATGGTCGAAAAGCTCAGTATAGGTGTGGGGGAAAGGTAAGCAGATCCGGTTGCCGTGCAAGTATGGCCCAGTTTTCAAGGTTCGGGCACCTTGCTATATTCGCGGCCCGAAATGGCGCGGTAGCTCAGCTGGTTAGAGCGCGTGATTCATAATCACGAGGTCGAGTGTTCAAGTCACTCTCGCGCTACTCCCGTGCAGGTACAGGCCCTCCAGCGATCGTTGGGGGGCTTTGTATTTTGGGGGGCGGGCGCCAGGAGTTCACTTTCGGCCCGGTCATTTCAATTGCAGCAGGGTGGCAGGTCCTCAGTATCCTTAGCTTCGGCCTGCGTCCTGAAGTTGGCTTAGGAGAGCCTTATTTCATTCTGACCCGGGGCCCCACATGTACATAAAGATCTTCCCTATCGTGTTTCTGTTGTTATTGGCAGCGTGTGCGGCTCCCACGTTCTCCTCATCGGACATGGAGGCGATCCGTTCAACCATGTCCCAGCAGGAAAAGGCCTGGAACAACGGAGATATCCCCGGCTTCATGCTGGCTTATGATGACAGTGCCTGCTTCATCAGCCTCAAGGAGAGGACCTGCGGGAAGTCCGTGGTAACGACACGCTACGAAAAGCACTACCCGGATCGGGAGACGATGGGGACGCTTGACTTCCGGCAGCTCGAACTACTTGGCGCGGGTGCCGACCATGCCTGGTGTACGGGTACCTGGCGGCTGGTCCGTTCACAGGACACCCTTTCCGGCGGCTTCAGCCTGTTCTGGGGCCGCACGCCCCAAGGTTGGCGGGTCCTGCGTGACCATACATACTGAGGGAGGCGGCTAACTTGCGCCCATGTCGATCACTCTCGTCATCATAGCGGTCACTATTGTGGTATCCTTGGCTGCGCTCAACAACCAACGGTTGTTCGAGAACCTCTTGTTCCAGCCTTTCGTGATGCACGATAGCAAGGACTGGTTCCGCTTCATCTCGCACGGCTTCGTGCATGGTAGCATCATGCACCTGTTGGTGAACATGTACGTGTTGTGGATGTTCGGCACGGCGGTGGAGAACGCCTATGGTGAACTCACTGGCAAAGATCCATTGCTGCCTTATCTCATTCTCTACATAGGCGGCATCGTCCTGAGTTCGCTACCCGGCTACTTCAAGCACCGCCATGATCCCCAGTACCGGGCGGTGGGCGCGTCCGGGGCCACTTCCGCCGTGGTGTTCTCATTTATCCTGTTGCATCCGGACACGAAGTTGATGCTCATCTTCCTGCCCATTCCCATGGCGGCCTGGATCTTCGGCGGCCTCTATTTGGCCTACGAATGGTACATGAGCAAAAAGGGAAAGGACGGCATAGCGCATGACGCCCACTATTTCGGTGCCTTGTTCGGTATCGCTTTCACGGCCTTGCTCGGCCCGCACGTGGTGTCGCACTTCATTGAAGCGGTGAGTTTCTGAAATGAGCGAAGGAAGGGCCGCCTTGTTCTTGGACCGTGACGGTGTGATCAACAGGGAGCGGGGTTCGCATACCTGGAAATTGGAGGATTTCGAGATCCTGCCGGACGTGGCGAAAGCGGTCGCGGCGGCCCACGCAGCGGGGCTCTGCATTATCGTGGTGACCAACCAGAGCGGGATCGGTCTGGGCCTTTACGGCCATGCCGACGTGGAACGATTACATACCTACCTTCACCGGCAGCTTGCCCTGCAGGGCGCACAACTCGACGCCGTGTACTACTGCCCACATCATCCCTCCCAAGGTCGCTGCCTGTGCCGTAAACCGGCCGGTCTACTATTTGAACGTGCCGTGGCGCGCTTTGGCATTGATCCATCGCGGTCCTTGATGGTGGGCGACCGCCAACGCGACCTGAACGCGTCCTCCACCGTCGGCATGCGCGGGGTGCTCGTGCCTGCCGACCAACCCTTGTTGCCACTTTTGAAAATGGAGGGCCTTATCTGATGGGTGCCTACGTAAACCTCAACGGAGATCTATGCCCGGCCGATGCGCCGGTGATCCCTTTGGACAACCGGGCTTTCCATTATGGCGACGGCGTCTTCGAGACCATGCGGATCGTGCGCGGGCGCATCTGCTTTTTGGATGCGCACTGGTCCCGCTTGGTGGAAGGGCTGAAGGTCCTGCGGATCTCGATGCCGAAGAACCTGGACCGCGAAAGCCTGGAACAGGCGATCACGGAACTGGTCGAGCGCAATGAGATGCCCAGTGCACGCTGCCGCCTTACCGTGTTCCGTGATTCGGCGGGCTTCTTCAGGCCGGAACGGAACGATGGTGCGTACACGATCGAATTGATGCCGGTGGAGCGGGATACCTATATCCTCAATGAGCACGGGCACACCGTGGACCTCTATCCCGAAATGCGAAAGGCCGTCAACTTGCTCTCCGTGCATAAGACGCTGGATTCGCAGCTGTACGTGATGGCGAGCCTATGGTCCATTGAGAACCACCTGGACGATTGCCTCTTGCAGAACGACCGCGGCAACATCATCGAGAGCAGTTCCGGGAACATCTTCATCGTTAGTAACGGCGTACTGTACACGCCTTCCCTTGCGGACGGTTGCTTAGGGGGCATCATGCGCATGCAGGTCATCAACGTCGCGTTGGAGAACGGCATCAAGGTGTATGAGAGTTCATTGACGCCGCAGAACTTACTGGTGGCGGATGAGCTGTTCTTCACCAATGCGGCATTGGGCGTGCAGTGGGTGGGTGCCTATCGCACCAAGCGTTATGCGCACCGCATGGCCTTGCGCCTTCAGGACCTATTGGTGAAGAAGGTGCTCAGTTGAGCGAGGGATCTTCCGGAAAATTTGCGAGCGGTGCATAGGCGGGACCCATGGTCCGCAGCGTGTCCGCCCACAGCTCTTCCGTACGGGATCTCATCACTACGCGCTTGTCCGCAGGGTGGATCAACCAGGAGCGTTGTTCGATCTCCGTGTTCAATTGGTCCGCGCCCCAACCGCTGTATCCTACGAAAAAGCGGACATGCTTGGCCAGTTTCGGTGCTGCGGAGAGCATTGCTCTGAGCTGGTCGTAATCACCGCCCATGTGGATGTCGTCCACCACCTTCAAGCTTCCTTCAATGCGCGGCCCCAAGGTGTGCAAGTAGAAGAGGTTGCCGCTTTGCACAGGACCTCCGATCCCTACGGAAGAAGGTACGGTCGGCATGTCCTCCATCAGATCCGATACGGCCATGTCGATCGGGCGGTTGAGGACCAGACCGAAGGAGCCCTCGTCATCGTGCATGCACAAGAGCACTACGGACCGTCTGAAATACGGGTCGGCGAGATAGGGTCCGCTCACAAGCAATGTTCCCGGTGCGGGTGGCAATGGGTTCGGCGGGTCGAGTTCAAGCGGGTCGGTCGACATGGTGCAACGGATGAAATGTACGATTTCATTTTGATCATGCCGCAACGGATAACTTCGCCGCAACAGAAAAATGCAGGTCATGAGCGAAGAACGGAAAGTGGGGGAAAGGAATCAATACGATCGGTCATCGCTGATGGAAACGGATGCGGGAATGGACCCGATGCGCTTGTTCCTGTCATGGCTGGACGAGGCGGAGCGAACGGGCCAACCGGATCACAACGCGATGATGCTCTCTACCGTCGGCAGCCTGAGCATAAGTTGCCGAGCTGTGCTGCTTCGGGAAGCGGATGAACGCGGCTTCGTCTTCTACACCAACTACAACAGCCGAAAGGCGATGGACCTCGAGCGCGATCCACGGGCCGCGCTCACCTTCTTCTGGCCGGCGTTGGAGCGTCAGGTCCGAATCGAGGGAAAGGCGGTGAGGCTTCCTCCGGAAGAAAGTGATGCCTACTTCGCCGATCGTCCGAGGGCCAGTCGGATCGGTGCTTGGAGCAGTGACCAAAGCAGGACCGTGGAAGACCGGGCCGCGATCGAGGAGCGGTTCGAGCGGTGGAGCAAACGGTTCGAAGGACAAGTGGTGCCGCGCCCGGAACATTGGGGCGGCATCCTGGTGCGGGCGGTGCGGATCGAGCTGTGGCAAGGACGTGCGAGCCGTTTGCACGACCGGCTTGCCTACGAGCGCTTCAGCGATGGAAGCTGGCAGCGCATGCGGCTGCAGCCCTGAACCGGCCCCGCGATCCATATTTGTGCATGACGACCTGCGGGATGGTCATCATACGGGTGTTCAGGACCGTGCCGAAGAGGGACGGTCTGTGAGGGAACGGCTTTCATTCATGTCCGATAGCGTTACGATGATGGACGGGCGGAACTTCCATATAGCAGAAGACCCCCGATCTCTCGGGGGTCTTTGCTTCTGTCGCGCTCTGCCGCTTACTTCTTCTTCTTGGCAGCGGCCTTCTTCTTCGGAGCTGCCTTCTTGGCGACCGGCTTCTTGGCGGCTGCCTTTTTCGGCGCTGCCTTTTTAGCAGCTGCCTTTTTCGGCGCTGCCTTTTTAGCGGCTGCCTTCTTCTTCGGCGCTGCTTTTTTAGCGGCCACCTTTTTCTTCGGCGCTGCTTTTTTCTTCGGCGCTGCCTTCTTGGCGGCGGCCTTCTTGGCAGAGGCTACCGTGCGCTTGGCAGGACGAGCCTTGCCTTTGCTGCCAGCGGTACGCTTGCCTTTCTTCGTCTTCATATCACCTTTACCCATTGTCTGGAGTGTTTAGGATTTGATCCAAATCTATCCGCAAGCTGTAACGCGTACATCAGGTGTACAGTTTCATTTCTCCACGTATCTGTGTTGAGAACCATTGGCCGGATCGATGGCGTCGGCGGTCATCGCGAACGCGGGTTGAAGTTGCATGAACCCTGCACGCCCTGTCAACGCTGATGTTTTTAAGCGCCCGCATCTTCAATGTGAACTGCTTCGGGCATGTTCATGCGAATGAAAATAGAGTTGTTCAACGCGTGCGATCAGGTTGACACGGACGGTCGCGTAGTGAAAATAAATGCGCGACCGGTCGTGTCGGCATCACAAGATCACGTCCGCGGGATCATGGAAGAGGGCGATCACTCCGTCACTTCTTTATCGGAAGTATCCTCCGCCTCCTTGTCAAAACGTGCTTCAAGGAGTTGAGCGGAATGCACGGTCTTGCGCGCCCATGAAAGTTTGAGCGCATCGATCGCGCTTGCATCCAAACGCCATTGTACCTCTGAGCTGCGCAAGCGCTGCATTACAGTATAGAGCACGATCGCTGCGGACACGGAGATGTTGTAGCTCTCCGTAAAGCCGTGCATGGGGATGCGCAGGAAGGTATCGGCTTGCGCCATCATGTCGTCGCTAAGTCCGGTGAGCTCGGTGCCGAAGCAGAAGGCCATGGGCGTGTCCAAGGAAATGGTCTCGGGCGTCACGCTGTCCGCACGCGGTGATGTCGCTACGATGCGATAGCCTTTCTCCTTCAATGCGGTCACGCAGGTGAGCGCGTTGTCCGATGCGCGATCGCGATAGCGGATCATGTCGGTCCACTTCGAGGAACCGAGCGTGACGTCCGGGTTCACCGTGTACTTGTTCCTGTTCTCTATGATATGGATGTCCTGCACGCCTAAGAGGTCGGCCGTGCGCACCACCGCGCTTGCATTGTGGGGTTGGTAGATGTCCTCGAGCACCACGGTGACATGCCTAGTACGTTCCCGTGCGATGCGCTCGAAGAGGGCCCGCTTATTGTTGGAAATGAAGTCGGCAAGTTGTGCGTATCGCTCGGCGTCGGTGGCCATGGGGGAATGTTGAAGTGGGTACAAAAGAAAAGGTCCCCCACGAATGGAGGACCCCTTCCAATGTCGGGTGAAACTTACTTCACCTTCTTGGCTAGGTCCGCACCGGCCTTGAACTTCACCACTTTCTTAGCGGCGATCTTGATCTCCTTGCCGGTCTGCGGGTTGCGGCCTTTGCGGGCTGCACGCTTGGTGATGCTGAAGGTACCGAAGCCTACGAGGGCTACGCGCTCACCTTTTTTCAAAGCCTTCGTGGTGTTGTTCACGAAAGCGTCCAAGGCACGCTTGGCGTCCGCCTTGGAGATCTTGGCCTCAGCGGCCATCGACTCGATCAATTCTGCTTTGTTCAGTCCCATGTTCTTTTGGTTTTGAGTGTTGGTTAGTTGATGAACTCGGAGCAAATGTATCTGGAAAGCCCCTGCTGTCAAGGGTTTCAGAGGGATTGAGCGGAAAATGTTGAAAAATCAGGGTGTTTGTTCATAAGTCGAGCGTATAACTACTGATACCAAGGGTTTCAGGAACCGGCGCTTTTCGCTTCCAAGGGAAGACGGGATCGGAAGGGAAGTATGGCACGGACAGGTGACGAACGACAGCGCTTTCAAGCCAAATGGATACCCGTGTGTTTATGTAGTCCGCGCAAAAAGGCCTCCGTGCTCATCGGGCGTTTGCCTTGCATCTGCACTTCCAGCGCCTCGATCGAACCGTTGCCACATCCGATCAACAGGCGATCGTCCACAATGGTCACCTGACCGGGCTGTGCCTTCTTCGTGGAGGCCGGGGTGCGCCGCGCTGCCAAAATTTTGAACTGGCGATCGTCGTGCCCTTCCTCCTTCCATGTGGTCCATGCACCGGGATAAGGTGATAGTCCTCTTATATGGTCATGCACGCGTTGTGCGGAAAGTTTCCAATCAATGCGGGACGAAAGTGGCGTCAACTTCGGTGCATCGTGTACGTGGTCCCCAACGAACTGTGCCTGGGGGATGCTTTCCACCGTGCCGTCCAGAATGTCCTTCATCGTACGGACTAGCAGGTCGGCACCGATGCTCATCAACCGGTCATGCAGGGCCCCGGCATTTTCCTCGGGACCGATCTCGGCGACCTCGCGGAGCAGGATATCGCCGGTGTCGATCCGTCCGTTGATCAGGAAGGTGGTCACCCCTGTACGCTCCTCACCATTGATCACGGCCCAGTTGATCGGTGCCGCACCGCGGTAGTCGGGGAGGAGGGAGGCATGCAGGTTCACCGTGCCTTTCTCCGGTCGTGCCCATACCGCCTCGGGCAGCATCCGGAACGCCACTACCACATAGAGCGAAGCTTTCGTTGCATCCAGTTGGGCATGGAACTCGGGCGCCTTCAAGTTTTCGGGCTGAAGTACCGGGAGGCCGAGCTCCAAGGCGCGTTCCTTCACGGCGCTCATCCGCAGTTGCCGCCCACGCCCCGCAGGACGGTCGGGTGCGGTGACCACTGCGGCCACGTCCATACCGGCATTGATCAGTGCGTTGAGGGAGGCCACCGCGAACGGAGGAGTGCCCATGAAAACTATACGTTGGTTCATTTCAGTATACGTGGATCAAAGTGGAAGCGATAGGGGAGCAAGGCATCCTTGCCGGCGTAGTCCACGCCGATACGCGGGCCGATGATAACGGACTTCCGGGGAATGGTGATGCCGTGGTCCTCAATGGTGATGAGATCGCCCAGCAGATCGGTGCCGGTATGTGACGTTCGGATGCCGAGCGCCTGGGTCAATGTTCCGGGGCCGGCGGTGGTGAGCACCTTAGCGCTACGTCTTCGTAGCATGGCCTCATTTCCCTGCAAGGGATGGATGGCGCGCACCAGCACGGCATGAGCGATGCCCGGCATGTCGGTGACGATGTTGAAAAGATGATGGATGCCGTAGCAGAGGTATACGTAAGCAAAGCCCGGTTCTCCATACATGATGGCATTCCTCTTGGTCACCTTTCCTCCATAGGCATGCGATGCCCGATCCACCGCCCCGGCATACGCTTCCGTCTCCGAGATCACACCTGAGGTAAGCTCCCCATTGATGTTCGTCACGAGTACTTTGCCCAAGAGCTTCCGCGCCACGGCGACCACATCGGTGTTCGCATAGAATGTCCGGTCCAACTTGTTCATGTCCGAGTGCGCTGGCCGACCGCTTGGCCTTCATCCACCTCCCAACGAACGGGCGGCTCCTCCACCTTGTTCGTTCGGCCCATGGCCTGGCAATTGTCGCACCGGCCACAGGGCGCCTTCGGGACCTCCCCGAAATAGTGGAGAACGGCGGACTCCCGGCATCCCTTGTCATGGAATGCGAAAGCGACCATCGCTTCCATCCGCTGGCGTGCGCGCTCCTCGCGAGCCTGCAACGCTTCCTTGTTCAACGTCAAGGTCTGTGCATCTCGGCGCGGGATCAGAAGTGTCGCCGTGGGTGAATCGTTCCGTGGTCGATAGAAGAGCACGTTGGTGCGGGCGAGGTCGAACAGCAGGTTGCGCACATGCATCACGGACTTGCCCAGATGCTTGGCCAGCGCTTCCTCGTCGATGATGGCCGCTTCCTCGAAGAGCCCGCCATACAACCGCAGTAGGGCCTCCAACAAAGGCCCGGCGCGGTTGTCCTTCACGCGCAGGTCGTGTACGGTGTCCGGCCCTGCGCGCATCAGCACGCGAGAGGGGGAGTGCGCGCCGTCCGACAAGGCGATGCCGCCATCGAGTTCAAGAGCCTTCAGCGCATTATTCACCTTGCTCATGGGCAGGGTGGCCCTCCGGCCGAGTTCCGCCAAGTCCAAATTGTAGGCTTCGAACTCGCCGGCGCCCAGGGCGATGCCATGTTGATCGGCGAAAGCTTGGTACACGCGGCGGACCTCATTGAGCGACGGGAAGGAAGCATCCACCTTTTCGCGCAGCTTCCCCTCATCCGCCGGATGGGTCAAGAGGAATGCATAAGCGGGTTTGCCGTCGCGTCCGGCGCGCCCCGATTCCTGATAGTAGCTCTCCATGTCCGGCGGTGGTTCCAAGTGGACCACGGAGCGCACATCAGCCTTGTCTATCCCCATCCCGAAGGCGTTCGTCGCTGCCACGAAGCGCGTTTTTCCCTCCGACCATTCACGCTGTACCCGCTCACGGTCCTCGAACGGAAGCCCTGCGTGGTAGGCTTCGGCGCTGATGCCGTGCTGCTTCAGGTATTGCGCGATCCGCACCGTACCGCGGCGGTCGCGCAAGTAGACGATGCCGCTGCCTTGGACTTTTTGCGCGATGCGCAACAACCTGCCGAGCTTGTCCTCACCGTGGCTGACCCAGAAGGTGAGTTCGGGCCGGATGAAGGAGCCGCGTATTTCGTTCTTCTTCCTGAAGTCCAGCCGCTTCATGATGTCCTCCGCCACCTCCGGCGTGGCCGAGGCGGTCAATGCCAGGATGGGGACCTTGGGATGGGCATCGCGGAGGGAGCCGATGAGCATGTAGGCGGGCCGGAAATCGTAACCCCATTGACTGATGCAATGGGCCTCGTCCACCGCGATGAGGCCGACGGGCATCCGTGAAAGGCGTGCTTTGAAGAGGTCCGAGCCCAATCGTTCCGGTGAGACATAAAGGAAGTCCAGCTTGCCGATCGCCGCACTGTCCAAGGCATTGTCGATCTCCACATGGCCCATGCCGCTGGTGACGGCCGTGGCGCGCACGCCCTGTTTGCGTAGTCGCTGCACCTGGTCTCGCATCAGTGCGATCAGCGGCGACACCACGATGCAAAGCTTGCCCATTGCGAGGGCCGGCACTTGGAAGCATAGGCTCTTTCCGCCTCCGGTGGGCATCAGCGCGAGCGTATCGTCGCCGTTCATCACGGCCCGTACCACCTCTTCCTGCATGGGCCGGAATTCGGGATAGCCCCATACAGAGAGAAGGACTTCATGGATTTCGCGGGCCATTGGAAGCACAAGGATACGGGTCCGGGTTCTGGGAATGCTTAGCGACAGGGGTTACATTTGGGCACAAACAGACCGTAATGATCACTGCTGCACCCCGTATCGATATCAAGACCATCGAACGGTCCCGTCTTTCGGAGACCGATCTGGCAAATTTGAAATTCGGCCGCGTTTTCACGGACCACATGTTCGTGATGGATTTTGTGGACGGTGCATGGCAGCGCCCGCAGATCCTGCCGTTCGGCGATCAGGAGATGAGCCCGGCGACGCTGGTGATCCACTATGCCCAAACGATATTCGAAGGCATGAAAGCCTATCGGAATGAACAGGGCGAGGTGACGCTCTTTCGGCCGCAGGCGAACATTGCCCGGATGAACCGCAGTGCGAAACGCATGTGCATGCCGGCGATCCCGGAGGACCTTTTTCTGGAAGGGCTGAAGGAACTGGTGCGCTTGGACGGGGTCTGGTTGCCGGAAGGGAAGGACGGCGCGTTGTACATCCGCCCCTTCATGTACGCGGACGACGAATACATCGGCGTTAAGCCCAGTGACGGCTACCGCTTCATCATCTTCATGAGCCCGGTCCGCGGCTACTATCAGGAGCCTTTGAGGGTGCGGCTCGAACTGGAATACAGCCGGGCCTTCCCCGGCGGCACGGGCGAGGTGAAGTGCGGTGGCAACTATGCGGGCGGACTTTATCCCTCGAAGATGGGACAGGATGCCGGCTACCACCAGTTGTTGTGGACCGATGCGATGGAGCACAAGTACATCGAGGAGAGCGGCACAATGAACGTCTTCTTCATCATCGAAGGCGTGTTGACCACCCCCAGCTTGGACGGGACGATCCTGGCGGGGATCACACGCGACAGCATCCTGAAGATCGCGAGTGAAATGGGCCTGTCCGTGAAAGAGCGGAGAGTGTCCGTGGAAGAAGTGGTGTCCGGTGTGCGCAACGGCAAGGTGACCTCTGCCTTCGGCGCCGGCACGGCCGCCACGATCGCGCCGATCGCGGTGATCGGTTACAAGGGCGAGGACCTGAAGTTGCCACCTGTGGACGAGAACAGCGAGGTGATGCGGATCGGTAAGTTGCTCGACGACATCCGTCGCGGCCGCGTGGCGGACACCCATGGCTGGGTGGTGAAAGCTTCTTGAAGGTAACGGACCTGTGCAGAGACTACCGGGCGGTCCGTTCCCGTTCCATCCTGTAATGTCCTCAGTTTCTTCGCGCATGGAAGCCCCGCAACGGCCTTGGTACCGTCTCTTGCCATGGGTCTCGGCCTTTGCGGTGGCCATGGGTTTCCTTGAATCCGCCGTAGTGGTCTATCTGCGTGCGCTCTATTATCCGGAGGGGTTCACCTTCCCCTTGGTGCCGATGGACACGACGCTCGTGCTGACGGAGCTGCTCAGGGAGTTCGCGACGTTGGTGATGCTCCTGGCTCCAGCGGCCTTGATCGCGAAGGGGCGGATGGAGCGCTTCGCATGGTTCTGCTGGGCGTTCGCCGTGTGGGACCTCTTCTACTATGTCTTCCTCAAGGTCTTGATGGGCTGGCCGGAAAGTCTGTTCACGTGGGATGTCCTCTTCTTGCTGCCCACGGTCTGGGTGGGACCGGTGCTGGCGCCGTGCATGGTGTCCTTCGGAATGCTCGGCCTTGCGGCGGTGATCTTTCATGGGCGTACACGCATGCCGAACTATGGGCCGACACGTGTCCAATGGGGCTTGCTGATCGGTGCTGGCGCGATCATGTTGTACACTTTCATGTCGGATCCCATCAGGTACCTGCGGACCTTGGAACCCGGTAGGGGCGTCGAGGCCACGGGGATGTCCGCGCTGGCCGACTATGTGCCCGTTTCCTTCCAATGGCCGCTCTTTCTTTTCGCATGCGCCATAGCGTGTGTAGGGGTGTTTTCCATGCTTCGCGATACGGACCGGGCAACTGCGAAAAGGCATTGATCCAGCTCCCTGATCATGCATTCGGGAAGGATATCGCATCTTGCCCATGATGATGGTGCGCTCCAAACTCATCCATATTCTTCTGATCGGCGCGTCCGCACTGTTCGGGCCGAAGGCGGCGTTCGCCCAGGCCGGATCGCGAACGGTACTGGTACTGGACAGCCTGGACGGGCATCCCATTCCCGAGGTGTCGATCACCGTGGACGGCATTCCGCAGCGAACAACGGACGTAGAGGGCAAGGCGCCTCTGCGATGGGACGCTCGATCGGATGTGAGGTTGCGTTTCGAGCACATCAGCTATCGTTCGTTGGAAGTCCGATCAAAGGACCTTGAGGAACTGGATGGGGCCAGGATCGTCCACTTGGTGCCGAAGGACTATCAGCTCGGTGCGGTCACCGTGGGGCGTGCGGTTCCGGAGGTTGTCTTCGAGCGGCCAGACCTTCATGCGGCTGACCTGTTGATCAACGATGAAGGGCTCTGGGTGCTGGCCTACGAGCATCCGCGCATGTTGCGTACCCAGGCGGATGCAAGCAAGGAGATCCTGCGGGATGTCCGGCTGGTGCTGTTGGACACGTCATTCAATGAGTTGGCCTCGTACCCGGTGCCCGAAGACGTGTTCGGCCTCCGGCACGACCTGCGGAACGATGTTGTGATCGAAGGCACGCGACATGCGTTCAGTGTTGGGCGTGCCGGTGATGAACTGGTGCTACGTCCCTTCGGCCTGGATGAGCTGCGCAAGGCGGTATTGCCATGGACGGACAGCATCCCCGGCTGGGTGCTTGGCTCGAACGCCGTCCCGGATTATCCCGCATTGGACCATCTCGCCTTCGACCCGGAACGTGACACGACGCGACGGATCGGTTCCGTGGTGGACACCTTCATGATGGACCTGTTCCGCAGTGAATACAAATACATGAAGGGGCCGGACAAGGTGGCGGCGATGAACCTCGCGGCACAGCTTGGCATGGACAAGGAAGTGGTGGCGGGATACATGAGCGGCTTCAGGCATAACATCTGGTACCGGCCGGTGTATGCGCCGCTCTTCGTGGTGGGCGACACCTTGCTGGTCTTCGACCACGAACGTTGGCGCTTGCGGAAGTTCACGCGCTCCTTGTCAGCGGCAGGGGAGATCGCGCTGCCGTACCAAGCCAAAGCGGAGGGGCGGTTCTGGTCCGGAGAACTTGTCCAAGACCGGATGACCCAGCGGATCTATGCCATGTTCCAGCGCAACGGGATCAAGTGGTTGCGTTCCATCGATCCCGTGTTCGGCGCGTTGGGCGATCCCTTCCGCTTGGCGAACAGCTATCCCGAACGTGTGCAGGTGCAGGCCGGCAAGGTGTACTACATCTGGCGCCCGTACGGGGCATTGCAGAAGCGCACGATCTACCGGGAGCGGATTTGATGTAAGGCACCCGAAGCTGAATTGATCTCGGTATTGTCCCCGATCCTGTGCAAGTGGCTTGCACTATGATCGGATCAGCTGATCAGCTGGTTGATTTCGGCGTGTCCCACCACTTGATCGTACCGGTGCCTGCTGCGACCTCCTGCCAACCTTCCGTATGGAGGTCGATACGGACAATAGCGCAGGTGGGCATGTCGCCGATGCCGTTGCCTGTGAGCAGTTCCACCAGTTCGCTCACTCCGGGATTGTGACCGAACATCATCGCTTGCCGCACGCCGTCGGGCAATTTCCCGATGATGTGCAGGAGTGTTTTGCGATCGGCCAGATAGAGCTCCGGGATCTCATGGACAGGAGCGTTCTCCAAGGCTGCGGCAAAGATGTTGGCCGTGGTGAGGGTGCGTTTTGCGGGGCTGCTCATCAACAGGCCCACGGGCTCCAGCCTGTCGTCAAAACGTTCGGCCATCATCGGTGCATCGTGCATGCCGCGCTCGTTCAGGGGGCGGTCAAAGTCGCTCATGCCGGGGTCGGTCCAAGAGCTTTTGGCATGGCGAACGATGTACAGGGTACGCATCCGTACGTACGGGACGGCCTCAGCCTTTGGTGAAGTCCTTCAAACCGCCGATGATCGAATAGAGCAGCGCATTGGGATCGTTACTTACCAACAGTGGTACCTCCATCGCGTTGGCATCGCTGAACTGGGTCTTGCTCTCCAGACCTTTGCTGAGGTGAAGGAACAAGGTCTCCGGATAGCTGCCGGTGAACAGCAGATCCACCATCGCGCCGCCGCTCATACGCAGGTCGAACCGCGGGTAGTGGTTCACGGGGTCCTTCCACGCAGTCGATCTCCTCAAGCACATGGCCCTCCTTGCGCAAGTCGGCCTTCCATTCGTCCATCACGTAGAGCAGGACGTCCTCCACGAAGATCTCGGGGTCGGTGGGAAGCAGCAGTTGCTGGTGGTCCAGCGGAGCGAGCAGCCGTGCGTGAGTCTGGCGCAAGGCCACTAGCATCTCGTCCAATTGGGAAGTGAATGTCATTTTAAGTCTTCTCTGATGGGACGCAAACTACTCGCGCAGGGGACGCGCGGTGGATACGTAAAGGACGTGTTATGCACGATCGATCAACGATCACGCCAGCGCTTAGCTGCACTGGCCGAGCAGCGCGTAGATGATGATGAAGATCACCACCGTGCTCAGGCAACCGCCACCGAGCTTCTTTGCTCCGTAGCCGGCAATGAGGGTTTTGAAGAGTCTGTTCATAGTGATCCGGATGAGGTTGGAGGAAACAAGATAGACTGATATGCCGTGCCCCGGTGCCCATGGGGCGGCATTCAAACGAAGAGGTCGCCCCGATCGGTACAGCCTCTTGCTGTGTTGCTTCTGCTGAGATCCTGGCAGAGGTTCGGGGGGCTTTATGCCTCGGCCTTCTTGCGCTTCATCTTTTTCTCTTCGCCGTCCACGCTCTCTTCGTCTTCCAACGGCTTGCGGAAGACGATCTTCCCGTCGAAGACGTCGATCACCATCGGTGAGTTGACCTCCACTTTGCCTTCGATGATCCAGCGGCTCAGCTCGTTCAGCAGCTCCTTCTGGATCATGCGCTTGATGGGGCGCGCACCAAACTGAGGGTCGTAGCCCAAGAGGGCGATGTGGTCCACCATTTCCTCGCTCGGGGTGAGCAGCATATCGCGCTCAGCGAGCTTGGTCATCAGCGCATCCAGCTGGATCTTCACGATCTCCCGCACGTTGGCGCGGCTCAGCGGCTCGAACATGATCACCTCGTCAATGCGGTTGAGGAACTCGGGGCGCACGCTCTTCCGGAGCAGGTCCATCACCTCGTCGCGTGTCTTTTCCAACACCTCGTCGTGGTTCTTCTCGCTCGATCTTCTCGTAGTTCTCCTGGATGATCTCCGAGCCGATGTTGGAGGTCATGATGATGATGGTGTTCTTGAAATTCACCACGCGGCCCTTGTTGTCGGTGAGACGGCCGTCGTCCAGCACTTGCAGCAGCACGTTCCACACGTCGGGGTGCGCCTTCTCGATCTCGTCCAACAGCACCACGCTGTACGGTTTGCGGCGCACGGCCTCGGTGAGCTGTCCGCCTTCCTCATAGCCGATGTAGCCCGGAGGCGCGCCCACCAAGCGGCTGGTGCTGTGGCGTTCCTGGTACTCGCTCATGTCGATGCGTGTCATGGCGTGCTCATCATTGAAGAGCACTTCGCTGAGCGCCTTGGCCAATTCGGTCTTGCCTACACCGGTGGTGCCTAAGAAGATAAAGGAGCCGATGGGCCGCTTCTCGTCGCCCATGCCCGCACGGCTGCGGCGCACGGCGTCGGCCACGGCGCGCACGGCTTGGTCCTGGCCCACGACGCGTTTGTGCAGTTCGTCCTCCAAGGTGAGCAGCTTCATGCGCTCGGTCTCCAGCATGCTCGTCACGGGAATACCGGTCCAGCGGCTCACCACGGAAGCGATCTCCTCCACGTCCACTTCCTCCTTGATCATCTTGGAAGTGGTCTGCAGTTCTGTGAGGTCCGCCTTGGCCTTTGCCAGTTGGTCCTCGGTCTCCTTCATGCGGCCGTAGCGGATCTCTGCCACCTTTTCGTAATCGCCTTCGCGCTCGGCTTGGGCGGCATCGAACTTCAATTGCTCCGCACGGTCTTTGGCCTCATTGATCTTCTCCACGAGGCCGCGCTCGCTTTCCCAGCGGGCCTTCAACGCGTTGCGCTTGTTGCCTAATTCGGCGATCTCCTTGTTCAGCTCTTCCAGTTGTCCTTTGTCGCCTTCGCGCTTGATGGCCTCGCGTTCGATCTCCAACTGCATCACGCGGCGATCCACCTCGTCCAGTTCCTCGGGCTTGGAGTTGATCTCCATGCGCAGCTTGCTGGCGGCCTCGTCGATGAGGTCGATGGCCTTGTCCGGCAGGAAACGGTCGCTGATGTAACGCGTGCTCAGCTCCACGGCGGCGATGATCGCGGCGTCCTTGATCAGCACTTTGTGGTGACTTTCGTACTTCTCCTTCAGGCCGCGCAGGATGCTGATGGCGTCCTCGCGTGAAGGCTCATCGATCAGCACTTTCTGGAAACGGCGCTCCAAGGCTTTATCCTTCTCGAAGTACTTCTGGTACTCGTTCAGCGTGGTGGCACCGATCGCACGCAGCTCACCGCGCGCCAAGGCCGGCTTGAGGATATTGGCCGCGTCCATCGCGCCTTCGCCGCCGCCCGCGCCCACCAGCGTGTGGATCTCGTCGATGAAGAGGATGACGTTGCCTTCTGCACCGGTCACCTCCTTCACCACGGCCTTCAGGCGCTCCTCGAATTCGCCTTTGTACTTCGCGCCGGCCACCAGTGCGCCCATGTCCAAGCTGAAGACCTGCTTGCTCTTCAGGTCGTCCGGCACGTCGCCGCTGACGATGCGCTGCGCGATGCCCTCAGCGATGGCGGTCTTGCCCACGCCCGGCTCGCCGATCAGGATCGGGTTGTTCTTGGTGCGTCGGCTCAGGATCTGCAGCACGCGCCGGATCTCTTCATCGCGCCCGATCACCGGGTCCAGCTTGTTCTCCTTAGCGAGCTGGTTGAGGTTCTTCGCATACTTGTTCAACGCGTTGTAGGTCTCCTCCTGACTTTGGCTGGTGACCTTACTGCCCTTGCGCAGGTCCTTGATCGCAAGCACGAGGTCCTTGTGGTTCACGCCGCCGTCCTTCAGCAGTTGCGCCACGTTATCACTGCCCGCTACCAGACCGATCAACAGGTGCTCCACGCTGGCGAACTCATCGCCGAATTCTTTCAGTGAGGCCAATGCCTTGTTCAGCACCGTCGCACTTTGGCGGCTCAGCACCACGTCGCCGCCCTGCACCTTCGGGTAACCGTTCACGATGCGGTCCAAGGCTGAAAGCAAGGTGGCCGTATTGACATTCAGCTTCTTCAGCAGGAAGGGCGTCACGTCCTGGTCCACTTCCAGAAGTCCCTTCAGCAGGTGGCCGGTCTCGACCTGTTGCTGGCCCAACCCGGTGGCGATGGTCTGTGCCTGTTGGATGGCCTGCTGCGAGCGGATGGTGAATTTGTTCAAGTCCATGTGGTATGCGGTATTTTATTGCTGATGGAGAATGCTCCTTCAGCGTGATGCGGCATGATCAAAGTTCGCACCAAGCGGAATTTGCGCTCAATACCTGAACAAATGGCACGAAGAATGGATCACGGGGTGACGGGATGGCGTGGATTTGTTATGTCCTTGGTCCATCCCATCGATCCACGATGCTACATTGGCAACATGATCAGCCATTTGTTGCCAAGCTTCCATGCCGGCCAATTGGCGTTTCTTTTTTCGCTGAAGCGTCTGGTCGCCGGATTGTTATTCTGCGCATCGGCCTCTGGGCTGCTCGCCCAGCATTGGATCACCAAGGCCTCCAGCCCGCAGGCCGATCACATCGCGGACTTGGTGTTGGACGGAGCGGGTAACAGCTACGTGATCGGTGACTTCAGCTTGAGCGCTTCCCTCATGCAAGGCATCAACACCTTGGGGAACTTGAACTCCGCGGGCGGAAGGGATGTGCTGGTAGCGAAATTCGCGCCGGACGGGACCTTGCTTTGGGCGAAGCGCGCGGGCGGCACCGGGCTGGATGTCGGGCTGAAGCTGGTGTTGGGCAATACGGGGCTGGGCATCACGGGGCTTTTCACCGGTACGGCAGACCTGTTCGGAAGCTCGCATTCCGCGCATGGCGGTAGCACGGATCTCTTCGTGGCCCTGTTGGACCCGGCGGATGGCAACGCGCTATGGGTGCGCACCGCGGGCGCCCCGGGCTATACGGACACGCCCGGCGGCATCACCGTGCGGCCCAATGGCGACCTCGTGCTGGCCGGGAAGTTCAAGGGCGATGCCGTCTTCGGAACGGACACGCTCCACAGCGCCTTCGATCCATGGACGAGCACATTGGGCTTCGACATCTTCATCGCTTCATGGTCGTCCGACGGCACCTACCAATGGGTGCGGCAGGGGAGCGGCCCGCATGATGATCAGGCCGTAGACCTCACTTCTGGCCCGGACGGTATGCTTTACATCGTGGGGCAGTTCAGCGACACCATCACCTTCGAGGTGGAGCATCCCAACATCTCGCTCAACAGCATGTTCGTGGTGAAGTACGACGGGCAAGGGCAGGAGCAATGGTTCCGCAAGTGCGGCGGCAGCACCTTCAATCAGGTCAGCGACATCCTGTTCTCTTCGGCAGGCGACCTGCTGATCACGGGCGATGTGGCCAACACGATGTACTGGGTGGACAACATCGCAACGCCGGTCCCCAACACGAAGCCGCACGCCTACTTCATTCTGCGCGTGGACACGGCGGGCAGCCTGCTCCACGCCACCACCATGGGCTCGGCGTCGAACGTGCATGCGGCTTCGATCACGGAGCAGGCGGATTCGGTAGTGGTGTACGGTGAATTCGAATGCTCCTTCACCGGCCTCCAGGATGCATACAACACCAATGGCCTCTTCATGGCCACGGGGCTGAAGGACCTGTTCATCACGAAGCATCTGGCATCGGACCTGTCCTTTGTTGAAGCCCAGCAATTCGGTGGCAGTGGGGCGAAACGGGCGGGTGCTGTGGCTTGGGACGCGAACGGAGTCCTGTTCACGGGCTCCTTTGGAGAGGAGCTGTTCCTGCCGCGAGGCATTCCGTTCTGGGGCGATCCGGTAGGGACTTTTCCCTTCGGCTGTTCCTATATCCCTGCCAATACCGGGCTCACATATTGCGGCGACCCCAACTATGGCTACTTCGCCTGGGCCGTGAGCCAAGGGCTATCGGACGGTTTTCTTTCGCGGGGCTATGAAGAAACGCGGCAACCCTACGACTGGTGGAAGCGCCAGAACACGCCGCCTTGCGATAGGAGCGACCGTGGAAGCGAAGTCTGCATTTCCGAGCAATACCATTCTTGTACGGACACCATCGAGGCTTGCGGATATGCCGTGCTCATGGTGAATGCACCGTTCCCGACGCAGGATGATTTTTGTGGTTTTGGTGGGCTCACGCCCACCATCGGACCTTACGCTTACCAAGGTTGGGGTGGCGTTCCGCCCGGATCCACGTTCAACGTGTATACGACGGGCTGGGTAGGGGTGACGATCAACACCACCAACAGTTGTACAGCTTACACCGATTCCGTGTACGTCATTATCCATCCGGACCCCACCGCCACGGTGAGCGACAGCAGTGGCATCATCATGGACGACCTTTTGCCGCAGCTCTACCAGTCCTGCGTGCCGATGGTCTTTTGGGCCACGCAGTTCGCGCCCACCGATCAAGTGTACTGGACCTTGGGTGCCGACACCACCTGGAGTGATACCATGCGCATGGACACCTCCGGCATTTACCGCTTGCACCTGCTTTCGGTGAATGGATGTGACAAGTTGTACAGCATGAACTTCACCTTGGTGCCAAATCCCGTGGTACCGGACATTTCCGGTGTAACGGTCCAATTTGCCTCTGGCGATACCATGGTGTATTGTGGTGCCGGATGTATTAGCGGCGCCCTGATCCTCACGTGGTACGTGGATGGACAACCAACCAGTTTGCCGACCGGTATGCACCTGCAGTACCAATTCCAGCGAACATGTACCTCCTCGAATCCACAGCCGCAGAACACGCAATATGTTAACTCGCCGCTCAATTGGACCGCGCCCAACGCAGGGCCAGGCTGGTATACGGTGGGGGTGCAGTGTGTACTGGACGCATTGCCTTGCGATACCAACACGTACAGCTTCAACTTTTTGGACAGCGTTTATGTGTTGGTCGGCACGCCACCGCAATTCACCACAAGCCCTGTGGTGAGGTGTGCTGGGGACACGGTGGTTGTAACACTGCCATGCAGCAATTGCGACAGCGTAACGTGGAGCGGCCCTGGAATTGTGTGGACTTCAGCGACAGGAGATTCCCTGCTGGTGGATCAGAACGGCTACTATCAGTTTCAAGCATACAGCAGCGCATTCGGTAATGTGTGCCAGTCCAGCTCTTATGTCCTCGTGTTCGCCCCGCCGCCGCCGCCCATTTACATGCAACCATACTACGGCGTTATCTGCCCGAACGATTCCGTGCTTCTCTACACACCAACCAGCGGCACGAATTTCGAATGGAGCGGTCCAGGTTTCACCGTGCTGCCGGCCAACGATTCCATCTGGACCGACGACCCTGGCGACTACTACCTCACTGTTACGCATTATCCGGGTTGCACAGCGACCAACGGCCCGCGAACGGTGCTCAGCTTCAGCTCGCCCTTTATTGAAGCGCTACCGACCGGCACCATCTGCCTCAACGGCACGGTGGACCTGCAAGTGGCCACGGGCCCGGGCAGCACCGTGCAGTGGCAGGCACCGCTATCGGGCACCGCGTTCGTGCATACGGTGAACGCGCCGGGCACCTACCAATGCATCGTGTCCAGTTGCGGGATCGATTGGCCGTTGAGCTACACCGTGCAGGCCAGCGGTGTTATCGCTGAGCTGGACACCACGGTATACCTGCTGTGCGGCGGGGAGCCTGTTACGCTCATTGGGCCGGACGGCGGCAACATCTACCAGTGGCTGCCCTCCGGCATCACGGACCAGTCCATCACGATCACTTCGCCCGGGCAAGTGCAGTTGGTGGTGTTGGACGCCTTCGGTTGCGCGGACACTTCCTCCATGATCACCATCGCCCCGTTCGGGTTCACGCAGTCCGCCTCTGCGGTCGGCGATACCGTATGTGCCGGAATGCTCGCTACGGTCACCGGTACGGGCTCGGGCGATCTGGCCTGGTATGCATCCGGAGATTCGAGCCTACTTCTGAGCAATGGCAACTCATGGACGTTCGTGCCGCTGGGGAATGACACCGTTTACCTGCTACAAATAGAGGACGGTTGCGCGGGCACATTCCTGCCTGTTCCCGTAGAAGTGACTCCGATCTCACCGGCCCCGAGCATCACCGGAGCCATCGCTTACTGCATCGGGGATACGCTGCTATTGATCGCCGATGCGGGCGGCCCGCCAGTGGAATGGAGCACGCCAGCGGGTACGGTCCAAGGCGGAACCGTGGGCCCGATGTTGGCGCAACCGTCCGCTGTGGGACTGTATTCCTGCTGGGTCGTCGCTTCCGGATGTGGCAGTGATACGGCCAACGTGGAAGTGGACGTGTCCAATGCTCCCGGGATGCCTGTGATCACCGGGGATACGCTGCTTTGCGCAGGGGATACACTGGTCTTGATCGCGGATGCCACCGGCGGGAATGTGCTGTGGCAAACGCCTTCCGGGCCGTTCGATGGTACTACGCTCACGGTGGATGGTGTGGTGGTCGCTGACCAAGGAGAATACCTGTGCATGGCATACGATGGCGCTTGCGCCAGTGCGCCCGCCATGGTCCTGGTCCTCGTGGTTCCCTGCACTTCGGGCACCTCTGACCTTGTCATCCCGAACATCTTCAGCCCCAACGGTGACGGCGTGAATGACCAGTTCATCATCGGCGGGGCCGGGATCCGTCGCGTGGAACTCCAAGTCTATGACCGATGGGGCCAGATGATGGCGGAACTGGTGGGGAGAAGTGCGAGCTGGGACGGCAGGACCGCCGGTGCAGGCATGCTGTGCAGCGAAGGGGTTTATTACTGGGTGGCGCAGGCCACGCAGAACACGGGGGAGAATATCCGGCTTTCGGGGTATGTGCAGTTGGTTCGGTGATCAAGGCATGGTGATCAGAGGGTGATCCGCGCTTACAATCCCAACTTCTTCACCAACGCGCCCACCTCGGCCTCCGTACTCCGCAACATCTCGTTGCAGAAGGTGATGAGCACCACGGCGCGTTTCACCTTGCCGGTGAGCTCATCCACGGAGATCTTGTCCTCCTGCAGGTCTTGCATGATGCGCTCCAGCTCGCTGTATGCCTTTTCGTAAGTGAGCTTCTCCTCAACTTTCTGCATGGGGTTCGATCGTGTTGATGGTGGACCAGGCCTTGCCTTGGGCAAAGGTCGTCTCCAACTGGTCACCGGCTTGCAGGGTACGTGCATCCTTCACGGCATGGCCGTCCTTGCGGGTGATACTGAAGCCACGCTCGAGGTGCTTCTCTGGTGAAAGCATTTGGATGGCGTCGTCCATGCCTTGCAGCCGTCCGAGCATGAGTTGGAAGCCGCGTTGAGCGATCACCGACAGCGATCCGCTCATCTCGCGGATACGTGCGGATTCCACCTGTGCCAGTTTGTGGCGCGGCAACAGGGCGAGGTCGTGGGCGAAGGTTTCGAGGCCTCGGCGGGAAACGGCGATCTTGTCCGTTACGGTACGCGCGAACTGGCCCGTGGTGGTGTGCAGTTCGCCGCGCTCGGCCCTGCACCGCACAGTGGGACGCAGGGCGACCATTTCTTTGAACATGCTCAATTGATCCTTCCGGTCGGAGAAGGAGGTGAGCATGGCATTGTGGATGTGTACCAGCATGCCCGTCATCGCGGTCTCGAAGTACAGCGTCCGGTCCACCAGAAAATCCGCGACGGCGGTGGGTGTTTTATGGTGGCCATGCGCGATGAGGTCCATTACGGAGACGTCCACATCGTGCCCGATGCCGGTAAGGACGGGGATGCGCATCTGCGCCGCCACGCGTGCCAGTTCCAGATCGTTGTAAGGTTCGAGGTCCAGCTTGGATCCCCCGCCACGGATCAGCACCACGGCATCGAAATGCTTCGGGTCGATGGAGGAAAGGGCCGCACGCAGTTCCTGCGCGGCCGCATCGCCCTGCACCACGGATTTGAAAACATGCACATGGAAGCGGTAGCCGTGCTCGTTGTGCTCCAGGTGCTGCATGAAGTCCACGTAGGCCGCAGTACCGACGGATGCCACCAACGCGATGCGCTGCACCACCATCGGCATCGGGATGAAACGGTTCCGGTCGTACAGGCCCTCTTCTTTCAGCGTCGCGATCGTTTCCCGCTTGCGCCTTTCCAGCTCGCTGATGTTGAAGCTCAGGTCGATGGTCTCGATCACCAAGCTCAGCCCATAGACGAGGTGGTAGTTGGTCTTGGCGAGGAACAGGATCTCCACGCCGTCCTTGAGGATATTGCGGCTTTCGCTGCCCAATTCCTGCCGGATGCGGTGCAACGCGGACATCCAAATGGCGCCGCGCATCACGGCCACTTTCTCACCGTCCTGATGCTGCACCAGCTCCAAGTACGCATGCTTGCCCACGTTGATGGACGCGATCTCCGCCTTTACCCAGAACGATGCGCCCTGCGTAGCCTCCTCGATCCGTTGCTTGATCGCGTTGCCTACCTGACGTAGCGTATAGATCCTTCGCTCCTCCATTTTCCGGGGGAACAAGTGTACCAACTATGGTGGTGGGAGAGTCTATGCCATTTCGCATTACTAGAGGCACTTTCGCGATTCCGGGTCAAGCCCGGAATGACACTCGTTCGAATAGCCGCTCCTGCCGTGGTTGTCACCCCGGCCCCCGAGCAGGGGTCGCGAAAATGCGTGGTCATGGTTATCCCGGATGCCAGTGACTGCGAAACGGTTTCAGAGATGTGAAGAAGAAAATTTCGAGATCAGGCAGCGAAATGACCTGAAGGGGCATCTTCATCATGGATGGCATTGAACAGGAATGTTACATTTAGTCACGGAGACCTTGTTATGAAAGGCTGGACCGAACCCTGTCCGATCATCTTGTTGTTAGCCGTGCTGGCCGGGGGCAGCGTGAGCGCTCAACCGTACTGGGCGCGGGACATTGGCGGCCCGGGCAATGACCATGTTGCGGATGTGAAGACCGACAGCGTCGGCAACATCTATGCGACCGGCGAGTTCAGCGGCATGATCGAGTTTGGTGGGACGAGCTATACGTCCACGGCCGGAATCGACATGTTCCTCGCCAAGATGACGCCTGCGGGCCAGGTGCTCTGGTTCGTGCAGGGCGGCGGCTCCGGCATCGACCGGGGGATCAAGCTGGCGGTGCGCGGCGGCCACGTGGCGGTGGTGGGCGCCTTCATGAACACAGCGACTTTCCAAGGACAACCGATCACTTCCGCCGGAGGCCCGGACATCTTCTTGGCGGTGCATGATGCCGCTACCGGCGGCTTGCAATGGATCACGCAAGGCGGCGGGCCGTTGGCGAGCGACAGGCCCTATGGCGTCACCATCGCAAACTCGGGCAATGTGACCATGGTCGGTGAGTTCAGCAGTACGGTGAACATCTGCGGGGAAACGCTGACGAGCATGACCGATCCCCAGACCATGACGCCCAGCGTGGACGTGTTCATCGCGACCTATTCCCCGGCAGGTGCCCCGCTATGGACGCGGCAAGGCACTGCAAAGCATACGGACCGTGCGATCGACGTGGTGAATGACCTGTCGGACAATATTTACGTGACCGGCCAGTTCAGCGATACCATCCAGTTCGTGAACACGCACCCGAACGTGATGTACAACGCCACCTTCCTGCTCAAGCTGGACCCGGCGGGGAACGAGGTCTGGTTCCGCCGCTTGGGCGGGGCGGTGTACAACCAAGTACGCGATATGCAGTGGACCAGCGCCAACGACCTGTTGATGGTGGGGGACCTGCAGGGCACGATGATCTTCCTGGACAGCACGCCGGAGCAGATCCCCAGCGGTACGCCATACGCCTATTACCTGTTGCGGGTGGACAGTATGGGCGAGTTGCGAGCGGATACGGTGGTGACCTCGGAGAATCAGGTGAGCGGCCGGGCGATCGATGAGCGCGGAGGAACGATCACCGTGCTCGGCCAGTTCGAATGCCAGTTCACTTCCCGGGTGGACAGCGCACAAGCTGGGCTGTGGATGGCCACGGGCATGCAGGACCTCTTCATCGTGAGGCATGCGTTGGACAGCCTGTACATCAAGGATGCGCAGCAATTCGGGGGAAGGCAGGAAAAGCTTGCCGGGCAGGTGGCCACGTTGAATGATGGGTCGGCGGTCTTTTGCGGCAGCTACGAAGACCTGATCGTGTTCCCGAGCAACAATGCATTTTCCGCGGACATTGCCTCCTTCGGCGCTCCTTACGGCTTGTACGCGCCGAATAACGGGGGCTACTGCGGCGACGCCTCCTACAGCTATTTTGCCGCAGATACGAGCAACGGCCTGAAGGACGGCTTTATCGCACGTGGCTACGTACTGGGCCGCGCGCTTTACGATTGGTGGGACCGTGAAGACACGAACTGCACGTACCTGCCGCGCGCTCTGTGCATAGGCCCCGGGGAGATGGCACAGTACTGCCCGGACACGATCGAATTCTGCGGTCCGGACCTGATCGGCATCCACCCCGAATTCTCGTTCCATATCGATGGCCGAAGATTTTTCGTCGGCCCCGACCTGGACTTTCTGTGGAGCACCGGGGCCACTACGGATTCACTCCTGGTGAGCACCACCGGCATGTACAGCGTGACCTGCACCTCCGCCAACGGCTGCCTGCAATGGACCGATTCCGTTTATGTGATCGTCCACCCGATCCCTCCGCAGCCCCTGCTTTCGGACGACGTCATCGTCGGGACGGATTCCCCGGTCCCGTACCACATCACCATCTGCGACCCCACGGAGGTATGGCTCTGGTGCAGCAACGTGGACACCACGTTCAATTACTACTGGATCGGGCCGGGAGGCATTCCGGTCGCCTCGGATTCGCTCTTGGTTGACACCAGCGGGACGTACTACTTCAGGATGCAGAGCGCTGCAGGCTGTTTCTCGACGAACTACGTGATGGTACACGACCACGCGGCACTGCCTATCCCGGACGTCACGGTCAGCCTGCAGATCGTGTATCCTCAGGATGACGACCATAACGATACCCTGGACCTCTGCCCGCAATTCAGCAGACAGGTGAACGTGATACCGACCTGGGACCTGAACGGGACCCCGTACACCTTCCCGTACACCAACCCGCCCGATATGTATTTCGGCTTCGTCCTGAACGGGGATACGCTCGTAACGGGGCAACCGGGCTATTCGATCGGCTACCCGCAATACGTGCCCGGATGGTACACGGACGAGGTCTCCATCTTTGTTCTCAATGAGCCCTGTGGCACGGATACGCTCTTCCTGCCCACGATGGAGGTGGACAGCATCTACGTCCGTCTGTTTCCATCGGTGTACATAAACGTTGTGCTTACCGGGCCATCGGTCATCTGCCCTTCGGACACGGCGCTCTTGGTGGCCAACTGCGCCAACTGCGATGCGATCGCCTGGCAAGGCCCCGGCATCATCAACATCACGGGGGACAGTGCCTACGTGCTGGGTGGCAGTACGTATACCGCCTATGGTTCCGTCACGGACACCACGGGCTGTTCGTTCAGCGATTACGACGAACTACTGGTCTCCTTCCCCGGCGTGCCTGAACTGGACGTCTTCCCGCCGGACGGCATCATCTGTCCGGATTCGATCGCGATCATATACACCCATGCGCTAGGGAGCTACACGTGGTATGGGCCGGAAGGGGAGATCGCGATCAACAACGACTCCATTCTGGTCACTATTCCCGGCGAGTACTACTTGGCGCTGGTGGACCTCAACGGTTGCTACTTGATCTCCGATCCGATCCTCGTCACCGGTTACTCCACGCCCTTCCTCAGCGTGATGCCTGACGGCGTACTGTGCGCCGGGGAGGACCCGGTGATCCTGCAGGTGATCACCACCGGTTATTCCTCCTTGGCATGGGGCGCGCCGTTGTCCGGCAATAGCTTGATCCAATCGATCGATCAGCCGGGCGTGTACAGTTGCACGGTGCAGGCCTGTGGCATCATCACGGAACTCAGTACCGAGATCATCGTCGGCGCGGCGATGGCCGAAGTCTTCGACCCCGGTCCGTTCAGCTTATGCCCCGGCGATACCGTGACGCTTGTGGCGGCGGGCGGGCAGGCCGTCTATTTTTGGAACCCTGGACCGGTCTATGGTGACAGCCTGCTGGTGACCCAAGCGGGGAATTACACCTTGACCGTGTTGGACGCGAACGGCTGTTCCGACACGGCGGATGTAGTAGTGGTGGCGGCCCATGACTTCGGCGGCCCGCTCACCATCAGCGATCAAACGGTGTGCAGTGGCTCGCCCGTCAGCTTGGCGGAGACCGCCCCCGGCATTTTCAATTGGTATGCGGACAGCGCATTGACCGTGCTGTTAGGAAATGGCCCAACGCTCGATCTTGGCATACCCACGGACAGCAGCACCGTCTATCTGGTGCGTTCCGACAGCGCATGCACCGGCTTGCCCGTTCCGGTGAATGTGGATGTGGTAGAACCTCCATCCGCGACGATCCTCAGCGCGCCGGATACACTTTGTGCCGGTGATACGGCCCTCTTTATCACCGCACCTGTTGCACCTTTCGATCTGGTCTGGAGCACACCGTCGGGATCCGGCCAAGGGGATTCGCTGCTGATAGCGTCGTTGACTGTTGCGGACGGGGGCTGGTATGTGGTGATCGCTACTTCCTCCGGCTGCACCGGGCCTGCGGACAGCACCTTGCTCACCGTGGTGGAACCCGCTTTGATCTACCTGGGGGCGGACACGGTGATATGTCCCGGGAACGCGGTGATGTACAGCATGCCTCCGGGTTTCACGGACCCCATTTGGCAGCAAGGCATCGCGGACACAAGCTACACAGCGGACCAGACCGGCACGGTGACGTTGCACGCCATCGACATGCAGGGATGTTCCGTGCAGGATGCCGTGATGATCACGGTGCTGACTCCGGATCTGCCCGCAACGGCAAGCGATATCACCATCTGCTTCGGGCAGGATGCCGACCTCGCTGCCGGCGGAAGTGGCAGCTTGAGCTGGTATGCGGATGCGAGCTTGCAGGATCTGCTGGGCACCGGTCCTTCCTTACTGATCCCCGCACCGACGGATAGCCTTACGATCTACTTGGTGCAGGATCAATTCGGTTGTGAAGGGCAGCCTTTGGCGATCGCCGTGAACGTGGTACAGGCACCGGTGGACAACACCTTGGACGGTCCCGACCATTTCTGCGAACATGCCCCAGGTTCGATCACGGCATCCGGCCCGCCCGGTTTGGAGGGCAGCTGGTCCACGCCTTCCGGGCCATACAGCGGAACGGTGTTGAACTTCCCGTCGGTGCAGCTCGCTGATTCAGGCTGGTACATCATGCTGCCTTCCGTGGCGGGATGCATCGGCACTGCGGACAGCATCTACATGGCCGTGCTGGTGCCGGTCCCGATCGATCTCGGCCCGGACACTTCCTTCTGTGACGGCGCGCAATTCACCTTGTCCATGCCGCCGGGCTTTACTGCACCGGTGTGGAGCACGGGCGAGACGGGCTATGCGATCACCGTAGCGGTCGGGGGCACTTTCTCCGTGGAAGCGACGGATGTGAACGGCTGTCCTTCCGGCGACTCCGTTGTCCTGGAAGTATGGGATTGCCCGTCCATCGCACCGAATGTGATCACGCCGAATGGCGATGGCGTCAATGACGGTTTCACGCTGGGACCCGTCGGTGCCGTGAGCGGCGAGCTGATGATCTACGACCGTTGGGGAAGGTTGGTCCACACCGGCGATCCCGTGGTGAAGGCCTGGAAAGGCATCATCGACAAGACCGGGGAACCGGCTCCGGAGGGCGTGTACTATTACGTGCTGCGTCTGTTGGACAGCGCCGGGACGGCCAAGGAAATGAGTGGTTACTTCTCAATTCTTCGTTGACGGATGGAGCGATCTACACCACCCGCTTGATCAACCGCAGTTTGTGCGTGTACTTCTTTTCCGCCGCGTTGAAGATGCCTTCCTGATCGAGGTTGTCAATACGCACTCGGCCGGAAGCATGAAGGATCCTGCGGTTCTCCAGCACGATGCCCACGTGGACGATGCGGCCCTCCTCATTGTCGAAGAAGGCAAGATCACCGGTGGCAGCGAGATCGATAAGTTCCACGGGCTTGCCTAATTCGGCTTGTTGCCAAGCATCACGGGGAAGTTGGATGCCGCCCACGAGGAAAAGCATCTGGGTAAGTCCTGAACAATCCACGCCGAAGGGTGAACGGCCGCCCCAGAGATAGGGGGTGTTCAGCCATTGGTCCTTCAGGTTGAGCAAGCGCATCACGGGCGTGCCGTTGGCCTGGGAGGTGGTGCGGCCCGGGAAGGCCAAGCGCTCGGCACCGATCTCGAACTGGCCGGCGGAATAGGCCGGAAGCACCGCCCCGAAGGGTACCACCAGCGCCCCGGAGACGGTGGAGACGTGCATGAACTGTTCAATGGAACGCACGGGTTTCACATCTACGCCGTCCCGCGCGGAACTGACCTGTTTGTTGTCCACCCAACCTTCGTAGTCGTCGTGGTGGAACTTCAGGCGCGTCCATTTCAGATCTTGCTCCAGCACGTCGGCGGTCTCACCGAAAAGCCATTGGGTGACCTGTTCGGCACGGTCGTCCGGTTCGCGGCGCACGGGCACGACGCTCAACGTGCAGATGGCTTGGTCATTCTCGCTCATGGCGGCGAAGGTGCATCTCCTACCATCCATGGCAACGGACTGCCGGGCCAAGTTTTACGCGGGCGGGCGTTAACGAAAAGGAGGGAGGGTCAGAGCATCTCGATCACCATCGCACTGGCACCGCCGCCGCCGTTGCAGATGCCGGCCGCACCGTACTTCTTGCCGTTCTGCTTCAGCGCATGCAGCAAGGTGACGATGATGCGTGCCCCGCTGCAACCCAACGGGTGCCCAAGCGATACTGCGCCGCCATGGATGTTCACCTTGGCGGGATCGAACCCCATAAGCTTCGTGTTGACGATGCCCACCACGGAGAAGGCCTCGTTCAATTCCACCAGATCGATGTCCTCCATCTTCAGCCCGGCCTTGTTCACAGCCAACGGTACGGCCTTGCTGGGCGTGGTGGTGAACCATTCCGGTGCCTGCTCGGCATCCGCGTAGCCGATCACCTTCGCAAGGGGCTTCAGGCCGAGGGCCTTTGCTTTTTCAGCGCTCATCAGCACTAGGGCAGCGGCGCCGTCGTTGATCGTGCTGGCGTTTCCGGCGGTGACGGTGCCCTCCTTGGTGAAGACGGGACGCAGGGTCTTGAGCTTGTCGAAGTTCACGTTCGTGTATTCCTCATCTTCGCTCACCACCGTGTCACCTTTGCGGCCTTTCACGGTAACAGGGATCACCTCGTCCTTGAACTTTCCTTCCTTCCACGCTTTGGCGCTACGGGTGTAGCTCTCGATGGCGAAGGCGTCCTGCTCCTCCCGGCTGATCTTCTTGTCCGTGGCGCAGAGGTCGGCGCAGACGCCCATGGCCTGCTGGTCGTACACGTTCATCAAGCCGTCCTTGCCGATGCCGTCGATCAGTTTGCCATCGCCGAAGCGGTAGCCGTAGCGTGCGTTCTCCACATAGTAGGGCGTGCGGCTCATGTTCTCCATGCCTCCTGCGACCACCACTTCGGCGTCGCCTAAGAGGATCTCCTGCGTGGCGATCATGATCGCTTTCATGCCGCTGGCGCAGACCTTGTTCACGGTGGTGGCCGGGGTGCTGTCCGGGAGTCCGGCGAACTTCGATGCTTGGCGCGCGGGTGCTTGGCCCAAGTTGGCCGATAGCACGCAGCCCATGATCACGTCGTTCACGTCCTCCGGCTTCACGCCTGCTTTTTCCACAGCGGCCTTGATGGCGGTGGCGCCCAGCTCGGTGGCGGGCACGGTGGAGAGACTGCCCCCGAAGGAGCCGATAGGGGTGCGTACTGCGGAAACGATGACAACTTCACGGGCCATGGGGATGTGTATTTTTGAATTGGGCTGCAAAGGTAAGGAAGGTGGACATGGTGGGGTTTGGGTTGGAACCGCCATGGTTAGAGAGGTGATGGCGGGAAGGGATCGCTGCGCGATCGCAAGACTCCTGAGTTTCTACCGCAACGCTCGCAACGGACGCAACGACGCTGGAGTGACCGACCACTCCGGCATGGTACGTATTCCGTTGCTCTCGTTGCGTGCGTTGCGGTTCACCCTTCTTTAACGCGCTAACGCTCGCAATGGACGCAATGACGTTGGAGTAACCTGCTTCACCGGCATGGTGCGTATTTCGTTGTGCTCGTC
Source organism: uncultured Flavobacteriales bacterium (assembly GCA_963706125.1). GTDB lineage: Bacteria > Bacteroidota > Bacteroidia > Flavobacteriales_F > PHOS-HE28 > PHOS-HE28. The sequence continues at coordinate 85,009 of CAVPLQ010000006.1, forward strand.
GAGGTTCACGCTTGACGTCTATTTTCGCGGCTCGGTCCCGTAGCTCAGCTGGCCCGCGCGTAGCGCAAGAAACAGCACGCTGCTCTATCCAGCTGAGCCTTCGGAGGTCCTGATCGGCTAAGCAATTTCTACATTCGCCGACCAATTTGGTCCCGTAGCTCAGATGGATAGAGCACCTGCCTTCTAAGCTGGCGGTCGTTGGTTCGAATCCAACCGGGATCACGAAGTTTCAAGCAGGCGGCTATATTTGCCGCCCGAAACGGAGAGGTGGGTGAGTGGCTTAAACCAGTAGTTTGCTAAACTGCCGTACGGGTTAAACTGTACCGGGGGTTCGAATCCCCCCCTCTCCGCCAAGTAGAACGCCCGCGAAAGCGGGCGTTTTGCGTTCTTCCCAAACTGCCGAGCTAGCTCGAAGCAGTTTGGGAAGAACGCAAAACAGGGGGCCGCGAAGCGACCCCGTTCTGCTTGAAGCCACCCCCAAAAGGGAAAGTGCGCCTCGCGCAATCCCCTCGGGACCATGCACTCGAAACAGGTGGGGAAGAATGCAACACAGCGGCCGCGAAGCGACCCCGTTCTGCTTGAAGCCACCCCCAAAAGGAAAAGCGAGTCTTGATCGCCCCCATAAAGGGCGCACAAACCACTGGAATATTCAGCCCCGTCCATTCCCACGGGGTGTCGCGCACACCCTCTGAGCCATTAATTCCATCTCACGTCGAGAGCATCGCGGAAAAGCCTTTCTTTGCAGCCCGTTTTCGGGGCGTAGCGTAGCCCGGTATCGCGCCTGCTTTGGGAGCAGGAGGTCGTCAGTTCGAATCTGGCCGCCCCGACAACAAAGAGCCGTTCCAATTTGGAGCGGCTCTTTTCTTTTGGAACGGACACGCTCACATCTTCCGAGCGGAAGTCGTTGTTCCCATCGGCGGTGGATCGGGATTTTATACGGTCATCGCTTCGGAAGACATACTTTTTTTTCGTGTTCCCGCGTTCTCCGTTCTCCACCATAGAACCAACACCATGTCGGGAGCCCCCAACGATGTTCCACCAAGCACACCAGGCTCTTCCGAACCATCACTCCCCCGACCGGAGCGCATGAGCTGGCTCCGCCGGTCGATGACCATGCGCGCGGTGTTGGTGGCGGTGCTGGTCCTGCTGCTATTGGTCCCGCTGGCGATGGTGCAGGACCTGATCCACGAACGGGAATATCGCAAGGACGATGCGGCCCGCGAGGTGAGCGCCACTTGGGGCGGCAGCCAGACCATCACCGGGCCTGTGATCACCGTGCCCTATCAGGCCACCGTGCGGGTGGACCTGGGCGACGGGAAAACGGAGATGCGGAACGTGACACAGTACGCGCATTTCCTTCCGGAAAAGTTGGACGTGAAAAGCTCCTTGGACCCGGAAAAGCGCCATCGCGGCATCTATGACGTGGTGGTGTACAAGGGCCACGTTGAACTGTCTGCCACGTTCCCGGCAATGGGCGGGCTGTTGCCGGCAACGGCTTCCGCACTGCGCTGGAACGAGGCTGAGCTGTGCCTCGGGATCTCGGACCTGCGCAGCATTAAACAGCAAGTGTCCGCGAAGTTGGAGGGACGCGCCCGGGCCTTTGAGCCAGGGCTCCCCTCGGATGACTTCAACGCCTCCGGACTAAGTGCGGGCCTGCCGATGGACAGCAGTGCCTTAAGCAGGCCGTTCGACCTGTCCATCGTGCTGGAGCTCAATGGTAGCGGTAGTTTCCGCGTGGTCCCCGTGGGCCGGAACACCTCTGCGTCCGTGCGCTCCTCGTGGCCTGATCCCAGCTTTCAGGGCGCATTTCTGCCGGACAGTTCCGCAGTCTCTGCCGACGGGTTCACCGCTCATTGGACCGTGCTGCATTTGAACCGGCCCTATCCGCAGGAATTCACCGGGAGCCGCAACATGGAGCTGGAGGCGAGCGCCTTCGGCCCGGACCTGATCCTGCCGGTTGACGAATACCAGAAGAGCACGCGGGCGGCCAAGTACGGCCTGATGCTGATCGTGATGGTCTTCCTCGTCTTCTTCTTCGTGGAGGTGCTTCAGAAGCTGCGCATCCATCCCATCCAGTACTTGCTCGTGGGGCTGGCACTGTGCATCTTCTACACCTTGCTCATCGCGCTGAGCGAGCACATCGGGTTCAGCAAGGCTTACATCGTGTCGGCCATAGCGGTGATCGGCCTGGTGGTGTTCTACGCGCGGAGCGTGTTCAAGCAGATAAAGGCCACGCAGCTGTTAGGCTTGGTGATGGTGCTCGTGTTCGGCTTCATGTTCACAGTGATCAATCAGGAGGATTATGCGTTGCTGATCGGCAGCATCGGCCTCTTCATCGTGCTGGCGATCGTGATGGCCGTGAGCCGGAAGATCGATTGGGACCGGGCAGGGGAGTAACTGGTGTTTTGAGCGCGCTCATCGGCTGGGATCCCCGCTTGTCGGGTGCTTGGGGCAGGTCGTCGAATTGTTGATCATTGGTCGGCAAATAGCTTGACGCTGAGGCAAGTTCCGAAGGATCTTCGCCCCAGCTTCAACGGCCTATTACACACCTCATGCGCAACTTGCTCCTTCTCGCCGGACTTCTTTCGGCGCTGCTTGCCTACTCCACGGACTACTACGTTTCCCCGGGCGGCAACGATTCCAATAGCGGCACTTCTCAGGGCTCGGCTTGGAAGACCATCTGGCGGGTGAACCAAAGCGCCTTTTCATTCAATCCGGGTGACCGGGTGCTCTTTGAACGCGGCGGCGTATGGCGCGGCGAGATCGTCATGGGGAATTCCGGTACCGTCAGCCAGCCGATCACCCTGGGCGCCTATGGAAGCGGGGCCAAGCCCGTCATCAAGGGCAGTGAATTGGTCTCCGACTGGTCCGTGTACCAAGGCCACATCTGGCGCGCCTCGGTAACCTCCGGCAGGGTGGAGCAGGTATACCTCGCCGGGCAGCGGATGACCCCGGCCCGCTATCCGAACACCGGCTGGTTGCGCAACAGCCAAGGCGGGGGAAGCCAGATCCAGAGCGCGGACCTCACGCAGGCCAACGGGTATTGGAACGGCGCCTTGGCGATCGTTCGCAGCTCTAGCAGTTCCTTCGACACCATGAGCGTGTCCAGCTATTCGAACGGTACGCTCTACTTCTCCAACTCCACGCTCAACATGGGCAGCGACCCTTGGGGCTTTTACATGCGGGGGAAACTTTCCGAATTGGACAGCCCCGGGGAGTGGTACTACGACGGTGCGGCGCAGCAGCTTTATTTCTGGCCACTGAACAACGGGGACCCGAACAGCCAGTCCGTGGAGGCCGCCGTGTACAAGAACGGCGTGAACTGCTATTGGCACCGTACCTATATCCGGGTGGAGAACATGGAGTTCCGGCACCAGCGCCTTGCGGGGGTGCTCAATGACGGGGCGGACCATGTGACGGTGGCCGGCTGCACGTTCAGGGACCTCTACCACGGCATCCGCTGCGCGGGAACCAACAGCAACTATAGCGGGAACATCTTCCGGGACACCTATGCCACTGCGGCCATGGCGTTCGGGGACAATGCGACGATCGCCGACAATACGCTCAACCAGATCGCCGTGGTGGACGGCGCGGGGGAGAGCACATGGGGCTATTTCGGCATCCGCACCACGGGCAACGGGGTGACCATCCGGAACAATCGCATGGACACCATCGGATATATCGGCATCATCGCGGACGGAACCGCGCTGATCGAGAAGAACGTGGTGCGGCATCCCCTGGCCACCATGAACGACGGTGGCGGCATCGCCATCGACCATGCGGACGGAATGATCATCCAAGACAACATCGTGAGCGACCCCATCGGCTCCTTTGCCAATGGGGCGGCCACCAATGCGCCGCACAACGAGCACATGGGCATTGGCATCTACTTCGGCAATACCTCCATCACGAACACCATTGCGCAGCGCAACACCGTATACAACTGTCCGCAGTCGGGGATCCATGTGGACCACACCATGGTGACCACCGGCCTGCAGATCAAGGACAATGTGTTCTTTAACAACGGCGTCCAGATCACCGTCTCCGACTACTCAAATGCGACAGGCACCGGTGCCACGGCGCCCTACTACGTGCCCAACTACAATGATGTGTTCAGCGGCAACGTGATGTACTGCCTGAATAAGGAACAGTTGTGCATGCTGCAGTACAACACGCACGGTGCGGAACCTGTGGATTTCGGTACCTACGCCAACAACCGCTACTTCAACCCCTACAACGAGATGAGCATCAAGGTGATCAACTTCGTGTCAGGGTCACCGCGCTATTATGCGCTGGAACGGTGGAGGACGGAGAAGAACGAGGATGCCGGTAGTACGCGCAGCCCGTTGCGTCTTCCGGATCATGTCACGATCCAGGAACTCAGCGGTAACTTGGTGCAGAACGGCAACTTCACCAGCAATGTGAACGGTTGGACCGGTTGGCCGGACAATGCCCAGGTGAGCCGCGTGACGGACCACTTGGACAACGGCGCGCTGAAAGCCTATCTGCCGAACAACAACCAATACAGCAGTTTCGGCCTGCACAATCCGGACCTCTTCCCGATCCAGGACCAAGCATGGTATCGTGTCCGTTGTAGCGTACAGAGCGACACCGAAGGGGATATCATCATAGGGGTGAAGGGCGAGTCCACCTTCTCGAACCCGTATTCGACCTGGGAACGGCAGGTCCCCTTTGATACGGAGCGCCGTGACCTGGAGATGTATTTCCAGAGCGACCTTACCGATCAAGCGCAGGTCCAGTTCATCAATCAGTGGACCGAGCCGATGTATTACTTGGACAACGTGGAGGTCACCAAGGTGACCGCTCAGGCGTTGGACCCCACGGACCGGCACAAGCTGTACGTGAACGACCAGCCGACGCAACAAAGCTTCGATCTGCCGGAGGGTTGCTGGAAGGATATCGAGGGTAACGTGCTCTCCACATCCATCACGGTCACTGCATTTTCATCCAAAGTGGCCTACCGCTATGACGGACCGGAATGTGGTATCGTGGTGCCCACCGGGGGGGTCCTGATCAAGATGCTGCTGGGCGGTGCGTTGGACGCCGGAAGCGCATCGATGCGCGATGACCTGCGCACGCAGGGGCTGATCCCCGCCACGGAACCGTATACTGCTATGGGCTACGCACTGGAGAACGCAAGTACGACAGTAACACCGAGCGTGGTGCAGGCCACCGGTGACCAGGCCGTGGTGGACTGGGTGCTGGTACAACTGCATGAGGACAATCCCGGATACTCCGTGGCCGGTCGCAGGGCCGCGCTTGTACAGCGCAATGGCACGGTGGTGGACCCTCAGGGGAATGAGCTGATCAGGTTCAATGGTACCGCGGCAGGGCGGCATATCTCGGTGCTGCATCGCAATCACCTAGGCGTCCTCTGTACCACATTGCTGACGGGTAATGGCGAGCTGGTGGACCTCAGCCAAGCTTCTACGCCGACCTTCGGCAGTGAAGCGCAAAAGGTCATCGACGGCCGCAGGGCACTATGGCCCGGCAATGTTTCCGACGATGGGGAAGTGAAGTACACCGGGACCGGGAATGACCGGGACGGCATCCTTGTCACCATCGGGGGGGCGGAACCCACGAACATCGTTCCCGGTTACTATGCGTCCGACACGAACTTGAACGGTTTTGTTTCCTATACCGGTTCGGGCAATGACCGGGACATGGTGCTGATCACCACCGGAGGCACCTTGGGGACGGAGATCCGCCTCGAGCAGATGCCTTGAGCGGTCGTGCCGGTCGGAACTCCCGGAGACAAAGCCGGATCGCAACTACCGCAGGTGCGGCAGGCCTTCCGTATTACGGGTACAGCCTGGTCAGATGATCTCGATTGCCTCCAGCGGCACCCAGCCCACCGCGCCGCTGGCCAAGCGCACCTCCTGCCATCCGTTCTGCTGCTGCAAAGCCCCCACTTTGGTGCCTTGATGGAGGATGAAGAGCCGTGTGGCCCCGGAGCGCGGTTCACCGAGGATCTCCACGGAAGGTGACATGATGATCGCCTGCGAGCGGCTTTCCACTTCCTGCACGCGATAGGCGGCCAGCGCGGTGGATACCAACGTTGTCATCAAAGCCAATGCGGCCAACGCGAACAGGGCGCGCTTGAGCGCGCCCTGCCGCAGCAGGAGTCCTGCTATCGCGGCCAAGGCCAAGATGGCACAGGCCCACAGCGAACGCCGCGCCCATTGGTCCACATCGGTGCCGCCCTGCAAGCGGTCCCAGACGGATCCCAGGGTAAAGGCCGGTAACTCGTTCACCCGGTCCACCACCTTGGAACGTTCGAGGTCCAGGTTGGCCTGCACGTCCTCGGCCCCCGGCGCCAACCGGAGGGCACGTTCGTAGTACAGGACCGCATGGGGCGTGTCGCCCAGCTTGCTCCAACAATTGCCGATGTTGTAGAGAAGGGCGGGGGAGGTGTACGTGGTGTTCACCGAGTCGTACAAGGCGAGCGCCTTTTTGTGGTCACCCTTGGAATACGCGTCCTGGGCCTCTTGTAAAAGCTGCTTGGTGTCGGCAAGCGAAAGCAGCGGCAGGCCGATCAGGAGCAGGAGCGTGGCGATGGGACGGATCATGTGCGAAGCTGGTGTTCGATCCGGCTGATGATGGCACTGGCCTCCTCGTAGGTCTGGCGCTGCGGCTTGCTTTCCATCGGTGCGAAGCGGGCCATTTCCGCGTCATTGATCAAGGTGATGTAGGCCTCGGCCGTGCGTCCTTCGTCGAGGCCGCCCAATTTGGCCTTGATCGTTTCCGCGTTCACTTCGGCCACGCCGAGGTTGAACTTGTCCGCGAAGTAGCCTTCAAGTGCTTTGCCCAGGGCATCATGGAATGCGTCCCGGTCGTTCCTCGCCAAGGCCACGGCCGCGTCGGCAAGGCGTTGCTTGGCCACCTTGTCGGCGCCGCGCCGACGTTGTCCTTGGAAGTCGCCCAAGCGTTGCTCCCTGCGCCGGTGCCAGAGGAAGACCAGCAGTAGCAGGGTGGGCGGCACCGCCATACCCAGTACATAGGCCCACGAACCGAAGAGGTGCTTGCCCTTCTGCCTGAGTTGGAGGTCGCCGGTGCGGATGTAGCGGATGTCCGAGCCCAATCGCTTCACGTCGCTCTTGATCCGCGTGTTCACCGAGGCACCCGCGTCGGCATCGCCAGGCTGCACATCGAAGGTCAACGGGCCGGAGCGCAATTGCTTGTATGTGGCGCTGGTGGGGTCGAAATAGCTGAAGGACAGCGTGCCAAGGTCGAACTTCCCGGCATGTCGCGGGATCAGCAGGTATTGGAATTCGCGGTTCCCGTTCATGCCCGCGCCGTTCACGGTGATCTTGTCGTTGACCTTCGGGTCATAGCTCTCGAAATCAGGAGGAAGGTCAAGCTTGGGCGCATCGATCAACTTCAGGTTGGCGCGGCCGGAAAAGCGGATCGTGAGGTCAATGGCTTCATTGGCCTTCACGGTCGGTGATCCCGCCTTCACCTCCATGTTCAGGTCGCCCACGGCACCGATGAAGTCCACAGGCTTCCCGGCAGGCAGTTCCATTACGGTGACCTCGCTGGTGTTGCTTTGGATACGAACGGGTGTGCCGCTGCTGAAGAAACCGGGGTTCACCAAGTAGTTCAGCGTCATCGGTTCCACGCGCAGTTTTCCGGCACGCAGAGGGATCAAGACCTGTTTCTTCAGCACGGCCACATTGTACCGCAGGCCGTTCACGGTGCGCGGCGTGGCTTCCCAGTTGCTCTGCCCCATGTCCACCTCCTCCGCCCAGAAGCCATTCAGCTTGGGCAGGTCGTAGTCGCGCGGTTGCAGTGAATTGTATCGGGAGAACAGCGTGTAGGTGGCGATCGATCTGCTCGCCCACGTACGCCTTGTTCTTGCTGAGCGTGATGGTGCAGAACAGGTTGGCATCGCGCTTCTGGGCCTGATCCGTGGCAGCGTTGGTGCCTCCGGAGGATGAGCCTTTGCTGACCTTGATGGTAATAGGGTCCGTCTGAAGCGTCCCCCCGCCCACGCGCACGGTGGAAGAGCCGATGGTACAGCTGCCCGGTTGCGTGGCGGTGAGATACCAGGTCCGGGAGGAGGAACGGCTCATGCGCCCGTTGATGCTACTGAAGCTGCTGCTTTCCATGGGGCCTTGCGCCACCACGAGACCGCCCCAGTCCGGGGTGGTCATGCCCCCGCCGGAAGATGCGTTCTCCAAGGAGATGGTGTACTTGACGGTCTCCCCGGCAACGATCTCGTTCCGGTCCACGCTGGCCTGGAACGAGACCTCCTGGGCCTGCGCGGACACGCCTATGAGCAGGAGCAATGCGGTGGTATGGATCAACTTGTTCAACATCGTTCACCAGTCCTTCTCAACGGGAGCGGCGGGTTTGGGCTGCATGATACGGCGCACTTTGTCCTGCACCTCTTTCTCCTGTTGCTGCGCGGCGTCCAGCATCCGTTTCGCGTCCTGCGGGTTGATCCGGTCCTGTTGCTGTTGCTGCTGCTTTTTGTCCTGATCGTCCTTCGGCCCGCCTTCCTTTTGCTGGTCGTCCTTCTTCTGTTGGTCCTTGTCTTGCTGGTCCTTCTTCTGTTGGTCCTGATCCTTCTCGTCCTGGTCCTTTTTATCCTTGTTCTGCTGTTGCTCTTGTTGCTGCCGGGCCAGTTTCTTTTGCGCGTACGCCAAGTTATAGCGGGTGTCGTCGTCGTTCGGGGTCCGTTTCAGCGCTTCCTTGTAGGCGTTCACGGCCTCCTGGTATTTGCCTTGGCGCATCCAACTGTTGCCGAGGTTGTGATAGGCTCGTGCCTGTGCCGGGGCGTCCTTGGCCATGGAGGCGGCGTTCTCGTAGGTGCGCTGGGCCAGAGCCGCGCTGTCCTGCCGGTAGTAGGCGTTACCGAGGTTGAACATGCCCCGTTCGTCCTTCGCTGCACCGGAGTAATTGGTGACGGCATCCTTCAAGTCGCCCTTCTCGTAGGCGGAATTTCCTTTGCGCAACGAGCGGTCCACCTCCTGCGCATGGAGGCTGCAGGCGAAGGTGGTTGTGAGCAGGATGAAGATCAGGCGTGCCATGGCATCAGTTTGTTCCATTTCACGGAAAGGGTGCGCTCGCCGATGAGCATGCCGAGGAAGACCATCAGGCAGGCCACTGCAAGGAAGTATTGGAAACGGTCTTCGTGGCCGGCGAATTTGTAGGTGCCCAGGTCGGTCTGGTCCATGCCGCGCAATTTGGCGATCAAGGTGTTCACACCGGTATCGGCGGAGGTGGCATGGATGTACGTGCCATTGCCAGCGGATGCCACGCGGGAGAGCACGTCCTCGTCGAGCTTGGTGATCACGGTCTGACCCTCCTTGTCTTTCTTGAACCCGATGAGCTGCCCGTTGCGGCGCAACGGGATGGGTGATCCCGCAGGCGAGCCTAGGCCGATGGTGTTCACGATGATCCCCTCGGCGGCCGCGCGTTTCGCTGCGCCCACACCGTCATCATCGAAGCTTTCGCCGTCGCTGATCACGATGATGGTCTTGCCCTTGGCGGCACTGGTCCCGAAGCTTTTCTTCGCCTGGTCGATCGCCGCTCCGATGGCGGTTCCCTGTGCGCGCACCAGGTCCGGCCCGATGCTGTTGAGAAAGATCTTGGCGGCGCTGCGATCGGCGGTGATGGGCAACTGCGTGTAGGCCTCGCCGGCAAAGACCACGATCCCCAAGCGGTCGCCGCTCAGGCGGTCGATCAGCTGCGAAAGGGCGCGCCGGGCCACTTCCATGCGGTCCGGTTTCAGGTCCTCGGCCAGCATGCTGTTGCTCACGTCCAGGGCCACCACCACGTCCACGCCTTTGGCCGTGATCTCTTCCAAGCGGGTGCCCATCTGCGGACCTGCAAGCGCGAAAATGGCGAAGCTGAGGCCATGGCGGAGCAGCAGGAATTTCAAGGCGCTGCGCCACGAGGAGACGCCGGGAACCATGTCCGCGATCAATGGGTCGCTGCTGAAGCGGTGCATGGCCCGGTTCTTCAGTGCCAGCCCGGCCAAGTACAGCAATACCAGCACAGGCCCGGCGAGCATTGCCCACAGTACGTCCGGTCGTTGCGGGCGGAACTGGGGCAGGTAGCGTGCTGCGGAGAACAACAACGCGAGACCGATGCCCCAGGCCAGCACCTCAATGATCACAACGATGGTCGCGATCGGACCCGTGCGATATGTACCGCGGGTGCTCATGGCGTGGTGCGGAGCAATGTATTGCCCAAGAAGAGCGAAAGGAACAATAGCGAACAACCGGCGAGCAACGGCTTGAAATACTCCTCGGTCCGGCTGCTGTGTTCGGTCACCTTCACGCGGGTCTTTTCCAAGCGGTCGATCTCCTGGTAGATCTCCCGGAGTTTTTTCTCATCGGTGGCGCGGAAGTACCGTCCGCCGGTCATGTCGGCGATCTTCTTCAGCATGCCCTCGTCGATGTCCACGTCCACGTAGTCGTACTTGTACTGTCCGTTGGGGTAGATGGCCACCGGTGAAAGCGCGCGGCCCCGGGTGCCCACGCCGACGGTGTATGTGCGGATGCCGAGTTCCTCCGCGATCTGCGCGGCATCCAGCGGTTGAATAGTGCCGGCGTTGTTCATGCCGTCCGTCAGCAGGATGATCACCTTGCTCTTGCTGGTGCTTTCGCGCAGCCTGTTGATGGCGGTGGCAAGCCCCATTCCGATGGCGGTACCCCCGGTGATCAAGCCGGTCTTGGCCTGTGCAAAGAGGGTCTTCAGCACATCATGGTCGGTGGTGAGCGGGCACTGGCTGAAGGCCTCGCCCTCGTACACCACCAGCCCGATGCGGTCGTTGGGGCGGTCGTCGATGAAGTTCATGGCCACGTCCCGCGAGGCGTCCAGACGGTCCGGCTTGAAGTCTTTGGCGAGCATGCTGGCACTGTAATCCATGGCGATCACGATGTCGATGCCGTCATGGGTCACGTCCTGCCAGCTGTCCTTGCTCTGAGGCCGCGCCATGGAAAGGAGCATGAAGGCCAGCCCGAGCATGGCCACGGCAAAGGGCAAGTGGCGCAGCCGGGCGAGCAGGTCTACGGGGCCGTTCCGCAGGGCGCCCAAGGTGCTCAACGTGGCGTGCGGTCTGCGCCGGTTCCTGCGGATCACATACCATATGCTGAGGACCGGCACCAAGAGCAGGCCCCAGAGCATCCGCGGGGAGGCCAGCTCGTGGTGTTCCCGCAGCCACCACGCCGCCAACAAGGCCGCCACGTGCACCAGCACGAGCAGCACGATGAGGATGATCAGGTCACGCGAGCGGCGCATCGGGTCGGGTATCTGCGGTTTCCTGCACCAGCTTGATCGCGCTGGCCATCACCTGTTCGTTCTCGGTCGGCAGGGCATTCCACTTGGCGAACTTCACCATGTCCGCCAAGCGGAGCAGCTGGCCCAGTTGCTCGCGCGGTGCGGTGGGCATGCTGCTCAGTCGAAGGCCCGCCAGCAGTTCATCGGTGGTCTGCTCCATGGCAGGCAAGCCATAGCGTTCCTCCACGTAGCTTCTGACGATGTCCGTGAGTTCGATGTAATAGTCTTTCGTCCGGTCCTGCTCCCAGAGCTTTTTCTGCTGAAGCGCCTCCAACGCCAACAGTGCCCGCAAACGGAGCGGCGCCTTAGGGGCCTCCGTAACGGGTGGCTTCGGTCGGCGCGAACGGCGAACAAGGAAGATGATCAACGCGGTGAGGATTGCTACGCCCGCAATGCCGCCTGCGACCCACGGCCAGTATTCGCGCAGCCAGTCCAATACGCTGAAGGGCACCGTGTAGATCTCCTTGATGTCGCGGAACGCTTTGGAAGTGTCCGCCTCCACGGTGTTCACCGTTAGCAGGAGCGGGGTCGTGCCCACAGTGTCGCCGTTGATCACGAAGGTGAACGGCGGGATCGCCCAGTAGCCGGAATCCCACGAGGTGATCGTGAGGGTGCGCGTCTGCTTGAAGAGGTACGGATCGTTCTGCTTGTCCGGCAGGATCGTGTCCACATGGCTGTCGTGCAGGATCGGCAACTTCAAGGTGATCGTATCGGTGATCGTAGGCCAGACGACGTTCACAGCCCCTTTGTCCACATGGTAGGTCACGCTCAGCTCCAAGTGTGCCTGCTGGCCGATCAGGATCGTTGCCGTGTCCAGCGTGGCCACCGGCTTTACATCCTGCGCCATCACCGAAGTTGAGAGCAGGCTCAGCACTGCAAAAAAGCCAGCGGCGATCAGTTTGAACGGAATTGAATTTCTCTGCGCCCCTGCCTGCCTGCCGGCAGGTCCGCGTCCCACGATCACTTGGCTCCTGATATTTCTCTGCGCCTCAGCGCCTCCGCGGCCCCTCATCTTAATCCCGCTGCCGGAATAAATTCATCAAAGGCCTCACATAGCCCTCCCGCGTACTGATCACCGCATGATCGACCCCCGCGCGGCGCAACGCATCACGGGAATGTGCCTGATGCCTCAGGGCCTGTGCGCGATAATGGTCGCGCACGGCCTTGTTCCGCGTGTTCACCCAGCGGGCCTCGCCGGTCTCCGGGTCCGAGAACTGCACCAGGCCCATGTTCGGCAGTTCCGACTCGCGTGGGTCCGTGGTGCGCAGGACCACAAGGTCGTGGCGGCGGTTGGCGATCTTCAGCGCATCGTCGTAGCCCTCGTCCATCAGGTCGCTGATGAGGAAGGCGATGCTGCGCTTCTTGATCACATTGTTCAGGTATTTCAGCGCCAGAGTGATGTCCGTGCCGCGGCCTTTGGGGCGGAATTCCAGCAGTTCGCGCACGATCCGCAGGATGTGGCCCCGTCCTTTCTTCGGCGGGATGAAGAGCTCCACCTGGTCGCTGAAGAGGATCAGGCCCACCTTGTCGTTGTTCTGGATGGCGCTGAAGGCGATGGTGGCGCAGGCCTCGGTGATCAGCTCGCGCTTCAATTGATTCACTGTCCCGAAATCACCGCTTCCGCTCACGTCGGCCACCAGCATCACGGTGAGCTCACGTTCCTCGTCGAAGATCTTGATGTACGGATGCCCCAGACGTGCGGTCACATTCCAATCGATCGCCCGCACCTCATCACCCGGCACATACTCGCGCACCTCGCTGAAGGCCATGCCCCGGCCCTTGAACGCGCTGTGGTACTCACCGCTGAAAATGTGGTTGCTCAAGCCGCGTGTCTTCAGCTCGATCAACCGCACCTTCTTGATGAGGTCCTTGGTATGTTGTAGTGTGGCGATGGGTTCTGGTGATTGGTGAACGGTGATAGGTGACTGGTGCCCGGACAGGCTCAAAACTCAAGACTCATGACTCCCGACTCCCGACTCAAGACTTCGTCAGCAAATGGTTTTCAACTTTCAGCTTTCCACTTTCACCTTTCCACTTTCAGCCTTCTCAAGGAACCTCCACGGTATTCAAAACCCTGTCAATGATCTCATTCACACTGATGTTCTCCGCTTCCGCCTCATAGGTCAGCCCGATGCGGTGGCGCATCACGTCGGGGCAGACGGCACGCACGTCCTCGGGGATCACGTAGCCGCGCCGCTTGGTGAAGGCATACGCCTTGGCGCCGAGAGCCATGTTGATGCTGGCCCGTGGGCTGCCGCCGTAGCTGATCAAGGAGCTTAGGTCGGCGAGGCGGTAGTCGGCGGGCTTTCGCGTGGCGAAGACGATGTCCACGATGTACTGCTCGATCTTCTCGTCCATGTACACCTCGCGCACCAACTGCCGCGCTTGCACGATGTCCTTGGGGTGGATCACCTTCTGCACCTGGGGGCGCGGACCAGCGCCGGTGTTCTGGCGGATGATGGAGCGCTCCTCCTCCTTACGGGGGTAATCCAGCACCACCTTCAGCATGAAGCGGTCTGTCTGCGCTTCCGGCAGGGGATAGGTGCCTTCCTGTTCGATCGGGTTCATGGTCGCCATCACCAGAAAGGGTTCCGGTAGCTTGTAGGTCGTGGGTCCGATGGTGACCTGCCGCTCCTGCATGGCCTCCAGCAGCGCGCTCTGCACTTTGGCGGGCGCCCGGTTGATCTCGTCGGCGAGGATGAAGTTGCTGAAGATCGGCCCTTTTTTCACGGTGAACTCCTCGTTGCGCGGACTGTAGATCATGGTGCCCACGAGGTCGGCGGGAAGCAGGTCCGGGGTGAACTGCACCCGGCTGAAGCCCACGTCCACCACGTCGCTAAGCGTCTTGATGGCAAGGGTCTTGGCCAGTCCCGGCATGCCTTCCAACATGATGTGCCCGTCCGCCAAAAGCGCCACAAGCAGTTTTTGCACCATGTCCTTCTGCCCGACGATCGATTTCTGCATCTCTTGGTCGATCAGGTCCACGAAGGAACTGGCCTGCTGGATGCGTTCGTTGAGGGCGCGGAGGGTATCGGAAGTGGATGCGGGGGCCGGAGCGGCCAAAGGGGATGTCTGTTCCATGTCCATAAAAGGGGTTCCCGAAGGTTCGGGATGCAAAAATGCCACTATTGACGGGCCTTTCCGGATGATTCGCAGTTAAGTTGTGTTAACCGGTATTAGCACATATGCATACCTTGTGTCACCAATTTGACCGGTTTCATCATAACCGTGTTCAACCCTGCCATCTTACCCATGACTTTGCAAGAGACCATCGATCATGTGCGTGCCTTCCACGATGCGTTCGGCATCGCCAATGCGGATGCACCCGAGGCCGCACTCAGCCCCAAAGAACTGCGTTTGCGCCATGAATTGATGCGCGAGGAAAACGACGAATACCTCGCTGCCGCCGAACAGGGCGACTTGGTGGAAGTGGCCGACGCCTTGGGCGACCAGCTCTACATTCTCTGCGGCACCATCCTGAAGCACGGGCTTCAGCACAAGATCGAAGAGGTTTTCATAGAGATCCAGCACAGCAACATGAGCAAGCTGGACGCCGATGGCAAGCCCATCTATCGTGAGGACGGGAAAGTCCTCAAAAGCGAGCGCTACTTCAGGCCGGACATTGCCGCCGCCCTGACACGCTGATCCCATACGATGGAACTCGCCCCGATCCTCGCTAAGTCGCGCAATTCGGCATTCACGCGTTGGTGGATGAACATCGGCCTGCGCTGGATGATCCCCTTCAACCGGCCGCACGGTTTCCGCGTGGTACCGAAGCCGGCCGGCGGCATCCGGGTAGAGATCCCGAACTGGCGCATCAACCGCAACCACATCAAGGGCATCCATGCCTGCTGCTTAGCCACCGCCGCCGAGTATTGCAGCGGCCTCGCGCTCATGGAGCATCTCGATCCGAAGCGCTACCGCATCATCATGCAGTCCCTGACCATGGATTATCACTACCAAGCAAAAGCCAAGGCGCATGCCGAATTCGCACCCTCGGCCACCGAGCTTGAAGAGCGGATCTGCGCCCCCTAAGCTCAGGTGAACCCGTGCTGTACACAGCGGAAGTGCCATTGCACGACGTATCCGGGAACCACTTAGCCACGGGAAAGATCACTTGGCAGATCAAGGATTGGGGCCAAGTGCGCACAAAGGTGTAAGCAGCGCTCAGTGCTCGGTACCATCAAACCGCAAAACGGTTTTCATCTGCGCCTATTTGCGCTGCACCCGGTCGGCAGGCGCATTATCTGCGTAGGTCTGCGAAATCTGCAGTTTCCCCTTGATGGAAGCTGCTATCCGCGTCCATCCGTGTTGATCCGTGGTTCTTCTCCGTGTCCCCGGATCACTTCTTCCCGCGCACTTCCACGCCCGTGGCCGAGTAGATGAAGTACAGGTCCACGAAAGGTCGCATCAGCAACGGCATCCGGCGGTTCTTCTCCACCGGTACGATCAGCAGCACCTTATCGTCCCAGCGGGCGCCTAAGTAGGCGCGGTACTTTATGAATTTCTCCAGCACCGGATAGCGCTTCTCGAAGCTGTCTATGCCGTCCGGCCAGTTGCGCTCAGTGCTGCGGAAGATCACCGCATCGATCTCCGGCTTGCTCATCCCGGCCTTCACCAAAGCCTGCAGACCGACGGTGTCCTTGGCCAGGTCGTAGGCGGCGTACAGGTTGTCCGGCTTGAGGATCTTCACTTTCGCCTCCTTCTTCCACTGTGGTCCTCGGCTGATGGTCGGACGCGGTTTTGGAATTTCGACATCCTTCAAGGCTTGGTCCGGGAGCACGAGGTAGAGATCCGCCAAGGGGCGCATGCCTTCCGGCATGTGGATGTTGCTCTTGGCGGGGATCATCACTAACGACATTCTGCTGGTATCCTCTTGGAAATTGCAGAGACGGAAACCCACGTAGTTCTGGACATACGGCGCATTGGCGGCGCGGGCGGTGTCCGTGCGGATCCCCTCCGGCCATTGGTCGCGGTCGCCGTACTGGAGGATCAGTTCGGTCTCCTCGTCGCTGAAACCGGCGGTGCGCATGGCTTCCTGCGCGACCTTGTCCTTACGCACATTCGGGGCGTCCGCCAAGGCATTGGCATCGGTGATCTTCACTTCCTGCTGCGCGAAAAGGCGGGGGATGAAGGCAAGAGAGAGGGCAAGGAGCAGACTGCGCATGGTTCTTCTTTCGTTCGGAGTTCCGATCCAGGGCCAAAGATACCGGGGGAGCTTGGCATGGATCGCGCAACTTTGTCGCCAAACTATGCACATGCGCAAAGCGATCATGATACTTCCCTTGGCCGTCCTTGGTTGTGGAAGCACCTCCGATACCGCCTTCATTACGGATCAAACGGCACAAGAACCATCCATCATGAACTTCCATCAGCTCTCCGCCACGGACATCAACGGCAAGCCTTACGAGATGGCCCAGCTCAAAGGCCACAAGGTGATGGTGGTGAACACCGCCAGCGAATGCGGATTCACCCCGCAGTACAAGCAGTTGGAGGAGCTTTATCAAAAATACAAGGACAAAGGCCTCGTCATCATCGGTTTCCCCAGCAACGACTTTGGCAAGCAGGAGCCGGGGAATGAGAAGACCATCGCCGCCTTCTGTGAGAAGAACTATGGCGTCACTTTCCCGATGATGTCGAAGATCGCCACCAAAGGTCCGGAGCAAAGTCCGGTGTACGCGTGGCTTACCGAGAAGAAGCTGAACGGCAAGTTGGACAGCAAGGTGAAGTGGAATTTCCAGAAATACCTTATCGATGAGGACGGCAACCTCGTCACCATGTACCCCAGCGCCCAGAAGCCGCTGAGCGATCCCATCCTCAACTGGCTGGACGGGAAATGAGCAACGAACAGGTGGACATCCTCTGTATCACGGCGCACCCGGACGATACGGAGATCGGCATGGGCGGTACGGTGCTGCGACACATCGACCTCGGCCACACCGTGGGCTTGGTGGACCTCACCGTGGGTGAATTGGGCACCCGTGGTTCCGGGGAGATCCGGAAGCAGGAGGCCGAAGCGGCCGCAAAGGCGCTCGGGGTAAGCTTCCGGTACCAGCTCGGGCTGCGCGATGGCTTATTTCGGGCCGACGAGGAAAGCCTCTTGAAAGTCGTGGTCGCGCTGCGCAGGCACCGGCCCAAGGTGGTGTTCACCAACGCCGTCCGCGATAGGCACCCGGACCATGGTCGCGGTTCTGAACTGGTCTCAGAGGCGTGCTTCCTCAGCGGCTTGCGTAGGATCGCTACCGAGCACGAAGGCAAGGAGCAGGAAGCATGGCGGCCGGTCTCGGTATACCACTGCATCCAGGACCGCTGGATCGATCCCGACTTTGTAGTGGATGTCACGCCATACTGGAAGCGAAAGATGGAGGTGTTGCGCTGCTACAAGTCCCAGTTCTACGACCCCAAGAGCACCGAGCCGGTGTCGCTCATCAGCGTGCCGGAGTTCTTGCCCACTTTGGAAGGACGCGCCCACGACATGGGCCGCTTGATCGGCGCGACCTACGGTGAAGGCTTCACGGTGGAACGGCCACCGGGGGTGGAGGATGTGATGGAGCTGGGGTGAACGGGGGATCACCTGTGACCAGACGATCAGACGATCGGGTCTTCCGCGAGTGCAGAACACATCGCTGATGTGGGTTCCCTCGCGCAAAGCACACGCTCGCGTTTTTCGCGCGTGCGTGGCTGCTGAGCCTCCGGCCTGTCTCACCTCGAAGTTCCAAATGCTCAAGCTCCTACGGAAAATAAGTGCGAGCCTCTGTGTGGTTGTACGCTTGCGGTCCGGACACGCCGACGGGCATGGCACAAAGGATTTAAAGTAGCCAAAACATATTGACTCCCGTAAACTACATTTTACTAAGCTTCACTCCCGAAATGGAACGATCCGCCACACATTCGCTAGTAGGGATGTCCGCTTCGGGGTCCGATACGTATCGGACCGAACGTTCCAATGGCAACCCGTCAACCCGTAATTTGGGTGCCAAGCGAAGTCGAGGTACATCAGCTCATCAGCTCATCAGCTCATCAGCTCATCAGCTCATCAGCTCATCAGCTCATCAGCTCATCAGCTCATCAGCTCATCAGCTCATCAGCTCATCAGCTAAAATTACCTTCAGTAGTTCCTCCTCCACCTTCCGGCTTGGGTGTTTCCACACGCGGCATAGTGCAAAACCCCTTGCCATGTTGCGCGGTGGCCTCTTAGCCTTGTTCCTGGCCTGCCCGCTCTGGGCTTACCTTCGGGTTCCCATGGAAACTCTGCAGTCCCGGTCCATACTGGCCTACGTGCGATCGGCTCCGGGCATGGGTTTGGAAAAGCACAGCCTCGGATGGATCGCTGTTGCAAGCGCCAACATGCGTTGTGAACAGGATACCCCGAAAGCAACCCGTGCGGAACAAGTCGGCACCTTCCTGCACCCCGACCCGGATGTGGGAAGTGATGCTCTGTGGCAGATGAAGGTTGATCGCCAGCGCCAAGCGACAACGCTGGAAGGATGCGCAAGCCAATTGCATGAACTTCAAGAACGTGTGGAATTCTTGGAATTGTACGTGGATGAGTTGCGGAAACATATTTTCTATGAACAGCCCATCTCATGCCAGGAACCCAAATTCACACCTGCACAGGCGCAATACCTGTTGGAAGTGATGCAGAAAGCAATAGCGGACCAAACACCGGAAGAAAAATGAAAAAGCCCCCGGTGCTTGTAACACCGAGGGCCGCAACTATGTCCCACGAACACGCGCATGAACATGAAACAGAGTTGACAAAGGTACCGACCCCAAGCGGAATACGTGCAACACCCCTTGGAGCGGATAGAGCACCGCAGGCCCGTTCACAGCGCGCTTGCAGGCACCATAGCAACTACGGTTGCATACGCTGTCGTGCCAAGGTTGCACTAACAAGAAAGGAGAAACATGAACAAGCTCAACGCACTCCTTCTTCCTTTGTCTACAATGGTTTCACGAGCCATCCCCTTGGCCATGACACTTGCCCTCGCCGTGTTGGCGACAGCTCAAAATTTGGTGCCCAATCCGAGCTTTGAGGACACGGCACTTTGCAACACCTACGACCCGGTACGGTTACAGGCAGCTCGGTGGTTCAATGTGAATTGGGCCACACCCGATGTGTACGAGTGCGATCTGGTGCGCAGATGTGGAGTTGTCTGGGATCCCGCTGATCCGGATGTACAAGCTAGCGGATACCAATACGCACGGACCGGTACCCGATTTGCGGGTGCCTTACTTTGGGACGGACCTGC
The DNA here is from genome assembly GCA_963706125.1 of uncultured Flavobacteriales bacterium. Lineage (GTDB taxonomy): Bacteria > Bacteroidota > Bacteroidia > Flavobacteriales_F > PHOS-HE28 > PHOS-HE28. The sequence goes on from CAVPLQ010000006.1 coordinate 104,571, forward strand.
TGGGTCAGATGTAAAGGACTACTTCATGGTCAAACTCGATCAGGACTTGATCGAAGGGAACTCCTATGCTGTCTCGCTTTACTACAGCCGGGCTGATGGGTATGAATATGCCATGGATCGGATCAGTGTCTACTTCTCAGTGGATAGCATCCACGAGGACGACTACCGGACACTGCATGTTCAACCGCAGGTGGACCTGATGGATCCTGAGCACGAATACCTGACCAATGCCACTGACTGGGTGCAGTTAACTGGCGCTTTTGTCGCAACTGGTGGTGAGCGCTACATGGTGATCGGGTCATTTTTGGACAGCTCCCAAGTCAACACGACCATGGCTCCAACAGGAAATCTGCATTATGCGTACTACTACTACGATGATGTGTCGGTCGTGGTGAATGATCAATCCGGGGTAAATGAAATGGAGTTCACGGCAGTGCATAACAGGGACGGCACGCTTTCTTTGTCAGGGCTGCCGAATGGCACCTATGCGGTGCGTGTGTTGGACTATGCAGGCCGAGTGATCGTAGAGGATCCTATGTTGCTGTCCTTGGCGGGGCAGGCGGCTGTTACAATAGGGGACCAAGGCTTGGCCCAAGGGCTTTACTTGGTATCGGTTTGGTCAAAGGAAAGGAGGGGGAGTGCCCGGTTCACTTGGACCGGCGGTCGGCGTTGAGCGCAACACCGCTTAACAATGAAGACTACCACAATGCTGGGTGCTTTGGCCATATTGGTCAGTACCTCAACGCAGGCACAAGGACCTGCGGATTGGAATACGGCCGGAAACTTCGGTTTGAATCCGGTCAATAGTTTCTTGGGCACTACTGATGGTGTTCCCATCAACTTCCGCACCAACAACATCAAACGCATGCGGCTCACCGAAACCCTTACGGGCCAAGCGGTGAACGGCTATACCACCTTGGATCTGAGCGGACACCTGGGCATCGGGAATTTCAATGCTCCGGTATACACGCCGTTGGCCATGTTGCATTTGGACAGCATGGGCAGCGAAGTGGCCGGCTACCGCTCGTACATGGGCACCGGCGTACTGATGACCTCCTTGAGCGACATGATGTATGTGGGGCTCAAGCGCCTTTCTGATGACCGGATCAACTCGGTGATCAACTGGGCGGACAATGCCCTACAGCAAGGTCCCGACCTGTTGAAGTTCATTTTCTTGGCGAACAACAAGGCGGGTGATCGCTTGGGCATCAAAGCGCGATCAAGTTTTCAACTGATGTGAAATTATCCAACGGAACACTTAACTTCAACGCTAGAACCCATGCAGTTATCCTACTCAATACACAACAGGGTAGTTCGAAGAACCTGTTGACAACTCAGCGGTTTGGGATCTTGACAAATTGAACTGCGATCGATCTCTTTGGGGCATGAAGAAGCGACCCTCGCGCAGCCTGTTTGATGAGCAATTCAAGCACCAAAAGTTGGAGCAGATCAACGATGTGTTGCCGCGCCTGTCGCGGATGATCCGGTGGGAGGCATTTCGTGTGCAACTGGATTCGGCTTTCCCGGTGCGAGACCCGAAGAAGGGGAGGACAGCCACGTTACGACCGTGTGATGATGTTCAAGGCCATCGTGCTGATGGAACTCTATGGGTTGAGTGCTGAAGCCTTGGAATACCAGATCAACGACCGCGCGAGTTTCTCAGCGTTTCCTGGGCTTGGAGCCACAGCATCAAGTACCTGATTCCACCACGGTCCGACTCTTCGCCGAACACCTTACCAAGGCCAAGGCGATGGAGCAGCTCTTTGCCGCCTACCATGCTCGGCTAAGCGCGCGGCGAACCTGGTGGTCAATGAAGGCAAGATCGTTGATGGCCAGCATGGTACATGCGCCCATCCAGCACAATGGGCGGGATGACCGGGAGAAGTTGGAGAGAACGGGGAGGTCCCGGAGAACTGGTCCTCGCGCAAAAAGGCACAAAAGGACCTGGATGCCGATTGGACCAAGAAGCACGGCAAGAGTTACCATGGCTACAAGAACCACGTGAAGGTGGACGCGGGAAGCAAGGTCATTGACCATTACGTGGCTGACGCCTGCATCGGTGAGCGATGGCAAGATGGCTTGGGAACTGCTGGATGAGGCCGATCACGGACAAAGCTTCTACGGGGACAAGGGCTATGATTGGCAGGACGTGAAGGACGGGATCGCATTGGCCCAGATGAAGGATCCGCGTGCTCAAGCAGCCCCGCAAGAACAAGCCGCTCAGCGAACAGGACAAGCAACGCAACAAGGAACTAAGCCGTGTCCGCGCACGGGTTGAGCACGTCTTCGGCAGCATGAACAAGCAACTGCACGGACTCAGCGTGCGGTGCATCGGCTTGGAGCGTGAAACCTTCCGCGTGGGGCTCACCAACCTGTGCTACAACTTCCTGCGCTCCTTGCATCTCATACCTGGATCAACCGTGGGATCGTGTGACCTGACGAATTCGAAATGGGCCTGAAACACGGCCTGAAAACCACAAAATGACCCATGGACAACTCAACCCCAATGCCCAGAACCGTCAACAGTGGTTCTTCGGACTACCCAACACCAACAAAAAGCCCCCGGTGCTACTTACACCGAGGGCCGTAACTCCAGATCCACGAACACACGCATGAACATGAAACAGAGTTGACAAAGGTACGGCGCAGGCCCAAGCAAAGGGTACCTCGGCGAACCTCAAACGGATGGCATGATCGCTTATCGTTTGGTCAGGCAAGGCGCGACGACAGGAAGCTGCCCGTAGGCAACTGACTTAGGAGCAACGCAGCATGGCCAAATGAGAAATGATCACCCAAAGGGTCTTTCAGCTAAAAGCTGAAAGATGACGCCGGAATGAGGTTCTTCGAGATACCCTCCAGTAAGCCCCGCCACCGTAGCCACCGGACCAACCTCTGGCATGCCCCCGCCACAGCCGCGCGGCGAAAGGGCATTGGAAGTAGCGGTAGTTTTTTGACCGGATAGATGCTAAATCGGTCAACACGAACGAACAACGAACGAATGCTTCTCTCTTGGATGAATGGCAGGTGGCCCGGGGCAAGTGCAAGCTTGCTCTTGGGTTGCCTGTTGTTTGTTGCCTCCCCACACTGTGAAGCGCAGAATTTGATACCCAATCCGGGATTCGAAGAGACGGATAGCTGTATTAACGGAATTGGGATACTTCCGCCAGGAACAGGTCCTACACATTGGTACAGTGCTTACCTCACCTACGATCACCTACAAAGCTGCTTGCCTTACGGTGCGGTGAACGGGTTGCCAATGAACAAGTTCACCTATCAAGTTCCATATGAAGGGAATTCTTGTATAGGGCTGTTCACTTACCACAAAAATGGTGCAAGCGAGCAACGTGAATGGATTATGGTACCCTTGCTTCAGCCCATGGTGCCGGGCCAGACCTACTACTGTAGTTTGCGGGCAAATGCGGCCTTTGGAGGCAATGAGCAGTACCCTCAGATCTGGTTGGCCAGTAGCAATGTGGGCATGCTCTTCACTACCTACGACCGGCACTGGTACTGGGGGGATCCCTATCCAGAGCCGCTGAACACCGCGCAGGTATACTACCCGCAAGTCTTGACCGATACGGTGGGCTGGACCTTGGTGAGCGGCAGTTTCGTGGCGGACAGTGCCTACACCTACCTGATGATCGGGAACTTCTTCAGTAATGCCCTCACCGACACGGTGCATTTCGCTGATCCGAGCAGTATGTTCCCTTGGTATCCATGGGGCTATACTTTGATCGACGCGGTGTGCGTATCGGCAAGTCCAAATGGCTGTGACAGGGGCCAGAGTGTGGGGGAACAGGATGCTGATCTGGTGGTGGTCTACCCCAACCCGGCACGGGATGCGCTCAGTGTGCGGAACGCAAATGGGGTGAAGGTACGGGTGCTGGACGCCTTGGGCCGCTTGGTATGGCAAGGCACGGTCCATGGGGATGATTGGGTATTGCCGGTGGCCGAGTGGTCGCGGGGGAGCTACGTTCTACGGTTGGAAAGAGCTACGGAGATGAAGAATTTCAAGTTCGTGTTGATCGACTAAGCGCATCATTCCGGTCCGTTCGTACTAAAAAGCGAAAGGACATGAAAACGCAACAAACATATAGGCACCTGTTGATGGGTGCAGCATTGATACTAGCGGTCCAAGGATTTGGGCAAGCTTCAATTTTGGGTCATACTGGTGGTCCAGGAAACTACTTGGGCTGGGATGGAACTACTCTCCAACCCTTGGAAGTACGCCACGATGGGAACTACCCGATCCAGTGGTGGACGGACAACATCCAGCGCATGCGGCTCACCGAAACCCTTACGGGCCAAGCGGTGAACGGCTATACCACCTTGGATCTGAGCGGACACCTGGGCATCGGGAATTTCAATGCTCCGGTATACACACCGTTGGCCATGTTGCATTTGGACAGCATGGGCAGCGAAGTGGCCGGCTACCGCTCGTACATGGGCACCGGCGTACTGATGACCTCCTTGAGCGACATGATGTATGTGGGGCTCAAGCGCCTTTCTGATGACCGGATCAACTCGGTGATCAACTGGGCGGACAATGCTGAATCCGACCCGACCTACGGGCCGGATGCGTTGACCTTCGTATTCACCAGCGAGCCGGACAATACCCGTATTGCAGGCCAACAGCATGGGCTGGAAGTAGCCCGCATGATCCCCGCAGCCAGCGGTAATGAAGGCTTTATGGGCATTGGTGATTTCCAGACCGCAGGGTTACAACCCACCGAACGGTTGGACTTACTTGACGGCAAGTTGCGGATCCGGCAGTTGCCTACCGACGCCGAGGCCAATACATTGAACCAGTACATGGTGGTGGATACGAACGGAATAGTGAAGTGGAGAACTTTGCCCCCTTCCTCCACCACGAATTGCGACTGGCAGGTATCCGGCAACAACTTGACGACGGCTTGGCGTCCAGTTGGCACCAATGGTAGTTGCCCGGATGCCAACTGGAAATTGGGGATCGGTGTGGGAATTGCGGCCTTCAAGCTTGACATCCGGCATTCTGAAGCAGACGGTGTAGTCAGCGGGGGGGTCAATGTGGATCTTAAAACAAATAGCGGAGGCACGCGCCTTGGGATCCGAAGCCTCATCCAACCAATGGCGGGAGGCTCCAATCTTGCAATTGGCTATGCGGTACGCGGCATAACAACGAATGTTGGATTAGACACTACCGCTCCTTCAACTGCTCTTGGGGTATCTGGCGAGAGCAATACCACTGCGGATTTGCATGTGACAAATAGCATGGGCGTCTATGGTGGAGCCACTGCCTCTGCAGGGCAGATTACGAATTTGTACGGCGGCCAGTTTTACGGAAATAACAACGGAGGCACCGTTACAAGGGCTTATGGAGTGAGTGGAAGAGCCGCGAACGGCAGTGCGAACTATGGGGTATATGGCGAGGCCGGATCAGCTGACCCTGCCAAGGTCCGTTACGGAGTATATGGAGTAGCTCTTGGCTTGGACGATCCAGGCGGAGCCTTTGGCCACACCAAATGGGCCGGTTATTTTCAAGGAAACACCTACGTCGCTAACCTTGTAGGGCCCAGCGACGAACAGTTGAAGCAGAACATCGAGGCGTTGTCACCTGAAGTGGCCGTGGCCAAGCTGCAGCAATTGGCTCCTAAGACATACGATTTCCGTCAGGACGAGTTCGGCTTTATGCACCTGCCCACCGAGCACCAATATGGCTTGATCTCGCAGGAAGTGGAGGCCGTACTACCTGAGCTTGTTACGTCGATCCATCAACCGGCAATGCTGGATTCAGCTGGGGTTGAGGTAGGTCCGGAGATCGATTTCAAGGCCTTGAACTATCAAGGTCTAACACCATTGCTTATCGCGGGCTTCCAAGCGCAGCAACAGCAGCTCGATCAGCAACAAGCCACCATCGCCCAGATGCAGGACCAGCTCAATAGCTGCTGTGAAGCCCGAGGTGGCATGGTCCCGCAGGGCAGCACGGAGCAACGGCCAGCAGCCGAGGAGAACGAACTGCAAGAGCAGCGCCTCATGATCATCCCCAACCCGGTGGCGGACCTTACCAAGCTGGAGTACTACGTACCCAAAGCAGGCAAGGTGAGCTTGCTGGTGAGCACCAGCGATGGCAAGCCCTTGGCCACTTTGCGGGAGGAAATGGCCGAAGCGGGCGCGTACACCTACAGTTGGAACACCACCAAGTTGGCTGCGGGCACCTACTTCTGCACCTTTATGCTGGACGGTGCCGTGGTAGTAAAGCGCGCGGTGAAGGTGAAGTGAAGCACGAAGGATAATTGAAGTGATCGCAGGGTCCGCTGCCCATCGGAGATGATGGTTGGCGAGACCCTGCGGCTGCATTTTAACGTTAACCCCGTTCGGATAGGCTCCGGGCGGGGTTGTCGTTTACCTCCAATTCAATTCCCCGCCGCGTTCTTCCTTACCAGCACCGCTTGCACACCGTTCGGTCCAAAGGCTCTTCCCGCTGCGATAAAGCCTCCGTCCGGCAGTGACCGTGAGACGGTGCAGCACGTCCTCGTTCTCCAGGTCGTAGGTGCGTTTCCAGATCTGCGTTGCCGGTGGGGGAGATGCGCATCACCATGCCATCCGTGAGGTGATCGTTCCCGGCTTGTCCGGCGATGAAGAACTCGCCATTGCCCGTCACTTGAATGTCCTCCGCTGCACTGGCCTGCCCGATGTCGCCGATGGTGCGGGTCCAGAGGGTATCGCCGGCGGCGTTCATGGCGATGAGGTAAACGCTGCGCACGTGCAAGGTGCCCACCTGTGGTCCGTAGCTGTCGGTGTATCCGGCCATCACGAAGTCGTTTCCGCTTTGGGCGATGCCTTTCATCACTTCCTGTTTCACGCCACCCCAGCTCTGCCACCATTGCTCAACGCCCGCATTGTCGGTGCGGAGGACGTAGGCATCCACGTTGTTGTCAAAACCGGTGATGCGCCCCGCCGCCATGTAGCCGTTGCCGTCGAAGGCCACGCTGTTGGTGGTCTCTTCGGCGGTTGTGCCGTAGCCTTGCTGCCACTGTAGGTTACCCGAAGCATCGAGCCGGACGAACAGGGCGTCGCTGTCCGCCGTGTCGCGCCGTGAACCGCAGGCGATGTATCCGCCGTCATCGGTACGCCGTACATCCAATAGTTGCTCCTGCAAACTTGGTGTATCGGAGGTCCAGCTCCAGAGGACGGTGCCGGTGGGCGAGATCTTCGCGATCAGCGCGTCCTGGTCGAAGCGACCGGGAGCAATGCGGGAGCCGCAGAGCGTGATGTTGCCATCGCCGGAGGGCACGGCAGCCTGAACGAAGCACGCTCCGGGGATCGCCACATCGAACCACTGCTGGTTCTGCCCTTGCAGGGTGGTACGCAGCACGCGGATCCGCACTTTGTCACCTTGCGGGAACGTTTCGCGGACCAACGTCGTGTGGCCCGTGGCGTCGCTTTTCGTGGCCACGGCATCTTGCAGGTTGCTGCCTCCGAACTCAAGTTGGAAGCTCTGCGCGAAGGTGCCTGCCGTGGTGAGCAGGGAGAGGAAGAGAAGCCGCGATCGCATGGCGTGAAACTACAATGTGAGGTACGGTCACTTTGCGTTGGCTTCGGCCCCGGGCTTCACCACCGTCACCCATTGCCCGCCGTTCCGAGCGTTCACCGTGTTGTCGTACATCGCCGAGCAGGTGGTGCTGGGCAGGTGGAAGCGCCCGGTATAAGCGGCATTGAGGAAAACGCGGTAGGTCACGCTCTGCCCGGCGCTGAGGTTGAAGTAGGTCATCACGCGGTCGTCGCGGATGTCCTGATAGTTGAAGTTGCTGTTCTCCTGAGCGCTTTCCGTGCCCTCCAACCGGCTGTTGCGGATCTCCCACCCGCTGGGGAAGACCTGCGTGAGGGCGAGTTCCGGGTAGCTGCCACGTGGGCCGGGGTTCTGCACGGTCACTTCAGCTTGGAAGTCGCTGCCTTGGTCGAGGCTGGCGGGGTTGATGGGCTTGCCGTCCATGGTCTTGTACCGCACTTGCATGACCAAGCCGTTGCTCGCGGGTGTCTCTTCGCCGGCGATGGGCGTGCCGGTGCGCACCAAGCGCAGGTAGAGCAGGTTCTTGCCGGTGTTGGCGATGGTCACGCGCTTTTTGCCATCGGGCACGGGCAGGTCCAGGCGGACGATCGGTTTCGCGCTCACGCGGTTGTCCGCTTTTCCGGCCACGGTGGAGGTGAAGTGCATCGTCTTGTCCAGCGCTTGGTCCGCAGCAAAGCGGCTCACCACCATCATGGCCCACGCGGTGCTCTGGGTGCTGTACCAGCCGCCACTGCTCAGTTGTTGGGCGATCTGCCGGGCCACGCCCGCAGCGCCGGCCTTGTCGTCCATGCGCATCAGCGCTTCGGCGATCACGGCCTCGTCGCGCAGATCGCTACCATAGGTCCACGACATTTCGCGGTACGGGGAAACGTTCGTGGTGAGATCTTTCGCGATCTCCTTCGCCACGTCCTTGCGGTTGTTCAAGGCATATGCTGCCGCGAGCATCCAGCGCGCCTGGTCGCTCAGCACCGGCGTGGTGCGCAGGCGGTTCATGGCACCGGCCTCGGCGCTGTTGCCCAAAGCGAGGACATAGAGGCGATAGGCCTGGGCCAGTTGGCTGCTCCTCTTGCTCCATCCGTTGCGTTCGTTCGGTGCCCAGTCGCGGGCCTCCCTGCGTGCGTAGGACAGCCATGCGCTCTTCACGCCGGGCGGGGTGGTGAAGCCCTTGCGTTCCGCCTCGATCATGAAGTGCCCCGCATAGGTGGAGGTCCAATCGTTCGGCTGCCGGTCGCCGGGCCAGTAGCCGAAGCCTCCGGCGGAAGTCTGGAACTGCTTCAGCTTACCCAAGCCCGCCTGCACGTTGCGGCGCAGCTCATCCACGGTGGCATCGCTCACTTCCATCACATCGGCGATGTATAGCTGTGGGAAGGCCTTGCTCGCGGTCTGCTCCAAGCAGCCGTGCGGATAGTCGATCAGGTATTGCAGTCGACGCCCAAGGTCCACGGGCGGCATGGTGCTCAGTTCCATATAGGCGCTGTTGGTGCCCGCGACGCCGAGCGCTTCAGGGGCCGCGACCCAAGTTGTTCCCGGCTCGACGATAGCCTCCATGGCCTCCGTTTCCGGCTGCCCGGCCTGCCGCACATCGATCTCGATGGTCTGCGTGCTCTTCTCTCCGGCACCTTCCGCCGTCAGCGTCACTTTGCCCACGCCGATGCGGTTCTTCAACTTTATCCGGAACATCACCACTTGCTCGCCGGTTTTGGGGAACACAAGTTGTTGCGATGCGCCGCCTTCGATGCTGAAGAGGTCGTTGGCAACAAGGCTCAGCGTGACGTTCTTCACCTTGGCGTCCATGGCGAACACCGTCACTGGAAGGTCCACCGTCTCGCCGGGGCCTACGACGCGCGGAAGGGTGGCGAGCAGCATCAACGGCTTCTTCACCGGCACGGCTTTTTCGGCATTCCCGCAAGCTCCTGCCGGAGTGCTTGCAACCACCATAATGCGGACGGAGCCCACGTAGTTGCTGATGGTGAATTTGTGCGAAGCTTTCTTCCCTTTGGCCAAAGTGAACGGTCCGACATAGCGCACCACCGGCTTGAAACGCTGGGCCTTCTTGGCCTCGGCGGGATTGGCCTGGTCGCTGCCGCCGAGCGCGAGGATGCGCCGCAAGCGCTGACCGAAGGCGCCGATCACATCATCGTAGAGGTCCCAAGTGCGCACGCCCAAAGCTTCACGGGCATAGAAATGCTTCCACGGATCAGGGGTCTTGAAGCGGGTGAGGTCCAGCAATCCCTCATCCACGATGGCGAGGGTGTACGTCATCGCCTTGCCGTTCTGCTCGCTCACATCCACCGTGAAAGGCGCGTCGGTCTTGAATTCCTTGGCGGAGCCGATCACCGGTGTGAGGTGCGTGGCGGCGTTCTCCACGGGGATCGGGATCACTCCGTACAGGCGGATCGGCAGGTCGTTGCCCCCGCTGGAGGTGCTGTCTGAAGGGGCCGTCAGGGCGTGCGGCTGGATCAAGGTGACGTGCGCGTAGATGTTCGGCGCCATGGCCTCGGTGATGGCGAAGCTGTACTTCGTCTCCTTGTCCTTCAGGTCGATCCACTTCGCCTCGATGATGCGCGTGCCGGTCTCCAAGCTCACCAAGGCGCGCCCATGGCCGGAGCTGGGTATGGTCAGTTCACAGCGGTCGCCCACGGCGTATTTTTCCTTGTCGCTGTTGAAGCGGAGCATGGACGCGGCTTTGCCGTCCTCGCGATGGCTGCGCCCGCCATAGCCTGGCCAGTCGAGATAGAGCTGTGCGGCGGAGGCGTGGCCGCTTTCGGGGTCGGTGAGGCGGATCACGAAGCGGCCCCATTGCGGACGGTCGACCCGGAAGTTGAAGCTGGCCTTGCCGCTGCCGTCGGTGGTGAGGTCCTGCTCGCTGATCACGCGCGAGCTCGGTGCGGTCATGTAGTTGGACGGATCGTCCATGTCGCCGCTCCACCACCAGTTGGAGCCGAGCTTCACCACCTGTGCTTTCAACGTGTGGTGCGCCAAGGGTTTTCCATCGGCGTCCACCGCTACCGCGCCGATAGCGTATGTGGTGTCGGTGAAATAGCTGCCCCAGTAGCTGGAGCTTTCAGGGATGCGCAGCCCGGCGTAGGATGCGTAGGGGTAGTACTGCACATCGGTGCGGTCGATGCTGGCGTCGCCACCGGCCTCGAACACACGCGTGACGATGTTGGCCTTCACCGCTGCCGGGGCACGACCGTTCATCTTCAGGTCGAAGGGGAAGGAGGCTTGGCCGTTGGCGTCCAGCTGGCCTTCATAGATCGGTGCCTCTTCCGTGTTCAGGTCGCTGTTCAGGTCGTTGAAGTCGTACTTATCAAAGCCCTTGAAGCTGGCATTTGAGCGGGTGAGGCTCACGGTGACGCGGGCGGTGAGGTCCTTGGCGGGCGATCCATGCAGCCAGTTGCTCTGGAGCTGCACGGGCTTGTTGTCCATCGCGGTCAGCCGTTCGCCACCGAGGTCCAGCATGATCTTCAGGCGGTTGGGTTTCACCGTTTCGATGCGGATCGGCTTGTAGAAGGAAGTCCCGCCCACGGTGACGCGCGCGCCCCATATGCCGGTGGGTGCATCCGGCGAGGTGGTGCAGCGGAAAGCGTATGTGCCCTCCACGCCCGCAGTGCGCACGATGCGCTGGTCCAGTCGGCCCTGTGGATCGGTGAGCTCCAGCGTCACCGGGATGTCCTTTGGCAGTTTCTGCACGGACTGCTGCAGGATGAAGGAGAGGAAGAGCGTGTCACCCGGGCGCCACACGCCACGCTCACCGTAGAGGAATCCCTTCAAGCCCTTGTCCACGCTTTCGCCGCCCACGTCAAAATCGCTCACGCTCAATGCGCCGCCGTCGTCCAGTTTCAAATAGCCGCGCTGCTTGTCCTTTGACGCCACCAGCAGGAAGGGCTTGTGCGCCGTGGCGGGCAGGATGATCATGCCATCCTTGTCCGTCTTTTCCGTGGCCATGGTGCGGCGCTGCAGGTCGAGCACTTTCACTTCCACGCCGCGCACCGGGTCGGTGGTACGCAGGTCGCTCACGGCGATCAGCAGGGAGCCGTCGTTGCCGCGCTTTGCGATGATGCCCAGGTCCGAGGCGAGGATGTTACGCTGCACCACGCTGCCCTTGTTGCGGAAGTAGCTCGGGGTACACGGGTCTTCGCGGTCCCTGTAGTTGTAATCCTCCACGTAATAGCCGTAGTCATCATCATAGTAGTAGTTGTACGGCGTGTCCCATTGGTCGCCCTCCAATTCGTCCGGTTCCTGGGCGGTGAGCGGTGCTGCGACGGGCGCGGTTCCGCAGGGATAGGTGGAAAATGCTTGCCGAAAACCGAGGCTGATGCGGTAGATCGCGCCGGGCTCCGCCTTGATCAGTTTGTCCAGGTCCAAGTAATAGCGTTGCCATTGGCCTGCGCGCACTTTCTCCTTGGCGTCCAACAGCACGGTCTTCTTCAGCACCAAGCGCCCAACGCGCGCCAGTTCGTGATCTCCGCCCATGTCGTTCACCTGTAGGAACTGAGGCACGTTGTCGGCGTAGATCCGCACCACGCGCACGTCCACCGCGTTCAAGTTCACCGCCTCGAACGGAAAGAGCAGGCCGTCCGTACTGGGCAGGATGGTGCCTTTGCCCACACTGCGCACATTGGGTTTCACCTCTTGGAAGTTGAGATCCACCGTGAGGTCCTTCCCGATGGCGCGGCCGTTCACGTTCTTCAATCCCGCGGCCACGAATGCCGTCTGATCGCCGGAAAGGCGGTCCTGCGGATAGAGCATCAGCTTGTTGCCCGTGACCGCGAGGCGCACGTTGTCCGCGCCGGCGATGCCCGCCAACCCGCTCAGGTCCTGCGTGGCATCCAAAGGGTCGCTGAAGAGAAGGGTGGCGTACTGCTCGCCTTCGGTGAAGGTCTCCGCAGAGATCAACTGGAGGTCGCCGATGGCCGGCACATCGAAAGTGAGCTCACCAGCGCCCTTGCCGCCGATCTTCCCGGCATCCCACTTGAACACCATGCTGCTGGCCTTCTCACCGCGCAGCACGCTGTCCGCCACGGCGCGGTGCAGGGTGCCGCCGGGCTCATGCTCCCATGTCATCTTCAGCTTTCGGCCGTCCTGCGTGGCGCTCACACTGCCTTCCAGATCTTCTCCGGTGGCATCATCACTGGTGAATACGCCGATGATCACGCGCTGCCACGTGAGGTCGGAAGGAGAGAGCGACTGCAGGTCGTTCACCCGAAGGTCGATGCCTTGCTCGAAGGTGCTGACGGTGAACTTGAGGTCCTGTAATTCCTTTGGCACCTCGGTCAGGCGGCCCAAGTGGAAGGTGACGGTGTAGTCCCTGTTCTGCTTCAAACGCTCCCGCGGCTGGAAGGCGAGGGTATGCGCATCCTGCCAGCTCACCACGCCGTCAGCAGCAGGACTCAGCGCGAAGAGCTTTTGCAAGGCATCGTCCGAGGTGTCCATCAACGCCACACCTTCCGCGATGCGAACACGGATCGCTGCCCGCGCGGAGATATGCCCGGAGGTGAACGCGGAGACATAGGGGATGAAGGCCGCATCAGGCCGTATCGGGAGCTTCTCACGCTGGCAGCCTCCGGCCAGCAACAGCAGGAGTACAGGAATGAACGAGGCGCGGTACAAGCTGCGGTACTTCAACATGGGCTGGGGTGGATCACGGGGCAGAAAGATAACGGCCCCGATCAAGAGAACGTGTGTCGTTCCTTGTGGATGCACTCGCGACACGCGAGCGCATGCGTCGGTCGCGACTACTTGCCCTCAAGCAGCTTCTGGGCGTCCTCGGCCTGGATGATCCGGCCGTTCATCTCACCCACCACGAAGGCGTCCTTGAAACCGAGGTTTTGCAGCTCCTTGCGGGCTTCTTCGGCAGCGGCACGGGAAGCGTATTCCCCGTAGAGATAACGCACCACACTCTCGCCGGCCACCGGTTTCACATTACCGAGGTCCACGTACTTGCTCATGGTCTCCATGGGAACGTTGCCGGCGAACGCGCCCACCTGCACGCGGAAGGAGAGGTGTTCCGGATTGATACTGCCTGCCGGGATGTCATTGAGATTCTCCGGGCCTGTGAGCTGTGCGCCCGCCTCGGTGATGGAGACGCGCTTGCCATCCTTGAAGGCCACTAGGAAGGCACCCTCGAACCCTTTCAGAAGCATGTTCACCTTGTGTTTCGCCGCATCGTTGATGTCGGTGAAGGTGCCAGTGTAGTAGCGCGTCAGGCCGTCCTTGTCCTTCAGGGTCACGAGGTCGGAAATGCCGGTGAAGATGTTCTGTGAAAGCCGGTGCCGGAATGCGCCGAGCTGCACGCGCACCACCACTTGGCCCGTCTTCTCCGGCTCTGCGGGGGTGAGGTTGTTGATCGCCTCATTCTCCCGTGGTGTGATGCCGCCTTCGGGCAGGTCCATCAGCTTGCCGTTCTGTTCCACCATCACGGTGCCCTCGAAGCCTTGGCCCTTCAGTTGGAGCTCACGTTTGATGGCATCAGGCAGCGCATCGTAATTGCCTACGACATAGAAGGTGGTATCGCCGCGCTCGATCGTGCGCACGTCCGGAAGGCTGAGGATGCGCTGGATCAATTCCTCGCTGATACCTTCCACCTGGCTGCCCACCTTCACCACATAGGTGCGCTTGGCCGGTGTGGCTGCACGGGTCACCTTTGGCTTGCCGATGGGACCGAAGGATTCCACACGGCTGCTTATGATGGTGACATTGGCCGAGTCTTTATAGTTCAACCATGCGAGGAGGAGGTCATCATCCGTGAGGGTGACGCCGCGCTCGTTCACGGGGGCACCGGCCAACGTGCCCGGTTCATCATCCATGTGATCCGGCACACCGTCGCCGTCGCCGTCCAAGGGGCAGCCATGCTCATCCACGGCCGCGCCTGCCGGGGTGTGCGGGCAAAGATCGCTCCAGTCCATCACGCCATCGCCGTCCTCATCGTCATTGAACGCGATGACATCCATCTGCTCGGGGGTGAGCGTGGGTTTGAACTTTTTCTTCCTCGGCTTCGTGTTGATCGCGTACCCGACGGAGAAGGAAGTGAACAGAAAGCGGTCCATCCGTCCGTCCCCTTTGCGTTCCCCGACGCTCAAGTCGGAGACGCCGTCGATGAGGTCCGTTCGTGTGAAGTGCATCGTGGCGCCCACGCGGGCATCGAAACCATGGCCCAAGAGCATCTTCACGCCCACGCCCACAGGAATGGCCCAGGTCTGCTCCTCGTACTTCCCGAACCCGTCGATGTTGCTTTCGCGCACATCGCTTTCGTAGCTATAGTCGCGTGGGATCTCCACGGCGCTAGCGGCGTTCGGGGCATCCTCCGCGATGTCCCGGATGCTGCCGTCGCTCCAATAGTTGTAGCGCCGGCCATGCGCGTCCGTCAGGTCGGTCTTGCTGAGGAATTCCAGGCTTTCGAAGCCCACGCTCACAAAGGGTTCCACCACATGCCCGGGCTTCAGCAGCTGGTTGAAGGTGTAAGTGAACTGCACTCCGCCGGTGGTGATCCGCGACTCGAAGTTGAGGTTGCGGTCCACGCTGCGTTCGTTCGCGCTCAAGCGGCCGTGCATCGCGAAGAGGCTCACCTCCAGCCATTCAGTGATGGGGGAGGAGGCCCGCAGCTCATAGCCGATACGCGAGACCAGCGGACTGTAGTTCTTGCCATTGAACCCGACATCGCCGTAATACCCGAGCATGCCCGTGCCCAAGGAGAACGAGGGCTTAAGTTGGAAGCGGGCGGAATCGGACCGGACCTGTGCGAACAGTGTCGCGCATAAGGACATCACGGCGCTCAACGCGAAGAGGCGGAGCAGGGAGGGCGAGGCCGGGATGCGCATCCAGGTGGGTTATGAAGAATTCAGCTCACTGCGCCGCGCTTTGTTTGGCGATCATCAGGGCTTCCTGCACGGTGATCCGCTCACCGTTGTTGTATGCAGTGACGAAGGGGCCGGGGAAGTTGTAGTTGGCGTCAAGATAAGCCTGGCGCTGGTCGCGGGCGGCGCGATAACGGTCGAACATGCCGGTGACGTACTTGATCCATCCATCGTTCCGCTCGATGCTGAAATCACCGTCGTAGCGGTGGCGCTGCACGAAATAGGGCTTGCCTACTTCGCGGTGGGCCGCTGTGATCTGCACCTTGAAGGTAATGCCGGATTCCGGTGCCGGGGTGGAAGTCACCTTGGCCTTTGAAGGTTTGGAAGCGACGACATCCGTGGAAGGCTCTGTCCGGGTGGACTTGGTCACCGTGGCGGCCGGTGTGGTGGTAGCCTGCTGCGTGGTGGTGGCCGCCGTGGAAGTGGTGGTCTCCGGTGTTTTCGCCGGGGTGTTGTCCGCGACCATTCCCCCGATGGTGAAGTTTGTGGTGCCGACTACTGCGCGTTGGGTCAGGTCTTTCATCAGGTATCCAAATTCGCCGTTCACCGCGAGTTCGCCGCTGGCGTTGGAAGGGGCGATCAAGCGATAGGTGACCTTCAATTCTTCCTTGGATGGCAGGTTCAGCCAGACGAACTTGGCGACACGTCCTTTCGTGCTGAAGATGGCGTCATCGGATCCTTTGGCCACCGCAGTGAACCCTTCCGGCAACGTCTCTTGCAATTTTCCAAACCCGCGTAGGAGGCCCTTCTTGATGGTCACCTCCACCAGGAACTCCGAAGCGCTGACCGCGGTGATAGTGCGCGACGCGCTCACATCGCCGGGACCCACTTGCGGCGCGATGCCCGGGGTATCTGCAGCCGCGACATCAGGTATCACGGACTGCTCTAAGGCCGCTTCAATGGCGCTCTGTGGCGTGGGAGCCTCTTCCGTCCGGGAGTTTTCGTTGGTCGTGGAAGGTGCGGAGGCTACAGCGTCGCCAGTGCCGACGGTGATCGTTGACGGTGCCATGTCCACGGTCTTGCGCTCATTGTCCTCGATGTAAGAAAGCCGACCGGTCACCTCCATCGGTCCGGCCGCATTGGCATCAGCGCTGAGGGTATAGCTCACCTTGAAGGAAGGTTGGGTGGGCAACGCCATCCAGATGAACTTGGCCTTTCCGTCCGCGAAGGTGAAGGACGCACCTCTCGTTTCAATGGAGGTGGCGGTAAGCCCGTCGGGCAGGTCGATCTGCAGTTTGGCGAAGCCGGAGATCTTATCCTTGTTGATCGTGACGGTGACGCGGACCTCCGTTCCCGGGTCCATTTTCGCAGGCATGTCCTGCACGATGCTGACGTCCCCGACGAAGAGCATGTTGAAGAGGAACAGACCTGCGACGTTGAGTAAGGTAAATATCTTGACCATGTGATCGGGCTTCGCGGATGGTTGCTTTTTTCGACGTGAGCAAACTTATCCGCGCGCCATGCGCCGCGCACCGTGTGCAGTGTGCCATCTTCCAACAACGGCGTGTTGAAGAGCATGCTGCCTTCAATATCGGAAGAAGGATTTTCGGGAAGGGTGTCGGCGTGTGCCGAACGGTTCAGTTGAAGAGCTCGCGCTCCAGGAACTTGGCGGTGTACCCGCGTCCCATCAGCGCCACTTCCTCAGGCGTACCATGCGCCACGATGAATCCTCCGCCAGCGCCACCCTCGGGTCCCATGTCGATGACGTGGTCCGCCACCTTGATGATGTCCATGTTGTGCTCGATGGTGAGCACCGTGTTGCCGTGCTCCACCAGTTTGTCCAGCACGTGGATCAATTGGCGAGTGTCCTCGAAATGCAGTCCGGTGGTGGGTTCATCCAGAATGTAGAACGTGCTGCCGGTGTGGCGCTTGCTCAGCTCCGTGGCCAATTTGATGCGCTGTGCCTCACCACCGCTGAGCGTGGTGCTGCCCTGTCCCAAGGTGATGTATCCAAGCCCCACGTCGAGCATGGTGCTGAGCTTGGTACTGATGTTGGGGATCTCGCTGAAGACCCCCATCGCTTCCTCCACGCTGAGCGCGAGCACGTCGGCGATGTTCTTACCCTTGAAGCGGACCTCAAGGGTCTCGCGGTCGTATCGCTTTCCGCGGCAGGTCTCACAGGGCACGGCCACGTCGGGCAGAAAGTTCATGGCGATGGTGCGTACGCCGGCACCCTTGCAAGTTTCACAGCGACCGCCGGGCGTGTTGAAGCTGAACCGGCCGCTTTTGTAACCGCGGATCTTCGCGCTCGGTAGTGCGGCGAACAATTGCCGGATGTGGTCGAACAGGCCGGTATAGGTGGCCGGATTGCTGCGTGGCGTACGACCGATAGGCGATTGGTCCACCTCGATCACCTTGTCGAGATGCTTCAGCCCCTCGATGCTTGTATAGGGCAACGGATGGGTCTGTGCGCGATGGAAGGTCTTGCTGAGGATGGGGTAGAGCGTGTCGTCGATCAACGTGCTCTTGCCGCTTCCGCTCACCCCGGTGACGCAGATGAAGGTGCCCAGCGGAAGCGTGAGCTCCACGTCCTTGAGGTTGTTGCCCGAAGCGCCTTTCAGCCGGAGCACGTGCCCGTTCCCCTTTCGTCGCTCCTTGGGTATGGCGATGCGTTCCTCTCCGTTGAGGTAGCGCGCGGTGAGGGATCCGCTGCGCATCAGTTCCTCCGGCGTGCCTTGCGCCACGATGTGCCCGCCATGTATCCCGGCGCCGGGGCCGATGTCGATGATGTGGTCCGCGTGCATCATCATCTCTTTGTCGTGCTCCACCACCAGCACGCTGTTGCCGCCGTCGCGCAGGTCGCGCAGGCTGTCGATCAGGCGGTGGTCGTCGCGCATGTGCAGCCCGATACTGGGCTCGTCCAGGATGTAGAGCACGCCGGTGAGCTGGCTCCCGATCTGCGTGGCCAGCCTGATCCGTTGGGCCTCGCCGCCGCTGAGGGTGCGGGCGCTGCGGTCCAGCGTGAGGTATTCCAAGCCAACGTCCAGCAGGAACTTGCTGCGCGACGCGATCTCCTTCACCACTTCATGGGCGATCACGGCCTGGCGCTCGTTCAGCTTTTCCGGCAAGGCCAGTATGTGCGCATGCAATTCGCTGATCGGCATGTGCGCCAGCTCCGCGATGTTCTTGTCCGCGATGCGGAACCAGCGCGCGGTCTTCTTCAGGCGGGTGCCTTCACACAACGGGCATTCCACCATGCGTGTGAACTGCCCCGCCCACTTGCGTGCGCTTTGCGGGCCGTCCTGTGCTTGATCGAGAATGAAGGGGATGATACCATCGAAGCGGATCGTCCGATCGCTGAGACCGGCCTTGCTGACGATCCGCAGTGGTTCGTCAAGGCCGTTCAGGATGGTGGTGAGCACCTCGTCCTCCATCTCGTCGAACGGTGTGTTCGCGTCGTGCCCGTAGTTCTCCAGTACGGCCTCCACCTGCCGGAAGATGCCCAAGGACTTGTAGCTTCCCAAAGCCGGGATGGCACCGCGCTTCAGGTTCTTGGAACGGTCCGGGACGATCTTCTCCGGCGCCGCTTCGGTCACCTGCCCCAGTCCACCGCACCGAGGGCATGCGCCATAGGGGCTGTTGAAACTGAAGAGGTTCGGTTCGGGTTCCTCGTAGGCGATGCCACTGGCGGGGTCCATCAAGTGGCGGCTGAGATAACGGGGAGCGTCCGGATTATTCGTGTCGAGCGCGATCATGTTCCCCTTGCCGTACTTCAGCGCGGTGGCACAGCTTTCTTTCAGCCGTTTGGCCTGTGGGGCGGATACCTTGAGCCGGTCCACCACCAGTTCGATGTCGTGCGTCTTATAGCGGTCCAAGCGCGGCCGCCCGGTGATGTCGATCACGTTCCCGTCCACGCGGGCACGCAAAAAGCCTTGGCGCAGCAGTTGCTCGAAGAGCTCGCGGTAATGCCCTTTCCGGCCACGGACCAAGGGAGCGAGGATCAGCAGGTCCTGCCCGTCGTGCTCCTTCATCAGCAGGTCGGTGATCTGCTTGTCGGTGTAGCGCACCATGCGCTCGCCGGTGACGTGGCTGTATGCATCGGCCACGCGGGCATAGAGCAGGCGCAGCAGGTCGTAGATCTCCGTGATGGTGCCTACGGTGCTTCGCGGGTTCCGGCTGATGGTCTTCTGTTCGATCGCGATCACGGGGCTGAGGCCGGTGATCAGGTCCACGTCCGGCCGCTCGATCCCGCCTAGGAATTGACGGGCGTAGGCATTGAAGGTCTCGATATAGCGCCGTTGGCCTTCAGCATGTATCGTGTCGAAGGCGAGTGAGCTTTTACCGCTTCCGCTCAGGCCGGTCACCACCACCAGCTTGTCCCGCGGGATGCGAACGTCGATGTTCTTCAGGTTGTGGACGCGCGCACCGAGGACCTCAATGTGCTCCTCCTCCAAGGGACCTTCCAGCGTGCCGGCGTCCGCTTCGGAAAGGCTGTCCCCCTTATTGCTCATCGTCCGCCGTGGCCTGATCGAACCTTTTGTCCGGCAACAGCACGGTATAGGTCTTCCCGGGATGGTCCGTGAGGATGTTGTCGCGCAGCCAGGGGTTCAACAGTTTCAAGGTCTTATAGTTCGTTCCGTTCGCATTCGCGAAGGCGTTCAGGTCGGCCACCGGAGGCACCAACGTCACGGCATGCGTGAGATACGAAGGGTAAAGGTCTTTTTTGCGCAGGTGGAAGCCATAGCGCTCCGGGTCGGCGATGATGGACCGCATTGCCAGTACGCGGAAGATGTAGCGCGAGGTCTCTTCCGGCAGCAATAGGTCGAAGTAGTTGGCTTCCTTCTGGCGGCCGAGCTGCTTCTCCAGATTGCCTTGGCCCAGGTTGTAGCTGGCAGCGGCCATGGCCCAGGAACCATAGCGGGCGTGGGCTTCTTTCAGAAAGGCACATGCGGCTTCCGTGCTACGGACCACGTTGTACCGCTCGTCCACTTCGTTATTGACTTCCAGTCCATGCCCGGTAGCCGTAGCCTGCATGAACTGCCAGAAACCCACGGCTCCCGCCGGGCTCACCGCATTGGTAAGGCCGCTTTCCACCAGTGGGATGTACTTCATGTCGTCCGGCACGCCTTCCCGCTTCAGGATCGGCTCGATGATCGGGAACCACCTGTTCGCCCGCTTGTGCGCCAACAGCGAACTGCTCTGCCAGTAGGTGTTCACCAACAGCTCGCGGTCCAGGCGTTCACGCACGTCCACCTGGTCCAACGGCACTTTCTCGCCGCAGAATTCCAGGTGCGTGGGCAGGTTGAGACTGAAGATGTTGTAACTCTCGTTGAAGCGCCGTTGATGGTCCAGATCGGTGTCCTCACTGCTGGTACTGAAGGCGAGGACCTGAAGCGCGATGGCACCACCACCGATGAGCAGCAGCAGCAGCATGCTTTTGCCGATAATGGAGGGGAAGTTGAGCATGGGGCTACAAAGGTCGGTCGATCCCCCGCCTTTTCGTCAGGCCGAAGAGAAAGAGGAACACCACCAAGGCGTAGCCGAGGTAGAGAAAGGAGTGCAACAGGTGCCAGACCGGAATGAAGCGGAGTGCGATGAAGCTGAGGAAGCTGGAGACCAGGCCCAGGCCGCCGAACACCATGGCCACCTGCGAATCCGTGAGGCCGGCGTAGCTCATGAAGTGCGTTGTATGGTCCTTGCCTCCCACGAACGGGGAGTGGCCGCGGAGCATGCGGTTGATGGACACGGTGGTGGTGTCGGCAAGTGGAAGGATGAACACGACCGCGGTGATGGAGACTTGCCGCCAGGGTTCGATGGCCCCGGAGAGGGACGTGCCGTTCCAGAAATAGCGGATGCCGAGATACGCGATGAAAACACCCAGGAACTGGCTTCCCGTATCGCCCATGTACATCCGCGAGGGGTGCCAGTTGAAAAAGAGAAAGCCACCGATGGCACCACACGCGGCGATGATGATCACCGTGTTGACGTCCGCCGCGTTGCCCAGGGGCAGCAGTTGGCTCAGGGCTGCGACAAGGATGGCCAAGGTCACCACCGAGGTGATGGCGTCCATATTGTCCAGCATGTTGATCGCGTTCATCATGCCCACCACCCATAGGATGGTAAGGGTATTGTCCAATGCGGGCATATTGAAGAGGTGTATGCCGGTTCCGGTGGCCAGCAGCAAAACCCCGCAGGCCACTTGGGTCGCGAATTTCAGCAGCGGGCGGGTATCGTAGGCATCATCGGCCAGGCCCATGAGGAATCCCAGTCCGGTGGCGGCCAACAAGCCCACCAGTTCTGGCTGAAAAGGGTCGGAGGTATTGGGGAACAGCACACCATAGGCCGCGAATGCGAAGAGGAACACGATGAAAAAGCCAATGCCTCCGAACGCGGGTTTGGACGAGGCGTTCCAGCGTACCATCGTCGGCGCATTGTCGCGGATCCCGAAAGTCCGGAAGAAGCGCATGAACACCGAGTTCACCAAGAGGGAGAACACCAGTGCCAGGAAGAAAAGGCCGCTCAGGATGAGGAACAACTGGTTCGCTGTGTACATGGCTATTTCTCCCATGCCCTCGACGCGAAGGACGCACCTTCCATGTCTTTCACACTGATCAATGGCTTTTCAATGCCCCAGGGAATGTCCAGGTCGGGGTCGTTCCAAAGGATGGTGCGCTCCGCTGCCGGTGCGTAATAGGCGGAGCACTTGTAGGCGAAGATGGTGTCGTCCTCCAGGGCGAGGAAGCCATGCGCCATGCCTGCGGGGACGTATAGCATTTCATGGTCCACATGGTCCAGGCGGGCACTGAAGTGTTCTCCAAAAGTGGAACTGCCCGGGCGCAGGTCCACACAAACGTCGAGCACGGCACCTTTGATCACACGGACCAGCTTGGCCTGGGCATGTGGGGCGGCTTGAACATGGAGGCCGCGCAGCACACCTGCCTTTGAACAGCTTTCATTGTCCTGTACGAACGGGGCGGTAATGCCGGTGGCTCGAGCGAAAGTGGCCGTATTGAACGGTTCCAAGAAATGGCCCCGATCGTCAGCGAATATCCGTGGGCGCAGTCGCAATAGTCCGTCCATCCGGGTTTTGAAGACTTCGATCATATCCGGTTGAATAGCTTGGAGAACCAGTTGGAGGGCGCTTTCTTCTTGGCGCGGTCCTCATAGTACCCGTACCCATAGCCATAGCCATAGCCGTATCCGTAGCCATAGGCATAGCCGTACTTGTTGCGGTCCACGTCCACGCCGTTCAGCACGGCGCTCAGCCGCGTGATGTGGTTCTCGTTCATCAGCCTGTCCACATTTTGGACGAAGGCTTTCTTCGAATAGTCCGCCCTGAAGATATAGATGGGGATATCCGCGGCTTGGATGATGGAAATGCCGTCCGTCACCAAGCCCACGGGCGGGGTGTCGATCAGCACAACATCGTATTCCTTCTTCAGGGACTCCAATATGCGGGTCATGTTCGCGCTGATGATCAGCTCACTGGGGTTGGGCGGAATCGGGCCGGCCGTGATGAAGTCCAGCCCTGGCAGATCGCTGTGCTGGATGCAGCTATGCAGATCGTCCTTGCCAATGAGCAACGTGCTCATCCCCCGGATGTTCTCCACCCCGAAACCCAAGTGGATCTTCGGTTTCCGCATGTCCAGGTCAAGGATCACCACGCGCTTTTCGCTGAAGCTGATGATGCCGCCCAGATTGATCGCCACGAACGTCTTGCCCTCGCCGGATATCGTGCTGGTCACCGCGATCAATTTTGGCCCGGGTGAATTATCCACGAACTGGAGGTTGGTGCGAACGCTCCGGAAACTTTCGGCGATCAAGGCCTTCGGGTTCTTGTCCACCAGTAGCTGGCTAACGGGGATCTCCTTTTTATACTTGGGCACCATGCCCAAGATCCCCACTGAGGAATTGCTCGCCTTAGCGATGTCGTTCAACGAGGTGATGTTGTTGTGCAGGATGTAGCGCACCAGAACGATCAGCACCCCGATGATCAGGCCCGTGAGGATATAGGAGAGCATCACCATGCTCCGGTTGGGCGAGACGGGGGTGGTCGGCAACACCGCTGATTCAAGCACGCGGTTCTCGGGTACGAAGCCGGCCTTACTAATCCGGTATTCGATGTCCTTCTCCAAAAGCTGGGTATAAAACTTCTCGTTGATATTGAACAGGCGGTTGATCCGGGCATAGGCCAGCTCCTGTTCGGGCATTTGGGAGAAACGCAGCTCGTATTCGTCCAGTTTTGCGCCATAGTCCTCCATGCGCGAGGCAAGGCGGGAACGCATGGTCGCGACACTTTCCATGATCAGGCCCTGTTGCATTCCGATCTGCCTGTCCAACGCCTTCAGGTTCTCATTTTCCAAGGTGACCTCGAATGCCATCGTTTCTCGTTCCTCGAGCATCTTGCCCAGCCGGGTGATGGCATCCTCCAAAGAGGAGGCGAAGTCGCTGCCGATCAGTAAAGGCGTTAGCTCGTACACGTCCAGATGCCCCTTGTCCTGTTTCGCGGCATGCTCGATCTCCTTCAGCAGGTTGTCCTCCATGCGAAGCTTCAGCATCTCGTCCTCATATTCATCTGAACGCTGGAGGAGGAGGGGGGTCAGCTGGCCCATGTCGGCCACCCGGTTGTCCCGCTTGAAGAGCTCCAGTTTCAATTCGCTGGCCCTCAATTCCTCGAACACCGTGTCCTTCTGGCTCTCGATGAAGCGGAGAATGTTCTCGGCACTCTCGGTCTTCCGCTCCAGATCATAGGTAATATAGGCGTCCGCCATGACCTGGCAGATATCGCGGGCCAGTAGTGCGTTGTGATCGCTATATCCGATGGTGATGGTCTTGGCGCTCGGGTCATTGATAATCACATTGATCTGGCCGGCGAACTCGCTTGTGAGCGACCGTGGGTCATTGAGCGTGAAATAGAGCGTGCCGCGTTCCAGACCTGCAGGCCACGTACGACCGGCTTCGGTCACGATCCGGCCTTTGAAATGAGGTGTGGTGAAATCCTTGTCCACCGTCACCGGAATAGTGAACGGTGTCACACCGATCGTATAGGAGAGTTGTAGGCTGCCGTCGTCGAGCGGTAATACACTGACCGGCCTCTTCCATACGTCCGCATCCATCACCTTCAAGTGGGTCACTTTGTAGAAGGACTGCTTGTAGTATTCCTCGGTAAGGATCTGGCCTCGGAAGAAATAGCGCACTTCCAAGGGGAGAAGTGCCACGGCCTTGGCAACGAAGAACTTTGAACGAAGCAGTTGCACGTCGGCCTGCAGTGTATTGTCCTCCATCAGGGGGTTCACCTTCAGGACCATTTGCGCATTGTTGCTTTGCCCCAACTGGAGAACAACGCTGCTGGCATAGGTGGGGGCCGTGTAGCGCAAATAGAGATAAGCCGCGCTGAAAGCCAGCAGCAGGCACATGCCGATCCAGATGAAGGACCGCTTGACTATATAAATAAAGAGACCGAGATCAAACTCGTTGCTGAAGTTGGCGATGCGCTCGCGGTAGCTGTCCAGCTGGGCCGCGTTGTTGCTCACATCATCGTTCAGCATGCCTGCTCCCGGTTAAAACGACTTTGCGATGCCGATCACCAGGATCGTCGTGGTGAGGAGCGTGATCAACGGTGTGATCTCCTGGAGCAGGCCTCTGGCGATTTCGGCCTTCGGCTGCACATAGACCACATCGTCCGCCTGCATCACGATATCCGCATACTTCAGGTTGTCAATATCGGATAGGTCGAACTGGAACACTTTCCGTCCGCCATCCGTGCTTCGGCGGAAGAGCTTGATCCGGTGTGCATCCCCACGGGAAGCTACGCCGCCGGCGTCGGCCAATACCTCCAACAATGTGGTGTTGTTCTTTTCCAAGGGGATGATCCTTGCATCGCCACCGCCGCCGGGAAAGACCACTACCCGCCGGTTGCTCACGGACAACAGGACAAAGGGCTTCTGGTAGTACACCGTGTACAGCTTTTCCAGGGTCATTTCCGCCTCACGCACGGTCAGTCCGGCAACATGCACGGTCCCGATCACCGGGAGCTTGGTGGATCCATCGGGGTCCACGCTGTAGGTGAACTGGTTACGGTTCGCGGAGCTTAGGCTTCTTTGGTCCTCATTCACCAGATCGATCATCTTGAATCCGTCGTTGGCGAACATCCGGAAGGTGAGGATGTCGTCCGGCTGGATCTTGAACTGGCGTTCCAAGGTATCGGACACCGTGTCGAACTGATAGTCCTGCGGAGTTTTAAACATGATGTTCCGGTTGATCAAGCAACCGGATAACATGAGTGCCGCCAAGGCCAGCACGATCGATACCCTCCCCATTCCCTCTGATTTCGGGCAAAAGTAAACCATAGGTGGCTCCCCTTCAGGCGATCAGCCGTTGATAGAGCTCGGCCGTGTCGCTGATGAGGCGTGAATAGTGGTAACGCTCGCCCACATGGGCCCATCCGGCGGAAGACAAGCGGGCGCGCAAGGGGACGTCGTCCACTAGGCGCAGCAGGTTCTCCCCGAATGATCGCGCATCGTTGTTCGCGCTCAGCAGGCCGGTCACGCCGTCATTCACCACGTTCTCGATGCCGCCCACGCGCGTGCTCACCACCGCACGGCTGGCGGCCTGCGCCTCGATCAGGCTCACCGGCGTTCCCTCGTTGAAGCTTGTCAATGCCACAGCATCAACGCCTGCATGTACGATGTCGATCTCCCTCACCCAGCTGGTGAAGGTGATGTCGGCACGGTCCACAACGGGCTTCCCGTTCACGCCATGGCCGAAGCCGCTGCCGTTGAAGCTGCGGGCATGCGCCATGCTGAGGCCAAGTTCGGCCGCAGCACGCTGGATGCTCTCCCGTTCTTCGCCATCCCCCACCACAAAGGCGCGTACCTTCTTGCCGGAATGGTCGCGCACATGCTTCATCGCCTTCAGGAACAGTGCGTGGTTCTTCACCGGGACCAAGCGCCCCACGATGCCGATGGCCACCTCATCGTCCGCCACGCCATAAACACGGCGGAACAAGGCCCGTTTCAGGTCCTGGCCCTCACGGAATTTGCTCAGGTCAAGCCCCAGCGGGATCACGCTCACCTTGTCGGCGCGGCATATCCGGTGCTCTTCCACCAGTTCGATCTTCTGCCGATCACTGATCGCGATGATCTGCGAGGAACGCCCGGCCAGATAACGCTCCAAGTTCTTGAACACCGAGGTGCGTACCGGCCCGAAGTAGCTGTGGAAGACGTGCCCGTGAAAGGTGTGGACGATCCCCTTCACCCCGAGTTCGCTCGCGGCCATCCGGCCTACCGCGCCCGCCTTCGCGGCATGGGTATGCACGATGTCCGGCTTGAAGTCCTTGATCACTTGCTTGATGCGGCGATAGGCGCTCAGGTCCCGCGAGGGGGAAATGGCCCGGCACATTTCCGGAAGTATCAGGGCGTCCACCCCCAGTTCGGAGAGGATGTGGGCACTGCTGTCCTCGGTGCCCTCCGGGGGGCCGCCCACCAGCAAAGTCTCAAACCCGGCAGGCATGTACCGCGCCAGATAGGCCAGATTGTGGGTGGGCCCGCCCAAGTTGAAGCGGTTATTGATGTGTAGGATGCGGGGCATTTGTGATTTCGGGTGAACGAATGCCGTAATGGCTTATTCGTTCGGGCCGGGGGCTGCTTATGATAGACGTTCGGGATGCGCTTGGTTGCCTTCCGTACCCGAAGTTTCGGATGGCGAATATCGGCTTTCGGCATGGACCATCAGGTCTGAACTGAGGAACCGGAGCCATGCGACCGTGCTTTTTCGGTCGGAAAGGCCACGTGCCAAACGGATGGAAGGGCCTGGAAGCAGGTGGTTTACCGGGAATACCGTGTGGTTCAAAAGGTCCCAGCTCTTGATGGTGAAGTGGCGCTCGACGATCGATCGCGTTTCGCGGAAGCTGTAGCGGTGGATGCGCAGGCCGCTGGTGAGGACATGATGGCCTTGACCGAAAAGCCGAAGAGGCCAACGGACCAGCGCCCGGGTCCATGAATCCAGCGCGTGCTTGTTGGTAAAAGTGGCCGTGAAGGTCCCGCCAGGGGCCAGGTGCCGGGCGGCGAAAGCCAAGTTCTTTTCCAATTCCTGCCGGTCCATATAGGTGGACACGCCCAGCATGAAGATGGCATGGAAACGACGGTCGCCGAGGTCGTGGTCGTAGACATGGCCGAGAAGACGTTGGGAAGCGGGTACTTTGCTCTTGGCCAGCATCCCTGCACTCACGTCCGTCGCGATAAAACGCATGTCCGGGAACCGGGTGCTTAGCTTCGTGTACAGGTCCCCGGTCCCGCTCCCGATGTCGAGCACATCCCGGTCCGAAAGGTCCAGACCGAGGATGGCCTTCGTCAAACGTTCCTGGAAAAAGTGGTCGTGAAAGCGGTCCTTTCCTCCGTACCGCTCACCGTAATCCGGGGCCAAGCGGTCGAAAAAGCGCATTACCCGTCCTTGATCTTCAAGAGCGTTGAGTGCCAAGGTTTTCATCCGTGGTTGTCCCATGGTACCACCTGTACGGGCCGAAGATCTTTCACCCCTACAGGTGGATCACCTCGCCGTATGCCGCGGCCGCAGCCTCCATGATGGCCTCGCTCATGGTGGGGTGGGGGTGTACCGTTTTGATGATCTCGTGCCCAGTGGTCTCCAGCTTGCGCATGGCCACACACTCGGCGATCATCTCCGTCACGTTCATGCCGATCATGTGCGCGCCCAGCAGCTCGCCGTACTTGGCGTCGAAGATCAGTTTCACGAAGCCGTCCTTGGCCCCGGCGGCACTGGCCTTGCCCGATGCGGTGAAGGGGAATTTGCCGATCTTCAGCTCGTAGCCCTTTTCCTTGGCCGCCTTCTCGGTGTACCCCACGCTGGCGATCTCCGGCGAGCAGTAGGTGCAGCCCGGGATGTTGTTGTAGTCCAGTGGCTCCGGATTCTTGCCGGCGATCTTCTCCACGCAGATGATGCCCTCGGCACTGGCCACGTGCGCGAGCGCTTGGCCGGGGGTGACGTCGCCGATGGCGTAGTAGCCGGGGATGTTCGTGGCACTGAAACCGTCCACTTTGATCTTGCCCTTGTCCGTCACAATGCCAACTTCCTCCAAGCCGATGCCTTCGATGTTACAGGCGATGCCCACCGCGCTCAGCACGATATCGCACTCGATGGTCTGGTCGCCCTTCGGGGTCTTTACGGTCACCTTGCAGCCCTTGCCGCTGCTGTCCACTTTGGTCACTTCGCTGGAGGTCATCACCTCGATGCCCTGTTTCTTGAAGCTCTTCTCCAATTGCTTGCTCACGTCCTCGTCCTCCACGGGCACCACGTTCGGCATGAACTCCACCAAGGTGACCTTGGTGCCTACGGCGTTGTAGAAATAGGCGAACTCGCTGCCGATGGCGCCGCTGCCCACCACCACCATGCTCTTTGGCTGTGCGGGCAGGGACATGGCCTCGCGGTAGCCGATCACCTTCTTGCCGTCCTGCTTCAGGGCGGGCAGCTCGCGGCTGCGTGCGCCGGTGGCGATGATGACGTGTTTGCCCTCCAGGGTCTGCTTCTTGCCGTCAGCACCGGTCACCTCGATCTTCTTCCCCGGCTTCAGCACGCCGGTGCCCATCACCACGTCGATCTTGTTCTTCTTCATCAGGAACTGCACGCCGTTGCTCATGCCCTTGGCCACGTCGCGGCTGCGCTGCACGATCCCCTTGAAGTCGGCGGTCGGCGCCCCTACCGTGATGCCATAGTCCTTCGCGTGGTTGATGTACTCGAACACATTGGCGCTCTTGAGGAGGGCCTTGGTGGGGATGCAGCCCCAGTTGAGGCAGATGCCGCCTAAGGCTTCCTTCTCAACGATGGCCGTTTTCAGGCCCAACTGACTGGCGCGGATGGCGGCCACATAGCCGCCGGGACCACTGCCGAGAACGATCACATCATAGCTCATCTGCTCGGGAATAGGATTGGTTGTTTTTGCTCGCCCTGAACGGGCACGGCGCGAAGTTAGCCCGACAGCGCGAAGGCGGATGTCCATCGTTGATCTCCGCTCCGGCATGGCCCCGTTTCCGAGAGCGCACAGCTCCCGTCATTGCTCTCAAGTTCTCGGTTATCAACGATCACCCGGCGATATTCTACCGGTTCCGCCTGACCGTGGCATGGCGTGGCCGCTATTTTCGTTCTAACCAAAATACTCATCGGCATGAACGACACGAACACTTCGACCATGGGCGCTGCTCCGGCCAGGCCCACATTGCTCACCGTGATCTGCATCATCAGCTTCATCATGGGCGCGTGGGGCGTCATCAACAATATTCAGACCGTGACGACCGACCAAACGGCCGCGATCGAGGAAGGACGGGCCAAGATGGAAGAGGCCAAAGCGCAATTAGGGGATCAGGCGGACGGAATGGCCGGGCGCATGATGGATTCGGCGATGGAGATAACTGAACGGGCCGCTGAGAATGCAAAGCCCTTGGGGATCGCGGGGATCGTCCTTGCGCTCATCAGCCTTTTCGGAGTTTGGCAGATGTGGAACTTGAAGAAGAGCGGCTTCTGGCTGTACGTGCTTGCCGCCATCGGGGGGCTGGCGGTGCCCATCGTTTATCTCGGTGGAAGTATGATGGCGTTAGCGAGCGTGGGCTTTGTTGGCTTCTTCTCGCTCGTCTTCATCATCCTTTACGCGGTGAACCTCAAGCACATGCATTGAGGCTGACCATCCTTAACGAAAAAGCCCTCGGCGTGGTCGGGGGCTTTTTTCGTTGCTTAGCGCGGTGGAACAACAAATGGAGAAGATCGCAGTGGAAGCGCGACCGGTGATGCTGACCCGGCTCTGCGTGGCCAGCTTCATCAACCAGGGCGTGGTATTCCCGATCTATCTGGTCGGCATTCTCGGAGCCTACGCGCTGCGAGGAATGTCGGATGAGGAGGTGCGCCACCTCGTTGAAAGTACTTGGTCATGGCTGATCGGTCCCGATCGGCAGGAAGCCGCATTCGCTTATGCGAAGGTGATGCGCACCCATGGCGTTGCGCTCATGGGCGTCTTCGCGTTACGCACCTTGGCGCGCTTCGTCGGTGTCTTTCGCATGTGGAACGGAAAGTTCGACGGCTTCCACATTTACACCAGCGCACAACTGCTCGGTATGCTGGTCCCGATCATGATCGCCGGGTCGGCAACCCTCAACATCCTCGGTTTCTTCCTGGCATTGAACTGGTGCTACCTCTACTTCATCCACCGGAAGTCGTTGAAGTAAATTCCCTCTCAAGGTCTCCGTTTCGGGTCCCTGAGGTCACCGGCCGCATTTCTCCGCGCCTCGGCGCCCCTGCGTCCAATTCCTCAACCCCGCACGGCGATCCCGCTGATCTCCACGTTCACCCCGGCAGGCAATCCCTTTACCGCGACCGCCTCGCGCGCCGGGGGCACATCACCGAAGTACTTGCCGTACACCTCGTTCACGGCCCCATAGTGGTCCATGCTGCTGAGGAAGATCGTGCATTTCACCAGGTGCTCGAAGCTCAGTCCGGACGCCTTCAGCAGGATCGAGATGTTCTCCATCACCTGCTTGGTCTCCTCGGCAATGGAGGCCATCTGAAGCTCGCCGGTGCTGCCGTTCAACGCGATCTGGCCGCTGAGGAATACCATGCCGTTGATCTCCACGGCGGGGGAGTACGGGGCCAACGGTTTCGCGGCACCTTCGGGGAAAATGGGCTTTTTCATGCGGCAAAGATCGGATTATCATCAAATGACAGAACGATCGATCTGCGATCATCAGCTCTTTCTGCGTCACTGCGCCTGGGCGAAGCCGCTTCGGCGAAGCACGGTCCGTGTTCCAAGTGTTCCATTTGAAGGCCCGCTTAGCTTTGCCCCGCATGGAAAAGACCGATCGCCCTTTGATCCTCGTCACCAACGACGATGGCATTTTCGCACCCGGGATCAAGACGCTTGCGGAGGAGATGAAAGCCTTCGGGGACGTGTTAGTGGTGGCGCCGGACAAGCCGCAGAGCGCCATGGGCCATGCCATCACCATCCACAACTTTCTAAGGCTCCGTGAAGTGGAGTTCATGGAAGGGGTGCGAGCGTTCAGTTGTACCGGCACACCGGTGGATTGCGTGAAGCTCGCTGTCTACCACATCATCAAGGGTCGTCCGGCGTTATTGGTCAGCGGGATCAACCACGGCAGCAACCTCAGCATCAATGTGCTTTATAGCGGCACCATGAGCGCTGCGGTGGAAGGGGCGTTGGAAGGCATCCCCAGCGTGGGCTTCTCTCTGATGGACCACAGCATCGAGGCTTCATTCGAGCATACACGGCCTGTCGTGCGATCAGTGACGGCCAACGTGCTGTCCAACGGAATAGGAAAGAGCTGCTGCCTGAACGTGAACATTCCTGCAAATTCGGACGGACCGATCAAGGGCATCCGGGTGTGCAGGCAGGCGATCGGACATTGGGAGGACGCCGTTGACACCCGGAAGGACCCTGCGGGCCATGAATACCATTGGCTCAAAGGCAAGTTCACCGCCAACGACCACGGTGAGGACACCGACGTCTGGGCCACCGGCCACGGCTATGCGAGCCTCGTGCCCGTGCAATTCGACATGACGGCCCATCATGAAGTGGGCAACATCAACATGTGGGACCATGCGCTTTGACAACGTACGGACAGGCGTGATCGCAGGCCTGATCGTCCCTTTGATCGGCCTGTTCCTGTATTCGGTATTCATCGTCACCGTGCTGCGGCCGGAGCTTGAACTGGAATTTTTCCTCCGGGGCATGGTCTTCGGCATTCGGGGGAACATCGCACCGGTGCTGTCGTTGAGCCTCTTGGCTGACGTGGTGCTCTTTTTCGCATTCGACCAACGGCGGATGCTCAAGGCCATGCGTGGCGTCATCGGGGCGATGTTCGCCTATGGCGCGGTGATCGTGCTGTTGCTGCTGCTATGGGGAAGAGACTTTATGTGATCGCGGGCGAGGCCAGTGGCGACCTCCACGGCGGCAACCTGGTGCGGGCGCTCTTCGCTCAGGCCGGGCCGGAGGAGCTGAAAGTGCGTGCATGGGGCGGCGACCACATGCAGGCCGCAGGTGCCGAGGTGGTGAAGCACTACCGCGACCTGGCCTTCATGGGCTTTACGCAGGTGCTGATGAACCTGCGCACCATCCTGCGCAACATCAAGGAATGCAAGGCCGACATCCTCGCGTTCAAGCCCGATGCGATCATCCTTATCGACTATCCCGGCTTCAACCTGCGCATCGCCGAGTTCGCCCATGCCCACGGTATCCGGGTGATCTACTACATCAGCCCGCAGGTTTGGGCGTGGAAGGCCGGCCGCGTGAAGGCCATCAAGCGGAACGTGGACGACATGTACGTGATCCTGCCCTTCGAGAAGCAGTGGTACGCAGAGCACGGCATGGAGGTGGAGTTCGTCGGCCATCCGCTGTTGGACGCATTGCCCGTCCACTCGGAAGTACGGTCGGAAGCCGCGGATATGAAGCCTGTGGTGGCACTGCTTCCCGGCAGCCGCACCCAGGAGATCACGCGCATGTTGCCCGTGATGCTCAGCACGGTGAAGCATTTTCCGGAGGTGGCTTTCCAAGTGGCGGCCGCACCCTCCGTGCCGGAAGCATTGTACCGGAACATCATTGGCGATGCGTCGGTGGAACTCGTTTCCAACGGCACTTATGACTTGCTCAAAACGGCGAAGGCCGCTCTGGTCACCAGCGGTACGGCCACGTTGGAAACGGCGCTCATCGGCACGCCGGAAGCGGTCTGTTACGGCGGCGGGGCGGTGAACGTCTGGCTGGCGAAGCGCTTCATCAAAGTACCCTTCATCTCCTTGGTGAACCTGATCATGGGCCGCGAAGTGGTGCGCGAGCTGATCCAAAAGGACATGGCGCCCAAAGAATTGCGCAAGGAACTGGACCAACTGCTCAACGATGAAGCGTACCGGAGCAGGATGCTGGCGGACCTCCGGGAGCTTCGCGAAAAGCTCGGCGGGCCGGGCGCATCGGCACATGTGGCCGATCGGGTGTGGAAAAGTCTGTACGCACGTCCGTAACCCCGCATCGGGGCCGGGTAGTTTCGCGCCGGAATGAACAGGATCTCTCTCGGCTTGGCAGCGTTGCTGCTCTCCGCTACGGCTGTGGCGCAACAGTATGCCGATGTAAGTGTCGGGCTGCTCCGGGACACGCCCACCGCCTCCGTGATGGTGATGGGGGACAAGGGGCCGTTGACGATCTGGGCCGATGGCAAGCAAGTGGGTGAACTCGCTTCATCAGACGGCCTGATGATCCGTTCCAGCGAGAACGGCATGCACGCTAAGTCCTTGGTGCTGGACATCACGGCAAAAAAGAGCTTCACCTTCCGGTCGCCGGTCGGGAAGGGCTTCCGACTACGGAACATGGCACCCAAGTCCGCTGAGCGCGCCTATCCCGGAAGTTTGGAGATCCGGAAAGCAGGGGGGCGCTTCCTGCTGGTCGCCACGGTGCCCATAGAGGAATATGTGGCCGGCGTGGTGCAGGCGGAGGCGGGCAAGGGCCACGATATCGAATACTACAAACTGCAGGCGGTGAGCTGCCGCACCTATGCTTTGGCCAACAAGCGCAGGCACCTCGGGGAAGGGTTCGAGGTCTGCGACGGCACGCACTGCCAGGTCTTTCAAGGCAGGAACCGGCAGGACAGCATCACACAGGCCGTGGCGCTGACCCGCGATCTGGTAGTGGTGGACTCGAACATCCACTTGATCCATGCCACCTTCCATAGCAACTGCGGTGGGGAGACCATGAACGCAGAGGACGTATGGAGTAAGAGCGAGCCCTATCTCGTCAGCACCATGGACACCTTTTGCCTACAAGCACCGCACGCCTCGTGGGAGAAAAGCATCCCCCGCGCCAAATGGCTGAGCTACCTGCGGAGGACCTACGGCGTGAACACCGATGACAGCAACGTTGTGGCCAGCGTAACGGACCACATCCCCGAATGCCGCGAGCTCTACCTCTCCAACATCAGCCCGGAGGTGCCGTTAGCCCAGATCCGCAAGGAGTTCGGCCTGCGATCGGCGTACTTCAGCGTGCGTCCCGAGGGGGATATGGTGGTGCTCGAAGGGCGGGGCTTCGGCCACGGTGTGGGACTCTGCCAGGAAGGTGCCATGCGCATGGCACGCGACGGCTTCAGTTACACGGATATCCTGCACCACTACTTCGCTAAAGTCCACCTCGTGAAGCTCCAGAACCTGGACTTCTTCCGCGACGACGGGCTATAGCGTTCTCCCCTCCTTCTTTCAAGGAGGGAACGGGGTGGTGCATCTGAGTTAGCTGGCTCCGGGTCTTCTGCCGTACGGCAGAAGACCCGGAGCCACAAGGTCAATCCGCGTTATCCTCTTGAGCTCGGCGTTTCCGGTCCCGGTCTGCTTGGGTGGAAAAGCGCCAAGCCACTTGTAGTGAATAGACCACGTTGTGCGATCGGACCAGTGCATCGAACGTATTGAGGCTGCTCTGCCCGCGCAGTTCCCACATCCAATGCCCTTTCTCATGGCCAATGCCCAATCCTGCGCTGAATTGGCTGCGATGGGTACTGCTGCTGGAGAAATCGTAGGAACGCACCAAGGTGCCATTCTGGAATTCCCGGACTTTACCATAGAGGAAGTATCCGTACATGAGGCCACCGCACAGGAATAGTCCTTGAGGGTCCGGGTTGGTGCTCACTTTCAGCATCAGCGGCAGTTCCAAATAGTTCAAGCCATATGAAGTGCGGTATTTCTGTTGGCTGTTATTCGCCACACTGCCCTTGCCGATGTACATGGGCTCGATCAGCAGGCTTACCTGCGAGGTGAGCGGTGCCTCAAAGCTCCAGCCCGCGATGAAGCCGAGCTTGGGAAGGCCGCTCCAAGAGAGGAATTGGCCGGCGGTCTGCGTGCCGATGTCAAACCCGATCTTGGGGCCGTTCCGGGATTCCTGTGCGGCAACGGTGAAGGGCAGGAGCAGTGCAACGATAAGGCCCGATAGGCATCGGGTGCGAAAGGAGCGTAGCATGTTCATGTCGATCATGGTCGAGGGACGAAGTTGCACATCCCGTTCCGGTAGAGCTGATCGGGCCAGGTTATTTCTTCCCAAACGTTGGTTGATCGATCACTCCCAATTGGCGAGAAAATGTCATTCATCGATGAAAAATAGGTATTCGTCTTGACAAAAGGTTCATTGATGTCCGAACTTGCGGCAAATCGATCGTTCCCCATGTGGCCCATCATGACCCTCACGCTTCTGCTCCAGCTCACTTACGAGGAGCAACTCTATGCCCAAGATGTCGGGCCTGTCCTTCAGCCCCAGGTTGAAGAACAGGTAGCACCGGCCCCAGTGGTCACTACGGAAGAACGAACTGCCGATCGGAAGGAAGTAGGCACCACGGATTGCTGAACTTAATGGCCCGGCGACATTGGTTGCCGGCACTTCGGAAGCCCTGACGCTCCTTGCTGCGTCGGGGCTTCCCTCTTTACAGGAGGACAAGGCCATCTTTGTGCATGTTCTGTCGTGAACGTCTCTTCCTCTTGCTCACTGCCATGGTCATCTTCAAAAACGTGGAAGCCCAATGGACCTTCACCGGTGACACCTCCGCCACCTGGCAGCACGCCATTGAGCGCTATGCCCGCATGGACTCTTTGTATGGAGGGGCGAAACTCACCGTGATCGGCAAGGACGATGACGGCCATCCGATGCACCTCTTCATCCTCAGCGACGGCAGCGGCTTCACACCGGACAGCATCCGGGCGGCGGGCAAGAACATCCTGTGGATCACCAATGCCATCCATCCAGGGGAGCCGGACGGCATCGACGCGAGC
Organism: uncultured Flavobacteriales bacterium; assembly: GCA_963706125.1. Lineage (GTDB taxonomy): Bacteria > Bacteroidota > Bacteroidia > Flavobacteriales_F > PHOS-HE28 > PHOS-HE28. The sequence goes on from CAVPLQ010000006.1 coordinate 140,718, forward strand.
CTACTGCTCGCGCGGGCACTGCTCGACAGCGATCAGCTGATGGGCCTGCTGGGGCATACCTCCGTGTGCATCGTGCCCGTGTACAACGTCAGCGGAGCCTTGAACAGGGGGCGCTACGGCCGCGTGAATCAGAACGGGCCGCGGGAATACGGCTTCCGCGGGAGCGCCAAGAACTTGGATCTCAACCGGGATTTCATGAAGATGGATTCCGAAAATGCGCGGTCATTGAAAGCAGCAGTGTCGGCATGGGACCCGGACATCTACTTCGAGCCGCATGCGAGCGATGGCGCGGACCACCAGTACATCATGGCGTTGATGGCCACGCAGAAGGACAAGCTTTCACCGCAACTCTCGGAATTCATGACCAAGGTCCTCCAGCCTGGTCAATACGACTGGATGAATAGCAAGGGCCTGCTGATGTGCCCCTATTTTGAGACCACGGGCAAGATCCCGGAGGAAGGCTTGCGCGGCTTTTATGACAGCCCCCGGTACAGCAGCGGCTACAATGCTTTGTTTGATCGCATCAGCATCATCAGTGAGAGCCACATGCTGAAGCCCTTTGCCGATCGGGTGAACGCCACCTTCCAGCTGTTGCTGGGCACCTTGGCGGTCATGGACCAACATCCGGATGAGTTGAAGAAGGCACGCATCGCCGCTAAGGAGCGGACGCGCACTGCGGCCGGCTTCGGTTTGAACTGGCGGCTGGATACCTCTGCCGTGAGCAGCATCCCCTGGAAAGGCTACGCGGCAAGGATGGATACCAGCCTTGTCACGGACCTCCCGCGCATCCGCTATGACCACGACGAGCCGACAGATACGGTCGTCCCATGGCGCGACACGTACCGGCCGACCTTCACCATGGCCAAGCCTAAAGCCTACCTGGTGCCGCAGCAATGGAAGGCAGTGATCGACAGATTGAAGGTGAACGGCGTGGAAATGCATGTTCTTCCGAATGACACCTTGTTGCAGGTGGAACAGGACAGCATCGGGGAGTTCACCTCGGTTGCCATGGCCTACGAGGGGCACTATTTGCACCGTGACATCAACACCATGCGGCACCGGAAGGAATTGCCCGCTCACGCCGGTGACCTGCTCGTGCCGATGGGCCGGACCACGGACCGCTATGTGATGGAGGCACTCGAATGCCGGGCCGAGGACGGCTTCTTCGCGTGGAATTTATTCGACGGCGTGTTACAGCAGAAAGAGTGGTACGACAGCTACGTCTTTGAGGACATGGCAGCGCGGCTCCTCACGCATGAAGTGGATCTGAAGCGGGCCTTCGAGGCCAAGCGGGCAGCGGATCCCGACTTCGCGAAAGATGCTGGCGCACAGCTCACCTGGATCTATCAGCGGTCGCCCTGGATGGAGCCGACTTGGCGAAAGTATCCCGTGCTGCGTGTGGTGGAATAGCGGCCCTTTCACATCCTGACCGGACGTGAACGCCACCGGTCATTGCTCAGGTTTCTCTGCATTCTCGACCGCCGGATGGCGGTTCCGATCCTCTGCCGTCATACCCCTCATATTCTTTGCGCTCTCTGCGTTCTTTGCGGTTCAATATCATGTGATGGATGAGGTCAGCGCTTTCCATCCCCATCTTCGCAACCTCATCCCTTTCAACCCATGGATCTTTACGACATCGGCATCGGCGCACGTGTGAAGCACCCCACCCTCGGCGTAGGCGTGGTCTATGACCTGGACGCGCATTCCATCCACATCTTCTTCCGCGAGCACGGCGAGAAGCCCATCGCGCGTTCCTTCGAGGACCTCGTGGTGATCGCGCCCGGAGTGGAAGTGGAACCTGAGGCGCTGGACCTTGAAAGCGTGAAGGACGCACTGCGTGAGGTGCTCGACGAGGACAACAGCCTGCAACGTCCGGTACCGCTCGCACGCCGCTGGCAGAAAGGCATCCTGGAAATGCGTTCCGCGGATCCCGCCCTTAAGAGCAAGGAAGTTCCCATCGAGGACTTCTTCCACAAGATCGTGATGATGCGCGACCGCTTCCGCGTGCTGGAGCAGAAGATCAACGCCAGCAAAGACATCAGTGAGCAGGACAAGGTGGAAATGCAGCAGTACATCACGCGTTGCTACGGCAGCCTCACCACCTTCAACATTCTCTTCGAGGACAAGGAGGACCACTTCGTGGGGCAGAAGGGAGAGTGAGGCGGGGTCGGGAGTCCTTTAGTCCTGAGTTCGGAGTCCAGGTCTTGATCTGAGATTTTCGGTACGGGTCCAGCATTGAAAACTCCATCTGCGTTCCATCCGATCGTTGATCCTTTCCATTTGGCGATCTTCACCACAGCGCTTACCTTCGTTCCACGTACACGTTCTTTCTCAGCCGTGCGCTGATCAACAGACAGCCCACATAGGCCATAGGTTCTCAAAACCAACACTTTTTACTCAGGATCGGAAGATCCAAAGGGCAAGGGCGGGCCTCGCCACCTTCGGGTGGTTTCCTTCGGGAACATCGAGGATTACCGACCCCTTTCCTGTCCGACCCGCTCATGTGATACATGGGTTTTTTGAACTCGGTCCTGTGTGGGCTTTTTTTGTCCTGACGTGAACCAACTTGCACCCGTGAAACCAACCCAAGATCCCGTTCGGGCCGGCACTGTCCTGCCTGTGATGGAAGCCTTCTATACCGTGCAGGGGGAAGGTGCCTTCACCGGCCAAGCGGCCTACTTCATCCGCTTGGGCGGCTGCGACGTGGGCTGCACCTGGTGCGATGTGAAGGATAGCTGGGACATGGACGCACATCCGAAGCACAGCGTGGCGGATATCGTCGCCGAAGCGCTGAAGCATCCGGCGCGCATCGCTGTGGTGACCGGCGGCGAACCCCTGATGCATGATCTCGGCGCATTGACAGAGGCGTTGCGCGCCGCCGGCTTTCGCACGCACATCGAGACCAGCGGTTCCTCGCCGATAAGCGGGGATTGGCATCATATCTGCTTTAGTCCGAAGAAGTTCAAGGCTCCTGTACCAGGGTTTCACGCTCTGGCGGACGAGTTGAAAGTGGTGGTCTTCAACAAACACGACCTGAAATGGGCCGCGGAACATGCCGCCAAGACAAGGCCCGACTGCGCACTCTTCCTACAGCCCGAATGGAGCAAACGCGAGACTATGATGCCGCTGGTCACCAACTACGTGATGGAGCACCCGCGCTGGCGCATTTCCTTGCAGACACACAAGTATTTGAACATTCCATGAAGCGGTTATCAGTTGTCGGTTGTCAGTTGTCAGTTGTCAGGCTGCGTAGGGTGCTCCGTGGTGGTAGTGAGTGTTCCCGATCACCGGTCACCAACTACCATTCACCAGCACACCGGGTCCTCCGGAACCTGCTGCTTGCTGCCTACTGTTTCTGCCAGCTGCCAACTGCACAAGCTCAATCAAGCAACTACACCAGTAAGGACAAGAAGGCCATCAAGCTCTACGAAAAGGGCGCCGAGTGCATGCGCCTTCAGGACTGGAGCTGCGCGGAGAACGGATTGAAGAAGGCCGCCGAGGCCGATCCGCGCTTCATCGAACCGCGGATCTACCTCGGCGAGATGTACGAACAGCGCAACATGCCGAAGGAAGCCATGGCCATGTATGGCGAAGTGGTGGCGATCAACCCGCGCTTCTTTCCTCCCGCGGCGCTGCACTTGGCCGAACTGGAGATCGCCGCCGGCGACTATGCCGGAGCCCGGAAGCATTATGCCATGGCTAAGGAATTGGACGGCGATCCGAAACGGCGGCTGCGCGCGTCACTAGGGATCGCCAATTGTGATTTCGCGGTGGAGGCCATGCAGAACCCGGTACCCTTCGACCCTGTGAACCTCGGCCCCGGAGTGAACAGCAAGGACCCCGAGTATTTCCCGTGCGTTACGGCGGATGACAGCACGTTGATGTTCACGCGCTTATTGATCGATGCCCGCTCACAATTCGGCAAACAGGAGGACTTCTTCGTCAGCCACAAAGAGGGCGACGGTGCATGGGGAACGGCTCAACCGATCAGAACGGTGAACACGGTGGACAATGAAGGCGCGGGAACACTCACGCCGGACGGACGTTTTATCGTCTTCACGAAATGCGCAGGCATCGATGGTTCCTATGGCAAGGGATTGAAGGGCATGGGCAGTTGCGACCTCTTCATCAGCCGGAGGATCGGCGACCGCTGGACTCCGGCCCAGAACCTCGGCAGCCTAGTGAACACGCGTAACTGGGAAAGCCAGCCGAGCATGGGCAGCGATGGCCGCACCCTTTACTTCGTCCGCGCATCGCAGGCTGCGGACGGATTGAAGAGTATGGACATCTACCGCACGGTGCTGGGAGAGGATGGGGCCTTCGGAAAACCGGAGCGCTTGGGTGACAATGTGAACACATCTGGCCAGGAGGAAAGCGTGCAGATCCATCCCGACGGCAGAACGCTCTACTTCAGCAGCGACGGACACCCCGGTATGGGCGGGCTGGATATATATGTGAGCCGCATGCGGACCGATGGCTCCTGGGGAAGGGCACAGAACCTGGGATATCCCATCAACACGGGCGGCGATGAGAACAGTGTGCTGGTGGGCGCCGATGGCAAACTCGCCTACTTCGCCAGCGATCGCCCCGGAGGCGTGGGCGACCTTGACCTGTACAACTTCGTTCTTCCGGAGGAGGCGCGTGCTTCCGCGGTCGGCTACATCCGCGGCAAGGTGACGGACCGTACCAACGGCAAGCCCGTGGAGGCCGATGTGGAACTTTATGATCTCGCTTCCGGAGCCTTGGCCACGGCCGCATACAGCGATCCGGAGAGCGGGGAATTCCTCGTGTGCCTGCCGCGCGGTAAGGACTATGCGCTGAACGCCTCGGCGGAGGGCTACCTCTTCTTCTCCAAGAATTACAGTGTGGCGCAAAGTGATGCGACCTCGACACCGGATCTCGATGTGAAGCTGAACCCCATCGTCGCCGGCGAGAAGATCGAGCTGCGCAACATCTTCTTCGAGACGGCGAGCTATGAACTACTTCCGGCCTCCACGGTGGAATTGGACAAGCTGGTGAAGCTGATGACGACGAACGCGGAGATGGGCATCGAGGTCGGCGGTCACACGGATGATGTGGGCAATGACGCTGCCAACCAGAAGTTGAGCGAGCAGCGCGCCAACGCCGTGCGGGACTTCCTCATCACCCATGGCATCGAGGCCTCGCGGATCGTGGCGAAAGGCTACGGAGAGACCAAGCCCATGGCGACGAACGAAACCGAAGAAGGCCGCGCACTGAACCGGCGGACAGAGGTGACGGTTTTGTGAGGTAGCTGGAAGCAGAAACTTGAAAGCTGAAAGCTGAAACAGGAAACCACGAGTTGAAATCCGTGACCGATCGCCAGTCTGCCTGAAAACGTGGTGCCGACCTTTGCACCATGAGAGTGAAGATCTGGTCCGATGTGGCGTGCCCGTACTGCTACATCGGTAAACGTGAGTTCGAGAGCGCACTGTCGCAGTTCGAGCACAAGGGCGAAGTGGAGGTGGAGTGGAAGAGCTTTGAGCTGGACCGCGAAGCACCGGTGCGCAGCCCGGACGACATGTTCGACCACTTGGCGAAGAAGTACGGCCGCACGCGGGAACAGGCCAAGGAGATGGTGGCCGGCGTGGTGGAGCGCGCCCGTTCCGTGGGTCTCGAATACGACATGGAGAATGCCGTGATGGGCAGCTCTTTTGACGCGCACCGCTTGATCCAGTTCGCGAAGACGAAGCAAAAGGGACCAGAAGCAGAAGAGCGTTTGTTCCAGGCCTATTTCCTCCGTGGTGAGCACATCGCTGACCGAGCGGTGCTGAAGAAGATCGCGGAGGAGATCGGGCTGGACGGAGCCGAAGTGGAGGAGGTGCTCGCCGGCGATTCCTTCACCGAAGCGGTGCATGCCGATGAATACGAGGCGCAGCAGATCGGCGTGGGGGGCGTACCGTTCTTCGTGCTGGAAGACAAGTACGCAGTGAGCGGCGCACAGTCCAGTGACCACTTTCTAGGTGCGCTGCAACAGGCGTGGAACGAGCGAAAGACAATTTGATCAAGGCTGTTCACGAACAGTTCAGGCCTGCGAAAGCTCCTTGGAACGGCGTTCGGCGGCGAGGATCCCGCGTTCCAAAGTGCCAGTGAGGTCACTTGTACGGAACACATCGAACGCGGCTTGGGTCGTGCCACCTTTGGAGGTGACGGCCTGTATCAGTTCATCCGGGGTGCGGTCGGATTGGTACATGAGCTGTACCGCTCCCAGCATGGTCTGCTGCACCAAAGCTGAGGCCACATGGTTCTCTAATCCCATCGCCCGTCCGGCCTCCACCATGGTCTTGGCGAAGAGGAAAACATAAGCCGGGCCGCTGCCGCTGAGCGCCGTCACCGCATTGAGCTGGTCCTCGTCCTCCAGGTGTACCGAGCGTCCCGTGCTGTTCAGCAACCGCTCCACTGTGATCGCCTGCCGCATGGTGAGGTCCTGTGCCGTGGTGTACGCGGTGACGCCCAGACCGATCTGCGCCGGAGCGTTCGGCATCGCCCTTACCACCATCCGGTGCGAGAGTGAATCCTGTAGCCGCTTCAACGTGATCCCCGCCATGATGGAAAGCACGACCTGCTCCGGTTGTAGCACTGCGGAAAGGACGGGAGCGAGCGCGCCGAAATCCTGCGGTTTCACAGCGATGATGACAATGGCGCATTCCGCGATCCGTGCGTTCACCACCGGCACCGCGGTGCCCAGATCCATCGCGGCAAGCGTGTTGCACGCCGCTTCATTCCGCGTTACCAGCAGCAGTTCGTCCCGGTCGGCGATGTGGTTCTTGCGAAAACTACGGGCGTATGCCAAACCCATGTTCCCGCATCCGATGATGGCGATCTTCATGGCTGCAAAGTAGGAGCTTTGGAAAGTTGAAACTGGAAAGCTGAAAGATGAAAACGTGGGGAGCAAGGTTGCAGTCGGCAGCCGCCCGATCATCATTTCTGATCTCTCTGCGCCTCAGCTCCTCCGGGCCTCTGCGGCCAACTATCTCACCTCCTCACGAATTCGAAACGAGCTTCAGTCCGGCGATGCTGGCGATCAGCGTGAACAAGAAGAAGAGCCGCCAGAACTCCGTAGGCTCCTTGAAGAGCACCATGCTCACCACCACTGTGCCGAGAGCGCCCACGCCGGTCCACACCGCATAGGCCGTGCCCAAGGGCAGCGTCTGTGAAGCGCGGTAGAGCAAGTACATACTGGCGATGAGGCAGGCCACGAACCCGGCCCACCACAGGAGCGCGGTGTTGCCCGAGCTTTCCCTCACCTTGCCGAGGCAGGTGGTGAAGCCCACTTCAAAAAGGCCGCCGATGAAGAGCAGTATCCAATTCATGGGGCAAAGAAAGGTGTCGGCGTGCTATACAAGGCCTCCCGGTTCTGGCGGGAATACTGCACGCTTGTGCATCCCCTGGCCGGGCTCGCGTTGCATCGTGTAGTCCGATGTGAGCTTCCTGTGCAGATACCACGAGAATGCCATCACCGCTAGCGTGAGTGCCAGCCACGTGATGGTTAGAGGATCGTTAAGGTCCATGTTGTCATTTTTAGTCCACCTCTGGAGACCTCCGTACATGGCAAGGAACCCGATCCAGGAATGCGTTTTACCCCATTTCCCCATGGAGGAGACACCCAAGATCAACAGCGCAATGGGAAAGCCCAATGAGAGCAACCGTCGTATAAGGTCCTTGTCAAGGTTAAGAACGTAGGCTTGCCAGAAATAGAACGCGGAGAGGGCAACGACGAGCACCACCAAGATGTTCCTTTCGGTCTTGAAATGCTCACGGGCCATGAGCGATGGGGTGTAGCGCACCGCGTTCGCCAGGTCCTCATTGTCCGCCGTGGGTTCCTCGACGCGAAGCGCATCATAGGCGTGCTGGCGGCTGTAGCCCAAGGCGATCTTCGCGGCAGCGGCTTTGCGCATTTCCCTCCTTTTCATGACGAAATGTAGCAGTGATCCCCGGTACTCACCTTTGTACGGACGAAACATGGCTGAACACAAATACATCCGTGACGGTCGCGCGCCGGTGCCTGTGGATCCGCGTGTCAGTGCCGTCATGAGCCGGATCCGTTCGAAGGACACCGGACCGGAGAAGGCCATGCGCGCAGCCTTGGGCGCGGCGGGCGTCCGCGGCTACCGCTTGCAGTACGTCAAGGCCCCGGGCAAGCCGGACATCGCTTTCGTGGGCCGGAGGGTCGCCGTGTTCATCCACGGATGTTTCTGGCACAGCTGTCCGCATTGCCAGCCCCGGAGGCCCAAGACGCACAAGAAGTTCTGGACGGAGAAACTCGACCGCAACACCGCCCGGGATAAGCGCAACGTTCGCGCCTTGCGGAAGGCGGGCTGGAGCGTGGTCGCCGTGTGGGGTTGCCGCCTGAAGAAGAACCCGCAAGCTCAGGTCCGGCGGGTGCAAAAGGCACTGGACAAACCGTCCCTTTGACGGCACGTGGACGGTCTTCGTGTTCTTAGCATCCCTGGCTGCCGCAGGCATGCCTTCGTGGTTCTTGCCTCCTCACTTCTTCCTTCCAAAGATCCGGTTGAAGAAGCGCTTCTCGAATGCCCGGAAAAAGGCGAACTGGCCCAGCAACGCCCCGTAGATCAACAAGATCACGTTGTAGAAAGGCAGGATCAGGATGTAGTAAATGATCGAGAACAGCAGCGGCGTCCCGCCTTCTTCCTCGGCAAAGTAGGCCACCACCGGGCGTTTCAGGAACATCACCGTGAAGCCCGTGCAAGCGAACACCACCAGAATGACCACCGCACGGCCCGCGCTGACCCCCCAATGCGCGCCCAGTCTGTTCAGCCAGCCGGTTCCCTTCGCCATCTCCTTCTCAGCCATGTGCGCGAAGATCGCCCATCATTCCAAACCCTTGCCGATCTTCCCGGGAAATACCCCGACCCTGGTACATGGGGTGCAACACTATTTCCACTCCGCGATGAACAGGTTCGTCTCGCGGTCCTTACCGCCGCGGTTGCTGCTGAACACAAGGTACTTGCCGTCCTTGCTGAACACCGGGAAGGCATCGAACATGTCCGTGTTCGTCAGCGGTTCCAAGCCTTGGCCATCGGTACCGATCATGAACAGCGTGAAGGGGAAGCCGCGTTCGGCCTTGTGGTTGCTGGCGAAGATGATGTGCTTCCCGTCCGGGTTCCAATAGGGCGCCCAGTTGGCCTGACCGAGGTCGGTGATCTGCTTGGCGTCGCTGCCGTCGGCATTGGCGATGAAGAGCTCCATCTGCGTTGGCATCACCTGACCGATCTTCAACAGGTCCTTGTATTCCTTGATGGCCTCCGGTGTCTTGGGGCGTGATGCGCGCCACACGAGCTTCGACCCGTCCGGGCTGAAGAACGCGCCACCGTCATAACCGAGGTCATGCGTGATCTGCTTCACGTCGCTGCCGTCGATGTTCATGGTGTACAGGTCGAGGTCGCCGCTGCGCATGCTGGTGAAGACGATGCGGTCCCCTTTGGGAGAAACGGTTCCTTCGGCATCATAGCCGGGGGTGTCGGTCAGGCGCTTGTGGATGTTGCCCTTCAGGTCGCTCACGAAGATGTCGAAGCTGGGATAGATGGGCCAGATGTACTTGCCACCGGGCACATGCGGAGGTACGGGCGGGCAGTCCTTGGAATCAAGGTGGGTGCTGGCGAAGAGCACCAAGCTGTCTCCCGGCAGGAAGTAGCTGCACGTGGTGCGACCACCGTTGATGCTGATCTTTTGCGGGGGCGTGTTCCGCAAGTCATCGGTGAACGGGTTGAAGACATAGATCTGGTCGCACCCTTCGCCCCAAGCGGGAACATGCGCCTGAAAGGAAAGCTTGTCCCCTGCGAAATCCCAGTAGGCCTCGGCATTGTCGCCGCCGAAGGAGAGCTGGCGCAGGTGCGCAAAGTGCGTTTCAGCCGGGTCGATCAAGGAGTCCGCATTCCAGTAAGCACTGTCAGGGACGGCCCGCGAGGTGGCATCAGTGGTATCAACGCCGGCCGCGGCCTGGTTTTCAGGGGATGAGGAAGACCCGCAGCTGAACAGCAGAACGGTGGGGAGGGCAAGGATCGATAGCTTCATGTGGTTTCTGGAAAGGCCGCGAAATTATCCGTTGTTCCCGGATGTTTGTCAGACCAACGCAATACCATACAGCGACACCGCCGCATCACGGTCGTTTCCATGATCCATCGGGTTCTTCGTGTCCTTCGTGCTTACCCGTATGATCGGGATGAAACATTGCGGAAGGGGGGGCTGCCTTGACCACATGCCGGTGCCATGGGGGCGGAGTGCACAGCGATGCACACCAACGGCGCCTTCGAGGACTTGAGCCGACAGCATACTAGCGGCGGATCACGAACCCCGACAAGCCCTGCATCGCACCCTGTTCGATCACCACGGAAACCACCTCAGCTTTGGGAGGACCTTTGTGGCACCAGGAAATGAAGGCATCCATATCCGTCCGCGTTCCTTCCGCTTCGATCAGGACACGGCCATCAGGAAGATTCTCGACATGTCCCGAGATGTTCATGCGCAAGGCGGCTTCCCATGTTCCTTGGCGGAACCATACACCTTGCACGGTCCCGGAGACCCGAATGCGACAGTGATGAGATGCGGAAGGCTCCATCCAGCGAAGTGTTGTGAATAAGTATTGTTGACAATACCCCGTCAAATGCACATATTTGTTCGACCAAGATAATGATTCGTCCGACGAAACCGGCGTACTGATGTGTAGATCGCTATTGTTCAGGGTGGTGGGAGCCACCTTGGTCAGCTTTTTCTTTCCCCTTCCCGCCAGTGTCGCGCAGACCGTGCCCAGCGGATTCAACGATGCGGTGGTGGTCAGCGGCTTCAATGCGCCAGTGGGCTTCACATTCGACGCGAATGAGCGCATGTACGTCTGGGAGAAGAGCGGCAAGGTCTGGATCGTTGACAACGGCACCCGCCTTCCGAACCCGTTGATCGACCTCAGTGAGGAAGTGGGCAATTGGCGTGATCATGGATGCTTGGGCTTCACCTTGGACCCCGATTTCCTCTCGAACGGGAGGATCTACCTGTTTTACACCGTGGACCGGAACTACCTGATGAACTACGGTCAAGCGGGCTACGATCCGGGGGCTGACGAATATTTAAGTGCCACCATCATGCGGGTAACGCGCTATACCGCGATCGGCCCGGCGTTCACCTCCGTGGACCTGGCTAGTCGCACGGTGCTTGTGGGTGAAACGAAGAAGACGGGCATTCCCTTGTTGTATGAATCACACAGCACGGGAGCATTGGTCTTTGGCAACGACGGCACCTTGATGCTCACCGCAGGAGACGGTGCGAGCTACAACGCGGCCGATGTGGGCGGTGATCCGCAGACCTACTTCGCACAAGCTCTGGCGGACAGCATCATTACACCTGCGGAGAACGTGGGGGCGATGCGCTCGCAGCTATTGAGCAGCATGAACGGCAAAATGCTGCGCATCGACCCGGAGACCGGCAACGGTGTGCCGAGCAATCCCTTCTATGACCCGGCCGCCCCGAGGTCCCCGCAAAGCCGGGTTTGGGCCTTGGGTCTGCGCAACCCTTATCGGTTCACGTACAGGCCCGGCACGGGCAGCACGGATCCTGCGGCGGGCGACCCGGGCGTCTTCTATATCGGGGACGTGGGGTGGAGCAGCTATGAGGAGTTGGACGTCTGCTATACGGCGGGCATGAACTTTGGCTGGCCGATCTTTGAGGGTATGGAGGAGAACGGCTCCTACCTCAATGCGAGGACGCAGAATATCGAGGCACCCAACCCGCTTTACGGACAAGCGCTGTGTGCCAAGCGGTATTTCGACTTCCATGACCTGATCACTCAGGAAACCTTGGTGCATCCCACCGGCCTGCCCAATCCGTGCGATCCCGGCACATTGATCCCGCCGAACATCCACACCTTCACCAACGACAGGCCCATGATCGATTGGGTCCACGGCAACCAGTCCCGTTGCAGCGCCTTCAATGGGAATATGGCGGTACAGTTCGACCTGGACGATCCGAGCTCCCCGGTGCCCGGCCCGCGCTTTGGCGGTAATGCATCGGTGGGCGGCACTTTCATCACCGGCACTGGTTGGCCGGCAGGCTATCAGGGCAGCTATTTCCAAAGTGATTACGGAGGCGCTTGGATCAGGCGTGTGAAAGTGACCCCCGACAACAAGGCCGTGGAGGTGTATAATTTCGGCAGCAACCTGGGCGCGGTGGTGTTCCTGAAGGAAGGCCCGGACGGAGCACTGTGGTATGTGCGCTTCGAGACCGGCCAGATCCGGAAAATAGCACCGTTGGGCGTCACCAACTTGCCGCCTGTGGCGGTCGCGGAGCAGGATGTGCTGTTCGGCCCCGGCCCATTGACCGTTCAGTTCACCGGTTCCAACAGCACCGACCCGGAGAACGGTCCCCTTACCTATCTGTGGGATTTCGGCGATGCAGGGACCAGTACCACTGCGGACCCCTCACATCAGTTCAGCGCCCCGCCGGGCGTGCCCACCACCTATACCGTTACGCTTACCGTTCGGGACGATCAGAACCAGCCCAACACCACTACTTTGCTTGTGAGCGTGAACAACACCCCGCCGGTCGTGGCCATCACCAGCTTCCCCGACGGGCAGTTGTATCCGGTGGGCGTGGACACGACAGTGACCTTGGCGGCCTCCGTGAGCGATGCGGAGCACGGGCCGGCCCAGCTCACCTATTCGTGGCAGACCATCTTCCATCACAATACGCACGTCCATTCCGAGCCGGTGGACCACGCAGTGACCACTTCAACGGTGCTTTCCGGGCTTGGCTGCTATACAGAGACGTACTACTATGAAGTGCAGCTTACCGTCACCGATGCCGGGGGCCTGTCCACCACGGTCTCCCATTTCCTCTATCCGCACTGTTCCGTCATCGCTCCCACGGCCGTGATCAACGCCCCGTTGTTCTATGGTACTTCGCCTTTCCCGGCCACCATGGACGGCAATAGCAGCGTGGACAACGGCACCATCGTGGACTATAGCTGGGACTTTGGGGACGGCACCACCGACAACGGTGTGGGAGTGAACAAAACATTCACCGAGAACGGTGATTATCTAGTGACACTGACCGTCACTGACAACGACGGTCTTTCCTCCTCCACGGTGAAGGTGTTCTCGGTGTATACCCTGGACCCGCCACAATGCGTGGGACCCGCAGGAACCGTTCTTCGCGAATATTGGTCGGGGATCACGGGGTCCACCGTCAGCTCATTGATCAGCAGTCCCGGCTATCCGGATTCGCCCACGGGCAGCACCTACCCGACCAGTATCCGGGGGCCGGTGAACTTCGCGAACAATTACGGCACCCGCATGCGCGGTTACATCATCGCGCCGGGCACGGGGAACTACACGTTCAATACGACCTCGGACGATGCCTCCGTCCTCTACCTGAGCCCGAATGCCGATCCCGAGCTGAAGCAAGCGATCTGTTCCGTGCCGGGATATACGACCGACACCCAATACGACAAGTATCCGGCTCAGCAGAGCGGGAACATCGCCTTGGTGGCCGGGAAGTACTACTACTTCGAGTTCCTCCATAAGGAGGGAAGCAGCGGGGACCACATGACGGTGCGTTGGACGCGGCCGGGCAATGCCACGCTCACCGTGGTGGACGGGGCGTACTTGGCGCGCTGGGAGGAATGCCCGCCCAGCCTGAAGCTTCGCATGGCCTTGGCCGGCCCGTATGACGCAAGCACCGGCCAGATGAGCGACGACCTGCGCGCCATGGCGTTCATTCCTATGCAGGAGCCGTACACGGCAATGGGCTTCACCCAAGTGGGGGGGGGCGGTGAAACTGTCCCACAGGCCACCTTGGACGTCACCGGAAAGAACGCGGTGGTGGACTGGGTATTGGTCGAGCTCCGCAGCAAGGCAAATGCATCGGTGGTCCTGGCGACACAGGCAGCCCTTTTACAGCGCGATGGCGATGTGGCGGGCACGGACGGCTATTCGCGGCTGATCTTCAACGTGCCGGACGACCAGTACTACGTCGCAGTGCGCCACCGCAACCATTTGGGCGTAATGACGGCCACGCAAGTGTTGCTCAACAGGAACGTGGCGACCGTGGACTTCACCATTCCCGCCATGGGTACAAATGGCGGCACCGTAGCGCGAAAATCGTTCACGAACGGGAAATCGGGCTTATGGTCCGGCAATTCGGTGAATGACGGTTACTTAAAGTACACGGGGGCCAATAACGATCGTGACCCCATACTGATCGTGGTGGGTTCGGCCGAACCGACGCACACGGTATCGGGCTATTCCCCGGAAGATCTGGACATGGACGGCTTTGTGCGGTACACCGGTGCCCAGAACGACCGCGACAAGCTCTTGATCAGTATCGGGGGGAATGTTCCGAGCGCGGTGCGCGTGGAGCAATTGCCTTGATCCGGACGGCCATTGGCGAGGGAGCTACGATGGATCCCGCCAGGATCCGGACCAGCTCACAACAAAAAATCCGCCTTCCCGGGCGGCCTTTTCTTTGCGCGGAGCGGTCAGTAGGCAATACGGTCGTAGCTGGCCACCACGGACGCGATGCGGATGGCGTCCCACACCTGTTCCTCGGTAGCGCCCAAGGCGATCAATGAGGTCTCATGGCTTTTCACGCATTGCTCGCAGCCGTTCACCGCGCTCACCGCGAGGCTCATCAGTTCGAACATATGCTTGCCGGTGATCGGGTTCATCATGATGTTCATCCGCAGGAAAGGACGCAGTTCATTGTACTTCTCCTTGCCCGCAAAATGCAGGAAGCGGTAAAGCACGTTGTTCGCCGCCAACAAGTTCCTTGATCCCCTGCGGGAAGACCGTTCGTCAGGACGTTTCGCCCGATCGGGAAAAAAGATCTTCAAGGTCATTGCCTATCGACAGCCCCCTTCCGCGGTCCCCATTTGGTCCCGTACGTTAAGAGGCAAAAAAAAGGCCGTCCATGATCTGGACAGCCCCCTTCTTATGGGATCTATTTGCTTGGTCACTTCTTCAGGTCGAACCTGTCGAGCTCCATCACTTTGGTCCACGCTAGAACGAAGTCCTTCACGAACTTCTCGGCGCCATCGACTTGGGCATAGACCTCGGAGAGGGCGCGCAGCTGTGAGTTGGAGCCGAAGATCAGGTCCACGCGGGTGGCCGTCCATTGGCGATCGCCGGTCTTCCGGTCGTGCGATCCGTAGAGGCCTTCCTCTCCTGCTTTCGTTGCCCATGCGGTGCGCATGTCCACCAGGTTCACGAAGAAGTCGTTGGTGAGTTGTCCGGGGCGATCCGTGAGCACGCCGTGCTTGGATCCACCGGTGTTGGCGCCCAGTACGCGCAAGCCGCCCACGAGCACCGTCATTTCGGGTGCGCTCAGGGTGAGCAGTTGTGCTTTGTCCACGAGCATCTCTTCGGCCGGAACGCTGTAGGTCATCTTCTGCCAATTGCGGAAGCCATCGGCTGGCGGCTCCATCACGGAGAAGCTTTCCACATCGGTCTGTTCCTGGCTTGCATCGGTGCGGCCGGGGGTGAAGGGAACGGTCAGTGTGGTACCTGCATCCTTCGCGGCTTTCTCCACGGCAGCGCATCCTCCAAGCACGATCAGGTCGGCAAGCGATACCTTTTTCCCATCCTTCGCGGAAGTGTTGAATTCCTTCTGCACCTTCTCCAATGCGCTGATCGCCATGCCGAGTGCCGTGGGATCGTTCACGGCCCAGGACTTCTGGGGTGCGAGGCGGATGCGGGCACCATTGGCACCACCGCGCTTATCGCTGCCACGGAAGCTGGAAGCCGAGGCCCACGCCGTGGAAACGAGTTGAGCCACGCTAAGGCCGGATGCGAGGAGTTTGCCCTTCAGGTCAGCGATGTCCTTCGCGTCGATCAGCTTGTGATCGACAGCCGGGACCGGGTCCTGCCAGAGCATTTCTTCCGCAGGTACTTCAGGCCCGAGGTACAAGGCCTTGGGACCCATGTCGCGGTGCGTCAACTTGAACCAGGCCTTGGCAAACGCATCTGCGAAAGCGAACGGATCCTTGTGGAAACGGCGCGAGATCTTCTCGTAGACCGGGTCGAAGCGCAGCGAGAGGTCCGCTGTGGTCATCATCGGCGGATAGGACTTGCCGGAACCGTGCGCATCGGGGATCAAATGCTCGGGCTTGCAATCCTTGGCCGTCCATTGCTGGGCTCCTGCAGGGCTCTTGGTGAGTTCCCATTCGTAGCCGAAGAGCATGTCGAAGTAGCCATTGTCCCACTTCGTCGGGTTCGGCTTCCACGCCCCCTCAATGCCGCTGTTGGTGGTATCTACGCCCACGCCGGTGCCGAACTTGTTGGCCCAGCCCAGACCCATGGCTTCGATGGGTGCTGCTTCAGGTGCGGGACCGACCAGGGCTGTATCGCCCGCGCCGTGCGCCTTTCCAAAGGTGTGTCCGCCTGCAATGAGGGCCACGGTCTCCTCATCGTTCATGGCCATACGGCCGAATGTCTCGCGCACATCGCGACCACTGGCCAGCGGATCGGGTTTGCCATCGGGACCTTCGGGGTTCACATAGATCAAGCCCATCTGCACGGCCGCAAGCGGGTCCTCCAGATCGCGATCGCCAGTGTAGCGACTGTTGGGTTTGTCGCTGGTAGCGAGCCATTCGGATTCACTGCCCCAGTACACATCCTGATCGGCCTCCCACGTATCTGCGCGGCCACCCGCGAAGCCGAAGGTCTTGAAGCCCATGGATTCCAAGGCCACGTTTCCGGCAAGTATCAGCAGATCGGCCCAGGAGAGGTTGTTGCCATACTTCTGCTTGATGGGCCACAACAACCTGCGTGCTTTGTCCAAGCCCACGTTGTCCGGCCAACTGCTCACGGGTGCAAAGCGCTGTTGTCCGCGCCCTCCGCCGCCGCGACCATCACCGGTGCGGTAGGTGCCCGCACTGTGCCAGGCCATGCGCACGAACATGCCACCATAGTGTCCCCAGTCAGCGGGCCACCAGTCCTGCGAATCGGTCATCAGGGTGTTGAGGTCCTTCTTCAGGGCAACATAGTCGAGCTTCTTGAACGCCTCGGTATAGTTGAAGTCCGGGCCCAGAGGGTTGCCGGTGGGATTGTGCTGGTGCAGCAAGCCCAGATTCAGGTGGTCAGGCCACCAATCGCGGTTGCGGTTGCCACGGCCAGAGACGGAGATGCGCGAGGTGCCGTGGATCACCGGGCATTTCCCTTCGCCGTTGGAGGCTTGTGTGCTCATTGGGTTGTTTTCCATTCTTGTCGGTTTCAATGCAAGTGGTTCCTTTTTCCTCTGCCGGTTACGGAGAATACCCTCAGGTTGAGACAATACCCCGCTCGGCGCTGAGCCGAAGTTACCTTGCTGATCGTATAGGCCTAATTGATATATTTGATCATCTCATAGAGCTGGTATATCATGACTTTGCAGCAGCTTCAATACATCACGGCCATCGATACGCACCGCCACTTTGCGCGGGCGGCGGAAGCCTGCTTCGTAACGCAGCCCACCTTGAGCAGCATGGTGAAGAAATTGGAGGAGGAGCTGGGCGTGGTGCTCTTCGACAGGAGCAAGTCCCCGGTGGTCCCCACGGCGGAAGGGGAGGTGCTGGTGGAGCAGGCGCGGTCGGTGTTGAAGGAGGTGCAGTTGCTGAAGGAAACGGCGGACGCCACGCGCGGGGAGCATGCCGGCGAGCTTCGGATCGGGATGATACCCACCTTGGCACCCTACCTGTTGCCCTTGTTCTTAGGCGATCTGTTGCGAAAACACCCGGCCCTGAAAGTGTCCGTAGAAGAGCTCACGACGGAGGTGATCTCCGAACGCCTGGTCCATGGCCGATTGGACGTGGGGCTGCTGGCCACCCCGTTGGGCGTGGCGGGCCTGAAAGAGGAACCCCTGTTCAATGAGCGCTTCCTGCTATATGTGTCGCCGGAAGAAGGCATCGGGAAGAAGCATTACGTGCTACCGTCGGAGATCCGTGCGGACCGGCTCTGGCTGTTGGAGGAGGGGCACTGCCTGCGTTCCCAAGTGATGGACCTGTGCGAACTGCGCGAGCAGGGCGGGGAGGGCGGCCGCTTCGCCTATGTCTCCGGCAGCATCGAGGCGTTGATGCGGATGGTGGACGCGCAGGGCGGGCTTACGGTGGTGCCCGAGCTGGCCACGGTGGGCATGCGACCCGGGCAACGTGCGCGCCTGCGCGAGTTCCGTTCGCCGGTGCCCGTGCGCGAGATCGGCCTGGTGACCTACCGGCACTCGGTGAAGGACCGCCTTCTGCAGGTGCTTCGGGAACAAGTGCTCGCCAGTGTGACGCCCCATCTGCGGCAAGTGCGGACCCCGAGGGTGATGCCGGTGGCGGGGTGAGGTTGGTGTCTTTTTTGCCAGAGGTAGTCAGCAGTTGGCACTGGCAGTTGGCAGTCGGCAGCGGCAAATAACGAACAGCAGTAACCTGTACCGGGAACTCCGATCACCATCTCCCGACCTCACCGTCTTTCCAAATGTAATTTTGCCACGTCGTTGGAACGTATTACATTCGCGCCCCATTCCCATATCGATGGCCAAGAAAGGAAACCGCGTACAAGTGATCATGGAGTGCACCGAGCATAAAACCTCGGGCCTGTCGGGCACTTCCCGCTACATCACCACGAAGAACCGCAAGAACACCACCGAGCGCCTGGAGTTGAAGAAATACAACCCCATCATGCGCAAGATGACCGTTCACAAAGAGATCAAGTAAAATGGCAAAGAAGACCGTTGCATCCCTGAAGAAGGCGGACGCCAAGGTGTTCGTGAAAGTGATCCGCATGGTGAAGAACGCCAACACCGGCGGCTATCAGTTCAATGAGCTGGTGATGCCCGCCGAGGATGTGGACAAAGCTCTTGCCGCCAAGAAGTAACTTCACAACTCCTTCCCGCAAAAAGGCTTCCACCAACACGGCGGGGGCCTTTTTGCTGAACAGCCATGGCACTATTCGGATTATTCGGCAGTAAGGAGAAGAAGGAACAGCTGGACGCCGGCCTCGACCGCTCGCGCAACTCCCTCTTCGGCAAGCTCACCCGCGCCATCGCCGGCAAGAGCACCGTGGATGATGAAGTGCTCGATGCCTTGGAAGAGACCTTGGTCACCAGCGATGTCGGCGTGGACACCACATTGAAGATCGTTGAACGCGTGCAAGAGCGCGTGAAGCGGGACGGCTATCTGGGCACATCGGAACTGAACGGGATCCTGCGTGCGGAGATCGCCGGTCTGATGCGCGACGCCGACGGTGGCAGCGAACCTTTCAAGATCACCGGCACCAAGCCCCATGTCATCATCGTGGTGGGCGTGAACGGCGTTGGCAAGACCACCACCATCGGCAAACTGGCCCATGCCTACAAGCAGGCCGGCAACACCGTGATCTTGGGCGCTGCCGACACCTTCCGTGCGGCGGCCGTGGACCAGCTGAGGATCTGGAGCGAACGCACCGGGGTTCCCTTGGTGCAGCAGGGCATGGGCGCCGATCCCGCGGCCGTGGCCTACGATACCGTGGAGAGCGCCAAGTCCAAAGGCATCGATGTGGTGATCGTGGACACCGCCGGCCGCCTACACAACAAGGTGAACCTGATGAACGAGCTCACCAAGGTGAAGCAAGTGATGCGCAAGGTGATCCCCGAGGCGCCGCACGAAGTACTGCTCGTCCTGGACGCCAGCACCGGGCAGAACGCCATCGAGCAGGCACGCGAATTCACCAAGGCCACGCAGGTGACGGCTTTGGCGCTCACGAAATTGGACGGCACCGCAAAAGGGGGCGTGGCCATCGGCATCAGCGACCAGTTTCAAGTGCCCATCAAATACCTTGGGGTGGGCGAGGGGATGGAAGATCTGCAGGTCTTCAACAAGGCATCGTTCGTGGAAAGCCTGTTCGGTGCCGAATGAGGGCGCGGAGCAATGATCTCAAGGGTGGCAGTC
This sequence comes from uncultured Flavobacteriales bacterium, assembly GCA_963706125.1. Classification (GTDB taxonomy): domain Bacteria; phylum Bacteroidota; class Bacteroidia; order Flavobacteriales_F; family PHOS-HE28; genus PHOS-HE28. The sequence goes on from CAVPLQ010000006.1 coordinate 160,627, forward strand.
CGCTGTCCGAGAACAGCTTGGTCCCCAAGTTCTTCTCCTTGTGGAAGGACGGCATCTCCAAGGAGCAGCTCAAGAAGGACATCATCGCCGGGGTGGTCGTGGGCATTGTGGCCTTGCCATTGGCCATCGCCTTCGCCATCGCCTCGGGCGTCTCACCGGAGAAAGGTCTGATCACCGCCATCATCGGCGGGCTCGTGGTCTCGCTCTTCGGCGGTAGCCGCGTGCAGATCGGCGGGCCCACCGGCGCCTTTATCATCATCGTCTTCGGCATCGTTCAGAAGTACGGGATCGAAGGGCTCACCGTGGCCACCTTCATGGCGGGCTTCCTGATCATGCTCATGGGCTTCCTGCGCGCGGGGCAGCTGCTGAAATACTTTCCGCACACCTTGGTCGTGGGCTTCACCGCAGGCATCGCGGTGGTGATCTTCTCCACCCAGGTGAAGGACCTGTTCGGCCTGCAGATCGCCGAGGTGCCCGCTGGCTTCTTGGACAAATGGGCCGTGCTGGGCAGCCATTTCAATACCCTCGACCCGGTGGCCACCACCTTGGGCATCGTCTCCGTGGTGTTGTCCTTGTATCTGTCGCGTGTTACCAAGGTGATCCCCGGCCCCATGGCCGCGATCCTCGTCTGCACCGCGGCCGCCTACTTCCTGAAGCTGGACGTGGCGACCATCGGCAGCCGGTTCGGGGCTATTTCCGCGAGCATCCCCATGCCCCAGTTCCACATGGTGAGCCTGTCCACGATGCGCGAGCTCATCCAGCCGGCCATCGCCATCGCCCTCTTGGGCGGTATCGAATCACTGCTCTCGGCCGTGGTGGCCGACGGCATGATCGGCGGGCGGCACCGGAGCAACATGGAATTGGTGGCGCAGGGCGGTGCCAATGTGCTCAGCTCGATGTTCGGCGGCATCCCGGTCACGGGTGCCATCGCGCGCACCGCCACCAACGTGAAGAACGGGGGGCGCACCCCGATCAGCGGCATCGTCCATGCGCTGACCCTCTTAGTGATCATGCTCGTGGCCGCACCGCTTGCCGGGCTGGTGCCCATGGCCTGCTTAGCGGGCATCCTGGTGGTGGTGGCCTGGAACATGGGCGAATGGAGCTACTTCCGCAATGCGCTCAAGGGCAACCGCTATGACCTCACCGTGCTACTGGTCACCTTCGGCATCACCGTGATCTTCGATCTGGTGCTGGCCATCGAGGTGGGCATGGTGCTCGCCGCCTTCATCTTCATGAAGCGCATGGCCGACGTGACCGACCTGCATCCTGCACTGGCAGAGGGCACCGGCTCCACCACGCGGGAAGTGGACTTGGAGCTCAAGGACCTGCCCAAGGAGATCCAAGTGTTCGAGATCACCGGCCCCCTGTTCTTCGGCGCCGCATTGCGCTTCCAGCAGGTGCTTGCGGAGATCAACGACAAGCACCGCGTGGTGGTGCTGCGCATGAAGTACGTGCCCTTGATCGATGCCACTGGCGTGAAGCGCATCGAGGACATCGTCAAAGGCATGCAGGCCAGGAAACGCACCGTTTACCTCACCGACATCGGGCCGTCCGTGCTCGAAGAGTTGCAACAGCATCCCTGGTTCACGCCTGAGCTGCATGCCAAGGACCTCGCCGAAGTGCTTCGCCGGCACAACGGGTAACTTCGCGGCACCGCCACCCATGAAAGTCAAGACCCTCAAGCCCACCAAGGTGAACGTCGTCACCTTAGGCTGCTCGAAGAATACCGTGGACAGCGAGGTGCTGATGGCCCAACTGAAGGCGAATAGCATCGCCGTGGAGCACGAGTCCACTTCCGGCGACCACAACGTGGTGGTGATCAACACATGCGGCTTCATCGACAATGCCAAGCAGGAGAGCATCGACACCATCCTGTCCTGGGCCGATGCCAAGGACCGCGGGGAAGTGGAGAAGGTCTACGTCACCGGCTGCCTCAGCCAGCGCTATGCGCCCGAGCTGAAGGACGGTATTCCGCAAGTGGATGCGTGGTTCGGCACACGCGACATGCCCCGCCTGCTGAAGACACTGAAAGCAGACTACAAGCACGAATTGGTGGGGGAGCGGCTGCTCACCACGCCGGTCCACTATGCCTACTTCAAGATCAGCGAGGGCTGCGACCGCAAATGCTCCTTCTGCGCGATCCCGTTGATGCGCGGCGATCACATCAGCACGCCCATCGAGGCCTTGGTGAAGAGTGCGAAGCACTTGGCCGCGAACGGCACCAAGGAACTGATCCTCATCGCGCAGGACCTTACCTACTACGGCCTGGACATCTACAAGAAACGTAACCTGCACGAGCTTCTCGCACAGCTCAGCGATGTGGAGGGCATCGACTGGATCCGCCTGCACTATGCCTTTCCCAGCGGTTTCCCCATGGAGATCTTGGACGTGATGCAGGAGCGCAGCAACATCTGCAAGTACTTGGACATGCCGCTGCAGCACGGCAGCACCAACATGCTCAAGCGCATGCGCCGTGGGATCACGCAGGAGAAGACCGAGGCCTTGGTGGACACCATCCGCCAGAAGGTGCCCGGCATCGGCATCCGCACCACGCTCATTGCTGGTTTCCCCGGCGAGACCGAGGCCGACCACGAGGAGAACCTGCGCTGGATCGAACGCATGCGCTTTGACCGCTTGGGCGCCTTCACCTACAGCCACGAAGAGGACACGCACGCCTTCAGCATGGAGGACGATGTGCCGGACGAAGTGAAGCTGCAACGCGCCTCGGAGATCATGGAACTGCAGGGCGGCATCAGCTTCGACCTCAACCAGGAGAAGATCGGCAAGACGTTCAAGGTGTTGGTGGACAAGGTGGAAGGCGGCAATTACTACGCTCGCACCGAGCACGATTCACCGGAGGTGGACAACGATGTGCTCATTGCCACGTCCGCCGGACATCTGCGCGTGGGTGACTTCGCGGAAGTGCGGATCATCGAGGCACGGGAGCACGAGCTGACGGCGGTGCCGGTGTGAGTTATCGAAGTGCTTCCTGAGGATCGGCTTGTCCACCGCGGGTGCAGACTGACTTCACCTCCTTCACCTCCCTCACTTCTTTTTACACACCAACATGGTGTGGTATTCCCCCAGCCGGATGTCTTCCTTCACTTCGAGACCGGCCTGCTCGATCAATCGCTTGAACACGCCGGAGGGATACATCTTGCTGTTCCCATTGGCCAGGACCGTAAAGTAGAGCGAGGTCGCTTCCAGAATGAATTGGGACGCCTTGAACGCTTGTCGGTCGGTGAAGGTCTCCACGATCGCCACTTCGGTGGAATCGTCCATGGATCCGACACAGACCTTCAAGATCTTCACGATCTCTTCTTCCGAGAAGCAATCCAGGAACTGGGACATCCAGATCAGGTCGGCGCCTTTAGGGATCTGCGGGTCATCGGACAGCCAATCGATGGGATGGGTGGAGATCCGGTCTTGGAAGCCCTCTTTCTCAGCATTGACACGTGCCATTGCCAATTGCCCAGGCAGATCGACGATCTTCAGGTGAACGTCCGGGTTGAATGCACAACACTTGATCGAGAACTTCCCCGTGTTCCCTCCGATATCGAAAATGGTCCGGGGCTTGTTCTGGAAGATCCTTCCCATGGCCTCCTCGAAAATATGATCGGAATAGTGGTGGTCGAAATCAAACCAGGATTTTTGCTCCAAGGGTTTCAACTGCGAGAGGCCTTCATAGATCGTCTTCCATTGGCCCAATTCCTTCAGGCCTTCCGGTTTTCCGTTCTTAATGGAATTCTCCAAATGGAATAGGCCTTTATAGCACACGTCGTTCGCGAAATTCAGGTTCACGCTGGCGGTGGGGCTGTAGTTCAGGAAGTAGCCCACTTTGGTCAGCTCATACCGAAGGTCCGCATCCTTACGGACAATATCCGAGGTTTCCGCGATCTCCAACAGCACCTCCACACCATAGCGGCTGAGGGAAAGCTTTTCGGCTATTTCAGCGGCCGTGGGTCCACCTGTATGCCGATGGTCAAATATGTATTCAAGGATCCCCAGGTTCCGAAGTGATACCGAGGCTTGAAAAACAAAGGGCGCAAAAGCGATCCAGTGTGCCTTTTCCAGCGCCTTTACGGCAGTCATCTCCTTGGCAGTCAGTAGCATATCACAGTTGGTTGGTTGATCTGCTTTCGCTTGATCGGTTGCTAACGCGTTGGCAATGATAGTCAAGGATGTAAGGGATGATCTGTTCCTGCTTTGATCACCTTACTTCCCTCTTACCTGCTTTCGGTACACGGGGATCTTCTACTTGCCTTGGCCAGCGGCCTTCCGCCGGGCTTTCTCGATGTCCCAAGAACCGTCCCGCAAGCTCTTGAAATAGGCATGGAGCTTCTTGGACTGCGCATCGGTCAACTTGGCATCGGCATGCCGCCCCAGATAGAAATACTCGGGAATGGGCATCTCCTTCTTTTCCAGCTCCTCCATGCTCTCCTTCGCCTGGTGGTCCCGGTCATACCCCTCCACACTGGCCCAAGTGGAAGCGTCGAAATCCTCCCGTCCATCCTTGATGTGTTCGTTCAACATCCAGTTCACGGGGGTGATGGCGAAGTACCACGGATAGCGCGGCTGCCCACTGTGGCAATCGTAGCAGGACGTCCGGAGCATCTGCTCCACCTCGGCATCGGGTTTCATCACGGCGATCAGGTCCGTTGCGGGATCGACGGGCTCAGCGATGCGCGATGGCCGGATGAATTGCGCGATGACGATGACCGCGATCAGGATGTACAAGGTTTTTTTCATGGAAGGGTGGAATTGATCCCAAAAAGCTAATCGTGCCCGAGTGTTTGGACACTGACGATCGTTGGCATTGCCGGAAGGAGGTGCCGGTTCATTGCTTTTCGATCTCCAGGACAATGGCCAGCGCGATTTTTTCCGCCGGGGCCTTCGCCCCGAAGGTCCCGCCCTCGCTGTAGGTGGGCGTTCCCGCATTGATCAGTTCATTCCCTAGCACCGCCGCCAGTTTGGCGTCCAGTCCTTGCGCTGCGTTCGCCTTCATGGCGGCGTTGATCTTCGGGTAGTCCAGTGGCTGGTTCGCCACTAAGATCGCCATCACGTCGGTGTTGCCCACCTCGTCCGCCGTCAGGCTCTGATCTTTCGGGAAGATGCGCGTGCCGGTGATGCCGCAGTACGGCGAATGCTTCGGCGTGTAGGGGAAGAGCACGTAGGTGCTGCCGTCCGTCTCCAGGCCGAAGAGGTAGGTGTAGCACTCCGCGTTGTTGGTCACCTCGATCTTGAAGCGGTCGCCTTTGTGGACGGGCGTGACGGTGCGGAACACGCGGCCCGCCTCATGCCGCAGCGGGATGTTCTTTCCCGTCGCATTGCCTTTGGCGTCCACTTGTGCCAGCCCGAAGCGGATGTCGAACACCGAGGGCTTCACGTCCACGCCTTCGCCCTGCGGATACACGGCATAGGCCTCCTTGGCGAAGAAGTCGAAGTCACTGTAGCGCACCCAGCCGATGCCGTTGTTGCCCCATTCCGGCCCCCAGCTGTTCATGATCTGGAAGGCGCCGCCGGCCTTTTCGTTCTTCACCTTGTAGTCGTCGTAGCCGATCACGCACATGGCATGGCCTCCGAAGCCCTGCTGGCGGTAGTCATTCTGTGTAGGCGTCCACAGGTCCTGGCCTGCCATGCCCTGCATGAAGCTGCCGCCCACCATCATGCCGATCACCACCGGTGAGCCTTGCGCGAGCTGCTGCTTCATGGCCAGCATGTCCGTACGCTGGTCGTCGCCGCCCTTGCTCAACCGTTGGAAGCCTTTGATCCGGTATTGCTGCGCCGCCTGCTTGTCGCCGCTGTCCGGCATCTTCCGGCAGTTATCATCGGTGTAGGCGAAGTCGCTCAGCGGCAGCACGCCTCCGGCCTTCATCGTCTGCATCGCGTTCATGATGTAGGCACCTTGGCAATCGTTGCCGAGCTTGATCTGGTTGTAGAGGAAGCTGGGGCTGAAGGCCGTTCCGTTCGGGTCCTGCTTGGTGGCTTCGGCCTGCACGATGGTGCGCGCACCGTAGGCACTGGCCCAGGCCACGCACGATCCCTGCTGGCCTTGGTTCAGCCGGCGCGGAGCGAATTGTTCCAGGCTCACACGTTCCGGCAACGGTGCGTTCACATTGTCCGCCAGCGGCTCATACACCTCGGCCTGGTCGTACAGCTCGGGGTCGAAGTCCGCGCCGCGCGAGGTGAGCAGTTGGCCGGCCTCGTTGGTGATGGTGCCGCCGCCGCTGTCGCCGGAGCAGCCGTTGCCGAAGAAGTAGTAGAGGCCGAAGAGCACCGCCGCCACTAACAACAGTTTTGGGCGCTTGATCAGGAAGCCGAGGAGCAGGGGCAACATGCTTCCCAAGCCGCCACCACCACCGCGACCGCCGCCACCGGACCGGGGGGTGGGGCGTCCTTCGTTCCGTCCCTCGTCGGGGGTCATCCGTATGGGCATGTGCGGTTTTGTTGGTGCGGTGAAAATTACGCCTGCGCGGCTTTCTCTTCGGAATTTCCGCCCCGCACCGGCCCGTTACCTTCGCGGCCCATGCAGCGCACCGCCATTCCCTATCGCGACACGGGCCGGTTCTCACCCTTGGCGCTGGACTACCTGGATGCCGTGCCGGAGCTGCGCGAGTTTTATCGCTGGAGCGCGGACGAGGACGGACTCTTCGCTGCTGCACAGGACCGCGTGTTCGATCCCGCCACACGGCGGACGCTCTGCGACGCGCTCGATCGCCAGTATGCCCAGATGGGGATGAGGCCGCAAGTACGCGCCAACCTGGCCCTGTTGCGCAAGCCGGACACGCTCACCGTCACCACCGGCCACCAGCTCTGCCTCTTCACCGGGCCGCTTTATCTGCCGTTCAAGATCCTCAACGTGGTGCGCCTGGCACAACAGCTCAGCACCGCCGAGCGCGTCGTGGTGCCCGTGTTCTGGATGGCCACCGAGGACCATGACCGGCCGGAGATCGACCACACCTTCATCCACGCAAGGAAGGTGACGTGGCCCGGAACCACCGCAGGCGCCGTGGGCCGCTTGAAGCTGGATGGCATCAGCGCCGTGCTGGACGAGGTGGACGCACTGCTGGGGCCCGGCAGCCATGCCGATGAGCTGCGCGCCCTGTTGCGCCGATGCTACCGCCCGGAACATGATCTGGCGCAGGCCACGCGCCTCTTCGTGGACGCGCTCTTCGGCCGCTTCGGCATCCTCATCCTCGATGGCGACGACCCGGAGCTCAAGCGCGTGTTCGCACCCCTGATGCGTGAGGAACTGCTGAACCAAGTGGCCCTGCGCAGCGTGCGCTATGCCGATGAAAAGCTTTCCGTGCATTGGCGCACGCAGGCCCATGCGCGGGACATCAATCTCTTCCACCTGCGCTCCGGCCATCGCAGCCGCATCGAATTGCAAGTGGACCGCTACCAAGTGCTTGACGGCGGGCCTTCCTTCACGCTGGACGAACTGCTCGCAGAACTGGAGCAGCATCCGGAGCACTTCTCACCGAACGTGCTGCTGCGCCCGGTGTACCAAGAGGCCGTCCTGCCGAACATCGCCTACGTAGGTGGTGGGGGAGAGCTGGCCTATTGGTTCCAGCTGAAGTGGCTGTTCCAAGCGTTGCAGGTGCCCATGCCCGTGCTGCTGCTGCGCACCTCGGCCGCGTTCCTCCGGGACAAAGACCTGGACCGCATGAAGGCCCTCGGCCTCACTGTCGCCGACCTCTTCGGTCCGCTGGAGGAACTGCGCGCGCAATTGGCCACAAAACGGGCCTCATTCCACACGGCCATCACGGCGGAAAAGGAGGAGGCCGAACGCTTCTATGCCGCGTTGGCGGCCCGTGTCCGTACCGCCGACCCCACGCTGGAAGGAGCCGTACAAGCCATTGCCAAGCGGGCCATGAACGGCTTGGACGCCTTGGAGAAAAAACTGGTGCGCGCCGCCAAGCGGGAGCAGGAGGAACCGCTGGAGCAACTTGCCCTGATGCATGAACATCTCTTCCCCGGTGGTGGTCTACAGGAGCGGCGCGAGAATTTCATGCCGTGGTACGTGCGCGAAGGCCCGGCCTTTTTCGATCGTCTGTTGGTGGCACTGGACCCGCTGGATGCGCGGTTCAAGGTGCTGCCCGGATAAGGACGCACCTGCCGGCCTACTTGAACACCTCCTCCAACCGTGCGATCATGCGCTCTTCGGCCTTGCTCTTGCCGGCAAAGGCATTGGCGATGGACTTGGACGTACGGACCACCAGGTTGCGGGTGCTCTCGTCGAACTCCTCGGGATGTTCGGCAAGTACGGCTTTGAACCGTTCGAAGGCGGTCTCCGGCGTCATCTTCGTGTCGTTCGCGTGGTCGAAACCGATCTCGATGTAATAGGCCAGATCGCTCCCGGCACTGTCCCGTTGGGGCTCCAAGGGCATCCATTGCTCCTTCACCAGCTTCTTCAACTTTTCGGTCTCGGGCGGTGCCACAAAGCCATCGCTTACGGCGATGCTGTAGAAGAGGTGGCCGAGTCCGGCGTACACGTGTTGCTTCTGCTCTTTCATCACGGGGGTGTTGTCGCCATGGCCGGATATCGGCACCGGGGGCGGTGTTCCACAAAGATGGCCATCGCGCTGCGGTGGAAAGTGACGATCCTCGCTTACCGTCCACGCGATCGTGCCCATCTTTACACCTTGCCATTTGCACCATGAAGCACATACTGCTCCCCACGGATTTCAGCGGGACCTCCGTCAAGGCGGCCTATTTCGCCTTAGACCTGTACGGCTCGGAGGACGCCCGTTACACCCTGCTGAACACCTACCTGAAACCGGCGTACCGAAATGCGTTGCTCCCCTTGAGCGTGGATACGGAACGTGCTTCGCACAACGGCTTACGGCGGATGGAAAGGCGTTGCCGGAAACATGCGGGCAAGGTGTACATCGGTCAGATCGCCACCTTCCATGAATTGACCCGGGCCATCGAGGAGGTCCACCGGAAGAAGCCCGTGGACGTGGTGGTGATGGGCACCCAGGGCGAAGGGAACTATGGCCGGGTGGGGCACAACACCGCGGCGGTGGTGACCGGGGGCGTGCCAGCAGTGATCACCGTTCCGGCAGAATGGGGATCAGCGCCGATCAAGCGCATTCTCTTTGCCGATGACGGCCAGGGGATCGACGAAGGCCGGCATGGCGCCGCTGCTGGGGATCGCCGAGCGCACGGGCGCACACGTCACGGTGCTGTACGTCGGAAATCCTGCGGAGGACCCGAGGACCAAGGAGCACCTGCGGAAACTGTCGACCAGCTTTGGCGACATCCCCCATTCCTTCGTCACCGTGGACAGCGACGGGGTAACCGGGGCGATGGACCGCATGGTGGTGGAACGGCAGATCCACTTAGTGGCCGTGGTACACCGCGAACGCAGTTTCTGGAAGCGCATCTTCTTAGCGAGCACCTCCAAGCGCATGGCCCTGCACACCACCGTGCCGCTGCTGGTGCTGCGGGAAGGGGCGTGAGACGGGAGGTGGGGGAAATGAAAAATGCAGAATGAAAAATGTAGAATGTAGAATGTAGAATGTAGAATGTAGAATGTAGAATGTAGAACTGGCTTCAGTGGGGCTCAGGACCCGGATCGGACCCAAGTGATCACTTGATGCTGTAGATGACCACGTTCCCCTGTTTGGTGAAGTGATCATCGAAATTGCCCGGTACTATTTCGATCGTTGTTCGGCCATTCCGGATCATCAGGTGTTTCAAGTTGAAATGCCTTCCGTTGATGAAGTACTGATCATGGCATTGATAGTTGTCATTGGACAACCTCCCGATCATCAGGCCCTTGTCCGGTGGCAGGGTGAATTTGATCCGGGACCGTGCCGTATCGAGGTCCGCTATCGGGCCCGTTCTGTCCCAAAGGATGGCGCCATCGGGTTCAAGGTCATAAGCGCGGGGGGCATCATCGAAGATCGGGAAACCGTCCGTGGGCAGTTCAATTTCGTATTCCACCGTAATGTCCGATCCGCTCTGGTTGGCCAATACAAAGTACTCCTGCCAAGAGCAGCCTTGTACGAGAAGAAGAAGGGGCAACCCGATGAATGCCGCTATTCGCATATACGTTTGCTTCCACAACAACTGCCAACTGCCAACTGCCAACTGCCAACTGCCGCTGCCAACTACCACTTGTAAACTGCCAACTCTCTAGTAAGCTACCCGCGTGCTCTCCGTCCGCGCGCCATCGCTCATGCGCAGCAGGTAGACACCCCGCGCCAGGCCGTCCATCGGCACCTTCACCGGTCCCTTGGCGGTGATGCCCGTGCTGCCCACCATGCGGCCGGTGAGGTCCATCACTTCCAGCGTGCTGCCGGGGGCGAAGTCGTGCATCAGGAAGAGGCCGTCGTTGCCATAGAGCACTTGAAGGGGCTGGCCGTGGCCGCCGCTGAAATACACCGGCACCGCATCGCTTACGGCGGTGGTGCCGTCGATGTCCGTTTGGCGAAGGCGGTAGTAGCTCAGGCCATCAAGCGGGGAGGGGTCCACATCCGCATAGTCGATGACGCTCTGGCTGTTGCCCGCGCCCGGCACCTGCAGCAGGGCGGTGAAGGTCACCGCGTCCGCGCTGCGTTCCACCGTGAAGTGGTCATTGTTCTGCTCGCTTGCCGTCCGCCATTCCAAGTCCACCTGGCCGCCATTGGGCTGCGCGGTGAAGGAAAGCAGTTGGATCGGCAGCGGGTTCTCGTTGCTCAGCGAACCCAGCGTCCAGTAGTTGGGGGTAGGCGGGCCGAAGGAGCTCTGTATGGTGCCCGATCTCACCGTGCCAGCGGTGGTGTTCCCGGTGGTGGCGCTGTTGCCACGGTTCGTCCATAAAGGACCGTCCCGATAAGCCACGAGCATATCCGACAGCTGGGTGACGCTGCAACTGATGGGATCCTGCCAGCTCAGTGTGACAAAGGCGTTCGGCGAGCCGCCGCCGTTGCGGTCGATCTGCCAGTACTCGCACCCGCTCACATGGTGCAAGGTGGCATCATGGTCCAGGCCGGAAGGCCCCAGTGCGGCAGTTGGGGATGCGTTGAAATACTCCGCGGTGAAGGCCGAGGCCAAGCTGCCGATGTACCCGGTCAGCGAGGCGGGTCGGTATTGGTTGTTCTTCCCGATGGGATAGGTGAAGTCCGTGTTGCCGATCTTCCTCATCGGGCCGTCCACGTGGCTCCAGTTGCTGGCGCCCACCGCGGTGCCACCGCTGTTCAGCGTGATCAGTTCGGTGGCCGTGGACATGATGCGCCCCGCGCCGAAAAGCAGCATATCGCTCACCGTGATGGGCATGGCCAAGTAAAGGTCGCCGGTGGGCTTGTCCATCTCCAGACCGTAGAAATTCTCCGTGAAGCCGGGGTTGGTCACCCATTGGTCCGCAGTGCCGTTGAAGACCACCCCGCTGTAATTTTCTTGGAAGTGCGTCTGGTCCTCCGTGTTGATGAAGTCGCCCGTGAGTTTCAGCGTTCCTCCGACCCCCGCATCTTCGAGATCAAGCAAGCCTCCGGTGCCGATGTTCACGTCGCCGGCCACCACCACTAAGCTGTTCAGCTCCGACGCACGCAGCACAGCACGGTAGGCGCCGGGGTTGAGGCCCTGAATATCCACTGAGGTGGCTTTCAATGTGGCGTCGGCTTTCACCAGAGTGACCAGCACGCCGGCGCCAGTAGTGTTCTGGATGGTCAAGGGGCCACCGATGGAGAGGATGCTGTTGTTCTGCACGGTAAGGTTGCGCAGGGTCGCGGCGTTGAAGTCCTGTAGCAGCGAGGCGCACACACCGGTCCCTCCGGGGTTCAGCCCTGCGGCCATGCCCACTTCGCAAGGGCGGGCGGCCATGGTATTGATCACCACGTTGGTGGCCGGGTCCGGGATGCGTGCATCGTCCCAGTTCTTGCACTCGAACCAGTCCGAGTTGACCGCCCCGCGCCACAGCCCGTGCGTCATCGCGCCGGGGTTGATGGGCATGATGGGCGCCGTGAGCCAGTTGTAGCCGTTGCTGTTGTATTGCCCGCAGTCCGGGTAGGAGTTCCAGTTGGTCGGGTCATCGATCCGGTTGATCCAGTCCCGCTGCGTGGTGGAAGTAGTGGGGCCGACGTATTTATTGAAGTCCGAGGCCAGCGTGGGCGCCATGCTGAAGCATTCCACGCCGGGAGGCCGGTTGCTTCTTTGGGTGGATCCGCAGTTGGCGCTCCACGGGAAAGTAGGGTTGGTGCTGAAGGCATAAAGCACGGTGCCGGAATAGGTGGCATTGTTGTTCGGGGAGGTGCCGCTGGCCCACGTGCCTCCCTGCATAAAGAAGAGCTGGTCGCCGTTGACATTGAGGGCCACGGCCGTGTTCGGGTTCCCGGTGGGGGAATTGATGGAGGTGCAGGACCAGTTGGCATCGGGTGCCATGGAAACGATGTTGCCACTGCCGCTGGCGCCGGTTATCATGAAGGTGATCACCTGGCCGGCGGGGATCGCGGGGCCCGTGCGCCTCATCACCACTGTGCCTTCGGAATTGCCCCATTCCCCGGGGTTGCAGCGCTCGTAGCCGTTGTCCGTAATGATGATCTCCGTCCCCCAAGTGATCTCCTGGAAACAGAAGAAGCTCACCCGGTCTTCCCCAACGCTCCCGCCGCACGAGCCATCATTCGCGTTCACGCCCACGATGGCCAGATCGCCGGGGGAGAAGGTCGCCGGGGGCGAGTCAATATCGCCGATGTAGAACGTGGCGCTGGTATTGGCGCCGATGTTAAAGCCGGCAGGCACCGTATTGATGGTGAAGGTGATCCACTCAGTGGATTCATTAAGGCCGTCCACGTTCGGATCGACGTTGAAACTGAAAAGGGTCGAAGTAGGGATACCCACATTCCGGCTGAAAGGGCCGCCTCCTCCACCAGCACTGTTGGTGTAATCTAGTGGCGCTAAACCATAGGTCACACTTGCTCCACTGGTCGTTACCGTGAAGGTGACGTTGCCGCCGGGATGAGGGTTCGCGCCGGTAATACTGAGGTCGAACGTCTGCGGGCCTGCGGTCTCCAGTGCGGTGATGCTCAACGTGCTGAACTCGATCGTCGGCGTATTGTCGTTGTCCGTGATGGTGAACTGATGGGTGAGGTTGGAACCGAGCGTGGTGCCGCCGGTGGCGTTGGTGAGGGTGAAGTCGATCGTTTCATCCCCCTCGGTGGCTAAGTCATCATTGATGATCACGTCGAAGCTGGCCGCGCCCACTCCCGCTCCCACGGTAACGGTAATGGTGGTAAAGGGAGAGAGGCTTGCGGGAAATGTGATGTAATCATTGCCCCCGCCATAGGCGGCCGTACTGCTGCCCCCGATGTCGATGGTGAAGGTGGTGCTCGCCGTTGTGATCGGGCTGATCGTCATGTTCACCGCCACCGTGCCCGCGCTTTCCAAGGCCGTACTGCTCGCCACGCTGAAGTTCACCGTGGGGCCGCAGGTCATAATGTGGCTGCCGAGGTATGACGATTCATTCATTGCATATGTTGTCCATTGGGAGGCAAGGGTGGGGAACCCCGCCGCGCAATTTGGCGGATTCGTCGTGACCCCATTGCAGATATTCGCGTTTCTCACCAAGGTTTGGTCGGCGGTGCTATGAACCCCCGAATTCCATGAGGCGCCCGGATCGCAACCGATGTTCCCGAAGATGTCCACGAAGCTGCTGGTGGAGATCTTCCAGAGGGCAATGGCATCGTTGCCATTGAAGTTCACCGCCGTATTCGCAGTTGCTCCTACTGGTAACACAGCTGATGCGTGCTTGTAAACTATTGCTGCACCAGCTGCAAGCGTTCCTGTCAGGGCCGGTGTTCCGTTCGCTCCGATCGTAGTTCCATTGGCATAGAGCTTTAACTGATAATCCGCCAAGTTGATGCCGGCCCCTGTTCCATTGTAAATTTCGATGTACTTGTTGAAGCTGCTTCCCTCCACGTATTCCGAGATGATGAGGTCGGTGGCCTGCGCGCTGGCCACTGCGGCCATGGCCCCTGCCAGCAGCAATGTGAGGGTGCGCATCACCCTTCCGCTGCTCGGGCGCACGAGCAGATCAAGGCGGGTGATATCGGGGGAGCAGGCCGTCATCTTACACAAAGATCGTCATTTCGGGCCGAAATGCACGGGGCAGGGATGCTGCTGGCTGTTAAGTTTTGTGCGATCGTTGAAGAGGGGACATTCTCGCTGTGGCTCAAGGAACTATCGTGCCGGATCGTTCAGGCGTACCATACCGGGCGGCGTACCACGGATAAGACGCGGCACAGGGGATATGGTTGTGTCCGTTCCTTATGGAAAGCTGAAGGCTGAAAGAGGAAAGCTGAAAGTTGAAACCGAGCGGTCCCGTTTCAACTTTCAGCTTTCCCCTTTCCTGTTTTTAACCCCCTCACTCCTTCATGCCGGGCTGGAACTTCGCCCTTGGCGTGAGTATGGTGATCCTCGGATCTTCGTGTCCGTATGTACACTTGGGGCATGCGTTGCGGCTTTCGCGCTTGAATCGGTGTCCGTTGCTGCACTCGAAGGATTCCTCGATCACATTGGGATCATGGAGGTGCGGCCCGCCCGGCCCCGGCTTGGATGCGGAGAAGCCGAGGTCCGTCTTCGTGTTCTTGCGGGCATATACGATGGAGGACTTATTGCGGGCTTCACATTCGGGGCAGTTCATGATCTTCGGATAGGCAGTGATACGTTCTTGGATCGCTGAAGATAGCATAAGGTTAGTTGATGGTTGTCAGGAGTCAGTTGTCCGGCTGCATTGGGGAGTGCCGGAGGATGCTCCCGGGTTGTCAGTTGTCCCGAGCCTTTGGCTCTCGCGACACGCGAGCACCAGCTTCGTAGGGCAGCGTCGCGGCCATGGCCCCGGCCTAACAACGGACAACTAACAACCAAACCCGTAGTTTCGGACCTCACTTCATCGCCTGATCCATGTCCGTTCCTGCCCGTTCCCCGGTCCTCTTCAGTGCGCTCGTGCTGTGCGCAAGCGCCATGGCCCAGCCTTACAAATACGGTTGTCATTATTTCCGAGAGCATCCCCATGCGCCCGCCGTGCCCACCGCCGCGGACCGCGCCTTGATCGACGACATCATCGCGCGCAGCGACACATTCGATATCCTGCACTACGACATCGCCATCGACGTGACGGACTACAGCGCACAACAGCTGAAAGCCTCCACCACCATCACCTTCACGCCGCTGATGGCGGGGCAGGACTTTATCCGCTTCGAGCTCTGGGACCTGCAGGTGGATTCCGTCACCTCGCCCGCCGGGCCGCTCACCTTCAGCAACGATGGACAGACGTTGCGCGTGGACTTCCTTGCGCCGCCGGACTCCGGCAGCGTGGATACGCTCACGGTCCACTACCAAGGCCATCCGCACCGCGACCCCGACTGGGGCGGCTTCTACTTCCAGTCCAACTACATCTACAACCTCGGCATCGGCCTCACCACCATTCCGCCGAATTTCGGCAAGGTGTGGTATCCGTGCTTCGACTCCTTCGTGGAACGCGCCACGTACACCTATCATGTGAAGAGCTCGGGCACCTTCCGCGCGCACTGCCAGGGTGAATTCCTCGGCGAGGTGCAGCTCGGCGGCGACACGGTGGTGCGCACTTTCAGCATGGATCAGCGGATCCCTACGCACCTTTCGGCCATCGCCGTGGCGGACTATGTGGACACGGACTTCGTGCATACCGGTGCCAACGGCGACGTGCCGGTGCGGCTCACCGCGAAGCCGGCGCAGATGGCGGCGATGGAGGCGAAGTTCACGGACATCGGCGCGGCCATCGACGCGTGCGAACACTGGTACGGCCCTTATCCGTGGCAGCGCGTGGGCTACGTGCTCACCACGGACGGCGCGCTGGAGATCCCCACCAACATCGCCTATCCGGATTTCATGCCCTCGCAAAGCCTCTTCGACAACAGGGGGCTCTTCACCCACGAACTGGGCCACCACTGGTGGGGTAACATGGTGACGCCATACACGCAACAGGACATGTGGCTGAAGGAAGGCCCGGCGGAATACAGCGCGCACTTGGTGGAGGAATGGATCGGCGGGCAGACGGCCTTCGACGCCGTAGTGAAGGACAACCAGCTCTACGTGCTGCGGCAGGCGAACAACCAGGACGGCGGCTACCAACCGCTTTCGCCCATGCCGGACCCGTACATCTACGGGATCACCACCTACAACAAGGGCGCGGCGGTGCTGCACAACTTGCGCGGCTACCTCGGCGATACGCTCTTCCGCCAAGGGATGTACGATGCGCAGACGGCGCATGCCTATTCCACCTTGGACGCGGCCGGTTTCCGCGATGCGCTGGAGGCCAGCACGGGCTACGACCTGCATCCCTTCTTCACGGACCAAGTGTTCGCGCCGGGCTTCTCGGTGTTCGTCGTACAGGGCATGGCCGTGCATCCCGGCAGCGGCCTGTGGGACGTGGACCTCAGCATCCAGCAGAAGCTGCGCGGTGCCACGTTGTTCCACCAGGCCGTGCCTTTGGACATCACGTTGATCGGTGCTTCCGGCGAGCGGCAGGAATACCTGCAGTTAGTAGGCGGTGAGTTCAGCGCCGTGCCATTGCAATGTGCCTTCGAGCCGGTGATGGCGGTGCTGAACGGGCACAACCGGCTGAACCAAGCACGGATGGACATCGATCAGCAGTTGGTTCCGGGCGAGGCCTTCACCACGAACCTGCCCCGGGTGGATCTCCGCCTTTACGCGGACAGCTTGGCCGACACCACGCTGGTGCGGATCGAGCACATCTGGGCGGCACCGGACCAAGGGCCGCTCGGGCCGGGCATCGATGAATTGTCACCCGCGCATTACTGGACCGTGGACGGCCTGTGGCCCGAAGGCACGGCCCTGCACGCGCGCCTGACGTATTCCGCGTTGTCCCCGGCCTCTGTTGACCATGACTTTCTCGGCACCGATGAGACGGACTTGCTGGTGGCCTACCGGGCCGATGCCTCCATGCCGTGGGAAGTGTACGCGGATCAGGATGTACACACCGGGATCGTGACCAACGGCACCGGCTACATCGACCTCGACGTGCTGCGCAAAGGGCAGTACGCGTTCGCGAAGGGCAATTTCCCCGTGGTTGTTCCCCACTCGGAAAAGACGGATGGCGGACTTTCGCTCTATCCCGTTCCCGCTGCGGACCGGCTGCTCGTCGGCGGTCTGGACAGCCATGGAAGCTCCGTGCGGATCAGCATCTACAACGCGGACGGCCGCTTGGCGATGAAGACGATGCGCGAACCGGTGCGCGGTGTTCCGGTGGCGTTGGACATTTCGCATTTGGTCCCCGGCAGCTATGTGCTGCAGGCGAAGTCCGTTGAGGGGAAGTGGGCGGCACGCACCGGTTTCGTGGTGGCGCGGTAATTCGAGCCGGACCCGAATGAGCACCGGCTTCGACCCCTTCAGGGTCGGACTCATTGGATGCACGCGCTCGGCTTTTTGCCGAGTGCGTGCATCCATAGGGCCTCTGGCCCGCCTCAAGTTGTAGTGCCTGCGGGATCAGGCGGGCCGGGGCCCTATAATACCGCCCACTCGGCAAAAAGCCGAGCGGGTGCCCGCGAGTTTGTGTAAGACGAAATGCTATAGGCGTGTCACGCACCACCCTTTGCGCGTGGGTGGAAGCGCACGATGTTGCTGCGCAGGTATTCGCGGTCCAAGTGGGTGTAGATCTCCGTGGTGGTGATGCTGGCATGGCCGAGCATTTCCTGCACCGCGCGCAGGTCGGCACCGCCTTCCACCAAGTGCGTGGCGAAGGAATGCCGGAAGGTGTGCGGGCTGATCTCCTTGGTGATGCCGGCCTTCAACGCCAGGGCCTTCACCAGCTTGAACACCCAGACGCGGGAAAGCCCGTTGCCCCTTGTGTTGAGGAAGAGGACGTCCTCCGCCTTGGGCATTACCGGCAGGTGTACGCGCTCCGTTTTGCGGTAGAGGTCGATCTGCCGCATGGCCTCCGGCCCGATGGGCACCAAGCGTTCCTTGTCGCCCTTGCCGACCACGCGGATGAAGCCGTCCTCGAAATGCAGTCTGCTGATGCGCAGCCCGCAGAGCTCGCTCACGCGCAGTCCGCAGCCATATAGGGTTTCCAGCATGGCGCGGTCGCGGTGCGCGAGGGGGCGGCTCATGTCGATGGCGGTCACCATCGCATCGATCTCCTCCACGCTGAGGAAGACCGGGAGATGCCTGCCGGTGCGGGGGCTTTCCAGCAATGCCGTGGGGTCCTCGGTGATCTGCCGATCCATGCGCAAGCATTTGAAGAAGCCGCGGACCGCGCTGAGGAGGCGGGCCTGGCTGGTGGCCATCAGCCCGGCCTTTGCCTGCTGGGTGATGAAGGCCTGCAGGTCGTCCAAGGCGAGTTGGTCGGGCATGATAGGAGGGGAGAGGCTGATGGCGAAGTCGCGCAGCTTGCCCACGTCGCGCAGGTAGGCATCCACCGTGCGTTCGCTCAAGGCGCGCTCCAGTTTCAGGTGGACCCGGAAGTCCGTGAGCGCCTGTTTCCACTCCATGGCCCAAAGTTGTGCAGCCCGAAAGGTGCTCCGATGAACTCTATTGATCACTTTTGCGCATAACCATGCACATCCGCATCATCAACGGCCCGAACCTGGACCTCTTAGGCACGCGCGAACCGGCGACCTACGGTACCCGGACCTTCGAGGAATACTTGCAGCTTTTGCAGCAGGCCCATGTCGGCCATGTGATCGACCTGTACCAGAGCAACGTGGAAGGGGAGCTGATCAATGCCTTGCGCACCGCGGACGCGGAATGCGACGGCGTGGTGTTGAACGGCGCGGGCTACACGCACACCAGCGTGGCGCTTCGCGATGCCTTGGCGATGATGAAGGTGCCGGTGGTGGAAGTACACATCAGCAACATCCATGCGCGGGAGGAGTTCCGGCAGCGTTCGCTCACGGCGGTGCATTGCGCGGGCGTGATCACCGGTTTCGGCCTGGAGGGTTACCGGCTGGCGGTTGACCACCTCTTGCGGCGCGGCGGCTGATCCATCTCGCTCTGGTCCAGGTCGGTGAACTTGCGCCAGCCGAGGATATAGCGGTCGTAGGCGATGCTGCGGTGGTACATGCCGGTGAGGTCGGGGTTCCGCTCCGTGGTGCGCAGGCGTTTGCGTTCGCGCATCACGCGCGGCAGCCAGCGGATGAACTGCCGATGTGCGGCCCCCACCTTCCAGGCGTGCGCGGCATGGCCTTCGGTAAGGAATTTCATCGCGGCGAAGAAGTCCAAGGTGAAGCGGTGGAAGATTCGTGCATGGATCCAGCGGGAATCGAGATGCTTGGCGAGCACCACCAGACTGTTCCGGAAGTTGAGGAATGTCTTTCGTGGGTCACCGTAGCCCAACGCCCCGCCACCGACGTGGTACACTTTGGCGCTGCTGGTGTAGCCGATGCGCCAGCCCATGCGGCGCAGGCACCAGCAGAGGTCGATCTCCTCCATGTGCGCGAAGAGCGTGGCGTCGAACCCGCCGGCGGCGCGGAAGGCCTCGGCACGGATCATCAGGCAGGCGCCGGTGGCCCAGAACACGTCGCGGTCATCGTCGTACTGTCCGTTGTCCTCCTCGGTGAGGTCGAAGATGCGCCCACGGCAGAAGGGATAGCCGTTGCGGTCGATAAAGCCCCCTGCTGCCCCGGCATGTTCGAAAGTGGAGCGGTTCCAGTGGCTGAGCATTTTGGGCTGGCAGGCCGCCATGTCGGGGTTCGTCTCCAAGTGGTCCCGTAAAGCGACAACCCAACCGTCGGTCACCTCCACGTCCGAATTCAACAAGAGGAAATACTTCGTGTCCACCTGTGCCAAGGCGGTATTGTACCCGCCTGCGAAGCCTTGGTTCTCGGGCATGGCGATCACCTCCACGTCCGGCACGTTGTCACGGACCCACGCGACGGAGCCGTCGGTGCTGCCGTTGTCGGCCACGATCACGCGGGCGTGGCTTGCGGATCGCTCTACCACTGCGGGCAGGAACTGTTCCAGCCAGCGTTGGCCGTTCCAGTTCAAGATCACTACTGCTGTGTCCATCCGCCCCTTGTTCCTACGGGCAAAAATGGTGAAGAACGCCGGGCCGGGATCCCGAAAAAAGCCAACAGCCTACTAGCGGGGACTTCGCTTCCCACTGTTGCCGCCGCTGTTTCCACCGCCGGATCCCCGGCTGGGGGCCGATGGCGTGCTACGCACCGGAGGTGCGGAGGGTGCGGGCGCCGTGCGCGTAGGGGCGGGCGAACGCTGCACCGGTGGGGCCGTGGGCTTGGTGGGCGCAGTGCTGCGTTGCTGCTGGTATCCCTTGAAGTCGTTCACGCGTTGGTCGCCACGGCTCCGTTCCTCCTGAATGCGCTGTGGATCACGCTCCGGGGAGGTGTAGCGCGAACGGTCGGGAGTGGTCTGTGGCTGGCGTTCGGGGAAGGTCTTGGTGCGGTCCGGTTGCGTGGTGGCGGGTTGCTTTTCTTGGTATGTTTTCGTGCGGTCCGGCTGTGTTGTCGGGGTCTTCCCGCCGGGGGCATTGCTGAACTGCCCGTCCCTGCCACTGTTGCTGTTCGGGCTCCGATCGATCAGGTCCGTGTTGGCGGGCATCTTCGACCATTGGCCGTTGCGGAATTCCTCTGTCCGGTCACCGTCCGTGCGGAACACGTTTCCTTTCCGGTCGATGAAATAATCCCGATCGGCGGCTTTCGTCACCTGCGTTCCGGATGTGCGTTCCGGCGTGCGCACCTTCTCGATCGTAGCTGTCCGTTGGTGGTCCACCACGGAAGGACGCACACCGGGGACCTTGTGGCTGGTATACAGGTCGTTACTGCGCAGGTCGCTTGCGGACCGCCCGCCGGAGCTTCCGGCGAAGGAGCCGCGGTGCGCAATGCGGGTGCCGTTGCCTTCGCTATATTGCTGCCCGTAGAAATGGCCGTACCCGTATCCCGCATGGCCGTAATAGTTCCAACTGCCGGGGCAGTATGCATAAGGTCCCCACCAACCCCAGGCATGCGTGTTATAGTAGCCGTAGTAGTTCCACCGCGGATAGAACCAGTCGTAGCCCCATGAGGACCCGAAGCCCCAGCCGTACCAAGGGTTGTAGTACATATTGAAGCCCCAGGTGTATGGGCGTGGGTACCAGAAGCTGCTGCGCCAGGGGTCGTAGTAGTAACCGGTGCCGTAGATCACGGTGCCGCCCTGCACGTAGCTGCCGAGGTAGCCGGGGGTGTAGCCCACGAAGACATTGTCCGGTGTGGAATCATAGATGTACACATAGCGCACGCGGTAGTTGGAATCGGAGGGCGGGATGTCGTTCACCTGTGCGGGCACGGAGGTGCTCACCGTCCACGGGCCGTCCGGGGTGTCGCTATCGTACCACACCGCATTGTCGCATACATGGTAGTGCCCGTTGATGCGCAGCACGGTGGTGCTGGCGTTCACGGCGGAATAGACAGCGGTGCCCGCGACTTGTTGGAACTGCGGGTCGCCGTCGTAGCTTACGCTCAAGGTCACGTTGCGGCGGTCCACTTGGGCGGTTTGCGGAATGCTTGCATCGCGCACGGCCTCGCGCGCGGCGTTGGTGCCGGCCACATGGGCGAGGATGCCGTCCTTCGCTGAACCTTCTGGCACCTTCGCGAAGTCCGCAGGTAATTCTTCCGGCGACACATAGCGCCACGGGCCGTTCTGCAGGTCCTTGGTGGCGAACCACCGGCCCGAGGCCAGGAGGTAATACTCCTGCGTGGGAATGTCCATGAAGAGGTCCTTGTCCGTATTCGTCACGTACATCAAGGAGGTGTTGTCGAAAGGCTGCATCTGCGGTGCCCCGTTGATGTCCAAGAGCACGGCGGGCTTGGTGGTGACCACCACCTCGGGGATGATGCCGTCCTCGGCTTTGGTGGCTTTGCTGGCGGTATCCACTTTCTGCGCGAGCGCCTCCAGAGCGGCCGGAGCTTTTTTCTCGTAGGTCCAAGGGCCTTGCACGGTCTTCGCGGAATACCACAGTCCGGATCCGTAGAGCCAGTTGTTACCGCCCTTAGGCCGGACGAGCAGGTAAGGGGTGTTGGCAACGCGGTCCAGCTCCGGTCCGCTGCCGGCGTATACGGGATCGCCGCCTTGGTCGTCGTTCTTCACGGGTTCGTAGACCGGTTCCCCGTCGATGAAGACCAGGATGCTGGGCTTATCCTTGTAGATGATGGTGGGCGGGGCGTTGTCGTAGGAGGCGGAGCTCAGTTCCTCTTCTTCCAGTGCGGCCACGAGCCAATCAATGGGAATGGGCGCGGCGTGCGCGGGGATGCCCTGCGAGAGCATTTCCCGGATGCGGGCCTGCTCGGCGCTGTCGGTGATCCCGGGGAAACGGGCATCAGTCACTTTGAAGGTGGTGAGGGTGCCCATGCGATCGCTGCGGTCCACTGCCAGAATGCCATTGCCCCAGATCGCGCCGAAGACGGGGCTGCCGTCCTGCGGGCGTTGCAACGCCACGGCGGCGCGGGCGGTGAAGCTGGTACCGTCGAAGGATTCGGGCTGCGGCCTGAAGACCTGCACTTGGTCCTCACCGGAGGTGAACACCAGCGGCCAATCGGTATTTTTCTCCTGGGCTTGGGCGCCGAAGGAGAGGAGGACTGCAGCGAGCGGCCATGCGAGATGGCGGAAGGAAAGTGATGTGTGGATCATGGTACTAAGGGTCTGTGGCTTGTTATGCCAAGTATCGTGCCAGTGTCGAAGTTCGGTATTTCCGTTGTAAAATGACTTGGGGCCGCTTTTTCCCGTGAAGCGCGGCAGCACGCGCAACGGCACTTGTTACTAAAGGAGAATGTTTTTACCCAAGGCCAACGCATCGGTCCCTGTTGAGGTGTTGGGGAGTATTACCATCACCCTTGGCTCGTGCGGGGGGATTTGGTTGCCAGAGATCACCTAACAATGAGTTTCTTGGTGCCTACGAGGTAAACACCAGATGTACTTGGAGTGAAGGTTTCCATTCCAGATTGGACAATACGTCCAAGTGAGTCAATGACTCTACATTCTGGAGGAATATGTTGGACCTGCTACATTTAACCGGACAAGGAGTTAAGCCAGATCCGGGTATAGCATGGAATAGTGAAAAATCGATCTAAAGGCCCCGTCAAACCCCGAGTGCGTTCCTGCTTAGGGCCTCTTGCCCGCCTCGATCGGGAATCATTTTCCCAGGATACGGACCGCTGAGCATCCTTCCTTGCCGATGGCGGATTGTGCCGACAGCCCCGATCCCGTTACTTTTACTCCTGCTTGGTCGGGTAACTCAGTACTTGATCGGCAAGAGGAGATCGCAATGAAAACCGTTGTTGGCAGAATGATCGCTGGTGGAGGGGCGATGGCCTTGTCCATGCTGGCATGGGGAGCTACCTTGGACCTGGACGGCATTCTGATGGTCAAAGGGATGTCCATGACGGGTGCCCGCGTGATCATCGTAACCCCCGACGAGGAACCCCGGACCCTCACGACGGGCCTTGCCCATTTCTCCTTGCACCTGAAGTTGAACACGAGCTATCTGCTCTCGTTTGAACGGCCCGGTTGCGTAAGCAAACAGCTTCAGTTCGATACTGGCGTGCCGAGCGGTTATCCGGTGGAGGACGGCTTCTATTTCCCGTTCCAGGTCACCCTTGAGCCGATGCCGGAAGGGCAGCAATTCGCTTATGCCGGCCCGGTGGGCTTGATCCATTTTGATCAGTACATCAATGCCTTCGGCTATGATACCGATTACCGCATCACCAAGGACGATGTGTTGGCGAAGCGCCTGGAACTTGCCCGGACCGGGCTGGAGAAGCAGGCGGAACCCGGGCGGGGAAAGGCCGCCGTGCCGAAGCCGGGTTCTTCGGGAAGTCCCTCCCGGAAGGGCGTGGAGGACCCCGATACCCCGCATGACGTATTGGCGCCGGTGGTGTCCCGTACGGCCCCGATGGTACACGTGTTGGAGGTGCCTAAGGAAAGGCTGGAACCGGTGCCCGCCTATCCCGCGTCGCTGCATATGACGCTGGATGAGTTCCGGTCGAGCAGACCCGGACCGGAGCTTTTGGCACTGGGGACCGCACCTGCGAAAAATGAATTGAACGCTCCTGTTGCGATGTCAGCCGACCGAAAGAAGGTGGTGCATGCGGACCGCTTGCACGTCATCACCACCATCAAGGTGCAGGAAACGGATCGCGAAGTTGAGTATCGCCGGGTGGTGAGCTACTACGGCGGCACCGCCTACTTCCGCGACGGCTTCTCGTGCTCGGAGAAGGTCTATGAGCAGGGGATAGCGCACTGATCAACGCCTCTCCAGCCGGACAACGTTTTCCACGTGCCAAGTATGCGGGAACATGTCCAGCGGTTGCACACGGGTGATGCGGTAGAGGTCCTTCAGCAAGGCGAGGTCGCGGGCCTGGGTGGAGGGATTGCAACTGACATAGACGATGCACGGCGGCGCCATTTCACGGATGCGCTCCACCACGGAAGGGTGCATGCCGGCGCGGGGCGGGTCGAGCACCAGCACGTCGGGGCTCCCGTGCCGCGCGATGAATTCCGCGTTCAACAGGTCCTTCAGATCGCCGGCCTCGAAGGCCACGTTCTCGATCCCGTTCAGTTCCGCGTTCGCATGCGCGTCCGCGATGGCCTCCGGCACGATCTCCGCACCGATCACCCTGCTGCAGTGGCGTGCCAGAAAGAGTGAGATGCTGCCGGCACCGCAGTAGAGGTCGTACACCAGTTCTTCGCCCTTCAGTCCGGCATAGCTGCGCACCAGTTCGTACATCACCTGGGTCTGCTCGGGGTTGGTCTGGAAGAAGCTCTTTGCGCCGATGCGGAAGCGCAGCGGGGCGTGTCCCTCGTCGATCAGTTCCTCGATAATGTGGTCGCGCCCGTGGAAAACGTGGATGTCCAGGTCCCAGATGGTGTCGTTCTTCTTCGGGTTGATGCACCAGAGGAGCGAGGTGATCCCCGGGAATTCCTCCAGTATGGCGGCGAGCAATGCCTCGCGTGATCCCTTGTCCTCGTGACCGAAGGCGAGCAGTACCATGACCTCGCCCGTAGTGGTGGTGCGGATGGTGAGGGTGCGAAGCCAGCCATCATGTTTCCGGATGTCATAATAGCCCAGTCCATGCGCGGTAGCGTAGGCCCCGACGAAATTGCGGATGGCATCGCTGGGCGCGGGCTGCAGCCAGCATTTCTCCACGTTGAACACCTTGTCGAACCGGCCCGGCAGGTGATAGCCCAAAGCCTTGCGGTCCTCGATCAGCTCACCGGTGTCCAGCTCCGCCTTGGTGAACCAGCGTTGTGCGGTGAAGGTGTACTCGAGCTTGTTCCGATAGTGCTGCGTCTTCGCGGATGCGAGGATCGGAGGCACCACCGGCAGCTCCAGACCTCCGATGCGTTGCAGGTTGTCCACCACTTCCTGATGCTTGTTCAGCAGCTGGGCCGCGTGGGCATAGTCCTGCCATCCGCAGCCTCCGCAGATGCCGAAGTGTGCGCAGAAGGGTTCCACGCGGTCCGGTGAGGCCGTGATCAGCCGCGTGACGGTGGCCTCGGCATAGGTCTTCTTCTTACGCTTGACCTGCAGGTCCACCACATCGCCGGGCACCGCCCCGGTAATGAAGACCACGAGCCCGTCCACTTTGGCGATGGCCTTGCCTTTGGCGCCCCAGCCGGTGACGGTGATGTGCTCGAATACGGGAAGTGGTTTTTTCGCCATGGGGCTGCAAAGAAACCGCATCCCGGGTTCTCAAGAGGAGCATCACAGTATCCAGGCCGGTCCAGCGCTTGCAGCACCAATTTGGATTCCGCGCAGGGTCACTCCAAAAGTGCCCTGCGCGAAACGCCCTTGTTCACGGCAGCGCGATCGTCTTCGCATCACCCTTGTCGGTGATCCAGAGGTATTTGATGATGTCCTTCGCTTCCTTCTTCGGAAAAGCCTCCGGCAGTTGGCACTGCATGGTAAGGTTGTATGTGTACTGCACGGGCGGTTCCGTGATGTCGGCATGCAGCACGATGTCGAAATTGCCGTAGGGTACCTTGTTGTAGAACAGCGTGGTGGGGTTGCGGACGTCGTTGATCAACTGTCCCCGGCGACGGCTGTTCAGCGAGGTTCGGGTCCGGGTCTTATAGGTGGTGTAGCGGTCCAGCGGAAAGTAGGCGCCGTTCTCTTCGGCGGCAATGCGGTGGCTTTCCTCCACCTTGAGGCCGAGCTTGGTGAAGTTCTTCAGCTTGTCCTGCATCAGCTTGGTGGCGAACATCCTCAGCGTGTCGTAGCAGGCGCTTTGATCCTCCACGAAGTAGTCCACCTTCACCAGGTCGTAGATGCCTTCCTTGGCTGCGGCGCTCACGATCTTGTCCAATACCCGTGCATCCCTGAATTTGATGTGGATGTTTTTCTGGATCTCGAACCCGGCGGGCACTTCCTGATAGGTGGTGCTGAAGAACTTGCGCGTGGTCTCGATCTCGTAAACGGGCACGAAGGAGAGCATGTCGGTGAAGACATCAGCCTTCTTTACGCCGACCTTGCCCACCTGCGCGATCAAACGTTCCACCCGGCCGTTGATCAGCGAATCGGCCTCTTCGGCGGACTGCCCCAATTGGGTGAGGTTGAAGATGGCGAGGTAGCTGTCCGCGCGCATGTTCATCATGGCGTTCACCTCCAGTACCAGCACATTGCCGTGCAGGGTGGCTTTCACGGCCTGTTCCGCCTGCTGGAAATAGATGCGGCTGTTGGTCTCGTACATGAGGTTGCCCATGGCTTGCGGCTTCGCATGCAATGCGGTGAACAATACGGTGGTGATGGTGAGGGTCCGGGAAATATGCATTGTGAACTGAGGGTTTTGTCCTCGGTACACGCCGCTGGCGGAACGGTTCACCGGACTTGTACAACGCACCGAAGTAGGGGAGCTGACCGGGATGAGCCATACCGGGGGCGTAGTTGCCAATTGCACCCATTGCGCCTTCCCGTGACTTGTCGCGGCAAGGCATGTTCATGCTTCCAGGTCCTGGCGGGAGTGAAGCCGCAGGACAGGAATACCTTTGCCGATCAGGGATCAGCGGGAAGAGCGCCATCATGCCGGGCCAGGTCAACAAGCGAGAACTAGCGGAACGGGTTAAGGAGCTTAGCTGCCTTTATGCCGTTGCCCGATCGGTGCAGCGGCATGATCGCTCCTTGCCGGAACGGCTTCATCACGTGGTGGAAGTAGTGCAACAAGGCTGGCAATTCCCCGAGGAGGCCCGTGTTCGCATCCAACTGGATGATGCGGTATTCGGCGATCCCGTGGATCATCCGGATACCATGCGCGCCGATATGCTGGTGGACGGGACGGAGCGCGGGCGGATCACAGTGGCATACGCCGACGCATCGATCGCGGGTGAAGGCCCGCTCTTTCTTCCGGAGGAGCAGCAATTGTTGGACAGGATCGCGTCCGATCTTTCCGCCGTCATTGAACGGCATGAGCGCATCCGGCAGCAGCAACTGTTGGAGTCGCGGATGCGGAGCAACGACCGCCTCACGATCCTGGCGGAGATCACCGCGGGCATCGCGCACGAGTTGAACACGCCCATAGGCAACGTGCTGGGCTATGCCGAACTGCTCAAGAAGGACGAGACCGTACGGGAGCGGCGTAGCGATCTCCAGCGGATCATCGACTCGGCATTGATCGGTCGTGAGATCGTGAAGAAGCTGATGTACTTCTCCTGTGAAATGCCCGCGCAATTCCAATTGGCCGATGCGAACAAGGCCCTGCACGATGTGCTGCACCTGCTCGAGCAGCGCCTGGAGCAGCAGCATGTTACCGTTCAATGGCAATTGGCCAGCGGCCTTCCGCCCGTGCGGATGGACCAGGTGCAGTTCGCGCAAGTGATCTCCAACATCGTGCTCAACGCGGCCGCTGCCATGCCCAAGGGCGGCACGGTCACACTTTCCACCGAGTGCCGGGTCGGTCTGGTATTGATCACCATCGCGGACACGGGCAAAGGCATCGGCGAGGCCGACCTGAAAAAGATCTTCCAGCCCTTCTTCACCACCAAGCCCACCGGCGAGGGTACCGGCTTGGGGCTTTCCGTGGTGCACGGCATTATGAAGGGCCATGGCGGCAGCGTTGCGGCAACCTCCACGGTCGGGGAGGGCACCACCTTCACCCTCTCATTCCCCATACCCTCCCCATGAAGGAACGACCTTCCGTCCTGCTTGTGGACGACTCCCGCGACATGCTTGAGTTGCTTCGGCGCTATATGAACGGCATGGGCCTTACGCCGTTCACATGCAATAACGTGGTGGACGCGATCGAGCTGCTGGAACAGAGTCCCGTGGACCTCGTGATCACGGACCTGAACATGCCCGAGGTGAGCGGTACGCAACTGGTGCGCTACATCGCGCAGCACTTCCCCAAGGTCCCCGTGCTGGTGATCACCGGCTTCCCGGACGTGCAGGTGGCCGTTGATGTGATGAAGCAGGGCGCGGTTGAATTCCTGGTGAAGCCTGTGACGGAAGCGGAGCTGCGCAAGGCGGTGGAAAAGGTGTTGGGCATGAACACCGAAGAGGTGGCCGAAGTGCCTGCTGAAAGCCATGGCCAGGTGCTGGGCATGATCGGGCGTTCACCGGGGATGCAGGAGGTGTACCGCATCATTGAACGCACCCGGAACAACAACGCGACGATCTTGGTGAGCGGTGAAAGCGGGACGGGCAAGGAAGTGGTGGCGCGTGCGGTCCACTACAACAGTGACCGCTCCACGGCGCCGTTCCTCGCGGTGAACTGCGGGGCGATCCCGGACCAATTGCTGGAGAGCGAGCTGTTCGGCCACACGAAAGGCGCGTTCACCGGCGCCACCACCAACCGGGCGGGCTTCTTCCAGGCCGCCGACGGGGGAACGTTGTTCTTGGACGAGATCGGCAATGCCACTGCGGCGGTGCAGGCCAAATTGCTGCGGGCCGTGCAAGAGAAGGAGGTCACCATGCTGGGCGGCACCAAGCCCCAGCGCGTCAATGTGCGGTTGATCTCGGCGAGCAATGCCGACCTCAACGAACTGGTGCGCACGGGCACGTTCCGCGAGGACCTGTTCTACCGCTTGAACCTGATCAACATCCACCTGCCGGCCTTACGCGATCGGAAGGAGGACATCCCGTTGCTGATCAATCACTTCAATGCCAAGTACAGCAAGGACATGGGCAAGAAGCCCTTGCGCATCCCCGTGCGCGTGATGGACGCGCTGGAGGTCTACCTATGGCCGGGCAACGTGCGGGAATTGGAGAACTTCATCCATCGCCTTGTGATCATGAAGGATAGCGCCGTGGTCATGGAAGACCTGCCCGATACCATGAAAATGGACAGCCCGGAGCGGCCCGGCGACGGTACGTTGCAGACCCTCGCCGAGGTGGAGAAGCAATACATCCAACGGGTGCTGGAAAGTGCCGGGCAGAACAAGACCAAGGCCGCGGAGATCCTGGGGATCGACCGGAAAACCTTGCGGGAAAAGCTGAAGTAGCTTCCGTTCAGCGATCTTTCGCCGCATGGCAGAGACCCCTGAGGTGGGCAAATGCAGATCCCGAACATCAAGGTCCCGAAGCGGAGACCTTGATGGAACAAGAGCTGAAATAGCACCGGTACATTTCGTACCGGCCGGGGAATTCCTCCCCGTTTTTCAGCCGATGATCTGATTTTGTAATGTGGTTTGGCACGTAGGGCCTGAAATTCATTTTATCAATACCATCAAGCTTTCCCGGCCAATAATGACCCCGTTTCAACATCCCGGGACGGTTCCATGGCACGCCTCTTGGCAATGGCGGCGCGATGACAATGCAAAGCACTCGGGTGAAGCGCCGGACCGGTCCGTTGCCGGGGATATGCAGCAACTGCATGCATGATGGGGACTGTGTGTTCCAAGGGAATTTCCTCGTGCCGATCACCTTATGCGAGGAGCACGAGGTGGAACCGGTCCTTGAGCCCTTACACATCACCATCAGGCCCGAGCCCGTGACCCCGAGTGTTCCGGGCATCTGCGGAACCTGTGATAATTTAGCCACCTGCGTGCTGCGGTCCGCCGAGCACATCACCTACCACTGCGAACACTATCGATAACCCCCAAATGACAACGAAAGCCGTCGAAAAGCCCGTCCGCAAGGAAGGCATGTATGAAGTGGTCATGGAGCAATTTGCCCATGCCGCCGACATCATGAACCTGGACCCGGGCGTCCGCAAGATCCTGGCGAAGACCAACAGTGAGATCGTGGTCCACTTTCCCGTGCGGTTGGACAGTGGGAAGATCGAAGTGTTCACCGGTTATCGCGTCCAGCACAACAACGCGCTCGGGCCGTACAAGGGCGGCTTGCGCTACCACCCCACGGTGGACATTGATTCGGCGCGCGCCTTGGCCATTTGGATGACCTGGAAGACCGCCTTGGCCGGCCTGCCATACGGTGGTGCAAAAGGCGGCATCCAGATCGACCCCAAGCAATACTCGCAGGGCGAGCTCGAACGCATCACGCGCCGCTTTACCTATGCGCTGGGCGACAACATCGGTCCCGACCTGGACATTCCGGCTCCGGACGTGAACACCAACGCGCAGATCATGGCGTGGATCGCGGACACGTTCTCCTCCACGAAATCCCCCGCCACGCGCTTCGCCAACCTGCACGTGGTGACCGGCAAGCCATTGGGCGCCGGTGGTCTTGAAGGCCGTGACCGCGCTACGGGCTTCGGCGTGGTGGCCAACCTGAAGTCATGGGCCAAACGGCACGATGAGCAGATCAGGGGCATGCGCTATATCGTGCAGGGCTTTGGCAACGTGGGCTATTGGACCTCGCACTTCCTATTGAAGGAAGGGGCCATCCTCATCGGTGTGCAGGACGCCACCGCCACGCTTCACGACCCCAAGGGTATCGATCCGGAAGCGCTGCTCGCGCACAGCGATGCCAACGGCCGCAACATCAAGGGCTTTGCCGGGGCAAAGGAAATTGATCCGAAGGGCTTCTTCGCCCTGGACTGCGACATTGTGGTACCGGCGGCCTTGGGCAATCAGATCACCGGGGAGAACGCAGGCAGCATCACCGCGAAGGTGGTGGCCGAAGGTGCGAACGGCCCGACCAATACGGCCGGAGAGGAGATCCTGCGCAAGAACAGGGTGGCCATCATCCCGGACATCCTGTGCAACTCCGGCGGCGTGATCGGCAGTTACTACGAGTGGTTGCAGAACAAGCGCAGCGAGATCTGGAAGATCGACGAAGTGCTCCTGATGATCAACGACAAGATCGATACGTCCTTTGCCCTAGTGATGGCCACCTCCGCTGAATTCAAGGTGGACTGGCGTACCAGCGCTTACATCGTGGCCTTGCGCCGCTTGGAGAAAACCTATACGGAGCGCGGTATTTTCCCATGAGCATGGTGCGGATCGGGATATTGAAGGAACGTGCGGACCGCCGCGTCACCGTGCTGGCCCCTGCGGGGGTGGAACGGCTGAAGGACAAGGCCGAGATCCTTGTCCAGCGCGATGCGGGCCGGTCTGCCGGTTTCACCAACGACGCATATGAGGCCGCTGGCGCGAAGCTGGTGGACTCTGCGGAGGAGGTGATGTCCGGGGCGGACATCCTGTTGAGCTACGACCATCACTACAATGGTGAGGTCCTCAACGGAGCCAAGACCTTCATCGGTGTCTTCAGTTTCCTATGGATGCCTGAGCAGGTGGACCGCTATCTGCATCCCGGCGTCACCGTACACAGCTTGGACCTGATCCCGCGCAGCACCTTGGCGCAGTCCATGGACGTGTTGTCCTCGGTGGGCTCCATCTCCGGCTATCAGGCCGTGCTGCTGGCCGCTGAGCGTTCCTTGGCCACCGTGCCGATGATCACCAGCGCGGGCGGCACTTTGCGTCCGGCGAAGTTCTTAGTGATGGGTGCCGGGGTGGCGGGGCTGCAGGCGATTGCCACCGCGCGCAGGCTCGGTGCGGTGGTGAAAGCCTATGACGTGCGCGCCGCATCGAAAGAGGAGGTGGAAAGCTTGGGCGCGACCTTCATCGAGGTGGAGGGCGCGGTGGACGATAGCAATGGCGGTGGATATGCCTCCCAACAGTCCGAGGACTTCCTGCAAAAGATCAGGGACCGCATCCATGAGGAAGCGTCCAAGGCGGATGTGGTCATCACCACGGCAAGGGTCCCCGGAAAGAAGGCACCCTTGTTGATCACCGAGGAGATGGTGATGGGCATGAAGCCCGGTGCCGTTCTGGTTGATATCGCCGCCGCCACCGGAGGGAACTGCGCCTTGACCGAGCCGGACAAGACGGTGATGCACAACGAGGTGACCATTCTGGGGCCCACCTCCATCGAATGCAGCTGCGCGCACAGCACATCGTTCCTGCTCTCCAACAACTTCGTCGCGTTCATCGAGCATTTGCTCAAGAACAAGGACGGCGCCGCCGATGACCCCATCCTGCGGTCCACGCTGGTGGTACGGGACGGCGAGTCGGTTAACGAGCGCGTCCTGGCACTGCAAGCTGCCGCAAACTGACCTTCATGGACTGGAGCTACAGCATAACCCCCATTGACGGCGTGTTCGTACTCGCGCTGAGCCTGCTGCTGGGCTTTGAGGTGATCAAGAACATCCCGGCCGTGCTGCATACACCGCTCATGTCGGGTTCCAACGCCATCAGCGGCATCATCCTCTTCGGCGGTATTGTGCAATTGCTCAACACGCCGTTGGACCAGGGCTGGACCCTCGCCGCTGCATCGCTCGCGGTGTTACTGGGTTCCATCAATCTGGCCGGGGGCTTTTTCGTGACACACCGCATGCTTTCCATGTTCAGCGTGAAGCGCAAACCCGCCAAGGGTCCGAAAGCATGATGATGCAGTTCGCATATCTCTTTGCCACAGTGGGGCTTGTACAAGGCCTCAAGTTCATGGGCGATCCCGCCCGCGCTAAAATGGGGAACATGCTGGCAGCCGCCAGTGTGGTACTTGCGTTGGCAGCCGTGGTGGTGGCCACTGGTTGGGCGGGGTCGCCCCATTTGCTTTTATTGCTGGGCCTGCTCGCTGCGGGCACCGTGATAGGGAAGGTCTGGAGCAACCGTGTGGCCATGACCGCCATGCCGCAGCTGGTGAGCATCTTCAACGCTTTGGGAGGGGCTTGCGCGGTGGTGCTGGGGTTGAACGAGGTGTATGGCACGGGCACTCCGGTGGACAGTAAACTGCTCGGCAGCGTGTTGATCCTCGCCACCCTCTTTGGCGGGGTGGCCTTCACCGGCAGCATGGTGGCTTATCTGAAATTGGACGGGCGGAAGCTGCCACGGCCTGCACAGGTCCATAAGGTGCAGGCGCGCGTGCTGCTCGCCCTGTTGGTGGCGGCGGTGATCTATTACCTCGCCATGCCCGTGGACGTATCGGCGTACCCCGCGCTGTTGCTGGGCATTGCCATTGCGGCGTTGGCGTACGGTGTGTTCCTCACCCTGCCGATCGGCGGCGCGGACATGCCCGTGCTGATCTCGTTGCTCAACGCATTGACCGGTGTGGCCGCCTTGATGGCGGGCCTGCTCTTCCATGACCCCGTGATGATCATCGGTGGCATCCTCGTGGGCGCCACCGGCATCCTGCTCACCATGCAGATGTGTACCGCCATGAACAGGTCGCTCGCCGGGGTGCTCGCGGGCAAGTTCGCCTCGGGCAGAGGCACCAAGGCGGAAACGGAGCAGGACATCCGTTCCATCACCGCCGTGGAGACCGCGTCGTTGTTGGCTTTCAGCAAGCAGGTGGCCGTGGTGCCGGGTTATGGCATGGCCGTTTCGCAGGCGCAACGTGAATGCTTCGCCCTGCAGGAAATGCTCAAGGAGAGCGGCGTGGACCTGCATTTCATCATCCACCCCGTGGCGGGCCGCATGCCCGGGCACATGAACGTGCTGTTGGCCGAGGCGAACATCCCGTATGGGTCGGTTCTGGAGATGACCGAGGTGAACAACACCATGGAACACTACGACACCGTGCTGGTGATCGGTGCCAACGACGTGGTGAACCCCGCCGCCGAGAACGACCCCGAGAGCAGCATCTACGGCATGCCCATCATCCGCGCATACAAGGCCAAGCAGGTGGTGGTGATGAAACGCAGCATGGCCAAAGGATACTCCGGCGTGGTGAACACGTTGTTCGACCGGCAGAACTGCAAGGTGCTCTTCGGCGATGCGAAAGAAAGCCTTGCAGCCATCATTACTGAACTCAAACGCATTTGAAATGAGCAACCCGAAATTGATCGTTTCCGCCAAGGAACGCGACCTGATCATGTCCTGGATCATCGGTTTCACACCGGCCGACGTCACCGTGCAACAAAGCCTGGACCAGCTCTTCGAGGAATTGAAGCAGGCTGATATCCGAGAGGAAAATGACCTGCCGAAGGACGTGGTGCGCGTGAACAGCGTGGTGACCTTCAAATCTCCGACCGCACGGAAGGAGAACCTGCAGCTCGTAATGCCGAAGGACGCGGACCTCAAGGCAAATAAGCTGTCCGTCTTCACCGTGATGGGCTCGGCCTTGATCGGTTACCAGGAAGGCGCGGACATCCATTGGCGCTTGCCGAAAGGGGAGGAGACCATTCATCTCGAGCGCGTGGACAATTCGAAGGTTTTGGAACTGGAGGGATAGGTCCGAAGGCAGGGACTTTGTTGCTGACGGAGCAACCACGACAATTCAACTTCACAGGTAAGGGTGGTATTATAGGGGCCACCACTTTTATTTTCGGGGCGTAGTAAGATCAAGATGCAGCGAAACCCTTATTCGTTTTGGCTTGTGTCTTCACCGGATACTTCGCGTTCATCGCCTCCACCAATGCCATTACGATCGCCTTCACCAAAGCTGCTGGCAATGGCTTTTCAGGTGTGAAGCGGATCGTGCCTTTGCTGACCTTGAAATCCTTCAATTCCGCATCGAAACCCTTCGGCATCATACCATAGAGCGCGCAATGGTTCTTGGCTGCGCCCATGTACAGCAACGAATGGCCGTTGTACTTGAAGCCCGGCAAACCGTATCCAAAGTATTCTTCGCACTTCGGTGCTGCCGCAAGGATCTGCTTACGGAGTTTCTGCAAAGCCTTGGCTTGGTCGTCCGGCAACATCGTTAAGTATTCGTCAGTGTTCTTGGCTGAAGGTTTCATGCTGGAATGTGTTGAAGAAATGGTAGTACCATGCCACGTCCGGCTCCCGCTCGCCCCCCCATATCGGATCAATTCACCCGCGACGGGTCCATCCAGAATACTTCCCAGATGTGGCCGTCCAGATCATTGAAGCTCCGGCCATACATGAAGCCGTGGTCCTCCGTGGGACGACATTCCGTCGCTCCCGCAGCTATGGCCTTGTCGTAGATCGTGTTCACTGCATCCTTGCTTTCGAAGGAAAGGGCCAGCAGCACTTCGGTTTGCTTCGTCGGAACAGCGGCGGACTTCCCCTTCGGAAGGAAACGCGTCATACTTGTCGGCGTATGCAACATCGCGTAGATGGTATCGCTGATCACCAACGAAGCCGCATCGTCGTTGGTGAACTGCGCGTTGAACGAATAATCGAGCGCTTCAAAGAAGGCTTTGGACCTGGCGAGGTCGTTGACCTGCATGTTGACGAAGATCTGTGTTTTCATGGTGTTGTTGGTAGTTGTGGGATCATCAATGAATGGATCCTCCTCGCTCCAGCATCGCAATGAAGAGCGTTAAACGCTTGGCACGGGTCTCTTCCTTTTTAGCGGTCTGTAATCGATGCAAGATCGCATACCGCTTACTGCCTTTAAGGGTCTTGAAGAATGTATCGGCTTTCCTGTTCTTCTTCAACGCTGCTTCCAGATCAGGCGGAACAGTGATCGTCCTCGCCGGTGCGTAGGCCCTGTCCCATTGCCCGTTTGCCTTGGCACGTTTCACGGTGGCAAGCCCGGCTGGCCGCATGAGCTTGGCCTTGATCAACTGTTGCACCTTCTTCTTGTTGATCTCGCTCCAGATGCTTCGAGGCCCGCGCGGAGTGAACTTCTGCAGGTAGCAGGTTTCGTCGAAGCGTTTGCGGACCGCATCGATCCAGCCGTGGCAAAGGGCCATCTCCAACGCTTCGGCATAGGTGACCGACCGCACACCGCTGTTCTTCTTGGCGATCTTGATGTAGATGCCCGGTGAGTTTCCGCTTTGCTCCTCCAGCCAAGCTTCCCAGACCTGTGCGCTCTCGAACGCCATGATCGGACGATCGTCAGGGGTCATTGGTGACGGTTGTTTGCCCATGAATGGATCGAGATCGTTGTCAGGATCAACTTACCACCCAGTTCAGTTGCGTCCGGTATTCCGTCGGACCTTTCACCTCATCCGGGGTGTTCAAATAGCACTCCCAAAAGCGGCCTGTTCCGGGAAGTTCCTGTTCGCCCACCCAGTCCTGCAATTCCCTCCATGCGGCGCTGAGCCCTTCGTACGGCCCTTGGTACACGCTGCGCACAACTTTCTCCGCAGGCAATGTGCCGTTCACTACACGCCCCGTCGGCTTGATGGCCTTCGTCACCGGGAATCCCAGCTCAAGATCGAACGTGTCCGAAGGTCGGCGATGGTGGTAGGAGAACATGGGGCCGGCGGGTTGAAGACCTTGGTCCTTCAGCGTTTTCAAGATCTCCTGTATCGCCGGGTCCATGTATTTCGGCATTTCTCGGCCAGGGATGACCAGGTGGATCACGGCGGTACGCCAGGCCTTGGTTTTGATGATCTCCGGTCGGGTGTTCATGCTTCCTGCTCTGATCATACCTTGCTATAGCCCCCCCCACGATCTACTCACTCCTTTTCAACCATGCTTCTCGGAAAAATGGGTCAGGAGCTCTGGCTAAGCAACCCTGTTTTCGTATCGTCCGGGCAAGAAACAGCTTCGCATTTTCGGGGCAATTTGCACCAGCACACGGCCAATGCGAAATGGCATCGCCGATGACGACATGAATTAGTTATCCTCCGGCTCCCCGGTGTCCGGTGGCACCACGGCCCCGAAGAGGATAAAGCGGTAGGGCATCTTCTTGTACATGATGCCCACATCGCCGTAGCCGAACTCCGTAACCTCGTCGGCAACGGTGTTGAAGTCCATACGCTGGGAAAGTGGCGGACCCTCCGGTGTTTGTTGCGGGACATAATTCACCAGGAAAAAGGTGTGCGGATCCCGCACGCCGGCCATCAACTGCGCGAACCAGGCCTGCCTGTCACCCAATTGCGAGTATTCCCGGGTGATCAATGCCATGTCCACCTCATTGGGCATGAGCCCTGTTACCCCGGGGGTGGTGAGCCGGATCAGCAGGCGGTCATCACCGATGCCCTCCGCCTTCTTGCGCGCCTCCAAGGCCGCGATGTTCGCGGGATCGACATCGATGGCCAGTACACGGGCCCCGGCACCCATCAGGTGCCAGGTATAGTATCCGTTTCCAGCAAACATGTCCGCCACCACTTTTCCCTGAACGGAACCCATGACGGTAAGCAACGAATCGCCACTGCCCCGGTCGTCGGATACATATTGGGCCGTGACCTGCGGTGTTCTCACAGCAGCAGGAGGCCCCGCATTTTCAGGCTGTTCAGGATCGGTGCAACCGGCCAAGTACAGACCGCCGATCAGGCAAAGAGGAAGCAATTGGCGCATGGAAATTTCTTAAGGGGACCAATTTAAGGTGGACCAAGGAAGCGGGGTCGCTCCCATATTCCCCATGGAAAGTAATTCAGCTAAATTTGCACCATGGCCAGTATTGAGAAGGAGCTCCGGATGGACTTCAAGAGCGAGCATCAGAAGTTGCTCCTCAACCTTCTCTTCACTTCCAACTGGCTGAAGCATCGCGATTCGGAACGGCTGAAGCCATATGGCCTGAGCCCGCAGCAGTACAACATCCTGCGGATCCTCCGCGGTGCGAAAGGAAAGCGGATGTGCATGCATGAGGTGCTGGAACGGATGTTGGACCGTGCCCCGAACGCCACGCGCCTCACGGACAAATTGATCGCCAAGGAGCTGGTGCTCCGTGAGCGCTGCGAACAAGACCGCCGAGTGGTCCATCTGCTGATCAGCGAAAAAGGAAATGCCCTGCTGGCAACGATCGATAACGCCACGGAGGAGCTCGTTGCGAAGGTGGCACGAAGGTTGTCCACCGCCGAGGCC
The DNA here is from genome assembly GCA_963706125.1 of uncultured Flavobacteriales bacterium. Lineage (GTDB taxonomy): Bacteria > Bacteroidota > Bacteroidia > Flavobacteriales_F > PHOS-HE28 > PHOS-HE28. Next base: position 198,649 of record CAVPLQ010000006.1, read on the forward strand.
AAGGCAATGAACCAAAGCTTGGACAAGCTGCGTCCATAGGTCGGACCACAACATTCATCACACTTACGAACGGATCAACCCGAACACATGATAAAGTTACTTTCCCTCGCGCTCCTGTTGGCCGGTACCGGCGCTGCCATGGCCCAGTCCACGTACACCGTCGATCCCGTGGCCACCAAACTGGTCTGGACCGGCAAGAAGATCACCGGTCAGCACCATGGCTCGATCGGCATACGGTCGGGCACCATCGGGTGGGGGGAGAACGGGCTTTCGCACGCGGATGTGACCATTGACATGACGAGCATCACGAATGCCGACATGGAGGGGGAATATGCCGCCAAGCTGGAAGGCCACCTCAAGTCACCGGACTTTTTCAATACGGCCGAATTCAATACGGCCAATTTCAAGGCCACCCGAGTAGAGGCGATCCCTGGCGTGGAGACCGGCAAGCCCAATTATTCCGTCACGGGCGACCTCACCATCAAGGGCATCACCCACCCGGTGACCTTCGATGCATTGGCCTGGAAAGAGAAGAAGGGAGTTCGTGCGGCCGGAACCATCATTTTCGACCGTACGCTCTACGACATCAAGTACCGCTCCGGGCAGTTCTTCGATGCATTAGGTGACAAGATGATCGATGACATGGTGGAACTCACCTTCGACCTGGTCGGCAAGTGAATTCCAGACACACTAGGTCCCCACTAAACGGTGTGTGGCCAATTTGTCCACCATCGCCTGGTTGAGGCTAGAGGCGCCGGGGCCGAAGGCGTTCACCAGCACCCCCTTCACATCATGTTTCGCGGAGCTGATCGCATAGACGATGCTCTCGTCGCTGGGGTTGGATTCCCCCTCGAAGCGATGGAACTCGTCGATGATGAAGTCATCCGGGTTTAACGCCGTGTTGTTCCCGTTGCAGATGACGCATTCACCATGGAGCGTCAATTCATCAGTATAGCCGCGCGCTTGCAGGTCGTTCACGGCTTGGGACAGGGTATCGTATGAGCGTGCCATGATAGCGAAGATACACTTGCAGAGAGGGTATTGTTCGGGCGGGCTATCATCGGACGGTGCACCTCAGAAACAAGGGAGGCGGGAAGAGCGGGCCATTCCGAGCGTTCAAATTTGAAGGGCGGGATGCGTGGCCAGTTTGGCGACCATTTTTTGGCCAAGCCGATCAGCCTCGGGGCCGAAGGCGTTCACCAAAACTCCCTTGATGTCATGCTGCTCCGAGCTTATCACATATACGATGCTGGAATCAGCAGGATCCGATGCTCCCTCGAACCGGTGGAATTCATCGATCCGGAATTCATCCGGATGGAGGTGTTCTTACCGTTACGGACCAAGCATTCGTCGTCCAGGTATCAGATCATCGGTATAGCCGCGTGCTTGGAGATCGTTCACGGCTTGGGAGAGGGTGTCGGATGTGCGTGCCATTTGCTCGAAGATACGAAGTGCGGCGGTAGTAGAGCGGTTTGGGTACCATGCAGGAAGGGCCGTCCTGATGGAGCAGCCCTTCACATTGTTATGGTTGAGGTGAAAACTACTTGGGCCCGGAACCGGCCACCAGCATGTCCTTGATGCCGCCCACGCTGCTGAGCACGCCGGTGGCTTCGTAGGGGATGTAGACCACCTTGTTGTTCTGGCCGCTGGTCATGTCCTGCAGGGTCTCGAGGTAGCGCATGGCGATGAGGTAGTTGGCGGGATCGGCCTTGGTGCCCTTGGATGGCTTCGGTGACCAAGCGGATGGCCTCGGCTTCACCTTGGGCACGGCGGATGCGGGCTTGTGCATCGCCTTCGGCCTCCAGGATCTGCGCCTGCTTCTGGCCGTCGGCCTCGTTGATCTGCTTCTGCTGCACCGCCTCGGCCTGTAGGATCACGGCGCGCTTGGTGCCTTCGGCATCGATGATCTGTGCCCGCTTATCGCGCTCGGCACGCATCTGCTTCTCCATGGCCTCGCGGATGTCGCGCGGCGGGTTGATGTCCTGCAATTCCACGCGGTTCACCTTCACGCCCCACTTGTTGCTGGCCTCGTCCAGGATGTTGCGCAGCTTGGCGTTGATGGTGTCGCGGCTGGTGAGGCACTCGTCCAGGTCCAGTTCGCCGATCACGTTACGCAGCGTGGTCTGGGTGAGCTTCTCGATGGCCAAGGGCAGGTTCTCGATCTCGTACATCGCCTTCACGGGGTCCATGACCTGGAAGTAGAGCAAGCGCGTTGATCTCGGTGCCCACGTTGTCCTTGGTGATCACGTTCTGCTTGGCGAAGTCGTACACGGTCTCGCGCAGGTCGATGCGTTCCTTCTTGATCGAACTGCACGTACTTGTTGCCGTCGGGCAGTTCGCGGCTTAGGCGGAAGATGATCTCGCGTGGCTTATCGAAGATCGGGATGATGATATTGAAGCCGGCGGTGAGCGTCTTCGTGGTAGCGCCGAAGGCGCTCGATGACCATGGCTTCGCTTTGTTGCACGATGCGCACGCCTTTGGCGATGACGAAGACCACCAGAAGGGCGATGAGAATGGGAATGATGATCGAAGCGTCCATGGTTCAGAGGTGGTTAGGGGTTCTACGATAAGGGTGTTGCTTTCCACGCGGATCACGCTGATGAGGTCGCCTACGTGCAGCGGGAGGTCAGAGAGTGCATTCGGCACGCCAGTCATCGCCACCAGCGTTGCACACGGCCCAAGCGGAGCCCGGGGTCGAAGTCCTGGCGTAACGCGGCCGTGAAGCCCTACAGCGCGTCCGCATTGGTGCGCACACCGGTGTCCTTGTCCACATGCGCTTCATCAGTACCGGGCGCATGGTGAAGAAGGCCAGGAGGGAAAAGGCGGAGAAGGCGAAGCAGTTGGCCAGCCGGCCCGAAGCCAAGGCGCGGCGGCCACACTCGCGCCAATGCAGCCGATGCCGAGGCAGACCAGGAAGAAGCCGGGGACGAAGATCTCGGCGATCATCATCAACGATGGCCAATCCCGCCCACCAATGCCATTGAAAGAAGTCCATCTCCATCATTTCTTCGATGCGAAAGATAGGGTCCTGCCGCCTGCTTCGGACGGGCTTTCCGGATGAGCGGTGCGGGGGGCTGATGAGGGACTGGAATAGGAGGGGAACACGCTACTTTCGCCGCTCATGGCCGGGAAGATAAAGGACTTGCTGCGCTCCCCGCAGGGACGCGACAGCGTGCTCACCTACCTGACCGAGGGGCTTTCCATGGTTGGGATGGTGCTGGCTTACCGGCTGGCGGCACAGGTGAGCAAGCAGGACCTCGACCTTTATGTGATCGTAAGGCGTACCGTTTCATTCGTCTTTCCCGTGGTGTTGATGGGGGCCATGGTGGGCTTGACCCGTTTCGTGGCCATGAGCGGTTCCCAGGAACGCCAGCGTGGATATCTCCGCGGCGCCTTGTACTGGGTGGTACCCTTGGGCCTCTTGGTGTGGGGCGTCTGCACGCTCTTTGCGAAGCCGTTGGCATGGGCCGTGTTCGGAAGTGAGGCGCAGGCGGAGCTGATGCCTCCCTTGGGACTGATGACCGTCGGGATCAGCTTGCACGGCGTGGCATACGGGTATTTGCGCGGGAAGCGCGCCATGGTGGCGGCGAACGCTGTGCAGCTCATGGTACTGGCCATCGCACCCTGTGCGGCGTTCGTGTTCTTCCACGACATGGTGGACGTGCTTTGGGCCACCGCGATCATATGGACCGTGGCGCCGCTGCTGTCGATCCTGCCCGGGCTATTGGCGCCGGCCAAGGAGAAGATGCGGAAGGAGCGGAGTGAACTGCTGCGTTATGGCCTTCCCCGTGTTCCCGGGGATATTGCCCTGGGCGCCCTGCTCACGGTGCCAGGTTATGTGGCCATGCGCACCTATGGCCTCGACCTCAGCGGCGAAGTGGGCTTCGGCGCCACTTTGCTGAACTTGGCCGCTGCGGCGTTCTCCCCGGTGGCGTTGTTACTGCTGCCGGCGGCCTCCAGCCAGCTCGCCGCTGGTGATCATGCCGGCTTGGAACGCAAGATCGCCCGCATGACCTGGGTGATCCTTGCCGCTTCCTTCGCTCTGATGCTTGGCTTTGAGCTGCTGTCCGGTCCCTTGCTGGAACTCTATCTGGGACCTACCGGGGCCAACTATTTATGGATGAGCCGTCTGATCTTCATCGGGGCGCTGCCCTTTGCGTTCTTCAACGGTATGCGCAGTGTGCTGGATGCTTACTTCCATACGCCACGGAACGGGATCAATCTGGTCATGGCCTTTATGCTGCTGCTCGTGGGCAGTATGGTCCACCTGCTCATCCCCACACCCCGGTACACCATGGGTGTGGTCCTGGTGGTTTCCATGCTGTACCTGGGTTGGGCAACGTGGCGCGATGTGCGGTTCGTCCGCAGCGAACTGCTTCGGCTCGCCTCGCGTGAAGCACATCGGCTCAGTGTTCTGGTGATCATCCCGGACAAGGAGGACGGCAGCACCTTTGCAGCTTCTAAGGCCCAGGCCCGTGCCTTCACCACCGAGGGCTGCGAAGTATGCATGTTCCACTTGGAGAGCCGCACCTCTTTAATGCAGCTCCTCCGGTCCAGAAGGCGGATGCGAAGATTGATACGGGAGCGCAGACCGGACGTGCTCCACGTACACTTCGGGTCGGTGGCCGCTTTGTTCGCCGTGCTGGTGAGCTCAGTGCCCGTCGTGGTCACCTTCATGGGCGATGACCTGGACCGCAGCGGCGTGCGCGGCATCGCAAGGCCATGGATGGGCGGGCTGTTCAGCCAGATCGCCGCGTTCTTTGCCGCCGGCATCATCTGCTCCGATGAACGGGTGCGTGAGCATTTGTGGTGGCGGCAGAGTGAGGCGATGGTGTTGCCTTTGGGTGAGAACGGCACAGGGAATACGGAGGAAACTTTGCGTTACCTCCACGGTGTCGCGTTCCATCGGAACAAAGAGACCCCCTTGGCCACATGAGCTTCACGGTAAGTATCGTAATGCCATGCCGCAACGAGGCTGCGCACGTGGAGCAGGCCGTGCAGGATGCACTGTCCCAGGAGCGGCGGGGCTTTGAACTGGAAGTGGTAGTTGCCGTGGGGCCGGGCCATGACGATACGCATGCGATCGTGGGACGCTTGGCAAGGGAGCATCCAGAGGTCCAATTGGTGGGGAATCCCGCCGGCATAGTACCCCATGGCCTGAACGAGGCCATACGCAGGTCCCACGGCAAGTACATCGTGCGGATGGACGCCCATTCCCGCTACCCGGCCGACTATGTCGCCATCCTGATCGATGCCTTGGAACGCTTGAAGGCCGACAATGTGGGCGGGGTCTGGGAAACGCTCCCTGCCAATAACACCGATGAAGCTTGGGCGATCGCGCAGGTGCTCAGTAGTCCGTTGGGCGTGGGCAACGCGATGTTCCGATTGGGCACGGGCCAGGAACAGGAAGTGGACACGGTGCCGTACGGTTGTTTCCGGCGCGAGCTATTTGATCGCATCGGCTGGTTCGATGAAGAATTAGTGCGTAACCAGGATGATGAGCACAATGGCCGGATCATCAGTGCCGGCGGGAAGATCGTCCTGCTTCCTCAGGTGCGCATCCAGTACTATGCACGGGACCGGATGCGGAAGCTCTGGCGCATGTACCGCGAGTACGGCTTGTTCAAACCCTTGGTGAACATCAAGCTGGGCAAGCCCGCCACAGTGCGCCAGTTCGTTCCTCCGCTGTTCGTCCTGGCCATGGCCACTCTTCCCGCACTGGCCTTGTGGAAGCCGTTCTTCGGCTGGGCCTGGTTGGCCTTGGTCGCCCTGTACATCACGGTGGTGACGCTCGCCGCATCGCGTGTTGTCCTGCGCGGCGGTCGGGAGTCCGCCTGGGGCTGGGTGGTGATCGGCTTTACATGCGTGCATTTTGCATACGGCGTGGGCTACTTGCAGGGCTTGGTCCGCTTTGTCATTCTCCGGCGTCGGATACGGCCGGAACAGATCGGGACGAACCGCTGATGCACATCTTGCACCGATGGCCATGAAGATCCTGTTGCTCTCCGGTGCCAGTTCGGTCCATACGGTCCGTTGGGCGAACGCGTTCGCGTTAAGCGGGCACGAGGTCCATCTGGTCACGCAGCATGATCCCGTGGATCCACTGGGTGCCGGGGTGTACGTTCATCGCTTTCCCCACTACCACGGCGCGGGTTACTACTTGAACAGCTGTCGGCTTCGGAATTTGGTCCGGGAACTGGCCGTGGACGTGGTGAACGCGCACTATGCCACGGGGTACGGCACATTGGCCCGGGCCGTGGGAGGCGTTCCCCTGGTGCTGAACGTTTGGGGCAGCGATGTGTATGACTTTCCGGAAGGCGGACCGCTGCACCGGGCCTTGGTGCGGCGCAACCTGCGGCGTGCGGATCGCGTGGTCTCCACCAGCCATGCGATGGCCGATCGCACACGCGGGATCTGCCCCGGTCTCAAGGACATCACCGTGGTCCCGTTCGGTGTGGACACGGACCTTTTCAGGCCCTCGGAGACAACACCGGGACCAAGGAAAGGGCTTCTACTGGGGACGGTGAAGACTCTTGCGCCGAAGTACGGTGTGGATACTCTGATCGACGCCTTCGCGCTGTTGTCGCCGAAACACCCCGGCTTGCGGCTGCGCATCGTGGGCACCGGGCCACAAGAGGGTGAGTTGAAGGCCCGTGCGGAGCGGCATGGTATCGCGGACAAGGTGGACTGGTGCGGAAGGGTGCCTCATGCTGGTGTGCCGGAGGAACTTTGGAAGTTGGACGTCTATGCCGCCTTGAGCAAACTGGACAGCGAGAGTTTCGGCGTAGCGGTGATCGAGGCTTCGGCCTGCGGTGTGCCGGTGGTAGTAAGCGATGTGGGTGGTTTACCGGAGGTGGTGGAGGAAGGTGTCACCGGGTTCGTCGTCCCGCGGAATTCCGCCACTGCGGCAGCTGAGCGGATAAACGCACTGCTGGGCTCACCGGAACTTCGGGCAGCCATGGGGAAGGCAGGCGTGAAACACGTGAAGGAACGGTATGAGTGGGACTTCTGTCTGGACCGGATGCTGGCCGTGCTCCGTGAAACGGTCCAACTACGGAATTCCCGATGACGGGTGCGATCTTCGTGACCATGCAGCAACATTCACATATCAAGGCAGTCCAAGCATCCACGTGATGAGGACGGCGATAGCCACGCTCCAGCGCTTCCATGGCCCATGGGCCTCATGGTCCATGATGGCTTTGGCGGCCATGATGCCCATGTTTCCCGGGCTGGTCCCGCTTCTGCTGATCTCGTCCGCGGTGGCGTTGGCCGTGCGGCACCATGTATGGAAGGGACAAGGGCCACGGCCCGGCAGGTGGAACATCGTAATGTGGTGGCCGATTTTGCTCTTTGCGCTCTATGTCCTAGGCCTGGCCTGGTCCTCCAACTTTGATTATGGCGGATTCGACCTGCAGATCAAATTGCCCTTGGCGATCTTCCCGCTCCTTTTTCTGCGTATGCCAAAGGATGCCCGGCAGGGCGGGGTTGTCCCTGTCGCCTTGTTCATTGCTGGGAATGCCTTGGCGGTGGTGCTGTGCTGTGCCATGGTGCCCGTGCATGCGCTGTACGGTGGGCTGCACTGGTCCGCAGCCGTTTTTGGAAGTGACTTTTCCCTTTTCCTTCATCCCAGCTACTTCGCGCTGTACCTCTGCTTTTCACTCGCGGCATTGCTCCTGATGCCGCCTTCACCGGCGGTCCACGGGAGTTCAAGAGCCTTGATCACAGCGCTTTTGTGTTTGGGCATCGTGCTCTGCGGAAGCAAAGCCGGATGGGCCTGCCTGCCCGTTGTGCTGCTCACCGTCCTCGCCACGCGATGGAAGGACCGGTCTTTGCGGCGCATGGTCCTTTCCTTTTTCATGGCGTCCATGCTTGGCGGGTTCCTGCTCATCCTGCTCTCATCCAATGTGCGGCAGCGGGTTGCCGAGGTTTGGCATGCTGTTACCGTGCCCGGTGAACGGGCCGATGCCACCACCAGCTCCGAGGAACGGAAGCTCGCTTGGGATTCCGCCTTGGAAGTGGCACGCGAGCATGCACCGTGGGGTGTGGGCACCGGCGACGTGAAGGATGAACTTGTGGCCACTTACGAGCGAAGAGGCTATGAAAAGATGGTCCGACTGCGGCTGAATGCCCACAGCCAGTATCTCCAGACTTTGGCCACATTGGGATGGCCGGGCTTGCTCCTCCTCTGCGGGATGTTGCTGTTCCCTATGGTGAGGTTCAGTATGGAGCGCGATGTCCTGACCGTGATCTTCTTCTTGCTCAACGCGCTGAACTGGGCTGTGGAAAGCATGTTGGAAGTTCAGGCCGGCGTGGTTTTCTTCGCATTCATATTGTTCGTCCTGGCCATCGGTGGAACATCCGGTGGGCCATACCGGGCAACAAAAAAACCACTGTCCGAATGATCCCATTCGCCCCGCCGCGTATCGACGATCGCACCATTCAGGCGGTAACCGAGGCCTTGAAAAGCGGCTGGATCACCACCGGGCCGCGCACCAAGGCTTTTGAGAAACACCTCGCGGAGTACTGCGGTGTTGAGCAGGTGATCGCGCTGAACAGCTGGACCAACGCGGCCGAGCTGGCCTTGCGCTGGTTCGGCGTAGGCCCCGGCGACGAGGTGATCGTGCCCGCTTACACGTACTGCGCCACCGCCAATATCGTGATGCACGTAGGTGCCAAGCCGGTGATGGTGGACGTGCTGGACGATTTCACGATCGATCCGGCTGCCGTCCGCGCCGCGGTCAACCCGCGTACCAAGTGCATCATTCCCGTGGACATCGGTGGCATGCCGGCACGGATCGCGGAGTTGATGCGCATCGCCGATGATATGTGCGCCTACTTCACACCGAAGGTGAACCTGCGCGTGGCGGGCAGCAATCCGCAGATGAAGTTGGGCCGGATCCTGGTGCTGAGCGATGCCGCACATTCCTTCGGGGCCTCCATCGATGGCAGGAAGCTGGGCACGCAGGCTGACATCACCGGATTCAGCTTCCACGCAGTGAAGAACCTTACTACCGCCGAGGGAGGCGCGCTCGCCTTCAACCTGCCCGGCCCCTTTCGATCCGCAGGAGCTTTACAAGTGGTTCAACACCATGAGCCTGCATGGGCAGAGCAAGGACGCCTTGGCCAAGACGGGACCAGGTGCCTGGCGCTACGACGTGGAGGCCGCCGGCTGGAAGTGCAACATGACGGATATCCAAGCGGCCATCGGGCAGGTGGAACTGGACCGCTATGACCGCGAGACCCTGCCACGGCGCAAGGCGATCTGTGAGCGCTATCAGCATGCGTTCAGCAAAGACGACCGGTTCATTGTTCCCCTGCTCCATGATGCCGATCGCGAAAGCAGCCATCACCTCTACATGCTAAGAGTGGCGGAGGTTAATGAGGAGCAGCGCGATGCCATCATTGCCGCTATCGCCAAGCGCGAGGTGAGCGTGAACGTCCACTTCATCCCCATGCCGATGTTGAGCCTCTACAAGGGCCTTGGATACCGGATGGAGGATCATCCGAACACCTACCGGCAGTACAGTCGCGAGATCAGCCTCCCCGTATACTACGATCTAGCGGACACGCAGGTGGACGAGGTTGTGGCTGCCGTAAAGAGCGCCGTGGCCGAGGTCATGGGCTGAGCGATGGTAAAGCGCATGTTCGATATTCTATTCGCGCTGGTGTTGCTGCTGATGCTTCTTTCGGTCCTACTTGTGTTCGTGTTGCTTGTCGCCGTCACCTCCAAGGGCGGGGCCTTCTTTCGGCAGGTGCGTGTGGGGCGTGGAGGGATCGAGTTCCGCTTGCTGAAGTTCCGCACGATGCGCCCGGACAGCGAGGCCCAGGGACAACTGACCATCGGAGGCCGCGACCCGCGTATCACATCGGTCGGCTATTTCCTACGGAAGACGAAGCTGGATGAACTGCCCCAGTTTTGGAACGTGCTGGTGGGCGATATGAGCGTGGTGGGCCCCCGGCCGGAAGTCCCCAAATATGTGGCGATGTACGATCCGGAACAACGTGCGGTGCTCTCGGTCCGCCCTGGCATCACCGGGATGGCCAGTATCGACTACATCGACGAGAACGAGCTGCTGGCGCGGTCCGCAGATCCCGAGCGCGCATACATCGAAGAGGTGATGCCGGCCAAGTTAGCGCTGGACCTCAAGTACGTAAAGGAGCGGACCTTCTGGCTGGACCTGCGGATCATCCTGGCCACTGTGGGCCGGGTCTTTGGAGGCTGGCGGTAGCTGGCCTATAGCGCCGACAATAACCGTTGAAGGTCCTCCACGCGGTCGGGGTCGTTCAGCTTCTCGTAGCTGTTCAGCAAGTTGTTCAGCAGCCGGCGCACGATGTCGATGTTGCTGCAGGGCTGGTAGAAGCTCTCCCGCGACGGCAGCTCCAGCTTCCCGAGGAACTCATCGATCTCCGCCTTGCCCAGAATGTCCCCTTGGCTGAATGCGTTCACGTAGAACAGCACATCGCCGTGGCCGAGCTCGCTGGCGGCAACGCCGGTCTCGTCCATATAGGCCAGCACGAAATGGTTCGGCAGGTTTACGCCGCGCATGGGAAGGTCGAGCTCCTCCGCAAGCACCTGATAGATCACCGCAAGGGAGAGCGGGTTGCCCTTTTTACATTCCAGTACCTCGTTGATGTAGCTGTTCTGGGGGGCGTGATAGTTGCGCTTGTTCCCTTTGAATCCGTGTACCTGAAAGAAGATATGGTTGAACACACGGACTTTCTCGAAGGCTGTGAGGTTGTCGTTCAATTCCAACCAAATGTCCTGCCTCAACGCGGCGATCCGGCCTTTCACCCGGTTCTCGTCAAGTTCGGCATAGCGGTACCGGCACACGATCAGCGCTCCGGCCAAGAGGTCCTCGCCGCCTTCCTTTTTCCAGGCCACGAGCCGGTTGTAGGTAAGGTCCAGATGGATGGTGTGCAGGAGGTCCTCGATGCGGTTTCGGAACAGATCGCCCAGATCATCCACTTCCCAAGCATGCTCCAGGACGGGGACCACGGGCTCCCCGAGCGTTAGGAGGCGCTCTCGCACATGCGAGTAGATCCCTTCGTCGGGGTCGTCGATCAAGGCGATCAATGCTTGGATCTCGGTGTCGCTCATGGGGACGTGCAGGTGTTGCATACGTCGGGACGATGGCCTTTGATACGGTCCCAACTTGGGCGAAAGTATCGGGTGAGGCAGGGGACCACGGGTCGGTTCCTTCCATCTTTCAACCAGCCCCTTGTTCATCTCCAATGAAAGGTGAAGTCATGAACGATCGGTTGTTGACGCTCCGCTCCTGCATATTGCCATTTGTGTGTCCACCTTGACGGTACTGTGGAAAAAGCCACGAAATTCGCCGTTCATGGCCGCGCAGGACAAGTTGCCCATCACCATCGGTTATATCACCGTGGACGACCCCTTGGACCGTCGCACATGGTCGGGGATCAACAATTTCCTGTTGTGGGCCATAGAGGGACGGGTGGAACGCGTGGTGCCTTTGGGGCCATTGCGCCCGCAACCTGTGCTGTTCTTCAGTAAGCTCATCAACCAAGTGATGCTGCGGACCAGCGGGAAACGCTTCAACTACCGCGATTCCTTCCTGCTTTCGCGGGCTTATGCGCGGAACCTCCGGCGCCGGCTGAAGGGCGTGGATCTGATCGTGGCCCCGGCAGGGTTGTCCACTACGGCGATGTTGCGCACGGACGTTCCCGTCGTCTACATCAATGACCGGTGCATCGCGGGGGCGTTGGAGTATCACAAGATCTTGAGCGGGCTGGCGGGTTTTTCGCGCCGCGAAAGTTTGGCCTTGGAGCAGCGCGCCTTGGAGAACGCCGACCTGGTGGTCTACAGCTCGCATTGGGCCGCAGAGGCAGCGGTGCGGTCGAACGCCTCGGTGGAGAATAAGGTGAAGGTGGTGCCGTTCGGTGCCAATCTGCTGGAAGCACCACCTCCTCCGGACGATCACGCATTCCCGCCGAAGCGCTTGAAGCTGCTGATGCTCGGCGTGAAGTGGGAGGAAAAGGGCGGCCCGATCGCCTATCAGGCGTTACAGGAGTTGAAGGCGCGCGGTTTTTTCGCTGAATTGGTGGTCTGTGGTTGCACGCCACCGCCGGAGTTCGACGACCCTGATCTGGTCCGTGAGGGCTTCCTGAACAAAAACGTACCAGCGGACATGGCCAAGCTGGTCGGGCATCTGCGCACGGCTGACTTCCTGATCCTGCCCACGCGGTTCGAGGCCTATGGCATCGTCTTCTGCGAAGCGGCGGCATACGGGCTACCGGTGTTGGCCTCGCGAACAGGCGGCATCCCCACGATCGTGCAGGAAGGGCGCACAGGATTCCTCTTCGATCTGGCGGAGGACGGTTCGGCCTATGCCGACCGCATCATCCAACTGGTGAAGGACCCGGTGCAATGGCAAGCGATGCGGAAGAATGCCCGTGCGCGGTACGAGGGCACCTTGACGTGGGAAGCCTTTGTGGACACGCTCTTGGCGCACGTTCAGGAGGCGGGGCTCATCAGCAAGGCGCGGTAGCGCTCACGGAACCGGGCCAGGTCGAATTCCTGTTGGGCTTTCGCCAAGGCTATCATCTTCATCCGGTCCATCCGCTCACGGTCACCGTCAAGTTCCACTGCGGCCGAGAACATCTCGTGGACCACCACCTCTTCCTCCACACTTGTGGTGATCACGGCGAACGAGGGATCCAGTCGGTTCGGCACATCGCCCACCGGCGTGGCCATCACTACCAAGCCGTTCGCCATGGCCTCCATCACCACCATAGGGAAACCTTCCCGTGAGGAGGTCAAGGCCAACAGGTCGTGTTCGGCATAGATCGCGGCCATGGCGGAGGGGTCGTTCACGGTGCCCGCGAATGCCACGTGAGAGTGACCGCTCACCGCATCGCTGCCCACCACCGTGAACCTGAAACGGCCGGGATACGCGGACACCAGCCGGTCCGTCAGTGCAAGGAAAACACGCAGTCGTTTTTCCGGTGAGTCGCGGCCCACGAACAAAAGCCCGGTCCGCTCATGGTCGCGAACGGAGCCGAAACGTTCCACCGCGTTGGGGATGAACTCCAACTTGTCCTGTACGGACCGCGGTACGTTGTTGGCGAAAAGGAATGCTTCGAAATCGTCCATCGCCTGTCGTGAAACGAAGACATAGCGATCGATCCTGCCGAACAGGGTGAGCCACGCCTTGTGCTTGACATTGCGCTCGGGCTGATGCAGGAAGGCATGAATAAGCTGTATGGCCTTCGTGCCGTTCTTCAACAAAGGGAGCCAGTTGAAGAAATGGTCTGTGTTGGAGCCGAAGAGCACGGCGTCCTCCCGTGCGTTCATCGCAGCGGTGATCTGTTGCCGGGCGCGCTTGGCGGTGAAGGGGTGGTGCACGAGCCTTGGCACTTCCAGCAAGGTGCCGATCGTGGCGTAGCGCTTGGCGAAGGCAGCATCCCGGGAGAAGCCGGTGATCACAATGAGCGGGTGTTGGTCCGCCACCGTGGCCATGATGTCAGCATGCACCTGCTCCGCGCCGCCCGTGCCGAAGTAGGAGAAGGCGAAGACATGGCGACCTTTCCATGTGGACAGAGCTTTACGGAGTTGCAGCCGTTCGCGAAGGAGCTTGAAAGGCGAGTAGGTGAGGAGCCGATACGTGTCACGCAAAAAGGGGAAGAGCACATTGTTGCGCAGATGGCGTGCGCCTGTCCGGGCCTGCGCTTTCAGCACGGCGAGGTGCATCGTAGTAAAACGACCCCGCGACCATTCCCCCGTAAGAAAACGACGACGTCCCAGTAACAGCCGCAATTCATACGGGACCGTCCGCTTCGCAACGGCCATCATGCTGGTCGAATGGACGCGGTAGTTCAATAGCACCTTGGGCAGCTTTGCGAAACACAGCCCGCGTGATCGCATCCGGAGCCACAGGTCCCAATCCTCTGCACCGACCTGCCGCGGGTCATACCGCAATTCGCCCAAGGCTGCCCGGCGGATCATTACGGACGGGTGGGCGATGCAATTGGTGCGAGGAAGCATGGCATGGATGGGGGCTTCGTCCGGGGTGGCGCGGTCCGTGCCCCAAGTTCCGGTGACCTCCCCATCGGTGTTCATGAAAGCCACGAAACTTCCTAGAACCGCAACTTCCGGATGGCTATCCAGATAGGCCACCTGTTCTGCGATCCGTTCCGGGGCCATCACGTCGTCCCCGTCCATCCGGGCGATGTACTGGCCTTTCGCCATGGCGATACCTTCGTTCAAGGTGGCGATCAGACCCTTGTTTTTCGGGTGCTCAACGATACAGATCCGCAGATCACTGTAGGAGCGTAGTATTTGCAAGCTGTCATCCGTGGAACCGTCGTCAATGGCCAGTACCTCCATATCCGCCCAAGTCTGCACGAGGATGCTGTCCATCGCGGCGTACAGAAACTGCCCGTTGTTGTACACCGGCAGTAGTACTGTGACTTTCGGGCTCCCTTCAGTCATTCGTGCCGGGTATCCGTATCCACGAGCCAGGCATGATGGACTGCGATTCCTGACCGGCGCCTTTGAACCAGGACCTCGGGCCGATCACCGTTTTGTCCGCAGTCACCCCCAGCCAAGCGCCCCACCAACTGAAGCTGCTGTTGGCGATGATGTGATGCGCACAATGCTTCATCAGGAACAGGTCCCAGTGTGCCTCGCGCCCCGTGTTGTGCTGCACCAACGTGACCGGGCGGGGCAGATGAAGATGCCCCTTGACCCATTCGGGGTCGTCCGAGAAGACGAAGAAATGCTCCACGGAACGTTCTGCGACCAGTCGCGCTGCAGCCTGTTCGTAGTAGGAAAGAGGGAGCGCCCCGTGATAGGCGGCCGTCACCGGATCCTGCACATAGTCGCCGCGCCGGATGTGAACGCTGGCGCTCACCTGATCCCCGATGGCCTTCAGGATCACGGTGTTCTCAGGTGAGGGAGCGTCATTAGGAGTGAAGAGTTCATTCCGCAGTTGGCCCTCCACGGAATTGAAGTAGCGCTCGTTCTGCCAGAAACCATCGAGCAGTACGGGCGCTGAACAATGTTCAAATGCATCGCACCAGGCAATGCCGTTCTCCTTTACCACGGAACGTTGTTCGAAGCTGAGGATCGCTTTGCGAAGACGCCCAAACCGACCCTCCTGTGGATCCAATGCAGCCACTTGCCCGGGTGTTGCGAACGCGACGGGCAGTCGGAAAACGTCCAGTTCAAGGTCGCGCAAGGTCCAGTCCACCTTCTTTCCGCGCATGTCGAGATGGGACCGGTCGATGAGGAGCGGAACACCGAGGCGCGTCGCCAATGCATGCCCCGCCGCATATTGGAACATCTGATTGCCCAATCCGCCCTTAAGCCGTGTGATCACGTGGGTCATGACATCAGACTCTGCGGCCCAGCAGGTGTTGGCGCAGGTGGAACAAACGGCTCATCAGGACCAGGCGCGTATGCACTCCGCCGCCTTTCCATTCCGGCCAGACCGCACGGAGCCCGCTCGCTGACGTGATGTGGTACTTGGCTAAGAGGCCGAACAAGGACTTGTGGAACCTGCCTTTTTCAGCAGCGGGGATGCGGTCCTTCCAGCGATCGAAAAGCACCAGATGTTCGCGTAGTTCCACTTGTGCGGACTTGCTGTCCAGAGTCACGTTGTGCCCGGCGTCCGAGACGGAGTTGATCAGCACTTGGTCGATATGATGGACTTTCAGTCCGGCGTCGATCACGCGCATGTAGTAGTCGATGTCGACAAGGTAGTGGAACGCGGGATCATAACGCAGTTCCATCGTTCGCCGCTGGATGGTCGTGCTTGGCGCGCCGATGATGTTGCCGAGCAGAAGGAGGGGAGGATCGGCCATGATCTGAGCGATCTCATCGTCGCTTGGCTGAAGGGTCCAGTGACGATCCTGTGCCACGGCATTCACGTCCGTGGCACAAAAGGCGAAGTCTGCACCCGTAAAGTCCATGGCCTCCACGAATGTGCCCAACGATCCCGGGCCGCTGAACCACTCGTCGTGGTGCATGATCTTCACGTATTCGCCCTTGGCCATATCGATGGCGCTATTCCAGTTCCTTGGCGGCCCGAGCGAAGGCGAATTGCGGTGATAGGTCAGCGAAGTTCCGAGCCGGCCTTCCATGGAGCGCACCAGTTGCTCCACGGCATCCGTAGCGGAATCATCGGTCACGATCACTTCCAAGGGCCGGTGATCCTGTTCGCCGATCGAGGTCAATGTCCGCTCGAGGTAGACGGTCTGCTCATAGGTCGGCACGCAGATCGAGACCCGGCCGGCGGTGGTCATGGCTTGATGATCAATCCTTGGCAGGTGGGCAGCGAGAGCACCTGTCACCCCTTTGCTCTTCGCCCATTCGTCATGGGCGAGCTTCTGGTTCAGGCAACCGGGGTAGCCGTAGTCGTCCAGCACGATCATGGCACCGCTGGACATGCGCGGCCAGAAATGCTCCATCGCTGCCACTTCCGGCGCGGCCGTGTTCATGTCGATGGACAGGAAGGCCACCTTTTCCGGCGTGGCCCGTTCCAGCGTTTCCGGTATCGCACCTTTCACTATCTCCACGTTGAAGTCGCGGAAGGTCTCCTTTACCTGTGTAAAGAGGTCCACGGTATGGGCATAGCCGAGCTTGGTGTTGCGCTCCAGCTCGTATTCCGTGCTGTACTTCTCGCTCAACCCCTCGAAGGTGTCCATCAACCAATACTTCTTGCCGAGGCGTTGGAGATCGACGTAATGGATGATCGCCCGCGTACAGAAGCCGGTGTAGACGCCGCAGTCCACGAAATCCCCCTCCAACTTGGCCCCATGGCTGGCGGCCCAGCAAAGCACGTGGACGCGCCACTGGATATCGTAGTCCTGCAACAGGGGGCCACCGATCTCCTTGCACAGGCGATAAGCCTCAGCGAAGCGCGGCTCCTGCTGGAAGTCTGAGTTGTGATAGGTGTACAGTAGGTCGTTGGCGTAAGTGATGTCCCGCTTGGGCAGCACATAGTAGTCGTACAGGTCGACATTCCGGTAGCGAAGGCCGTTCAGTACGGCCTTGGGAAGGATCTTTTTCAGCAGTGCCTTCATTGTTCCAAACGGGTTTGCCATTGGCACAGCGGACGCACCGCACCAGCGAAGCCGAGCGTGTAGAGGCCGCGTGCGGAATCTCCGCGTACGGGGTCCACCACGGTGAAGCTCACCGCGTCCTTCTCGTGGAGGTATATGGTAAAGGGCTCCACCTTGATCACGGCGACGCCCACCACGACCATGCCCTCGGAGAGCAGGTTCTCCGGGATCCACATGGTGGTGCTGTAAATACCTTTTCTCCGCGGTTCGTTGCGGACCGGTGATGTGGTGTCATGCGTATTGAAGATGTTCACGCCCTCCTCGTTGTGGAAGTTGTACGAATGCGTGAAGACGTCGCCATCGGTGAGCACTTCGTATTCCATGGTGATGCCGATCCGTTCGGTGACCTCGAAGACGGATTTGCCTTCGCCCGCTGCATTGTGGATATGCACCGACCGCAATTTCACGCCGTGGCCTTCCGGCGGGCGCGGGTGCCCGGTCCATGAGCGGTGGGAGTTCGCGCCGGAACCCGTGTTCAGGTAGGTGCGGATCACCTCTTCGACCGGGCCGGTCTTCACCACACGGCCCTGATCCAGCAGAATGCCCGTGTTACAGAGCCGCAGCACGGTCTCCATGTTGTGGCTGACAAAGAGGACCGTGCGCCCTTCACCCGCCGCATCCTCCATTTTGCCGAGGCATTTTTTCTGGAAAGTGCTGTCCCCCACGGCCAGCACCTCGTCAACGATCAGGATCTCCGGTTCCAAGTGTGCTGCCACGGCAAAGGCCAATCTCACGTACATGCCGCTGCTGTACCGTTTTACCGGGGTGTCCAGGAAACGCTCCACCTCGGCAAATGCCACGATCTCATCGAATTTGGCTGCGATCTCCGACCTGCCCATGCCGAGGATGGCGCCATTGAGGAATATGTTCTCACGGCCCGAGAGCTCGGGGTGGAAGCCTGTGCCCACCTCCAACAGGCTGGCCACCCGACCGTCGATGGTGATGCGGCCCTTCGTGGGTTCCACGATGCGGCTCAGGACCTTAAGCAAGGTGCTTTTGCCCGCGCCGTTGCGGCCGATGATTCCTACTCGATCTCCACGTTGCACCGTGAAGCTCACGTCGTCCAGCGCGAGAAAATCCTCCTTGGTGATCCGAGGGGCGCTTTTTTTGAAAAGCGAACGGGCCTTCTCGGTCAGAACGTCGCGGAGTGCCGTGTATGGTTGCGCTTTCCGGTGTTGCAGCACGTAGCGTTTGCTCAGGTGCTCCACGTTGATGATCGGCCCTTCCATGTTCAGATCACGTCGGCAAAGCCTTTTTCGGTCTTGCGGAAATAACGGACGCCAACGATGAGCAGCAGCACACTGATGCCGATGCTGAGCAAAAAGCCCGGCATGTACAAAGAGGTCCCTTCGCCGAGGATGCACCAGCGGAACCCGTCGATCACGCCTACCATGGGGTTCAACGCGTAGATGAATTTCACGGCCTGCGGGATCCGGTCACTGGCGTAGATGTCCGTGCTGGAGAAGGCCACCGGCGATACATACAGGCCGAACTGCACGATGAAGGGCACGATGTAGCGGAAGTCGCGGTACTTCACATTCAATGCGGCGATCAGCAGGCCGCTTCCGAGAGACGTGATCAGAGCCAACAGCAGGAATAGGGGCAGCAGCAGGATCTTGATGTCCGGTGTGAACCGGTACGCGATCATCAGTATCACCAGGATCACAAAGGAGATGAAGAAGTCGATGAGGCAGACGATCACCGTACTGGCCGGGACGATGAGGCGGGGGAAGTACACCTTGGTGAGCAGGTTGCTGTTGGCGATCAAGCTGTTGGATGCCTCACTGAAGGAGGTGCTGAAAAAAGTCCAAGGCAATGTGGCCGCACCCACTAATAGTAGCCGTGGAACGTTGCCCGGCACGTTGCTCTCGAAGAGCCATCCGATGAAGGCCATGACGCCGAGCGTGAGCAGTGGCCGGATCACGCTCCACGTGACGCCGATGGCGGTCTGCTTGTAGCGCACCAAGATGTCCCGCCACGCCAGGAAGCCGAATAAGCCCTTGTAGTTCCACAGGTCCCGCCAGTAGTGCCGTTCTGCGGCCCCAGGTTCGAGTACGATGCGGTATTGGCTCATGCTGCGGGATGGATGCGCCCGCCCGGAGGGCCGGACGCGATCGCAATAATACCGCTTGTGCAGCGGTCGGCATCGGGAATGCGGGAATGGTCGGGCTTCGGCTCAGCCCACCAAGCGCTCCAGCACCTGCCCGATCATCCGCTCGATGGCCGTGTGGTGGTCCTTGCTGTATTCTTTCCGCAGGCGGTTGGCCACCACGGTGCAGACGGTACAGGCGCGGTGGCCCAAGAGCCCGCTGAGGCCGTAAAGCGCGCTGGTCTCCATCTCGAAGTTCAGCAGGCGCAGGTCTTCGTGCCGGAAGGAAGTGAAAGCATCGTTCAGCCCGCCCACGCTGGGCACGGCGCGTAGCTGCCGGCCTTGCGGGCCGTAGAAGCCGCCGGCAGTGGCGGTCAGCCCCACATGGTTACCGTTCCCGAGCCGTGCCACTAATTGTTCATCGCCAGTGGCGAGGTAAGGAAGGGGAAGGTTGTCCGGCCACTCGGTATGCTGAAGGAAGGCTTGAAGTATGCGGAGCTCGGGGTCGGTCTGCTCGTGGGCGTAGTAGTGCAACACATTGTCCAGGCCCAGTCCGCTGTGGCTCACCACCAGCTCGTCGCACGGCACATCCTCCTGCAACGCGCCGCAGGTGCCCATGCGCACGATCGTCAGTGCCTTGTGTTCTTTTTTCGGTGTGCGTTTCTCCAGGTCGATGTTCACCAGCGCGTCCAGCTCGCCCATCACGATGTCGATGTTGTCCGTGCCGATGCCGGTGGCCAGCGCGGTGATCCGCACGCCATGGTACGTTCCGGTGCGGGCCACGAACTCGCGGTTCTGGCTTTGGTGCTCGATCTTGTCGAAATGCGCGCTGATGCGTTCCACACGGCCGGGGTCGCCCACCACGAAGACCAGGTCGCCCAGATGTTCCGGACGCAGCGCCAAGTGGTACACCGAGCCGTCCGGGTTCAAGATCAGTTCACTGGGTTCCAGCACCACGCCGGGTTCGGTCAGAAGGATGGGATGCATATCGGTTTCGGGTTTGTGCGGCCCCGGAGCATGCCCCGGAGGAGAGGCAAAAATGCACAGTATCGCCGAAAGTGGGAGCCTGACATTTTTCCGGGCTTTGTCAATTCCGCTATATTGCCTCCAAACAGCGCCCACATGAATCGATCGTTACTCACGTCACTCCTTGCTCTTTCACTGATCCCGGTCATGAGCCAGCAGGTCCTCTTTACGGAGGATTTTGAAGGGGCACAACCCGCATTCACGTTGAACACCACCGATGTGGGCTCCACCGCCGGTGGGGACAATTCATGGCTGGTGAACAGTTCCTACACTGGTGGCGACGGCACTTTGGTCTGTTTGGGCTTCCCCTTCTCCTTCACCATTCCCAATACGGCGGCGCAGCCTGCTGGAATAAGCAGTGCCAACGGCAATTACATGCACATCACCAGTGCGGCCGCCATCTCCAGTGGTGTCACGAACTGCAACTTCGCTGCCGCTGACGGCTTATGTACCGATGCGGCCAACCACTTCACCCGCATGAGCAGCGATGTGAGCACCGTGAGCGCTTCCGAGGCCACCTTGACCTTCTGGTGGCTATGCGCGGGTGGCCCGAACAGCTACGGGGAGGTGTACTACAGCACGGATGCAGGAGTGAACTGGACCTTGGTCTCCACGCCGATCGCCGCGTACAGGAACCAGTCCGCATGGATCCAGCAGACGTTGACAATGCCGGCCTTCGCGGGCCAGGCCACCTTGCGCTTCGGCTTCCGCTTTGTCAATGCCAATGCCACCGCTGCGAGCGATCCGGCCTTCGGCATCGACGATGTGACGATCACCTCGTCCTCATCTGAAACTACCATCACGGCCGACGATCTTGCCTTCTCTTCATACTGCCCAGGTAGCGCCGTCACAGTGCCATATACCGCCAGTGGCGTATGGAACGCGGGGAATGTGTTCACTGCGGAACTCTCCGATATCAACGGAAGCTTCTCCTCGGCCGTGGACATCGGCAGTGTGGTATCGACCACCTCCGGTTCCATAGCCGGGATCATTCCACAGGGCACCGCAACAGGCACCGGCTATCAGGTCCGGGTCACCGGAAGTGATCCATCCGGGATCGCCGATACCTCCGCCACGGTGATCACCATCACCGATGCGCCAAACGCAGGTACGGACACCCATGCCTCCTATTGCGAGACCGATGATCCCCAAGTGCTGATCAACCTCCTTCCGGGGGCATCCGTTTGCGGGCAATGGACCGGCCCAGCGGGTTCCGTCGTCTCTGGCATCCTAGACCCGGCGACCGCTGTGAGCGGCCCATACACCTACACCACCAATTGCCCCGGCAACTGCCCACAGGACGCCGCGGTGATCACCGTGGGGATCGTCCCGGCAGCCGATGCGGGGGAAAACGCCAACCTGACCGTCTGCATGGACGGATCAGCGTTTTCCCTGTTGGATTCGTTGGGAGGGACGCCGAACGTCGGCGGGTCATGGAGCGGCCCCAGCGCTATTATCGGCGGCTTGTATGATCCAGCGACACTAGCGCCGGGCTGCTACACCTATACCGTCACGGGTGTTTCACCTTGTGCGAACGCAATGGCAACGGTATGCGTGGCCGAGGTGTCCTGCACAGGCATCAACGAGATGAACGGTGGCTTGGTCGGTCTCCGTTGGTCGGGCCAGCAAGGCGGTATCCAGCGGATCGAACTCGGGGCCAACCGGATCGACGCCGTGGAACTGCTCGATGTCTCGGGACGACGGATGCCCCCCCGGACAACCGTTGACGGACAAGTGCTGTCGATCAACATGGCGGGCATGGCGTCCGGTGTTTACATGGTCCGCGTTCATGCCGCCGATCGCGTCGGAGTGTTGCGGTTAGTGAATGAGAAATAAGGAGGCAGTGTAACTCCGTAAATAACTGATCCCTGATCCTGACAGCTGTTGATGCTTGTCGGGATCAGGGATCAGTTATTTGCATTGAACTCAACCATCCAGATAGTTCCGATAGTTCTGTAGTGCGAATTAGTACTACTGCGCCCCGAACACCCGCTTCAGCAGGTCCGTGGTGCGGGCCATCGGGTCCTTGCGGATCTTCTGCTCCTCATCGGCCACCAGAACGAAGAGGCCATCGATGGCTTTTTGCGTCACGTAGGCGTCCAAGTCGGGGTCCACGGCACTGCCGCCGGTGAACATGGAAGCCTTGTTGTACGCCCCGGCCAGCGGTGTCCAATAACTGGTGAGCGCTACTTGCTGCGTGGCTTTCTCCACAATGGGACGGAACATGTCCGTGAGCTCGACCGTGGTCTTGTCCTTGAGGAAGTTCGTGGCGGCATGGTCCCCGCCCTTCAGGATGGCAAAGCCGTCGGAGACGCTCATGCCCTTGATCGCGTTGACAAAGACGGGCACGGCCTCCTTCGTGGCTGACTCAGCTGCGCGGTTCATGGTCAACTCGAACTTGTCCACTTGATCGGACATACCGATGTTGTTCAGCGTGCTCTTCATCTTCTCCGCCTCGGGCGGAAAGGGGATGCGCAACCGGTCGTTCTTCCAGAAGCCGTCCGTCACCGAGGCGATGTCCACCGAATGCTCGGCACCTTTGGTGAGGGCCTCCTTCAGGCCGGAGACAACGTCGGCATTGGTCAGCCCGCCTGTGGAGCCGCTGCCGGTCACGGTCTTCGCGGCATCCGTCAGGGTTTTAGGGAACTGCGCGCTGCAGGAGGTTCCGAAGAGTACGAGCAGGGCAACGGCGGTGAAGTTCTTCATGTGGGGTGCTTATCAGGGTTGGTCGCTTTCCATGATCCGTGCCAAGGTGCTGCGCCATTCTTCGGGCAGGGGGATCGAGGATTGCTTGGTGTAGTCGAAACAGACCAGCACACTGCGGCATTCGGCAAAGATGCGGCCGTCGTCCGCCCCCAGGGTCACAGCGCGCAGGTCGAAGCTTTTTCCGCCCACCCTCGAGCACCAGGTCTGCACCTGCACCTTGTCGGTAAGCAAAATAGGGATGCGGTAGTCCACTTCGTTCCGCGCCAGGATCATGCCGGTGCGCATCCAATCATGGTCCTTGGGGATGAAGTGCCGCTGCATATCCATGCGGCCCAGCTCGAAGTATACCAAGTAGATGGCGTTGTTCACGTGCCCGGCGAGGTCCAAGTCGTTGAACCGGATCTGTATCGGCGTAGTGGCTCTCATGGTGTGCAGTTGCGGTCAGGCGAATGGGCGATCTTCGGGACCGACATTTCTATATCAATCGGACCAAGTACACTTCTCAGATCTGCGTAGATCCCTCTTTCAGCGTCATCCACGTTCCGATCCTCCCTCACGAGATCGGGTTCAAGGTCACGGAGAATACCGTGATGCTGTTCGGGTCGCGATCGAAAAAGAGCTTATCCAATGCCTCCAGCACGTTCTTGGCGCGGAAATAAGACGTATTGAACTCATCCTCGCCGCGTGCGCTCCATTGCACTGTGTAGCTGCTTGTGCGATCCTTATAGGTGCTCACGTATTCGCGCATGGCCCGCAATGCCTCCAGTTTGGTCCCGCCTTCAGTGGAGTGGAAGAGGAAGCTTTGGTTGTGCCGCGGGTTCAACGTGATCAGGTAGAGCTTGGCGCCCTTGCCGGGTTCCTCCACGTAGTTGAACATGAGGCTGTCCACGCCCACGCCGATGTGGTCCCCGATCTCCTTCTGCAGCTTGGCCGTTTCGATGTTCTTGTCGGTCATGATCTGTTGGGCTTTGCCTTCTCTTTCGTTCCGGTCCGTGGCGTCACATGCTGTGGACCGTCCGGTGCGTCGAATTTACCATAGGAGGAATTCTGGCTCCGGTATTCCGGTGCTAGGGTCTTCATGCCGCGCACACAGGCCTCCGCATCGCCAGTTTCCGCTGCGTCCAATATGGTGGCGATGGCGGCGTTGGTCGCTTGTGGGTCCGCGTTGCGCGTTTTGCCGATGAGGATGCGCGGATGGTGTGTAGGCAAGGTCCCTTCCTGGTCGGCCAACAGTTCCTCGTAAAGCTTTTCACCGGGACGCAGGCCGGTGTATTTGATCTCGATGTCCTCGCCGGGTTCCATTCCACTGAGGCGGATCATGCGGTCGGCGAGGTCCGCTATGCGCACCGGGCTGCCCATGTCGAACACGTAGATCTCGCCGCCCTTGCCCATGGTAGCTGCCTCCAGTACCAAACGACAAGCCTCGGGAATGGTCATGAAGAAGCGGGTCACTTCCGGGTCGGTCACGGTGACCGGGCCTCCTTCGGCGATCTGGCGGCGGAACAGCGGGATCACCGATCCGTTGCTGCCGAGCACGTTGCCGAAGCGCGTGGTGACGATGGACATCGACGGGTTCAGTGTTCCGAGGCTCTGCATGTACATCTCTGCGCAACGCTTCGTGGCGCCCATCACGCTGGTGGGGTTCACCGCCTTGTCCGTGCTGATGAGGATGAACTCCTTCACGCCGTGCTTGATGGACAGGTCCGCCATGTTCCGCGTGCCGCCGATGTTGGTAAGTACGGCCTGGTCCGGCTGGGCTTCCATCAAGGGTACATGCTTGTAGGCGGCGGCGTGAAGGACCACCTCGGGTTTGACCTCCGCCAGAAGCCGGTCCATGGCCTCGCGGTCGCGCACGTCGGCCACCATCGGGCGGAAGGCGCTCTGGCCTTTGCCGCGCAATTCCATCTCCAGGTCGTAGAGCGCGCTTTCGGCATTGTCCACCAGCACGGTCTCTGTGGCTCCGAGGAGGATCAACTGCCGGCTCAGCTCACTGCCGATGCTGCCCGCAGCGCCCGTCACCATGACCACGCGGCCGCGGAAATGCTCATGCACAAGGGAGTCGTCCAAGCGGATCGGCGACCGGCCCAAGAGGTCCTCAATGCGCACTTCCCGGATCTGGCCGCTGCTTAATTGCCCGTTGATCCAATCCCGCACCGGTGGAACGGTCCGCACAGCCATTCGCGCGGCCATGGCCATGTCCACGACCTTCCGACGGTTCTCGTTGTCGGGCTGTTGTATGGCGATGATCACCTGGTCTGCGCCAACTTCACGCAGCAACTTGGGCAGCTCGGCGGTTGCATGCACCAGCACGCCTTCCAAGCGCTTGCCCACCTTGCTTTTGTCATCATCAACGAAAGCCATGATGCTGTAGCTCGCCGAACCTTCCCGTTCCAAGGTCCGCTTGGTGATCAGGCCCGCCTCGCCGGCACCATAAAGCACCACGCGCATCGCGTCTTTCCCCCGGCCTCTGCGGCGCAGGTGCAGCAGCTTGAAGGCGATCCTCGAAGTGATCAGCAGCATGGCCGTGCCTAAGAAGTCGATGATGATCACCGAAGTGGGCAGCACGAATTGACCGTCCACCAGATAGTAGCGCAAGGCGTTGAGGACAAAGAGGGTGATGGTCCCGCCCAATACAGTGAGGAAGATCCGCTTGGCATCCTCGGTGCCGGTGTGGCGCACCATGCTGCGCTGGATCCCCGCGCCTATGTGCCACGCAAAGCGGACACCGAAGAAAAGCGGGAGCACTGGCCAGAGCGATCGGTACTCATAGTCCGGAACGCTGAAGTTGAAGCGGAGCTGATAAGCCGCCAGCAGCGCGATCGCACACATGGCCAGATCGATCACCGTGATCATCCACCGGGGAAGCAGTCGCTGCGAGGCCATGGCCGCGAAGGTAGCCGCGACGCGACGTTCCATGTTGGCCCTTTGAGCCGTTGCCCGCATCTTTGCCCGCTTACCGGACAGGTGATACAAAGACCATGACCCAGACCCCGACTTCCTTGGTGACCGGCGGCGCCGGCTTCATCGGCGCCCATGTCGTGAAGGACCTGCTGGCCATGGGCCATCGCGTGGTGGTGTTGGACGACCTCAGTGGAGGCTTCCAGGACCAAGTGGACCCCAAGGCGGTCTTCGTCCAAGGGACCATCACCGACGATGCCCTTGTGGAACGGCTCTTCACCGAGCACGGCTTCACCTACGTGTACCATTTGGCCGCCTATGCCGCCGAGGGCCTCAGCCATTTCATCCGCCGTTTCAACTACGAGAACAACCTGATCGGGAGCATCAACCTGATCAACGCTTCGGTCCGCCACGAGGTGAAGTGCTTCGTCTTCACCAGCTCCATCGCGGTGTACGGCGCACTGGAGCCGCCGATGCGCGAGGACATGCGGCCCGTGCCGGAAGATCCATACGGCGTGGCCAAAATGGCCGTGGAGATGGACCTCTATGCGGCCAAGCACATGTTCGGGCTGGACTACGTGGTGTTCCGCCCGCACAACGTCTATGGCGAATACCAGAACCTCGGCGATCGCTACCGCAACGTGGTCGGCATCTTCATGAACCAGCTCATGCAGGGGAAGGCCCTTACCGTCTTCGGCGACGGCAGCCAACAACGGGCCTTTACCTACGTCGGCGACATTTCACCGTTGATCGCCCGATCGGCCAGCATGCCATCGGCCTACGGCGAGATCTTCAACGTGGGAGCAGAGAAGCCCTACACCGTGAACGAACTCGCCACATTGGTAATGACGGCGATGGGCAAAGAGGGCACCGTGAACCACCTGGAAGCACGCAACGAGGTGGCCTTCGCCTTCAGCGACCACGGCAAGGCGCGGCGCATTTTCGGGGAAACTCAGGAAACTTCCTTGTCAGAAGGCCTGCGGCGCATGGTTCCTTGGGCCTTGGCTACCGGTGCCCGGGAAAGCAGCACGTTCGGGAACATCGAGATCGAACGCGGCCTGCCACCGAGCTGGAAGGTCTGATGTCCCCCCCGGGCTATCTTACGGCGCAGCAAAGCGCATCGAAATAGGACTTCATGCCCCGCATCCTCTTCATAGCATCGCACCGCCCCGGACGCAGCCCCAACCAGCGGTTCCGGTTCGAGCAATACTTAGGCCACCTGGAGCAGAACGGTTATGAATGCGTCGTGTCCTACCTGATCAGTGAAGACGATGACCGGATGCTCTACAAAAAGGGCAACCTGGCCAGCAAGGTGGGTTTCGTGCGCCGCAGCATCGCCAAGCGCCGCGCCGATGTGGCCCGCATGAACGAGTTCGACATCATCTTCGTGTGCCGCGAAGCCCTGATGACGCGCAGCACTTGGTTCGAACGGGCCTTCCGTCGCGGCCGGGCCAAGGTGGTCTACGATTTCGATGATTCCATTTGGCTCTCCAATGTCAGCGATGCCAATCGCCGCTGGAAATGGGTGAAGGATGCAGGGAAGACCTCCAAACTGATCCGCATGGCCGACATGGTATTCGCAGGGAACGAATACTTAGCCGACTACGCCCGCCACTACAATGACCATGTGGCGGTGATGCCCACCACCATCGACACGGAGGAATATCTGCCGCGCACATCCCGTGCTGTAGGCCCCGTTGTGATCGGCTGGAGCGGATCCCTCACCACCATCCAGCATTTCAAGCATGCCGTCCCCGCCTTGCTTCATGTGAAAGAGAAATATGGGGATCGCATCGCCATCCGCGTCATTGGGGACGGCTCTTTCCGTCACGAGCAGCTCGGCGTCCATGGTCTTCCGTGGAAGAAGGAGACCGAGCTGGACGACCTGCGCGCCATCGACATCGGCATCATGCCCTTGCCGGACGACGAGTGGGCGCGGGGCAAATGCGGGCTCAAGGGCCTACAGTACATGGCGCTGGCCATTCCCACGCTCATGAGCCCCGTAGGTGTGAACAGCGACATCATCGAGCATGGTGTCAGCGGCTTTTTGCCCAAGACGGAGGCCGAATGGGTGGAAGTCATTTCCCGTTTGGTCGAGGATGCCGAGCTTCGCCGCACCATCGGCACCGCCGCGCGCAGGACGGTGGTGGAACACTATAGCCTCCAGGCCTGGAAACAGCGCTATGTGGGCTTCTTCAACAAACTGATCGATCGACCTGAAAATGGAAACTACCACAGCAACCAAGACCATCACGCTCACGCACATTCATGAAACCCTTGGCGCCAAGATGGTGCCCTTCGCCGGCTTCCTCATGCCTGTGCAGTATACCGGCGTCAACGACGAACACCTCACCGTCCGCAAAGCCGTGGGCGTATTCGACGTGAGCCACATGGGCGAATTCCTTGTGCGCGGACCCGGTGCCTTGGACCTCATCCAAAAAGTCACCAGCAACGATGCCTCCAAGCTGGAAGTGGGCAAAGTGCAGTACACCTGCCTGCCCAACGAGACCGGCGGTATCGTGGACGACCTGCTCGTGTACAATATGCAACACGGCGACGACCATCACTACGTGCTTGTGGTGAACGCGGGCAACATCCAGAAGGACTGGGACTGGATCAATGCACACAACACGTTCGATGCACAGCTGGAGAACATCAGCGATCGCATGTCGCTGCTGGCCGTGCAAGGACCGAAGGCCACGGATACGCTCAAGGGCCTGTTCGCTGAGGACATCGGGGCCATGCCCTACTACACAGCGATGTACGCAGAGATGAAAGGCGTGGGCCTGGTGCTCATCTCTTCCACGGGCTACACCGGTGCGGGCGGGTACGAGATCTACATCCCAAACCCGTTGGCGGAAAAAGCATGGAACGCCGTGATGGAAGCCGGGAAGCCGTTCGGCATCAAGCCGGCCGGGCTCGCTGCTCGCGACACGCTCCGATTGGAAATGGGCTTCTGTCTCTATGGCAACGACATCGACGACACCACTTCGCCGTTGGAAGCAGGGCTGGGCTGGATCACCAAGTTCACCAAGGAATTCACCAACTCCGCAGCGCTGAAAGCCGAGAAGGAAGCGGGCGTGAAGAACAAGCTGGTAGGCTTCGAACTGATCGACCGCGGCATCCCACGCCACGATTGCCCCGTGGTGGACGCCGGCGGCAAGCCGATCGGCAAAGTCACCAGCGGCACCATGAGCCCCAGCCTGCAGAAGCCCATCGGCCTGGCCTACGTGCCCAAAGAGCTGAGCGCACCGGGAACCGAGATCTTGGTGGACGTACGTGGAAAAGTGCTGAAGGGAGTTGTTGTCAAAACACCGTTCATCCACGTCGGAAAGTAAAGACCGTGATCGGTGGCTGGACTTCCGACTCACGGACTCCCGACTCCCGACTAACTGACTCAGAACAAATAACCCACCTCTTCTCAGCGTCTCCGCGTCTAACTCCATAGTATGAGGGCTGTCTCCCAGAACACCGACTACCAGTACCGCGTCGAGGTGTGTTACACTCCCGGCCAGTTCCCGCTGTACAAGCAGGACATGGGCATCGTGGTCGTGATCGACATCCTTCGCGCCACCAGCGCCATGGTCACCGCGTTCGAATACGGTGTGAAGGACATCATTCCCGTGGCCACCATCGAGGAAGCGCGTCAGTACATCGGCCGCCCGGGCCACATCGCAGCGGCAGAGCGCAACGGTGAAGTGGTGGAGGGCTTTCCCGTGGGCAACTCGCCGCTGGCCTTCAAGGGGATGGACCTCAAGGGCAAAACCATTGTCCTTTCCACCACCAACGGTACGCAGGCCATCCACACCGGCCGCGAGGTGCGTCAGTTGGTCATCGGGGCCTTCCTCAACCTCACCGCGCTCACCGACTGGCTATTGAAGCAGGATGACAACATCCTCCTGCTCTGCTCCGGCTGGAAGGATAAGTTCAGCTTGGAGGACAGCGCCTTCGCCGGGGCCGTGATGGACCGCCTGCTCGAAAGCGGCAAGTTCGGCGTGGAGGAGGACAGCAGCATCGCTTCGAAGTACCTATACATGGCCGCGCGCGACAATTTCATGAGCATCCTCAAGGCCGCACCGCGCCGGAAACGATTGCAACAACTGCATCTCCTGGACGACGTGAAGTACTGCCTTACCCCGGACCAGAGCAACGTCATCCCAATCTTGCTCGGTGACCGCTTGGTGCCGCTCGACCATTGACCACCATGAAACGGACCACGCTTCTCCGCTCGTTCTGCCTCTTCGCCGCATTGGCACTGCTGTGGCCGTTCCTCTTGCAGCGCGACGCCGAGGCATGGGGCTTCTACGGGCACCGCCGCATCAACCGCATGGCCGTCTTCACCCTGCCGCCCGCCATGTTCGGCTTCTACAAGCGCCACATAGACTACGTCACCGACCACGCCACCGACCCTGACAGCCGCCGCTATGCCGTGGCCGGTGAGGCGCCGCGCCACTACATCGACATCGACCATTATGTGCCAGCAGGGGAGGACCCCTTCAAGGAGGTGCCCGAAAAATGGGACCTTGCCGTGCAGAAATTCACCGAGGACACACTGCAGGCCTACGGCATCGTGCCTTGGCACATTCCCGTGGTCTATGGACGTTTGGTGAAGGCATTCGCGCGCGGAAACGTGGACCGCATTCTATACTACAGCGCTGAGATCGGTCACTACATCGCCGACGCCCACGTGCCCCTGCACACCACCGAGAACTACAACGGCGACATGACCGGTCAGCACGGCATCCACGCCTTCTGGGAAAGCAGGATCCCCGAGCTCAGTGCCGAAAATTATGACCACTTCGTAGGTCGTGCGCACTACATCGAGGACCCGCTGAAGTTCGCATGGAGCAACGTGATCGCCAGCCACGCCGCATTGGACACGGTGTTCGGCATGGAGAAGGAGCTGCAGAAGAGTTTTCCGGAAAGCGAGAAATACGTTTACGAGCAGCGCGGGCGAGGCAGCGTACAGCTCTACTCCAAGGAATTCGCCAAAGCCTACGAAGACGCCATGGGCGGCATGGTGGAACGCCGCATGAACGCTTCCATCATCGCCGTGGGCAGCTATTGGTATTCCGCCTGGGTGGACGCCGGCCAACCGGACCTCGACCGCTTTGAACAGAAGGACGTGAGCGATAGCCTCAAACAGATCTTGAAGGCGGAAGAAGAGCAGTGGAAGATGTCCAAAAAGGAATTAGGGCGGCCGGAACCGCATGAATGATGAGTTGGCAATCGACCGCTCATATGGATAAGGGGCGTGATATTGGATAGGGACAGGTAAACGCTGGGTACTCGGGAAACACCCGATCTCCAAGATCCGGTCTGAGTCCGGACAATGCGGGTCCCGGGCATGAGGATGGATACTTGAATCCACGCCACCGGCGTTAAATGGGCATGAGGATCCCGGCTGTCATATTGGTCGCATTGTTCACATCCTCGTTGCGTGCCGGGTCGCCTCCGGAGAAAAGCGGTCGGGCAGGCATGGTCTCCCTCGGTGGCCGCAGTTCCATCAGCCTTTTCAACGGTACTGACAACAACAGCTCCGGGACCGGTGCCGGCGGGCAGTTGCGGATCCGCCTCGCGGACCGCGTGAACACCGATTGGTTCTATGACTACTTCCGGGGCTCCATCGGCGACTACGGCCATCGCCAGGACCAGCACATCGGATGGAGCGTGCTCTTTTACCTGCGCGATCCGGGAACGACCCGTCAGACCGTGCAGCCGTACATCCTTGCAGGGCATTGCTTCGACTACACGAAGCAGCAGGCCAACAACGACCCCGACAACTTCGCCGAACGCTGGAGCAGCGCGGCGCAGGCCGGCATAGGAACGCACTTCAACCTCACCGACCGTATGGACATCTCGCTCGTGGGCCAGTACATGATCCACCTCGGCTCGGACGTGCATGCGGAACAGGAGGACGGCGAGGTCGAGTTCCACAAGGAGCGTGGCTCCAGTTTGGAAGGCCACCTGCTCTTCCATCTCAGCTTCAACTACAAGCTTTTCCAAGTATGGTAGCGCGAGCGATCGTTTTGATGCTGTTGTGCTGTGCCCTTTCCTGCCGGGCGCAGGAAAGTGAGCCGTCCAACACGGCCGGGCTTGTGCGCATTTCCGCAGCCGTCAGTCCGGGGTTCCAATTGAACGCTCCTTCCACGAACATCTATCTGAATGGCAGGCTGGAGTATTTTCCGGAAAGCCGCATCAGCTTCCTAGGCGAAGTGTACTGGTATAGGGGTAGCCAACAACGAACAGCGTTGATGGCGCGGAACGATCAAGTGGTGGTCGGTCCGTTCTACCATTGGGTGCATGGCCGCATCGATCTTGCCCTTGGCATGGAAGCCGGTATTTCGTTCGCACGGTCTGAACAGACGGAACCTCCACATCCTGAGGGATCTGATCCACTGCGTGTCATTCCCAACATTGCGCTGTGCGGTGCGCTCACCTACACCATTTGGGACCACTTCCATTTCTTCCTGGACGCCCGCTTGGTGCATGCGAAATACACCGGTGCCGCAAACGGGACCATCCCATTGGACGAAGTGACCGTGGGAGGAGGGCTCGGCTGGCATTTTCGACCGTGAGGACGGTAGACTGCTCCGCTTTACCGGCGCTTGGCTTATCGAGAACCTCACTGATCTGCCGAGTGCCCGGCCGATCCGCCCTCAAACGTGCTCTTTCACCTGATACGTCCCCGCCGGTAGCCGCCCTGCGATGCTCAAGCGGTTCCAGACGTTGATCACGGAAATGGCGAAGGTGAGGTCGGCGAGTTCGACAGGGCTGAAGTGCGGGCGCACCTCCTCGTATACCGCGTCCGGCACATTGCCATCGGTCACCAAGGTCACGGCTTCGGTCCATGCCAGCGCCGCGCGCTCACGGTCCGTGTACCAGGTGCATTCGCGCCAAGCGTCCAACGAATAGAGCCGTTGCTCACTTTCGCCCAATGCGCGGAGGTCCTTCCAGTGCATGTCCAAGCAATACGCGCAGCCGTTGACCTGTGAGGCGCGCAGCTTGATGAGATGGATCAAGGGGATCTCGATGGAGCAAGAATGGAGGTATTCCTCGACTACGCCCATGGCCTTGTAGACACCCGGGACATCCTTGGCATAATTGGATCTTGGTTTCATGATGGGATGTTATCGGATCCGAAAGTTAGCGAGATCGACAGGTGAGGGGTTTCCGGGCCGCAGTGTTCATAACGGCGCGGTGCGGCCGCGTCCGGGTTGGAAGCACTGGATAGTTTTGGCCCATGCCGAAGAAGTCGCCCAAGGATACCGTGCGCGTGATCGAGCTCTTTGCGGGCGTAGGCGGGTTCCGCATCGGCTTGGAGCGCGCATCGAAGGCGTTCCGGACGGTATGGAGCAACCAATGGGAGCCTGCGCGGAAACGGCAGGATGCTTCGGAGAATCTACGTGGCCCGTTTCGGGGCGGAAGGGCACAGCAACAGGGATATTTCCCAAGTGCCGGTGAAGGAAATCCCGGACCATGACCTCTTGGTGGGCGGCTTTCCCTGCCAAGATTATTCCGTGGCCCGCACGCTGAACAAGGCGGACGGGCTGGCCGGAAAGAAGGGCGTGCTGTGGTGGGAGATCCACCGCATCCTCAAGGCCAAGCGGCCCGGTTTTCTCTTTTTGGAGAACGTGGACCGGCTGTTGAAATCACCGGCCAAGCAACGCGGCCGCGACTTCGCGGTGATGCTGGCCTCCTTAGCCGACTTGGGCTACGTGGTGGAATGGCGCGTGGTCAATGCCGCGGACTATGGCATGCCGCAACGCAGACGCCGGGTGTTCTTCCTCGGTTATCATACCTCCACGGTGTCAGGGCGGAAGGTCACGGGATCCAAGAAGAAACCCGAACGGCTGCTTCAAGATGGGGTCTTCGCAAAAGCATTTCCTGCGCATGCGAAGATCGGCGGAGCTACCACCTTCACCCTTGAAGGTGACCTGGCGGACATCACCGAACGCTTCAACAACGGGGCCTCCCGTGGCACAGGCCCATTTGGAAACACAGGCATTATGGTCGGAAGGCAGGTCTTCACTACGACCGTGGGTGCTGAGCACACAGGTGCATCCACCACACTCGGCGACATTCTGATACCGGAGAAGGACGTGCCAGTGGAATTCATCATTCCGGAGCGGCGGCTGAAGGACTGGGCCTACCTGAAGGGCAGCAAGAAGGAGCAGCGCACCAACAAGACCAGCGGTTTTGCCTACAACTATGCGGAGGGCGCGATGGCTTTCCCGGACGCATTGGACAAGGCGGCGCGCACGATCATCACCGGCGAGGGAGGCAATGCGCCTTCACGTTTCAAACACGTGATACGCACCAAGAATGGCCGACTGCGACGTTTGACCCCTGTGGAACTGGAGCGCCTGAACATGTTCCCCGATGGCCACACCGAAGGGACCACGGACGGCCGCAGGGCTTTCCTCATGGGCAACGCCTTGGTGACCGGCGTGATCGAGCGGGTGGGGAAGGAACTGGTGGAGCGGATCAAGGGCTATGCTTGTTCCATGAGCCACCAACGCTCCTGAACGTGATCGGGACCTATGCTGTCAGCGGGCCCAACGGATGCTCCAGATGCCCCGCAGATCCCCGAGTTCGTATCCCGTAGCCCGGTCATCGGGATAGCGTTCATCGATCATGCCTAAGGCGGAAGCGTCCATGCTGCCGTCGGGTTCGCCGTGGCACTTCAGGCAGGCCGGTGAGCTGATGAAGATGGGCGCGTAGAAGGCGATGCTGTCCCCGTGTGCCATCGCACGGGCCGGCACATTCGGTTCTTTTCCCCCGGCTTCCCAATCCGCCAGCATGGCGTCCATGATCCGGGCCTCCTCGGCATCCGGTTTGTCATGCGGGGCGCGCACCCGGTCGCTGGTGCGGCGGATGTGTGCGCCATGGGCGTTCGACAGCGAGTCCACGATGGAAAGCGCGTTGAGCGAGCAGAATTCCACCGCGTGGGCAGGTCCGCCTTCCTTCATCGCCTGTTGAAGACGGGAGCTGAGGGCTTTGAACGAGGCATCGGCGAGTGTAGCGCCTTTCTCCAATGCTGCTTTCTCTTCCGCATCCGAAAAGGACGTTCCGCATCCTGCGGAAATAATGATGGCCAAGACCAGCGGGGCGATGATCGATCTCATGCCAGCAAAGCTACTTGGATCCTGATGTTGCCCGGTGACATATATCCCCGATCGCTCATGGCTTATCCGGCCTTGGTAGATCGGCAGAAAGCGTGGTCCCCGATGAACCAACTACGGCTTCTTCTTGAAACTCCCGGCCTTCCACGCTTGCACGAACTGCGCCCAGGCGATCGGGTTGAACAGGTTGATGCTCGGTGCCATCCCTTGGTTGTAAATGCGCGTATTGTCCAACGAGGCCTGATAGTGCGCGGCAAGGCCGGCGTCCGGCGGCAGGTTCTCCATGCGCTGGATGGCCTCGGCGGAATTGAGGTGCCTCAACACGCGCTGGTACTCATCATCCGAGATGTCCAACGCTAAGAAAGCCTCGCGGAACTGCTCCCGGCTGGGCCACGGGTACACGTCCAAGGGCCGCAGCATCACCGTGTCCGGGAAAAGCACATGGATCATGGAGTACTTGTTCTCCTTCAGTGAATCGGGGATCATGTAGTTGCCGCGTTTGAAGCCCACTGCTGCGAACTCCAATGTGTCACCGGCCTGCGCCACGAAGCTGAAGTAGCCGTAGACATCACTGATAGTGCCCCGGTAGCTGCCCTTGGTGATGATGCTGGTGAAGGGCACCGGTTCCAAGCTGTCGCCCGTGACCACGACACCGCTGAACTGCACCAGCCTGCGACCCTTATCGGATTGTCCGAAGGTGGTCAGTGAAACGGCAAAAAGGAGGAAAAGAAGAGTATGGCGCATCGGTCCAAAGATAACGGTGGCGAACTGCGGATCCCGTGCCAAGGATCGCGCTCAATACTTGATCAATTCGAACGGGGTTTGATCCGACCGGTGGACGGGGTGAGATCAGGAACACACGATCGAGTGGTAATTTGGCCCCATGAAGCACGTTGCCCGTCCACTTATCATGATCCCCGTCTTCCTTGGGGTCACCGCCTCCGCACAGATCACCATCGGTCCCGCCGATATGCCTTCCGCCGGGGACACCGTGCGCTACCGGAACACCATTACCACGGCTGACATGGCGGACACGGGGCCTTCGCACCAGTGGGACTTCAGTGCCTTGGTCCCTAACGCCGAAGCTGCGGATACCATGGTCACCGTGGGCAGCACACCGATCCTCTACCAGTTCTTCTTCAATAACGCGTTCGTCTACCCGGAGAACAAGGCGGACTTTGCGATGCGGGGACCGTCTTTTGGGATACAAGGGTTCTCCATCAGCAACGTGTTCAACTACTTCAAGTCCAATTCGGCCGGATACCGCGATGTGGGCTTCGGTGCCAATGTGAACGGCCTGCCCACCTCGGTGCAGCGCACACCTGTGGACTGGATCTACCGCTTCCCGCTGAACTTCGGCGATCAGGACAGCTCCGCGAGCCACTACCAGGTCAGCGTGCCCACGCTCGGATTTTACGGCCAGGACCAGATGCGGCGCAACGAGGTGGACGGCTGGGGCACGCTCATCCTGCCTGCCGATACGTTCGAGGTGCTGCGCGTAAAGTCACGCATCGAGCGCACGGACACGGTGTACATCGACCAGTTCAACTTCGGCTTCGCCATCCCGGAGCCTGAGACGATCGAGTACAAGTGGATCGCACAAGGCATGGATGAGCCTGTGCTGCAGGTCACTTCCGTGGGGGGCGTGAACACGGTGGTGCGCTTCTTTTATCAGCCCGATGACATCACTACGGGCATTGCGCCGGTGAACGGATCTGAGCCGTTGCGGGCATGGCCCAATCCCGCCAGCACCGTGCTCCATCTCGAAGGTGCATCACTGGGCCCGTTGGAACTGGTCGGTGCCGATGGTAGCGTGGTGCGTACTCTTCCCAAGAGTACCCGGACCACAAGGGCGGTTGATGTGAGCAACTTGGTGCCGGGGCTGTACACGCTACGGTCCAAGGTGGACGGAACCCACTTGAGCGTCGTGATCGCCCGCTAAGCGAGATCGCGGCTCCGGTATTCTTCCGTCGCCGTTGCGATGGGGCCGACCTGCATAGCGCACCATTCATGCACCGTACGCACATCGTCTTGATGTACGGCGATCACTACCGGATGCCGTTCGGCTGCATCACCGATCACTTGGAGGAGCACTTGCCGGCCTAAGTCCGCTTCCCGTTCCAGTTCGCTTCCGTCGTGGACCGGTCGGCGGAAGAGAAGGGCACGTGAGGCATATTGCCAAGTAAAGGCCGATACGTAGCGTGCTTTGGCAAAAAAGCTCCGGCCAAAACGTTCCGCCTGCGGAAGATGACCGACCTCATGCGCAAGGTGTACAAGCCATTTCCACGAGGACCGCAAGGATCCATCACCAAGGCCGTGCGGCTCGGACCAGATCCGGGTGAACCAGATGGTGCGGCCCACGGTGATCGCGCCGCCGCGATGGTAAGGGTACCACGGCGCATGGAGCCAATTGGTACGTGAAGGCCGGATGCGGACCGCGTGGAGCAGTTCCTCATCCACACCGGTCACGGCATGTAAAAGCACGATGGCCGCTTCATTCAATGAGCCGTCTTCGTACACGGGACCGGGCATGATGCTCAGACCATCTTAACGCCGTACAACTTGCACAGCCATGCCAATTGCCCGCTGTGCCCGCCCTCGTGGCGGATCGCATGGGTGATCACATCGCGGACCGTTGTGCCGATGGCGAGCTTGGTGGGGTTCGGGGCGTTCAATTGCTCTTCGCTTAGTGTGGCGATATGTGCTACTGCCTTCTTGTGGACGTTCTTAAAGGTCTCCCAAACTTCCTCGTAGGGCGGGCATTCTTCAGGTGGAAGGCCGGGCGCGCCCAAGGTGAAATGCTTGGCCCACCAAAATTTCTCGAAAGGCCCGCCTGCTGCGGCCAGCAGGAGGCCGTTCTCCGAGGTGGCCATGTGCGCTACCAACCAGAACACCGTGTTCAATTCCTTGCCCTCGCACACGAAGTGACGGTGCGGGTCCTGGCTTTTCAGTCCACTGAGGTAGTACCGCGTCCATTCGCGGGTCCGGTCCATCAGGTGGCTGAGTACTTGGGCTTCGGTCGGCATGGGGAGTTGGAGTTGGGGTGCAAAGGAAGCGTATGGATGAAGGATGAATGTTTGTCTCTTTACTTTCGCAACCATGTCCGGCAGCATCTTCGGTAAGGCCTTTCAGCTCTTGAGCTTCGGTGAAAGCCACGGTGCGGCCATAGGAGGCGTTGTGGAAGGTTGCCCCGCCGGCCTGATGTTGGACCTCGAAGCCATCCAGCAGGAGCTGGACCGTCGCCGCCCCGGCAGCACGCCCTTGGGCACCACGCGCAAGGAAGAGGACCAAGTGGAATTTCTCAGTGGCACCCTGCACGGCGTGACATTGGGAACGCCCATCGGCTTCATCATCCGCAACAAGGATGCGAAGAGCGGGGACTACGATCACCTGAAAGATACCTATCGTCCCGGCCATGCGGACCTGACCTGGGAGCAGAAGTTCGGTATCCGCGACCATCGCGGGGGCGGAAGAGCCAGCGCGCGGGAAACGGCCGTGCGTGTGGCGGCTGGCGCGATCGCGCGGCAGTTGTTGGCCACGGCCGGGATCCGCGTACAGGGCTGGGTGAGCCAAGTGGGGGAGGTGCGGCTCACGAAGCCTTATGCTGAACTCGCGCTGGAGAACACCTACGCGAGTGATGTCCGCTGTCCGGATCCGGAAACGGCAAAGCGCATGACGGCCTTGATCGAGCAGGTGAGGGGCGAAGGCGATACGTTGGGCGGCCGCATCACCTGCGTGGCGCAGGGTGTTCCTGCCGGGCTGGGAGAACCTGTTTTCGACAAGCTCAACGCTGACCTGGGAAAGGCCATGTTCAGCATCAACGCCGTGAAGGGTGTGCAGTTCGGCAGTGGCTTCGATTCCATCGCAATGCGCGGCTCACAGCATAACGATGCCTACGTCGCCAAAGGATCAAGCATCGGCACAGCCAGCAACAGGAGCGGTGGCGTGCAGGGCGGCATCAGCAATGGCGAGGACATCCTGTTCGACATCGCCTTCAAGCCGGTGAGCACCTTGATGCGCGATCAAGCCAGCGTGGACCGCCAAGGCAACGCGGTGACACTTGAAGGAAAGGGGAGGCACGATCCCTGTGTGGTCCCACGTGCCGTGCCCATCGTGGAGGCCATGGCCTGCTTGGTATTTGCGGACCACCTGCTGCGTCAGCGGTTGGCAAGGCTGTAAATTGCCATTTCCCGCAACGCGGGAACATCTGTGGCCATCAGCAGCTCAGGTCGGAGGCCGGCATTTTATTATCTGCGTCCATCTGTGCGAACTGCGGAATACCGCATGAGCACGGCATTTCATCTGCGACTTCACTTTTTCTCCGCCTCCCGCTTGTTCAGGGATTTGATCAGCTCCACCATCTGGTCCACGTCAAGCTGCTTGCCCACGATCTTCCGGTCCTTGTCCATCAGGAAGAACTTCGGGGTGCTGTACACGTCCCAAGTCTCCGCGTAGTTCAGGCTTTCGATGGTGGTGAACTGGGGGATGAACTTGTAGGACGCGACCTTGGCCTCGGAGAAGACGTGCCAGGTGAGGCCCACGTTCGTCCAGTCAAGGTCCTTCTCCTTGATGAAGGCCTTCCAATCGGCGAAAAGGGTGCTGTCCGTGGCTTTGGCCACTGAGAAGGCAGCCACGTCCAAAGGCTTCAACTTCGCCTTCCAGTCCTCGTGCAGTTTAGGCAGGACCTTTTTGCAGTGGCCGCAATGCGGGTCCCAGAAGATGATCAGCACATACTTCTGCGGCATCTTGTAGTAGCTGATCCAGTTCTGCTCGGTGGTGTCCGTCAGGATGATGTCCTTTCCCTTCGCGCCGATGATCAGCGGTGCTTCCTTGCGGGCGCGCTCGCAGAGCTTGTCCAGCTTCTCCTTGTCCATCCAGGTCGCGCGGCTCTTGCTCCCGTCGCTGGGGCAGTAGTAGGTCTGTGCCATGTGTACAAATACTGCGTCCATGCCCATGATGTCGCTGGTTTCGTACTTGTACGTGATGCCGTTCACCGCGAACTTGAACAGGTCGCCGCCATCGTCCATCCGGCGGATGAGGTCGTCAGCGCACTTGTTGATGGTGTCCGGGATCTGGGGCACCACCTTGCCTATGTATTCGTCGAACTTGTTCTGGAACACCGGCGTGCGCAGGTTCCGCGGGTCCTTCAGGTCGGTGTTGTCCCAGAAGTGCGCCCGGTAGTTATAGTACGTGGCCGCGCTGTCCAAGGTGCCGTCGGGCTTGTGGACCTCGGTCTGCGGTGGGGCGATGCTCATCTTCACGATGCTGGCCACGTAGGTCCCCTGGTTTTCCTCCACCAGCTTCTTCTGGAAGTCGGTGATCTCGGCCTCCATTTTCTTCAACTTGTCCTTGAAGCCCGCCTTGGCGATGGGGTCTTCGGTAGCCTCCCTCATTTTGCTCACTTCGTCAGCTGCGGCCTTCTTGTCGCCGAGAAAGCTTACATAGGCTTGGAACAGCTTGTTCTCGTCGGAGCGCTGCACCACGAGGTGCTCGTTCAAGGCACCGGTATCGCTCTTCATTTCGATCACGGGCTCGTTCACGATGAACTCGAAGTATTTCGGGCCGGGAACTACTAAGGCATAGACACCGGCCTTGTAGCCACTGGGTCTTTCAAAGACGGAGACACCCTTGGCATTGGCCACGGTGGTGTCAGCGTAGTAGAGTTTGTTGCCGAAGTAATTGGCGAGGTACAACGTATCGTGGGCCGTACCGTCAATGGTGAATTGCAGGCGCCGCTTGTCCTGCGCTTGGGACATGCACGACGTTGCAGCGAGCGCCAGCAGGAGGATGTTCTTCAACATGGGAGTCAAAAATAGATGGGGGAACATCGGCCCCGTCGCCATTAACGATCATTTGACGCTTTTTCGTCAAGTGAAAGGTGCATTGTTACGGATGGATCCGGCTATGCCTGTAGCGTCTTGAACTCGTTCGTCAGGTGGAATTCGATCTCCGGGTTGTTCCGTTCTTCCAGTTCGAGCATATATGCGGAAGGGGCCATGAAGACCGGATTTTCGTCCTTGTCGTACACCACCTGACTGCTCTTGATCCGGATGAACTCCCCGAGCGCTGCGGGATCGCTGCTGGTGAGCCAACAGGCCTTGTGCGCTTGTATGGCCTGGAAGGAACACTCGGCACCGTACTCGTGCTCCAGCCGGTAGCGGATCACCTCGAACTGCAGTTCGCCCACGCAACCAACGATCTTCTTGTTGCCGGGCTGTTGGGTGAAGAGCTGCGCCACGCCCTCCTCGGTGAGCTGGCGGATGCCTTTCTCCAGCTGCTTGCTGCGCATGGGGTCCAAGTTGACCAGCTCCCGGAACATCTCCGGGGAGAAGGAGGGAATGCCCCGGAAGTTGAAGGTCTGACCCCTCGGTCAGCGTGTCGCCGATCTTGAAGTTGCCGGTATCGAAAAGGCCGATCACGTCCCCGGGCCAGGCCTCTTCCACCAAGGATCTTCTGGGCGGCAAGGAAGGCAGTGGGGTTGGCGAAGCGGAGCTTCTTTCCCGAGTCGCACATGCTGGTAGAAGGTGTTCCGCTTGAAGTGCCCGGAACAGATCCGAAGAAAGGCCACGCGGTCCCGGTGGTTCGGGTCCAGGTTTGCGTGGATCTTGAATACGAAGCCGCTGAATTCCTTGTCCTCCGGATGCGACGATGCCTTGGTCGGTCTCCCGTGGGCCGGGCGGCGGCGCGATGCGCACGAAGGTGTCCAGCACTTCCCGCACCCCGAAGTTGTTGAAGGCACTGCCGAAGAAGACCGGCGCCAGCTTCACCGCCCCGGTAGGCTCCAGATCCAAGGGGTCGTACACGCCGTTCACCAGTTCCACGTCATTGCGCAGCTCGGTCGGCGGGCTCGCTGCCCATGAGTTCGTCCAGGCGGGGATCGGCGAGGTCCTTGATCTGTTCGCTGTCGA
This sequence comes from uncultured Flavobacteriales bacterium, assembly GCA_963706125.1. Taxonomy (GTDB): domain Bacteria; phylum Bacteroidota; class Bacteroidia; order Flavobacteriales_F; family PHOS-HE28; genus PHOS-HE28. Next base: position 240,490 of record CAVPLQ010000006.1, read on the forward strand.
TCTCCTTCTTGGTCTTACTGGCCTCGAAGAGCCGGAGGTCATGGTCGTACAGGTCGTACACGCCTTGGAAGGTGGCACCCATGCCGATCGGCCAGCTGAAGGGACGCACCTGGATGGAAAGCTTCTCCTCCAGTTCGTCCAGCAGGGAGAAGGGGTCAAGGCCCTCCAGGTCCAGCTTGTTGATGAAGACGATCACCGGGGTGTTGCGCATGCGGCACACCTCCATCAGCCGCTCGGTCTGCGCTTCCACGCCCTTCGCGGAATCGATCACCAGCACCACGCTGTCCACGGCGGTGAGCGTCCGGTACGTGTCCTCGGCAAAGTCCTTGTGGCCGGGGGTGTCGAGAAGGTTCATCAACGTGCCTTCGTAGGCGAAGGTCATCACGGAGGTGCTCACGGAGATGCCGCGTTGCCGCTCGATCTCCATAAAATCGCTGGTGGCGCCCTTGCGGATCTTGTTGCTCTTTACCGCTCCGGCGGTCTGGATCGCACCGCCGTACAGCAGGAATTTCTCCGTCAGCGTGGTCTTGCCCGCATCGGGGTGGCTGATGATGGCGAACGTGCGCCGTTTGGCTATTTCTTCGTGCTGGCCCATGTGCGGAAAGGGCAGCAAATGTAGCGTCCTGCCGGTCGCCCGTCCGGACACATTCACGCCTCGCCGTACATTCGTGCCATCCGCGCCTAATGCGGGTAATTGCACATGAAGAGAGTACTACTTGCCTTAACGTTGACCTTGCCGATGATGGCATCGGCCCAATTGAACCCGGTACGTATCGCCTTGCACAACTGGGCCACCGGTCTTGATAGACCGGTTTGGCTGGCGAATGCGGGCGACGATCGCTTGTTCGTGGTGCAACAGGGTGGGATTATCAAGATCGATCACCGACAGCATGCAGGTCATGTCGACCCCTTTCCTTAACATCACCTCAGCAGTGAACAGCAACGGCAATGAGCAAGGGCTGCTCGGCTTGGCTTTCGACCCGGAATATGCCTCGAACGGCTTTTTCTATGTGTACTACATCTTTGGAAGTGGGAGTGGTACCAGCCGCATCTCCAGGTTTCATGTGAGCTCTGATCCGAATGTGGCGGATGCCACGAGCGAGACGGTCTTGTACACCGTTGCCCAGCCCTACACCAATCACAACGGCGGATGCCTGCAGTTCGGCCCGGATGGTTACCTGTATTGCGGGCTCGGCGATGGTGGAAGCGGCAATGACCCGGACGAAAACGGACAGGATCTCGGTACCGCGCTGGGAAGCATGATCCGCATTGACGTTTCACAACATGACGACACCTATGCCATACCTGCGGATAATCCGTTCGTTTCCGCACAGGACACCTTGCCGGAACTTTGGGCCAGCGGCCTGCGCAACCCTTGGCGTTACAGTTTCGATCGCCTGACCGGGGACCTGTGGCTCGGTGATGTGGGCCAGGACACTTGGGAGGAGGTGGATTTTTGGCCAGCAGGGGACAACAGTGGCCCCAACTTCGGCTGGCGCTGCCGGGAGGGCTTTGTGGCCACACCAACGGCCCCGCAGACCGGATGTTCCGGCTTTGGGCCGTTCGTGGAGCCTGTCGCAGCGTTCAATCAGACCACGCAAGGATGGTGCTCGGTGATCGGCGGGTACGTCTATCGAGGCCCCAGCTTTCCACACCTCTATGGCAAGTACATCTTCACCGACTACTGCAATGGCGATTTCCTCACTTTCGGGGATAACTACGATGTGGACACCCTTTTGATGACATCCAATTTCGGCTACTCGGCCTTTGGCGAGGACATAGCAGGAGAGATGTACATCGCTGATGTAGAGAACAATAATGTGAAGAAGATCGTGGACGCGTGCCCGATGCCGGACCCGGTGATCAGTTTCGACGGGGAGACCCTGACCAGTACATCAGCCAACAGTTGGCAATGGGTGCTTAACGGGTTTGCCATTACGGGCGCCAACGGGCAAAGCTTCGTGCCGCAGGCCGACGGCATTTACCAGGTCCGTGCGAACTTCGGCGGGCCATGCCTGTTGATGTCGGACACCATACAGGTCATCATTTCCGGGGTACACGAGACAGGGGGGCTCATTCCGGCGGTCTATCCTCAGCCAGCATCATCCAGCTTCGAACTGCGCTCCGATGACCGTTCCAAGCCCACGTTCACGGTGGATCTGGTCGATGCGGTAGGCAACAAGGTGGCGACGTTCACATGGCCGGGTACGGAGCCGACGATCACCATCAATGTGGCCGATCTGGCGGAGGGCAGCTACGTGCTGCGGGGCAATGATGGCGGAGTCCAGAAATGGGCGCGGATGGTCATGGTGGTGCATTGAGCATCGCAGTAGTTCCATTTTTTTTGATCACCCGGTGTCCGGGATATGCCTTAGCCATACCCTTTCGCAAATCCGGCACCTACCGGGGGCGGATCAGGACGGGGCACACGAACGGTCCAACGCAGGGTATCGAGGCGATGACCCTGTGGGGACTTGCAAACTCCGCCAAAGGCCCTATTAGCGGTCCTTTCTGGAGAACCATGGCTGTGCCCTGTAGCGCTCCGATACCTTCCGGGACAGGTAAGGCCGTTCCAGTAGGTAAGCTCGGAATGACATTTGTTCTTGGGTGGTGTACTCGGTTTGCTGCGTTGGAGGCTATCCGAGAACATGGCCGTTCCATGGCTGTCACACCGGCCCCTGAGCCGGGGTCGCGAAAGGGTGGCCGGACTTGTTCATTGAACTCAGGCCCGTGTTCTTGGATATTCCGCTAACGGCTCCGTTGTCAACGCTTTGCGAATGGCTGTCTTCCCAACGCAGGTGATCGCGCAATACAAGAGGCCGAAGTTGAATTGATATAGATCTTGTCCGATCCCTTGCAAGTGACATGCGCTACTGTCGGATAAGCTGATCGAAGTAGGGCCCGGAAGAATTCGGACGGGAAATGGGAAGCTGCCCTCGCAAGGGCCGGGTTGCCCAAAAGGTCCCGTAGTTCTGGAATGCGTAATGGGGTAGGCGGGACATTCCGAGGGGATGCGCATTTTGATCCCGGACGACTATTATCCGGATCGTTGACCTCGGACCGGTGGAAAAGGTCCGCACTCCGACTTTCCGGTAGGGGGCACGTGAAGGGGTGAGGCGATCACTTTGGCAGGCATGCGCCCTTGCACGCGTTGAACGTTTGTTCTTTCATCGTCGAAGGGTTCGACGAAAAGATCTCAATGGGATAAAGCACGAAGGGCCGCCTCATTTGAGGCGGCCCTTCGGCGTTTGGTGGTATGTCGGTT
>CAVPLQ010000007.1:0-172930 GCA_963706125.1 uncultured Flavobacteriales bacterium
ACTTGATGATGCTCAACCGCTGGACGGTGGTCTGTCCGTTGACGGTGATGTTCACCATGTATACGCCGCTGGCGATGTCGCTCGGCAGGTCGAGGATGGTGGTGAAGCGCTCACCGCTGTTCCCGAACTCCTTGGCGAAGACCTTCTTGCCATAGATGTCCTGGATGTCAACAGTGATGTTCTGGTCCGCGTCCTGGATGCCGTCGATGCTCAGGTTCACCTGGCTTTCACGCACGGGGTTCGGCCACAGGGCGGCTTCGCCGAATGCGGTCTGGCTCATGCTGGCCTCGGGCCGGGGTCCGCCGTTGTCGATGGTGATCGTGCAGGTGTTCCCGCAGAAGCCACTGTAGACCGCGCCCACTTTCACGTTCACCTGCACATTGTAGGTGGAGCCGTTGACCATGGGAGGAGCCACGCCGATGTTCCACTTCAGTTGCAGGATGTAGGTGCTGCGGCTGAAGGTCTCATCGTAGCCCTCGTTGGTGTTGGAGACGCGGAACTGGTATTCCGTGGCACCCACCACCGGCATGGCATAGATGAAGCTGTTGTTGGTGTTGAAGGCGCGTGTCTCGTTGCAGGAGTGCCCGTAGGTGGGCGCGCTGATCAGCTCCGTGCAAGGTACCGTTGAGCCCATGCCCAACTCGCAGCCACCACCGAAGTGTGCGCTGGCCATCGGTCCGGACCCATTGTTGCGCACGCGGGCGAAATATGTCACCCCGTGTACTAGTGGGCTGGTCTGCATTTGGCTGAAGCGTACGGAGTTGGAGGGCACCGCGATGCGGCGGATGAAGCCAGCGTCCGGATCGGAGAACTCGAACTGGTAGCTGGTCGCCCCCGGCGCATTGTTGCTGTACACCTTGCTGTTCATGGTGAAGTTGAAGCGACCGCAGGACTTGCTCGCGATGTGCGAGTTCCCCGGGGGCAGGCAGAAGCTGTGGTCGTAGTACGCCGAGTAGGCCGGGGTGTACGTGGGTGAGGAAGATCCGTCCACGGCCGCGTCGAAGCGGTCCCGCAAGAGGACCCTGCCGTCCGGTCGCTGCAGCTCCCAGTACCCGTTGCCGTTGGCGCAGCAGAGGCCGTCCCCATAGCTGTCGTACAGGTGGAAGAAGTAGCAGTTGCTGTTAACGGTGGGCAGGCAGTGGTACTCGCTGATCAGCATGTTGGCTTGGCCTGCGGTGTATGGTCCACCGGACACGTAGTCCGTGTAGGTCTCATCGTAGATATCCCAGGTCAGCCCTTCATTGATGTTGGCATCGAGCTGGATGTTCACCACCACGGCCTCGCCGCCCACGTCCACACCAATGCTCTGGCCGTCGTTGGCCGGGATGTCATCAGCCGATCCGTTGGGGAGGCTGGTGGCAATGGTGAGCGTCTGGCTCAGGCCCGCCTGGGCCGGGATCGTGGGCAGGGTGATGTTGGCGGATGCTCCGTAGGCGAGGTTGCCCGTCCAGTTGTACACGTACGGGGTTCCGCTGGAGAGCCCATAGGTGATCTGCACGCTGGTGAGGTCGATGTCGCCGTTGTTGAGCAGGGTCACCTGAGGTGCCATTGTGGAACCGCAGAGCAGGCCCGGGGCCGGATCGAGGATGGCGGTAATGGCCGCATCGTTGTGCGCGGGGTGCTCCACCATCAGCCCGAAGGTGCCCGCCACGCCCGAACCGCCCGTGTTGTACACCAGCAGCAGGTAAGGGGTGTTGGGGGTGACGTTCTCGATGTTCGCCCCGGCGGCATCGGTGGCGCAGGCCACGCTACCGGAGGCTCCAAGATTGCCACAGGCCCCAGTATAAAGGGCGTAGTCCAGCGTGGTGGCGGAGTATGCCGCGTTCTCGCCGTTGTCCAGCAGGGTGATCAGCGCATGGTCGTAGTTGCCGGAGTTGAAGCTGAACCACACGCCTTGCACGGGCAGTGTGCCGGAGCAGGTGGTGGGGGCATCCACGGTAGCGCACTCGTTGGTGTACTGGGTGGGTGTTCCCGTGCCATCGGCCAAGGTGTTGTTGAGTCCCTCGGCGTTGTTGCAGCCATCGTTGGCGGGCGGCGTGCACACGGGGGCGCAGCTCACGCTGAGGTCGTAGCTGCCTTCTTCCGCACCGGCGCCCATTACGGCGATCCAATAGGAATTGCCGGTAGTGGTATTGAAGTTCACCGTGGTGGAGCCGTTGCTGCATCCCGGGTTGTCATCCCCCATGGCCAGACAGCTCAGGGTGTTGCAGTCCGCTCCGGCGAACACCGAGATCCGCGTGTCGAAGGTCGCAGACCCGCAGGTGCTCACGGTCACCGCTTGGTCGGAGGTGGCCGTGTAGACGAACCATTCCGTACCGCCGGTGGAGGCCGCTCCATTGAAGGGGCAGGCACTGGCCGGCAGGTTGTTGCCCAAGCCGGTGCTGAGGCCGGGGTAGGTGGTGCCGCACTCCACGGGGTTGGCGTCGCAGGCCAGGTCCGGGTGGTAGGCGCACTGCACTGTCCAGTTGAACAAGGTCGGCGTGACCGAACCGTCGGTGGTCAAGGTCATGAACAGGTCGGAACCCGTGGCGGTCACCGTAACACCGGTGAGGTTCGTCTGGGCGGCAGGGTTCGCGTACAGCACCGGTGCATTGGCGTCCACACCATCATAAATGGTGAGCTGGTCCCAAGTGGAACTCTCGATATCACCGCTGTTGAAGGTGAGGGTGAACATTCCGGTGCCATTGGAGTGGTAGCCCCACTGTTGGTTGTCATTGCTCACCGGCTGGTAGGACTGGTTCACCAAGGCACCTCCGCAGGTCACCTGTGTCGCCGGTGGCGGGTCCATCACGCACAGGGCGAAGGGACCGGCTTGCGCAGGCCGACAGAGGACACGGACGATATAAGTGTTGCTTGCGGTCAGACCTGTCAGTACATACTCCGTCCCGAGGGCATCGTAGGTCGGTCCGATCAACTTGCAAAGGAGTTCCGCACCACCGCAAGCGTCATAGGCGCCCAGCATATAGACCCGGGCGGTGGAATCCTGGCTCATGGTAATGATCTGCCGGTCCCCGTTGGCCACGAAGCTGTAGAACACATCAGCGGTGCCAAGGGTCTGGTTGATGCAGCTCGGATTGGCCTGACCTGAATTCGTTGCGCCGAGCAGGTTGCCGATGGTCGGTGTGCAGGCACCGTAGGCCGATATGGCCACGGGCTCCGCGTTGACGCAGTCATCGTTCAATACCGGTTGTATGCTGCTTTCGCTCACGCAGAGGGTGAAGTTGCCCACACCCGTGGAGGCGACCCGAACGTAGTAGGTGTTGCCTAACGTAAGCCCGGACACCAAGCTGGTCCCACTGTTGAATCCGCTACAGCTCAGTTCATTCCCTCCGCAGGCGTCGAACACCGATGCGTTGAAGCTGCCCGAAGCGAAATTGAGCGTGATGTTCTGGGCAAAGCCCGTGGCCACGAAGGAATAGTACACGGTAGGTAGCGTCAGCACGTTGTTGACGCAACCGGAGCCGGACATCGATTCCGTGCTGGCATTGAAGGTGCTGCCATTGGTCATGACGCATCCGTTCTCCGGGTATACCGTCAGTGCTTGCGCCGTTGCGCAGGCCTCGTTGGTCGGTACGCAGGCATAGGTGGTGCTCACGTATTCATCGCACAAAGCTGTCCCGAACGAGACCAGATAGGTCACGTTCGTACCGTTCGGGTATGGGCCGAAGGTGTAAGTGCCCGTGAGGCCGCTCTGCGGCGTGCTGCTTTGGTCGTCGCTCACCGTTACGTTGCCAGGGGCGTCGCCCACGCTGGTCACGTCCACGTTCACAGTGAACTGGAAGTTGCCGCAGTCGGGAACGGGTGTGGCGGTGGCCGTTGGGGCCGTGCAAGGTGCTGCCGTCACGCTCAAGGTATAGTCCTCCACTTGGCCGAAATCGGAATTGCCGCAGGGGCTTTCCTGCGGTCCGTTGATCGTGTTGTCCACCCGGATCCGCATGCGGGTGTTGCCGGCCAAGGCATGGGCCGATATGTGGAAGTTGGTGTTCACCGTATAGCCATTGGGGCCAACGTTGGCCGGGGGGTTCGCGCCCGTCGCCACCAGCTCACTACCGGAGAAAACAAGATCCTGGTTGAGATCGATCCACACGCGGATGCGGTCAGCATCATATCCGTCCTGCACGGCGATGGCCAAGGGGTAGAACGCCCCTGCCTGTACGTTGCCCACCACTGCGGTGTAGTCCTCGTATCCGGCAGTGCTGCTGGAAAGCTGGTCCACATCGGCGAAGGTGACCTGTGCGATCTTGATATTGGTCGTGGCACCGTCGTCCGAACCGGCGGCACAGTAACCCATGTACACGTCGGTGGTGGCCCACTCGCTGGAGTCAGCGACGTTGCACCAGCCTTGGAGGTAGAAGTAGTACTGGTTGCCCGGAGTGAGGCCGGAAATGATGGCCGGGCCACCGGCCACATGGTATCCAGAGGCGAACGGCAAGGGATCGCCGGGGTTACCGGTCTCGCGCAACTCCCAGTTGTAGCTCGCCGAGGCGTTGTTCGTCCAGTTGATCGTGGCGGTTCCACCGGCCAAGCCGGTCACCGTGGCCACAGGGGCGAAGCAGGTCGGGCTCAGTTTCACGTTGATGTCATCCACGTACAAGTAGAACTCGTCGGCGTCCGAATGGGCCTGGAAGCCGATGTAGTACACCCCGGTGGAACCCGGTATGAAGTCCAGCACGTTCGTGTTCGGAGAGGTCGTCACGGGAACATGGTCGGCCAAGGGATTGATCATGGCCGCAGCGGCAGGGCTGCTGCCATAGGCGACGGCTAATTTCTCCGGGTAGGTGGTCCCGCCGTTACTGCCATAGGTGTAGGTGAGCCGGTAGCTCTGTCCGACGGTCAGGTTCAACCCGTTGGTGTACAGCCAGGAATTGGCGGCCGCAGCGGAATTATAGGTGTAGCGGGCAGCTTGGCCGTTCAACCCGACAGCTGTTACCCACGCATTGCCGGAGATGGTCTCGATGCTCATGCACGCAGGGATCGCCGGCGTGACCGTCGGTGCCTCGAAGTCCTCCGTGTAGGGCACGTTCACGGCCCCGCATGCGGTGTTGAAATTGAACGGACCGGCCCAATCGCTGAAGCCGGATGCGCAACTCGAACGCACGTAGAATTGGTAGGCCGTGTTGGCCGTCAGTCCTGCGGCGCTCGCCGTTAGGGTGCTGGTGGGGTCGGTGCCGAGGTCGTCCTCTCCGCCGGTGCCGGGAAGGCCGCTGGTGCGCACTTCCCACTCGTACCCATTGACCGGGGTGGAGGTGCTGGCGGTCCAGCTGAAGTCGGCCGTGGTGCTGCTCACCCCCGAGAGCATCAGCGCCGTGGGCATTTCGCAGGATGGCGTCTCGATCACCGAGATCTCGTCCAAGATCAGAACGTCCATGTCCGCCAACGAATAGGCATGGAAACCGATGGTGTAGTCCCCGGTCACTGCTGGTGTGAAATCCAGGGTATGGGTGGCATTGGCCACACCGGAGATCACCCCGTGATCGAACAGCAGGTCCGTCATCGATGCCGAGGATGCCCCCGCGCCGTACCACACGTCCATTTGTTCCGGGTAGAAGGTGCCACCATCGTTGCCGTACTTGTAGCTGAGGCGGTAGGAAGTGCCGCCGGTGAGGCTCAGGGCCTGGGTGAAGAGCCAAGAATCAGCGGCATTTAAGCTGTTATAGCTGTACATGGCCACGTTGCCAGTGAACGGGAGTGCGTAGGTGGCTGCGGTGAAAGCTATCCAGTTGTTCCCGGAGTTTGTTTCAATGCTCATGCAACTGGGCAGTGCCGGGGTGACCACGGCATCGAAATTCTCCGTGTAAGGTACCGTCGCCACACCACATGCGGAATGGAATGCATAACCGTTCGACCAAGGGCTGAGGCCGCCGCAATCGCTCTGCACATAGAGCACATAGGCGGTGTTGGCGACAAGCGTTGAAGCACCGATGACGGAGGTCACGCCGTAACCGGTCGTGCCGGTCGCATCGGGTGCGGGGTCTCCGGCAGCACCGCTGCTGCGGATCTCCCAGATATAGCCGTTGGCGGGGTCGGAGGGGCTGGCTGTCCAGGAAAGATCGGCCGTGGTCGTGGTGATGTTCGCCGCGATCGGCAGCGTGGGCTTCTGGCAGGCGGCAGGCGGCGCAAGGGACAAGTTGTCCAGACCGATGTCATCATTCCCGAAGTCGGAGGTGCACTTGAACCGGATGATCGTGGTGGCCGAGGTGCTGTTCATCGTGAACTCATGCGGGGTCCATGAAGTTACGGCCCCGAGCGTGGTGCCCAAGGGAGTGAAGCTCGTGCCGCCGTTGGTGGAGTAGGATACGTTCAAGACATCCGTACCAGACGGGTTGATATGGTCAAAGGACAGCACATCCGTTCCTGAACCGGCGCTCATGTCGAGGTAGAGGTCGAGGCTTCCTTGGCTACCATTACTGGCGCCATAGGTGTGGAACGAGGCGGAATATGCACCGGAGCTGAAGGTGGGCGAATACGCTCCCCCGGGCAAATAGGACCAACCTGCGCTGGCACCCAGGTCGTTGCGGCGCCATGAGTTGTTGCCGGTGGCCGGGGTGTTCTTCCAACTCGCGCCGGGGATGTCAGTGGTACCGCATCCGTTCACCCAAGCCTCGAAGTCCTGTGCGTATGAAACGCCGTTGTATGCGAGATAGGCTATCGGATTGGCTGCAACGGAGACCTGAAGCGGTGTGCTGGCCACGGGGTTCCCGGCATCGGCATCGCAGGTCACCACGCATTGGTACCAGATCGCAGCGGCAGGCAGGAGCGCCAAGGTGGGGGATGTCGCTCCCGTCACATCCGTATAGGTCACGTTATTGGGCGAACTTTGCCATTGGTAGGTAAGACCGGTTTCGGCAGCTTGTTGGGTGCTCAACGTGATGGTGCTGCCGGTGCAGAAGTTCGCGGTGCCGCTGGTGAGCGTGTTGCCCGGTGCTGCAATGGCGCACGCTGTGGACCCCATATAGGTCAGCACCAACCGGGGCCGTGTGGTCCGGGTCCCGTTGTTCGTCAAGGTGGTCGTTCCGCAGGCTGCGGCTATATCGGCCCGGTAAGTATGTTGGCCATTGAAACCGATGGCCGTGCTCCATTGGATCGCCGGGTTGCTGGTGTATACGCCGGAGTTGTGGCACACTTCCACCAGCACGTTCCCTCCGGTGTACGTGAATGAACTCACCGGAAATTTGATGTTGCCGGCATAACCGGACGGATAAGAGTAGGCCGCAGGTCCATACACCACAGCTGTGCCTGCCTCCCAACTGGCAATGGGCAGGTCGGTGGTGGCGGTGTTCTTCATGGATATGGTAAAACCGGGCAGGCTGTGGCCGCTGATGGTAGTGGCGTTGGCCACCCAACCGATCTCGGTGATCAACATGCCGTTGGTGATCCCTTGAGCGCCCAATTCCGCAGCGGTGTAGAGGTACTGTGCTCGCTGGGATTGATAATAGTGGCCTAAAGGACAGGGATACGAAGTTGTGGTATTGGCGCCACTGGCGGCACCGATGACCACGGTGGTCTGGGCGCTCAAGCTGCCCAACATCCCGAACAGGGCAAGGACCGAAAGCATCCTCCGCCAAGGGGTTCTGCTTGTAGGAACAACGTGTTGACTGCTCATGGGTTTGGGGGTTGGATTGGTTGGTGGTATGGGGTTTGTAGCGGGTATTCCGGAGCGGGGCAAGAAAACACGGATCAGCGCCGTTCACCTTTTGTGATCGGTGGCGTTGTGCTGTGTTTCAAAGAGTGCATGTGTTCTTGGTAGGGCTCCCAATGTACCGGGAATGCAATTGAACGATGCAAGCGTTTTTAGTTTTGAACAAGAGGCAACCCTTAGGGGTGTCCTTCGTACGGTGAAGCGGTCATTGATCCTGTGCAGGGGGCTAACATTTTGTTCGAGCGTTTGTTAGGGCTGTTCCAGGAGGAGGTGTTCTTACCCATCTGGCCGGGGCTGATCCTGCGGGGAGGCGATGGATCGTTCATTTCTTTTCATCTGGATCGGGTCCGGTTTTCGGGCCTTTTGGCCTCGAAGTCGCGTTTCACGAAGTAGCCCTTTGCCATTTTTAACCTGATCACGACCCTCGCGGCGATCCGCTGGGATCCCTCCAAAAGCACGAAGGGCTGCCTCGTTCGAGACAGCCCTTCGGCTCTACTGCTTAGCTCCCTCAGCGATCTCCCGAAGGGGATCCTGAGGTTCCGATCTACCGGATAACGCTCAACCGCTGCACGATACTCTTCCCGTTCACGGTGATGTTCACCAGATACATTCCGCTGGCGATGCCGCCCGGCAGGTCCAAGGTGGTGGTGAAGCGCTCGCCGCTGTTCCCGTACTCCTTGGCGAAGACCTGCTTGCCATAGAGGTCCAGGATATCAATGGTGATGTGCTGGTCCGCATCCCGGATGCCGTCGATGCTCAGGTGTACTTGACCGTCACGCACGGGGTTCGGCCATAGCGTTGCCGTTCCGGTGGCCTGCTCCAGGCTGGCTTCGGGGCGGTTGCCGCCGTTGTCGATGGTGATCGTGCAGACATCCCCGCAGAAGCCGCTGTACACCGTGCCCACCTTCACGTTCACCTGCACATTGTAGGTGGAGCCGTTGGCCAAGGGCGGGGCCACGCCGATGTTCCACTTCATCTGCAGGATGTAGGTGCTGCGGATGAAGGTCTCATCGTAGCCCTCGTTGGCGTTGAAGACGCGGAACTGGTATTCCGTCGCGCCCGTCACCGGCATGGCATAGATGAAGCTGTTGTTGGTGTTGAAGGCACGCGTCTCGTTGCAGGAATGCCCGTAGGTGGGGGCGCTGATCAGCTCCGTGCAGGTCACCGAGAGCGGTGCGCTCATACCCACCTCGCAGCCGGTGCCGAAGTGTGCGCTGGCCATGGGGCCGGCGTTGTTGGTGCGTACACGGACGAAGTACGTCACCCCGGGGGTCAGCGGGCTGGTGTGCATCTGGCTGAAGCGCACCTTATTGGTGTTCATCGCAATGCGGCGGATGAAGCCCGCATCGGGGTCGGAGAACTCGAACTGATAGCTGGTGGCTCCCGGCACGTTGTTGCAGTACACCTTGCTGTTCATGGTGTAGTTGAAGATGCCGCAGGCCTTGTTAGCGATCCTGGCGGGACCCGGAGGCAGGCAGAAGCTGTGGTCGTAGTAGGACGCGTTGGCCGGGGTGTACGTGGGTGAGGAGGATCCGTCCAAGGCGCCGTCGAAGCGGTCACGCAAGAGGACCCTGCCGTCCGATCGCTGCAGTTCCCAGTACCCGTTGCCGTTTGAGCAGCAGAGGCCGTCCCCATAGCTGTCGTACAGATGGAAACTGAAGCAATTGCTTGCATCGATGGGCAAGCAGTGGTACTCGCTGATCAGCGTGTTGGCCTGGCCTGCGGTGTAGGGTCCTCCGGACACATAGTTCGTGTAGGTCTCATCGTAGATATCCCAGGTCAGCCCTTGATTGTTGTTGGCATCGAGCTGGATCTTCACTACCACGGCCTCACCGCCCACATCGAGGGCCACGCTCTGGCCATCGTTGGCCGGGATGTCGTCGGTCACTCCGTTGGGGAGGCTGGTGGTGATGGAGAGCGTCTGGCCCGCACCCACCTCGGCCGGCACGGTGGGCAGGGTGATGTTGGCGGATGCGCCGTAGGGGAGGTTGCCCGTCCAGTTGTACACGTGGGAGGCACCGCCGGAAAGCCCATAGGTGATCTGCACGCTGGTGAGGTCGTTGTCCCCGTTGTTGAGCAAGGTCACCTGCGGGGCCATCGTGGTGCCGCAGTACAGGCCCGGGGCCGGATCGTGGATGGCGGTGATGGCCGCATCGTCATGCGCCGGGTTTTGCATCAACAGCCCGAAGGTGCCGCTCACGCCGGACCCGCCGGTGTTGTAGACCAGCATGCGGTAATCGGTGTTGGGCGTCAGCAAGTTGACGGTGGTACCGGCAGCATCGCTCATGGCCAGGTCGGGCTGTTCCGCACCCAGGCCGGAGCAATTCCCCGAAAAGAGGGCAAAGTCCAGGGTGCTGGCGGTGTATTGGCTGTTCTGGCCATGATCCAGCAAGGTGAGCAGCGCGTGCTGATAGGCACCGGAGTTGAAGCTGAACCAGACGCCTTGCACGGGCATGGTGCCGGAAACAGAGGTCGGGGCGTCCACCGTGGCGCATTCATTGGTGTATTGCACGGGAGCGGGCGTGCTCATGCCATCGGCCACCGTGATGCCGACCGCGATGGCATCGGGGCACAGATCATTGGCAGGCGGGGTGCAGATGGCCCCGCACATGATGCTCAATTGATAGGTGCCCTCGGAGGCACCTTCACCGCCCACCGCGATCCAATAGGTGTTTCCGGAATAGGCGTTGAAGGTCACGGTGCTCGTTCCACCCGTGCATCCGGGGCTGTCATCCACCATGCCCAAGCAGCTCAGCGAATTGCAATCAGTCCCGGTGAATACCGAGATGCGGGTATCGAAGTCCGCTTGTCCGCAGGTGCTCAGTGTCACGGCCTCGTCGGTGAGGGCAACGTACTTCCACCAGTTCTGGCCAGCGGTGCTGGCCGCACCGTTGAAGGGGCAGGCATTGGCCGGCATGCTGTGGGCCGCACCGGTGGTCTTTCCCCAGAAGGTATCGCCGCATTCCATCGGGAACGCCGTTGCGCAGGTGTTGTGTACGGGAACTACGAATACCGTGTAATCCTCCGCTTCACTGTTGTTCACGTTGCCGCAGGAGGCAGGAGCCGCGCCGCTACCAGTGCGGATCCGCATGATGGTACGGCCTCCCACCGCGGTCAATGGCACCGTCACGTTGGCTGGTGATCCGCTTGTGACATTCGCGCCTAAGGCTACCGTACCCAGGTCGTAAGACTCGGATGCGTCGAAAGTACCGTTCTGGTCCCAGTCGATCCAAGCTTTGGTCGTGGCGCTGGCAAAGCCGGGAGCGTTCGCGGTTACCGTGAGCGGATAGCTCTCACCGGCATACACGATGGTGCTCATGGCGCTGTAATCGTTGTATGCAGGGGCGCTACTGGAGCTATTATTGATCGTGTTAAAGGTCACGTTCATGATCCCAGTGGCATTGTTGCTGTTGGCTGTGGCTTCGCAATAGCAGGCCGCGCCATTCGCGCTCGGAGTGATCGCGATCGGATTGCTGGGGCCGGTGTTGCCGGAACAGGTAACGATCACGCGGTACCAAGTGGGTACGGAAGCGCTGGTCACTTGCGTGGCCGCAGTGCCGAGACCATTGTTGGCGAAGGGGCCTCCAGGTCCGGCGGTGCTGCTTTGCCATTGATAGGTCAGCCCGATATCCGTGGAAGGATACTCGACGTCAAGGGTGAAGTCGGAATCGATGCAAGGTGCAATGTGCGTGCTTGTCGTGTTCCCGGGATAGGGGGTTCCGCTACAGGGTACTTGGGCATGCACGTTCAACGTATAGTCTTCCGCCTCGCTGTTGGTCAGATTGCCGCATGCACTGGGAGAGGAACCGCCCGCTCTTATGCGCATGGTCGTGAGACCTCCCAGAGCATCCAAGGGCACGGTGATGTTCAAGGGTGAGCCGCTGGTGGGGCCCTCCGCAGGATTCAAAGTAGTGGCAAGCGTACCCAGATCGTACGACTCCGATCCGTCAAAGATCCCGTTCTGGTTCCAATCGATCCAGGCCTTGGCGTATACGGTGCTGAACCAAGTGGGAGCATTCACGCTCACCGATAGATCGTAGCTCTGGCCGCCGTTCACCAAGGTGCTTATGGCACTGAAGTCACTGTACGCCGGGTCGCCCGTGGTAGTATTGGAAATGGTATTGAAGGTCACGTTCGTCACCCCGGTCGCATTATCGCTCGTGGCCGTGGCCGTACAGTAGCAGGCAACGGAAAGGGTGGGGGTAGCCAATATGGGCGTGCTATAGCCTGTATTCCCGCTGCAGGTCGCCGCGATCCGGTACCAAGTGGCCGCTCCCGGTATGACCACCTGCGTGGTGGTGGTCCCCAGGCCATTGTCGGCGAAGGGGCCGCCAAATCCCGAGGTGCTGCTCTGCCACTGATAAGAAAGCCCAGCCCCGACCAAGGGTTGATCAAACCCCAGCGTCACGGAGCTCCCCGGGCAGGGTGTTGCATTGGAGATGGTGGTGTTCCCGGGATAGGGTATGCCGGAGCACGGTGGAGGTACCACCACGTTCAGTGTGTAGTCCTCCGCTTCGCTGTAGGTGTTATTTCCG
This sequence comes from uncultured Flavobacteriales bacterium, assembly GCA_963706125.1. Lineage (GTDB taxonomy): Bacteria > Bacteroidota > Bacteroidia > Flavobacteriales_F > PHOS-HE28 > PHOS-HE28. The sequence goes on from CAVPLQ010000007.1 coordinate 12,175, forward strand.
CAAGCGGCAGGGGCCGAATTGTACCGGGCACGCACGCGCATGACCGTGGTGCCGGGAAGGGCTGTAAGAGGGACCAGGATCGAATTAGGGGAACCGCTGGGTGCCGCATTGGACACATTGGTGACCGAGCCCAGGTCATACTCCTCGGAGGCATCGAATACGCCATTCTGGTTCCAGTCGAACCAAGCTTTCACATGCACCGTGAAATTGCCGTCGGTGTTCACGCGTACGGACAGTGCATGTGTGCTGCCCTGGTCCACAGTGGTGGATTGGCTGCTAAAGTCGGTGTATGCAGGCGCGCCACTGGAGGAGTTGTCGATCGTGCCAAAGGTCACGTTCGTCAAGCCCGTGTTGTCATCGGAACTGGCTGTCGGCGTGCAATAGCATGCTGCGGAAAGACCCGGTGTCACCAATACGGGAGCACTGTATCCCGTATTCCCGCTGCAGGTCATGTTCACCCGGTACCAAGTGGCAACGCTTGGCGTGGTCACTTGCGAGGTTGCCGTTCCCAGGCCATTGTTGGCGAAGGGGCCGCCCACACCCGTGGTGCTGCTCTGCCATTGGTAGGTAAGGCCCAGATCCGTTGAGTGGTTCTGGAAATCGAGGGTCACGGAATTCCCGGGGCAGGGCGTTGCACTGCTTGCGGTGGTGTTACCGGGGTTGGGCGTGCCGCTGCAGACCGGCAGCGCTATCACGTTGATCGTATAATCCTCCGCCTCGCTGTTGTTGGTGTTGCCACAGGCCGAAGGGGCGCTGCCTCTGCACGGTGCGGATGCGCATGCGGGTAGGACCAACGATGGCATTTCCGGGAATGGTGATGCTCAATGGGGAGTTACTGGTGAGACCCTCGATGGAAGTGCTCCGAGCGCCCGAGTAAGGGTCCCCAACGCATAGATCCTCAGTATCCGCAAAGGTGCCGTTATGGTTCCAGTCAATCCAGGCCACGGCCGTGTTGATGGCGTAAAGAAACTCCCGTCGCCATGATGGTAACGGACAGCGCATGCGTGGAACCCTGCATCACCGAGGTGGATTGCGCCGTGTAGTTCGTATACGCCGGGTTGCTGGACGAGCTGTTGCTGATGGTGTTGAAGGTCACCTGCGTGATGCCGGCCGAACCCGCAGAGCTTGCGCCTGCGGAGCAGTAGGTCTGTGCCTGTAACAGCGTTGGAGCGCTGCACAAGGCAAGCAGCCAGATCGCGGTGCGGAGCCTGTGCGTGAGGCGGTTCCGATGTGTGTTCCGTTGTTCCATGGTGCGAGGGGGTGTTGGTGTGCTTCCTGTTGAAGGTGAATTGCGTGGCCGTCTTCGTGTTTTGGTTCAACTTTCGGATAATGTCGATGAACGGTTGTTTTTCATCGACGAGTGCAAGTTTATGGTGATGTGTGGACGCTTGTCAAGTGCCCCCGCTCCCCTTTTTTGGGGATTTCCCTCAAAATGCCCTGTTCAGACCTGCTCGAGCGGACCTTCCATGATCCGGCAACAGGGATCGTACACGCGGCATTGCCAAGCCCGGTGGATGCCTTTCCTTTGTGACCGTTCAATTGGCCATGCTTCACCTTCAACTTCCCACCGACCCCCGCTGGGCCGAATTGGCCAAAGGGGACTTGCGGACCTTATTGGTCGACCATGCCTGGTGCGAGCACAAGGCAGCGAGCAATGCCATGTCCATCATTGTCCGCTATCCGGGGCACACCGATCTGGTGGAGGCACTTTCGGCCATCGCCGAGGAGGAAATGTCCCACTTCGGCATGGTGGTGCAGCGGATCCGGGAGCGTGGCTGGACCTTGGGGCCGGAGCGCAAGGACAACTATGTGAACGAGCTGCTCACGTTTGTCACCAAGGATGGGTCAAGCGAGGTGCGCTTGGTGGACCGCCTGCTCTTTTCGGCCATGATCGAGGCGCGTAGCTGCGAGCGGTTCAAGTTGCTCAGTGAAACCGCTGAGGACCCCGAGCTCCGCATCTTCTACCGGGACCTGATGGAGAGCGAGGCCGGGCACTACGCCACGTTTATCGCCTTGGCGCGCAAGCACGGGCCGGGCGTGGACGTGGATGCCCGATGGAAGGCCTTTCTCGCCTTCGAGGCCGGGGTGGTGGGGCGCTATGGCGTCCATCCCGAAATGCACGGGTGAGCCAACCATGAGCACATGATCGGAGCAGCAAGGGAAGTGACGGCCGAATGCCTCTGCATCGGCGATGAACTGTTGATCGGCCAGACCTTGGACACCAATTCCGCCTGGATCGGTGAGGCCTTGGGCCTGTCCGGCATCCGGCCGGTGCGGATCCGTGTGGTGGGGGATGACAAGGAGGCGATATTGGAAGCCCTGCGCACCTCGCGGGAGGACATCGTGCTGATGACCGGCGGGCTGGGCCCCACCAAGGACGATATCACCAAGCGCACCTTGTGTGAGTTCTTCGGTACGCGCTTGGTGCGGGACCCGGATGCCGAGGCCCGGGTGGTGAAGCTCTTCACGCGGATGGGCCGCCATCCCGACAAGGTGAAGGAGGCCGACCTGGCACAGGCCTTCCAGCCGGAAAGTTGCACGGTCCTGCCCAACGAACTGGGCACCGCCAGCGGCATGTGGTTCGAGCGGGAAGGGAGGGTCTTTGTAAGCTTGCCGGGGGTGCCCTATGAAATGCAGGGGATCATGGAGGAGGCCGTGTTGCCGAGGTTGCGCGCGATGTTCAAGCCGCCCACCATCGTCCACCGGACCATCAAAGCCACCGGCATGGGGGAGACGCTCATGGCCGAGCGCTTGGAGCAATGGGAGAACGGCCTGGCCAAAGAGGGCATCCGCCTAGCCTATTTGCCCTCGCCCGGTTTGGTGAAACTGCGCTTGTCCACCTATGCGGGAGCCGATCCCGCCGAGGCCGCTGAGCGTGTGGACCGGCAGGTGAAGTCACTCTATGCGTTGATCCCCGACCTGATCTATGGTGAGGGGAAGCTCACCTTGGAGGAGGCCGTGGGCCAGTTGCTCAAAAGCCATGGGCAAACATTGGCGCTGGCGGAAAGCTGTACCGGGGGATATTTGAGCCACTTGGTCACCTCGGTGCCCGGCAGCTCGGCCTACTACATCGGCGGTGTGGTGAGCTATGCCAACGCGGTGAAGATGGAGGAACTGGGCATCCCCAGTGACATGCTGGAACTGAACGGCGCCGTGAGCAAGCCTGTGGTGGAGCGCATGGCGGAAGGGGTGAGGAACGCCTTGAAGAGCGATTGGGCCGTGGCCACCACGGGCGTGGCGGGACCGGACGGCGGCACACCCGACAAGCCCGTGGGCACCGTCTGGCTCGCCGTCGCAGGGCCGCATGGCGTGGTGTCCAGTAAAGGCGTGTTCATGGGCACCCGGGACCTGGTGATCCGCCGGTCCGCGATCGCTGCGCTGAACATGCTCCGGAAGCAATTGCTAATAGCCCATGTGGCCACCACCGCATAGCTCGGCTGTTTTTTCTTCACCTGCGTAGTGATTTTTCCATTACTTTCGCCGCCCGAAATCGTATAGCCATGTCACGCATCTGCCAGATCACCGGAAAGCACGTCATCACCGGTAACGCGGTGAGCCACTCCCACCGCAAGACCCGCCGCACCTTCGCGCCCAACCTGCAGGAGCGGAAGTATTTCATCCCCGAGGAGGACCGCACGGTGAAACTGCGTGTGAGCGCGGCCGGCATGCGTACCATCAGCAAGATCGGGATCCAAGAGGCGCTGAAACGCGCCAAGGCGAAGGGCTTCCTCAACGCCTGATCCCTTTAGAGTGCTGCCGAAAGGCGCTGTGGCCCGTCCACAGCGCCTTTCTTGCGTTTCCCCCCACCGCAGTTCCCGGTCTCCTGCTCGTCCGGGTTATCATCCGGGATACATTTGGGCCATGCGCGAGCGAAGCCTCTGGACATTTACCGTTTGCGCCGTGTTCGTTGCCGTTCCCGGTATCATCGGGGTCTTACGGCTGGACCATCTGGCCCTGCACATGGCCGTTAACCGGTTCCACGCGCCATGGGCGGACGTGTTATTCCCCTATTTCACGGAGTTGGGCAACGGGTTGATGCCCGCTACGGTGGCATTGATCCTGCTCTGGAAGAGTTGGCGTTCGTTCCTGATGGTGGGGCTTAGCGCCTTGTTCAGCGCTATTGTCGTCCAGTCCCTGAAGCACTTCGTTTTTGGGGATATCGACAGGCCGTCCATGTTCCTGGCCAAGATGCCGGGGCTTCATGTGGTCATCGGCATGGACCTTCACCACCACTTCAGTTTTCCCAGCGGGCATTCCACCACTGCCTTCAGCATGTGCGCAGCGCTTGCGGTGGTGGTGGGGAAGCCGGTGCCTGCGGCCTTGCTCGCGGTATTGGCGGCACTGCTCGCCTTCAGCAGGGTGTATCTCTCGCAGCATTTTTCGGAGGATGTACTGGCCGGCGCTTTAGTGGGTACGGTGGTGACCATCGGGGTCTACTTCCTGCTCTACCGGACGGCTTGGGGCAGGCGCACCGCAATGGACCGTCCCCCGTTCAGAAGCCCGTTCAAGTAGCGAACATCCCGAACTCGCGTATCCGGGGATCTCTAGTTTCAAACGGTATTACTTGCCGTCGTAAGTGATCCGGTAGATCAGGTCGGCGGAATCGTCGCTCAACAGCATCGAGCCGTCCGGAAGTTCCAAGAGGTCCACCGGGCGTCCCCATGCGCTGTTCCCGTCCAGCCAACCTTCGGCGAAGACCTCCGTGGAGGCTGTGCCATCGTCTTTAGGAAAAGCCACGGCGACACGATATCCGATCGGGGTGCTGCGGTTCCAAGATCCGTGCTCGGCGATGAAGATGGCATGCCTGTACTTCTCCGGGAACATGGAGCCGCGATAGAACTTCATGCCCAATGCGGCCACATGGGGGCCGAGCAAGGCCGCCGGCGCAGTATAGTCGGAGCAGTCCTTCCCCTTTCCGAATTCCGGGTCGAGAATGTCGCCTTGGTGGCAGAAGGGATAGCCGAAATGCCGGCCGACGGAGGTGAGATGGTTGAGCTCGTCGTCGGGCACATCGTTGCCCAGCATGTCGCGGCCGTTATCGGTGAACCAGAGTGAACTGTCCTTCGGGTCCCAGTCGAAGCCCACGCTGTTCCGCACACCGTGCGCGATGATCTCCATGTTGCTTCCGTCCGGGTCCATCCGCGTAATGGAAGCGAAGATGCTGTCCTCACTGAGGCAGATGTTGCAGGGCGCGCCCACCGGCACATATAGCTTTCCGTCCGGACCGAAGGCGATGTATTTCCAGCCGTGGTGTTCCTTATCGGGGTATTGGTCGTACACCGTCACAGGGGCGGGGGGATCGCCGAGCCTGTCCGCGATGCCGGGCAACTTGACGATCTTGCTCACGGAGCTGACGTAGAGGTCGCCGTCATGCCAAGCCACGCCCACGGGCATGTTCAGCTTGGAGGCAATAGTGAACAGGGTGTCGGCCGTGCCGTCTCCATCGAGGTCGCGGAGGGCATGGACATTTCCCTCGCCCCGGGAACCCACGTACACCGTGCCGTCCGATCCGAGGCTCATGCCGCGCGCATTGGGCACGTTTTCCGCATAGATCGAAAGATGGAATCCCGGCGGCAAGGAGATGTCCTGGATGCGCGGGTCGCCCGCGAACATGGTGGGTTGGCAGACCCCGCCCATAAAGAGCAGGGCGGCCAAGGGAATAAGCCGTACGGGGGTGAAGGTCATGATCGTTCTTGGATGGGAGTGGGCACTACGAGCACTGGGAACCGGTTGGCGCGAAGCACATCATCGCAGGTACTGCCCATGAAGGCTTTTGCCAATCCCCGCCTTCCGTGCGTGCCCATCACGATGATGTCCGCCTTGAGGCGTTCGGCCTCATCGAGGATAGTTTCTGCCGTCGGCCCCTTCACCAGCAACGGTTGGGCGGCGATACCTTGTGCGGTAAGTTCATCAGCGATCCGTTGCAGTTCGCCATGCTCCTCGCGCAAGGTGCCCGCCCTCACGTCGCGTATGTATTGGGGGCCGGCCTCGTACCCCACAAAATCCGGGTCAGGCGCGGCCACATGCAGGACCCACAATTTCGCGCCCAGTGCACGGCCTAGTTCCGTGGCGCGTTCCAGCACATTGCCGGTCTCCGTTTTGAGGTCGAGGGGGATAAGGATGTTCACCATGATGCGTTGGGCAACTTTGGAAATTTAACCGGGGCGGACCGGAAATAAAAATGGCGGCCTTGGGGACCGCCATTTTCATGCCATTGCAACGTTCAACGGGTTACGATACCGATACCGGTTCCGGTTCCGATTCCGGCTTCAGCACCAAGCGGTCATAGTGCTGCTTGCGCAGTTTTCCGCTGCTTTGGAAAAACCAGTCCTTCATTCCGTAGTGGTAGCCGCGGCGCAATCCGCTGTGGTGCGTGCCCAGCAATTTCTTCTTGCCGCTCAGCTTTTGGAGAGCGCGGGTCAGGAACGCCTCGACCTCCGCAGTGGAGAGCGCGGGTTCATGTTTGGTCGCCCAAACGGTCGCGTGTTCCAACAATTCCTCCTTGGGCAGAAGACGGCCCGTGGAGTTGATGGCATCAAGGATCACGTTGTCCCATTCGTTCAATGAGCGTTCCTTGTGCACACGCTTTTTGGGCCTTCCCGGTTTTCCGGGGGTCTTGGTAGCTTCGGTCTTCCTGGGCCGGCCCGGGCCGCGCTTTACCACGCCGGCAACAGTCGGTTTCGAGCTGGTGGAACGGACCGGAGCTGTTGCCTTGTCCTTCTTCAGGTCTGCAATAGTTGACCTTACCAGACCTAACTGGAAGTTCAGCCTCCGCCGTTCCGCCCGATAGTGGCTCAGTAGTTGGTCAATGTCCTTTTCGCTCAAGCGTTTCTTCGCCATTTGATATTCAGTTTTGATGTTTCTTTCGGAGCGGTACAAAGGTAAGGGACGGACACACTATACCATCAGGATGTACTCCCTTGTATTAGCAAGATTTCAGCTTTCGATACTATTCAACGGTGATCATTGCACCTTCCTCGTTTTCATGGAGCATGCCGATGTGATGGACGTGTTGCCCGTTCCGAGCGACGAGCGCGGTAATTTCGGGAATTAGTTCCTTGGAACAGGAGATGAGCAATCCTCCGCTCGTCTGGGGGTCGTTCAATATCATCATACGCTCCATGGCCCCCGCGCCTTCTACTTTGCCGGCAAGGCTTTTCCAATTTCGCAACGCGCCGTCCGCGTAGCAACCCTCTTTCACGTGGGCCAAAGCTTCGGGTATCACCGGAATGTCCAAATAGGTCAACCGGGCCTTCAAGTGGCTGCCTTGGCACATTTCGGCCAAGTGCCCGAGCAATCCGAAGCCGGTGACGTCGGTCAGCGCGTGAACATCCGGCATTTCGCCCAGCTCCGCCCCGTTGCTATTGGGCCGCACCATGATGTCCCGGGCGATAAGTGCATGTTCCGGCCGAAGTATCCCACGCTTTTGTGCGGTGCTGAGAATACCCACGCCCAACGGCTTGGTGAGCAGGAGCACATCCCCGGCACGGGCGCTGTCATTGCGTTTGATGTTGGCGATCTTCACCTCTCCGGTAACGGCGAGGCCGAAGAAGGGTTCAGGTGCGTCGATGCTGTGCCCTCCTGCCAAGGGGATCCCGCAGTCATGGCAAGCTTGGCGACCGCCCTCCACCACGCGGGCTGCCAGCTCGGGACCGAGCTTTCCCAAGGGCCAGCCGAGGATGGCCACCGCAAGCATGGGCCTGCCACCCATGGCGTAGACATCACTGATGGCGTTGGTGGCCGCTATCCGGCCGAAATCGAACGGGTCGTCCACAATGGGGGCGAAGAAGTCCGTTGTGCTGATCAAGGCGCGTCCGTCGCCCAGGTCATAGACGGCCGCATCATCCCTGCTTTGGTAGCCCACAAGCAGCCGTGGGTCGGGCAATGTACCCAAGTTGCTGGCCAGTATCTTCTCCAGGTCCGCCGGTGCGATCTTGCAGCCGCAGCCGGCACCATGGCTGTGCGCGGTGAGGCGGACCTCAGTGGGTCGTGTTTCGTTCATGTTCCAGTAGTTTCAGGGCAAGATCTTGGTGATTCAAGTCCCCCGCCGGCAGGATGCGCGTTTTCTTCGGGTCGCGTGCGGCCAAGCCCCGCGCATAGGTTTTGTCGTAATACGTCAGTGTGATCAGTGCCACGCGATGGAGGTCGTCCATTTCCAAGGCCTCCAATGCCTCCTTGGCGTGTTGCGGTCCAAGGCGTTTCTGTATCCTCTGGGTGGCCGCGGCCAGTTCTTCCTTCGGAAAGGCCCCATAATCCTTGACCAGCCTTGCCGCACGTTGCTCCACGGGCATGTCGATGAAATGGACCGTTCGGGAGCGCATCTGTGCAAAGAAGGTGTCGGGGGTCTTCACGTGTCCCACCATTTGGCTTTCGTCCTCCACCCATATAGGCCGTTCGGGATCAAGCTGGGACAAGGCATGCCAGAGCAGGTTCTCGAACTGCTCCGTGGTGGGCTGTTCCTTCTCGCCAATGCCGCCGAATGAGGAACCCTTGTGGTGCGCCAGACCTTCGAGGTCCACGATCTGCTCGCCTTGCCGTTGGAGCAGGCCCAAAAGCTCTGTCTTGCCGGTGCCCGTAAAGCCCCCGAGCACTTCCAACTTCCAAGGCAAGGAGAATGATGCAAGCACATGCTCCCGGAATGCCTTGTAACCCCGTTTCAGGACAAGGACCTCCGTGAAGCCGGCCTTCTCCAGCAGCCAGCCCACGCTGGCACTGCGCTCCCCACCGCGCCAGCAATGCACGCCCACTTTGCCGTCCGGGGCCAGTGTACGGGCCTGTTCCACGATCAGGGCCATTTTCGGGCCGATGATGCGCAGGCCCTCCAGCATGGCCGCGTCCCGCCCGGTCTGTTTGTACAAGGTCCCTACAACGGCACGTTCCTGGATCGGTAAAAAGCGGCAGGTTGTGTGCGCCCGGAATATGCCCTCGAAGGTATTCCCCCGGCGAACGTACGTCGATCAGCGGCACGCGGGCTGAAAGGAACCGGTCAATGGGAACAGGGAGTGGCACGGGACGAAATTAGGTCAAGACGTTGTGGCGTTCGTTCTGCAGATGTTCCAAGCTCGTCAGGATCGGTCGGTAATTGATAATAGGGCTTAAATCAATCTGAATGGTCCTTATGCCTAAGCGACTGAATGTCAAATTCAATATCACTGGCGTCCGGAATTAAATATGGAATCATTTGGAAAGGCTCGGCACCAGCTCCATGAGCGAATGTCATTCCGGGCCAGACCGGCCCCGGTAGGCACCGAGGGCGAAAATGCGTGGTGAAGATCTATCCGGACGCCAGTGGATCAGGAATGAGGAATCCGCAGCTACCGTGGGTTATTATAGTTGTCCATGATCTCGCCGCGCTCCGCGCCGCCATCGGCAATTCCGGGGGCAAGCATGTCCAACCAGGTGTTGTTATTGAGCTCACCGGGCATGTCGGAGGTCAACAGGGTCCAACACGTGGTGGACCGCTCGGGCTGGTAGAAGACGAAGCGGCGGTTGGTGTACTGCCCGGCCCTGTAGTAGTGCCAGATCATATAAGGCAGGGCGGAAGTACTGTTGGCACGGTCTACCACGGTGTTCGGCGCCCCGTAGCGCAGGTAGATATAGCCTTGGTCGCTCTGGTAACCGCGCTTGTTCCGGCATCCGAATTTTTTATCCACGTAGTTAACCGCTTGTAGGTAGCGTTCCCAAGCGGCCTTGGGGTCGTTGGGCGCCCTGTTGTACCAGAAGGTGTACATCAGCTGCCGCATCAGTTCCGGCTTCTTGTCCTTCCAGCGGTCATCGATCATTTTCCGCTCCAGCTCATCGGCTATGGGGCGCATGGAGCTGAGGTATTCGGCCAGCGTGTCCGCATCGGTGAATGCATCAGTGAAGTTGGGGCCCAGCTCACCCTCAGCAAGCGCTGTGGGATCGTATGCGATCGGGTTATAGCGTTGGAAGAACTGGGTCTTCCGGTCCACCAAGGAATCGTTGCGGTCTCGAACCTCCACGGCTAATTGATAGTTGCCGGTGGGCAGCTTCCCGATGCCGAACTCCATCCCCAGCGGCACCACAGTATCCGCTTTCAGCCGTTGTACGCTCCTGAAGTTGCCTGCCACGTGTTTGGACTCATAGTCCTCGATCTGCGTCACCGCCAGGAACGGCCCTCCTTTCCCGAATTTTTGGATCGTCCCGTACACCTCGGCATAGAATCCGAGCTTGCCGGTGCCCCCAGGATAATACGCGCCGGGGAAGGGCGTGGGGCCTTCGCCCTCTTCCCCTTGGAGGGTGAACATGATATCGGAGATGGACACGGCGGTCGTGCGGGCCGGTATCACCAAGGGGATATGGACATAGGTGCGTGCGGTGTCCGCGATGTTCTGGTCATGTAATTCCACGGAAAGCGCATAGCTGCCGGGCTTGAGGACGAAGCGCTCCTGATGGATGAAATCGCCCTGCAACGTGTCGGCACGTTCCGGCGAGCGCACGAGGGTCTTGCGGAAATCCACGATGTTCCCGTCCTGTTCCACCACCGTCAACGCCTCCACTTTTGCCTGCTGGAACCCGCGTTCGTCCATGGTCCAGAGCGCTGTATTGCCGATCACGGAGATGTTCACGTCCACGCGGTCACCGACGCCCGGTGCGTTGAAACGCTTGGCCTCCACCACGGCATCGAGCGGTGATTGGGCGAAGCCGACGGAGGAAAGGACCAATGCTGCGAAGAGAATGGAACCCCGGTTCATCATGCCTCAAAGTTAACCGTGATACTTTGCCGATAATGACCGATGGTCGCTCCGGACGGTCCGTTCGCCGGGAAGGCAGGTCAGGTGAACGGGTCTGGCCAGACCTACCTTCGCGACCTTTCAAACGCATCATGCGCGACCGGATCTACATCGAAGACACACGTCAACGCATCCGGCAAGGGCACCCCTGGGTGTACGACAATCAGGTGCTGCGCTTCGAGGGAAGGCTTCAACCCGGTGGCATTGTGCAGGTGTTCGATGTGAAGAAGGGGCCGTTGGGGCAGGGCTACTTCAACCCGAAGAGCAAGATCCGCGTTCGGATGCTCACCAAGGAACTTGATGAGCCCATCGATGCGGCCTTCTTCCACCGGAAGATCAAGGCCGCATGGGAATACCGGCAGCGCTTGGGCCAGCCTGAGAGTTGCCGTGTGGTCTTTGGGGAGGCGGACGGATTGCCCGCCTTAGTGGTGGACAAGTTCAACGATGTGCTCGTGTTCCAGACCTTGGCTTTGGGCATGGACCGCTTCAAGCCGGAGATCGTGCAGGCCCTGCAGGAAGTGCTGGCCCCGCGCGGCATCTACGAGCGCAATGATGTGCCGGTACGCGAGAAGGAAGGGTTGGAGCAGATCACAGGCCCGGTCGGGGAGGCGTTCGACACCAACCTGATCATGTCGGAGAACGGATTGAAGTTCCATGTGGACCTCGCCGAGGGCCAAAAGACCGGCCACTTTCTGGACCAGCGTTTGAACCATGCGGCGCTGGAGCACATTTCCAAAGGCGCGCGGGTGCTGGACTGCTTCACGCACACGGGCGGCTTCGCCCTGCATGCGGCGAAGTATGGCGCGAAAGAAGTTTTGGGACTGGACATCAGCGAGGATGCCGTGACCTTGGCGGGAAAGAACGCGCAGCTCAACGGAATGGAAGGCATCTGTACGTTCAAGGCGGCGAATGTCTTCGATTTCCTTTCCGGGCCGGTGAAGGACAGCGGCCGCTGGGACGTCATCGTGCTGGACCCGCCCGCGTTCGCCAAGAGCCGCGCTGCATTGGACAACGCCGTACGGGGCTACAAGGAGATCAACCTCAGGGCCATGAAAGCCCTGCCCCCCGGGGGCTTCCTGGTCACCTGTTCCTGCTCGCAGCACATGGTGCCGGAGCTTTTTCGCAAGACCATCGCCGATGCCGCGCGTGATGCCCACCGTGAGCTGCGCGAGGTATTCGCCGGTGGCCAACCGCCGGACCATCCGGTGCATTGGGCGATCCCGGAAACGCACTACTTGAAGTGCTTGGTGTTGGAGGTGCTTTAGATCCTGTGGGGAATAGCGCTTACACCGGTTCCTTCGCTTCATTCTTGCCACCCGGCTTACGTTTCCTGATCCGGGGTTCGTCCCCCAAAATATACCCCCAAGGCTTTAGCGCGGGGATCTCATCGAACACGAGCTTCATCATGCCGGTGATGGGGATGGCCACGATCAGGCCCATCAGGCCCCAGATCATGCCCCATGCGATCAGTGCTACCATGCTGGCCAACGGATTGATGCTGACGCTGGAGCCGACCACCTTGGGCGTGATAAAGTTGTTGTCGATGAACTGGGTGACTGCAATGACGGCTAAGACGCCCACTGCATACATGGCCGAGTCCTTTGTGAGCAGGGCAATGAGCGCGGGCACCAGTGCGCCTAACCAGGGCCCCACATAGGGGATCACGTTGAGGATGGCCGCAGTGACCCCGAGCAGGATGGCATACTTCAGCCCCAGCACGAGGAAACCGATGGAATCCAGCACCGCCAGGAACAGTACCACAGTCAGCACACCTTTCAACCATTGGCGCGAAAGCACGGAGATGTTTTCCACAATACGGAGCACCGTGCCGTCACCTTGGTCGCGTAGCTGCGAGAAGAATTTTCGGAATTGGCCCTTCATCAGCAGCAGGAAGAAGGTGAAGATGGGGATGACGACGACCGTGGCCAGTACGGTACCGGTGGCGGAGAAGAGGTTCATGGCCATGGCACCGCCGCTTTCCGCCAGCGCGGCCAATTCCTGGTTCAGCCAGGCGGTCTGTTGTCCTTGGCTCACGTTGAAGCGCGTTTCCAGATAGGTCTGTCCGATGTCTATCCGTGCCACCAATGCTTCCTGCAATGCGGGAAGGTCTTTGCCGAAATGTGCGTACTGCCACCCTAAGAAGGTGAGCACCCCGAAGAACACGACCAAGAGCAGCAAGCAACTGGTGGCGGCGGCCAACCAAACGGGCCAGCCCCATTTCTGCAGTTTTCGGCAGAAGGGGAGCAGCAGGAAACTGAATATTCCGGAAATGAAGAGGAGAACAAAGAGGGTTTGGCCGAGCGCCAGCACGGTCACGGTGCCGATCAAGGCGAGCAGGACCAGCACGTAGCGGAGCAGGGCACCGCTACGTTCAGGTCGGGAAGGAACGGGTAAGGGAGGTGGAACAGGGGGCATGCGGCTCAAAGCTCCGCATTTTCCTCCTTCTCTTTCCGTAATTCCTTTTCCTCGCGGCGTTTCTGCATGTGGTCCTTCAACCGCTCCCAACTGACACCGAATTCATGGGCGATATCAGGGAGAGAGATGGACTCCACCTTTTCCACGAGCTTCGGGGCAGCGAGGCCGAGGGCGAATAGCCCTATGCGTTTCCATAGTCCTGCTTTTCCGGCGCCGAGCGCCATGCTCAAACCGCCTCCCACGCTGCTGCCGCTGATCAATGACCCCAAGATCTTGCCGGGCGCGAAATTTCCCAAAGCGCCCATCATGGTGTTCTTCACCAAGGCGTTCCGGAAATCACTCTGCTTCAAGGCTTGGAAATGATCTTCCAAGTTCTCGGCGTGTACGTCCCGGATGCCTTCTAAGCGGATCAGTTCCGCATTGACGGCGGTGAGGTCCTTGAAGCGTTCAGTCCTCCTCATCGTAGAATGAATTGATCACGTTCAGGGTGAAGGCGTGGCGGATGTGGCCGTCAGCGACGTAGCGGACGATCAAAAAGGCCACGAGATAAATGCCGCCAACAATTAGAAAGCCCAACGCCGTACTTCCCATGCGGCCCCCTATCCAAAAGGCGAGCGCGACACTGATGAAAAGGAGGAATATGAGACCCGTCACGGCGGCTAAGAGTCCACCGAACATATATCCCGCAGCCTTGCCCACCTCTTTCTGCGTGCGCAACGTGAGATAGTTCTTCTGTGCGGTGAAATAGGCTTTGCCCTCCGATACGGCGGAATCCAAGAACTCGCTCATATCCATATGCTCTGCGGCATCGGGGCCGGTAGATCGGTCCCCATCGCCCTCGTGATGTCGATGGCTCATCTGTTGTCGGAATAAAGAAAAAACCGCACCGCCGCACGGATCTCGCCCGCGCGGCGGTATTTCCGGTGGATAGCTTAGTTGCTCGTGATCTTTTCCGCAGTGCGCTTGCCCGCGCTAGCGACATCGCTGGACGTGGACTTCACATCATCGGTGATGCGGTCCTTCAGATCACTGCCCTCGGCGGACATGAACTGGAGGAAGTCCTTGATGTCGTGCTTGGTCATGTTGGCGCGGTCCACCACTTTATTGCGGACCTTCTTCCACTTCTTGTAGCCTTTGTCCAGCTGATCGTTGAGCTTGCCCTGCGCCTCCTTGCCTTTCTTCTTCAGGATCAAGCGTGTCTCTTTCCCCGAACGCGGGGCCATCAGGACGCCAATGGCTGCTCCGGTGGCGAATCCGATCACGGCTCCTAGTAATACTTTCTTAGTGCTCATGGTGTTATGTTTTTTGGGTGATACCGGTTCAGTGGAATAAGCGTGCCGGTTTCAGGGAATGTACGAAATTTTTATTAAAATGCTAAGAATGGCAGTGTTGGCGTGGTAGTGCCGGTAATAATGTGACAGCCTTCGATCGTGGAGGCGGCTCCCCAGATCGGGCCAACGATTCCCAATGAAGGTTCCCTGTGGGGATCTATGCGGGCACGCGAAGGGCCGTGAAAGCGCGCTCCCGCAACGAGTACCAATGGCCTTTGGAGATGATATGCACGCGCATCCCCTCGATGCTGAAGGGCTCACCTTCCTCCACATCGGCAAAGTTGCTATAGGAGATCTCGTGCCCGTCGAAGATCATCACCTGCCCGCTGCCGATGGTCTCCAAGTTCTCACCCTCGGTGATCACCACGCCGGTATCCTCGCCAAGGCCGATACCGATGGAACTGGGGTTGCCCGCGATGGCCTGGGTGAGGCGGCTGAAACGGCCCCGTTGCACAAAGTGGCTGTCGATGATCACATCGCCGATGAAGCCCGCGCCCGAGGTCATTTTCACCCCGCCCTTGATCAGCCCGGTTGAGCTGTGGCCCTGGTAGATCATGGTACTGCTCATGCACATGGCCCCGGCGCTGGTGCCCGCCACCACGTAGCCGACTTCGTTCATGTAGCGCCGCTTCATCAGTTCGAGGAAGGCCGTGCCACCGAAGATCGTGGTGAGCCGTAACTGGTTGCCGCCGCTCATCATTACACCATCCGCCTTGGACAGGCGCTTCACCATGTCGGGTTTCACATCGCTCCGTTCACGGATGTCCATGATATCCAGATCGGTCACCCCGAGCTTGCCGAAGGCTTCCACATAGTTGGCCGCCACTTCCCTGGGGATGCTGCTGGCGGTGGTGACCAAGGCGATCCGCGCCGAATGGTGGCCGCCCATCTCGTCCACCACGCGGCGCAGGATGCTGTCCTCGATGAACGTGCCGCTGTCCGCGCCGGGCTTTTCCTGTTCGTTCCCCTTATCCTCGGCACCGCCGATAGCGATCAATTTGCCTTTGGGCGTACTGTTCATGGATCTTGTTTTACCCCCGCCCCGTGCCGGCCATATGCCCGTTCCCCCGAGGGAAGGCTTGGCCGAGCTTGGCGAAAGTAGGGGAATTGGTTTTTTATCGCTCGGGCGGTCACCGGGAATTGTTCAACACGCCTATCTTCATACATTGACCGCGTTAAACCCACGAACACATGCGGATCTTGGAACTGAAGGCCATGCGTGGCCCCAATTATTGGTCCGTAAAGCGGCATCGCTTAGTTGTGATGCGGCTGGACATCGAGGATCTGGAGGAGCGCCCCACGGACACGATCCCCGGCTTCTACGAGCGGCTGAAGGAGATGCTGCCTTCGATGTACTCGCACCGCTGCAGCGAGGAGCATGAGGGCGGCTTCTTCGAGCGTGTGGAGCGCGGCACTTGGATGGGCCATGTGATCGAGCACGTCGCCTTGGAGATCCAGACACTGGCCGGCATGGACACGGGATTCGGACGTACGCGCAGCACCGGAGAGCACGGGGTGTACAACGTGGTGTTCAGCTACATCGAGGAGGCCGTGGGCCTGTATTCCGCGAAGGCCGCAGTGCGCCTCGCCGAGGCCTTGATCGAGGGAACGCCGTACGACTTGGAGGAGGACATCCAGCGGATGCGTGAACTGCGCGAGGACACCCGCCTGGGGCCCAGCACGGGATCCATCGTGGAGGAGGCCAAGAAGCGCGACATCCCATACCTGCGCTTGAACGGGCAAAGCCTGGTGCAGCTCGGCCATGGCGTACACCAGAAGCGGATCCGTGCCACCATCACCAGCAACACCAGCAACATCGGGGTGGAGATCGCCTGCGACAAAGAGGAGACCAAGGACCTGTTGGAAAGCTATGAGATCCCCGTGCCCAAAGGCCGCGTGGTGCGTACCGAGGAAGGCTTGATCGCCGCCTTGGAAAGTGTCGGCTTCCCATGCGTGATCAAACCGATCGGCGGGAATCATGGCCGGGGCGCCACCATCGGCATCAAGAATTTGGAGGAGGCGAAGACGGCCATGGAGAAGGCGAAGGAGATCAGCCGCAGTGTGGTGGTGGAGACGGACATCAACGGGCTGGACCACCGTTTGCTGGTGATCGACCACAAGTTCGTGGCAGCGGCGAAGCGCACGCCCGCCTGCGTGGTGGGCGACGGAAAGCAGACCATCGAGGAGCTGGTGGCCGAGGTGAACAAGGACCCGCGCCGTGGCTACGGGCACGAGAACGTGCTGACACAGATCGACCATCGACGACCACACGCTGGAGTTGTTGCAACGCCGTGAAATGACACCCGCCAGCATCCCCGAGGAAGGCGACACGGTCTACCTCAAGGCCACGGCCAACCTCAGCACCGGCGGTACCGCGACAGATGTCACCGAACTGGTGCATTCATTCAACGTTTTCATGGCCGAGCGTATCAGCCGCATCATCGACCTGGACATCTGCGGCATCGACATCATGACGGACGACATCACCGTACCGCTCAGCGAGAACGGTGGCGCGTGCTGGAGGTGAACGCGGCGCCGGGCTTCCGCATGCACTTGGATCCCACGGAAGGCCTGGGCCGCAACGTGGCGGAGCCGGTGGTGGACATGCTGTTCCCGCCGGGCGCGCCGAGCCGGATCCCCATCATCGCAGTGACGGGCACCAACGGGAAGACCACGACCACCCGCCTCATCGCGCACATCATGCGCAGCGCACGGTAACAGGGTGGGCATGACGTGCAGTGATGGCGTGTACATCATGAACCGCTTGCTGATGAAGGGCGATTGCACAGGCCCGGTCAGCGCGCAGTTCGTATTGAAAGACCCGTTGGTGGACATGGCCGTGCTGGAGACCGCACGCGGTGGCATGGTGCGCAGCGGCCTCGGTTTCGAGCAGCTGCGATGTGGGCATCTGCACCAACGTGGCCGCCGATCATTTGGGGCTGAAGGACATCAACACCTTGGAGGACCTGGCCCATGTGAAGAGCACCGTGCCGCGCAGTGTGCGCCGCGACGGTTATGCGATCCTGAACGCAGATGACGATCTGGTGATGGCCATGCGCAAGCAGATGCGATTGCAAGATCGCCCTGTTCAGCTTAGACGAGAACAACCGCCTCATCCGCCAGCACTGTAAGCTGGGCGGCCTCGCGGCGATCTACGAGAACGGCTTCATCACCATCAGCAAGGGCGAGTGGAAGCTGCGCATCGAAAAAGCCGTGAACGTGCCCCTGACATATGGGCGGCAAGGCCGTCTTCAACATCCAGAACGTTCTGCCCGCCGTGCTCGCCGCCTACGTGCAGGGCGTGAAGATGGAGGAATTGAAGGAGTCGCTCAGCACTTTCGTGCCTTCACCGGCACAGACCCCGGGCCGCTTGAACCTCTTCCAGTTCAAGAAATTCCAGGTGGTGGTGGATTATGCACACAACCCGCACGGCTTCGAGGCCTTGGGCCGCTTCCTCAGCAAAGTGCCGGACAGCCCGAAGGTGGGCGTTATCGCCGGCGTAGGCGACCGTCGAGACGAGGACACCGTTACGCTCGGCCGCCTCAGTGCGCAGATGTTCGATGAGATCATCATCCGCCAGGACCGCAACCTGCGTGGCAAGAGCGATGACGACATCATCGCGCTGATGATGAAAGGCATCCAAGAGGTAGATCCCAAGAAGAAGGTCACCATCATCAAGAAGGAGGATGAGGCCATCCGCCACGCCATCAGCACGGCCAAGCCCGGCAGCTTCCTTACGCTCTGCAGCGATGTGGTGCCCGATGCGCTCGCCTTGGTGATGAAGCTGAAGGAGGAAGAGGACCACGTGCCCTTCAACAAGGAGGATATCCCGAACCTGAACAGGGAGTTGGTGGGGTGAGGGATTCGCTGGTTCTGGCGACCATGCCATAGGCAAGCACGCGAGCACCAGCAAAAGGATGTTGATGGATCACTTCCAAGCGGTCCATCAACGTCCAGACATGTCCATTTAACCGCGAGGTAGAGGCTAAGATCCGTCATGGTCGACCGGCCTACCCAAAAACAGGTATAACTACTGGTTTTTGCCCATGTTCGCGCCAACCCCTTAATGTCGTGCGTACTTTGCGAGTACTATGCGCATTTTCGGCAAGGAGGCATACAATTACGCGCTGTACGGTGCCCTTTTCGGGCTCTGCTTCCCGATCCTTGCCACGTTGATCCAAAGTTCGAGTGAGGGGACAGGCTTCGGCACAGAAGGGTTCATAGCCACACAAAGGAGCACCCCGCTGCTCTGGATCATTGATACGGCACCGCTTTTCCTGGGCCTGTTCGCTTCGCTGGGCGGTTACTACATGGACAAGTTGAAGGAGCGCAACAGGCACCTGCACGAGGATTATCAGGAGATGGAGCGGTTACGCGACCTGGCCGACACGGCGAACAAGGCCAAGAGCGACTTCTTGGCCAACATGAGCCATGAGATCCGGACGCCGATGAACGGTATCATCGGGCTCAACCACCTGTTGTCGAAGACGGAACTGACGCTCAAGCAGCAGGATTACAATGTGAAGGTGGACCGTTCCGCGCGCTCGCTGCTGCGCATAGTGAACGACCTGCTCGATTTCTCCAAGATCGAAGCGGGAAAGTTGGAACTGGAGGCCATGCCTTATTCGACGCAGGAGATGCTGGAAGCGGTGGTGGATACGGTGAACGCCAGGCTTTCGGGCAAGCAGGACGTGGAGTTCATTATCGATCGGCCGCCCAACTTGCCAGCGGAACTGATCGGTGACGAACTGCGGACCAAACAAGTGCTGATCAACCTGCTTGACAACGCGATCAAATTCACGGAAAAGGGCGAGGTGATCCTGTCCATTGCCGCGGAAAAGCGTGGGGCGGAGCATTGCGCGGTCACCTTCAGCGTGAAAGATCAGGGCATCGGCATGAGCCCCGTACAGTTGGCAAACCTCTTCAAACCTTTCAGCCAAGCGGACCTCACCCATTCCCGCAAATACGGCGGTACCGGGCTGGGCCTTACCATCAGTGATCGCTTGATCCGCAAGATGGGTGGCAAAATTCAGGTGGAAAGCGAGGAAGGCGAAGGCAGCCGGTTCTTCTTCACCATCGGCCAGGAGATCCGCGGCAAGCGAGGCGCGGACGCGCTGCGCCTGCCCTTCAAGGACAAAGTACGCGCTCTATTGGTGGACGATTCCAGCATAGCTCGCACGGTTCAAGGCGCCATGTTGACGGAGATGGGCTTCGACGTGGTCACCGTGGGCTCCGGAAGGGAGGCAGTGGAGGCGGTGCGGGCGAGCATGATGGAGGCGAGGCCGTTCGCGTTGATCATCATGGACTGGATGATGCCGGAGATGAGCGGCTTGGAGGCGGCACGCTACTTGAAGGAGGAATTCCTGAGCGACGCCCCCATGGTGCTGATGGTGACGGCCTTCGGTGTTGATGATGTGCGCACCGCGGCTCAAGTCGGGCAGATCGATGGCTACCTGGTCAAACCGGTGGACCCCTCACTGCTCTTTGATACATTGAACGGCATCTTCAAGTTCGACCTGGAAGGAGTGCGCAAGACCACCCGGGATCACTTGGACATGGGCCAGGTGCGCGGGCTGTTGGTCGGAAAACAGATCTTGTTGGCCGAGGACAATGAGATCAACTGGCAAGTGGCCTCGGAGCTGCTGCAGGACGCGGGGATCGAACTGGACCATGCCGTCAACGGGGAGGAGGCTGTGCGGATGTTCACCGAGAAGAAGTATGACGGCGTGCTCATGGACATCCAGATGCCGTTGATGGACGGCTTGGAGGCCACGCGCAGGATCCGCGCCCTTCCCGGCGGCAACACGGTCCCGATCATGGCGATGACCGCGCACTCCATGAAGGGCGAACGTGAAAAAAGCTTGGCTGCAGGGATGAACGACCACCTCAACAAGCCCATCGACCCGATCCTGCTGTACAAGAGCTTGATGCATTGGCTCTGCGAGACCACCGAGAGCGAGGTGGGCGCCATGCTGGTCTCCCGTCCGGCCACGAAAAGCCACACTGACATCCATATTGCAGGACTGGACACGGCAACTGCGCTGACAAGGATCCGAAATAACCGGGGGACATACACGGAATTGCTGGAGCTTTTCGTGTCCAAATGGAGCAAGGCACCGGCTGAATTTCCCGAATTGTTGCGGAAGGGCGAGCTGGAAACCTTGCGCGGCTCCGTGCATACCCTGGCCGGGTCGGCGGGTAATCTGGGAGGTGATGCCGTGTTGGCAGCGGCCAAGAAGGTGGAGCAGGCATTGACCGACGGGGCAGGAAAGGATGATGCGCAGTTGACGGACCATATGGCCAGTTTATGCGCCGAGCTGAGCGGAACACTGGAGAGCATAAGCGGTTACTTGAAAGCGGAAGTGCGCGAGGCAGTGGTCCGTGAACCTGCCAGGGCATTGGATGAAGAGGATCTACGAACAGCCGTCCGCGATGTCCTGCGGTTATTGGAGGACCACGACGCCCGTTCACTCAAAGCCGTGGAGGAGCTGGTCCTGTCCACAACGGACGCCAGCCGGAAACAGATGTTCGAGCGCGCGCATGAGCAAGTGAAGAACTGGGAGTTCGACCAGGCCCTGAACACGTTGTCCGAGGTAGCTCCATGAAGCCCGCCACGATCATACTCGGGAATGAGAAGCAGACCCTGTTGCTGGTGGATGACAGCCCGGAGAGCTTGACCATGATGGTGGGGCTGCTTGGCGGGGATTACGTGGTTAAGGTGGCCAAATCCGGGGAGACCGCACTTGAACTCGCCATCAAGGAACCTTTGCCAGACCTGATCCTACTGGACGTGGTGATGCCGGGTATGGACGGACATCAGGTGTGCAAGGTCTTGAAGTCCAATAGTCGTACGAAGTCGATCCCCGTCATTTTTCTCACCTCCTTGGTGGGAACGGCGAATGAGGCCAGAGGGTTCGAACTGGGGGCCTCGGATTACATCTCCAAGCCCTTTGACCCCACGATCTTCATGGCGCGGGTGCGCATGCAGTTGGAATTGGTCTCTGAACGCAAGAAGACAGGTCGCTTGCTTGCGAATTTCCTTCCACGGCGTGTCGTCCAGGAACTGATCTCCACGGGGACCTCCAAGCCGGAGCAGATCGATGAATTGAGCATGGTCTTTTGCGATCTGGTGGATTTCACCGGCATCGCCGGGCAATTGGCGAAGGAGACGTTGCTGGATGAGCTATCTGATATTTTCAGTGCTTTCGACATCATTATGGAAGCCCATGTAGGTCAGCGGTTGAAGACCATCGGTGATGCCTACATCGGTCTGGTAGGCTTGAACCGGCCAGTGCCGGACCATGCCGACCGGGCGGTGTCCGCTGCCTTGGACATGATCGACCACTTGAAGGCGCGGGATAACAGCCCCGGCCCGAAATGGAAAGTACGCATCGGTGTGCATTCCGGCTCGGTCATTGCGGGGCTGGTAGGCACGCGCCGTTATCAATATGACATTTTTGGGGACGACGTGAACATCGCCTCGCGCGTGGAAAGCGCCTCGGAGCCGATGCGCGTCACCATATCGGCGAACACCATGGAAAGGATAAGTGCTGACGCCCTGCTTATCCAGCCTCGTGGCAACATCGACCTTAAAGGCAAGGGCGAGCGGGAATTATTCTTCGTGGACCGGAGACGATAGACGTAGGGGAAGCCTACTTCCTCAACGCGCGCACCAGTACGATCAACAACACCGCGCCCACCGTGGCACAGATCAATTGGCCGATAAGGTTGGTGGCGGCGATGCCGAGCAAGCTGAAGACCCAACCCCCGACTAGACCGCCCACGATCCCGAGCAGGATGTTGATCAGCACACCATAGCCTTGGCCTTTCATGATGGTGCCGGCAAGCCAGCCCGCGATGCCGCCGATGATGAGGCTCCAGATCAGTCCCATGATGTTCAATTTGAAATATTGAGCACATAGGTAACAAAAAAGAGAGGTCCCGCCACGGCGGGACCTCTCAATGGTTTTGTATTCTCCGTTACTTGGCTTCTGCGGCGGCTGCGGCCTTCTTGGTCTTGGCCTTTGCTTTGGCGCTGGCTTTGGATTCCTCTTGGGCTATGGACATGCGCTTTTCCTTGATGCGGGCGCTCTTGCCGCGACGCTCACGGATGTAGAATATGCGGGCACGGTTCACATCGCCGTGCTTGTTCACTTCCACTTTATCCAGAAAGGGGGAGGCCACGGGGAAGATCCGTTCCACGCCCACGGACCCGCTCATTTTACGGACGGTGAATGTGGCAGTGCTGCCGCTGCCCTTGCGTTGGATCACCACGCCTTGGTATTGCTGGATACGCTCCTTGCTGCCTTCGCTGATGCGGTAGTGGACGGTGATGGTGTCACCGGCTTTGAAGGCTTCCTGTTGCTTGACAGGTGCCCATTCTTTCTCGAGTTGCTTGATCTTGTCCATGGCGCTCAGCGGTTTGCGGCGTTCGTCCCCGCCGTTTGGGGGCGCAATATTAAGGAGAATTCCGCTATGGGCAGCTATTCAGTCCCATCATTTTTGTCGATCAGCCCCGGTCGCCGATCCCGCGTGCGTTCCACGCTTTGCCGATGGCGCCATTCCTGAATGCGTGCCGCGTGCCCGCTCATTAACACGTCCGGCACTTTCCATTCACCGTAGGCTTCGGGCCGCGTATAGGCGGGCGGGGCGACAAGGCCGTCCTGAAAACTGTCGGACAGGGCGCTGGTCTCATCCCCGAGCACACCGGGCAACAACCGGATGAGCGCATCGCTGAGCACGGCCGCCGGGAGTTCCCCGCCACTGAGGACATAGTCACCGATGCTGATCTCGCGGGTGACCAGATGCTCACGTACACGTTCATCCACGCCTTTGTAATGCCCGCACAGGATGATGATGCTCCTCAGGGAGCTCATCCGGTTCACCAAGGGCTGGTCCAGCAGTTCGCCGTCCGGGCTCATGTAGATCACTTCATCATAATCGCGCTCGCCCGTCAGCCAAGCGATGGCCTTGTGGATGGGAGCGATGGACATCACCATGCCGGCCCCGCCACCAAAGGGGTAATCGTCGATCCGCTTATGCTTGTCCTCCGAGAAGGAGCGCAGGTCGTGGATGTGTACTTCGGCCAGCCCCTTCTGTTGGGCGCGCCGCAGGATGCTGTCGTTGAAATAGCTGTCCAGTAAGCTGGGAAGAGCGGTGATAATGTCGATGCGCATGGACCGCGAAAGTACCGGCCGGCACAGTTTCTCCCGTTGTCAGATCTCGCCCGTTCATACCTTCGGCATCGATCTTGCCGTACAAAGCACCAAAAAAGACCCACCTATGAAGCGGTACCTCCTCATTTCACTCATGGCTCTCTTGGCTTTCACCACCACACAAGCACAGGAAAAGCAGTACGACGACCTGCTCGTGAAATATGTGGACGAAAAATACGAGGATTGCTTGGCCAAGGCGGAACGCTATACGCAAAGCGACAAGACAAAGCGTGACCCGCTGCCCTATCTCTATATGAGCATGTGCCTCTATGAGATGAGCAAGATCCCGAAGTACCAGGAGATGGACGATTACAAGAAGGCGGACCGGGATGCCTTGAAGTGGGCCGAGAAGTACCGCAAGAAGGACAAGAACAAGGAGTTCTTCAATAACTATGAGGACTACTGGAGCGAGCTCAACACCATGGCCCAGGAGAGCGGCATGAATGAATACGAGAGCGGGCCCAAGGGTATGAGCAAGGCGCGGCGCTACTTCGACTCGATGGCGGGCTATTACCCCGAGAACCCCGGCGCGTGGCTGATGCTCGCATTGACGCAATTCCAGAGCAACTTGGCCAAGGACGGTGATGAGAGCATCGTGAAGTACAAGGAGGCGCTGGAGGCCGCCGGTGGCATTTCGGTACTGCCGGAAGACCAGAAGAAACTAATGAAGGCAGGCTTGATCCACTATGCCGAATACCTCGATGGCAAAGGCGATAAGAGCGGGGCCCGCGCCGCGATGGAGACCGGTAAGGACGCTTTCATGGACGACGCGGAATTCAAGGGCGCATACGAGGAATACCACTAAGCAGGGCGCACCGGAAGGGGTTGCTTTCATGGCGCTGTCATGGAATAGCGGTGGGGCGTATTGGATCGGCGGTATTTTCGCGGCATGTCAGGAACATTGAGGAGTGGGGCAGTGGCCTTGCTGCTGGCCTTGACGGCCACGGCCACGTTTGCGGGCAAGCTGGAAAAGGCCTTTGCGGCTTTGGAGGCCCACGATTATTTCAAGGCCAAGGAGCTGTTCGGGAAACAGACGAAGAAACAACCTGCCGCGGCCTGGTACGGTTTGAGCGTGATCACCGGCAGGGCCGACAATCCGTTCTATCAACTGGATTCCAGCCATGTGGCCATACTCCGCTCCGCAGCGGCCTATCGCCTGCTTGACGGGCGGGACCGCGACAAACTCGTGAAATTAGGCGTGGACTCCGCAGCGATCCAGGCCCAGATGGAGCACGTGGGCTCGATCGCCTGGAAGCAGGTGAGCGATGTGGACCGGCTGGACGACTATCAACAATTCATAGGCACCTATGTCGGTAGCGACAAAGTCCCTTTGGCCGTTGATCGGCGGAATGAACTGGCCTTCATGGATGCGCGGAAAGCGAACACATCAGCCGCTTACAAGCAGTTCCTTGACCGGTATCCCGATGCAAAGGAGGCCTATGGGGCACGCTCCCGGTTCCAAGAGGCGATCTACCGGGAAGCCACGCCGGACGGCACCATCGCGCAGTACGAGGCCTTCATCAAGGATAATCCGGAAAGCACGTACCTGCGGGATGCGCAGGACCGTCTGCTGGAGCTTAATACCATGGGCCACAGCGCTGGGGAGTATGCGGCTTTCATCCACCGCTACCCGGACAATCCCAATGTTCTTGGGGCCTGGAGAAGCATTTACGACCTGTACACGAAGGAACTGAGCGTGGCCAACATCACCCGTTTCCTGACGGACTATCCGGACTATCCGTTCATCAACGAGCTGATGAACGACTACAAGGTCGCCAGCCTTGTGCTCTATCCGTTCCGACAAGGGGGCAAGTGGGGCTTCATCGACAATACCGGTGTGGAACGTATCAAGGCCGAATACGACTTCGCGGAACCCTTCATCCAAGGGCTTGCCCAAGTGGGACAGGACAAGCATATCGGCACCATCAATAAGTTGGGCAAGGCCGTTGTTCCCATCATCTATGACGATGTCATGGACTACAAAGAGGGGTTGGCGACCGTGGCACTGAACGGCAAACAGGGCGCGGTGGACCGCAACGGGAAGCTCGTGGTGCCTCTGGAGTATGATGAGGTGGGCGAGTTCGACCACGGGCTGGCAGTAGCATCCAAAGGGGGGCTGTACGGGTATATTGACGAGGCCGGGAAGGTGATCATCCCGTTCAACTATGGAAGGGCCATGCATTTCATCAATGGGATGGCCGTGGTCACCAAGGATGACCAGAGCGGCATCATTGATACGAAAGGCGAACTGGTGGTGCCTTTCCAGTATGATTGGGTGGAAGGCTTTATGAGCCTGCCGCTTTCGCGCGTGCGCAAGGCCGGCAACATGGGCTTCATCAACCGTTTCGGTGACGTGTTGCTCGCAGTGGAGCATGACCACGTCGGGGGACTCAGCGACAGCCTGGTATTAGTGGTCGATAAGGGGAAGTGCGGCTACGTGAACGCGAACGGCGCCTGGGTCATTTCGCAACGTTATGATGCCAACGCGCTCACGATCAACATGGGGGATTTCCACAATGGCGTGGCGCGCATGTTCTCCGGTGGTAAACTGGGGCTGGTGGACGTGAAGGGGAACCGGGTGCTCGCCTCCCAATATGCGGACATCGGTCTCTTGGAGAGCGGCCTGATACCGGTGAAGAAGAAGACCAAATGGGGCTATACGACGCGCTCCTCGGCCATGGCGACAGAATTCAAATATGATCAGGCCTGGGAGCTGCATGGCGGATACGGACGGGTGGAACTGGGGGGCTTGTTCGGAACCGTGGACAGCACGGGTGCTCAGGCCATCGACCCCCGATACGCCGCGCTGAGCGACCTGGACCAAGGCATTCACATCGCGACCGGTGATAAGGGTACCGGTGTGGTCAACGCGACCGGCAACGTCTTGGTGCCCTTGGAATATGACACCGTGGCCTTGGCAGGCGCGGGCCTGGTCAAGGTGACCCGGGATGACCGCTTTGCCTACGTGCGGTTGGCGGATGGTGGTATCCTGTGGAAGGAGGACGGTTTTGGCGGGTCCTCAGCGCACTAACACCACGCTGCCACGCAGGCGCTTCTGCACAACACCGGCATCGGTGACCGTTCCATAGTACACGTCCCAGACATACACGCCCACCGGCGCTTCAACGCCGTGTAAGGTGCCATCCCAAGCAGCGCCCGGCACGTCGGTCGTAAAGATCATCTCTCCCCATCTGTTGAAGATGGAGAAGGACCATGACCGGACCGCATCCGACACGACAGGCGTAAAGCTGTCGTTTATGTCATCCCCGTCCGGTGTGAACGCGTTCGGGATATGGACCTCAGGTGCACAGTTCCCCTCCGTGATCCATACGGTATCGGACGCTAGGATGCATGGGCCTTGGGCGATCACGTGGTAAGCACCGGCCCGGTCGACCACCAACGTGGAACCATGCGACCCGTCATTCCACACATACGTTGCACCGGGTATGGACGCATCCAAGGTCAACGTGTTATCCGGACAGATCTTGAGGTCAGGCCCTAGGTCCAGTTGGGTGGTGACGGGAAGGAAGGTGATATGGGCCGTGTCGCTGGTAATACATCCATCCAAGGACAAGGTCACGGAATAGGTTCCGGTGCTTGTTACGGTCAACGCATCACCGATGGTGCCGTTGTTCCACAACACCTGCGCAGGTCCGGAGGATACGAGAAGCAGAGCGGTGTCACCGGCACATAGTGAGCGGTTTTCGCCGAGATCCGGTTCCGGTAGGGGCGTGATGCCGATGTGTACATCATCCTGTGCGGTGCATCCACCCACAGCGATATTCGCTTCATATGTCCCCGCGGAGGATACGCTTTGCTGCGTGGCGGTGGAACCGTCCTGCCACGTCACTACGGCGCCCGGAACCGTCACTGCAAGCATCAATGTTTCACCCGGGCAGAGCACCGTATCGGGGCCAAGGTTGAAGTTGGAAAGATCCACAAAGGCCACATCCACATTTGCTGTTGCCAAACAGCCATCGCGATCCACCGTGACACCGTATGTGCCTGGTGCGTTCACCAAGAGGGAAGGGGAATTGCTGCCCGTGGACCAGAGATAGCTGCTGCCGGGTTGGGAAACGTTGATCGACCAGGTTTCACCCGAACAAAGGGTCGTATCAGCGGGCAGCGACAGTGTGGGTGAGGGCAGCGGATTGATGCGGATGCTATCAGTGGCACTGCATCCAAATGCGCTCACTTCCACGGACCATGTGCCGGCAGTAACATTGCGTACAGGGAGCGTGTTGCCATCGTTCCAAAGATAGCTGCCGCCAAGTACGGTGACATCGAGGTATAGCAACGCGGAGGCGCATAGCCCCGTGTCCGGACCGAGCTGCACCACCGGCAAGGGAATACCGGTCACATTGACCGTATCGGAGGCCGAGCATCCGTTATTCGTCGCCATGACCCAATAGGTGCCGGGCTGGTGGATCGTTCGTGCGCCTGCGTTCGAGCCATCTTCCCAGAGCAGGGAAGTAGCGATCACTGTGAATTGGAGGGTGCTGCCCGAACAAAGGTCCTGGTCGGGACCAAGGTCCAGTGCAGGGAGAGGAATGACAGTGACCGAAATGGAGTCCGTGAAAGCGCAGCCTGAAACAGTGGTGGTGGCAATGAAAGTGCCCGATGTGCTCGCGGTCACCATGGGAGTGGAGGAATTCACCGCCCCGGTCCATTGGGTGTTCCCGCCGGGCAGGCCTGCGTCCAGAAGAAGCGATGTGCCCTCACAGATAGCCGTGTCAGCCCCGAGGTCGAATGAGGAAGCGTTCAAATAGGCCACATGGATGGAGGCCGTATCAGTACACGCTGCGGCATTCGTGGCAACCACCCAATAGTCCCCCGCCGCGTTCACTGCGAAGTAGTTGCCCGTAGACCCGTCCTGCCATTCAAACGTCGCGTCTGCACTGGACACTTGTAAGTCCAACGTTTCGCCGGGACAAAGCGTGGTGTCATTTCCCAAGGCGATGGACGGGGATTGGACAGACTGGACGATGATAGTGTCCCGTGTCATGCATGCACCCTGGTTCACTGCCACGGACCAAGTCCCGCCGATAGTTGTCGTCAGGATGGCGTCCGTTGTTCCATCGCTCCAGAGATATCCGGATGCACCCGGGATGGTGGCGTCCAAGGTGACCGGCTCCCCCGCACATATGCTGGTGTCCGGCCCAAGGGAGAAGGCGCCGGTGTTCGCATAGGAAACGGTGATGGCGTCCGTACTGGAACAGCCTTGGGCATCGGTCACCGTAACGGATGCTGTTGTGGCTGACGTTACAGTGATGCTCTCGCCGGTCGCACCTGTGCTCCACACGTAATTCGTGCCGGAAGGACCGGCGTTCAACACGATGGAAGAATTAGGGCAAAGCGTGGTATCGGGGCCGAGGTCAACAGCGGGCGGTGCCAAGTTCGTGATCGTCGCCACATCGGAGGCCGTGCAACCGTTCACCGAAACATCCACGGACCAAGTGCCCGTACCGACGGTGATCGTAGGCGCTACGGCACCGTTGCTCCAGAGGTAGCTGCCACCGGGAAGTGTGGCATCCAAGGTGGCCTGAGCGCCCGGGCACACCGCCACGTCCGGGCCAATGTCCACCACTGGCAATGGCGTCACGGACACATTGATGGAATCCCTTGCGGCGCATCCATTGAGCGTAACATCGACCCAGTAGGTCCCCGCAGAGTTGGACGAGATGGAATCGATAGTGGCACCTGTGTTCCAAAGGAAAGTCGCACCGGGAACACTTATGCCGATCATCACCGGCTCTCCGGCACAGGTCGTTCGGTCCGGCCCAAGGCTCACCGATTGCAGGTTGAAGTTGGACAGGTCCGCCGCGTCCGATGCAGAGCATCCGTTCACCGTGACCTGCACGGAATAGTTACCGGGCACATCGGTGGTGAGGGTCGGTGCTGAGGAGCCGTCGTTCCAGAGGTAGGTGGCGCCCGCAGTGGTGGCATCGAAAGTGGCCGAAGCTCCCGGGCAGACCACTTGGTCGGGTCCGAGATCCACGGTAGGCGGCGTCAAGTTCGTGATGGTGGCGGCATCGGAGGCTGTGCAACCGTTCACGGTCACATCCACGGACCAAGTGCCGGCACCGACCGTGATCGTAGGGGTGACGGCACCGTTGTTCCAGAAGTATGATCCCCCAGGAAGCGTGGCATCCAAGGTGGCCTGAGCGCCCGGGCAGACTGCGACGTCCGGGCCAAGGTCGACCACGGGTAGCGGGGTTACGGACACATCGATGGAATCTCGCACCGCACAACCATTTAGGGTCGCGTCCACCCAGAACGTCCCGGCGGAGGAAACCGAGATGGAATCGATGGTGGCACCTGTGTTCCAGAGGATAGGTGGCACCGGGAACGCTTACACCGATCATCACCGACTCTCCGGCACAGGTCGTTCGGTCCGGCCCAAGGCTCACCGATTGCAGGTTGAAGTTGGAAAGGATCGCGGCATCCGAGGCGGAGCATCCGTTCACCGTGACCTGCACGGAATAGTTACCGGGCACATCGGTGGTGAGGGTCGGTGCTGAGGAGCCGTCGTTCCAGAGGTAGGTGGCGCCCGCAGTGGTGGCATCGAAAGTGGCCGAAGCTCCGGGGCAGACCACTTGGTCGGGTCCGAGATCCACGGTAGGCGGCGTCAAGTTCGTGATGGTGGCGGCATCGGAGGCTGTGCAACCGTTCACGGTCACATCCACGGACCAAGTGCCCGTGCCGACGGTGATGGTCGGGGTGACGGCACCGTTGCTCCAGAGGTATGATCCCCCAGGAAGCGTGGCATCCAAGGTGACCTGAGCGCCCGGGCACACTGCCACGTCCGGGCCAAGGTCGGGCAAGGGCAGCGGTGTCACGGACACATCGATGGAATCTCGCACCGCACAACCATTTAGGGTCGCGTCCACCCAGAACGTCCCGGCGGAGGAAACCGAGATGGAATCGGTGGTGGCACCTGTGTTCCAAAGGAAGGTCGCACCGGGAACACTTACACCGATCATCACCGACTCTCCGGCACAGGTCGTTCGGTCCGGCCCGAGGCTCACCGATTGCAGGTTGAAGTTGGAAAGGATCGCGGCATCCGAGGCGGAGCATCCGTTCACGGTGACCTGCACGGAATAGTTACCGGGCACATCGGTAGTGAGGGTCGGTGCTGAGGAGCCGTCGTTCCAGAGGTAGGTGGCGCCCGCAGTGGTGGCATCGAAAGTGGCCGAAGCGCCCGGGCAGACCACCTGGTCGGGTCCGAGATCCACGGTAGGCGGCGTCAAGTTCGTCATGGTGGCGGCATCGGAGGCTGTGCAACCGTTCACGGTCACATCCACGGACCAAGTGCCCGTGCCGACGGTGATGGTCGGGGTGACGGCACCATTGCTCCAGAGGTATGATCCCCCAGGAAGCGTGGCATCCAAGGTGGCCTGAGCGCCCGGGCACACGGCCACGTCCGGGCCAAGGTCGGGCAAGGGCAGCGGTGTCACGGACACATCGATGGAATCTCGCACCGCACAACCATTTAGGGTCGCGTCCACCCAGAACGTCCCGGCGGAGGAAACCGAGATGGAATCGGTGGTGGCACCTGTGTTCCAAAGGAAGGTCGCACCGGGAACACTTACACCGATCATCACCGACTCTCCGGCACAGGTCGTTCGGTCCGGCCCAAGGCTCACCGATTGCAGGTTGAAGTTGGAAAGGATCGCGGCATCCGAGGCGGAGCATCCGTTCACCGTGACCTGCACGGAATAGTTACCGGGCACATCGGTGGTGAGGGTCGGTGCTGAGGAGCCGTCGTTCCAGAGGTAGGTGGCGCCCGCAGTGGTGACATCGAATTCCACGGATGATCCGGGGCATACGGTGGTGTCAGGCCCGATGTTGGCCACAGGTAGTGGCTTCACCGTCACTAGGATCGCGTCGGTCGCCGAACATCCGTTCAGGTCCACGTCAACTTGGTAAACCCCGGTTGCGGACAGCAGAAGGGTAGGGTCCGTACTTCCATCCTGCCACAGATAAGTTGCACCGGGTACGGTCGCATCAAGCGTCATGGAGGCACTGGCGCAGATCGACGTGTCGTTCCCGAGGAACACGGTCGGCATCGGCTTGTAGCCCACCACGATAGAATCCCTGGCGGAGCAATTGTTCCGGGTCACCTCGGCCCAATACAGTCCTGATGTCGTTACGTTGAACGTTGACCCCGTTGACCCATCCTGCCAGAGGTACGTGGAACCCGGTGCAAATGCGGTAAGCGGGAGGTTCTCACCTGCGCATAGCATGGTGTCCGCACCAAGGCCAACGACGGGAAGCGGGTTGTAGGCAATGGACACCTGATCCGAATTGCTGCAATTCTGTGCCGTTACGGTGACGCTAAAGTTGCCAGCGGACGTTACATGGAATGTCGGATCCGTGGTGCCGTCCTGCCAGAGGTAAGCCCCTCCGATAACACTTGCGTCCAGGTCCATCGATCCGCCCGCGCACAGAGCCAGATCAGGGCCAAGGTCCACCGAGGGCAGGGGTGTAACGGAAACATGCACGGTATTGCGGAGGATGATGGTCCCTGAAATAGTGATGTCGTCGATACCGAAGTCATCACCGACGCCGTCAGCAGAGGTAATGTTGATACAGGCCGAGACACTGGTCTGTCCGGGACCGGCGGTCCAAAAAGTGCCGAATGGCTGCCATCCTGCGCCATAGGCGCCAAAGGTCATATCGGGCCACTGGGCCAGCACGCCGTCCATCACCCAAACGGCACGGGCAGGGAGGGCATTGCTCAGTGTCCGGGCTGAGAACCCCAAATAGTAGGTCTGTCCAGGACAGCACGGAATGGTCTGGCACCAGACATCGCGCTGATCGTTGACCCAGCTTACGTACCCGCCGTTACCGATCAGGAAGTTTCCATTGCCTGTTCCTTGGAATTGAGTGTGGTACCAATTCGCGTTGGAGCCGACCGAATAGATACCCTCATTCTGCACGGAGGTCGAGGAATAAGTGTACTCGGAGCTAAAGCCGGTGTTCCCGGCTGAGAAATTCCCGTTCACCACAAGGTTGCCGCTGGGATAGCTCACTTGGCACCAATAGTCACCCGCGCTCGTCACATTGATGTCCGGCGTGGTCTCCCCGGTGCTCCATAGATAAACGCCGTATCCGGCTGGCCCGTGCAAGGTGGCCGTGCCGCCTTGGCAGATGGTGGTGTCCGGTCCGATATCAATGGAACAGATAGGCTGGGCCTGAACAATGTGCCCTAGCCACCAGGCAAGCAAAAATGCTGCCCAACCCGTCCGTGATATGCGGTGGCCGTTCAAAGCGATATGTTCACTGGTCAAATTTCGGGCCGTTGCAGTGCAATATGTCTCTATTGACGGACTAATCGTTCACGAAGCTGTCAACACCCGGTTGATCCCTTGGTAAAAGTATTCATTCGTCCGGGTAAAGTGTAGACGCAGAAGTTCGCTCACGCGTTGGCTGCGGAGGCGGCTCTGTTCGTCGTGTACAATGGTGTTGAAACAAAGCAGGCCGCCGGGGGCGGTACACTTCCTCAGGCCGCTGATGAAGGGCTCCTCGTCCACTCCGGCGGTCAGGTCCAACTCATGGCAAAGGTCCACCAGGACCAGATCGTACTCATTCCCATGATCCCGCACAAAGGTTAAGGCATCGCTTTCCACGAGTTCCAAGTCCCGCAGTTTGCCAACCTTGTAATAGGTTCTGGCCAATCGGAGCATCTCCGGATCGCCGTCCACACCGAGGATGGGTGTTGAAAGCCCCATTTCTTTGCGCAAGATCCCGGCGGCACTGCCTGCGCCGAATCCGAGAATAAGTACACTTTTAGGTTGACGATCAGCTACTTTATGCTCGTCCATACATTCCTGCCAGACCGCATGGAGGCTCCCATAGCTTTGGTTGGCATTGCCGCTGTTCACCACCAGATGGCCACCCTCCCATGCCAAGCGGAGCGGGCCGTATTTACCCGGTCCTTCCCAAACCGTGACCGGCCACACGTAGCTCAGCAAGCACTTCACAACGGACATGCTGCAAAGATGGGCCATGCCCCCCTGCCTAACTTCGCGGCCCAATATTCTGCTTTGGTACGTATTTCAGCAATTACGAGGCACAAGCTGCGCAAGCTGCTGAAGTATGCCCTTGTCACCGCCGCCATTGGTGCGGTGTTGACGCTTTTGAGCGGCCATGGGGGACTGCGTTTCCTGCTGGGCTGGGTGTTGCTTGGCACTTGGACCGGCATTCTGGAAGAGTTTCTCTTCGGCAGGCGATTCCGGTCGTTGGCCATACCTCTTCAGTTTCTGGGCAAGGCCTTGGCCGTGAATCTATTCACGATCGCCTTGTTGGCAGCTGCCTTGGCTGCGAACCGTGGCCATACGCTCCCGTTCACCGGTGATGCAGGCCTTACCGTCGGGCATGTGCTTGCCTCCGGGGAGATTTTTCGCTTCGCCTTGCTGGTGGTGGTGGTAACCTCGGTTTCCATTCTGGTCATCCAAGTGGAGGAATTCATGGGGCGCCGTTTCTTCATGGGCTTTTTGCTGGGGTGGTATGACAAGCCCCGCGAGGCGGAACGGGTGGTGCTCAGCATCGACCTGGTAGGCAGTTCAGCGCTCAACGAACGACTTGGGGATCTGCTGTATTACCGGTTCCTGAATACAACGCTTTCATTGATGACCGACGCGGTGTTGCGCCACGATGCAGAGAGTCCACAAATACGTCGGCGACGAGGTGATATTCACTTGGACCATGCGTGACGGCACACACAATTACAATTGCCTGGGGCTGTTCTTCGACATCCAGGAACGCTTGGAGGCACACCGCCAGATAATGATGCGCGAGTTCGGCGTGGCGCCGGAGTTCAGAGGCGGCCTGCACGGGGGGCGCGTCATCACTGCACAGGTGGGCCATATCAAACGTGCCATTGACCTGAGCGGTGATGTGATGAACACCACCAGTCGCCTCCAGTCTCTGGCGAAGGAGCTGAAGGCGGACCTCATGATCACCCAAGAGCTGCGGGACCGCATGCCCGACGCCGACAAACGGTTCACCTTCGGGGATCTGGAGTTGCTCCGGGTGAAAGGCGGAAAGCGGCAGATGGGCGTTCGGACCGTGGCACGGAAAGTGGTTGCTGCGCCGCTCCAATAATGATCGACGAATGATGCGCTACCTGTTCACTTGCCTTCTCTTTTTCATGATCGGCCTTACGGGCATCGATGCACAAAGCGTGGTGCCTGTCATCACCTCGTATGGTCGTCTGGTGGTATTTCAGAAGGGTGCCTTCCAAGAAGTGGACGCCCGCAAACCACAGGCGTTGTTTCCCAGTGGGGACAGGCTGGCCTACCTGACCGATGCTGGCGACCTGAAGCTCTTCGCGGACGGGAAAGTGACGACCCTTCAAGGAGGTGAACCCGTGCAAGTGGGCATGTCCAAGTACCTCTTGGCCTGGACGACAGGACCATCCTTGCGCATACCGGCCTCAGGAGGGTCGAAGATCCTTTGCCGCTCCGTCGGCCGGTTCACCGTGAGCGACAGCATCATCGCCTTCCATGACCAGATGCAACAGACCCTTTCGGCCTATTGGAACGGGAGCGCCGTGCCGATCGCGGACGTGCTGATGACCAGTGAGGACGTGGTATGGAAGAGCGGCTCCAACACGCTTCTACTGTATGATCTGGGCCACCGGCGCGTGCTGCTCTTCTATCGCGGCAGGGTCTCCGTACTTTGTAACGGCGACGACCCGTCCCGCTCGGAACCGGGCGGTGACATGGTGGCCTACATGGACGAGTATGACGATACGTTCCGCGTGTTCGACAAAGGGGACGATTATGAGGTGGAACCGTTCGCCCCGGCCAGCTTTCATGTGGGGAACGGCCTTGTCGCGTACGTGAACAGTTCGGGGTCGTTCAAGAGTTTTCAGGGAGGTCGTGTCTGGGACATCTCCGATTTTGCGCCGGATGAATACTGGGCACGGGACAGCGTGGTCGTGTTCCGCGAAGGGGACCTGTTCAAGGTGTTCAGCGGAGGGGCGGTTCAAACACTGGAACGCACCATGCCGGCTCAGTGGAAGGTTTTCGGGGGCATGATCGCCTGGTTGGACGTGAGCGGGGTGGTTCAGCTTTTCCATAATGGCGAACGGATCACCGTCAGCAAGGAAGCCGGGATCACCCAGTTCGACCTTTATCCCGACGCTGTTTCCTACCGGAGCAACAGCGGTGCCACCAAGGTCTGGTGGTCCGGAAAACTCTACGACCACTACTGAGGTTTTTACTCCAGGGACAGGGTGAAGAGCTCAACGGCGTTCCGCTTCCCCTTCAACGGTATGCTTCCAATGGGGGAGACGACGTAAGGGAGCGAGCGCAGTGAAAGCACGTCCAGCAGCTCTTTGCTCACCAAGTTGTCCACGCCCATCTCATTGCAACTGGCCTGGATGTGGGCCACCGTGTTCACCACGTCACCGCTGAAGATGGTCTGCTTCTTCACCATGCCCACCTCACCACTGGTCACCCGGCCGTAGTGGAACCCCGCCTTGAAGACCGGTTCGGTCCCGTAGGTACTGCGGTAGTATTCGGCGCGTTCACGGAGCTTGGTGCGGATGGCGAAGAAGCATTTGATGCAACGGTCGTTGCGGATCCCGCGGTCCAGCCGCCAGCTCACGCTGATCTCGTCGCCCACGTACTGGTAGATCTCACCTCCGGAATAGACCACTGGGTCGGTGATGTCGGCATAGAGGTCATTGAGCAGCTTGAAATACCGTGTATTGCCGATGGATTCCGCGACCGAAGTGCTCGAACGCATGTCGAGGAACATGAAGATCCGCAGTTCCTGCCGGGGCTTGCGATAGCGGTCGAGCAGGTAGCTCACGGACCCTCCACCATATTGGTCGTTCAGGCGAAGGATCAGCATCGTGCCGCCCATCAGAAGTCCCCAGTGGAGAAAATGCCCGATCAACCGCCATACGCCCGCCGCAGCCGCTGGGCCATCGGGCCAGACATGCGGAAGCAACCGGTCCCACGTAAGAACGGCCAAGAGCACGAGGCTCATCACGATCGCCGTACCGTGCGTGAAGGGCAGCTTCCGCAACGGATCGTGAAGGAGAAAGATGTAGCACCCGCCGAAAAGGAGACCGCCCATAAGGGCGTTGGAGAGGTGCTCCCAGAGGATCCCCATGCGCTCCGGTGATGCACCGGTATTGGCCAGCGCATTGCTTTCCAACAGGGCTGTAAAGCCTGCAATGAGCAACCATGCCGCCGTGATGCGAAGCGTGCGGCGGGTGCGACGGCCTACTTTGGAAAGTGTGATGGGCATCTGGGCCATGAAGGACCGCGAATGTATTCCTGGACTGATGTGCCAGAAGCATGGTTGACCCCAAAGCCAAGCCGGGGGTAGCTTTGCCGGATGGTGCACCGTCTCTTGGCCGGCATGGCTCTGTCCATTTTCCTTATGCTGGCGCCGACGATGGAAGTTCGCGCACAACGCTTCAGTGTTAAGTTGAGCGGCCAAGTCACGGAACTCTTCTCCGGAGACCCGGTGAAGGGTGCTTTGGTGCGGATCCTGAAAGCCGGTCAGGAGGATCGGCAGCAAGTCACGCGCTCGGACGGCGAGTATGAATTCACCTTGGATCGCGGCTGGAAGTATGAGGTCTGGTTCAGCAAGAAGAACATGGTGACCAAACATGTGGTCATCGACACAAGGGAGATCCCTCCGTACCCTGATGTCCCATTCTACGAGATGGACTTGCAAATGACCCTCTTCCCATGGATCGCGGACCTGGACCTCACCCCGTTCGAAGAGGCCCTAGGGCTGGCTGAATACAAGCCCAGCGTGCGGAACATGAGCTGGGACATGCCCTATACGCAGCAGATGAGACCGGTCTTCTCCAAGGTGATGGATGAATATGAGAAGACCTTCCATGGCTACTACAAGCGCCGGGACCGCCGGAACCGGGAAGAACAACGCTGATCAATCGCAGGCCTCCAACAACTTGATGGCCTCCATGGCAGGCCCCACGTCATGCACCCGCAGGATGTCCGCCCCGTTCTGCAAGGCCAGTGTGTTCAATACGGTGGTGCCGTTCAAGGCTTCTACCGGCCGCGTGCCGAGCACTTCATTGATCATGCGCTTTCGGGACAGGCCCACCAGTACCGGAACACCGAGCTGCTTGATGGCAGGAAGTCCCTTCAACAGGGCGTAATTGTGGTCCCGGTCCTTTCCGAAACCGAAGCCGGGGTCGATCACAACGTCCGCTATGCCTGCCTGCCAGGCCGCGTGTAGCCGTTCGGACAGAATTTTCACCACCTCGGCCAGCACGTCCTTGTAAAAAGGTGCATGCTGCATCTTTCTCGGGGTACCCTGCATATGCATCAGGACATAGGGTACGTGCAAGCGGGCCACGGTCGTCAACATGGCCGGGTCCATCAGTCCGGCGCTGATGTCGTTCACCATGGACGCACCAGCATCCACCGCTTCCTCCGCAATGGCGGCCCGCCAGGTATCATTACTGATCATCGCTTCCGGGAACCGGTCATGCAGTGCCTTTATCACGGGAATGACACGCTTGCGCTCTTCTTCCAATGGTACTTCCTCCGAGCCAGGACGGCTGCTCGCCCCTCCCACATCGATGATCGACGCCCCTTCCGAAAGCATCCGTTCCGCCGTCCGCAGAGCATCATCCACGGAAGCTTGGCGGCTTTCAGCATGGAAGGAATCGGGCGTCAGGTTCAGGATGCCCATCACCGTTGGTGTATGGAGCTTCACCAACCGCCCGTGCAGGCCCCGCACAATATCTTCGCCGCCGCTGATCACGCCGCAAAGTTCGGGCACACGCACAATCGATGGACAAGACACTTCAGGAATACGACGCCGTTGTGGAAACGTGCATGGCGCTCTTCGCCAAGAAGGCCCATGACTATGGCACGGCATGGCGGATCCTGCGGGTCTCTTCGCTCACCGACCAGGTGCTGATCAAGGCGCAGCGCATCCGTACCGTGCAGCAGGTGGGGGAGAACAAAGTGGGTGAGGGCATCCGTCCGGAACTGGTGGGCATCGTCAATTATGCCGCGATGGCCTTGGTGCAGTTGGAGAAAGGCGTCGTTGACACCCCGGACCTCCGTGCCGAAGAGGCTGCCCAAGCGGTCCGTGCCAAACTGGTCCAAGCGCGGGACCTGATGATGCGCAAGAACCACGACTATGGTGAGGCCTGGCGGAGCATGCGCGTAAGCTCACTGGTGGACTTGATCCTTATGAAACTGCTCCGCGTGAAACAGATCGAGGACAACCAAGGCTCCACCTTGGTCAGCGAGGGCATCGACGCGAACTTCCTGGACATAGCGAACTATGCCGTGTTCGCGTTGATCTTGTTGGACGAGGAGGAAGGTTAGTCGTCCTTCGAAAATGAGAACGAGTTCATCATCGCCTCGGCCAGGAACAAATTATCCTTGAACGCCTCCGGCGAAGTGGTGAAGGTCAGGATATAGGTCTTCTTGTCCTGCATCATCATACGTTGCGAGCCATGTAGCCGCACGCCGTCGATCGTCCCGGTGAACTCCGCGCTGTATGCACCGGACGCATCCGGACCTTCGGAAGCGATCATTTCCGATCCCTTTGGAAAATCCTTCGGCGACGGACCTTCACCACGCTTTTCCCTGATGACCACGGATACCGCAGAAACGGGGGAGTGCCCGTCCGCAACGGTCCGGAAGATCACGACCGTATCTCCTTCCGTCGCCGCACCCAGCTGCCATGAACCGGGATAGTTCATTGAGCATCCCTCTCCCTTCCACGTACTCCATGCAGGGATGGTATCGGTCACGATCCGGGTGACCACCCGGACATCCTGCTGTTGGGAGAACAGGGAAGTGGTGAATGCCAAGAGGAGCGGCAGTGTGAAAATTCTGACCATGTGAGCGGGTGTATGAAAGCACCAAGATCGCCATTGCACGGGAACTTAAGGTGAGCTTGGTCAATGAAATGAACATCGGGCTGTTGGTGGATAGTCCAAAAAGGGGCACATCCGGCTTGGATCCCAGTACTGACGGGGATAGTTTCGCCGTCTGCCATCAGTTGACGGGAAACCCAAATGGAGCGAACATGCGATACGCCACTTGCATCTTGATCTTAGCATTGCTGGGCATCGGCCAGGAAGCCTCGGCCTTCCGCCTGCACTTGAACGGCTTGGTAACGGACTATGCGACCCAGCGGCCGATGTCCGCCGCCCGGGTGCGTATTTATATGAACGGCGTGATGCAGCGCGTTGCCCGGACCGGGGCCTCGGGCCAGTATTCCGTCACTTTGGACAATCATGCGGAATACGTGGTGCGTGTCGACGCTCCCGGCTATCAGGTCAAGTGCATCACCATTGATACGCACGGTTTGGAATGGGAAGGTGACCGTCGTGTGAGCGACCTACAAGTGGAGATGCGGCTTCCGACCTTGCAGAGCGGGATCGACCTTTCCTATTTCGATCTTCCCCTCGGTATGGCACAGTTCGAGCCGGCCACGGGCCTCACGCGCTGGAACATGACGTACGAGAGCAACGTTAATGCGGCCGCTCAAGAGGTGATGGCCCGGTATGACCGGCGGTGCATGGAAATGGGAACGCCTATCGCGCATGGCAACATGGAGCTCGGGGCGTTGTTGGTCCACAACAAATGATCACGGATTCTCCATTGGTCGATCCTTGGCCGTGTTCCGGGTAATATTTGGCAACCTTTCCCAAACAGGGGAAGCACTAAAAGCCCGGCGGGTTAAATTCGGCGGCTCCGGAAGTGGCTCCTTACCCAAACCTTGACCACCTACGGTTGTTCCATCATGCGCATCCTTCTATTGATCTGCCGCATCCTGGTCGGCGCCACGTTCATCATCAGCGGTCTCATTAAGGCCAATGACCCGGTAGGCTTCAGCATCAAGCTGGAGGAGTACTTCGCGCCCAGCGCCCTAGGCCTTTCTTGGCTCATTCCCTTCTCGCTCGCGTTGGCCATGCTGGCCTGCTTGGCCGAAGTGGTGCTCGGTTTTGCCGTGCTGGTCGGCGGCCGGATGAAGCTGGCCACGTGGTCCCTGCTGATGCTTACGCTCTTTTTCGGCTGGCTTACGGCATACACTGCCACATGCGACCCCCAAGGACAGTACGAGGTCGTCATCAATGGGGTGACGGAGATGCGGGACGTTACCTGTGTGACCGATTGCGGTTGCTTCGGCGATGCGATGAAGGGCTCGCTGGGCAGACCAATGACACCGTGGGAGAGTTTTTCCAAGGACATGGCGCTCCTGGTGTTCCTGCTGCCACTGTTCATCTTCCGTAAGCGCATCAAGTTCAACACGTGGGGGGATGATCTGGCCCTGCTTCCTGTGTCCATGGTACTGCTGGCCTTTTATTGCTGGGTGTTCGCTTGGTGGTTCCCATTGCTTTTCGCGGTCGGCGTATTGGCCGGGTATATGGTCATAAAGCGCTTGCTTGAAGGCCCCCGTGCGGAATGGGCGGTGGCAGCTTGGGTCGCGTTGGCCATACTGGCCTTCATGTGGCATTGCTATGCCCATCTGCCGGTCAAGGACTATCGCCCCTATGCCCTCGGAAAAAGCATCATCGAGCAGAAGGAGGAAGCCAGACCACCTGTCAATCTCACCTATGTGAGCTATCGGAACAAGACCACCGGCGAGGAGACGGAATACCTTACTTCGAAGCCCTATCCATGGGATGATCCGAACTTTGAGAATGTGCCGAACAGCACCCGCGTGGTGGAGGTGGAGCCGGGGGTCGCTTCACAGGTGCAGGACTTTATTCTCTCGGACCGGGACGGGGAGGATGTGACCGATGATGTGTTGATGGCAGAGGAGCCTGTACTGCTCGTGGTCGCGAAGACCATCAGCGACACCCGTACCAGCTGCCAGCCGGCCATCAACAAACTAGCGGAGGCAGCCGAGAAAGCAGGGTGGCAGGTCTACGGATTGACCAGCAGCTCCTATGATGAGTCCGAGGAATTCCGCCACGCGAACCAGAACATGTTCGACTACCTCACCTGTGACGAGGTGACGCTGAAAACGATGATCCGCAGCAATCCCGGCGTGGTGCTGCTTCAGCACGGCACGGTACGCGGCAAGTGGCATTGCAACGACGTCCCCTCCTTCGCGAAAGCCGGAAAAGCACTCCGGTGAGGCACGCGGTATTTACGGCGCCATCGTTGACAAACTGCTTGTATGGTCGTCGGCGCAAAGTTCATTGCGGCGATCTTTGTATCTCAAAATACGGATGTAGATGAGCGCGAGGACCATTGTGGCGGGGAATTGGAAAATGCATACGGACGTCGATGAGTCTGCCAACCTGTTGGATGCCGTGGCGGCATGGTGCGCCGCGCATCCGGGTTCCGTGGAGGTGATCGTGGCTCCGCCGTTCCCGTTCCTGGCCACGGCCGTGGAGCGGGCATCCAAAGCAGGTGGGCATGACGGCAAGGCAGCCATCGTCATCGCGGCGCAGAATTGCCATCAGGAAGAGCAAGGTGCGTTCACCGGGGAGGTGAGCGTACACATGTTGAAGTCCCTCGGCGTGGGGGCCTGCATCGTGGGGCATAGTGAACGGCGCGAATACTACGGGGAGACGGATGCGGTGATCGGGCGAAAGATCGTCCAGCTCCTGAAGCACGGCCTACAGCCGATCTACTGTTGCGGGGAGCGAAGGGAGGAACGCGAGGAAGGCCGCTTTCTCGATGTGATCTCCACCCAGCTGCACAGTGCCCTTGGCTCACTAACGCCTGAGGATATCGTGAAGCTCATTGTGGCCTATGAGCCGGTCTGGGCCATCGGTACGGGATTGACAGCCTCGCCTGAACAGGCCCAGGAGATACATGCCTTTATCCGTGCGGAACTGCGCGGGCTCATCGGTGTTGCGGCGGATGACGTTCCCATACTTTACGGAGGTTCCTGCAACCCCGGCAACGCGGCGGATCTATTCGCCGGCAACGACGTCAATGGTGGATTGATCGGTGGGGCGGCACTCGTTGCGGAGAAGTTCACGGACCTGGTGCGCATCGCACAGGAAGTGAAGAACACCGTCT
The DNA here is from genome assembly GCA_963706125.1 of uncultured Flavobacteriales bacterium. Taxonomy (GTDB): domain Bacteria; phylum Bacteroidota; class Bacteroidia; order Flavobacteriales_F; family PHOS-HE28; genus PHOS-HE28. The sequence goes on from CAVPLQ010000007.1 coordinate 54,897, forward strand.
GATGCGCTACACGGAGGTCAACTTTCTGGTCAACCCCGTGGAGCCTTGGCGCGATGTGCTGATGGTGGAGCTGACCGAGGTCGGCTATGAGGGCTTCGAGGAGACCGCGCACGGTATAAAGGCGTTCATACCGACCGCCGAGTTTGACCCCTCTGTCCTGCGTTCATTGCTGGTTCCGAAGGATCCGCATGTCTCCGTGACCTATACGGTGCATGAGGTGCCGGAAATGAACTGGAACGCACGCTGGGAGCAGGAATTCCAACCTGTGGAAGTGGACGGGAAGGTACTTGTCCGGGCGGAGTTCCACCCGGCGGCACCGCAATATGAGCATGAGATCATCATTACCCCGCGCATGGCCTTCGGCACCGGCCACCACGCCACCACCCGCATGATGGTAAAGGCCATGTTGGCCATGGACCTGCGGGGCAAACGGGTATGCGACCTGGGCTGTGGCACCGGCGTGCTGGCGATCTTGGCGGAGCGCATAGGGGCCGCCGAGGTGAAAGCCATCGACTACGATCCCGTCGCTGTGGATAATGCCCGCGACAACGTGGCCGTGAACCATTGTCAGCGCGTAGTTGTGGAAAAGGGGGGCACGGACCTCGCAAAGGATGCGGGCTATGATGCTATTTTGGCCAATATTGAGCGGAATACCTTGGTGCGGTCCATGGACGATATGGTCGCGGCATTGGCCGGGGATGGAAAGCTGTTGTTGAGCGGCTTCGTGCGGGAGGACATCGAGGTGATGGCCAAGGCCGCCACGGAAGCGGGCTTGCGGCATGTGTTGACGCTTGAGGAAGGAGAATGGGCGTTTTCAGAATGGGAAAAATGAGACCGGACCGCCGCACATGAAAAGACGCTTTGCCATCCTGTCCCTCCTCGCGTGCGTCGTTGCGATGCCCATGGCCACCCAAGCGCAGACCGTGGTGTTCACCGATGACCAAGCAACATACTTGGAGGAGATCACCGGCTTCCTGACGAGTGCGAATAAAAAGGAAGGCAACGCCTTCATCGAGAACGTGTTCACACCGTTCTGGAACGGAGACTTTTTGGGGAAAGAGCAGCGTTCACGGTTGGTTGCCATCTCCAATGTGATGAGCAAGAAGCGCTTTCGGGCCATCCCGGACTTCATGGACATGCTCACCACGGTGTCCGATTTCCCCGGACACGGCCACGGCCAAGCAGAATTCGATGCCTGGTTGAAGGGGGCGACGCAAGCGGGGAATTCTTCGCGAAAGCAGGACCTGTCCGATTATCTGGACATGAGCAAGGGGCTCATTTCCGGCAACATCCTGTACCAAAGCGCGGGTTTCACGTGGCGTTCCCGTGCGGACAAGTTCACTTTCACCTTCGATACGGTTCCCAAAGCGGTCTTTGGGAACACCGATCTGGTGTGGGCTTCCAAGTCCGACAGCTCCGTTATTGCGGGAACTAGCGGCACGTATTATCCGCTATCGAACATGTGGGAGGGGAAAGGGGGAACGCTCACATGGCAAAGGGCCGGACTGCATCCGGGATCGACGTTCGTGAAGTGGGAGCACACATTTACCTTGCGCCTAAAGACAACCGAGGTCCGCATTGACAGCGTGAACCTCACCGACCCGTACTTCGACAGGCCTTTGCTCGGCACCGTAGTGGACAAGCTGCGGGCGAATGTCTCGGAAAGCTCGGCCAGCTATCCCCGGTTTGAAAGCTACGACCTCCGGAAGCGGATCAATGACATCGTCACCGGGATCGACTTCGAGGGCGGCTTCACGATGCAGGGGGCCAAACTCCAGGGTTATGGTACCAAGGAGGAACCCGCCTCGCTCACCTTCAAAAGGGAAGGACGGCCTTTCATCATCGCGAAGGGGCTCGTGTTCACCATCGAGCCGGACAAAGTGGCCAGCGGAGATGTCGCGGTCACTGTGCTGCTCGATAAGGATTCGATCTATCATCCCAGTGTAACGCTACGTTTTCTAAGGGATAAGAAGGAGCTGACCCTGATCAAGCCGGATGAGGGGCTTTCGAAGGGGCCTTTCTACAACACCTACCATCAGCTCGACATGTATTTCGAAGAACTCCGCTGGAAACAAGGAGACCCCTTGGTGCAGGTCGGCAACATGCAAGGGACCACCCAGACCCGGACCTCCTTTGAGAGCTTCAACTATTTTGAACAGCGGCGCTTTGCGGCCTTGCTCGGAATAGACGCGACCCACCCGCTTTCAAGGCTTCATGAGTTCAGTAAAGAGGCCGGCGACGAATTCTATGCGATGGACTATGCGAAGTTCTGCAAGTTGCAGATGTCGCAGGTGGAGCCCATGCTGATCGACATGGTGAACAAGGGGTTCCTTCACTACGACGTGGAGGATAAGCGCGTCACCATCCTGCCACGGCTCATGCAGCACATCCGGTCCAGTGCGGGCAAGGTGGACTATGATGTGCTGCAGTTCAACAGCAACAGTCCGGACGGCGTGAACGGGACCATCAACCTGCTCAATAACGACCTGGCACTGAAAGGGGTCTCGCGGATCACCATGAGCGATTCCCAGGATGTGATGATCTATCCGGCGGAGAAGCTCGTCACCATCAAAAAGGACCGGGACTTCAGCTTCGGCGGGATGGTGAAGGCCGGTAAGCTCACCTACTATGGCAAAGAGTACTTCTTCAACTACGAGTCCTTTGTCATCGACCTGCTGAACGTGGACAGCGTCGGCTTCCTGGCGGAGAGCTTCAAACCCGATGATCAAGGTCGGCACAGGCTGGTAAAGGTGAAGAACGTGCTGGAGAATGTCACCGGCACATTGGAGATCGACGCCCCGAGCAACAAGAGCGGTCTGCAACAGAAGAAGTATCCGGAATATCCCAAGTTCAACAGCACCAAGGAGAGTTTCGTCTTCTATGACCGGTCCTCGATACAGCACGGGGCCTACAAGCGGGACAACTTCTACTACAAGAGCGATCCCTTCGTGATCGACAGCTTGGACAACTTTACCAATGAAGGTCTGAATTTCGACGGCACCTTGATGAGCGCGGGGATCTTCCCCGACATCCGCGAGACCTTGCGGCTCCAGCCCGATTATGCCTTGGGCTTCGTGCGCCCCACAGGGGACGGAGGCCTGCCACTATATGGCAAGAAGGCCAAATTTTCGCAGACACTTAAACTGGACAACGCCGGTCTCCACGGCGAAGGGGACCTCAACTTCCTCACCACCATCGCCAGCAGCAAGGATCTGTTCTTCACGCCCGACACCACGTTCGGCGTGGCGGACACGTTGTACAACGGCGCGGCCTCAAGCCCCACCATGAACGTGCCCATGGTGCAGGCTTCCAACGTGTTCCTGCGCTTGGAACCCGCCAAGGACGTGCTGCTTGCCCGCAATTTGGGGACGCCCATGGTCATGTATGACAAGCAGGCTTATCTCTACGGAAAGACTGAACTCAGTCCACAGGGTATGAGCGGCGCGGGCCTGGTGGATTTCACCAACGCCACCCTCAGTTCACGACTGTTCGACTTCAAGACCATGACGGTGCATGCTGACACGAGCGACTTCAGGCTCACTGAAGGTGATACGGCCAGCATCGCCTTCCGGACGGACAACGTGAACGCTACCGTGAAGCTCGATGAGCGTATCGGCGAGTTCGTCAGCAACGGTACGGAGACTAAGGTGGAATTCCCCTACAACCAGTATATCTGCTTCATGGACCGCTTCAAGTGGTACATGGACCAGGGCGATATCGAACTGGAGAGCGACCGCACTGCGTCCGCAGGCAACGAGGACCTGCAGTTATCCGGAAGCAACTTCATCAGTGTCAACCCCGATCAGGACTCGCTCCGGTTCATGGCCCCCAAGGCCCGGTATGACCTGAAGAAGCACTTGATCACGGCCAATGAGGTCCAGTACATCCGGGTCGCCGACGCGCTGATCACCCCGGACAGCATGATGGTGCGCATCGGGCGGAACGCGAAGATGGACCCGCTGACCAACGCAACGGTCACCGCCAACTTCGTGAACAAGTACCACACCATTCACGATGCCACAGTGAAGATCGCAGCGCGCAGGCAGTACAGCGGTTCAGGGACCTATGACTATAAGGATGAGACCGGGAAGATCTTCCCGATCCACATGAACAACATCAATGTGGACACCACCTACCAGACCTATGCACGGGGCAGGGTGGCACAGGATGCAGGATTCCAGCTCAGCCCGGCCTTCGACTTCTTCGGGGACGTACTGCTCTTGGCATCCAACAAGGAGCTCAGCTTCACCGGCAACACGCGTATCCTGCAAGACTGCGCCGGCATTTCCAGGAACTGGATGGGCTTCACCGGTGAGATCGACCCGGCGGAGGTCTTCATTCCGGTGAGCGATTCCCTGGTCGATGCCCAAGGATTCCCCATCGGTGCGGGCATCTATATGACCAAGGACGATCCGTTCACCACTTATGGGACCTTCCTGAGCCGCAAGGAGGACAAGGCGGACCGGGACATCATCAGTGCCAAGGGTCTGCTCTTTTATGACAAGCCGAGCAAGTCCTATCTGATCTCCAACAAGGACAAGATCCGCCAGCGCAACCTGCCCGGGAACCTGGTGGGCCTGAGCACGACCACCTGCGTATTGACCGGCGACGGACACATCAGCCAAGGCGTCGATCTGGGCCAGGTGCAAGTTGATGCGTATGGCGAACTGGAATACCGTGGCGACAGCGCCAAGACCACCACGCATGTCACGCTTCTGGCAAATTTCCCTTTCTTGGACAATGCCTTGGAAAAAATGGTGGCCGACGTCGCCGCCTATCCGGAACAGAAGCAGGTGGACCTTTCCAAGACACCGTATGAACGCGCCATCCGTGAAGTGCTCGGCAAGGAGAAAAGCGATAAGCTGATCAGCGAGCTCAGCATCAAGGGCGAGATCAAGAAGCTGCCCGATGAACTGGTGCAGGCACTGGTCTTTTGCGATGTGAACCTTCAATGGAACGCCGCAGATGAAGCTTGGCAAAGCTACGGCCTTCTTGGTCTGGGCACCGTGCTCAAGAAACCGGTGTACCGCTACTTGAAAGGCAAAATTGAATTCCAGCGCAAGCGCAGCGGTGATGTGATGACCATCTTGCTGATGCTCGACGACCAGACCTATTGGTTCTTCCAATATGCCCGCAACTACCTTTATGCGTACAGCAGCAGTGCAGACTTCAACACGATGATCAGCGACCTGAAGGACGACAAGCGCAAGTTCTCCGGCAAGAAGGACGTGCCCGATTACCAGTTCATTTTGACGAACAAAAGAAAGGCGGACGAATTCCGCGACCGTTTTGGATTATAGCATGGATTTCCCTTGGATGTTCGGCCTCACGGCCATGGTGATCAGCTATCTCTGCGGGAGCGTGCCCTCCTCGGTCTGGTGGGGCAAAGGCTTTTTCGGGGTGGATGTCCGTGAACACGGAAGCCACAACGCCGGTGCCACGAACACCTTTCGGGTGCTGGGGCCCAAGGCGGGTATACCCGTACTCCTCCTGGACGTACTGAAAGGCTTTCTGCCGGTACGCCTACTGCCGTTGTGGAGCGGGGCGGAACCTTATTCAGACGAATGGATCTTGCTTCGTGTCCTCTTGGTATTGGCCGCCGTGGTCGGGCACCTCTATCCCGTTTTCGCCGGGTTCCGGGGCGGCAAAGGGATCGCCACTTCGCTGGGCGGGGTATTGGCCATCCATCCCGGGTCAGCGCTGATCTGCATCGGGGTGTTCTTCGTTGTCTTTCTCGCCACGCGGTATGTTTCCTTGGCCTCTCTCGCTGCGGCCATCGCGTTCCCCTTGGCGATCGCTTTTGCATTCCACGAGGAGAGCCATGTGCTGCTGGGCTTCGCCATTGTGTTGTGTGCAGTGGTCTTTTTCACCCATAGGCACAACATCGGCCGCCTGCTGAAGGGCAATGAGAGCCGTATGGACCTGTTCGGCCGAAGGACAGCGAAGTCATGAGGCATTTGGTCCATATCCCAATCCTGGCCACGATCGGTCTGATCTTGCTGGTGGCACTGCCTAACAGCTCCCGTGCGCAAGGCGGCGACAAGGGCATGCAGGCCCAAGCGGATGCGCTCTTTGAAAAGAGTGAATACGCAAAGGCCTATTCGATGTACTCCCAGTTGGTAAGCCTTTCGCCGCAGGATCATGAACTGAACTACAAATTCGGTGCCTGCACCTTGTACGGAGGTGATGACAAAGAGAAGGCGATCGGCTACCTGAAATTCGCGGTCACCGGCCCGGCCACGCCCAACCTCGCACGGTACTTTCTGGGCAGGGCTTACCAATTGGATTACCAGTTTGATGACGCCATAGCCGCCTATCTGCACTACAGGGGCACCGCCGATAAGAAGCTCTTGGAGCGGTTCCCTGTGGATGCCATGGAACAGCAATGCAGGAACGGCAAGTACTTGTTGAGCAACCTGAAGGACATCAAGGTGATGAACAAGGTGCAGGTGGACGCAGCGGATTTCTTCCGGTTCTATGACCTGAGCGACATCGGGGGGAAGATCGTGGTGACCCCGGACGAGCTGCTCACGAACTACGACCGCAAAACCGGCGAACACTTCCTGACCTATCTGCCCACCGGCGGCGGCCCCATCTACTTCAGTAGCTACGGCAAGGACGGCAGGACCGGCAAGGATATCTACAGGAGCGAACTGCTGCCCACCGGAGGTTATGCCACCCCCATGAAAGTCGCGGGCTACATCAATACGGCGGAGGACGAGGCTTACGCCGTAATGGCACCTGACGGCAAGACGTTCTTTTTCTGCAGCAAAGGCCACAACAGCATGGGTGGCTTTGACGTGTTCAAGAGCACCTATGACAAAGGCATGGACACCTTCAGTGCGCCGGAGAACATGGACTTCGCGGTGAACACCCCGGCCGATGAACTGCTGTACATCGTAGGCCCGGACGGCGAGCAGGCCTGTTTCGCCAGCGACCGGGACAGTAAGCAGGGCATGTTGAACGTGTACCGGGTAAGCACTACGCAGACCCCGATCAACATCACCGTGCTCAAGGGTACTTATGCATCCGCCTTCGACCCTGCTGACCGACGGGCGCACATCATGGTGGAGGATGCGCTTACCCGGGAGCGCGTGGCGGATGTTAATACGGACATGAACGGAAGCTATTTATTGGCACTTCCGCGCGGTGGCAAATACAAGTTTTTAGTGGAGGGCGGACCGAGCGGGCTGACGCATTTGGAGACCGTGGACGTACCTCCGAACGATCACCCCAAGGTCTATAAGCAGGAGATAGAACTGGTGGACCGTGGCGGCGAGAAAGTGGTGATCAAGAATTACTTCGACCAACCGCTGGAGGATGATGTGATGGCCTTGGCCTTGAACGAGATCAAGCGCCGGGCCAAACTGGACGTCACCGGTGAAATGGCCACGGACCAGGTCGCCGCCCAAGTAAGCCGCTCTGACGAGCCGTTGCAGGCGGCCGGTTTCGACGGTACCATGACCATGCCCAAGGCACAGGAATTGGCACGTAAGAATGCCGATGATCTAACAGCATTGGCCGAAGAACAGGGCCGCCAGGCGAACACGGCATATGACATGGCACTAAAGAACGTCACCACGGCCGAGTCCGCTTCCAAGCGTGCCCGCGAACTCGTGCAACAGGCCGACCGTGCGCAAAAGGAGGATGAAAAGGATCCGCTCATGCGGCAGGCGGCCGAGGCCAAGCAACTTTCCCAAGAGGCCAATGAACGTGCCCGTGCCGCGTATCGTACTGCCCGTGAATTGGAAACCGCAGGCCATGCCACCCGAACGGAAGCGGCCACTGCGGCGGCCTTGACCACGGCTATTGCCCAAGCACAGGCCTCCGGGGACCGCGACATGGCGACCACGGCACTGAAGCAACTGAAGGCCCGCATCGATGCGAAGAACGGCCCAGAAGGTCAAATGGATGAGGCCGAACGTACCAGACGAGCGGCCACGGCAGCGGGTTCGGAGGCTTCCAAAAAAATGAGGCAGGCCACCGCACAACGGGAGGATGAGATCCTGTTGGCCGAGCGTATCGCCCGACTGAAAAGGGAGACTGACAATGCCAACGGTAAGAAAAAGAAAAATCTAATGGGACAGATGTCCACCATGGAAGCACAGCGTTCCGCTCTCCATGATGAGGTGGGGGAAGCCTTCGAAAAAGCACAGGACGCGGAGGAACAGGCTGCAACGGCCAGAGGCCAAGCACAGTTGGTGAGGTATTTGAACGGCGATGAGAACGTCTGGAAGGAAGAGGCCATGCCGAAGAACGAATTGGCCGGCATGGAGCAACGCCTGTCCGACGTGAGGGCCGGTAACAAGGCATTGGCCATCGACGAGCGGTATGCTCCGATGCGTTCCGTGTCCGCGGAAGAGCGGGAGCGTAGCACCTTCGATTGGGAAACGAACTGGTCGATCGCCGATCTGCTGAATGGCAACTATCTGGCTGCATCCAAGTCCAGGAGAGGTGTGGACGCCGTTCAAGGCGAACAAGCGGATGTCCTGGCCGTTACCAATTCTCAACAGGTATCACAAAAGGACGATGGCAGCACCCGGACGAGCGGTGCCGATCAACGGCAAGATGCCTTGGGGACTACGAGCACAGGCACAAGTACGAGCGATACGACCGACAATGTGACCGGGAATAATACAGGAACGGAAACCGGGCATGGAAAGGAGGATCGTTCCACCAGTTCCGCCGACACGAGCGCAAGCGGGGACCTGGCCAGGAGATCCGATCAAGCCGGGGTGAACAAGAACGACTCGGCCACAGGATCGTCGGACCGCCCCAATGCTACTGGGGCCGATGACCGACCGGGGAATATGCCGGAAGGAACGAACAGGAACGCGGAAAATAATGCCGGCACCAGTTCCGCCGACACGAGCGCAAGCGGGGACCTGGCCAGGAGATCCGATCAAGCCGGGGTGAACAAGAACGACACGGCCACAGGGTCGTCGGACCGCCCCAATGCTACAGGGACCGATGGCCGACCGAGGAACGTTCCGGAAGGAACGAGCAGGAACACGGAAAATATCGGTGGCAACGAAGTGTCCAGTGAACAGACGGGGGCTGTCGGGACCCAGGGAACAGGGGATGAAGTTGGATCCTCCGGAGGGGCTGATACCAATGCGCCGGGCACACCGATCGCGGGTAGTGCTTCCGCTGACAGCGCAAGGGAAGGTTCATCCGACCAATTGGTCCGGAACGGGGATAGCCCCGATGTGGGCAGGCCGATCGCAGGGAACAACGGCACCTCGGGAAGTGATCGGAATGAAGATAGCGCGAGGAGCCATGGGGGCAACGCGACCGACGTGGACAATGCCACCAGCGCAGGGCAGTCCACATCCGCGGACGCCGACGAGCAGGCCTTCATCCTGGCGAACAAACTCGCGGAACTGGAGCAACTGCGCGATGGCGAGAAGTCCAGGGCGATGCGCGACAGCTTGGACCAGGCCATCGCCGACCAACACAAGCTGATCCAAACTTATCAGGCCGAACACACGGAAACCGTTGCTGAGACCACGCCCGTTCCTTTTGAGCGCAATGCGCCTGTTGATTACAGGCCGTTGGAATTCGACCTGTCCATATTGGACGAGCAACTGGCGGAAGAGGCCTACCCCGGCTTCAACCTGCGCAAGAAGGATATCATGGACGGCCCCGGCGATGCGCGCGACAAGGCGAACATGCTGCATGCGCTCGAAATGGAGCTTGTGGACAGCATCGATGCGCAAACAGCGAAGAATTTGGCGGTGTTGGACCGGCACCCGGAGCTTGCGGGCCGGATCCTGCCCAGATTGGAACGCTGGCGCCAATTGAAGTCCGCCCACGTGGACAGCGCAGCGGCAGCCTTGGCCGAAGTCGACAAGGAGTACGCTGCTACGGAGTCGCGGGCCATGGAGGATGCCCTGTTGTCCGGTCAGGCCATCAAGCAACAGCCTTCAAACGGGAATGGGCAGACCGCAACACCGCACAATGACGCGTATGTGACCATCGCATCGGACCTGTCGCAGATCTACACAAGTGCTTTGGTGCCACGCTCCAAGAAGGACCAGGAAGCGGTGGCGCTGAAAGACCGGGACCTCGAACAAGCAACACAGAAGTTGGCCGAGATCGACAGCTTGGAAAAGGTGTTGCAGGATACGCCGGGAGGGAAGAACTACGACAAGCTGCGGCAACGGATCGACAGGAGGATCGATGATGTCCTGATCCAAAGCGTGGAGCTTGGTCAACGCATGGCCTTCATCAGCAACAGTGAGTACGATGTGGCCAAGGACAGTGCGAAGGTCCTGGAGAAGGCGTTGTCCCGCAAGGGGCTTCCCCCGGATGAGCCTTTGTTGCAGATGGTAAAGTCCTATCAAGGGGCGGCGGATGAGGCCATGGGCAGGGCCAAGGGGTTCCGTAAGGATGCCGACCGGACGGGTGATATCATCAAGCGGAATTCACTCTACCGCCAAGCGTACGGGGAGGAGTTGAAGGCGCTTCGGGACTACGACCGGTCGCACACCGTCCGGAACTATCTATTGAGCGGGCAAGCTGTTCCCGGTGAAGCCCTCACGTATGAAGAAGTGGAGGACCGGATGTTCAGGCCCGCCATTGCAGCCGCCACCCGGGAAGTTGAAAGCACCTCTGGCCGTCCCGACGAGGGGGCTAACAGGGAAAAGCCCCCCGTAGCTGCGGTGGACACCGTTGGACGGAAGACCGATGAAATCGTATCGGCGGCAGAGGTGGGCACGGTTGAGCGGAAAGCCGATGAGGTCGTATCAACGGCAGTGGTGGACACCGTTGCACGGAAGTCTGTTGATATTGTTTCCGTGGTGTCCAGCGCAGAGGGGGAGGACGGAGCGCAACGGGATGGTGTGGATGCGGACCAGCCGGTATCCGTGCGCTCCGTGCGGGATACGACGGAGGAGGCCGCCCGACCAGGAGGGGTCTCCATTGCATCGCCGGTGGCCGGGCAGACGGACAACGCCCTGCTATCGAAGTATCTGGACAACTACTACTACCTGAGTCCTTCCGAGCGTGCCGCCGTGACGGGAGGTGATGAGGAACGCAGGTACTTCCTGATGAAAGGAAGCTCGATGGAGGACCGTGCAAATGCGGATGCCGCAAGCACGGAAGCCGATGGCGCGGCGAAATTGGCCACTGACCTGAGGGCCGAGGTCATTTCGGAGCGCGGCGCTAACGATGACCCCGCTTCTCCGGAGGCGAAAGAGCGCGCTCAATTATTGGAAACCCGTGCCGACGGCCTGAAGCAGCGCTCCGACTCGCTCCGCCGGGTGGCGGACCGGTTGATCTCCACGGCAACATCCAGCGATGCCCAAGCCGCAATTCTGATGCAGGGAATGCCCGCTGACCGCTCAGCTGCGATCATGGACCTGGAACAGGGCCGCCGACGGACCGAACCGCTTTTGGCTCGCACGAGACCCGCCTCCGTACCGGAGGTCCAAGCGTCCACGAACGAGGATCTGGCAGCCGCTCCCGATACGGCCCAAGCACCTCCATCAACCCCGGAAAGAACGGAGGACGTAGCGGCCGATGTCCGGGAACCGGCACCGGAGCGCGTCGTCGGCGGGACGGATCGCATGGCACGGGTGGCACCGGTGGTCGGCAACGCCCCGGCACCCTTCACCGGTCCCTTGGTGAACGATGTCTTCCAATTCGCGGACGCGGCGCCTCCACGTGAGGAGCCGATCCCCATCGATGTGCCCATGCCGGAGGGCGTGGTGTACAAAGTACAAGTGGGGGCTTTCCGCAACGCCTTGCCCACCGAGGCCTTCAGCGATATGACCCCGGTTGCGGGAGAGCATGCCGGTAACGGCCTAGTGCGGTACACGGCGGGCATGTTCACCAGCGCCGACGCGGCCTCGAAGGCCGGTGCCAAAGTGCGTGCCCGCGGTTACCGCGATGCTTTCGTCGTGGCCTACATGGATGGCAAGCGAGTTCCCCTGCGGGATGCCATGCGAGCGGAACGCGAAGTAGCCGCACCGGCGATCGCGTCCCAAGTACCGGCATCCGCTCCCGTCGGCACAACGCCGAGTCCCACGACCTCGACTACCACGACTACCACGACCACTGCAGCAGCCACGCAGGGATCCACTGCATCCACTCCGGTCCCGGGCACAACTCCCTCAACAGTTCAATTGCCACAAACCTCTGCGGAAGCTGAAGTGTTGGCAGCGTACCCGTCCTCTGCGGAGGAGGTTCTCGCGGAGTTCAAGCCTTCAGCCGGAGCATCGGAGTATTACAACGATCCCACGGCCGCACCGGCCAAGCAGGTGGAAGCGGTGAAGGGGCTTTTCTTTACGGTACAGGTAGGGGTGTACAGCAAGCCGACGGCCTTGGACAAATTATTCAACATCACCCCGCTCAACAGTGAATTGACAGCCAACCAGAAGATCCGCTACACAACGGGGATCTTCCTGGACGAGGGAAATGCCGTGTCACGCAAGAACGGCACCGTGACCCTCGGGGTGACGGACGCCTTCGTAACGGCCTATCTCAACGGGAAGCGCATACCGGTGCGGGATGCACGGGTGCTCTTGGCAAAGTTCGGCCGTTCCGTCCTTGTCGATCCGGCGCTGGTTACCCAATGAGCGGGTCCTTAACTTCGCGTACCGAAGAAGGAAGTCCAATGAAGATGCAGCAAAAAGGAGAGGAGCAGGGGCAACATGATTCCCTTGTGCTGGAGGACAAGGCCAAGGAGATCGTCCTGCACAATGATGACGTCAACACCTTCGAGCACGTCATCGTGAGCCTGATGGAGATCTGCGACCATGATCCGTTGCAGGCCGAACAATGCGCATGGCTGGTTCACTACAAGGGCAGATGCAGCGTGAAGCGGGGCAGCTTCGATGTGTTGCGTCCCCTGTGTGAGGCCCTGTGCGAACGCGGACTTTCCGCGGACATTCAATGAGATCTCCCATGATCAAGCGGTTCATGACCGGCATCGTTCTGGCCACGATGATGGGCTGCAGTACGGTGCCCATCACCGGGCGCAAACAGCTCAACATGTTGCCAGAGAGCGAGTTGATGAGCATGAGCCTTACGGAATACCAAGGCTTTTTGCAGGAGCATCCGCCCTTACCTGCCTCTGACCAACGGGTGCAAATGGTCGGACAGATCGGAGACCGCCTTTCCAAGGCCGCCACCACCTTTCTGAAAGAGAACGGTGCCGCCGACCGCGTGAAGGATTTCCAATGGGAGTTCAACGTGGTGAACGATGCCCAGGTGAACGCTTGGTGCATGCCGGGCGGAAAGGTGGTGGTCTATACCGGGTTGTTGCCGATAACACAGGATGAAGCCGGCTTGGCCTTGGTGATGGGCCACGAGATCGCGCACGCCATAGGGCGCCACGGCAATGAACGGATGAGCCAAGCACTGGCGGTACAAGGGTTCGGGATGGGCCTGCAGGTCTTTGCTGCGGAGCATCCCTCCGCTGCGGCGGACCTGTTCCAGCAGGCCTATGGGGTAGGCGGCCAGCTCGGCATCCTCGCATACGGCCGCAAGCAGGAGAGCGAGGCCGACAAAATGGGACTGGTCTTCATGGCCATGGGCGGCTACGATCCGCGCATAGCCCCCGGATTCTGGCAGCGGATGGCCGCACAAGGAGGGGCCAAGCCACCGGAATTACTGAGCACTCACCCCAGCGACGAGCGGCGCATCGCGGACCTGGAGGCGTACATGCCGGAGGCGATGAAGTATTACAAGCCCCGTTGAAAGGACGGTTATTATATTCGCGCCCGCTTTCTGCCACTTATCCGGCCGATCTCATTTGCACTCGTAGCTCAATTGGATAGAGCACCTGACTACGGATCAGGAGGTTTGGGGTTCGACTCCCTACGAGTGCACACTAAAGTATCAAGCCCCTCAGCGCAAGTTGGGGGGCTTTGCTTGGGGGCCGAACACGATACATGAACATGGAGGGACTCGAAGCCGCTTCACGAGGCAAAGAGGTTGGCTGCAATCCGCTCAAAAGAGATCCCGCACCTCGATGAAGTTGAAACTCATCGGGAACAGGCTCTGATAATCCTTCCCGGTCTCGGCCATCTCTTCGTCCCCGGTCTCATAATGCCAGTTCACCTGCACTTGTTTTCCGTGCTCGTTCACGGCGCTCAGGCGGTCGAAGATGTTGTAGAAGTGCTTGCTGCTGCTGGTATCCAAGTAATCCAGCCGCATGTTCACCGTGGTCTGTTGCTTCGGTTGCTTGAGGTATTCCTCCAGCCAGCGGTATACGCGGTCGTAGAACTGCTCACTGTTGGCCGGCAGGGAACGACCGATAAAATCGATGGTTCCCTGCTCCAGGTCCAGTTCGATCTCCGGCGATGTCGCCGTACGGTCGATGTGCATGTGTTTCAGCGCCATGGTCACGGTTCACTCGGACCAATTTAGACCGCGCCGCGACGATGGAGCCACCACCGAAAAGAATTCTGTGAACAGCCGGACGTGGATGGACTCCACGATCTTGGCATCGAGAGCGATGCGCTCCGGCGGATCAGAGCCGCCGCCTACTTTCCTTGATAGACGCTTACGATCTCACCGTCGCTCGGCAGGATGATCTCGGTATCGTTCACCCGTCTGGCCCAGTAGAGGTATTTACCCGTCCCATGGCACGCGAAAGTGGTCATGGTCGCACCGCCTTCAAGGGTCCTTACGGGAAAGGTCCTCCATGATCCGTTCTGCTCCTCCATGGCCACTTTCACCTCCATCATCTCACCGCAGATGTTCTTCAGTTCTACCTGATACACGCCACTGTAGTCCCGTTTGAAGCCTTTATAGTCCTCGCATTTCTCACAAGGTTGCCCCCAACTGCTGGAAGCCTTCACCAAGCAGTCCGCATAGGTCTGGTCCTGGGCCTGTACGGATGAACAAAGCCAGGTCACTGTGAACAGAAGGAGGATGGATCGTGTCATTTGCAGCGGTTGTTCTTTAGGATGATCTTGGCTTCGGCGTTACCCATTTTCTTGCTTTTCAACCAGTCCTGGCAGGCTCCTTTGGCGTTGCCTTGAGCCTTCTTGGCCCAACCTCGGTTGTTGTACGCTTCCTGGTTGCCGGGGTCCAGTTGAAGGACCGTGTTGAAATCCCGGATGGCCAAGTCCTGCTTGCCCAGCTTGCCGTACGCACTGCCCCGGCTGGTATAGGCCCACAAGTGGTCCTTCTTGCGCTCGATCACAGAGGTGAAGTCGGCGATGGCAGCGTCGTATTCGCGCTGCAGGCTATGGCAGAAACCGCGTTGGAGATAGGCGTTGAGGTATTCCGGGTCCGCCGCGAGGACTTCCGAGTAGATGTCGATGGCCTTCACATAACCACCGCTGTTATACGCCTGCTCCCCTTTATGGAACAGGGCGTCGATCTCCGTGCCGGACGCCACGGCCGGCTCCTGTGCCATGGACACATGGGTCAGGAGAAGCATGGATGGAAGGAGCAGCGTTTTCATCATGTCAGGCCGTTCATACGCAGGAGAGGAGGCGCGGTTTCAACGGTACCGCATGAAACCTCCGGTATGGTGGCTTCGTAATGAAGGGCAAAACCATCCGGAAATGAACAAGTCAAATAACAGCGTGGCCATGCGCACATTGGTGATGGCAGCGGTCCTCGTAATAGGATTGGTGGCCACCCTGTTGGCCAAGGGCCTGATCTCCACTGCGGTGTTGGCCTCCTGATCGGTCCCGATGCACTTTCGCCGCACTCTTCCTGCCCTGCGGGCCCTGTGGTTCATGCTGGCCATGGCCATTTCGGCCATCAGCATGTCGCAGGGCCGGTTCGTCATCAACGGCCGGCTGAAAGTGGACGGTGGCGGGCTGGACGGTTGCAAAATGGTGGTCTACCGCGACGGGGAAAAATTCAAGACCATCTCCGCCGACCTGAATAAGTTCAGCCTGGAACTGGAGTTAAGTAAGAACTATGTGCTTTCCTTCGAAAAGTCCGGCTTCGTCACCAAGAAGTTGTCCTTCAATACGAATGCCCCGGCGGCGGCGGTGCTGATCGGTTTCACCCCGTTCGACTTCGTGGTCTCCTTGTTCAAGCAATACGACGGGATGAACACGGTGATCTTTAATCAACCGGTGGGCATGATCCGCTTTGACGAGCGGCTGGGCGACTTCGACTACGATACGGATTACACGAAAAGCATACAAAGCGCCTTGGAGGCCGCCCAGGCGGAAGTGGAACGGAAACAAAAGGAGGAGGAGCGCGAGTTCGCGGACGCGGCCAAACGCAAGGACCAGGAGGAGAAGGACAAGGCCAAAGCGGATGCCCTTGCCCAAAAGGAGGCGGCCGCCAAGGCAAAGGAAGAGGTCAAAGCACAAGCCAAGCAGGAAGCCGCGACACGCGAAGCTGAACAAGCCCGGTTGGCCGAGGCGAAACCTGAACCCAAGGCTGCACCCAAGCCGGAGCCCAAGCCAGCGCCCCCTCCGGTCGCCGCGCCGGTCGCGGAAAAGCCGGTACCGAAAGTGCCGAAGCCCCGTCCAGCCGCCGTTGTGAGCAGGGTCGCAAAACCACATGAGGCTTCTGAGATACGCAGCCCATCAGCCCCGCGCATCGCTGAGGAGCGGTCGCCCATAGAGCCCGCTTTGGCCCGCGTTTCCGAGGAACCCCGGCCCAAATTCGAGGCTACGCCCATTACCATCGTACGCCATCAGGACGTGATCGTGGAGCCCAACCAAGTGGTGACCGTGGTACGGCTGGAACGCGGGTCCACGCAAACAGAATATCGCAAAGTGATCCGGAAGTACAGCGGTACGTTCTATTTCAAGGACGGCTCAAGCTGCACCCGTTCCACGTATGAGAGCGAGGCTTTGGCGGAGGTCCGATAGCCTACCACGCAGCTTCCAGATGCAGGGCAACGGCCTTGCCGTATGAGCGGTCGGAGAAAAGCCCGATGGCATTTGGCGTATGCACGCCGATCTGGAAGTGTTTGCCGAGCATGCTCATCAAGCCCGCTGAAGCGCGGAGATCCCCGAATCCGCCGTATCCGGCACCGATCGATATGGCCATGCACTTCGCAAACACCAGATTGCGCACGATCGCGGCATGAGGCAAGTAGCCGGGCAGGTAGCGGTAGTCGACCGACAGTTCATAAGGGTGCATCCCATGGAAGTTGGATCGCTTGTGGAACCTGCCGGCCCCGAGCCGGGTTTCGACCCGACCTGGCAATGCCCGTAAGAAGCTCCCCTTGGAATATCCAAGCCCGAGGGTGTCCTGCAAGGTCGTGTTGTTCCACAACAGCCCGTCCAGGTCCAGAATGTCGGTGACTTCAATGCCCTCATAGCGTATGGTGGAATCCTTCGTGACGGAAAGAGCGTTGTCGTTCCATGAGATGAATCCCAAGTCGGTAACGCCCAAAGAGAATACGGCCGGGAACCGGAAGAGTTGGAACCTGTGCCGCCACTGCATGTTGACGGCCGCACCGATCCCCTTGTTGAAACCGTTCCGTGCCGTATCGCTCCGATAGTATTCCCCGTCAAGTTGCAGTTCAAGGAGCCTCCCGAAAGGCGCCGTGTAGAGATCGGCCTTTTCGATTCGCCCGGCGTTCAACGCCTGTCCGTTCACTACGGCCAGTTCCACGAAGGATCCTGAATTTCTGTCCTCCACACCGAGCCCGAAAGTTTGATACGTGACCTGCTCGAACGCACTGGGACCGAGGTATGCGGTGCGGTCCTCATAGCCTGCGTTCCCAAAGAAGGAAAGGGCATAGACATCCGTGGCAAAACGGACGCCCATCACACTTTGGTAGGTCAGACTGAAGCGCGGCATCCAACCGGCACGGCCGAAAAGGTTGTCCCCCCACGCATAGGTGGCCGTGCCGCCCAGTTCGTAGCCTGCCCGGTTGGCATTCCCCATATTGTCCAAGGTGCTTTGGCGCACTTCGCTGCTCAAGGGCCCCCCATAGTAGATCCCGGTCACCAGATCATTTTGGAGCACGTTCGAATCGAAGCCGGCTGAAACCGTCAAGGTGAACCGGTGTCCATCGGTCATGTTCGGAAGCAGGAGGGAATCCTGCTGGGCCGAGACCAGGACCGGGAACAGAATGGGAAGCAGATGCCAGCACTTATTCATCGCCGTTCACCGTGTAATTGGCGCCTACGGTCAGCTGCAGGTCCATCCGGTAGTCACTGTGAAGCTGTACGTGCTGGGACTGGTCCGCCGTGTTGAAGATGGCGGTGATCCGCACTTTTCCAGTGGTCTGAAGCAGGTTCATTTGATCGGATGTGATCTCGAGGTCCAAACGGCTGGAGACGCTCATGGATACGTTCCCATCACTGCCCAAGATGCCCGAAGAGACGGTCCCTCCGGGATAGAGGATGGTGAGCACTTGGTCCGTTTCATCCACTACGGCCAGTTCAATGGCCGCGCTGAACGGGAAGCCATTGTCCGCGAACAGGTGCAAGGTGCCGCTTCGCCATGCATGCCCCTCCGCATTGCCCGGTAGGTCCACGGCCACGGTCTTGCGCAGCGTGAGGTCCGTGGCGATCAGGTTCAATGGGATGTCTATCTCCAGGTCGGCGGATAGCTTGCTGTCGTGGTAGAGGAAATCATGGCCGTTGCTGATGTCACCAAGCGGGTTGATGGTGATGTCCAAGGCATGATCCACCCGGCTTGGCAGGTTCTCGATGAAGAGGTCGATATTGCTGTTGCCTTGGTCAAGGTTGAACGTGTTCAATGCCGATTGGAAATTGCCACCGAGGTCCAATGCCCGGTCGATGTTCACAGGGCCGGAGGTGATGGCATGGGTCAAGTCGACCGTGTTGCCGGTATTGGTGTTCACCGATCGCAAATAATGGATGCTCGCCCGGACATCCACACCGATGCCGTTGTGGATCTTCAGCCGGGCGGTCACTTGGTCCAGGTCCAATATTCCGCTGATGTTGTTGAAGAGGTCGAGATCGGTGGAGGAGGGGTCCACCGCGATCGTCCGCGTACCGAAGGAACCGGTGGCGTATTGGGGTATGATGTCGTGATAGCTTACCAGCGCGATCAAGCTGTCCTGGTCGGTGATGGAAATGATCGTGCCGTCAGGGGCATTGGAGTAGCTGATATGTGTGGCCAACGAGTTCACTTGGTCGAACGAGGGACCGCGCATGTCGAAGACGTAGCCGTCCAACGGCCTGCTGCTGCTGGCCACGCTGGGCGACGCGGGCGTACCGGGAGGCAAATGCTGAACGATGGAGAACGGGATGCCGTTCAGGGATGCACCAGGCAAAGCGAAGTCCCCGATGATCTGGCCGTTCATCATGTTGGTGATGGCCACGTCCACCTGTCCGCTGCGCACTTGCAATTGCGTGAGCTGGAGGTCATCGAGGTCGAAGCGGGTCACATCATCATTGGTATTGAAGGTGGCACCGGGCTGGAATTGGATCGGTCCGGGGAAGGGCAGGACATAGGCATATCGGAAACTGGTGTCCGGGGCCGTAAGTACCGTGTCCAAGGAAAGAGCGAACAGCTCGCTGGAATAGAGAATGCTCACGTTGCCCTGTTGGTCGGCGGAAAGTAGGCTGTCAGGCACCAGGTCCCCGATGGTCAACGTGGTCGTGGCCAATGGTGCCAAAAGATCCAGGTCCCATTGGGGAGGGGCGGGGTCCTTCTGACAGCCGGGAAGGGCCGCCGCCGCGCAGAGCACGCATGCGAACAGAGATCTGGAGGGGAAGCCGCTCATGGTGGGAAAGGTAGGTGACAAGGTTCTTTTGGCCGACTTGATCTGGCTTTGGGGCTTAAATTCGCCGCAGGGGTAAAAGCCCGGTGGTGTTGCTGAAACGACGCATACTTTTTCCTTGGCTGTTGAGCGCAACGGTGATGTACGGCATCTCCTATGTCTGGCATGGCCTTGCGTTGACTGACATTTCGGAGTTGAAGATCGATCTTTCGATCTATCTCGTGCTTTCCGGGCTTGCCTACTTGGTGATCGGATTCGCGTTGGTCATGTTGATCCATTTGGGCATCGGTCGCGAATGGATCTCGTTGAAGTCCAGCTTCCCCCTGAGGTGCATGATCGCGGGTGCTTGCGCCGGGGTCGTGATCTACCTGATCATCTTTGTGTCCGGGCTTTCTTTTGCGAGCTACGGTATGCAGCACGTGGTGGTGGACGCGTTGTGGCAGATGTTCGAACAGGCCATAGGAGGCTTGATGGTGAGCCTGGGCCTCATCTATGACATGCACCGGACCTTCATGGAGGCGGAGCGAGTGCATTGAAGGCGGGTCAATCGCCGTACTTGGTCCCCCAAACTTGTTTCAGGTACGCGGCGGATCCTTGTTCCCTGCGGTTGTCCCCCGGTTTGTAGAGGGTGGTCCCGCTCAGCTCCTCTGGCAGGAATTCCTGTTCGCTGTGATGACCGGGAGCATCATGGCTGTACTGGTAGTTCTTCCCATGGCCAAGGTCCTTCATCAATTTGGTGGGTGCGTTGCGCAAATGGATGGGCACCGGAAGATCCCCTTTTTGCTTCACCAGTTCCTGCGCCGCGCCGATGGCGAGGTAGCTGGCGTTGCTCTTCGGTGCGCAGGCCAAATACACGGCGCATTGGGAGAGAACGATCCGGCTTTCGGGCCAACCGATCATCTGTGCGGCCTGCATAGCGGTGGTGGCCATCAGCAAAGCGTTGGGGTCCGCGTTCCCGATGTCCTCACTGGCCAAGATCAACATCCGCCGGGCGATGAAGAGCGGGTCTTCCCCGCCTTCCACCATCCGGGCCAGCCAATACACCGCAGCGTTCGGGTCGCTGCCACGCATGCTCTTGATGAAGGCACTGACGATGTCATAATGCTGTTCGCCCTGTTTGTCATATCGCGCTGCCGTGGTCTGGACCACCTCATGGACCAGCTCATCGGTGATCACGATGGTCGGCTTTCCAGCACTGTCCCGATGCTCGGGTTTTCCTGCCCGGACACATAGCTCGAACGTGTTCAACAGCCTGCGCGCATCACCGCCGCTGGCCCGCATCAATGCGTCCGTTTCCTTGATCTCGATGTGCTTTTGCTTCAACTCGGCATCCTCCCGTATCGCACGGTGCAGCAGTCCGGTGAGGTCTTCCACCGTAAGGGGTTTCAGCACATAGACCTGTGAACGGGAGAGCAGCGCACCGATCACCTCGAAGGAGGGGTTTTCCGTGGTGGCACCGATCAATGTGACCACACCCTTCTCCACCGCTCCAAGTAGCGAATCCTGTTGTGCCTTGCTGAATCGGTGGATCTCGTCGATGAAGAGCACGGCGCTGCGGGAGAACAGACCGCCTCCCCCTGCCTTGGTGATCACCTCACGGATGTCCTTCACCCCGCTGCTGATCGCGCTCAGCGTGTGGAACGGCCTGTCGAGTTCCTTCGCCAGCAGGCGGGCCATGGTGGTCTTTCCCACCCCGGGCGGCCCCCAGAGGATCATGCTCGGCAGGATCTTGCCGGCGATGGCTTTCCGGATGATGCCTTCCGGGGCCACCAGATGCCCTTGGCCCACGATCTCATCGAGGGTGGCGGGGCGCATGCGTTCAGCGAGCGGAGTGGTTTCCATGTTCGGGGGAGTGCGAAATTACCCCATGCCCAAGAGAACCTGAACAGGCTCTATGACGAAAGCCCCCGCCGAAGGCGGGGGCTTTCATCAATGGATGTCAAGAAGATCAGGGCCTATACATGATCTTGCCTGTTGCTTCTTTGCCGTTCAGCATGATACGGTAGAAGAAGAGGCCGCCACTTGTGCTTTCAGGCTTGAATGCCAAGGCCACCTTGGTACCTTTCTCCACCTCGCCGTCGAAGAGGGTGGCGACGTTGTGGCCGAGCATGTCCATCACGACCACCGTGGCATGGCCATGGGCCTCGCTGGTGAAGCTGATAGTGCTCTCATGCCGGAAGGGGTTCGGGGCCACCTGCACCTTGTCGATGACCACGGCGTCTGCACTGGTGTGCGGTATCAGCTGCGCTGCTTCACCGTCGCCCATCACGTGGATGACCTGCGTGGTGGTGGTGGTATTGCCGCAGGCATCCATCGCGCTGTAAGTCCGGGTGATGGTGTAGCCGCTTTCGCAGTCACCCTTGCCGGTCTCCTGGCTCATGTTCACCTCCACGTCCATGTCGCAGTTGTCCGTGGCCGAGCACTTCTCCGGCACCGGGATGGAATTGCAGTCCACGGTCACTTCGGAGGACACACAGCTCAGCACCGGCGCTTGGTTATCGGTGATGTAGATGATCTGGACACAGTTCTCCTCATTGTTGTCCTCGTCCCTGAAGGTCCAGGTGCGTGTCACCGTCACGGGGCAGTTGCCGCTGGTGATGTCCTCATAGGTGAAGTAGTTCACCAGCGGGCAATCCGGGTTCTTGCGCGTGAAGGGGATCCCGATGTCCTCCGGATCGATGGAGGTGCCGCATTCCACGGTGGTAACGGCCGGTCCGCAGGAGATGATGATCGGCGTTTCACATTCCGTTTTGCAATCGATCACCGTGATCACTTGTGTGGCGGAAGCTGTGTTGCCACAGGCATCGGTGGCCGTGAAAGTCCGTTCGACGGTGTAGGTGCTTTCGTCCGGTCCGGGGATCATCACGTCCTCCACATGTACGGTGAGGTCGTTCTTGCAATCCGACGCCCAAACGTCCTTCGGATGTGCAGGCACCTCACCACATACCACTGTGGTGTCGGCGGGCACGTTCATCAGTATTGGAGCCTGTGTATCCGACACCAGGATGGTCTGGGTGCAGGTTTCCTCATTGCCTTCCGTATCGCGGAAGGTCCAATGTCGCGTGATGGTGATCGGACAGATGCCGCTGAACTCGTCGTAGTAGTTGAAGTAATCCACCAACGGACAGTCGGGTTTCTTCCTGGTGATGGGGGTGCCGATATCCTCCGGGTCTATGGAACTTCCGCATTCCACATTGATCACGGCCGGGCCGCAGTCAATGATGATCGGTGTCTCGCAGCCTCCACAATCCTGCGGAAGGGCTTGAGCTGTGGCCGTGCTGGTGCAGCCATTGGCCCCGGTCACCACCAAGGTGTAGGTTCCGGCATCGGCTACCTCGGGGTTTTGCTGGGTGCTGCTGAAGCCGTTCGGGCCGCTCCATGCGAATGTACCGTTGCCATAACCGTGCAGGGTCACCGTATGCGTCGTGCAATCGATCATACCGCCGGATGCTTGTGCACCGGGCGGGGTGATGACCTGGTCCACCATGGCGGTGGCCGATGCGGAACAACCGTTGACAGGGTCGGTCACGGTGAGCACGTAGCTACCGATGGCCGACACGGTCGGATCTTCCATGCTGCTGGTGAACCCACCGGGTCCGCTCCAGCTGAAGGTCGCGCCGGAGGTCGTGCTTCCGCCGTCGAGCGTAACCGTGGTAGCGGCGCAGGTGAGGGTACCGCCGATCGCTGTGGCATCAGGTGCATTGCTATCAGCATTTACTGTAGTCGTTGCCGTGCTGGTGCAACCGTTGGCGCCGGTTACCACGAGGACGTAGTTGCCTGCTTCGGTCACGGTCGGGTTCTGCAAGCTGCTGGAGAACCCGTTAGGTCCGGTCCAGCTGAAGGTTCCGTTGCCGGTGCCTTGCAGGGTGATGGAGCTGACGTTGCAGTTGAGCGTTCCGCCAGCGGCTTGTGCTCCGGGCACCGTGCCGTCGAGGATCACATCCGCGTTGTCGGTGCTGGTGCAGCCGTTGGCGCCGGTTACCACGAGGACGTAGTTGCCTGCTTCGGTCACGGTCGGGTTCTGCAAGCTGCTGGAGAACCCGTTAGGTCCGGTCCAGCTGAAGGTTCCGTTGCCGGTGCCTTGCAGGGTGATCGAGCTGACGTTGCAGTTGAGCGTTCCGCCAGCGGCTTGTGCTCCGGGCACCGTGCCGTCGAGGATCACATCCGCGTTGTCGGTGCTGGTGCAGCCGTTGGCGCCGGTTACCACGAGGACGTAGTTGCCTGCTTCGGTCACGGTCGGGTTCTGCAAGCTGCTGGAGAACCCGTTAGGTCCGGTCCAGCTGAAGGTTCCGTTGCCGGTGCCTTGCAGGGTGATCGAGCTGACGTTGCAGTTGAGCGTTCCGCCAGCGGCTTGTGCTCCGGGCACCGTGCCGTCGAGGATCACATCCGCGTTGTCGGTGCTGGTGCAGCCGTTGGCGCCGGTTACCACGAGGACGTAGTTGCCTGCTTCGGTCACGGTCGGGTTCTGCAAGCTGCTGGAGAACCCGTTAGGTCCGGTCCAGCTGAAGGTTCCGTTGCCGGTGCCTTGCAGGGTGATCGAGCTGACGTTGCAGTTGAGCGTTCCGCCAGCGGCTTGTGCTCCGGGCACTGCCGTCGAGGATCACATCCGCGTTATCGGTGCTGGTGCAACCGTTGGCGCCGGTTACCACGAGGACGTAGTTGCCTGCTTCGGTCACGGTCGGGTTCTGCAAGCTGCTGGAGAACCCGTTAGGTCCGGTCCAGCTGAAGGTTCCGTTGCCGGTGCCTTGCAGGGTGATGGAGCTGACGTTGCAGTTGAGCGTTCCGCCAGCGGCTTGTGCTCCGGGCACCGTGCCGTCGAGGATCACATCCGCGTTGTCGGTGCTGGTGCAACCGTTGGCGCCGGTTACCACGAGGACATAGTTACCTGCTTCGGAGACGACCGGGTTCTGCAAGCTGCTGGAGAACCCGTTAGGTCCGGTCCAGCTGAAGGTTCCGTTGCCGGTGCCTTGCAGGGTGATCGAGCTGACGTTGCAGTTGAGCGTTCCGCCAGCGGCTTGTGCTCCTGGGGCTGCATCGTCGAGGATCACATCCGCGTTATCGGTGCTGGTGCAACCGTTGGCGCCGGTTACCACGAGGACGTAGTTGCCTGCTTCGGTCACGGTCGGGTTCTGCAAGCTGCTGGAGAACCCGTTAGGTCCGGTCCAGCTGAAGGTTCCGTTGCCGGTGCCTTGCAGGGTGATCGAGCTGACGTTGCAGTTGAGCGTTCCGCCAGCGGCTTGTGCTCCGGGCACCGTGCTCGTCGAGGATCACATCCGCGTTGTCGGTGCTGGTGCAACCGTTGGCGCCGGTTACCACGAGGACGTAGTTACCTGCTTCGGTCACGGTCGGGTTCTGCAAGCTGCTGGAGAACCCGTTAGGTCCGGTCCAGCTGAAGGTTCCGTTGCCGGTGCCTTGCAGGGTGATGGAGCTGACGTTGCAGTTGAGCGTTCCGCCAGCGGCTTGTGCTCCGGGCACCGTGCCGTCGAGGATCACATCCGCGTTATCGGTGCTGGTGCAACCGTTGGCGCCGGTTACCACGAGGACGTAGTTGCCTGCTTCGGTCACGGTCGGGTTCTGCAAGCTGCTGGAGAACCCGTTAGGTCCGGTCCAGCAAGCTGCTGGAGAACCCGTTAGGTCCGGTCCAGCTGAAGGTTCCGTTGCCGGTGCCTTGCAAGGTGATCGAGCTGACGTTGCAGTTGAGCGTTCCGCCAGCGGCTTGTGCTCCTGGGGCTGCATTGTCGAGGATCACATCCGCGTTGTCGGTGCTGGTGCAACCGTTGGCGCCGGTTACCACGAGGACGTAGTTGCCTGCTTCGGAGACCACAGGGTTCTGCAAGCTGCTGGAGAACCCGTTAGGTCCGGTCCAGCTGAAGGTTCCGTTGCCGCTGCCTTGCAGGGTGATGGAGCCGACGTTGCAGTTGAGCGTTCCGCCAGCGGCTTGTGCTCCTGGGACAGTTATGTTCTGGCCCACCACTGCGGTAACCGTCGAGGAACAACCATTGGAAGGATCGGTCACGGTAAGCACATAGCTTCCGGAAGCCGATACCGTCGGGTCTTCCACGCTGCTTGTGAACCCACCGGGTCCGCTCCAACTGAAGGTCGCTCCGGAAGTGGTGCTTCCACCGTCGAGTGTCACACTTGGCACCGCGCAGGTCAACTCGCCGCTGGCGGTCGCGCTTGCGTTCGGTGCCGTGGTGTTCATGGCCACCGAGGTCGAGGCGTTGCTGCTGCACCCGGTCTGCACCACGGTCACCGTGAGGGTGTAGGTGCCGACCGCGTCCACCGTCGGGGTGGCCGAGTTGGCACCGCTCACGATATGACCACCTGCACTGGCGGTCCATGCGTAGCTCACGCCGCTGGTGCTCGAGGAGCCGTTCAGGGTTACCTGTGGCCCGGTGAGGCAGGTGATCGTCTTCGCGGGGCCAGCGTTCACGTTCGGCATTCCGCTGGAACCGATGGTCACAGTGAGGTGGGCCGTGCATCCGTTTGCATCGGTAACGTCAACATAGTAGGGGCCGGGAGCCAGGTTGTTCACCGATGTCCCGGTGCTGCTCTCGCTCCACAAATAGGAGTACGGCGAAGTGCCGCCGCTGACGTTCACGCTGGCCGATCCATCATTGTTGTTGCAGGTCGCGTTCACCCCATTGATCAAGCCGGAAAGTAGAGCAGGCTGCGATACGTTGAACGTTTCCGATTCTTGGCAACCATTGTTGTCCGTCACCTGCACCGTGTATGGGCCTGGTGCCAGATTGCTGATCGTGGCGCCTGAGCCACCGTTGCTCCATGAATAGGAGAAGGGTCCCACGCCCGTGGAGGACGCGGTGATGGAGCCGTCGGCGGCACCGTTGCAGGAAACGTTCGTCACCGTGCCGCTCGCTTCGATCAGTTTTACCGTCACCACCTGGTCCGCGGCACCAGCGAGGATGCATGCATCACCACCGATGATCCGGCGGATGAAGGTCTTGGCGTTCACCACGCCGATCATGGAGCCGGGAAGGTCTTGTGCCGTGGCGCCGGAGATGTCGCTCCATATCAGGCTGTCGCTGCTGATCTGCCACTGGAAAGTGGTCGCAGAGCCCAAGGATGGATAGCTGGACGCGCTGTTGTTGCGGACCACCGTGGGCAGTGAATAGGCCGGAGTGCTGCCGGTGATGTCCCCGGGGACCGAGCCCGCACAAACGTTCTGGTTGCCGGTGATGGTGTTCCCCAACAGGTCGGGCGGGTTGGCCCATACCACAATGCCAGGCTCGTAGTCGCTGCTGAGCTTGGTGGTGTTCAGGGCTCCTTGGGTAAGTGGGATGTTGTTCGACTTGGAGGTCACAATGGTGTAGATGCGGCAGTTGCTGAATTTGATGCCACGCTCACCGACCGGATCGTAGTCATCACCCGTTCCGCCGTAGTATGTGCTGAAATTGAGCGTGGAAAGGTCAGTGCTCAGCTTCAGGAAAACCTTGTCGTTGGAGCCATTGTTGGTGGCCTGCAAGGGCAGCGTTCGGTCCCGAGCTTACCGGGAAGTTGGTGCTGTTGGTATAGCCGAACACGTACACATCATTGTTTAGGTCCGTGTTCAGGCCCATCATGTTCACCTCATTGTCGGAACCACCGATATAGGTGCTTCCGAGGAAGTTCTGGTCCAGGTCCATCCGGGCAATGAACAGGTCATTGCTTCCTCCGTTGTAGGTGTTATCGAACGTGCCGCTGGCAGAAGTGTTGCTGGAGGCCAGTCCGGAGGTGACCCCTCCGAAAAAGATCTCACTACCGGTAGTGTTCATGGACATGCACAAAATGGTCAAGCTTTTGCTGCTGGCTGCTTGGAAGTAGGAGGACCAAATGGTGGTACCGCTCCCCGACACGCGCTGGAGGAAGCCGGCTTCACTGCCACCGAGGGTGGCTTGACGCGGGCTAAGGGTAGGGAAGTTGGTGCTCTTGGTCCGGCCACCTAGGAAAATGTCGCCGGTGGTCGGCTCATAAAGCATGATCTGCGCCAGGTCATCGCTGGAGCCGCCATAGTTCCGCATCCACTGAACGGCCGAAAGGTCCCCATTGATGCGGAACAGGAGTACGTCGTTGCCCCCGGAATTAGTGTTGGAGGCGCCACTGCCGCTATTGACGGTGGCCAAGGTGGTGCTGGTGGTGTTCCCGCCGATGATCACGTCCCCATTTGAAGTGAGGCGGAGGTCGAATGCGCTATCCGTTCCATTGCCGCCCACTACGGCCGACTTGATCGAGTTACCAGCAGTATTGATCTTCACCACGTAGACGTCATCTCCTCCTTGGGATTGCTGGTTCACGCTGCTGCCGGTGAAGGCCGAGCCACCGAGCAGGGGGAAGTTCGTGCTGGCCGTGTAACCGGTGATGTACAGGTTCCCATCAGCGCCTTGCTCCATGGCATAGGGGTTTTCAATACCATTTCCCCCGATGTAGGTCTGCCATACACGGGTGCCGCTGCCGCCGATTGTGGTAGGTTCCAAGTATTTCCCCACCACCATATCATAGCTTCCATTCTCTGTCGTGTCGAATGCACCCGGCGTGATCTGGTCCGTGCCACCGCTAACGCGCGACACCACGTAAATGGCCTGATCGTTGGGATCCACCCAAATGCAGTGTCCATGGTTGTCCGAGCCGGAGTTGGTGTTCATCCAAGTGGCCCAGCGCAGTGCGATCGGGTCGATCACCAAGCTTTCGTTCTTGTCATAGGTGCCCAGTTCAAAGCGAAGGGTGTTTTTTCCTTCCACCTTGTAGGCGGCCTGCACGGTGTGCTCCTTGCCGTTCACGCGCTGATAGACCACCGGGGCCGGATAAGAGAGTTCTCCCAAGCTGGTGTTCAACACCAGTTCGCCCTTGGTGTTCACCCGGATCTGGTCAATGCCTTCAAATTGAATGGCCACCTGCTTGGGGTCGCTGCCCGGCTTGCAGATGATGTCGTATTCGAGCGACCCGTCCTCGGCCGGGTAGTAGCGCACATCAATGCCGCGATACGTGTTGTTGTACCACACCTCCTGGTAGCTGTGTACGTCCAAGGCCGAGACCGCACCGAGGAAGTAGTTGGAAATGACTTCATGGCTATTGCGGTTTTCCACCTTCATGTCCGGTGAAGCACCTTGGAAATTCAGCTTCCAACTATGGCCCTTTTTGTTCCTGACGGGATCACGATGTGGCAAGCCTTCCTGGATCTCCTTTTCGAATGCAACGCCGTCGAGTTGGAATTGCGCAAGCGAAACGGGATCGAAGGCGGTGACCACCATGCCCGAGTGCGTGGCTACCGCTTGCCCCATGGGCAGATCGGCACGATACAGCACTGGAGAGCTGAACTGCCCCTTATTCTCCATGAAGTGGATCTCCTTGTCATGCTCATTGAGCAGACCTGCGAGGTCGTCATGGTGGTCATGCTGCACATCCTTTGAAGGCTGCGCCTGTGCTCGGGCGAGCTGTGCATGGCCTTGAAAGGCCATCGCGAGGACCATGATCAGCGTCATGGCTTGCCGGATAAACGAATCGGGTCTGGTGTTCCTCATTTGCGTTGGGGTGAAAGATTGAATGATCGAAGCCTTGTTCACTTTTTTGATCGAAGGGGGCAAATATTCGGGCATTCGTCTCCTTTTGTCAAGGGTTCGTCTTTGAATATCTCCATTTTGTAGGGCATTTAGCCTTGTTCGTCGTCGAAAAAATTACGACGACCTGAGGGGTAAAGCGCAAAAAATCGACCTGTTCAAAACTTTTTCGGGCGGCTCATTTGGTCAATCATTCGCAATGTGCTTAATTGCACGTCATTCATCTGACGGATATATCGTCAATTGAACATAGGGCCATGACAACCTTGATAACCGGCGACAAAGCACCCGCGTTCAGCGGGGTCGATCAGGACGGGAAGCCGGTCACGCTCGCGGACTTCGCGGGGCGGAAGCTGGTCCTCTACTTCTATCCGAAGGATGATACCCCCGGGTGTACCGCCGAGGCCTGCAGCCTGCGCGATGAACATGCGGCGCTGCGGAAGGCCGGCTACGAAGTGCTCGGCGTCAGCCCGGACAAAGCCGCCAAACACAAGAAGTTCGCGGACAAGTACGACCTGCCCTTCCGCCTGCTCGCCGACCCGGACAAGGAAGCCGCGAACGCTTACGGTGTATGGGGGCGCAAGAAATTCATGGGCCGTGAATACGACGGCATCCTGCGCACCACCTTCCTGATCGACGGGAATGGTGTCGTCGAGCACATCATCACCGACGTGCGCACAAAAGACCACGCGGCACAAGTGATGGAAGAGAGTAAAGGGAAAGCTGAAATTTGAAGGCTGAAACTGGAAGCGCGTAACCCGCCAACTGACCAACCCGGAACTCGTAACCGGTCAACGCACAACACTTCACCACGAAACCACAACAACACGATAACATGGCAACCGAGATCAATAAGGACAAGCTGAAGGCATTGCAGCTGACGATGGACAAGATGGAAAAATCCTTCGGCAAGGGTGCGGTGATGCGCATGGGCGACGATGCCATCGAGAAGGTGGAGGTGATCCCCTCGGGCTCCATCGGCCTGGACCTCGCACTTGGCGTGGGCGGCTATCCCAAAGGCCGCGTGGTGGAGATCTACGGTCCGGAGAGCAGCGGTAAGACCACCTTGGCCATCCATGCCATCGCGGAATGCCAACGCAACGGCGGCATCGCGGCCATCATCGACGCGGAGCACGCCTTCGACCGTTCCTATGCCGAGGCCTTAGGTGTGGACACGGAGAACCTGCTGATCAGCCAGCCGGACAACGGCGAGCAAGCACTCGAGATCGCCGACAACCTGATCCGCTCCGGTGCCATCGACATCCTGGTGATCGACAGCGTGGCGGCACTGACCCCGCGCGCGGAGATCGAGGGCGAGATGGGCGACAGCGTCGTGGGCATGCAGGCCCGCCTGATGAGCAAGGCTCTGCGCAAGCTCACCGGCACGATCAGCAAGACCGGCTGTTGCTGCATTTTCATCAACCAGCTGCGCGAAAAGATCGGTGTGATGTTCGGCAACCCCGAGACCACCACCGGCGGCCACGCGCTGAAGTTTTACGCCTCCATCCGCTTGGACATCCGCCGTTCCAGCCAGATCAAGGACGGGGAGAACGTGCTGGGCAACCGCACCAAGGTGAAGGTGGTGAAGAACAAGGTGGCACCACCGTTCCGCAAGACCGAGTTCGACATCCTCTACGGTAAGGGCATCAGCAAGACCGGCGAGATCATCGACATGGGCGTGGAACTGGGCATCATCAAGAAAAGCGGCAGCTGGTTCTCCTACGACGACAACAAGCTCGGCCAAGGACGCGATGCCGTGCGCCAGCTACTGGACGACAACGCCGAACTCTGCGATGAACTGGAAAAGCGCATCAAGGAGGCCATGACCCCGGCGGCCTTGCCCGTTGCCTGATCCATTCCCGGCGTACCCCGTTCCATACGTGGCGGAGTGGAACACCGGATTACTTTTGACCCCCGCGACCGGAGTGCAAAAAGCACCACCGGCGCGGGGATCATCGCATCATGCCCGACCTACGCAACATTTCACGCTTTATCCACGGTCAGCGCTCGCGTACCAGCCTGCTAAGAGGCACGGTCGCGAGTGCCATGCTATGCATTTCCATCCTTGTAATGCTTCTCGCATGCGGTGGAACGAACTCGAATTCCGCACAGCCTCCCGTGCCCGCACCGGATCCCTTCACCGCGTCCATGGATTCCATCAATGCCCGGATCGTGAAAGACCCCGGCCGGGCCAGCCTCTACGACCACCGTGCCGAGCTCTATCTTTCGGTGGACAGCCTGACCGCAGCGCAACGCGACATGGAACGCGCCATCCGCTTGGACAGTAACGACGTGGACCGCTACCTGCGCCTCGGGGATCTCTACTACCGGACCACCCAAGTGGCCAAGGCACAGGCCCAATTCGAGAAAGCCGCGAAGCTGGACCCTTCCAACACCTCAGCCTTGCTGAAGCAGGCCGAGATCCAGTTAGTGCTGCGTAATTACGCCAAGAGCATGACCATGGTGAACGAGGCCTTGCGTCAGGACCAGCATGCCGCGCACGGCTATTTCCTTAAGGGCTGGATCCACATGGAGACCGGCGATACCGCGCTGGCCTTGAGCAGTTTCCGTACCGCGGTGGAGCAGAACGCGGAGGATTACCCGGCCTACATCATGCTGGGCAAGATCAGCGCGGCCATGCACCACCCGTTGGCCGAACAGTATTACACCACTGCCATCAGCTTGAGGCCAAGAAGCGTTGAGGCGTGGTACAACAAAGGCATGTACCACCAGGAGAACGGGCAGGACAGCGCAGCACTGGACTGCTACCGGCAGATCATGGACATCGACCCCAACAATGCACTGGCCTGGTACAACAGCGGCTATATTCGCATGGAGCACCTACAGGACCTCGCCGGTGCCAAGAAGGATTTCAGCAAGGCCATTGAACTGGAGCCGGGCTATGCCGATGCCTGGTACAACCGCGGCCTCGCCGAGGAACGCAGCAACGAGTTGGACAGCGCCGCCGCCAACTACCAGATCGTCATCAGCATGCGACCTAACTACACGCTGGCCGCCGCCGCACTGGACCGTTTGCAGAAGCAAGGGGTACGGATCAAGATCCGGGAGAATAAAGAGGGCCGAAAAAAGGGGATTTGACGGTTTTGGACCGACGTCGATCCACTTAGACGACGGAAGACCATAAGGCACCACTGTTACCTTCGCCGAAGATCCTCTTCCCCGTGCAGCTCACTTTCTTAGGTACCGGCACCAGCCAAGGCGTTCCCGTGATCGCATGCGATTGTGTGGTGTGCCGCAGCGCGGACCCAAGGGATCGGCGCACGCGTTCCTCCGTGCTGGTGGAAACAGAAGAAAAGACCCTTCTGATCGACGCGGGACCGGACTTCCGCCAGCAGATGCTCCGCGAGGGTGTGCGCGACTTGGACGCGGTGCTGCTCACCCATGAGCACATGGACCACATTGCGGGCATGGACGACTTGCGCTCGATCAGCTTCGCCCATGAGCCGCCGCGCCCGGTTCCGATCTATGCGGATGAGGCCACGCTCAACGCCGTCCGCCGGGTGTATGCCTATGCCTTTTCCGGCTCGCAGTACCCAGGCATGCCACAGTTCGACCTGCACACCATCGGTCGGGATCCATTCACGGCGTCCGGAGTTCCCGTGGTCCCCGTGGAAGTGATGCACTACCACATGCCTGTGCTCGGCTTTCGCATTGGCGGCCTCACCTACATCACTGATGCCAAGTCGATCTCGCCCGAAGAGAAAAGGAAGATCCGCGGTAGCGAGTTGCTGGTGGTGAACGCGCTCCGCAAGAAGGAGCATATTTCACATTTCAACCTACAGCAAGCACTTGACTTGATCGAGGAGCTGAAGCCGGGCCGGGCCTACCTCACGCACATCAGCCATTTCATGGGCTTACATGCGGAGGTGAAGTTGCCGCCGCACGTACACATAGCGCATGATGGGCTGAAGGTGGAGCTCTGAAAGAGGGGGACCTCAGGGTCCCGAGGCGGAGACCGCTTAGTGAGAGGTCTTAGAAATTTATCTACGCACATTCCGCTACGGCGGAACAGGTCCTGCGCGAACTGCGGTTCTTCCCTCTTGATCTGCGTTAAAGCCTTTGCATCTTTGCGGCATGGCGCTCAGTTCTTCCTTGCTCGATCAGGCCGTGGACCAATTGGCCACTTTGCCGGGCATCGGCAGGCGGACGGCCATGCGCTTGGCCCTTGATCTGCTGCGCCGGGAACTGCAGGAGGTGATCCGCTTTAGCGAGGCGGTACGCCGGCTACGGGAGGAGGTGATGTACTGCTCGGAATGCTGCAACATCAGCGATCGGCCGGTGTGCGACATCTGCGCCAACCCCGCGCGTGACCGCAGCATGATCTGTGTGGTAGAGGACATCCGCGACGTGATCGCCATCGAGAATACGCGCCAGTTCAAGGGTCTGTACCATGTGCTGGGCGGGGTGATCAGCCCCATGGACGGCGTTGGCCCGGATGACTTGAACACCAAGGAGCTCATCGTCCGCATCGGCCAGGGCGGTATCACCGAGGTGGTGCTGGCGTTGGGCGCCACCTTGGAAGGGGACACCACGAGCTTTTTCCTTAACCGCAAGCTGCACGAGCTGGGTGTACAGGTCAGCATGATCGCCCGCGGCATCAGCATTGGCGGGGACCTGGACCAAGTGGATGAAGTGACCTTGGGCCGCAGCATCGCGGACCGGAAGCCTTATGAACAGAGCGTCAAACGGTGACATCTTTCTCTTTGCACGCCCCCTATGAAGCTCAGCGTCATCATTGTCAACTACAACGTCAAGGCCTACTTGGAGCAATGCCTACGGACGGTGTTCGAGGCGTTGAAGGGGATGGAGGGCGAGGTGTTCGTGGTGGACAACCTGAGCACGGACGGGAGCGCGGAGATGGTCCGTGCGAAATATCCAAGTGTGAGGCTCATCGCCAACCGGGAGAACGTGGGCTTCAGCCGGGCCAACAACCAAGCGATCCGGGAAAGCACCGCGGAATTTGTGGTGCTGCTGAACCCGGACACGGTGGTGGGGGAGGACGTCTTCCACAGAGTGGTGGATTTCCTGGATGCGCATCCGAAAGCAGGCGGCCTGGGCGTGAAAATGATCGACGGCACGGGCCGTTTCCTGCCCGAGAGCAAACGCGGTCTTCCCACGCCCACCGTGGCTTTTTTCAAGATCATGGGGCTTTCCCGGCTTTTCCCGCACAGCCGGTTCTTCGGTCGATACCACTTGGGGCATTTACCCGAGGACGAGGCCGCTCCCATCGAGATCCTTTCCGGGGCCTGCATGTTCCTCCGGAAAAAAACCCTGGACGAAGTAGGCTTGCTCGATGAGAGCTTCTTCATGTACGGGGAGGACATCGACCTGAGCTACCGCATCACCTTGGGGGGCTTTGAGAACTGGTACCTGCCCCAAGCTAAGATCATTCACTACAAGGGGGAGAGCACGAAGAAGAGCAGCGTGAACTACGTCTTCGTCTTCTACAATGCCATGGCCATTTTCGCGCGGAAGCACTTCACGCGCCGCGGCCCGCAGTTATTCTCACTGGTGATCCGGGGGGCTATTTACCTGAGCGCCGCTACGGCCATTGTCATGCGGTTCCTTCGCGAGGCGCTTCTGCCCTTAATGGACCTGTCCCTGCTGCTCGGCTGCATGTACCTGATGGACCGGTCGGGAGCGGGCTTTTCGCTGGACCTTGTGGGCAAAGTGCTGGTAGGGACGGGGGTTGTGGGCGTAATGGCCTTGTTCGGTGCCTACGACCGCCCGTTAAGGTTGTTGAACGTGCTGAAAGGCTTGGCCGCATTGGTCATCGTGGCCCTTGCAGTCCGCTACTGGGCCGGGGCCGGGCCGGATGGGGCACTTCCCTTCCTGGCCATGGCGGGCACCACCTTTCTTTGTGTTCGTGCCCTGTTGAACCTGCTGGGCTTGAGGCGCCGCTCCTCCACGGGGGGGGAACGTGCCAGGGTCTTGGTGGCCGGCTCCGTTGTGGAGGCCAGGCTCGCTCTTGGACTGCTTTGGCAGACCCACTATGGGCTTGGCCGTGAAATGACCATGGACACGGACACGGCGAACGCACCGGGCGGCGTGGAAACGCTCCGGAAGCTGATCAGGCGGCAA
Organism: uncultured Flavobacteriales bacterium; assembly: GCA_963706125.1. GTDB lineage: Bacteria > Bacteroidota > Bacteroidia > Flavobacteriales_F > PHOS-HE28 > PHOS-HE28. The sequence continues at coordinate 90,186 of CAVPLQ010000007.1, forward strand.
CGGCTGGACGAGGTGGTGTTCTGCGCCAAGGACCTGCGCATGCAGCGCATTATCCAGATCATGGAAGAGCTGCGGACCACGCGCGCCGTCTTCAAGATCGCTCAGCCCTCCTCGGAATTCATCATCGGGCCCAGCACTACGGAGAGCTTGCAGGACCTGCTGATCCTACGCGACCATGCGGTGAACAGTTCCGCCTCGCGGCGTCGGCGCCGGACCATGGACGTACTGCTGTCCGTGTTTTTCTTGCTCAGCCTGCCCATCAGCATTTTGTTCGTCCGGAACAAGGCGGGTTTCCCCCGGAACCTCTTCATGGTACTCGTGGGGAAGCGGACCTGGGTGGGTTACTCCTCACCCCGTCCTGATCCGCGCATTCCGCGTATCAGACCGGGCGTGCTGGGTCTTTCCGGTGGGGATGCCGCCAAGGCTGACCGTCGCACGGTGCAGCGCATGGATCTGGAGTACGCGAAGGACTACAGGGTGTGGAAGGACCTGGAACGCGTGGCGATGGATCTTTCGCGGCTGGGCCGGGCCTGAACAGGTAGTGTGAACGGAAGTCAAGTTGTTTCCGGACAGCGGATATCTTCGCAGCCCGCGATACCTTCTTGCCTGAAGCGGAAAACTATGTCACAGATCGAGATCCTACTGCCTAAAATGGGCGAAAGCGTGGCCGAGGCCACCATTATCAAATGGTTGAAGAACGACGGGGACCGGGTTGAAGCTGATGAGCCGTTGGTGGAGATCGCCACGGACAAGGTGGACAGCGAGGTGCCCGCCCCGCAGGACGGCATCCTCATCAAGCGTTTGGTGAATGATGGTGATGTAGTGCAAGTTGGACAGCCCATCGCGCACTTGGGCACTGAAGGCGGTGCCGTCCAAACTGCCACCGCCACCGCCACCGCTGTTGCTCCGGCTGCGGTCGATAGTGCGGCCCCGGCGGCTAAGGCTGTTGCTGACGCTTTTACTTCCGTGGAAAGATCAGGGTCAAGCGGGAAGTTCTACAGTCCCTTGGTGCGCAACATCGCGCAAAGCGAGGGCGTGACCATGGCCGAGTTGGAAGCCCTCGAAGGCAGCGGGCAAGGTGGTCGGGTGACCAAGAAAGACCTTCTGGACTACCTGCCACAGCGGGGCGGGGAAGGCCAGAGCAACGGTAAGGGCCCCGAACAGCCCACGGTCACAGCCCCGGTCGCAGCAAAGCCGGCCCAAGCCACAAGCAACGTACCTGATCCGCCAAGTATCAAGGCCGGCCCCGGTGACGAGTTGATCGAAATGGACCGCATGCGGAAGCTGATCGCCGATCACATGGTGATGAGCAAGCACATCAGCCCCCACGTCACCAGCTTCGTGGAGGCCGACGTGACCAACTTGGTGCTGTGGCGCAACAAGGTGAAGAGCGCGTTCGAAAAGCGTGAAGGGGAGAAGATCACCTTCACTCCGGTGTTCATCATGGCCATCGCTCAGGCGATCAAGGAAATGCCAATGATCAACATCCAGGTGGACGGCACCACCATCATCAAGAAAAAGGACATCAACATCGGCATGGCCGCCGCGCTGCCTTCGGGCAACCTGATCGTGCCCGTGGTACGGACCGCGGACCGATTAAATCTCATGGGTCTGGCCAAGACCGTGAACGACCTGGCCAACCGGGCGCGCCAAGGGAAGCTCACGCCCGACGAGGTTAGCGGTGGCACCTACACCGTGACCAATGTGGGCACCTTCGGGAACGTGCTGGGCACACCGATCATCAACCAGCCCCAAGTGGCCATCATGGCGTTCGGGGCGATCCAGAAGAAACCGGCCGTGCTGGAAACCCCCACCGGGGACGTGATCGCCGTTCGCCACATGATGTACCTCAGCCACAGCTACGACCACCGGGTGGTGGACGGGGCCCTTGGCGGCAAATTCGTGCGGCGCGTTGCGGACATCCTTGAGGGATGGTCGCTGGACACGGAGATATAGGAATTCATGCGCGGCAACGGAAAACATCTACATTTAGCCACAAACCCACCCCGCTCCGGTATAGGGGCGCCAGAATGCATCATGCGATGAGGAGACAATTCCACGCTACACTTTTTGCCATCCCTTTGCTCTGCTTAGGCGTGGGCCTCAAGGCTCAGGACGGTGGGGTCGGGGACAAAGCGACTTTTGAGGAGGCCAGTCTCCTGATGGAGGAGAAACTCTATGGGCAGGCCGCCCTCGAATGGAAAGCGCTCTTGGCCAAGGACCCGGACAACGCCAACCTGAACTGGAAGTTAGGGGAGGCCTACATGCTGTCCTATAATGAAAAGTCCAAAGCATTACCCTATCTGGAAGCCGCTGCGACGAAGAGGACCGCTCGCTACGGAGGGTTGAACACCGCAGGGTATGACCCATTCGACCCCAAGGAGCGCAATGCGCCACCGAAAGTGGATTACTGGTTAGGCAAGGCTTACCATCTGGACGGTCAATTCGACAAGGCGGATGAGGGTTACAGGAAGTTCATCGCGGAAGCGGACAGCCGCAGCGATTTCCAGCCCATGGCCGAGCACGGGCTGGAGCAGACGGCGAACGCACGGAAACTGATCGCCGACCCGAAGAAGTACACCATCAGCAACATCGGGTCCGTGGTCAATAGCGAGTTTCCGGATTTCAGCCCGGTGATCAGCGTGGACGGCAACGCCTTGTTCTTCACCACCCGCCGCATCCGCCCGGACAGCAGCAATATCGGCATGATCGACCCGGTGGCGGCGCTTCCCTTCGAGAACATTTACGTGAGCTACAAGGACCGCACCGGAGCATGGCAGGCCCCCGAACCCCTGAACATCAATCCGTCCGAGGGGCACTTGGCCTCGGTGAACGTTTCCGCGGACGGACAGACCTTGATCATCTACAAGGATGATGACGGCGATGGCAATCTGTACGAGAGTAAGCTTGTCGGTGAATTGTGGAGCGATCCCGTGAAAATGGGCTCTGACATCAACACCAAGTCTTGGGAGACCCACGGCGCCTTGAGCGCGGACGGCAACACCTTCTATTTCGTCAGCAACCGCTCCGGCGGTTATGGGGGACGCGACATCTACCGCGTGGTGAAGCTGCCCAACGGGGAATGGAGCAAGGCCCAGAATATGGGCAATTCCGTGAACACCACCTATGAGGAGGACGGCGTCTTCATCCATCCCAACGGCCGCTCCATGTATTTCTCAAGCACGGGGCACAACAGCATGGGAGGCTTCGACATATTCTCCACGGAGCAGCAAGCGGACGGCACCTGGAGCACCCCGGTGAACATCGGCTACCCATTGAACACCGTGGATGATGATGTCTTCTTTGTCACCACCGCCGATGGCCGCCGCGGCTATTTCAGCTCGGACAAGATCGGCGGCTATGGGGAAAAGGACATCTACTTCGTGGACTTCCCCGACGAACTGGGAGCGGAGGGGCTTGCCGTGCTAAAGGGTTTCATCATCCCGCCTTCCGGCGAACAGCTTTCGCCCACCACCACGCTGTATGTCACCAACAAGGAGACCGGTGAGGTGAAAAGCTACAAGCCACGGCAGCGGGACGGGGTCTATGTGGCCATTTTGGAACCCTGTAAGAACTACAACCTCGACTACCGTGTGAATGACAAGACGGTACATACGGAGGATATCTTCGTGGAGTGTGAAAGTGCCTACCAGGAGATCAACAAGGAGGTCTACCTGAACCCTGTATCCCTGGATGGTGCAGCCAGCATCGTGGACCTGCCGGAAGGCGCTCCCCCCGGAAGCAAGGAGAAGGGTGAGCCTGTGAAGGAGGGTGTGACCGTGGTGGGACCGTCCGCCAAGGTGGTGCCTCCAACCCCCACGACGCCAACACCCACAACGCCAACACCCACAACGCCAACACCCACAACAACGCCAACGCCGGCCAAACCGCCGAGGACCGATGCACAGCGCAAGGAAGAGGGAGAGACGCACGTCACGCCCGATGCCACGTTCGCAGCCGAGTTCGTGAAATACCATGGCTACAACGAAAAGGATATTGACACGAACGACCCCAAATGGGCGGAATTCGCCACCAAAGTGGTCGAGCTTTTAGCCAAGGAGGGCAAGGTGAAAGTGACCATTGAAGCCAGTGCCTCGCATGTTCCCACAAAGACCTACGGCACCAATGACAAGTTGAGCAACCTGCGGATGGAGGTGGCACGTAAAGCGCTGCTGGACGCGGTAAGAGCGGCTGGCAAGGACCCCAAGGGCCTGCTGCTGGAATCCGTGAACCATCTGGTGCAGGGGCCGAAGTACAAAGGCGATTACAAGAACACCGAGAAATACGGCAAGTTCCAGTTCGTGAAGTTGAAGGTGCGTTGACCCGGACTGTTCAAAAAATGAAAAGCCCCCGCGACCATGGGGGCTTTTTCATGCCCAACTTGCAGCCATGGCAATGGAACTGGAACGACCACTGGCCGTATTCGACCTGGAGACCACCGGCGTGCGTATCGGGAATGACCGCATTGTACAGATCGCCGTTGTGCGCATAATGCCAGACGGAACACGCGAAAAGTGGCAAAGTCTGGTGAACCCGGAAATGCACATCCCTCCGGAAGCCACCGCCGTACACGGGATCTCGGACGCCGATGTGGCCGATGCGCCGGCGCTGGCCGAGCTTTCGGCTGAAGTGCTGCGCCAATTCGAAGGCTGCGACCTGTGCGGTTTCAATGTGCTCCGGTTCGACCTGCCTTTCCTCAGCGAGGAACTCTATCGGGTGGGTGCCTCCTGGGACACGTCCGCTCTGCGCGTTATCGACGCTTTACGGATCTATCATCACTTCGAGCGCCGTGACCTCACCGCTGCTGCGCAGTTTTATCTGGACCGTGAGCATGCAGGGGCGCACGACGCCTTGGCCGATGTGGAGATGACCGCGGACGTACTGCTCGCACAACTGGAGCGCTATCCGGAGCTGCCCAAGGATGCAGCGGCGTTGGGAGAGTTCTGCGGGGACCGTAAACGGGCACCGGACGCTGCCAGGAAATTGCAGTTCGACGACCACGGTGGTGTGTGCCTCTCCTTCGGGAAGTATAAAGGCTGGACCATTGAGAACATCGGCCGGAACGACCCCGGATACATGCAATGGCTGATGACCAAGGCCGACCTGCCAGGCAGTACCTTGGCCGTGATGAGGAACGTGCTGGCTGACATTCAGGCCTAATGAAAACGGCCGTAGAGACGCCGAGGCACAGAGAAATGCAAGCCGCTGATCCGGGCCTTACTTTCGGAAGGTCGCCGTTCCATTGGTGCCACCATCAAACTCTTCTCCGCGCCTCAGCGGCTTAACCTTGGATCTCTTTCACCATGAAGATCATCTGCATCGGTCGCAACTACGCCGACCACGCCAAGGAGACCGGCAATGAGGTGCCTCCCGAACCGATATTCTTTCTGAAGCCCACCACGGCATGCCTTTATCCCGGCCAGCCGATCTTATTGCCCGACATCCCGGGAGAGATCGAACACGAACTGGAACTGGTGGTGATGATCGACAGTTATGCCAAGGACGTCCCTGTGACCATGGCCTCGGGACTGATCGCATCCTTCACCTTGGGCCTCGACCTCACGGCACGTACGCTCCAAAACCAACTGAAGGCAAAGGGGCTTCCATGGGAGAAGGCCAAAGCATGGGATGGCTCGGCCGTGCTCGGGGAAGTGGAACTGCCCATGACCGCGTCCACCGATCTGCAGGCTTTTGGTCTCGAACTGAAGAAGAACGGGGTGACCGTGCAAAAGGATTCCACTGCGAACATGCTGTTCCCTGTTGCCGAGCTGATCGCATACGTATCCCGTTTCATCACCTTGGAACCGGGAGACCTGCTCTTTACCGGCACCCCGGCAGGGATCGGCCCCATTGTGGAAGGCGATGTGCTGGAAGGTCTCCTCAATGGAAAGCGCATGCTCCATGCGACCGTGGGGAAACGGTAGATTTGCGACGAGAAACAGTTGTCAGTTGCCAGTTCTCAGTTGTCAGGCTGCCGCACCAGTCACCAGTCACTAATCACTTTCACCAGTCACCTCTTCCGCATGACCAAGCACGTACAAGTCGGCAACATTGATTGCGGTGCCGATCAACTGTTCCTCATTTCCGGCCCTTGTGTGATCGAGGACGAGAGCATCATGATGCGCACCGCGGAAAAGCTCCGTGAAGTGAGCGAGCGCACCAAAGTGCCCGTGATCTACAAGAGCAGCTTCATGAAGGACAACCGCAGCAGCGTGGAGTTCTACATGGGGCCCGGCCTGGATGAGGGGCTGAAGGTGCTCGAGAGGGTGAAGAAGGAATTCGGATTCCCGCTGCTCACGGACGTCCACTATCCCAGCCAAGTGAAAGCCGCCGCTGAGGTATGCGATGTACTGCAGATCCCGGCCTACCTCTGCATGCAGACCACGCTGGTGACCGAGGCCGCGAAGACCGGTGCCGTGATCAACCTGAAGCACGGGCAGTTCCTTGCACCGGACAACATGGTGAAGCCGGTGAAGAAGATCGAGAGCACCGGCAACGAGAAGATCATCTTGACCGAGCGCGGCTTTGTGCTGGGCTACAACGACCTCGTTGTGGACCCGCGCGCCTTCTACCACCTGCGCCAAGCGGGCTATCCCGTGGTGTTCGACATCACGCACAGCATCCGCAAGTACGGGATCCCCAGCGCCGATCCGCGCGGCGGCAACCGCGAGTTCCTGCCCACGATCGCCCGCGCCGGAGTGGCCGCTGGCGTCGATGGCATCTTCATCGAAACACACCCCGACCCGAGCACTGCCCTCTGCGATGCGGCTAGCCAACTTTGCGTGTACGACCTCGAGGAATTCCTGAAGCCGCTGCTCGACCTGCACGCGGTGGAAGTGAAGTATCGGGAGGACGTGGCCGTGAGTAAGTGATCGGAGATCAGGACCGTCCCACGTCTTATGTCCTATGCTTGCACCGGACATCAAGCATAGGACATAAGACATAGGACAACAACCAAATTCAAACCCAACCCCGCATTTCTTCGCGCTCTTTGCGTTCTTTGCGGTACAACCCACACCATGGAACTTTACTTAGACAGTGCCGACATCAAAGAGATCGACGAAGCCTTCAAACTCGGCTTCCTCACCGGTCTCACCACCACGCCCACCTTCATGCATCGCGGAGGGGTCACGAACATCGACAAGATGATCCTCGACCTGGCCAAGAAAGTTCCCATCCTGCAGGTGGAAGCTTTGGGCGAGACCGCTGAGGAAGTGGTGAAGGAGGCGAAGCGCCAATTGAAGATGGGCCTCAAGAAGGAGACCACCGTCTTCAAGATCCCTGTGAGCCTTGAAGGACTGCGTGCCTGCAAGATGCTGCGCGACCAGGGCATCATGGTGAACGTCCACTTGGTGTATACACTACAACAGGCGTACATGGCCATGCAGGCCGGTGCCAACTACGTATGCCCGCTCGTGGGCCGATTGCAAGACCAAGGGCATGATGCCCTCAGTCTCGTGCAGCAGTGCGTGGAAGCCGTGAACTACTATGGCTATGATAGCAAGATCATGTTCAGCAGCGTACGCACTGTGGAGCATGTGCGCAATGCGGTGGAGATCGGCGTACACACCATCACCGTGCCTTGGAAGCTGATGAAGCAGCTCACCGACAACCACTTCACCCAGATAGGCACGCAGCAGTTCTATGAGCACACCCGCCTGATCACCATGAAGGTGAAGGACGTACTCTCGCGCAGCAATCCCATCGTGAAAGAAAGCGCGACCGTGAGCGAGGCCTTGGTGGAAATGACCAAGCACGGCTTCGGCGCCGTGATGGTGGTGGATGCGAAAGGCAAGAACAAGGGCGTCTTCACCGATGGCGGCCTGCGTCGCGGCATCGAGAAGGAAGGCAACAAATTCCTCTCGAAGAAGCTCAGCGCGCTGAAATTCAATGCACCGTACACCGTTTCCCCGGAAGCATTGCTGGACGAGGCTCAGAAGCTCTTCAAGGAGCACAAGGTGGATACGCTCAGCGTCAGTGAGAATGGTAAGCAACTCGGCATGCTGGACATTCAGGACATGATGAAGGCGATCGCGGGGTAGTGGTCTTTGAATAGTTGTCCGTTGTCCGTTGTCAGGCTGCCGACGCTTTGCCGCGGCAGTAGATCACGCTGACGTTGCCTTTCCACCACTGACGTTTCAAGTTCCGACCTGACAACTGACAACGAACAACTGACAACTGGAATGCACCAAACCCGTTACCTGCACGAGCCTGCGGAACAGCAACGCCGTGTGAAGAAGATCAAGGCCGTCCTCTTCGACTGGGATGGCGTGTTCAACGACGGCTGGAAGGACCTTGATCGCGGCAGTCCGTTCAGCGAGACGGGGAGCATGGGCGTGAACATGCTGCGCTTTGCCCTTTGGCTAAAAAACGGTGTGAACCCGCCGGCCGCAGTGATCACAGGGCAGATCAATCCGCAGGCGGAGCAGTTCGTTCAGCGCGAGAAGTTCCATGCCATCTACATGGGTTTCATCAACAAACCGGATGCGTTCGAAGTGTTCCTGCGTGACAATGGACTGAAGCCGGAGGAAGTGGCCTTCTTCTTCGATGACGCCATCGATCTGGCGCTCGCCAAGCAATGCGGCTTACGGGTGATGATCGGGCGGAAATCGGGCATGCGCTTTACCGAGCATGTGATCGCGCGTGGCGATGCCGACATCGTGACGGCTTGCAGCGGCGGCGAGAACGGTTTGCGGGAAGGAACCGAAGCGGTGATCGAACTGCTGGGGAATTTCGCCGATGTCTTCGATCAGCGTGCCGCGTACAGCGAAGGATACCAACGATATTTCCAGGAGCGCAACGCCACGGAACCCAAGGTGGAACGAGGTAAGCGCTGAACTCCATGTTCCCTGCCCGTTCACACACGCTCTTGGTCATCGGCGTTGCGCTGGGAATAAGTTCGCTTTCTTCGATCTGGGGCAAGTTTGCGGACGTCCCCACCCGGGATTGTGTGAACTGTGATGCCGGCTGGTACCAACAGATCGCTGCGGAGGGCTACCGTACACCTGTGGACGGGGACCTCGGCCATTGGCACGGTGCCGACATCCATCAGACGGAATGGGCGTTCTTTCCACTTTATCCCTGGGCGGTCCGAGCGACCGTTCAGATAACGGGATCGAGCACTGCCGATTCCATGCTCCTGCTGGGTGCGCTTTTATCGGGCCTGCTTGCACTATTGGCCCTCCGCTTCTTCACGGTCCTGAAAGGTACTGCTGTGGCCTTTTGGGGAGTGATGGCCTTGCTCTTGCAGCCGTTCGGCATCTATTTCCATCTTGGCATGACGGAGGCCCTTTTCCTCTGTGCGCTCTTGGGTGCTTTCTATTCGGTCGCGAGGCATTCTTCCATGGGGCTGGCGGTGTGTTCCACGGCCTTGGTGCTCACGCGCCCCAACGGGTTGTTCCTCCTTCCCGTTCTTCTGGTCTACGCGGTGGAAGTGGACGGTGCCCGCATCGATGATATTTGGCGAAAGCCTTACCGTTGGCTGAAACGGTCGTGGCCATTGGCATTCCCGGTCATGGCTTTCGCGGCATATTGCGTATTTCAATGGGATCGAACGGGGGATCCCTTCGCGTTTTCCTCCGCACAAGCCGGTTGGGGCAGGTCGTTCACATGGCCTTTCATGGGCTTCTTCAATGGCGGTGATATTGCCACGCAGTTCGACTCTTGGTATACACTGGCACTTTTCGCTTTGGCAATTGCAGTGCGCAAGAAGCTTCCCTTGTCCTTTAACCTCTTGATCGCAGTCAGTATCCTGCTGCCTTTGTGTAGCGGCTCGGTCGCATCCATGCCTCGCTTCAGCACGGTCCTATTCCCGCTTTTCCTGCTCGCGGGCGATGTCATGGCTCGTTCCCGCTGGCGCATTCCCATCCTGGCGGCGGCTTTCCTGCTCCAGTTGGGCTGGTTCCACCTTTGGTTGGACGGGGAACTTATCACGTGTTGAAGTTGTGCGTTGCACGTGCTCTCCGCAGCCGCACCCTGACTGTCCGCCCTCGGCCTTCCCCTCGATAGCAGATGGGTTGAATGAAGGCGGTCCCGCATTCATCGGTGCGTCGTTGCTGAGGCCATAGGGTTCTTGCGTCCAACCGACCCAGCTCTTGTCGTATGCTGGACGTACCTTTCCGGTCCGCACCTGCTCCCATGATCGATCGAAGAAAATTCCTGCGCCTTTCCGCGATCGCATCCGCGGCAGCACTGGCAGGACGCTCATTCGCCGTGAGGCGCCGACCAATAATGCCCCAAGGAATGGGCGGGTCCCCCGTAGTGATTTCCACATGGGACTTTGGACAGCAGGCGAATGCTGCCGCATGGAAGATCTTGAAGGATGGCGGGCATGCCTTGGATGCTGTTGAGGCCGGGGCGCGCGTGCCGGAGGCGGATCCGACCAACCAGTCCGTGGGGCTCGGCGGTCGGCCGGATCGCGATGGGCACGTCACCTTGGATGCCTGCATCATGGACGCCCGTGGGCGCTGCGGATCCGTAGCCGCAATGGAGCACATCGTGCATGCCGTGTCCGTGGCGCGCCAGGTGATGGATCGCACGCCCCATGTGATGTTGGCCGGTGAAGGTGCTCTGCAGTTCGCGTTGGAGAACGGCTTCAAGAAAGAAAACCTGCTGACCGAGCAAAGCCGTTTGGAGTGGCAGGAGTGGTTGAAGACCGCGCAATATGAACCGGTCCCCAACATGGAGAACGCGCTGCCCGGAGGTGATCGGAACCACGATACCATCGGGATCCTTGCGCTGGATGCTGTCGGGGATCTTGGCGGAGCCTGCACCACAAGCGGCATGGCCTACAAACTGCGAGGCCGAGTTGGTGATTCGCCCATTATCGGAGCAGGGTTGTTCGTGGACAACGAGGTGGGGGCGGCCACCAGCACCGGCGTGGGAGAGGAGGTGATCCGCATTGTGGGCAGCCATACTGTGGTGGAACTGATGCGTCAGGGACATTCACCGGAAGATGCCTGCCGGGCCACGGTGGAACGGATCGTCCATCGCGACCCCGCCGCCGCGAAAGCGGTGCAGGTGGGCTTCCTCGCGTTGGGAAAGGACGGTTCCTACGGGGCCTATGCCTTGCAGGACGGCTTCACCTTCTCGGTGAAGAGCGGGTCCACGGAGCAGATCATACCGGCGAAGCACCATTTCTGAGATGCTGCTGGAGGTCTGCGCATACTCGCTCAGCTCCTGCCGGATCGCGAGGGAAGCCGGGGCGGACCGTGTTGAACTCTGCGCAGACCCGTTGCAGGGTGGTACCACGCCGAGCTGGGGAATGATCACCGCTGCGATGGAGCTGGGGCTGCCGGTGTTTCCCATGATCCGGCCACGCGGTGGGGATTTCGTCTACAATACGGAGGAACTTGACGTGATCTGGCGAGACATCCGGTCCTGCCGTGAACGGGGCTGCCCGGGCATCGTGACGGGGGCGCAACGCAGCGATGGATCGTTGGATGTGGGCCTGATGAAGCGCATCGTGGAAAAGGCGGGCCCGATGGCGGTGACCTGTCACAAGGTCTTCGATCAAGTCCCTGATCCCTCGTCCGCGTTGGAAGTGTTGATCAAGGCGGGGTGCGCACGTGTGCTCACCTCCGGACTTCACGCCAATGCGCTGGAAGGCGCGCACATCATCAAACAATTGGTATCACAGGCTGCCGGGCGCATCGTGGTAATTCCGGGCGGCGGGGTGCGCAGCGGGAACATTCCGGAGATCATCGCGGCCACGGGTGCCGGCGAGTACCACAGTTCCGCGATCACGGCAAAGTCCAAAGACCACATCGCGGATCCCACAGAGGTGCAGGCCTTGGTCCAAGTGCTGAGACTTGGGGCGCGCTGATCAGAAAGTGCAAGGCCGCTCGATGGCGTCCTTCAGCAGTTCCAGGAAGTCGTGCCGCGGTATTTCGATCGCGCCCAAGGAGGCCGTGTGATCGTTGATGTACTGCGTGTCGAAGAGCGTGAAATTCCGTTGACGCAAATGTTCCACCAGGTGGTAAAAGGCCGCTTTGCTCGCATTGGGCACTAGGCTGAACTTGCTTTCCCCGAAGAACGCCGTGCCGATGCTGACCCCATAGATCCCTCCCACGAGCGCATCACATTCCCAGGTCTCCATGCTGTGCGCATGCCCGATGCGATGCAGCGCTGTGTATGCCGCGATCATCTCCTCCGTGATCCATGAGTCGCCGTGAACCGTGGCGCAACGGCGCATCACGGCTTCGAAGTTTCGATCGATCGTGCAGTTCAGGCCACTGCCCCGCAGCCAGCGAAGAAAGCGCGCATTCGGGCGGATGGTTTCCAACGGGAAGACCGCACGGGGATCGGGGCTGTGCCATTCCACCTCCCCGGTCTCATCACCCATGGGGAAGAAGCCCTGCCGGTATGCCGCAAGCAGGAGATCGGTCGTGAGCTGGAGCTTCCCGGAAGAGGGTCGGCCCGGGGTCATTCCGCCTTGATGACACGCTGCGTCAGACGGGACCCGCCCACCTTCACCTCCACGATATAGGCCCCGGCACGCAATTGCGTCAGCAGATCGGACTGGACCCGGACGCGGGAGTACGTTCCCGGTTCCAGGCCCGTGGTGCTGGACCAGATTTTTCGGCCGAGCATGTCATAGATCCTCAGGTCCATCGCGTCGGTTTCACCGGCGTACACTTCGATATCAAGAAAATCCGTGAACGGCACGGGCATCACGGCGAGCACTGTGGGATCGGCAAGATGGGTCAGGTCCCTTCCGCCGAGCAACAGGTGTGTCCGCCAGAAGTCGGGGATGCCATAGCCAAGATCGTCGTCCGGTCGGTCGTATTGCGAGGCGCTTCGCCTTATGGCGTCCATCACATCGTGCGCGGTGCGATCGGGATGCAACTGCCACAGGCATGCGGTAAGGCCGGCAACGAGCGGGGAGGAGAAGGAGGTGCCGTTGATGCCGTAGACATTCTGTCCGCCGGTGCCAATGCCGATCGTGCCTAAGCCCATGGCGCTCACGTCCGGCTTCACGCGCCCGTCCACGCTCGGGCCGCGCGAGCTGAAGTCGGCCAGTATGCGATCAGCGCCCACGGCGCCTACGGCGAGGATGTCGAACGCATCCGCCGGGACACCGATGTAGTACCACGGTGCCGCACCGCTGTTCCCGGCGCTGTTGACGGGGATCATGCCTTTGCGCGTGGCTATGTCCGCAGCCAGCGTCATGTGCGAGGTGAGCCCGTTGAGGTCCGCGTAGGTGTGATCCTGCGTGGGATCGTCGAAGGTGGTATAGCCCAAGGATGTGTTGAGCACATCGCAGCCGAGGCTGTCGCAGAGTTCCGCGCCGCTTACCCAGTTGTCCTCCTCCACGATGTATTCGGTGGCCACGTTCTCGGTCCGCACGAGCGCATATTTCGCCAAAGGCGCGGTACCTAACAGTTCCCCTTCCACCTTTCCGGCCATCAGCGAGAGCACACTTCTGCCGTGATAGTGCTCCGCGTAGACGTTGCCTCCGGGCTCCACCAGGTCGCGGGTGAGGACGATGCCATTCTGATCGGCGGAGCGCGGAAAGCCCCGGCAATATGTCCGCGTCCTGAAAGCCCGAATCGAGGATGCCGATGAGCATGCCCTGTCCTTCCGCATCACCCACGGCATGCAACAGGTGGCCGTTCATCATCTCGATCTGCCGGAACGAGTCGCCATAGTCGCTTGCGTAGGTCTTGGTCTCCAACCCGAACTTCAAGGCATGGCGCGTAGGGCGTGGTTTTCCGTCCACCGTGATCTGCACCACATGGATGAAGGGCAACAGGCCGAGCGAGTCCAAGGCCAAGGTATCGGTGCTGCGGATGGTGACCGCGTTGAACCACTTGCTCACATTAAGCAATTCGATCTGTCCGGCGGCAAGGAGCTGTGCGATGTAGGCGGGATCCACCGGAAGGTCCAGTGAATCGATGGGGATGTTCTGGCGGGCACGGCGATCGAGGGCGCGTTGGGAGAGGTAGTCCTGCGGTGCGGAAAGGCTGTACGGGGTGTGGTCCTTATCGGTGAACTGCACCCAATAAATGGCGGGTGCCGTCTGGGCGAGCAGGTAGGCGGGATGAAAGAGGGTGAGCACAACAATGCTCAGGTTCGTGGCCACGGAGCAGGCAATGGACCTGATGGTTCGCTCACTTCCGGGTTGCTGGCTCTCCGACATTTTCCTCCGCACCTCCGCGTCCTTGGCTGCCGGCAGGCATGCTTGGCGGCCCTTCATTACTGACCGTAACCCGTGATCACTTGCTTGTACCAAGTGCCCCGCACACCTGTGGTCTGCGTGTCGGTGCTGTCCACCTGGCGATAGATCAATCCGATATGCTTCGCGTAGCGCTCATAATAGGTATTGGTGATCACCGGGTTGTTCGGATAGGTGGTCTTCACCAACAAGGTACTGTCGAAGTTCATGCCGTTGATGCTCCACGGCACATCCACCTCCACATAGGTGAGCTCGTATTCGCGTTCCGTATTGAGCGCATTGGTATTCCAATACTGTCCCGCTCGCGGAGGAAAGATCAACTTGATGCGTCGTTGGTTCTCCTCGGAACGCTCGGCCTGTGTGGTGCTGCGCACCTGCCACCAAACGTCCTTCGGGACCCAGTTTCCGGAGGCACTGTCCTGCATGTAGCGGATCATACGTTGGGCCGGTCGTCCTTCCGGGTCGGTGAAATCCTCGGTGATCTTTTCCCGCAGGTGGTACTTCAGGCTGTCCGTCACACCAGTGATGTCGTTCCGCCACACCGTGTCCACGTCGTAATCAATCCACCGGCCTGTATCCGTGGGGAAGTAGGCATGGCCCAGATCGATGGGCGGCGGGAGCATCATCCTTCTTGCATCCCGGCGAAGCGATCAGCAGCAAAAGGAAGAGGGCGATGAACGTGTTCTTCATGGTTTTACGGGTTCGCGATCGATGAAACCTCCGCCCACCACATCGTCCCCCTCATAAAAGACGGCACTTTGGCCCGGCGCGATGCCCGTGACCTTCGTATGGAAATCAACACGCACGTGTTCATCCTCCATGCTGATGGTGGCCGGCGTGCCCTTGTCCTTGTAGCGGATCTTGGTCACGGTTTCCATTTCACCATGCAGCACCGGCACCTTCTGGAAGTTCGGTTGGCGCACCCAGGCGGTATGCTTGTCGAGGTCTTCCTTGTGGCCCAGTACCACGGTGTTGGTCTCCGGAAGGATCTCCGTGACGTACATCGGGGTGCCCAAGGCGATGCCTAGTCCTTTGCGCTGGCCTACCGTGAAGAAGGGGTAGCCGTCGTGCTCGCCCAGGGAGGCCCCGTCCGTGCCCACGAACTTGCCGTGCGCGAGTTTCTCGAACGCAACGGGGTCCTTGCGTTTCAGAAATCCCCGGTAGTCGTTGTCGGGGATGAAGCAGATCTCGTAGCTGTCGCTCTTGGAGGCCAGTTGCGGGAAGCCGCTCTTCAAGGCCATCTCACGGATCTCGCTCTTCTTGAAGCCTCCGATCGGGAAGCGGGTACGGGCCAGGTTTTCCTGTGCCAAGCCCCAGAGCACGTAGCTCTGGTCCTTGGTGTGGTCCGCGCCCTTGCTCACAATGAAGCGCTTTTCGGCTCGCTTGGAAGTGACGACCTCCTCCGCGCGCACCTTGGCATAGTGCCCTGTGGCGATCATCTCGCAGTCCAGCATGTCGGCCCGCTTCAGCAAGGCCTCCCACTTGATGAAGGTGTTGCACAGCACGCACGGGTTGGGCGTACGGCCTGCCATGTATTCGCTGGTGAAATTGCCGATGATGGAAGCCCCGAACTCCTCGCGGATGTCAATGATCATATGGTGGAAGCCGCGGCTCACCGCCATGTCCCGGGCATCGTTGATGCTGTCCAGGTCGCAGCAGCCGGTGATGCGCTTGCCGGTGCCATTGGCTGCGTAATCCCAGGTCTTCATCGTTACCCCGATCACTTCATATCCTTCTTCGTGCAGCATCAAGGCGGTCACGGAGCTGTCCACCCCGCCGCTCATCGCCACCAGCACACGTCCGTGCTTGCTCATGGTTTTACCCCCCCCGTCTTGGGCGAGCCATTTTCATAGACCAGCGTGGAGACCAGCTTGCCTTTCTCGTCGTATTCTTTCACGGGGCCTTGGAGCACATCGTTCTTATAGCTGCCTTCGCGCTTCATCGTCTGGCCTTTCAGTTCGCGCTCCACATCGCTTCTTTCTTCTCCTTGCGGCCCTAATTTCACGGGCACTTCCGTCCACGTCCCGTTGTCGTACCACTCCGTGAAGGGGCCTTCGCGCTTTCCGTTTTTGTACGTGGTCTCGCTCTTCATCTGCTGGTCCGTCCAGTATTCCTTGAAAGTGCCGTTCTCGTACTTCTGCTTCACGAATTTCCCTTGGGCATAGAGCACTTGCATCTGCACCGAGCCGTCCTCATTGAAATAGGCCCAACGTCCGTCGCGCACGCCGTCCACATAGTTGCCTTCGATCTCCTTCTTCCCGCTTGGGAAGTTGAAGGTCTCGATGCCTTCCGGAGCTCCGTTCACGTAGTTCGCCAAGTAGCGGGAAGTACCGTCCGGGTAGAACTGTTCGGCTTTGCCGCTCTCGGTCCCGTTCGCAAAATGCCGCCGTTCGGTGACCTTGCCATCAGCGTAGAAGGTGACCATCTCGCCGTCCATCTTGCCCTTTTTCCAGTGCTCGGTGCTACGGAGAATGCCGTCCGAAGCGTAGTAGTTCCACGTGCTGTCCTTGTCCTCGCCCGCATAGCGGCCCTCGGCCATCAGCTTGCCGTCCGGGTGATAGTGCTTGGCATGCGCTGCGTCGCTTCCTGCATAGTGATCGATTCGGCTCTCCACCTTGCCGGTGGTGCTGTAATAGGTAAAGTCGCCCACGGGCTTGTCATCCTTGAACTGCCCGGTGTAGCGCAACTGGCTGCTTTCCGCCCAATTGCGTTGCCACGGCCCTTGCTTGCGGCCTTGGGCGTCCTTCTGGTTGATGGCAGCGCCGGGCTGTGCCATGCCAACGATCGCCAACAAGGTGAAGCAGGAAAGGAGGGTCGGACGGAAGTTCATGTGTCGTGCGCGATTTTCGCAGGCGCGAAGGTAAGAACGGGGTAGGGGCGGACTTGGTGTAACACCGCATGGCCGGGATCAACAGGCGCGTGGCAGCAAGATCGGTGCCCGGAATAAGGACGCCGCTCTTCGATCTTGCCTGGGATGCACGTAATAAAACGAAGAACCCCCCTAATGAGAAGAGGTCTCTTGCAATGAGTCGGCTAGTTATCAGATTTCGGCTTGACCCTTCTCGCCGTCCCAACCGGGTCCCGCTCAACTGTCCTTTCCATTCGACCCGACCGCGTTGGGCTGAACGGTAAAGACGAGGTGTGCTTGCCCGCTGGCCTCGTCCATGACAGATCGGATATTCAGCGCATGGTTTTCATCCACCAAGGGAAGGATCTCGGCAAGCTGTTGCTGTAGGGAAAGCTGGTCCATTGGAATGAGCTTGCCCGGGTTTTTCGGGTCGGCCTTCGCCGCTTGGACAGAGAAATTCAAGCTGCCTTGGTCACCTGGTCGGGTGTTCGTATTGCACACCTTCAGCACGGTGCCCTGGTCCAATGTGGGCAACACGGCCAACATTTGCTGCTCAAAGTTCATGCCCTTGGCTTTGGTTACGGCTTGGGGGGCGCTGGCCTCGGTACAGCCCAACAACAAGGCCATCAAGGCAACGCTCCCTCCAATGATGTTCACCTTTTTCATGGTATTGGATTTTGGTTAACTTAAAGGTATACTAGGCTGATGCCGCTTGCAAACCGGAGCTCTGGCGAGGAAAACAACGGTACGCAGTGGTCATGGTTGGGAGCCTGCGTCCCGGAAACGAAAAAAGCCCCTCGAAAGGAGCTTTTTTGCGGTCCGGACGGGACTCGAACCCGCGACCTCCGCCGTGACAGGGCGGCATTCTAACCAGCTGAACTACCGAACCGTTGGCTTCAACTTCCGCCGAAGCGGCTGCAAATGTAACCCGTCCGTTCGATCCCGCAAGTTCCGTTTCAGCGAAGCAAGTGCAGAAAGCTGCACTTGTAGGCCACAACCGATAAAAGGCCGCGTCCACCCTGACAACGGACAACTAGTAAAGCCGGCTCCGCTTCAGTAAAAATTGCAGCAGGATGTTCTCGAAGCCCGCGTTGATATCGGCCTCCACGAGTTCGATGCGGTACTGGCCGCACTTCAGCTTCAGCTCGTGCCAGTAGGCCGCCATGGCCGCTTTGTACTCAGCGCGCACTTCCGCCGCGTGGGCCTTCACCTGGGCGCCGCTCTCCACATCCACGAAGGTGTACGGGCGGTCCTCAAAACCGAGTTCCAGCTCATGCTTGCGATCTACCACGTGGAAGAGGATCACGTCGTGCTTGTTGTAGCGCAGGTGCTGCAGCGCATCGAATAGCTCCTCACTGCGTTCGCTGTTGTCCATCATATCGCTGAAGAGCACCACGAGCGAACGGCGGTGCGTGCGGCGCGCGATGTCGTGCAGGGCGTCCACGGCGTTCGTCCGCTTGTCCTTGGTGGGCGCGATGGTGCTGAGCAGCTTCTCCAGTTCCGCCATCAGGTGGCGCAGGTGTACGGCATTGCTGCGGGCCTCCTCGGTGATGAGCACCTCATCCGCGAAGACGGTCAGGCCCACGGCATCGCGCTGCTTGCGTAGCAGGGCGATCAAGGCTGCGCTCGCATAGGTCGCGAACTCGATCTTGTTGAACTGCTTCGGTGCCTTCTCCGAGGTTTCCGGATAGTACATGCTGCTGCTGGCGTCGATCACCAATTGGCAGCGCAGGTTCGTCTCCTCCTCGTAGCGCTTCACGAAGAGCTTGTCCGTGCGGGCGTAGAGCTTCCAGTCGATGTGGCGCGTGCTCTCGCCTGGGTTGTACGCGCGATGCTCCGCGAATTCCACGCTGAAACCGTGAAACGGGCTCTTGTGCAGTCCCGCCAGAAAACCTTCCACCACTTGCCGCGCATGGAATTCCAGCTGGCTGAGGGCCTGTATATGGTGCTGGTCGATGGGCATGGACGGGTTTCCGAGGCGCGGAATGGAGGGGGCAAAGATCGGTCTTCGCGATGTAACGCTTCTCCCCGTGTTAACAGGGATCCTCCTGAAGCAGCCCTTGCCGGGAACAGTTCCCACGTCCACCATCATTTAGCCGTTCCTTCGTCCGCCGGTCAAGATCCCATTTGTACAACATGAGCAATCCCCGTTATCCCCAAGTACGCCTTACCCTGCCAAAGGGACATTCTGACCATCTGGACCGTGAGGCCGGAGTGGAGTTCTATCTGGACGGCTCCACCGCTGTACGCGTGGCCTTGCTCCAACGCCCCGAACAAGGGGATTGGGTAGTGCAACTGACCGGCGTGAATGGCGCTGAGATCTCCGTGATGCCGGGCGAGGGGAAGGATTTTGTGGTCGGCTGAAGGATTGTGGCGGTTGTCAGTTCTCAGTTGTTTGGCCGCCGACACGCCTGCGAACGTGGATCGTGCTGGACAATTGGGTTGTGATGAAAATCTGGTACGGACCTGACAACGGACAACCAACAACTAATCCCGCCCCAGTACCACCTTCAAATAATGCGCGGTATGTCCGACACCACTGGCTACCAGTTCCTCCGGCGTGCCTTCAAAAACGATGCTTCCACCTGCATCCCCGGCTTCCGGGCCGAGGTCGATCAGATGGTCCGCGCAGGCGATCACCTCCAGGTTGTGCTCGATCACCAGCACGCTGTGGCCAATCTCGATCAGGGCGTTCAGGGCCTTCAGCAGCTTGGCTATGTCGTGGAAGTGCAGGCCCGTAGTGGGCTCGTCGAAGATGAAGAGCGTGGGCTGTGCGTTGTGGCCTTTGCCGAGGAAAGAAGATAGCTTGATGCGTTGCGCCTCGCCGCCGGAGAGGGTGCTGCTGCTCTGGCCGAGCTTCACATAGCCCAAGCCCGTTTCCTGCAAGGGAAGCAGCTTCTCCACGATGCGCTTCACGGCAGTGTGCTTATCGGCGTGGGCTTGGAAGAAGTCCAGCGCGTCGTCCACGGTGAGGTCGAGCAGCTGCGCCACGTCCTTGCCATGGAATTTCACGTCCAAGATCTCCTCCTTGAACCGTTTGCCGTGGCAGGCTTCGCACTTCAGGCTGATGTCCGCCATGAACTGCATCTCGATGTGTACTTCGCCCTCGCCCTGGCAGACCTCACAGCGGCCACCGTCCACGTTGAAGCTGAAGTAGGCCGGCTTGTAGCCGCGCATCTTGGCGGCCTCTTGCTCGCTGAAGAGCTGGCGGATGTCATCCCACGCCTTCACATAAGTCACAGGATTACTGCGCGAGGAACGCCCGATGGGGTGTTGGTCCACCATTTCGACGGCTTGCACTTGACGAATGTCGCCCGCCAGTTCTTTGAACGCGCCGGGCCGCTCACCGCCGCCGCCTTCCAGCTCGCGGCGCAGGGCGGGGTGGAGGATGCGCTTCACCAAGGTCGTCTTGCCGCTGCCGCTCACGCCGGTCACCACGGTGAGCATGTTCAGCGGAAAGGCCACGTCGATGTCCTTCAGGTTGTTTTCGCACGCACCCTTTACCGTGATGCGGTCCCTCACCGTGCGGCGGCGCTTGGGTCGTTGGATCTTCTCACGGCCCGTGAGGTACTTGGCGGTGAGGCCATCGCTTTCCATCAGCTGGTCGTGCGTGCCGCTGAACACCACTTCGCCGCCGTGGGTGCCCGCTTCCGGCCCCATGTCGATGACGTGGTCCGCCGCGCGCATCACCTCTTCATCATGCTCCACCACGATCACGGTGTTGCCAAGGTCGCGCAATTGCTTCAGCACGTCGATCAGCCGGTGCGTGTCGCGCGGGTGCAGGCCGATGCTTGGTTCATCGAGGATGTACATGCTGCCCACGAGGCTGCTGCCAAGTGAAGTCGCGAGGTCGATGCGCTGGGTCTCGCCGCCGCTGAGGGTGTTGCTACGCCGGTCCAAGGAGAGGTAGCCCACGCCCACCTCATCCAAATAGCGCAGGCGGTTGACGATCTCCTTCAGCAGGCGTTCCGCGATCTTGCCGTCGGCGGGGGAGAGTTCGATGTGCTTGAAGAAGGCCAAGCATTCGGTGATGGGCAGGCGCACCAGCTCGGTGATGTCATGCCCGGCCACCTTCACGTGCCGCGTTTCGGGCTTGAGACGGCTGCCGTGGCAGAGCGTACAGGTGGTCTTTCCGCGGTAGCGGCTGGCCAGCACCCGGTACTGGATCTTGTAGCTCTTCTGCTCGCAGTACTGGAAGAACGCGTCAATGCCATGTACGCCCTTCGCACCGTTCCATAGCAAGTGTTGTTGAGCTTCGTTCAACTCGCGGTAGGGGCGGTGGATGGGAAAGTCACGCTCCGCCACGTCGCGGATGAAGTCACGCTTCCATTCGCTCAACTTCTCGCCGCGCCACGGGGCCACGCAATCGTCATACAGTGAGAGGGTCTTGTCCGGGATCACCAGGTCGGCGTCGATCCCGATGATGTTGCCGTAGCCTTCGCAACGGGGGCAGGCCCCCACGGGATCATTGAAGCTGAAGAGGTTCGGCGAGGGCTCCTCGAAGGTGATACCGTCCAGCTCGAAGCGGTCACTGAAGTCGCGGCGCATGGGTTTCCCTTTCGCGTCTTTGCCCAACAGCATACAAGCGCCCTGGCCCTCGAAGAAGGCCGCTTCGGTGCTGTCGGCCACACGGCTTTCGGTCTCCTCGTTGCCGGGGTCCACGGCAATGCGGTCCAGCACCAAGCTCCAAGGTCCGTTGGAAAGGTCCTTCGCGATCAGCAGGTCCTCGATGCGCTGCACTTCCTTGCCATCGTGGACGCGCGCAAAACCTTGCTGTTGCAGTACATCGAGATGCTCACGCAACGAACGTCCCTCCGGCAGGTTGATCGGGCTCAACAGCAGTACGGTGCTATCCTTTGGGAAATCGTTGGCACCGGCGACCACATCCTCGATGGTGTCGCGCTTCACCTCGCGGCCCGTGACCGGGCTAAAGGTGTGGCCCACGCGGGCAAAGAGCAGCTTGAGGTGGTCGTAGACCTCGGTGCTTGTGCCCACGGTGCTGCGCGGGTTGCTCGTCATCACCTTCTGCTCGATGGCGATGGCCGGGCTGATCCCGGTGATGCGGTCCACATCCGGCTTTTCCAGACGGCCGAGGAATTGCCGGGCGTAGCTACTGAGGCTCACCACATAGCGGCGCTGGCCCTCGGCATAGAGCGTATCGAAGGCCAAAGAGCTTTTTCCGCTGCCGCTGAGGCCGGTGATCACCACCAGCTTTCCGCGCGGGATGTCCACACTGATATTTTTCAGGTTGTGGACGCGGGCCCCTTGCACACTGATGACGCCGGGAGCGCGGTGCGGTAACCGCCCGTTGGAAGCGGCTTTTACCGGCTCCTTGCGGACAATGGGATATTGGACGGGTTTTGTCAAGGGGCGGCAAATTTACTGCCCGGTGAACCGGTTTTGATCAGAGACCGTATATTTGGCCCACAGGAAAATTGGACGTACCCACACAATAGGACACCCACAGGCAACGTTTACCCAACACCAAGCGTCTGCACTAAGTTCACCCCCGCCTCCCTTTTTGGGAGCACATTAATAACCAAACGGACAGCCCATAGCAAGACCTCTACACCGAAGTGCTCTTTTCATCCCCTTCGGACCTAAACGGGAAAGGTCATGCTGTCCAAGTCACTTACAGACGTCGAGCTCGTACACCTTTATATTGAGGGTGACGAAGCCGCATTTGAAACCCTGCTTCTCCGCCACAAGCGGAAAGTGTGGTCCCACATCTTCCTTATGGTGCGGAACCGGGAGGTCACCGAGGATCTCTTCCAGGAGGCCTTCATCAAGGTGGTCCACCACCTGAAAGCGGGGAAATACAACGAGGAAGGCAAGTTCCTGCCCTGGGTGATGCGCATCGCGCACAATCTGGTGATCGACCATTTCCGGCGGAACAAGAAGATGCCCATGGTGCGCAGCAACGACGATTACGACGTCTTCGCCACACACTCCCAGCCGGACAAGAACGTGGAAGAGCGCATGGTGAACGCCCAGATCGACGAGGACGTGCGCAAGCTCATCGACAGGCTGCCGCCCGAGCAGAAGGAGGTGGTGGTGATGCGCACGTACTTGGGCATGAGCTTCAAGGAGATCGCCGAGCACACCGACGTGAGCATCAATACGGCCTTGGGGCGCATGCGCTACGCCCTGATCAATATGCGGAGACTGATCAAGCAGCACGGCATGCAGCTTGAAAGGGCCTGATCCCTACACGTGAGGGATCCCGCCCCAGGAACGTCGGCCCGTAAGCCGGCGTTCGTGTTTTAGTCCCATCAAGGTCTTCCGCCGAACGGCGGAGACCTTGATGCCTCTCTGTCCTCAGGATCTCCTTCGGAAGATCACTGAGGAACTGTTTTCCAGAGCCATGCAATATGCTTCCACGCACCGGCGTTCTAAGCAAAAATCCACAGACATGGCACACTCTACACTTCGGAGACCTTCCCGTAACCGCGTTCCTATGCCCTCGCCCTCAGGCCCACGGCCTTCCACGGTCAATGCCATCCTCAACTATAGCAAGGCCCTGAAGGTGATAAAGTTGCCGCCCATCGGCCAGGTGGACGTGGTGCTGAACTAGGCGTTCCGCCACCGCCATACCCGAACGGGGCATCAGCGATGGTGCCCCGTTCGGGTTTTTGGGTGATAGGTGGATGGCGATCCGTAATTTCAAGCACTTGGTCGGTGCGGTGCCGCCGTTCCAATAACAAATCACCATTCACTGAAAAAGCACCTTCCTCCCGATCTCCTTGCAAATGGGGCACTTCAGCGGGTCATGCCCCTTCGCCGGGCAATGCTCCCGCCCGAAGTAGATGATCTGCAGGTGTAGCACGTTCCATGTGTCCCTCGGGAACATGCGTTTCAGGTCCGCTTCGGTCTGCTCCACGCTCTTGCCCGTGCTCAATCCCCAACGCCACGCCAGCCGATGGATGTGTGTGTCCACCGGAAAGGCGGGTACACCGAAGGCCTGCGACATCACCACGCTGGCCGTCTTGTGCCCCACGCTGGGCAGGGCTTCCAGCTCCGGGAAGGTGTTCGGCACCTGTCCGCCGTGCTTCTCCATGATGATCTCCGAAAGACCATGGATCCCCTTGCTCTTGGCCGGTGAAAGCCCGCACGGCTTGATGATCTCGCGGATCTCCTCCACCTCCAGCGCTGCCATCTGCTTCGGGGTGTGTGCCTTGGCGAAGAGTAGCGGTGCGATCTCGTTCACCTTTTTGTCGGTGCATTGGGCGCTGAGCACCACGGCCACCAGTAGCGTATACGGATCCCGATGGTCCAGCGGGATCGCGGGCCGTGGGTAGAGCTTGTTCAGCGTTTTTGCTACGAACGCAGCTTTCTCTTTCTTGGTCATGGGGTGGACAAAGGTGCGGGATCACATGGAAGAAGCGGGGTCATAGAAAATGCATATGGACGACAGAGCCCGGAAGGACGGATCTTCACCGCCATCCTCTTCGTGTACGGTCCGTGCCACACCTGAGGCATTCAATGTACGGCTCAGTACTTGGCCTATTGAATACTATAGCATTGAGTTATTCGACATTACCGTACTTTGCCATACACGCAGCTCTATAATGCTTTTCTTATTAATTTATCTTTTGTTATTATCAGGTCCAATTTTTGCATTCTCTTATACACTATGGTGAATACTATTGCCAATGCAATAGTCAATCCCCTGAATACATTTGCCAATACACCACCCAATGCGGTAGGGTCCATTTCAAACACATGCCAAGACAAATTCATTAGCGCGTGTAAAAATATTGGTACCCACAAATTATAGTTCCATTCTACGAATAACCAAGCAAACAGCACGGCCCCCATGAATGTGACTGAGAAAATACCTATCAATTCTGCTGTATCATGACTTTGATACAAATGGCCGGATGCGAAAACTATTGCTCCCAAAACGATTGAAGAAATAAAACCAAGTCTTGTGTATTTGAACAGTTGCCCGAACAGGAATCCCCGAAAGAAGAGCTCTTCAACAATACCGATCACGATCGACCCTGCGATCAAGTTGGAAACTGAGAGGTCAGGGTTGAGTTTAAAAAACACCGATCCGCCTAACAACATAGGCATTGAAAACAACAATGCGATCATAAATGCTTTTATCGGGTTATGATACAGCCCTAAGTTTTTTATAATGCTCAATTTAGGATTTATGATATATGCCCCTATATAAATGGGAGTTCCAATAATAGCATAAGTCAGAATATAACTTACAAGTCCGTTTTGAGTGATCTTGTCCAAGTTTTCTTTGATCGGAGCGAAATATTCTCTTAAAAAGAGGTATACGGCAAAGCATGCAATTGTACAAACCAGTGCTTTATGTTCTTGATTCAATTTCACGAACTGATCTGTTTAGGAGGGTTTGTTCGTAGCGATGCGGAACTCGTGTACTTGTCAGGATCTGTTGATAGTACCGCAGTTGAATTGGTAGTCCAAAGATCGCAGGACGTTGATGATTACTCCGATGCCGGAATGGCATTGTGGATCCTTGGTAATGCGCAGCAGCTTCATATGGTTTCAAAGGGCAGACGGTCCTTCTGATCTTCAGGTGGCAAGCTGGCGAATGATAAAGCTGGAGTACGCCGTGCAAGATATGCGATTCACCGCACCGCCACCCAAAGCTGCTTCGCCTCCAACCGGAAGCGCACTTCCTGCCCGATCTCCACCGGTTCACCGTCCAGATGCGCGAGCGTGCCGTCCTGGTGTACCATGGCCTGGTCGGTGGCGATGTTGGTGACATAAGGGCTTCCGTCGATCCGCCCGTTGTACATGCGGATGAAGGCGGTGAGCATGGGCAGCAGGGGCGGCTTGGTGACGATGCGCAGTTCCGCCAGGCCGTCGTCCGGCATGGAGCCGGGGCTGATGACGGCGCCGTTGCCGAACTCGCTGGTGTTGCAGAATACGAGCATCAGCACGTCGTCCTCGCGGGTGTGGTTGTTGGCCTTTGTCACCGTGTGCATGGGCTTGGCCCCGAGGATGTGCTTCACGATGAGGCGCATGTAGTTCCACATGCCACGCCGCTTGCTTTGGTCGAAGGCATGTGCCACGCGGGCGTCGAATCCGATGCCGGCGGTGCCTAGGAATAGTTGGTCGTTGAGGTAGCAGACGTCCATCTGGCGCGCCTTACCGCTAAAGGCCACGCGCAAGGCCTCGGCGGGATCACGTGGAAGTTTCAGTGAGCGTGCATAGCCGTTTCCGGAGCCCATGGGTACGATACCTAAGTACAAGTTGGAACCGACCATGCCGGAGGCCACCGCGTTCAAAGTTCCATCGCCCCCGATGGAGATAATGCGGTCCATACCTGTAGCAATGGCTTCCTCCGCGAAACGTTTGCCATCGCCGGGCGCGGCTATGGTGCGGAATTCCAGCTCATGTCCGCCCTCACGGCCCAGTTGCTCGGCCAAGCCGCGCAGGCTTTCCGCGCGCTTCTTCCCCGAGCGGGGATTGATGACCACCGTGATCTTCATTTTTCCTTGAGCACAAGCTCGTGGCGCAGCAAGCGGTTGTTGTACTGCTGAATGGCGGCTTGGAGCACCGGGAGCAACCCCTGTTGGTCATGGGCTTGAGGTGCCGCCTTGTTCATACCGGCCGACCATAGGATGTTCTCCCCGTCCGAACGCAGTTGGCAACTGTCCCCGATGATCAGCCATGTGGCGCTGTTCTCGCTGACGGCGGCGGGCATGCGCTCTTGCCGCAGGACGCTGCTTCCGAATGCGAAGAAGGGCTTGGGGTAGTCCACCAGGTCCAGCACGGTGGGGAGAATATCGATCTGCTGGGTCACCCGACTGTGCTGTTCCGGCCGGATGGCAGCGGGCATGAAATAGAGCAGGGGGATCCAATGGTCGAACGCGGCACCGCTGGTCTCCCCGTTGCGCAGGAGGTCGGCGGTGTGGTCCGCAGTGATCACGAAGAGCGTGTTCCGGTACCACGGCATGGTTTCCGCCGTGGCGAAGAAATGCCGCAGGGCGTCGTCCGCATAGCGCAGTGTGGGCATGATGGGCAAGTCGCCGCCCGCGAAGCGCTTCGCCTCGGCCTCCGGGAGTTTGTAGGGGTGGTGGCTGGAAAGCGTGAACAGGCAGTCCACGAAGGGCTGTTGTTGCTTGTTCAGCTCTTGGGCAAAAAACTGGAGGAAGGGCCGGTCCCGGATGCCCCAGACCCCGTCGTCGTCCGCCTCGTCCGGGTATTGATCACGGCCCACATAGCGCTGGAAGCCCGCAGCCTTGGCGAAGGCATCGAAGCCCATGGTGCCGTTATGCCCGCCGTGGAAGAAAGCCGAGGAATAGCCTTCCTTCCCGAGCAAGCCGGGCAATGCGCTGATGGGCTGCTGCGCATAGGGCGATTCAATGAAGGCCTCGGCCATCATCTTCGGCAGGGAGGCCAACACCGCGGGGATGCCGTCAATACTGCGACGGCCATTGGCATACGCGTGCTCACACCAGAGGCTTTGGCCCATGAGCGAATCCAGGAAAGGCATATAGCCTTGGCCCTTGCCATTGAGCCTTCCGCTGTATGCCGCGCTGAAGCTTTCAAGAATGATCACCACCACGTTCGGCTTCGTCGCGGCAACTGATATGTCGCCGTAATGGTGAATGACCGGCCAGAGGCGATCAGCCTCCTCCTGGGCCATGAAGTGCTTTTCCTGCACCATCGATTTCCCGATGCTGGTCATGAAGGTGAACGGCGTGTTCAGCACCAGCGGCATATAGGCCGGGGGCGCATACTTGCTCGCGTCCAGCACGCCGAGCGGGATGTATTGAAGTCCACCGCGGGAGAGGAGCAGCACGATGCCGATGGCCATCACCCGCCACAACCACCACGGCTTTGCGGGCTTCGCGTCACTGCTGCGGCCCACCCAACGATATCCGGCCTCCGCCAGTGCCAAAGAGCCGATGAAGATCAGGACCACGTACCAGTAATCCTGAAGGAAAACCGGGGCGAGGTTGGCCAGGTCATCCCCTCCGGTGGCGATGCCGAAGAATCCGCCGTGCTGCGCTTCAGGGTGAACTTGAAATACTCGAGATCGGTG
This sequence comes from uncultured Flavobacteriales bacterium, assembly GCA_963706125.1. Lineage (GTDB taxonomy): Bacteria > Bacteroidota > Bacteroidia > Flavobacteriales_F > PHOS-HE28 > PHOS-HE28. The sequence goes on from CAVPLQ010000007.1 coordinate 118,242, forward strand.
CTGTTCAGGAAGAAGCAGAACACATTGCTGATGTGGAAGAGCACCTTCTGCACGATGGCGAATGTCCGCTTGGGTGCCGGGGCGATAAGTACCGTAAGGATCCAAGGCAGATACAGCCATGCGATCGCACTGAGGTCGAAGCGCACACCGCCCAAAAAAGCGGAGGCCGGCGGGGCGGGGAAGGCGTCGTGGTTCAGCTGGGCGAAGAGGAGCCGCTGGATGGTGAACACCACGGCGATCACCCCGATACGGAGCAGTAGAACACGGAGCGGACGCAGGTTTGGCACGGTGCGAAGATCGGGACGCGGGATGAATGGAACGCGGATGACGCTGAAAGATCGGATCCACGCAGATCAGTGGGTTGGGAAATGCACGATCTCCATCGCCGTGACCGGTGAAGTAAAAGAGGAGAGCGGCGAGATGGAAGTAAGGGCGCGACCTCCATGACCTCCCTTACCTCAATCACCTCCTTCACCTCCAAGACCACCATATTCCCGTTGCGCCCATTGTGCCCGTTGCGGTTAATAAACCGGAGACCTTGCGGTTCCTTCACACCGGCATCCCGCTACCTTTGTCGCCTCCCGTAAAAGCCGGGCATCCCGCCATGTTCCTCGATACCATTGAGAAGAAGCAGCTCACCTTCGACCGGAAGAAGCTCGACGACGCAGAATTGTTGGACATTTATGAGCGCCTGTTGCGCCCGCGCCTCATCGAGGAGAAGATGCTGAGCATGCTCCGGCAGGGGCGCATCAGCAAGTGGTTCAGCGGGATCGGGCAGGAGGCAGTGGCCGTGGGCGCCGCCTTGGCCATGGAGCCGGACGAGTACATCCTGCCGATGCACCGCAACCTCGGGACTTTCACCACGCGCGGTGTGCCCATGGCGCGGCTCTTCAGCCAGTTCCAAGGCTATGCGAACGGTTTCACCAAGGGCCGTGACCGCAGCTTCCACTTCGGCTCGCAGGAGTACAAGATGGTCGGGATGATCAGTCACCTTGGTCCCCAGCTCGGTGTGGCGGACGGGATCGCACTGGCCCACAAGCTGCGCAAGGAGAAGAAATGCACCCTCGTCTTCACCGGTGACGGCGCCACCAGCGAAGGCGACTTCCACGAGAGCGTGAACACAGCCGCCGTGTGGGACCTTCCGGTGATCATCGTAGTGGAGAACAATGGCTATGGCCTCAGCACGCCGAGCAGTGAGCAGTTCAAGTGCCGGTACATCAGCGACAAGGCGCTCGGCTACGGCATGGAAAGCCGCGTGGTGGCCGGCAACAACATTCTGGAAGTGGTACACACCATCCGCGAGGTGGCCGAGAGCATCCGCCGCCGTCCGCGCCCGATCCTGGTGGAGTGCATGACCTTCCGGATGCGTGGCCATGAGGAGGCCAGTGGCACCAAGTACGTGCCCAAGGAACTGATGGCCGAATGGGCAAAGAAGGACCCCGTGATCAACTATGAGAACTGGCTCGTCGAACAAGGCATCCTGAGCGAGACCGTGAAGGACGCCACGCACCACGCCATCAAGCAGGAGGTCGCCCATGCGGTGGAAACGGCATTTGCGGAGGAAGCCGTGAAGGCGGACCTGGCGACGGAATTGAACGACGTGTACGCAAAGCCGATCGTGCTGGGCGATCGTTCCCCGGCACGGGTGGAACCGCCCGTGGAGGGGAAAGAGATGCGGTTCCTCGACGCGATCAAGGACGGCCTGCGCGAGAGCATGATCCGCCACGACAACCTCGTCCTGATGGGGCAGGACATCGCCGATTATGGCGGGGCGTTCAAGGTCACCGACGGGCTGATGGCGGAGTTCGGAAAGGAGCGGGTGCGCAACACACCGCTGTGCGAGAGCGCGATCCTCGGCACTGGCCTAGGGCTCAGCATCAACGGGATGAAGAGCATGGTGGAGATGCAGTTCGCGGATTTCGTGAGCGAGGGCATGACGCAGATCTGCAACAACCTGGCGAAGACGCATTGGCGTTGGGGCCAGAACGCGGACGTGGTGGTGCGCATGCCCACCGGCGCAGGCTCCGGCGCGGGGCCGTTCCACAGCCAGAGCAACGAGGCCTGGTTCTTCAAAACACCCGGTCTGAAGGTCGTTTATCCCGCTTTCCCGAACGATGCGAAGGGCCTGCTCTGCGCAGCTTTCGAGGATCCGGACCCGGTGATGTACTTCGAGCACAAAAACCTCTACCGCAGCTTGCACGGGAATGTGCGCGAAGGCTGGTTCACCTTGCCGATCGGCGAGGCGGCGTTATTGCTCGAAGGCACGGACCTCACCATCGTCACCTACGGCATGGGCGTCCATTGGGCCATCGAGGCGCTGAGCGCACTACCGGGCATCAGTGCCGACCTGATCGACCTGCGCACACTGTTGCCATGGGACCGGGAGCGCGTGCTGGAAAGCGTTAGAAAAACCGGAAAGGCCTTGATACTACATGAGGATACGCTCACCGGCGGCATCGGTGGCGAGATCTCCGCGACGATCATGGAGGAATGCTTCACCGACCTGGACGCACCCGTGATGCGCGTGGCGTCCATTGATACGCCGGTACCTTTCTCGCTTGCGCTTGAGTCACAGTTCCTACCGAAAGCGCGTTTGAAAGCCGCACTGGTGAAGTTGGCGGAATACTAGCGCTACTTCCCGGCGGAACCTTCCAGCTCCCGATAAAGCGCCTTGAACTCCAGGTTCTCCATGAAGTAGGCCTCGCCGAGATCTATCGTGGTCCTCGCAGCGTCGAGATCCCCGCGTTGTTCAAAGTCCTCGGCTGTGCGAACCAAGCCTTCACGCAGCAGCTTGCTTTGGTCCAGCGGCAGATGTTCCACATCGGGCACGGCCTTCAGGGCCTTATGGAATATCTCCGTGCTTTCCTTGGCATCGCGGGCGGCCTTCATCTTTTTCTGCGTCAACGCCAGCATGGCCCATGCGCCGGGATTCTCCGGGTTGTAGCGCGTCATCCGTTGGAACTGTGACTTGGCCTTGCTGTAGGCTTTCTCGTCCAAGTAGTTCATCCCGATCTCTTGGGCCACGGTGTTCAGCTCGCTCCAATAATCCTCATAGTTGGCGAAGAATTCCATGTTCTTGTCTTTCCGGCGGTACTTGGCGGCCCATTTCAGGGCATCACGACCCGCGCGCTTGTACTCGTCCATCTCCTGGTACTTCGGGATCTTGCTCATCTCAAAGTAGCACATGCTGGCATAGAGATAGGGGAGCGGGTCACGGTGCGAATCCTTCTTGTCCACATAGCGCTCCGCCTTATAGACGCACTTCTCATAATTCTCGTCCACATAGAGGACGAGCAGATCGTCATAGGGCTTGGATTGCGCGGCGACGTGGAGGTGTGGTAGCAAAAAGAGCAGGCTGAATGCGAGTTTCTTGAATGTTTTCATGCTGGAAGAGTCACAAGAACAGTGCCGGAAGCGCTCTTCTGACACATCGGAAAGCTCAGCAGGTATCCAATGGTGCGTCTGGTACTTACAGGCCCCATGTGCGCAATTGCGCATATCCCGGCCGATCGATCGAGTAGTGGCATTCCCAGAACAAGGGCTATCTTGGCTCAACAAAAATCTCCAAGATCATGGCAAGAACGATACACCTATTGGTAGCAACAATGGCAAGTGCGCTGGGCTTGACGGCCATGGCGCAGCAGTGCCCACCGGAAAACCTTGTCACGATCTACTCCACGGATCTTGAGACGGACAATGGCGGGCTCATACCGGTCGCAGGCGTCGACTGGGAGTATGGTGACATACCCGCTATCATAGCGGGTGCGAACTGCGAAAGCGCCACCTTCAGCTCTCCCGGGGGCGCATATTCCGGCACCAAGGGCTGGGCGACCCTCTTGAACGACTGCTACCACAACCAGACCCCGAGCGGGTTCAATACCCTTGAACTCACAGTGAACCTGAGCGATCCGAACTACCTCTCCGCCCAAATGGAATTCGCCCATTGGTTTGAAGTGTTCACCAGCTTTGATTACTTGTTGATCACGGCCAATGGAACGGAGGTCTTCCGGAATGACACGTTGGAGGACAGCGACACTTGGCTGAAGACCACGGTGGACCTTTCCTCCTACATAGGCGAGTCCGCGGTCACATTGGCCTTTAAACTATGGGCCACCACCGTAGTGAACCGGGCCGGCTGGTACATAGACGATCTGAACGTGACAGCTTGTTCGAGCATTGTTCAATCCGTTGCGAACGGTAGTTCCAATAGTTTCCGGGCATGGCCGGTCCCTGCGACCGACAAACTTAAAATTGAACCGTCAACAGCAATGGGCACTGTGCAAACGTGGACTTTGTATGATGCTACCGGTCGTGTACTGGCCCAAGGCATCCCTGCGGGAACGGACCGCTTCAGCATCGACGTTTCCGCCTTCCAAGGCATGGGCGTGCTGGAACTCCTTACGGCCAAAGGGGCATACCGCCAGCAGGTGGTTATGCACTAGAAGCAGTTGTACCGGTGAGCTTCCAAAGGGCTGAGTCATCAACAGGATGATGCGGCCCTTTGTTTTCCGAGCATAGTGGCATCAGGCCCCCCGGAAGACCACTAATGGAGATAGTCCCATCAAGGTCTCACGCAGTGGACCTTGATGCCCCGGAAGCTTCTCGCCGTCCCCAGCAGTACCTCCTGCAAGACCACGGCTTGATTGTGCTCCTCGTCCTTGGCGCTATACACCAACGTCACGCGCTGCATGCGTGCCAATGCCCGCATGCGTTCCAGTTCATCCGGGACCGCCTTCAACTCCTTCGTGTAGCACTTCTTGAACTCGGCATACTTGGGCGGCTCATGGCCGAACCATTTGCGCAGCTCCGTCGAAGGACCGATCTCCTTATCCCACTCGTCGACGTGCGCATGTTCCTTCGTCATTCCGCGCGGCCAAACACGGTCCACCAGCAAGCGGTGACCATCATCCTTGGCCGGTTCTTCGTAGATCCGTTTGATGCGAATGTCCATGATGTAAGCTTCGTTGTGGGAACAAGCAGCCCGCCCGCGTGGTTCGCCGAGTGCAGGATCACTGGCATGCCTGAACGAGATCGGATCAGCCTCCCGCCTTCTTCGCCTTGTATCCCGCTTCCGCCAGCAACTTCAGCACTTTATCGCGGTGGTCGCCTTGCAGCAGGATCACACCGTCCTTGGTGTTGCCGCCCACGCCGCACTTGCTCTTCAGCGTGCGTCCCAGCTCGGAGAGGTCGTCGTCCTTGCCGATGAAGCCCACGATGCGCGTGACCTCCTTGTTGCCCTTCAAGCGGTCGAGGTGGATGCGGAGGTCCTGCTGTTGCGGCTGCACTGTGGCCGGTTCCCGGTCGCCGAAAGAACCGGTATTGGCATTGGGGTTGGTGCTGTACACCATACCGCCTGTCGGTCGCTTTTTCATCTGCCACGAAAATAGGGGCAGGGCTAACTTCGTGGCCTCAATCGCTTGAAAATGCCCGGAACGGAACTATTTGGAGAAGAGGAACGCAAGGAAGTGATGGACGTCCTGGACACGGGCGTACTCTTCCGCTACAACCACGATGCCCAGCGCCAGGGCCATTGGAAGGCGAAGGACTTCGAGGCGGAGGTCGCGAAGTTCACTGGCGCGAAGTATGCGCTGGCCGTGAGCAGCGGCAGCACCGCCGTCAGCACCATGCTGGCCGCGTGCGGCGTGGGCTACGGCGACGAGGTGATCGTGCCGCCGTTCACCTTTATCGCCACCATCGAGAGCGTGTTGCTTGCCGGGGCCATCCCTGTATTCGCGGAGATCGATGAGACGCTGTGCATGAGCGCCGAAGGCATCCGCGCGGTGTGCGGCCCGAAGACGAAGGCCGTGCTGCTGGTGCATATGTGCGGCGCTGCGGCGGACCTCGATGGGATTCTCGCCGTGTGCAAGGAGAACCCGGGTGGCGCCCGGGGGATCATGCTGATCGAGGACACCGCGCAAGCGTTGGGCGCCACCTACAAGGGCAAGCACCTCGGCCTCTACGGCAAGATGGGCAGCTTCAGCTTCGACTTTTTCAAGATCAACACCTGCGGCGAGGGCGGCGTCATCATCACGGATGATGCAGAGCTGATCACCATCGCCGACCATTTCAGCGACCACGGCCACAGCCACGAGGGCGACAACCGCGGCATGGAGCCGCATTACATCATGGGCACCAACTACCGCATGGGCGAGATCAACGCGGCGATCGGTCTGGCGCAGGCACGGAAGCTGCCCTACATCATCAGCCAGCAGCGCAAGCACAAGGCGATCATCCAAGCGCGCTTGGCGAAGATCCCCGGACTGGCCTTCCGCAAGCAATGCGATGATGCCGGCGACAGCGCCACCTTCTTCCACATGCTCTTCCCCGACGAGGCCACGGCGCGCGCGGCGAACAAAGCGATGATCGAAGCTGGCGTCGGCGGTGCCTACTGGTACGACAACATGTACCACTACATGAAGCAGTGGAACCAAGTGAAGGACATGAAGATGCCCTTCCGAACGGTGGCCCACGAACTCGGCCTGCCGCAGGACCTCAAGACGCAGAAGTTCCCCAAGAGCGACGCGGTGCTCAGCCGCCTCATCAGCTTCAACATCCGCGTGACGTGGACCGAGGCGGAGCTGAATGCCAACTTGGATAAGGTGGAGAAGGCGGTGAGGAAGGCGATGGAGAGGGTTACTGCTTAACGCTTTGATCAAGCGAGGAAGATCCACAGTCCGCCAACGGCCATCAGGAAATAGGGCACCAGCACCGCTGCCCCTTTGTAATCCTTGGCTACGCGTTGCCCGAAGAACAACATGATGATCGCAGTTAAGGCGCAGAGCATGCCTGCGGTGCCGAAGCCTGTATTGCCGGTGAAAAGGATCTGGCCGAAGCCGATCCCGGAGAGGAGCCCAGCCGATAATTCCATCAGCGTGATCACGGGAAGCAGAAGCGGCACGGAGCCGTTCAGGATGCTCTTGCTGAAGTGCTTCGTGTAAAAGTCCTTCTCCGCATTCCAGTTGAAGAGCTTGTCCAGTCCGGATTGCAGGAAAAGCACGGCGGCGAAAGCGGCAAAGGATAATTGGACCAAGTGATCGGGGGTGAGGCCGTGGTCGGCGAGAAAGGCGGAAGTGCAGTTCATACTGGGCTTGTGTGCCACAAGGATAGGCATGGGCCGTGTGATCGATGGAAAGTCGGACCCACTTGCATCCTTGCGTTCCTTTGCATCCGCAAAACCCAGCTCAGCGATCATCATCCGATCGTTTGATCTTTTAATCTTCTGATCGGCAATGAACCTCTTCCGCAATTTCAAGTCCGTTACCAAGACCTGCTACGGCCGCGGCAGCTTCGATAAGCTCGGCGAGATCCTGGAACCGCACCGCTCCGCCAACAAGCGGTTTCATGGTCTTCGTGGTGGACGACTATTTCGCCGATAAGGAGGACTTCAGGAAGCGCATCCCCGCACGGCCGAGGACGAGGTCCATTTCATCAGTTCGCTGAAAGGAGCCGTAGCACCAAACAGATCGATGCTTTACGGGACGACATCCTTGAAGCGGCGTGGACTGCCTGCGGGCATCGTCGGTATCGGCGGCGGTACGTTGATGGATATTGCCAAGGCCACGTCCCTGATGTTCACCAACGAGGGCAGCAGCGTGCAGTACCAAGGGCTGAACCTGATCAAGAAGCCCGGCATCTACCATTGCGGCGTACCCACGATCAGTGGCACCGGCGCAGAGGTGAGCATGACGGCAGTGCTCACCGGTCCGGTGAAGAAGCTCGGCCTGAAGTGCGACTGGACCGTACTTCGACCAGATCGTGCTGGACCCGGACCTCATCGCCACCGTGCCGCAGGACCAATGGTTCTACACGGGCATGGACACCTATATCCACAGCGTGGAAGCCATCACCGGCACCAAGAAGAACACCTTCGCGGAGGCGTATAGCGAGAAGGCCCTGGAACTGTGCCGCGAGGTCTTCCTGCAAGCTGGACCGCAAGGACCCGAAGAGCGACGAGAACCTGATGGTGGCCAGCTACATGGGCGGCCTCAGCCTCACCTATAGCGAGGTCGGCGTGTGCCATGCGTTGAGCTACGGCCTCGGCAAGGTGCTGGAGATCCACCACTGCATCGCGAACTGCATCGCTTTCGACAAGCTGGAGGATGTCTATGGCGACTATGTGCAGGAGTTCAAGGGCATGGTAAAGCACAACAACATGCACATCCCGCAGGACCTTGCCAAGGACTGGAGCGAGGAGACCATCAGTGCCATGGCCGAAGTGGCCTACAACCTGCCGCACATGTGGGACCATGCTTTTGGCCCGGACTGGGAGAAGGTGTTGGACCGGGAGCGGATCAAAGGGTGGTACCGGAGGATGTGAACGAGCGGCGTGTTCATTTTCCCTCCGTTCTTCCCCAGTGAAGGAGCTTGCCTGGATCGACTTTTCCACTACCATCTATCTTGGGGCGTCTTCACGATCCAATTCGGCCATTCAGAAACGCCTATGCGATCCTTTCTTTTATTAGCCGCCACCGTCCTTGCAACGGTGTCGCAAGCGCAACGCACCGTGGGACTTATCCAACACGATGCCGACCTGCCCGGTTACGCCCTTTTCGCTCCGATAAACAGTAATGTCACCTACCTCATCGATGGATGCGGAAGGGAGGTAAAGCACTGGTCGAGCACATATTCGGCAGGAGCCTCCGCCCAATTGCAGCCGGATGGTAGCCTGCTCCGTGCGGGGTCGGTGGGCAACCCCGACTTCCATGGCGGTGGCAACGGCGGTGTGATCGAGCGCTTCAATTGGGACGGCAATCTGATCTGGAGCTACTTGCTTTCCAATGACAGCATGTGCCAGCACCACGACTTCACGGTGATGCCCAACGGCAACATCCTCACCATCGTTTGGGAATTGCATCCCTCCGCGGAGGCGTTCGCGCACGGCAAGGACACCTCGTACAGCCAGACCCGCCTTTGGAGCGAAAAGTTGTTGGAACTACATCCGACCGGACCCGAACAGGCCGATATTGTCTGGACTTGGCGGGCATGGGACCACTTGGTCCAGCATTTCGATCCTGAACTTCCAAACTTCGCGCAGCCCTCCCAACGATCCGAGCGGATCGACATCAATTACCAGGTCGGGCCACCCTCCAATCTCGATTGGCTTCATATCAATTCCATCGCGTACAATGCCGAGCGCGATGAAGTACTGGTCAGCGTCCACAATTTTGATGAGTTCTGGGTGATCGACCACAGTACCACGACCGCTGAGGCCGCGGAAAGCACCGGAGGCGCAAGCGGGCATGGGGGCGATCTGCTCTATCGTTGGGGCAATCCCGAGGCGTACGGAGCGGGACTTCTGTCCGATCGCAAACTGTTCGGCCAGCACCATGCCACGTGGTTGCCGCCCGAACATCCGGACGCAGGCAAGATCATGGTGTTCAATAACGGCCGGTTAAGGCCCGAAGGGAACTACTCCAGTGTGGAGATCATCGATCCGGCACTGGACACGGAGGGGCACTACTTCTTGGAACCCGGTACCGCCGCTGGGCCTGACACGGCCTTTTGGACATGGACCGCCCCCATCCCCACGGATTTCTACGGCATGAATCTCAGTGGAGTATTTGCCCTGGATGATGGCTTTTATATCACCGATGGCCCGCACGGTCATTTTATCCTGATCGATGGTAACGGGGACCAGGTCTGGGAGTATTACAACCCCGTGGGCCAATCCGGCCCTGTTTCCCAAGGCACCGCACCACAGCTCAATGCGGTGTTCCGTTCTGAACACTATCCGGAGGACTTCCCCGGGTTCGCCGGGCATGACCTTACCCCTGGCGATGAGATCGAACTGGTTCCTTTGCCCTCGCTTTGCCTGACCTCCGGCGTGAGTTATTCCGCCACGACCGGATTTCAAGTCCGTCCGAACCCTGCAACAAACCGGGTGATCCTAAGTCCTCCCGGCCCGGTCTCGAAGGTGGAATTGATCGACATCAGTGGGCGGAGCATCGCCTTGCCTTTCTCAGGACCTCCGGATGCGATCAACTGCAATGTCGAAGGCATTTCCCCCGGCATGTACACCTTGGTGGTGATAGGGACGGACCTAGCACGATCGGCGACCAAGCAATTGGTGATATCGCGCTGAATGCAGGATAGCACGGCACGCCGCCTTCTGCACGACATGAACGTTCATCTCGGATAATCCGGGGCCGAATGGAACGTCTTGGATAACTTTCCGCCCCATGCGACGCCTTTGCCTTTTGCTCTTGTCGGGCACATTCCTATTTCCCTCCTGCAAAAAGGAGGATCCGGTGCTGAAGGCCACGCTCCACGCGAAATGCAGGGATTGCGTGGTGAAGTATGCCTCCGGCGTGTCCCAGTCCAAGCAGGACACCTTGCTCGGCGTGGTTGACCAAGGCACGGGGGATACCCTTGCTGAAGAACGCCAATGGACCGTGCAACTGAAGGATGGCGACAACATCTTCCTTCGTGCCTGCCGCCTCGATTCGGCTACGACCCAAGGAGCGCTGCACGTGTGGATGGACGGGGATGTACGGCCGGACCAGGCACAGGTTGACGGGACACAGGAGTGCGTGGAGATCAACCATTCAGCGCACGCACAGTGACCCCATTTGACCTAGTTGGCAGCCTTCCTGGCATCGGCGGCACGCCTGAAAGCCTTTTACGGCGTGGAAGCCTTGATCCGCGTGTAAGCATCCCCTCAAACCGGTGCAGGTGAATGAAGAAAACACCTAACCTTTGAAGAGACGAGAAAGAGCAAGTTCACCGAGTCGCAGATCGTATCGATGCTGCGTGAGCAAGATGCGGGCAAGTCCGTTTCGGACCTCTGTCGCGAGCATGGGGTCAGTCAGCCGACCTTTTATAGCTGGAGGAGCAAGTACGGCGGGATACAGGCCAGTGAGCTGAAGGAATTGAAGGACCTGCGGACCAAGTACAACCGCCTGGAAAAGATGTACACCGGGTCTCAGATGGACCGGGAAGTACTCAAAGACATCCTTGCGGGAAAGTCCCGCCAGCCGCGCGTTATCGGATGGCCGCATGAACGATCAACAAAACAGCCGAATTTTGAGTCTCCCCAAACCCCTCAAAAAACACCATCAACAATCACATACATCTGATCAGAACCTGTCCTGATCGGGTCGACCACCTCATAAAGTCAGGTGCCGTTTCACTTCACCCGCTTCAAGTGGAAGTCGAAACGCATTTCGCCATCTTGCCCCGGACCTGAGATAGAGGCATTGAGCGCGTTGCCGCTCACCGTGTAGCTGATGCGTTGCGGAAAATCATGCTCCGTGTTCTCGAAGGTCCAGGTGCTGTCACTGGCAGTGGTGCGTACGAAGGCGATCACCGGCCCTTCACCTGCCGCCACCAGGTAGATCCATTGTCCCGCAAATTCCATGATGCGCGTGGTCTCCGTCATCGCCACCGTATCGCCTCGATAAGAGGTTGCACTTCCATCGCACACGCCATCGGCGCAGACCCACTGCTCCACGTAGCGGTTGCCGTTCACGGTGCCCTCCCAAGTGCCTTGCAAGAGGAGAAGCGGATCTTTGATCTGTGCCATGAGCGTCCCCACGGTCAGAAGTGTTGCTGTAAGGAAGATCTTTCTGACCATGGTCTTTCGGGCTTCCGATCACAGCCGTTCCAATGTCTCCAACAGGAAACCCCAGTACTTCTGCACCGAGCTGATCTGCACCCGTTCATCGGGCGAGTGCGGGCCACGGATTGTGGGACCGAAGGAGATCATCTCCATCTTCGGATAGTTGGTGCCGAGGATGCCGCATTCCAATCCAGCGTGACAGGCCAAAACATGCGGTTCGCTCTTGAAGCGCTCGCGGTAGATGTCGGCCATCAGCTTCACGATCTTGGCATCGGGGCGGGGCGTCCAGCCGGGGTAGGCACCGGTGAATTCCACCTTGGCATCGATCAGCTCAAAGACAGCTTTGATGCTGTTGGCCTCGTCCATTTTCTCGCTGTCCACCGAGCCGCGGGTAAGGCACATCACGGTCTAGTTGCCGTCCTTCAGTTCGATGCGGGCCACGTTGTTGCAGGTCTGCACCAAGTCCTCCACATCGGGGCTCAGGCGGTAGATGCCGCCCGGGCAGGCCTGCACCGCGCGCAGGAATCGGCCTTGGTCCGCGAAAGCCATCACCTTGCCGCTCAGGTCCGCTGGTGCAAGCGCGATGGTCAGTTCCGGATCGGTGGTGCCGTATTCGGACTTCAGCGTTTCGCGAAGTTTCTCGAAATCCTTGGTGAAGGCCTGCACCTTGTCCGCAGGTACGCCGATGCTGGCGACGCTTTCGCGCGGGATCGCGTTCCGCAGGCTGCCGCCCTCGATCGTGGAGACGTGTATGCCGTGCCCCTCGTTCTCGAGCAGGATCCGGTTCATCAGCTTGTTCGCGTTGCCCCGTCCTATGTGGATCTCCGTGCCGGAATGCCCGCCGGTCAAGCCTTTCACCGATAGACGAAAACCTTTCACTCCTTGCGGAGCGGCTTCACTGGCGTACTTGCCCGTGGCGGTCACATCTATGCCACCAGCGCAACCGATGGTCAGTTCGTTGTCCTCCTCGGTGTCCAGGTTCAGCAGGATGTGTGCGTCCAGCAATCCGCCTTTCAGCTCGAAGGCACCGGTCATGCCGGTCTCCTCATCGATGGTAAAAAGCGCCTCCAGCGGAGGGTGGGGGATGTCCGTGGAGGCGAGCAACGTCATGATCGTGGCCACGCCGATGCCGTTGTCCGCGCCCAGTGTGGTGCCATCGGCCTTCACCCAATCGCCTTCGATCTTCATCCGGATGCCATCGGTGTCGAAGTCGAACTGCGTGTCGTTGTTCTTCTGGTGTACCATGTCCAAGTGGCTCTGCAAGGCCACCGGAATCGCCTTCTCCTTGCCTTTGGTGCCGGGCTTCTTGATGATCACGTTGCCGGCATGGTCCACCTGCGTGGGCAGCCCGAGCTTCTCGCCGAATTCCTTGATGAATTGGATCACGCGTTCCTCTTTCTTGCTTGGCCGAGGCACGGCGTTGAGGTCGGCGAAATGGTTCCAGAGTGCTTTGGGTTCGAGGGCGCGGATGGCTTCGTTCATGGGGATATGTGGATAGGTGGCGCGAAGGTAGGAACCACCGAAAGCATCGAAGATCGCGTTACTTCGCCTCATGAAGCAACCTTCTTTAACCCCGAAGTTTCGCAGCCTACTGGTGGCTCTTGCGCTCATCACATGGGGCATGGGCCATGCGCAGGTGCTACCCGCCTATGCGCTGTTCAACGCAACGGGCAAAAAGGTCTCGCACAAGAAATTCTTACGCACGGTGGCCGTTGCCGACGTGGTGCTCTTTGGCGAGCAGCACAACAATCCGATCGCGCACTGGCTACAACTGGTGGTGGCACAGGATCTTGCTGCACGCGGCCCGCTGATGATGGGCGCCGAAATGATCGAGGCGGACGATCAGGCCACACTGGACCGCTACCTGAGCGGGGACATGGACCAAGCCGCCTTCGATACGCTCGCACGCTTATGGAAGAACTACGCCACGGACTATGCTGCGTTGGTAGACCTGGCCAAGGAGAAGGGTCTGCCTTTCATCGCCACCAATGTACCGAGGCGCTATGCGCGGGCGGTGAGCAAGGGAGGCTTTGAAGCGCTGGACACCGTGCCGGAAGCGGAGCGCCAATGGATAGCACCGCTGCCGATCGAATTCGACCCCTCCCTGCCCCAATACGTGAAAATGCTGACCTTGATGGGCGACCATGGCACCCCGGACGTGGTGAAGGCACAAGCCTTGAAGGATGCCACCATGGCCTTCTTCATTGCGCAGCACGCGAAGAAGGGATCACGCTTCCTGCATTTCAACGGATCTTACCATTCGGACTTCCACGAGGCCATCGCGTGGTACCTGAAGCAAGCACATCCGGAATGGAAAGTGGTGACGATCGCCACGGTGGTGCCGGAGCAATTGGGCCGCTTGGATGCGGAGTACCGGGGACAAGCGGACATTATTATTTGCGTGGACCCGGCCATGCCTGGTTCCTAATAGCGGGTCAGACTTTCCGGTGCTCAGCCGCACCGAGCAGTGAGGGAAAGTGGGGACGGCCTGAACGTTGGCGTAGGATGCGTGTAGAATACGACATGTGGTCCCCCAAGATCCTCACTCCGATAGGTTGTTTCCTTTCGATGGCGTGTGCGGCTCCAAGCCCTGCGCAAGAGGCCGCGGGCCGCTGCACGAACGTCCCCAGCGCTTTTGTGGAGCACGTCACCGCTGTGCTCACCGACAGCACCGACCTCTTCCGGGGTGCCTATCCACCGGCTACGCCGCTCACTTGTGAGTTGCTGGGCATGCTCCAGGAAGAATTGAAGGATGATAGCGCGCACTATTGCTTCGAGCGGCTTTCGCGCAAGTACTGGAGCGAGGACCCCGGTGCCCGCATCACGCATGCCTACATCGCACGGCACATGAGCTTTCCGCTCGCCATGGCGGCCACGGCGCATTGGAACGAGGACCACCGCATACGGGGCCTGCTGGAGTTGCAGAGCTACCGGCGGATACGCCCGATGGTCTGCACCACGAAGAAAGGCTACGCCGAACGGGAAAAACAGGACAGCGCCGCTGTGCGCTATCTGCTGCGTGTGGTGGAAACCACGCCGCTCCTTATCAATGGCAGCGAGAATTCCACCATTCACGGCAACTACATGCGGATCGTATACGAAACGTTGGATCTCTTCACCGGACAGACCCACAACTTCACGTTGGACCAACACGTGCCCTTTGAAGTGAGCGACCCACGGATGCAGCAGGCGTTGGCCGATTGGCGCAAATGGCTGGCAGAATGAGGCAAGCCCTGTTCATCGCACTCCTGCTGCCGCTCACCTTGAGTGCACAGGATGCGGAACGCTTCGACAAAGCGATACGAAAGGGCAGCATTCACGCGGTGGACCGCTGGATGCAACGCGAGCTGCACCGCCAGCGCCACGGGCAGGTGGTGACCATGCCCACGGCGAGCTACACGGTGCATGGCCCCACTTACGATAGTCTGGTCACCTTCCTACGGGTTCGACCCGGGGTGATCGACGCGGTTTGGGACAAGTGCATGATGAAGGAAGCCTCGTGGCCGGGGCATTCACGCATCGGCCTGCGGATCGAATTGAACGGCGCGCAATACGAGCGCTGCTACCGGGTGCAGGAAGGAAGGCCGGGGAACATTAACCTGTTCGGTTGGCGGCCACACCTCCGCAAGGGACGGGGATCATTGAAATACTTGGGCGCAGCGGACTGTCCGGGATTTATTGCGGAGCAACGGCGGCTGTGCGCGGTTCATTAGCCCGGTGATCGATCGGGGGAAAGGATAACGATGCCAATGGACGGCCATTGACAGGGAAGCCTTTCGGGCGGTGCTTGTGAGCATCGGGGCGCAAAGATCGAGCGGAATGGGCATGATCAATGCGCCGTTCATCAAAGATCAGTAGTTCCTAAGCCCCGTACTTCACCACCATCGCCAGCTGCCCTGCGTGGTAGGCCGTGTGCGTGCTGATGCGGCCCAGTGCTTCCGCCTTGGTCTTCCGCCCGAACTCCTTCGTTTCGATCACTTCGTCCCAGTCGGCATCGGTCTGTGCAATGATCGCACGTTCAAGGACCTCCGCACTTTGCTGCACGTATGCGTTCAAGGCAGCGAGGTCGGTCCATTCACCGGTGTCGTGCCCCCTGGCCACGGTGCTCGCATGCACCTGGACATCCTTCAATCCGAACACGTTCTTCGCGAAGAGCAGTTCCACGTCACCGATGTGGCGCAGCAGGAAACCGGCGCTATTGGGTCCGGGCGCGAGCTTCTTCGGGAGGTCGGCCTCGGTGAGCTTGGGCAGCTGGTTCGTGAGGCGGGTGCGGCCTTCTTTCCAGAGGGCGTGGAGGGAGGTGGTGCGTGGATCCATTTGTGTTGTTGTTTACCAGAGACCAGCGAAGATCCCGATATAATAAAGACCGGTGATCAAGAAGGCCAAGCCCGCCACAACGCGCATCACCTTCTCGGCACGGGTCACCATGTTGAAGACGCGACTGAGCTGGTTGGCGCTGTAGGCCATCACGCCAGCGAAGAGCAGCACGGGCAGGCCGGTGCCAATGGCGAAGATCACCGGCAGGTGCAAACCTCCGTTGGGGGCGAGCGTCATGGGGATCAACGAGCCGAAGAAGAGCGCCCCGCTGTAAGGGCAGAAGGCCAACGCGAAGAGCATCCCCAACACCAACGCGCCGAGGTGGCCTTTGTCCTTGAAGCGGTCGGTCAGTTTGTTGAGGAAACCGCCGCCGGCGCCGCTGCCGATCTTGATCACGTTGAGCAGCACCAGGCCGAGCAGCACGAGGATAGGACCGAGGAAGAGCTCGCCCTTGCTCTGGAAGAAGCGCGCCACAAGGAACTTGCTGGCACCCCAATAAAGTACGGCGCCAAGCACCGTGTAGCTGAACGCACGACCCAGCGTGTACAGGAGACCGCTCACGAGCGCTGCTCGGGGATACTTCAGCTCGCGTGCGATGTAGGCCGTGGCGCTGATGTTGGTGGCCAACGGACATGGGCTCACTGCGGTAAGCAGTCCCAAAGCGAAGGCCGCCAAGGCGGGCGTCTCCCGCGCCGTGGCGATGTCGCGCAGCCAGTCCATCAGCGCTTTGAGCGCAGTTTCAGTGTCAGCTCAGCTTTGAACGCGACCGCATCGTTGGCTTTCATGAAGGCCCATTCGGTGAGGTCGACCTTCTCGTCGGTGCCGTTCTTGTGTACATCCAGGAAGAGAGCTGTGCCATACGCGCCAAACTCCTCGGCCATCTTCGCGTTCGCCTTTTCTTCCACGTTCACCAAGCGGAAGGTGATCGTGCCATCCCTCATCTGTACTGCAAACCCGGAGTTGAGGACATCTTTGGTCATCGCCTCGATGTTGAGGCAGGTTTCGCAGCGGTGCTCGCTGTGGAATTGGATCACGTCGATCCGTGTGGCCGCACCAGAGGGCGCGGACTTGGCGGGTTGCTGCGCATTGCTCGAACATGCTGTGAAGAGCAAGCCAAGTGTGAGCGCTGAAAGGTGTACGAGGTGTTTCATGGTCCTGTGGTGGATGATGCGCAACGGGGCGCGTTCTTGTTAAGGATGTCGGTCTTGGTGAAGGTGGGTCCGCTGGCTGCGGGCCATGTGAATGCAGGGATCTCAGTGATGATGAAGGCATCCTTCGGATCCATCGCCAGCAGGTCCTTTCCGAAGTGCTCTTCGATGGCTTGCAACGAATCCAATCCGCAGGGCGATAGCCCTTGCTGCACGGCGAGTCGACCGAGACTGTCCAAGCGCTCCGGCTTCACGTCGGGACGCAAGGCCACGGAAAAGGTCCGTCCATCGCTGATGCGTTGCACGAGGTAGAGCGCCGGTATGGTATCGCTCACTTGGAAGGTGCCGAACTGCGCGCGGGCACCGGTGAGCATCACGGCCACATCGGTGAGGCAGGGCGAGGAGCGACTGATGATGCGCAGGTCGGTGCGATCGATAGGGCCGGTGGGGTAGAGGGTATGCAAGGCTTCTCCCAATCCCCTCGCACCCACCACGAGCCCATCGCACCAATGCCCATGGAATTTCACCAGGTCATCGAAGGTCACGGTCTGCTCATGGCCGAGCCGTCCTTTGCTGAAGTCCGTGTCGACCACCTTCCACTGCAATGCGGCATTCGCTGCGGGCACATCCGCAACAGGGGCCGATGAGCAACCGGCAAGGATCAGGGCGAGGAACGACGCGCGGATCATAGGACCAAGTTGAAGAAATAGCCGGAAAGGATGATCAGAAAGGTGACCGTACCGAAGTAGATGGCGATGAGCTTCCACGACATCACCTTCTTCAGCAACGTGCCTTCGGGGAGTGAAAGGCCCACTACGGCCATCATGAAGGCGATGGCGGTGCCGAGCGGAACGCCTTTCTGCACCAACACCTGGATGATGGGCAGCACACCGGCGGCATTGGAGTACATGGGTACGCCGAAGATCACGGCCAGGGGTACGGCCAGTGGATTCTCTTTGCTGATGTATTCCTCGAAGAATCCCGTGGGGATAAAGCCGTGCATGGCCGCTCCGATGCCGATACCGATGAGCACATACAGCACTACGCTTTTCACGATGCCGAAGGCTTCACGGCTGATCTCCGGCAGGCGTTGCGTGAAGGTGCGCTTTCCTTCGCTGTAGGCCTCTTCCTCCTGCGCCTGCTGCATCACGCCTTGTACCCAATCGCTCAGCAGCGGTTCCAGCTTCAAGCGGCCAAGGACGTAGCCGCCGAGCGTACCGAGCACGATGCCGCTGGTCACATAGATCAAGGTGGTCTTCAGCCCGAACATGCCGATGAACATGGCGATGGCCACTTCATTCACCAATGGCGAAGTGATCAGGAACGCGAAGGTGACGCCCAGTGGAATGCCGCCTTTCACGAAGCCGATGAAGAGCGGCACCGAGCTGCACGAACAGAACGGCGTGATGGCCCCGAAGGTGGAAGCCATCAGGTATTCCGCCCCATAGAGCTTGTTGCGCGAGAGGTATGCGCGGATGCGGTCGATCGGGAAGTAGCTGTTCACGATCCCCATCAGGAAGATGATGAGGAAGAGCAGCAGCAGGATCTTCACCGAATCGAAGAAGAAGAAGTGGAGCGCCTGCCCCCAATGGCTTTCAGCGGAAAGCCCGAAGGTGCCGTACACCAGCAGCGCAACGAGGTGGTCGAGCCAGTCGAACATGATCAGCGCAACATGGCCGCGATCTCGTCCACGCTGGGCACGCGGCCCTTCACCATCACCACTTCATCCAGCACAAGGGCGGGCGTGACGAGGATGTTGTACTTCATCATCTCCACAATGTCCTCCACCTTGATCACTTGGGCATCTGCCCCGGTGGTGCGCACGGCTTCTTCCGCAGCGGCGATGGTGGCCTTGCATTTGGCACAACCGGTGCCGAGTACTTTGATCGTTTTCATGTGGTTCTTTGGTCTATCGGAGCAGGTCGCGGAAAAGCTTCTGCGCATGCTTCCAGTTCTCTTTATGGATGCAGTACTTGATCTTCGGGGGAAGGATCTCGCCTTGGATCAGTCCGGCCTCCTTCAGTGCTTTCAGGTGCTGGCTGATGGTGCTTTGCGCCATGGGGATCTCCTCGGTGAGGTCGCCATTGTAGCAGCACGAGCGGCTGTTCAGCAACTGGAGGATGCGGATGCGGACAGGATGTCCCAGCGCCTTTGCATAGCGGGCGACCTCCTCCTCTTGTTCCGTGTATTCAATATCAATGGCTGTACGCAACATCGTTCAGTGTTGGGGTGCGGGTGGTCGGTCCTGCGTTTGTCCATCGCAAATGAACGATGGGCAGCGCGCAACGGAGGTGACATTCGTCACCCTCGATGCTTCGTAGCGGGTGACCGAGCAGACGCCGCACAAGACCCGTGCCTTTGCATGGAATGGAAGACGGTCCTATAGCCAGCAGATCGAACCTCCTCACTACCAAGCGCGCACCCGCTTGGCCCCCGGAGCCTCATACGGGGGCTGAACGCGGGCATCCGGGCGATCTCGCCGCTGGAAGCGTTATAGGTAGCTATCAGGGCGTTCATATTCTGCCAGGATGAAGTTACCGAGCGTCAGTTCCTTGAAAAGCTCGCCTTGGAAACGCCCGTATCGAACTGGATGTTGGACCATTCCACATGGACCCATTCGTCATTGATGTTATTCCCGTCCCAATCTGCTTTCGTGTACATCCTCTTAGTCGGAAGCAAGAGTCCATCGACCTCCTCGTATTGCACCTTCATCAGGTTGGGTGTTTCCATCTTTCCGAAATCTGCAACGGTGAACAGGAATTGATCGACCAAGGAGGTCTCCTTGTTGATCCACAAATGGTAGATGTCCGTGGGCTTCCCATCCTCGGAACCGAAACCGACTTCGACGACATCATAGTTCCTACCATCCACGATGTCCTCCTTCAAATACGTGTACTTCAACCCGGGATCCATCAGTTTCTGGAACATGGTGAACCAATAGAAATTGGTCTTTCTATTGAAGAGGGCCCTTTTCAACATGGCCTCATCCGCCAAATACGTTCCATCATGCTTGATCCAAACGGTCTTCCCATCAAAGCCCTGCTCGACCAAACCCTTCAATTGGGGCAATGTTCGTTCATGTTGCTGATACCCTCCATGGGAATACTCACCATCGAAGATGTACTTCTCATTCACTTTATCGCTCTTTTGGTCGGCCGTGGTGTACGTATATGAATACGTAACATCCTTCTTCGCTCGCAGCTTGGCAAGGTCACCAACGGTCTGCATCATCTTATGGACCAGCTCATGTGCTTTGTTCTGGAATATCACTTCGGGGCTTGAACTTCCGCCGGTCCGTTCGGCCGCATGCAGGTCGGACTGCTCGCCCCCACTGCCGTTGCCCTTGGGGGCATCCTGACAGGCGGTGAGCAGTACCGCTATGGCGAGTACTGAACTATGGATGCTTTTCATGTTGTTGATCGGTTGATCGGTCGCTTTTGCTGTTTTCCTATCGGTACCCCCAGAGAGCCTGACTTTTCAAATCCATTGATCCTGAATGGCAACCCACGCTGTGGCGCGGATCCACTGGAATGTCTTCCCTGCACGGTTCTTGAGCGCACCGATAGCTCGAGAAGGCCAAGGCCAGAACATCACCGCCTCCTTCCCCCCGAATAGCTCATGGCCTCGCCCTTGCCGAAGCCGTAGCTGAAGCCCAAAGTGATGAAGCGCCCGCGCTGTTGGGAGCTGTACAGGTAGTAATCCGTCCGGTCGATGATGCTTTCGGCGATGCGGCTGCTGAACACATCGCGTACGCTTACGTTGATGACGCCCTTCCCCTTCATGATCTTTTTGCGGACGCCCATGTCCAAGAACGCGAAGCCGGAAATGTCGGATTGCACGGTGCGGTATCCAGAGAGGTAGTTGCCGGTAAGTTCCAGGTCCACGTCGGCAGGGAGCTTGAATTGGGTGGTGAGGCGGGAGGTGAGCTTCTGGCCGGTGAAATCGAAGGACTGTTCGGCATAGGATCCCCTCCGATCGAAGATGCTGATGTTGAGATCGGCGTTGAGCGTGACCCACTTGAAGGGGTCATATTTGCCGTTGAACTCGAAGCCGGTGGAGCCGTTGGTGCCGATGTTCAGCGGGATGGTGGTGTTCACATTGTCCACGAAGATGCTGATACGTTCCACCACATCGGTGGTGTACAGGTGGTACACGCTGGCGTTCAATGAGGCCTTCTTCACGATGAGTATGCTGGTGAACTCGAAGGAGTTCGTGTACTCGGCTTGAAGGTCCGGGTTACCGGTGCGGATGTTGTAGTTGTTGGTGATGTTGAAGAAGGGGTTCAGGTCCCAGAGCCGGGGCCTGTCGATCCGGCGGGAGTAGCCGGCCTGCAGCGAGATGAACTCGGTGATCTTGTGCGTGGCATGGGCGCTGGGGAACAGGTCTGTGAAGACCCGGTCGTTCTGCTCGTTGGTGGTGGTAAGCACGGTCCGCAGCTCGGTATGCTCCATGCGCAGGCCCACCTTGATGCCCGAATTCCCGCTTTCGAAGGATCCCGTGCCGTAAACACCGAGCACCTTCTGGTCGTACTGGAAATCGTTGGTAAGCGCCGGGTCCAACACGTAGTCTCCATCAACGAGGTTCCTCACCGCGTAGTCGTTTCCCACATCGTTCAGCGCATACTGGGCACCAGCTTCCATGGTCACTTTTTCCGATAGTGGATCGGTATAGTCCAACTTCAGGATATAGTCTGTACGGTTGAAATTGGTGGCTGTTCGTTGGTCGCTGTTCACCGTTTCACCCAGCAGGGTGTTGGTGGTGAACTGGGAGGATTGGTCTTTGCCGAAGTAGGAGCCCTGGGCGCTCATGAGCAACGCGTGCTTCTTGTTGTCCTTGAACTCCCGCTTGTACTGCAGGTCAAATTGCCACTTCGGATTGGTGGCCTCGGTGGCCTCTTCACGTACCCAGAGGGAGGTGGGGGCATTCACACTGGTGGACGAACTGAAATCGATGGTGGCAGGATTGCTTTCCACTTCGTACGCGAAGTTGCCGGAGAGCGTCAACACATTCCGGGCGTCGATGTGGTAGTCGGTACCGAGGGTGATGTTGTAGAAATGCTCATTGCGGTACGAAGTGCCCTCGCTGGCAATGGTGGTTCCGCTGATCCTGTCGATGTTGATGTCCTCCGAATACCGGGGCAGGGAGCGGTAGCCCAGGCCCATCTGGGTAAAGAGATTGAACTTTTGAGTGCGATGGTTCAGGCTCACGCCCACACTGTGGTTTTCCGGCCAGCCGGTGTTCAACGACACCGAGCCATTCAGGCCTTTCTGTTCGTCCTTCTTCAGCACGATGTTCAGGATGCCCGCCGTGCCCGCCGCGTCATACTTGGCCGAAGGGTTGGTGATGACCTCCACGCTCTCGATCATGTCCGCGGTGATGGTGCCCAAGGCATTGCCCTGCCCATCGGCCAGGATGGAGGGTTTCCCATCTATCAGGATCTGTACCCCGGCGGAACCGCGCAGGCTCACTTCCCCCTCGATGCTCACCGTTACCGAAGGCACGTGGTTCAGCACATCCAGCGCGCTGGCCCCGGTGGTGCTGAGGTCCGCACCCACGGTAAACACACGTTTGTCCAGTTCAAAGCGGGTGCGCGAGGCCTCCCGGGTCACTTCCACCTCGTCCAACTGTTCGTGGTTGGCATGCAGATGGATCACCCCCGCATCCGATCCACCTTCCGTAGCAGTTAACTGCCTTAAAGTATCCGTGCGAAAACCGATGAAGCTGACCACCAGGAAAACCGACGAAGTAGGGGAGGCGACCGTGAATTTCCCATCGAAGTCCGTGGTGGCACCCGCCACCATTTTCGCAGTCACACTGTTCACCGCCACCACTGTGGCGTAGGGGATGGGTTGCTCGCTGCCGGCATCCACCACTTTGCCTGTGATCGTAGTGTTCTGCTGGGCGATCGCGACCATGCTCGCGATGGTAACCAAGCAAAGTGCAACAAATCCCCTCGTTAATATCCTCATCCACTTCGTTCCATAAGATCTGAACTGATACGCGGTTACGCAAAGACCGGGCCGGTATGCTGAAGGCAGGTTTCAGTGCCGTTCCGGTGAAATTACGGCCCATCCCGTGTAACGACGACCCCGGAATTCCCAACAACAGTGAAGGTTTCGGATCAGGCATAGCGCCACCGCTTCGCGATCCGCACCAGATGCAGCATGATGGGTACTTCGATGAGCACGCCCACCACGGTCACCAAGGCAGCG
Organism: uncultured Flavobacteriales bacterium; assembly: GCA_963706125.1. Classification (GTDB taxonomy): domain Bacteria; phylum Bacteroidota; class Bacteroidia; order Flavobacteriales_F; family PHOS-HE28; genus PHOS-HE28. The sequence goes on from CAVPLQ010000007.1 coordinate 141,476, forward strand.
CCGCTGTTGAGTCCGAAAAGCGCGATGGCAACGGCCACCGATAGTTCGAAGAAGTTGCTCGCACCGATCATGCTGGCCGGTGCGCAGGTGCGGTAGGGGAGTTTCAGCCAGCGGCCACCTTTCCAGCTGAGGAAGAAGATGAAGTAGGTCTGCAGCGCCAGCGGAATGGCAATGAGCAGGATGTCCAAGGGCTTGTCCAGGATGCGTTGCCCTTGGAAGGCGAAGAGCAAGATCAGCGTAGCATGCAGCGCGGTGATGGACACGGGTTTCAACTTAGGGAGAAAACGCGTCTTGAACCACACTTCGCCTTTGGTGCTCATGAGCCAGCGGTGCGTGAAATAGCCGGCCACCAGCGGTATAACAACGAACACGAGGACCGAAGTGATGAGCACGTCCCACGGGATCACAATGCCTGTGATGCCCAGCAACAGCTGCACGATGGGGATGAAGAGCACGAGCAGGATCAGGTCGTTCACGCTCACTTGGACCAAGGTGTAGTTGGGGTCGCCGCCGCTGAGGTAGCTCCACACGAAGACCATGGCCGTACAGGGCGCCGCGCCGAGCAGGATCGCACCGGCGATGTACTCGTTCGCCAGCTCGGGCGTGATCCACGCCGCGTAGAGCTTGCTGAAGAAGAGCCACGCGAAGAAGGCCATGGTAAAGGGTTTGATCAGCCAGTTCACCACCACGGTGAGGCCGAGCCCCTTCAGCTGCGGACCAATACGCCGTATGCTGTCGAAGTCCACCTGCACCATCATGGGATAGATCATCAACCAGATGAGGATCGCCACGGGGATGTTCACGTGGTTCAATTCCAGGTCGGCGATCCGCTGCATGCCGTTGCCTGCCAGCTTGCCCAGGGCGATACCGGCACCGATGCACAGCAGCACCCAGGCAGTGAGGTACCTCTCGAAGAAGCCGATGGTGGGGGATGTGTCGCTCATCCGCTCATAGCACCAGCACGTGCTCTTCCACGAAGACGCGGCAATAGGCCTTGATCTCCCCGCGCACCTTGCGGAAAGCGTTCATCACTTCCTCCTCAGTGCCCGTCACCTTCGCGGGGTCGGTGAAGTTGTGGTGGTGCTTCGCAGCGTGGCTTGGGAACACCGGACAAGCTTCACGGGCATTATCGCACACGGTGATCACATGGTCGAAGGCGATGTCGCTGTACGCGTCCACGTAGTTCGAGGTGTGGTGGCTGATGTCGATGCCGTCCTCCTTCATCACCGCGATGGCGCGCGGGTTCACGCCATGGGTCTCAATTCCGGCACTGAAGATCTCCGCGCGTTTCCCCGCGTAGTGTTGCAGGTAGCCGTGGGCCATCTGGCTGCGGCAACTGTTGCCGGTGCATAGGATCAGGATACGCATCAGCAGCAGGTAGCGTCGAAGGCAGCGCACCCGCGTCCCGGGCAGCGTTCATCACGGCCTTTGGTGTGAATGGCTACAACTCTTCGATGGGTTTTCATCTTCCTTGGACCATAGTAAAGGCCGCACTTTTGGTGGTACGGACCGTGATACTGAGGTTGCAAAACTACGACGAGCTGCCTATTCATCGTAACAATACGATACAAGAGAATGACGGACTGTTCCATTCCCGCAGAGCTTCTCACAAGCCTTCCTGCAGAAGTTCCCTTGTGCCGCAGGTCCGATATGTATCGGAGGCCGAGAGGAAATCTGCGGAAGGAGTAAAGCAACCCGCTACTCCACCTGCAACCTACGGTGCCATTCACCGGCACCGGCCTTCGCCGAAAACAGATACATGCCAGGAGCCAGATCCTCGACGGAGATCCGATGTGTGGTTCCGAGGATCTGCTGCCGACGCACCTGTTTCCCGGCGGCATCCGTGATCACAAGATCGATCAGGCCCTCCGGCAAACCGGCGATCAGCACGGTGCCGGAAGCCGGGTTCGGAAAGAGCTGGAGCTGATCGTCCACTGGGGCTTCTTTTAAGCCGGTGGTCATGTCCGCCATGCAACGGATGCTTGCTCCATACACGCGGTCGAGAATGAAGCGGGAGAGCGTCGGATCGTTATCGCCAAGGCTGCGGATCCACGCTTTGCTTTGTTGGCCAATGGTGGAACTCCACAGGTAGGTGAAGCCCTTGAGGCTTTCGAAAGAGCCATCGGGCTCTCTGTAACCTGCGCCGCGTGCGCTGAAGCCACTGCTGTTGGTGCCGTTGGACGAATGCCAGTGCGTTACTCCCGCCTCTTTCAATTGGACGGAGATGTCAGTTCCAGTGCCAGGCCCATTGAAGCCCGCATTTGGACTCACCGTCGGGTCGAGGAAGATGGTCATGTTGCTCCGATCCGTATCGCTCGGCACGTGCCAACCTTCAGGGCAGACGTTCAAGGGGTTGTTCACCACATTCCAGTTGTACAGCGTACCGTAGCTCGGCGCCAGCAGCGCGGGATCGTTGAAGAAGAAACAGCGCGCACCGGAGTTGATCTGGTTGTTCCAAGCCGAGTAGTCCGGTACCAAGTTGATCGGTGTGCCATCCTGATAGTGGCTGGTGGCCAGGTTCTCTGCCATCCATTCCTGCCCATTTATGGTCACCGTGTTGTACACGTTGCCATCGATATCCGTAACGGTCTGGGCGCACGCCGGATCTATGGCGGCCAACAGTGATAGGCACGTTGGAACAAGGAACGGGGTTATTCTGCGCATGGCTGGGGCTGGTGATCCGCGTGAAAGGTTGGCGAAGGTGGTGCATCTCTAGCGCACCAGCAGCATTTCGCTTTCGTGGCCAAGGCTGCTGGTCCACACCCGGATGCCCATGCGGACCCGCGGATGAGTTCCCCACCGCCCCGATCACGGCCCGGCCGAGCAGGAGGGTCCGGAGGACTCCCCATGGGCGACCGATGCACAAAAAGAACGGCGGGAAGTCGCCTCCCCGCCGTTCTTCATGCTATCGTTTTGCGGCCTACTTCTTCTTCGGTGCGGCGGGCGGTGGCATCAGGCCCAGCTGCATCATCATCTTGGCCTCTTCGGTGTATCCCCAATGCTCCGCAGCCTTGCCGTTCTCGAAGCGGATCACGTCGCAGCCCATCACGTCCATGACCTTGCCCGTGGCGGGCATATCTCCCCAAGCACCCGTATTGGTGCCGGTGATATGAATTTGGAAATACGTGCGGTCACCCTTGGTGGCCATGCCCATGATCTCCTGCTTCACATCGGGAAAGGCCGTGTGGTACATGTTCAACAGGTCCTTTACGCTTTGGATGCCGGTGGTTTTGATAGAGGGGTCCAATTGGTGGTCCACGAAGTCGGCGGTCAACAGGGTTTCGACGCCTTCCATGTTGTTGCTGTTGAACCGGTCATTGATCGCGTTCACCATCGCCTCTTGGGCCTTGGCCGCACTGTCGGCCTTCATCATCTCCGTGTGCATGGCTGCCATGGGACTCTTGTGCTCGGCGCGTTCGTGCTCGGCATTTTCGCATGCTGCGAACAACAGGATGCCGACGATCGGAAGGGAACTCAGTAGTGTACGCATGAGGTTGTGGGTTATAGGATGAAGTCGAAAGTTAACTATCGGTCGGGTCCGTGCAAGGTTGGCAAGGCATCCATGCGTGCTGCCATCGGTCCTATTTCAACGCATCACTGCTACAGGAAAGCCCGTGCGTGTTCCGCGGTGCGCAATTGAACATTGGCTGTTTACCGATGTCCATGATGAATACGGCTCAGCGACGTAGCCCCATCTTTGCTCGACCATGCATCTCATCGAGATCCCGGCCACGGGCCTGCCGCCATTGCTGGGCACGGAGGTATCTGCCTATGTAAAGCAGATGGTGAAGGCCAACCAGGATTTCTACCGCACCATCGGCTTCCGGCCCCCTTGGGTGGCGTACCTCGCCGAGGAGGAGGGGGGCATCGTGGGCACCTGTGGATTCAAAGGCGCACCCGATCCGGACCGGGTGGAGATCGCCTACCACTGCTTCCCGGATCACGAGGGCAGTGGCGTTGCGACGCGCATGGCCGCGCAGCTCGTGCTGCTCGCCAAGGCGCAGGACCCCACGCTGCGGATCACGGCGCAGACGCTACCCGAAGCGAATGCCTCCACACGGGTGCTCGCGAAGAACGGCTTCGTGCAAATGGGTGAAGTGACAGATGACGAAGTGGGCCGGGCGTGGGAGTGGGAGCTCCGGACCGGCGCCAACGCGCGTTGAGGCGTAAGAGCCAGACCACCCGAGTGACCCGTTCTGGAATGCGTTTGCACGACAGCACGACCAAAGCGCAGCGGCTGCGAAGCGGCGGCCTGCGGCGGTACACGCCTGCAGCGATCGGCAAAAGTCATGTTCGAGCGCATGTCGGGACCCTATCTTGCACCGCTTCCAAAAACACCTTGAAACGCCGCGCCATGCTTCGCACCTTGCTCTCCGTAGCCCTGTTCAGCTGCCTGCTTCACGGGCAAGCACAAGTGATCACGCTCACCTTCACCGGCCAGTACCAAGGGGATCCCGTTCCGCTGGACAGTATGTATGTGTTGAACTTGACCCAGGGCGGTGATGTCACGCTCTACTACCCGGATACCGTGCTGGTGCTCGGGTCCACCGGCATCGGTGCAGGGGCCACGGCCCAGCAGGACGGCATCACCCTTGGCCCCGGCCACCCCAATCCGTACAGTGACCGCACGAACGTGGACCTCTACGTGAACGATGCCGGTGTGCTGCGCATGGGCGTGAGCGATGCGTTGGGCCGTGAAGTGGCGAACTACCAAGGTCCTATTGCACCCGGCACCCAGCGGTTCCAACTGTGGGGTGGCCAGCCCGGTGTGCAGTTGCTGTGGGCGGAGCACAACGGCCAGCGCCGCTCCATCCGCATGGTAATGGTGGGCGGAGGGCATGCGGGCCCGGTCCACTTGGCGCACGTCGGAGCCGTCCATGGAAACCTGATGATCAAGGATGCCCGGGACGTCTTCCCCTGGACGCCGGGTGACGAGCTTCGGATCACCGGATACGCCACTTTGCCCGGTGGACAGGCCGCCAGCGGGTGGATCAACGAGGTGCCCACGGTAAGCGCGGACCGGACGATCCAACTGGCCAACGGACTGGTCTGTGCCGATTCCCCCAGCATTACCGACATTGATGGCAATACCTACCCGGTGGTGTCCATCGGCGGCCAATGCTGGATGGCGGAGAACCTGCGCACCACCCGTTACCGCGATGGTGCCGAGATCCCTAACGTAACGGACACCACGGCATGGACCGCACTGGGTACCGGAGCATGGACCAATTACAATAACGATACGGTGAACGATGCCCTCTATGGTAAACTGTACAACTGGTTCGCCGCATCCGATGCCCGCATCTGCCCCCAAGGTTGGCACGTGCCCACGGACGCGGACTGGCAGGCACTGGAACTGTCCTTGGGCATGCTGCCCACGGAACTGTCGGCCACCAGTTGGCGCGGCACCACTCCCAATGTGGGCGGCCAGCTCAAGAGCCTTTCGCTCTGGGTCGCGCCCAATAACGGAGCCTCCAACAGCAGCGGTTTCGCAGCACTTCCCGGCGGGAACCGGGATAATGCGGACGGCTTCTTCTACGACCTGCCGTACTACGGATACTGGTGGACCACCACGGCGAGCACGACCACCGATGCCTGGTGCCGCTACCTGCAGAACAACAATACCGGTATCGGCCGCTTCGGCTTCGACCAGCAGCTCGGTTTCTGCCTGCGCTGCCTGATGGATTGAAGCGGGACGAAGGAGGGTGAGAGCCTGCAACTTGCGCAGGTTTACCGATCCATGTGAGCTGTGCTACCGGAGCCGCCACGCATAGCCACCTTCAGCGGTGCGCCATACGCCGTAATGCTGCACCATGTATGGCTTCCGGTCAGAGCATTTAGCGTAGATCCATACCTCTACATTCAGGGTATCCGGCATGTGCCTGTGCTCTGTGGAGATGCCGCGCTCAAAATCGTCCGCGATGCTCACAGGAGCACCTTGCTCCGCCATGTACCACAGCGACGGCAGCTCGTCGGTTATCTTTTCCGGATGTGCGGCGAGTTCCGCAGGCTTCAGGTAGCGTACTGAGCGCATGCCGGTGGAGCCGCCCGACACGTACTCGGAGCAACCCAAGTTCTCCTCTTCCGCGGGAGGCGATCTCTTCTTTGTCGTGCTCTGTACAACGGCCGGCGTATCGACCGGTGCGGGCTGCGGGATGCTGTCGACCACTTCCGTGATCTCTTCAGGCACAGGCTCAGGCTCCTTTTCCTGCACGGTGCGCAGGGTCGGCTCACTGCATGCGGCAAGCAAAAGGAGGAAGAACGGTATCCAGGTCCGCGGCATCGGGCAAAGTTGAGAACAGGACGCGATCAAGGAGATGCGGAACGATCGAAAGTGGAATATCATCGCGGTCCACGACGATGCTTCCATGCCCCATCGGTGTACGCCCGACAACAAAATCCGGGTAAAGGAAGGGATGCTCATGGCACCCGCAGGAGCTCGTCATCGTTCACTGCCGCCAGCGCATGCACCGCAGCAAGGCCCTCGGCAGTGTTGGTGGTCACACGCAGCGCTGCGTCGGGTCCGCTCAACTCTTGTTTTCCCATGTTGAGGAAGATCCGCCTCGCATTGCCATGTGATTCCTCTCTTGAAGAATAGCGGTACGGTATGTGTCCTTCCATCAGCAACCAAAAAAACACACAGCCATGCTTAGATGGGTAGTCACTTTCCTCATTATCGCCCTCATCGCGGGGATCTTTGGATTCACGGGTCTGGCCGCCGGTGCCGCGGAGATCGCGAAGATCATATTCTACATCTTCCTGGTCCTGCTCGTCCTGTCCCTGATCTTCGGCTCACGGATCTGGAAGAACACACCTTGATCCGATGCACATCGTAGGACCCCGGCCCCGGTATACCGGCGGCCGGGGTCCTGCTTTTTCCACCTGCTTCCTTGTTGTGCGTTCCCTCTTCAACCTGCATTGCCACCACTGCTTCCCGGCCAATGGATCAAACGGCCCGCTGTATTGCAATGCTCCACAGAGCGGATAAGTTGGCAGCGGAAATTCGGTCACGTCCACCGGACCTCGCGCATGCCGACCCCCAACATTCCTTCCGGCATTCAACCGTTAGCGCATCACGAAAACGATCCAACCGATGAGAACGATGAAGAGAAAGATAGCGATGAGGCGATAGCCCCAGGGCATGGGAGGTGGTTTATGGGACATGGTCATGTGATGGGGATGATGCCAGCCCCCGAAGAAGCTGCACAAAGAGGTGGACAAAAGCGTTCAAGGCTTGCCATCCGTGCTTGGACCGGCCGCAGTATCCATGCGGTCCATGGCCGTGGTATCCGGCAGTTCCGCTCCGGGCACATGCCTTGGTCATGCACCTGTTGCGCCTGTCCATCCTTGAACGGATCCCATGGGACCTCACCGGAATTGAACACGGCAAAGGACAGGATGGCCAAGGCCACCAGCCCGTAGAGGGCCATTCGGCGTGAGGGGATCAATTGAAAGGTCATTACTTCCGTTCTTTGCGGAGCGTCCCATCCATTTTCATACCAGCAACGAATGGCCGGGAAGGACCGGCCTCCCCGATCGCACACCGAGGAACACCTACCTCACCCCAATTCGCGCAGCTCAACATGTGGCCGTCCGTGAACATTAAACCACGCGGGAATGTTCGACCATGAGCCCAACGACGAACAACGGCCGCGACCATGAACGAAACCCGAACGCCTGTTGCTCCTCCGCTTTACCAACGTTTGAGCTTGACCATCCTTGGCCTGTCCTTGCTGATCGCCGCGCTTTGGCTCACGCAGGAACTGGTGGTCCCACTGCTCTTCGCCTTGCTGCTTGCCATACTGCTGGACCCCTTGGTGAAATGGCTCTGCCGTTGGGGGATCAACAGGAAGATCGGCATCACCGTGGCCGTTCTGCTGGCCATGCTGGTGTTGGCGGCCGTGGGCTATTTCGTGGTGACGCAGGCGGCCCATTTCAGCGAGTCCTTTCCGGAACTGAAGGGCAAGGTCCGAACTGCCGGCGAGCAGATCACCGGCTGGGCGACGAACACTGCCAACATGGAACCCGCGGACCTGCAGGATGCGGTGGATAAAGTGAAGAAGGAGGGCATGGACAGCGGGGGGAGGATCGTGGGCAAGACCCTCACCACGGTGGGGGCGCTGTTCGGCTTTTTCTTCCTGCTTCCGGTGTTCACCTTCCTGATCATCTACTACAAGGCGCTTTTTCATACTTTCCTATCGAAGCTGTTCGCCCATGGCAAGCAGGATACACTGGAGGATGTGCTGGGGGAGACCAAGAGCGTGGTGCAGAGCTTTCTGGTGGGCAGGATGATCGAGACCTTGATCCTTGTGGCGATGAACTGGGCCGGCCTGCTGCTGATCGGGGTGAAATATGCATTGCTGCTCGCTGTTGTCGGGGCATTGATGAACCTCGTTCCGTACATCGGGATGATCGTGGCCACCCTCATCACCATGTTGGTGGCCTTCGCGCTGCAGGACCTCACCGCGGCGCTATGGGTGCTCGGACTGTACTCCGTGGTCCAGTTCATCGATAATCAATTCCTGTCCCCGTTGGTAGTGGGTGCACGGGTGGAGATCAATGCACTGTTCTCCATCGTTGTGGTGATCGCCGGCGGCATGCTCTGGGGCATCGCCGGGATGTTCCTGGCGATCCCGTTGTTCGGTATCCTGAAGGTCGTGTTCGACCGCATCCCTGAACTGGAACCTTGGGGCTATGTGCTGGGAACGGGCGAGCGCTCGGAAAAAACGCCGCGGAGATCACGGGGAAGGAAGAAGCGGTAGAGCAGTACCGGCAACACCACCCCGATATCAAACGCCATTTTCCGGTTTTCGCACCGGGGGCCTATGCATGGACCATTGATCGGGTTCAAGCGCCGCTTTCTTTCGCCAGCCCTCCCTGCACTGCGCCCATTCGCGGTGGATCGCAGCGCATGGACAGGGGGAAGACTTGCTGCAGCGATCCCGGCTATCCCTGACCCTATTTAATGACCTCCATGTTCACAACGCCCTCCGAAGATCTTAGTTCGATCAAATACTTCCCGCTCGGAATAGACCCAGGTAGGTCGATAAGGACCCTGTGCTCGCCAGCTACTTGTCGTTCTTCGGAAACCAAGGTCATGACAAATTTACCTTGAATGTCCAAAAGGTATATGGAAACGACCTCATTTTTCAGCAGTTCATAGCGAAGCGATATTGTTCCGTTGATCGGGTTAGGATGGACGGAAGGTGCGTTGATGGTCGATCCGTGGTCCCTAATGCCGACATCGGTGACGGAGAGATAGCGCACGACAGCAAGATCATTGTCAGCCCCATTCGCGTAGCCGACTTGTACGATCTTGCCATCCTGTTGAATTGTTAATGCGGACGCTTCGTTATCATAGGAACCTACTTCTGTCGTCACCATACCATTCGATCCAAAACCACTATCAGGAGTTCCATCAGTATTGAACCGAGCCAACGCAAAGTTCCGATAGATCGCGCTCCTGCTTGTGCCGCCTGCCAACACTTTCCCATCAGCTTGTAGCGCTAAGGAAGGACCATAGTCTTCGTTGGCATCAAATGGCATCGTTACGATCCCGTCATCGCTAAAGGAATTGTCCACAACACCATTGGGCATGTACCGGACCATGGCGAGATCAAGTTCGCTGTTGCTATTGTAGTAGTAACCACCAAGCAAGATCTTCCCATCAATTTGAACCGCCAGGGTATTCCCTGTGGCACCACCACTTCCGATCGCTGTCATGACCTTTCCGCTACTCCCAAAACCGGCATCGGGCGATCCGTCCGAATTGTAGCGTGCCACAGCAAATTCATAGCCAGTGCCAGTTTCAGAGAATCCACCCAAAAGGATCTTTCCATCATTTTGCAGTGCCATGGATAAACACAGATCATCGCCGGGTAGCATGCTCACAACTATTCCATTAACACCGAAGCTGTTATCCAATGAGCCATCCGCATTGTAGAGGGCCATGGCAAGATCGTGATCATCCGCGCTTCTGGTATAACCTCCCAATAATATCTTTCCGTTCGATAGAACGACAACTCCGTGAGCTGCGTCCGTATCGCCTCCGATGTCGGTCGTTAACAAACCATCTCCGCTAAAGCTATTGTCCAAGCTGCCATCAATATTATATCGGGCCAATGCGAAGTCAAAATTGCCACCCGCATCGGAAGTGCCGGCGACCAGGATCTTCCCATCGGTCTGTAGTGCGGCTGCGTAACCTTTGTCTATCCCCGGCCCGATCGCAGTGATCACGATCCCGTTCACACCGAAGCTGTTGTCCAAGCTGCCATTTGGACCCAAGCGGATCAACGCGAGATCGACTGAACTTCCATTGCGTGTATTGCCGATCGCGATGATCCTACCATCAGGTTGAACTAGCACCGCATTGGCTACATCTTCACCTCCCAAGTCCCTTAAGACTATGCCACCCGCGCCAAAGCTGTTGTCAAGTGCGCCCGGTTGTGCGATCGAGCTGATCGCAGAAAAAATGAGGTACGCAACCAAGTATACAGTTGGTTTCATGGTATGGTCATGTTAAGATGAAAGGGTTTACCAAATATAGGATCTACTGCACAGATCGGCACCCGTGGTCATGCTGCCATGTAACCTCCTGCTCTCGCAGGGTCTCCGCTTCGGGGCCCCGCTTTGCTGAAACAGCATGCTCAGGGTCCTCCGTGAAGGACCCTGAGCAAGCAATACACTTCCAATGGAACTCGTGTTCAGTTGTCCTCCTCCATCTGCTTGTCCTCCTCCATCTTGTTGCTTTTCTCCATGTCGCCTCTTTGCGCATGGGTACTGCACCATTTGACCCACTTGTTGTACTGGTCCGGGGTAAGGACCTCCTTCACCCTGTCCTCGTACTTCTCCATCATCGGGGATTCCTTCGTGGTGGTTTGGTCGGCCTTCATGTTGTGCTCCATCTTCATGCACTCGGCCTGAATGTCCTTCACCTTCGCGGACTGCTCCTCGCTCAGTCCAAGGTTCTTCCAATCCTCATTGGTGGTGGAGGTCACGCAATTGTGCGGTGCCATGGCGGTGGGCTGCACTTTTTCAGTTTGTGCCCGGGCGCTCAACAGGGCGAAGCACAAGAAAGCGGTTGTCAGTACATACTTCATCTTCGGGGGGGTTAAAGGTTCGAAAGCTCATTCGCAAAATTCGGCCCATGTATGGTCTGCTGTGCACACCGGCATGCCGGTCCGCTCCATTTCAACGACCGGTCCCGTATTCCATGCCGACGGAGACGCCCGGGATTTCGACTACTGCGCGAAGACTTTTTCCCGCTGAAGGAATTGCCGGTCTTCCCGATCGTTGAGATTTCGCCCCAAATGCAAAGCTGATCGCCGCATATCCCACACACCATCAATGATCGGGAACCAGTAGGGTCCGGGAAAATTGGACGCTACTGGATCTCGTATGATCAAATAGATGAACCCATGCCGACCCGTTTGCGAGCGATACCGACCTGGCCATCCCACATGGTGCAGCTTAACCGATTCAGCGATCTCCACAGGTTAACGGCCAAGCGGACCGCTCCGCACTGCGAAATGACATTACTCCTTCACGGGCTTTTTGTCCCGTCGTGCCTTACGCTCGGCCGCTTCGCTCATATCCATCTTTCCTCCCTTGCCCGGGGTCTTTGTTCCGACGGTGCTTTGCGACCGCCGCACCATGTCGGGCTTCTTCGTCCGATCAAGATGTTCCGGCATGGGAATAGCCCCATGCACTCTTTCAGGGCCGGAGTTGGCCTTTTTGTCCGTGGTTTCCATTTTGGTTAGAGGTATTGGTGATGCCCCGGAAGCACCGAACAACGTGCCGGAACCGCGCCGCATGCCGTTCGCACTTGGCCCATTGCGTGTTTCGCGGCTTCAACGATCCCGCACAACCGTTCCGCTTCGTGGAGAAAGCGCCACAATTTTCTCGATCCCCCATTCCCGCATGGACGGTTCTCCCCGATCCACCTGCCAACGGCTTTTCGATCGGACACGACAGTTGTGCTATATTCGATCCATGTGCTATCACACCGCCTTGGATGCCGATGTGGCCGCACTGGAAAAACGCCTCGACCGGCGGATGCTGGAAGAGACCCGCGGCCAGCTTCCCATCCCCCGCACCAGCGCGTTCGCGCGGCCATGGTGGCCCGTGATCACCGCCGAGGAACCCCGGGTGATCGGATGGAAGCAATGGGGCCTCCTCCCCATCTGGGCCAAGGATCCCAAGGAATTCCTCAAGCGCACGCCCACCTTCAACGCCGTCAGCGAGACGATCTACGCGAAGCGCGCCTTCAAGAGCGCCGCTGCGGCAGGCCGCCGCTGCCTCATTCCGGTAACCTCCTTCTTCGAATGGCAGCACCGCACCGTGGAAGGCCGCAAGACACCGGACAAGGTGCCCTATGAGATCCGGCAGCGCGACGAACCGATCTTCTGTCTTGGCGGCATCCACGAGGGCGATACCTTCAGCATCCTCACCCGCCCCGCCCAAAGTTTGATGGCCACCATCCACAACAGCCGAAAGCGCCAGCCGGTGATCATCCCCAGGGCCTACAAGGGCGACTGGCTCAACCCTCTACTGGAAGAGGGTGACGTACACCGCTTCTGCGAAGCCCGCGAGGAGGCGGACCTTGTGGCGCAGGAGCTGGTGCAGGTCCCGGCCTGAGGACGGCTTCGGGCCGTTCCGTTGCATGCAGCGTGTCCGGGCGGGCGCTCATGGACGTGCCGCGGGTGGCGGTGAGCGCAGGTGCATGGATGCCGGTCGGGGACCGGTCCGCCTTCGCCCTGCGCGGGGCAGGTCGCCATGTTTCACTGTACTCAGCGGGCGAAGAGGACGTAGCCCTCGTTGCGCAGGACCACGGAGGGGAACCACTTTTCGCGCAGCGGCATACCGGCCTCGTCGGTCGTTCGCAGGAGCAGGTGGGTTACTCCGTACTTCTCGAGCAACACTTCTTCATCCGGTCCTTCAGCCTTTAGCCCCTCCAGCATGGAATCACGCTCCGCCAAGCGGGGAACGAGGTCCACGTAGGGATCGGCCATGGTGCACATGGTCGCCACCACCTTGCGCGCGGAAGGCATGAGCGGGAACACGCTGAGGCTGTCGTCGCAGAGCACTACATCGTCCCACACGAGGGAGTCGCGCAAGTAGCGGAACATGTCCACAAGGTCATTGTCCTCGCTGATGGCCAAGCTTTGGGCCCGCATGCCGTGAACGTCCATACGCCCGGAATAGCCCGGATACACGATGGCGATGGGCACCACCCAGAACAACATGGCGGCCATGCGGGCATGCGCGGGGGCAAAGGGCAAACGCCGGGCAAGGCGGGCGACCAACGTACCGGCGAACAGCACCATGGCGGCCTTCATGTAGAAGAAGTAATGGAAGGAAGGGGCCGTACCGGGCAACAGGATATCGAAATGCGCGTCCAGTGCGCCCACCAGGTACGCATACCCGAAGAGCACCAGGGAGACCACGAACCACCAGAGTTCGATCGTGCGCCGTAGCCCGTTCCGCCCCAGCACCTCCCGCACCAGGAGCGCCAACCCCATCAGCCCGGCCGCGGTCACACATGTGATGTTGTAGAAGAGGATCAGGCGGTAGCCAATGTCGTAGTAGTGGAACGGACGGATATTCTTCTCGAGCTTCAACCCGGTCCAACCGATGAACTCACCGCTCGCACGTTCCTCCATAGCCCACCTGCCAATGCCATTCTCTTTATGCTGTGCTCGGATGTTAGCGATCACATGCTCCGCTTCTGAAAGCAGCTTCATCACCGGGGTGCCAATAAAGCGCAGCACTTCCGGATCAGAGTCCAACGCAAAGATCCCTTCCACATCCGTTTCTTCGATGTCTCGAACGATCAGTCGTTCGGTTCGTAGGTGGATCAAAGAGTGTTCGGAACGGTACAAAGCACATCCTGCTCCACGAAATCCGCAAAGACCTTCTTGTGCAGTTCAAGGTCCAGGTCCGGGGAAACGGCTACGCGGACGATGTAGTCCTTATCGCCTTCCTTGGTGGTGCCTTGCGTGGAGGTCGCGGGGATGGTCCAGTAGCATCCTTTCAGCTGCCCGTAGCTCACACAGAACTTGCTCTCTTTGGGGATCTGCGTGATCATCCGGTTGATCAACTTGAGGTTCAGCGCTCTTTTGTGCGCTTCCCGTGCTGCATCCGAGTTGCCTTGGGCAGGCAGGTCCAGTGCGAATACCGACGGCGTGAACCCTTGCTCGGCCAGCTCTTCGCTCACGAAATTGATCTTCGCCCCGGGCAAGGTCCGGTGGATGAAGCTGACGAATTCACGGGTATTCCGGTAGGCATCCGCAATGCGTTGGTTCATCGAGGGCAGTTGCTTGGACAGGATCTCCACCTGCAGATCGGTCGCTTCGTTGTCGCAGAGGCGAAGGTGGAGATCGATCTTTTCGATCAAGCGGTCCGTCAGTGCATTGCCTACACAATAGCCAGCTGTGCAGAGCCCACCGCTCGGGAACTTGGATCCGCTTACGTATGCGATGGTCCGTACCGTGGAGAGCAGGTCCCCATCACCCAAAAAATGGACGTTCGGACAGAAGGTCTGGTCCAGTATGAAGACCGGATCCACTGCCACTGAACCGGAGCTTGTCTTGCGCTTCTTGCTCAGCACAGCGCGCAGTGCTTCCATGTCGGGGACTTCCACGCGGGGATTGGTCGGGATCTCTGCAATGATGTATGGAATGGCATCCTCTTGGGCCACTTGCTCCAGGATCGCCTCGAGGCTCCGCACCAGTTCGTTATCGCCGTCCACGAGCAGGTCGACCACCTCCACGTGTTCATTGCCGTTCGCTACGCGTCGCGCTTGGTCATTGGTGCCGCCGTAGCAATTCGGCGGTACAATGAAACGGATGTGCTGCCCGGTGTGTATTTCCTGGGCATCATGAACGAGGCCCATCATGATGGCATATTGCATGGAAAGGCCACTGGAGGCAACGAGCGCTTTGGTCCCTGTGTTCGTGATCTGTTGGATCGAGCCCTTCACCCGGGCCATGTCCGTTGCGCGATCGTGTTCCGGGTGTGGAACGGATGGCCCATCCACCATCATCTGCAAGGCCAAGTGGCAATCAGCCGGTGTCATGGCAATGGATTCCCTGCGCCGCACATGTTGGATCTCCTTGACGTAGGCCGCATTCGCTTCGCCATTTACCAGCATCACGCTCCCTAGGGCATGCGTACCCGTGAAGAAGTCGACGTTCGCTGGAAATTCCACCTTGCCGAACAGGCGCTGTTGAGAAAGGAGGATCGTGGACCCGTTGAATGCCGGGATCTCTTCACCCACCTCCATGCGGACCAACTCGAAGGCATACCCATATACCGAGCGCAGGATCGCTTCGTCGAAATGGACGGGCAGCTCATCCGTATGCACGATCCGGGTCTGCTTCTTGTCCGATCCGTTCTTCCGCAACACCGCGAGCACAGGCATCATCCGGGAGGAGAAACTGATCACCTGATCCGCTTGCAGCCCGTTCAATTGGGCGATCGCCCATTCCAGGATCGAGGACAAGGGATGGCCTAGACGGATGTAATCGTACGCGGTAGGCAGTGCTGCCAAAGCAACCGGCCCACTATGGCCGGTATTGATCAAGCGCTCGAACTCATCGAGGAACTGGGTCTTCGCCAGCGCTTCATCATAGATATCCAGCCGATGGGTGGTGAGCTTCAGCCAGTCGCTTGGCATCTTCGCTAATACCTCCTGGATCGATCGCAGCACGTTCTTCTCTTCCATATCCGGTGATCCGATCGCCAACTTCAAGGGACACTGCTTCGTCCAAGCATCGTTCCCCGTTCGACCGATCGATCGGCGCAAATTTCGTTGTTCGGGGGGGAACTAAGTGATCTAGCAAGTGGTGGGCAACTTGGAGCGATCTATCGTTGAACAAGCAGCTCGGACCATGTCATTCACGAACAAGCCATCCGTATCACTCACCTTTGATCAGGTATTGGATATCGTTGATCAGCATACTGCTGCGGAGAATGTTGAAGGTGGCGAAGCGCATCCGGAAGACCCAGCGCTCAGCGGATCTTGATCGCCTGATCGAGATCTTCAGCCCAACGCTCCCGCAACTCTACACTTGCACCGACAGACTTCTGAAGGACCGAGCAAGGTCACAGGTGAACCAATCCCGCAACAGGCTCAAGGCCTATAACACTTATTGGACCTAAGACCTTCCGGACCCGAGACTCAGATAGAATACCAGGCGTGAGGGCCTATTAGAGTTGTCGAGTTCAGGTTCGGTGCTCAGTTCCCCAGAAGTCACTTGATGAACTTCAAAAGTAATGGAGGAATGAAGCACTGGATAGGAATTGATGTAAGCCGTGCCACCTTGGAGGTGGCCCTTACCGACGACACGGGAAGGATCAAGGGTTCGATCAGCGTGCGCAATGGTAGCAAGCCCTTGTGTGCCTTGATCAAGCGCTGGATGAAGGAGTTCGAGTTGGACAAGGAGGACCTGATGTGCTTGGAGCCGACGAGCCATTATTCCAATGGCCCGGTCCGTTGGCTGGTGGAACTGGGTATGCGTGTTTGGTTAGCGCATCCTAGCGACATCCAGCACAGCATTGGTGTTACTCGGGGCAAGAATGACCAAGTGGATGCTCTGCGTATAGCGGAATATGCCCGCAGGTTCCAGGACAAGGCCCGGCTCTTCACCGCCGACAGGCTCCAGCATGATGCGCTTCGCCAGCTGATCACACGGCGTAACCAATTGGTGCGTGACCGGGTGAAGCACAAGAAGCAGCTGGGGGATCTGAACCGCTATGTGGAAGGCGAGTTGAAGAAGTCCTTTGATCGATTTGATAAGCTCCATCTTCGCCTACTGGACAAGCTCATCAAGGAAGTTGACGGCATGATACTGGAGCAGGTCAACAAACAACCCGAGCTCAAACGCATGTATGAGCTGTTGCTTTCGGTTCCTGGCGTGGGACCTGTTCTGGCGGCAAATCTTTTGGCGATCACTGAAGGCTTTACACGGTTCAGGAACCCGAGGGCGTTATCCTGTCATGCTGGAGCAGCACCCTATGAATTCTCCTCGGGGTCTTCGATACGAGGGCGCACACGCGTGTCCCCAAAAGCAAACAGGGGCCTGAAGACATTACTGCACATCTCCGCTTTGGGATGCATCACCCGCCCCGGTGAACTGAAGGATTATTGGACAAGAAAATGTGCCCAAGGCAAGCCCAAAATGTCAGTGCTCAATGCGTTGCGGAACAAGATCATCCATCGCGTCTACGCAGTGATCGAAAGGGGTACGCCTTACGAAGTGAACTACCATTTGCAAATGGGATAGAATAAGTGTTCCAGCCCCCTTGTGATCTCCGACCTTTCCCGGCTGGGTCACTTGTGGGTATGGTTCGTGCTTGTTGCATGCGTGTTTTCCATGAAGTCTTCAGACTTCACTCAGGTTTCATCAGGGTCCCGAGGCGGAGATCCTGATGGAGCGAACTCCTTGCCTCAAGGAGGGGAGCCCGACCCTTAGGCATGCCGCTGCAGCCTCCACGAGCAACCCTGCCCTTCGCCCGTGGTACACTTCGCCTCGAAGCCGATGAGGGCGCAGCGCCGCTCGATGTTCCGCAGGCCCGCTTGGGCCTTTACCGTGCCGGGGTCGAAGCCCTTGCCATTGTCCGCCAGTGTGATGCCCACCGGATCGCTGTGCAGGGTGATCGTGAGCGCCTTGGCACCGCTGTGCTTCGCCGTGTTCGACACCACCTCTTGGCACACCCGGAAGAGAATGGTGCTCACATCGTTCGGCAGGTGGGGCAGCAGCCCTTCCGCGATCAACTGCACGTCCAGCTTTCCCGTGCGGTTCAGGCGGTCCGCCAGGTCCTTCAGGGCCGTTTCCAAGGTGCGGTCCTCCCAGAGGTCCGTGTTCAGGGTATGCCCCAGGCGGCGCACCTCCTTGATGCATTCCTCCAAGGCTTCGCGTGAGGCGTCCAGGCGCGGGAGCGGCTGCTCGCCTTCGGGAAGCCAGTGCAGGCCCATGTGGATCACCATCAGCAATTGCGACACGTTGTCGTGCAGCTCCGCGCCCACCTCCTGCAGGGTATGGCGCACGGCCTCCCGTTCGGCACCCATCACCTCGCGGGCATGGCGCAGGCCCAGCTCGGCCAGTTCGGCGCGGTGGCGCTGGCGACGGCTGGTGTTCGCGCACCATCAGCAGAAGCACCGTTCCCATGAGCAGCACCAGCAGCAAGGTGCCTACGATGATGCCCAGGACCAGGTCGATATCGTTCATGCCATCACGGTCTCGTTCGCGCTTCCAGAATACAGCCGTAACCGATCATGCCGTACCGCACCACGGAAAGCGCTTGCACAATGGAGTAGAGATAGAAAGTCAGGGCCGGGTGGTCCGAATAGAGGTAGCGGAGCGGCCCGATAACGGGGAACAAGGCGCCGAAGTAGAGCAGCAAGCCCGTGAACACCCAAAAGGACGGCACCTTGCTCAGGGCCACCATGCTATGTTCGGAAAGGCGCCAGAGCAGCACGAGCATCCATCCGCACAGCAGCAAGGCCATCACGGAAACACCCTCCGTGAGCAGGAAATCCAAGGACCGCCAACGGGACCAGCTCCAAGTCACCGCAGCGATGCCCAACAGTGCCGTGAGGACGAGCGGCCATTTCGGGCCGGGCCAAGCAACCGCCACCAGGCGCAGCACCAGCAGGAATTCCGCCACCACATAGGCATTGAACATCGACGTGTTGTGGATGCCGAACGAAGAGGTGTAAAGGCCTATGGATTCCACCACGAAGCCCAGGGCCAACAGGGGAAGGAGCGCTGAAAAGATCGGCCCTCTCGGAGTTCGCAGGCGGATACAGGTCACCATCGCGAACGCGGGTGCCGCGACCTGCAGGAGCAGGGTCGCTTTGTTCCAAGAAAGCACGGCAAGAAGGGCCATGGCCGCCAGCATGGCCATGTACATTACCATCACCAAGGATCTCATCCAGCGGCGCGCTCACGGTTCAGCAAGACCCATACCTACCCATGTTCAGTGCGATTTGCACACTGGCGGGCACATGGTCCCCAGGTCCATGGCCATGTTTTGGAACGGCATTGTCATTTCCAAGTCGTCCGATAGGAGGTCCGTGCCTCCATCTGCGATGTTCAGGGCGATCAGGTGCCGGAACTCGGGTTCGACCGTAAAATTCGTAAGCGCCTTGTAACAAAGTTTCTCGCTGATGCAGCTCACCACCAGAACCGTGTCGATGTGATGGTTCGGATCGGGGCCCTGGTTCTGGGCCAGCAACTGGCTCAGATTGTCCGCATAGGGGAACCAGATGGCTGAAGGGTCTTCGGCTTTTAGCTCGGAAGTACCTGTGCCGGCGCCGCTGCGGTCTACTTTGACCATCTTTAGGTAGTCGTTCATGAAGTCGTCCGGATGCTGTTCAAGCACCAATTCCTTTTTACCCACGTCGAAGGAGTAGGCGGCATTCGGGATGATCTGGAGGTCCCCCATCACGGTGTCCGGGTACATGAATTCGAAGATGGGATGGAAGTTCGCTCCTGCCATGCCATAGTGGATGTACATCCCCCGGACAGGTTTCTCCTTGGTGCCGATCGATCTCTGCACGTTCGCGATCGTGCGCCACGGAATGTTCAGGACTGGATCCGAGATACCGATCTCACTGCCGTTGAACACCACCTTGAAGTTATCGGTGAAATTCCTTTTGGCAATGGCCAGTTCAGTCCTTGTGTAATGCTTATGCCGATAGGCCACATCGAACGGGTTATCACAATCCAACGCGGCTACCAGGGCTTCCGGGTGCTTGTTGCCGGCCTTGTCCTTCGCAGCGTCCCCGCCGGTGCCGCAAGCAACGAGCAGGCCCACGCAGGCTGCGGGCATTAGGCGTAGAAGCAAACTTTTCCGGGTCGATGAATGGTGGTCCATGGGGAAAGGGTTAAGGTGAACGGAGGTGAATGGCCGGGTTCTCCGACGAGGTGAAGGTCACCATGTTCCGCCTCTGGTGCAATACCCACAAATGGGTATTTTTGGGTGGGGTGGTGCATTCCGTGAGGGTCAGAGGGTGTTTATGTTGAGCCTGCACCACCCCAGCCCCTCCTTTTCTTTCTCGACTAGCGCTCGAAATGACAAGGAGGGGAGACAATCCTCGACGCCGACCTTCGTCGCGACCCTCTGTCCGACTCTCGTTGCGATGTTCGGCGCCAGCGCGCTGTCACGATACTCACTTCAATACTTGGTTTCCCCTCCTTGGTTAAGGAGGGGTTAGGGGTGGTGCATTCTGTGGGGGTCTTAGCGGTTTTGATCCTGAGTGCCTGAACCACCCCCAGCCCCTCCTTTTAGGAAGGAGGGGAGCCCGACTCTCTGAACCACCCCCAGCCCCTCCTTTTAGGAAGGAGGGGAGCCCGATCCTCTGCCGACCCTCTTTCACGAGGCTTGTTTCGATACACGGTTTCCCCTCCTTGGTTAAGGAGGGGTCAGGGGTGGTGTATTCCGTGAGGGATAGAGCGGGTGCATTGCAAGGCCGGACCACCCCCAGCCCCTCCTTTTAGGAAGGAGGGGAGCCCGACTCTCTAACCACCCCCAGCCCCTCCTTTTAGGAAGGAGGGGAGACAATCCTCGACGCCGACCTTCGTCGCGACCCTCTGTCCGACTCTCGTTGCGATGTTCGGCGCCAGCGCGCTGTCACGATACTCACTTCAATACATGGTTTCCCCTCCTTGGTTAAGGAGGGGGCAGGGGTGGTGCATTCCGTGAGGGACAGAGCGGTTTTGCATTGGATGGCCGAACCACCCCCAGCCCCTCCTTTTAGGAAGGAGGGGAGCCCGATCCTCTGCCGACCCTCTTTCACGAGGCTTGTTTCGACACTCACCTCAATACTTGGTTTCCCCTCCTTGGTTAAGGAGGGGGCAGGGGTGGTGTATTCCGTGAGGGATAGAGCGGGTGCATTGCAAGGCCGGACCACCCCCAGCCCCTCCTTTTAGGAAGGAGGGGAGCCCGACTCTCTAACCACCCCCAGCCCCTCCTTTTAGGAAGGAGGGGAGCCCGACTCTCGGACCACCCCCAGCCCCTCCTTTTAGGAAGGAGGGGAGCCCGACTCTCTAACCACCCCCAGCCCCTCCTTTTAGGAAGGAGGGGAGACGCCTCCCGTCCTACCCCAGCCGCTCACTGATCCACCCGTACACCATCTCCGGCCTCCACGGCAGGGCGGGGCCTTGGTGCATGCGGAACCGGCGGCCCTGCTCGGTGTAGCCGCGGATCGCCAGGAACTCGCGGGCCACGGGGTTCGCCTCGGGCACCCACACCTCCTGCACGTGCGGCATGTGCCAGCGCAGCAGCTCCTCGCCCACATCGGGGCGGTCCGCCAGGAGGAGGCCGTCGCCCAGCAGGGGCATGTAGTTGCCGCGCACGCGGCCCTTCTCCACATAGATGCGGCTCGCGTAGAAATGCTCGCTGATCAGCACCCGGCGCTGCTCGCCGCTGGCGGTGCGGTCCAGGTGCAGGATGCCCATGCTGTGGTGCGGTTCGCAGAGCTCCACCTCGTCCAGCGTGGGGGGCTCGCTCTTGCCGCCGGCATAGCGCAGGTAGGCGCCGTCGTGTTCGAAACCGCGTTCCAGGAACACCGGCACGGAGGCCTCTTCCACCAGTGCGCTCACCGTGGCGCAGTCGTATTCCTTCAGCTCTTTCAGCACGGCGTCCACCAGTTGGCCTTCCAGCTCGGGGCCTTGGAAGCGCGGCATCAGCAGGCGGTCGCCCACCCAGCCGCTGCCCTCGTGGGCGATGCCCGTGGCCAGGCCGCTGGTGAGCGCCTCGCCGAAGACGCTCTTGATCACCGTGGCGTAGGGCGTGCTCAGGTGCCAGCGCAGGCGTGCCATCATGGCGTCCCAGTCGGCGGGCTCCAGCTCGGCGAGCTCGTCGAGGTCGGCAAGGGTGAAGGGGGCGGTGAACATGGTTGCGGAAGATCGGGGTTTTTACGGGAGTGGAGGGGTGGAGGTTTTTATCATTGGGAGCTCATTTGAATACTTCCGTCGCTGCGCTCCATTTTGAACCACGGATCGACACGGATGAACACGGATCGCTCGCGAACGGGCCCAATACTCTTGTCGTCATTGCGAGTTTACCTGCCGGAGGCATGGGAGTGCCGACCGCAGGGAGGGACGACGTGGCGATCCCGGTGGCGGGCCTGCCTGCCGTAGGCATGCCGTTGCGGTTCAACATCGGCAGTAGGCATTTGTCGCGGCCAAGGCATTCATCGGTGTTCATCCGTGTGCATCCGTGGTTCTCTCCCCAGCCGTGGTCGCCCGTCATCCCGGGCCTGACCCGGGATCCAATGCACGATCCGCATCACGGGCACCGGTTCAACCTCCTCCTCTTCCCCGCGCAGCACGATGGCCAGGTACTCCACGCCGATGATCCCGCCGTCCTTGTCCGTATCGAAGAGCAGCTCGCCTTGGCGGGGGCAGTGCAGTAAGAAACCGCCCTTGCACGGCTTGCCGTCCCGGGCCTTCGGGTCCTGGAAATAGCCGTACCCCGTGCTCTCCCGCCATTGCTCCGTGCAGCGGGCCAGGGCCTCGGCACGTTGCGGATGCTGCGGCCATTGTTGCTTCGCCAGTTCCACCAGCTCCGTGGGGTCGAAGGGCACGCACTGGTAGCGCGGGGTGAAATAGTGCCGCATCAGGTCCACCTCCAGGCGGGCCCGCGTGGCGGGGGCCATGTTCGCATAGTCGGTTTGGAAATAAGCGATCCGTTCTTCCTTGCTCATTGTTCGTGGTTTTTTGGTGGTTCGTGTTCGTGATCCGACGCAGAGGCGCTGAGGCGCGGAGAATGCTTTTGGTGGTTGGTGATCGGTGACCGGAGAACTCGGACTCAAGACTTACGTCTCCCGACCAACGGACTCGTCCCCATGACCCGACTCTCTCTCAATGCCCCGACCCCGCACACCTTTCGGTGGCGGGGCAAGGGCATCAAGCGAAGGACATCCGTTCCGGGTATCGCTTCCCGGAGGCGTTCGCCTTAGGCCGCCTTGGCGTGGGCCGAGTCGCTCAGCGGGCCTGCTCCGGCGGCGCCGATCGCCTTCACCCGGAAGTAGTACTCGCTATCGCTCTCCAGGCCGTCGGCGTTGTACCAGTTCTTGCTGGTCAGCGCCAGCAGCTTCCAGTTCGCCTCCACCGTCGGGTCCCCCAGGCAGAACTCCAGCTCGTACACGCTGCGGCCGCGCACCCCGCCCCAGCGCACCACGTCGGGTGCGCTCACCGCGAAGTCCTCGCGGTAGTGTTCGCCCACGCCGAAGAAATGCAGCCCCAGCCTGTCCGCCAATTCGGCCTCGGCCACCACGTTGCGCAACACCTGCGCGTGCGAAAGCGGCTTTCCATCGGGACCCACGGTCACATCGCCGAAGCTGTCCAGTCCCAGTTCCAGTTGTGCCATGTGTTGCGCTTGTGGCGCAGCACACACACGCGGATCACCCACGCCGGTTGCCGTGCGCTCCCCTTCGCCTATCCGTGGCGCGGGCCCTCCACGGTGGCATCCCACTCCGGTCCAGTTCCGCGCCCGTGCCCGGGTGCGGTTCAGTGCTCAACGACCACCCGGCAGCGGCCGAGTTCACGCCCGGCGGTACCGCGGAGCCTCAGGATGTACAAGCCAGCGGTGAGATCATGGAGGTGTACCACGCGGGCATAAGCGAACGAACGCACGAGCCTGCCAGTGGCGTCATGCACCTCCACCGTTCGAGCATCCGCCACCACGGGCAACCAGAGTTCGTTGTTGGTGGGCACAGGGAAGGCCCGGAGCCAACCGGCATCCTCGTTCTCCGGGATGCTGGTGGGCGTATCGAACACGGCCAGACCCTCGCGGAGCGTGCCGTTCACGAAGAAAAAGCCACCGCCGACGATGAGCAGATCGCCGAGATCCTCCGCCTCCAGCACGCCGGTCGCCCCCGAGAAGGTGGCACTGAAAGGCCCTACCGCGCCGGTGATCGGATCCACGTAGGCGAAGGTCATTCGCTCCTGGCCGCCAATGGCACCAGGCCCTTGGAAGGAGCCACAGACCATGAGCTCGCCGTCGGCACTCCACTTCAGTTCGAACACATCGTCGTTGGCGCCGGGGTTCCACGGCAGCGCTTCACCGGTGGTGGTGGATACCGCCGCAAGATTGTCCCTGGCCTGGCCCGAGACCGTATGGCCCTCGGCGGCATTGAAGCTGCCACCGACATAGAGCGTGCTCCCGGTAGGGTCGAGTACGATGGTCCGTGCATAGGGGTTGTTGCCTCCTGTTATTGGGGCCACCCACGAAGTGGCATTGTCCGTATCGATACCGGTATCCAAGGCTGCCAGATGGTCGCGCGGTTGCCCGCCGATCGTGCCGCCGTCCGCATCGAAGAACCCGGCGGCGTAAAGCGTACCACCATCCGGGGCGATCGCGATGCCCGTCACGGTGCCGCCCGTGCAATTCGGATCCCACGATGTGACCTGGGTCTGCTGCGGATCGGCGTTGATCGCGGCCAGGCGGTTGCGCGGCAGGCCACCGATGGTGGTGAAGTCGCCGGATACGTAGATCGTACTGCCGTCCGGTGACATTACCATTTCCCACGGAGCGGTGTTGGGTTGTGGTGCCCAAGGCAGGGCCTGCCCGGTGCTCGCATCCAAGGCCACCATGTGCCGGCGCATCGCCGTACCGAACGTGGCATTATTGAAGCTGCCGCTGCCGTAAAGCACCTGGCCGTCGGGGCTCATGCACAAACTGCTGATGGAGCCGAAGTCGCTGGACTGCGCATCCCAATCCGTGGGGCGCCCTGTAGCGCGGTCCATGGCCAGGATCTTGTTGCGCACCACGCCACCGATGCTCAGGAACACGCCCCCAGCAAATAGTCGATCACCGCTCACGGCCAGGGTATACACGTCCTCGGACGCGACGGGGTCCCAATCGGTCACTTCGGCAGTAGCCAGGTCCACCGCCCCGATGTGCCGGCGGACCGGGCCATCCAACTCCCTGAATTCGCCGCCCACATACACGACCCCATCGTTGATCGCCAGCGACCGAACGTACCAGGTGGCATCGGCCACCCACGGAAGTACCGCGCCCGACCCGAGATCCACGGCGCCGAGATATTCGCGCGGCTGGCCTGCCAATTGCTCGAACCTTCCTCCCAGTACCATCACAGCACCATCAATGGCCATGGTCCACACCGGATCCGTTGCCGATACGGTCCAGGGCAGCAAGGCGTAGGTGCTCGCATCGAAAGCCGCGGTACGCTGGCGCGGTTGGCCGCCCATGGTGGTGAAATTGCCGCCCGCGTATACCGTGTTCTCCTCCTGTGAATACACCAGGCAGAGCACATCGTCGCTTGGTGTCGGCGCCCAGGCGTTCGTGGATCCGTCCACTTTATCCACTGCGGCCAGAAAAGGCCTCGTCAAACCGTTCACCGTATCGAACGACCCCCCCAACAACAGGTTCTGCCCCACCACCAGCAACGAGGACACATACAGGGATCCGGAGATCGCCACCTCGGGTGCGAAAGGCAGTGCTGCCCCGCTCAGTGCGTCCACCGCGGCAATACCATACCGGGTCTGTCCACCAACGGAGGTGAAGTTCCCCCCGAAATAAAGGGTGGAGCCATCGAGCGTCATCGACAACACATACCCGCCGGCCACATCCACCTGCCAGCTGCTCACTGATCCGTCCGCGTTGAGGTGGGCCAGGCGCGTGCGGTCCTGGTCGCCAGCGGCGTCGAAATCACCCCCGATGAACCAACCACCCGCACCATCGGAGACCGAGCAATAGACTGTACCGTTGGGCATGGGCGCACTCACCACGGGTTCCGCTGGATCGAATTGCAGCACCGCACCGCACATGGCCTCCGGCCCTGCATAGGTGAACATACCACCCATGTAGATCACCGAACCGTCCTGGCTGGGTACCATGCTGAGGACCCGACCGTTGACCTGCCACCAATCGGTGTTCAGGGTTTGAGCGCGCGCGCTTGTGGTGGCGAATGCCAGCACCGCAGCGGCAAGCATGGTTGCCTTTGATGGGTACACCGGATGTGGAATGAACGGACGCATGGCTGGGAGCTTGGTTAAGTGACCGGGATGATCGTGTGTGGATTCCTGGATCGAACCAAGGTATCCGGTACTACATCGGGATGCTTCTTGAATGTGAACAGAACAGCGGCTGCGGGAACCGAACCTCCACAGGTGTTGCTCCACCGGCCGAACGCATGTTAACAACGCTCAAAGGTCCACCACGCTGGTCCGTTCATCCCATCGTCCGCTGGGCGCATCACCGTGTAACGGCGCCGCGTGCGTCAACTCCAGGCATCACCCGGACAGTGGAACGCATCACTGCGCACCGGTTCAGCGCTGTTGCATCATGAACGCCAACCAGGAAAGGCGGTTGGGCTGGTGGTACTTCTTCAGCAAGCTGCGCACATGCGTTTCCACGGTGCGCTCGCCGATCCCGAGCAAGTTGCCCGTGCCGAGATAGCTCAAGTCCGGGTGCCGAAGGTGTCCAGTTCCAGTTGTGCCATGTGTTGCGCTTGTGGCGGGGGCGCGAAATTACAGGGGGCCCTTGTCGGCTGGCGTTGTCAGTGGCGCAGCACAGGGCACACGCGGATGCACCCACCGCCGGTTCAGTGCTCAACGACCACCCGGCAGCGGCCGAGTTCACGCCCGGCGGTACCGCGGAGCCGCAGGATGTACAAGCCAGCGGTGAGATCATGGAGGTGTACCACGCGGGCATAAGCGAACGAACGCACGAGCCTGCCAGTGGCGTCATGCACCTCCACCGTTCGAGCATCCGCCACCACGGGCAACCAGAGTTCGTTGTTGGTGGGCACAGGGAAGGCCCGGAGCCAACCGGCATCCTCGTTCTCCGGGATGCTGGTGGGCGTATCGAACACGGCCAGACCCTCGCGGAGCGTGCCGTTCACGAAGAAAAAGCCACCGCCGACGATGAGCAGATCGCCGAGATCCTCCGCCTCCAGCACGCCGGTCGCCCCCGAGAAGGTGGCACTGAAAGGCCCTACCGCGCCGGTGATCGGATCCACGTAGGCGAAGGTCATTCGCTCCTGGCCGCCAATGGCACCAGGCCCTTGGAAGGAGCCACAGACCATGAGCTCGCCGTCGGCACTCCACTTCAGTTCGAACACATCGTCGTTGGCGCCGGGGTTCCACGGCAGCGCTTCACCGGTGGTGGTGGATACCGCCGCAAGATTGTCCCTGGCCTGGCCCGAGACCGTATGGCCCTCGGCGGCATTGAAGCTGCCACCGACATAGAGCGTGCTCCCGGTAGGGTCGAGTACGATGGTCCGTGCATAGGGGTTGTTGCCTCCTGTTATTGGGGCCACCCACGAAGTGGCATTGTCCGTATCGATACCGGTATCCAAGGCTGCCAGATGGTCGCGCGGTTGCCCACCGATCGTGCCGTCGTCCGCATCGAAGAACCCGGCGGCGTAAAGCGTACCACCATCCGGGGCGATCGCGATGCCCGTCACGGTGCCGCCCGTGCAATTCGGATCCCACGATGTGACCTGGGTCTGCTGCGGATCGGCGTTGATCGCGGCCAGGCGGTTGCGCGGCAGGCCACCGATGGTGGTGAAGTCGCCGGATACGTAGATCGTACTGCCGTCCGGTGACATTACCATTTCCCACGGAGCGGTGTTGGGTTGTGGTGCCCAAGGCAGGGCCTGCCCGGTGCTCGCATCCAAGGCCACCATGTGCCGGCGCGTCGCCGTACCGAACGTGGCATTGTTGAAGCTGCCGCTGCCGTATAGCACCTGGCCGTCGGGGCTCATGCACAAACTGCTGATGGAGCCGAAGTCGCTGGACTGCGCATCCCAATCCGTGGGGCGCCCTGTAGCGCGGTCCATGGCCAGGATCTTGTTGCGCACCACGCCACCGATGCTCAGGAACACGCCCCCTGCAAATAGTCGATCACCGCTCACGGCCAGGGTATACACGTCCTCGGACGCGACGGGGTCCCAATCGGTCACTTCGGCGGTAGCCAGGTCCACCGCCCCGATGTGCCGGCGGACCGGGCCATCCAGCTCCCTGAATTCGCCGCCCACATACACGACCCCATCGTTGATCGCCAGCGACCGTACGTACCAGGTGGCATCGGCCACCCACGGAAGTACCGCGCCCGACCCGAGATCCACGGCGCCGAGATATTCGCGCGGCTGGCCTGCCAATTGCTCGAACCTTCCTCCCAGTACCATCACAGCACCATCAATGGCCATGGTCCACACCGGATCCGTTGCCGATACGGTCCAGGGCAGCAAGGCGTAGGTGCTCGCATCGAAAGCCGCGGTACGCTGGCGCGGTTGGCCGCCCATGGTGGTGAAATTGCCGCCCGCGTATACCGTGTTCTCCTCCTGTGAATACACCAGGCAGAGCACATCGTCGCTTGGTGTCGGCGCCCAGGCGTTCGTGGATCCGTCCACTTTATCCACTGCGGCCAGAAAAGGCCTCGTCAAACCGTTCACCGTATCGAACGACCCCCCCAACAACAGGTTCTGCCCCACCACCAGCAACGAGGACACATACAGGGATCCGGAGATCGCCACCTCGGGTGCGAAAGGCAGTGCTGCCCCGCTCAGTGCGTCCACCGCGGCAATACCATACCGGGTCTGTCCACCAACGGAGGTGAAGTTCCCCCCGAAATAAAGGGTGGAGCCATCGAGCGTCATCGACAACACATACCCGCCGGCCACATCCACCTGCCAGCTGCTCACTGATCCGTCCGCGTTGAGGTGGGCCAGGCGCGTGCGGTCCTGGTCGCCAGCGGCGTCGAAATCACCCCCGATGAACCAACCACCCGCACCATCGGAGACCGAGCAATAGACTGTACCGTTGGGCATGGGCGCACTCACCACGGGTTCCGCTGGATCGAATTGCAGCACCGCACCGCACATGGCCTCCGGCCCTGCATAGGTGAACATACCACCCATGTAGATCACCGAACCGTCCTGGCTGGGTACCATGCTGAGGACCCGACCGTTGACCTGCCACCAATCGGTGTTCAGGGTTTGAGCGCGCGCGCTTGTGGTGGCGAATGCCAGCACCGCAGCGGCAAGCATGGTTGCCTTTGATGGGTACACCGGATGTGGAATGAACGGACGCATGGCTGGGAGCTTGGTTAAGTGACCGGGATGATCGTGTGTGGATCCCTGGATCGAACCAAGGTATCCGGTACTACATCGGGATGCTTCTTGAATGTGAACAGAACAGCGGCTGCGGGAACCGAACCTCCACAGGTGTTGCTCCACCGGCCGAACGCATGTTAACAACGCTCAAAGGTCCACCACGCTGGTCCGTTCATCCCATCGTCCGCTGGGCGCATCACCGTGTAACGGCGCCGCGTGCGTCAACTCCAGGCATGACCCGGACAGTGGAACGCATCACTGCGCACCGGTTCAGCGCTGTTGCATCATGAACGCCAACCAGGAAAGGCGGTTGGGCTGGTGGTACTTCTTCAGCAAGCTGCGCACATGCGTTTCCACGGTGCGCTCGCCGATCCCAAGCAAGTTGCCCGTGCCGAGATAGCTCAAGTCCGGATGCGCTAGGCGGACAGCACCACGTCGGGTGCGCTCACCGCGAAGTCCTCGCGGTAGTGTTCGCCCACGCCGAAGAAATGCAGCCCCAGCCTGTCCGCCAATTCGGCCTCGGCCACCACGTTGCGCAACACCTGCGCGTGCGAAAGCGGCTTTCCATCGGGACCCACGGTCACATCGCCGAAGCTGTCCAGTCCCAGTTCCAGTTGTGCCATGTGTTGCGCTTGTGGCGCAGCACACACACGCGGATCACCCACGCCGGTTGCCGTGCGCTCCCCTTCGCCTATCCGTGGCGCGGGCCCTCCACGGTGGCATCCCACTCCGGTCCAGTTCCGCGCCCGTGCCCGGGTGCGGTTCAGTGCTCAACGACCACCCGGCAGCGGCCGAGTTCACGCCCGGCGGTACCGCGGAGCCTCAGGATGTACAAGCCAGCGGTGAGATCATGGAGGTGTACCACGCGGGCATAAGCGAACGAACGCACGAGCCTGCCAGTGGCG
The DNA here is from genome assembly GCA_963706125.1 of uncultured Flavobacteriales bacterium. Classification (GTDB taxonomy): domain Bacteria; phylum Bacteroidota; class Bacteroidia; order Flavobacteriales_F; family PHOS-HE28; genus PHOS-HE28. The sequence continues at coordinate 171,473 of CAVPLQ010000007.1, forward strand.
TCATGCACCTCCACCGTTCGAGCATCCGCCACCACGGGCAACCAGAGTTCGCTGTTGGTGGGCACAGGGAAGGCCCGGAGCCAACCGGCATCCTCGTTCTCCGGGATGCTGGTGGGCGTATCGAACACGGCCAAACCCTCGCGGAGCGTGCCGTTCACGAAGAAGAAGCCACCGCCGACGATGAGCAGATCGCCGAGGATCCTCCGCCTCCAGCACGCCGGTCGCCCCCGAGAAGGTGGCACTGAAAGGCCCTACCGCGCCGGTGATCGGATCCACGTAGGCGAAGGTCATTCGCTCCTGGCCGCCAATGGCACCAGGCCCTTGGAAGGAGCCACAGACCATGAGCTCGCCGTCGGCACTCCACTTCAGTTCGAACACATCGTCGTTGGCGCCGGGGTTCCACGGCAGCGCTTCACCGGTGGTGGTGGATACCGCCGCAAGATTGTCCCTGGCCTGGCCCGAGACCGTATGGCCCTCGGCGGCATTGAAGCTGCCTCCGACATAGAGCGTGCTCCCGGTAGGGTCGAGTACGATGGTCCGTGCATAGGGGTTGTTGCCTCCTGTTATTGGGGCCACCCACGAAGTGGCATTGTCCGTATCGATACCGGTATCCAAGGCTGCCAGATGGTCGCGCGGTTGCCCACCGATCGTGCCGTCGCCCGCATCGAAGAACCCGGCGGCGTAGAGCGTACCACCATCCGGGGCGATCGCGATGCCCGTCACGGTGCCGCCCGTGCAATTCGGATCCCACGATGTGACCTGGGTCTGCTGCGGATCGGCGTTGATCGCGGCCAGGCGGTTGCGCGGCAGGCCACCTATGGTGGTGAAGTCGCCGGATACGTAGATCGTACTGCCGTCCGGTGACAATACCATTTCCCACGGAGCGGTGTTGGGTTGTGGTGCCCAAGGCAGGGCCTGCCCGGTGCTCGCATCCAAGGCCACCATGTGCCGGCGCGTCGCCGTACCGAACGTGGCATTGTTGAAGCTGCCGCTGCCGTATAGCACCTGGCCGTCGGGGCTCATGCACAAACTGCTGATGGAGCCGAAGTCGCTGGACTGCGCATCCCAATCCGTGGGGCGCCCTGTAGCGCGGTCCATGGCCAGGATCTTGTTGCGCACCACGCCACCGATGCTCAGGAACACGCCCCCTGCAAATAGTCGATCACCGCTCACGGCCAGGGTATACACGTCCTCGGACGCGACGGGGTCCCAATCGGTCACTTCGGCGGTAGCCAGGTCCACCGCCCCGATGTGCCGGCGGACCGGGCCATCCAGCTCCCTGAATTCGCCGCCCACATACACGACCCCATCGTTGATCGCCAGCGACCGTACGTACCAGGTGGCATCGGCCACCCACGGAAGTACCGCGCCCGACCCGAGATCCACGGCGCCGAGATATTCGCGCGGCTGGCCGGCCAATTGCTCGAACCTTCCTCCCAGTACCATCACAGCACCATC
>CAVPLQ010000008.1:0-765977 GCA_963706125.1 uncultured Flavobacteriales bacterium
TCTATCCCATTTGCAAATGGTAGTTCACTTCGTAAGGCGTACCCCTTTCGATCACTGCGTAGACGCGATGGATGATCTTGTTCCGCAACGCATTGAGCACTGACATTTTGGGCTTGCCTTGGGCACATTTTCTTGTCCAATAATCCTTCAGTTCACCGGGGCGGGTGATGCATCCCAAAGCGGAGATGTGCAGTAATGTCTTCAGGCCCCTGTTTGCTTTTGGGGACACGCGTGTGCGCCCTCGTATCGAAGACCCCGAGGAGAACTCATAGGGTGCTGCTCCAGCATGACAGGATAACGCCCTCGGGTTCCTGAACCGTGTAAAGCCTTCAGTGATCGCCAAAAGATTTGCCGCCAGAACAGGTCCCACGCCAGGAACCGAAAGCAACAGCTCATACATGCGTTTGAGCTCGGGTTGTTTGTTGACCTGCTCCAGTATCATGCCGTCAACTTCCTTGATGAGCTTGTCCAGTAGGCGAAGATGGAGCTTATCAAATCGATCAAAGGACTTCTTCAACTCGCCTTCCACATAGCGGTTCAGATCCCCAGCTGCTTCTTGTGCTTCACCCGGTCACGCACCAATTGGTTACGCCGTGTGATCAGCTGGCGAAGCGCATCATGCTGGAGCCTGTCGGCGGTGAAGAGCCGGGCCTTGTCCTGGAACCTGCGGGCATATTCCGCTATACGCAGAGCATCCACTTGGTCATTCTTGCCCCGAGTAACACCAATGCTGTGCTGGATGTCGCTAGGATGCGCTAACCAAACACGCATACCCAGTTCCACCAGCCAACGGACCGGGCCATTGGAATAATGGCTCGTCGGCTCCAAGCAGATCATCAGGTCCTCCTTGTCCAACTCGAACTCCTTCATCCAGCGCTTGATCAAGGCACACAAGGGCTTGCTACCATTGCGCACGCTGATCGAACCCTTGATCCTTCCCGTGTCGTCGGTAAGGGCCACCTCCAAGGTGGCACGGCTTACATCAATTCCTATCCAGTGCTTCATTCCTCCATTACTTTTGAAGTTCATCAAGTGACTTCTGGGGAACTGAGCACCGAACCTGAACTCGACAACTCTAATAGGCCCTCACGCCTGGTATTCTATCTGAGTCTCGGGTCCGGAAGGTCACAGGTCCAATAAGTGTTATAGGCCTTGAGCCTGTTGCGGGATTGGTTCACCTGTGACCTTGCTCGGTCCTTCAGAAGTCTGTCGGTGCAAGTGTAGAGTTGCAGGAGCGGGGGAACTATATCGGGGGCAGAAGGATTGGATGAGATATACTTGTAGACAAGTATATTAGTCTGATAGCATCTCAACTGAATGGAGACAAGACATGCAATAGGAGTAGTTGATTGGATCCGTAATGCTGAGTTTGGGGTACTGCTTGATTGTGTGACCGGAGTCCAGTGCTTCTTCCATTGCCGACAGAATCCCAACATTTATAAGATTTCGGAGAATGACCTCTGTGTGTTTCAACTTATGCCGGACAGCAAGAAGGAGGTGTGAAAGCAGTTGACTTGGTACTATTATCTGAGGCCGATGAAGCTGTGGTGAAGAGCATCAGTGAGGCACAGTTTGAGAAACTCTATGAAACCTCGTACTTGCCCAAGGTATTGGTTAGGCTGAATGAGACCGATGGCGAGCGTCTCTTCGACAAGGTCCTGTACGAGCTGGATCGGGTTGATGTCGACGAAAAGTATGCAAGGGCCACGAAAGCACTCCGACATTCAAAAGGCGCAGGTGAACTGCTGTGGCGGAGGATTTCAGCAAGAGTTCTTCGGGTAGCGACACCACATTATCGATTAAAATTCTGGTATGAGGAGCTAGTTGAGGAGGTCGATGCAGATACGTTACGCGAGTGCTTTTTTAAGCTTGATAAACCGCTTAGAAGACAAGTGTCGCGGAAGGTGAACCCTGCTGTTTTGGCTAGAATATTTCATGAGCTGATTGAGCGGGCCAAAAGAATCTCTGACTTAGCAGCCAATTCAACTTGGGCTGAAATGCTCGAGAGTTCGGCGCGTTGGCCAGACTCGGAGAGGAACAATTTGGTTGATCGAATCTGGCGAAAAGCGGGTGGCTCCGTAAGAATGCAGCTCTGGCTTCAGGGTCATTCGGATAAGTTCGACATCGGTGAGTATAAAATCCTATTCCTGACTTTAACCCCTGAAGATCAGTTCAGGTTTGTCCGGAGATTGTTCTTGGAAGCCGAAAGGAAGAAGCTCAACCTAACGGTGGATTTGCTGAACGAGCTCGTGCGGTTTGAGAAGAACCTGGCCGGTGAGTGGGACATAGACTACTCAATCGACATTGCGCTCAACGCACTGACGGACCTAGCTACAGGAAAAGACCTAAATGAAGAGAGGAACATCGGCCGAGTGCTCGCGCAACACTTTGAACGCAAGGCATTTCAAAAATACAAAATTCGAGATCTCTTTGAAAGATGCGAGGGGCGTGGATACGCTTTCAGTAACGGCTCTGGGCGGGGTGGGCAGCCACCACAAGTCAGACTTCATCGCTCAACGGACGTGCCACCCGGTGTAGTCTTCTGTGAGGGCCGAAAGGCACAAGGAACAGATCACAAACATGGCATCCAGTTCTGGTGGTGCCGAAACTCCCCTTGTTTCATGCCCTGCCACGGTGAGCATTCCATGGATGAATGGGAGAAGTACACCATGCGCGACATGATGCGGGTCTTAGAAATATCCTGCAATTCCGAACAGTATCAGGCGTTTTTAGGGATGGTCAATAGGGTCAATGTCCTCCTCGAGCACCTCAACTGTAGGTCATGTGGGAAAATCCTCATGCCAAGGGGACAGTCCAACTATGGATTCTACCGTGCGAGTAGATTTGTTTGCTCAAACAATGATTGTGGGGAAAAGCAAGAGGTGTATATTAACCATTGTCTGAACGGTAAGTGTCTTGGGGTGGTAGATAGCAGGGATTCTGCAAAGTGTCCCAACGGACTGTATATATGTACGAATTGCTTTTCATGCTGCTCAACGAAGAGTTTCGTCCGACGTCTGGAGAATCTCAAGCAGGTAGGACAGACTGTTCCTGATTCCCTTCAAAATCTGGTTGAACAGAATCTTGGCCATGCTGAACAAAAACGTGCGTTTTGCTATGCCTGTGGGACTGAGCTAATTGGTGGAACGGAAGCGTACCGTAAGGCGCTCAACTGGCTTGTCGAAAAAAAGGACAGTGATGGTCGCATCAAGGCTGCTGGGCAACGTGGCAAGGATGAGGGATGGTGGTTCATTGTTGAATTTCCGGAAGAGAAGTACTCTAGCCTGAAGGAGCTAGGATTCGAAATCCATGAAACGAAAAGAGGTACGGGGCGCATGGTTTCCACTCCGTATGGCGGAAAAGAGCACACGAAGGGGAAATGCTCCAACATCGGATGCAGGAGATATGGTTACCTCTGTTGAGCTATACACCTGCATCAGCGCATACTCATAGCACCCGCTTTCGCAAGCCTTTCAGCTGCTCCGTTTCTATGCGCTCGAGATCATGGCAAGGTCACTTGTGAGGGCGCTGTGGCAGGCCCCGTCCTGCATCCTCGTTGTGAGGTGGTGCCCATAGGTCCGGGCAATGGACAACATCCACCCCGAAAGTCACAACATCACAAAACCACGTCCGGTCGTATTCAGTAGGAAACCGCACAGGGATAAGTTCCTTGTCGGGTCCGATCACATGGTGGGCCAATGCGGTGCCGCAATAGGTCGCGATAAGAAATAGACTGACCTCATCCGCAAGCACGTCCGGTTTATTCGCGCCAAGCACCTCGACAGCGATGTCCCGCCAGCGCTTTCCAAGTGATGGCCATAGCTCCTTCGGTGGCTTCCATCGGCACAGGATGGTAAAGTGATGCTCTTCCGGTAGCGGAAAGCCATATTCCTGATAGGCCGAACGGACGTGTTCTTTCATCGTTGCTCCTGTTGGGTTTGCTGTTCCAGCACCAGCGAAATGATCCGTTCGTAATGCTCAGCCAGCTTCTGGGCCTCTTCGGCATCGGTGCATTCCTCGGCTATGAAGTCCTCGGCCGGCACTTCGCCGGTGGTCAGGTAGGTGGCGGTATTCCGCCAAGCATGGGCGCGGGTTTCAAGGCCATCGAGCAATTGGCCTAAGTCAAAGGCATTTAGGCGGATGATGTATTTTTTGTCGATCGGCATTCGGCCAGGTTAGCGATATTGTGGCGGAAAAGCCAGGCAGCGAAACTCATTAACACATGGCCACCACCCGCAAACCTTGGAACCGGACCGAATTGTTGATCCTCATGAACCTGTATGAGAAGATCCCCTTCGGTAAGTTCGATCAGAGCAACCCGGTGCTGATCCAAGTAGCAGAAGCGATGGGGCGCACGCCGGGTAGTGTGGCGATGAAGTTGAGCAACCTGGCCTCCTTGGACGAGCGCTTGGCGGCACGCGGCATCAAGGGTCTAACAGGGGCGAGCGCCTTGGACCGTGAAGTATGGGCCGATTATCGGGAGCACTCCGATGCACGCGCGGTAGAGAGCGAAGGCCTGTTAAGTGAACTGCTTGATCCGATCTGTACGATGGAGTGGGACGTTGATCCGGTGCAAGGCATGATCCGTGAATTGCCCCATGGACCTACGGAGCGGACCGCCAACGTAAAGGTGCGCCTTGGGCAGAGCTATTTCCGTTCAGTGGTACTGAATGCCTATGGCGGTCAATGTGCCCTCACCGGCCTTGGCGTGCGCAGTTTATTGGTCGCATCCCATATTGTTCCATGGGTGTTCCCGGATCAGAGCGGATCGAGATTTGAGGAGTCCCTGTCCATCTTCACAGGGAATTTGGGTACGGGGCATCGCTTGGACGTGCGCAATGGCATCGCCTTGAACGCCTTGCACGACCGCGCATTCGATCAAGGATACATCACCTTCGATACCGATCTCTGCATGGTTTGCGGCAAACATCTTCGGAAACGGTTCCGTGAAGAAGAGATAGCTCGGAATTTCAAAGCCTTTGAAGGCAAAGCCTTGCGGGTACCCGCGGAGTCGGACGGCCCGGGCGAAGAGTACTTGGCATGGCATCGTGTCATGATCTTCGAGGAAGGTACACGGGATGAGATGGGCACGTGCGATTGACCGCTACTTCAATTGAACCCGAACCGCGCCCGGTGCATCGCCAAGTTCTTCAGCGCCGGATGGTGTAGTGTGTGATCCGGTAGGGTCAAACGCTTCCCGGCAAAGGGCCGGATGGCATAAGCCGTATCCGCTTCCCGAAGTTCGTTGGACACGATCACGGTATAGTCCGCTGCGATGCTGATGAGGCCTCGATCGAATGCGCGGTGCATATTGGGGCAAAGTGCTATTCCATTGGTGATGGTATCGTCATAGGAATCGGCCCATGGAACGATGTGGCAAGCATCGATCAGGCTTGCCCGTTTGTTATGCTGGATATGCAGGCCCGTGATGGCGCAGCGGTAATCGTATAGTTCAGGGATCTTGCGCTTGAAGGCGGCACCGCGCAGCACTTGTTCTTCCTCCTCCTCTTCCTGCAGGTGTTGGAGTTGGCGTGCCACATAGGCTTCCGGTGTATCGTGCTCGATCTGTCGTTCGATCTCGCGGAGGTGGTCCGGCAACTCGTTGGGAACGGCTTGGCCGGTGAAGTATTTCGCTACAAGAATGAGCTGATCGGCAGCGCGATGCGCCCGATCTTGCCAGCGGTCGAAAACATCCGCGCGCAATTCCGCATAGGCATCGAAGGCGATGAGCGCGCTGAGGCTCTTGATGGAATTGGAGCGGGTAAGTCCGTGCTCGAAGCCCGGCAACGTATGCAGTTTCCACAGGCCCGAGGGCTCGTTCTTCAAGTGGTAGAAGGGAAGGAAGAAACGTCGTTGATAGGGGCTGTCCTTCACCAACGCCGCCCAGTAGCCATTGAAGAGGTTGATCAGTTCAGCGGAAGGGGTGATCCGGTTCTCGGTGATCAACCCTTCATCGATGGCCTTGAGCACGGCCAGCAAGAGCACGGGCTTATGGGGCGCCCGACCATTGGCCCGGTTCAACCGCAGGTAGTCGGGCAATTGCGGACTTGGCATGTGGAGCAAGATAGGTGCGCGCACCGATGATGAATTGATCGGTGCTTTAAATGCCTATTGGCCTAAGACACCAAAACAACTAACCCAACCCCAAAAGCTTTCCGGCGGAGGCCGCCGGCCCGAAAGCCGAATACCTGGAGTGGCATCGTAGAGCGCATCGGTTCCAAAGCTGATGCTGCTCCGCTTCACGCCTCCCTGCCGAAAGGCATGTGCCAAGAAGCCGAACACGGGTCCGGCCAACAGCAGTTCAAAGGCTTACGGAACCTTCAGCTTGTATTCGCGGATCAACGTTTCCGCCGGGATCCGCAATTGCTTATGCAGGTTGCGGATCATGCTCAGGCTCAGCTTGCGTTTGCCATTGAGTATTTCACTTCGCCGCTGGCGTGAACCCAGCAATTTGCTGAGGTCGCTTTCCTTCAGTCCCATCTGGTCGATGCGGAACTTGATCGCTTCGATGGGGTTTGGCGGAAGGACGGGTTCATGTTCATCCTCATACTCTTCCACCACCATGGCGAGCAATTCCAGCTCATCCAGCTCCGGCGTTCCTTCGGCGGGATCGAGTTCCATCAAGTCATGGACGCGGGCTAGCGCAACCTTGTGTTCCTTCTTGGTCCTTATGGGCTTAATTTTCATGGCGCAGGGTTGTTACATCCACTTTGTCGTACTCGGCATGGGTCATGATACGGATCACGAAAACGATGCCATGCTTTGTTGAAGGTTTTTTGTAGATGATACGTGTGACCATTCGGTAGGCATTGCCTTTGATGTTGAACACCACCCGGTTCCCCGCCACGAAGGAAGCGGTGGGAAAATGGTACTTGATCGCGTTGGGTGTTTCCCATTGTTGCTTCTTCACCAATTCGTACCATGCCCTAAGTGGTTCCAGTGCAACGGCGTGTTTTCGACCGTAGCGTTCAATGGTGCCTTTGGCGATGATCCGCATTCTTTGGTACGGCAAATGTAACCAAAATGGTTACATTTGCCATTTCGCCTTGAGGTCATTACCGCGAAGCCACAATAGCCCAAAACTTCAACCCCGACGAAAGCCAGCCGCTGAGCTTTCCGGCAGAGGCCGCCGGCCCGAAAGCCGAATACCTCGCCTACCACCGCAGGCACATCTTCGGCCCAAAAGCCTGAAGCCGCCAAAAGCCAAGAGGCTTGGAAACAGCCAAGAGCCGAACAGCCTGAAGCCACGAAAAGCCGATCAACCGGCTGAAGGGTCGGGAGCCAAGTCGAGATGTGCAGACCATGTACCTCGATCCTGAGGGCAGTGTACCTGGAGCAATGCCCATCGGATGCGGATCAATGGGCATTGGATGCCGATCAATGCCCAACGGATGCGGATCAATGGGCATTGGATGCGGATCAATGGGGATTGGACGCCGATCAATGGGCATCGGATGCGGATCAATGCGCATTGGATGCCGATCACTGAGCATCGGATGCGGATCAATGGGCATTGGACGCCGATCAATGCCCATCGGATGCGGATCAATAGGCATTGGATGCGGATCACAGAGCATCGGATGCGGATCAATGGGCATTGGACGCCGATCAATGGGCATCGGATACGGATCAATAGGCACCGGACTCGGCGTATGGATGAAACCTATCCTACCTGTCAGTCGTGTAAGGGGCGGCATTGTCCATCCATGAATGGACCAGCTGGTAGAAGCGCAACGGCGGCCTAGCGCACCGCAATAACCGTAACACCTTGAAAAATGGCTTTAGTAAAGGCAGACCTGGTGAATAGGAACGCGAGTGAGAAGGTGCAGATCAGCAAGCTGGTGGAGTCTTCGATGCTGGCAAATCCCCACTTTGCGGATCCCATCCCGGCCATTGCCGCGATCACGGCGAAACGCGAGGCACTGGAACGGGCCATTCCCTTGGCGGCGAACGGTGACCGCGTGGCATTGGCCCTGCGCAACACCTTGGACCGGGAGCTCTCGCAACTGCTGGTGGCGGCATGTGGCTACGTGAATTGCGCCAGCAACGGGGACCGGGACGTGGCGCTTACCAGCGGCTTCGTTGCCGCGAGAACACCCTCGCGCATTCCTTTGGTGGACCCGCCCTTCAACGTTTCGGCGAAGTCCACCACCAAGCGTGGCGAGGTGATGGTGCGCTTCAGCACGCACTATGGCAGCCGTACCAAGCAGATCTACACCACCACGGAGGATCCCGCTACGAACCCCGTGTGGAAGCAAGCCGCCGTGACCACCAAAACGCAGTGCCTGATCACGGACCTGGACCCTGACAAGTTCTACTGGTTCCGGTTGAACGCGGTGTGTACTGCCGGTATCAGCGGTTTCAGCGAACCGGCCAGGTGCAGGCCGGCAGCTTGAGTGCCAGCGAGGTTCCAAGGACCCTCCGATCCTTTCTGTCGCTGTTTTCGTAAACCCAATCTAGGACGAGACAGTTAGTTGGCTGCCAATGCCGCCGCGATCCCTTCCCGGTAACCGGTCGCTTCCAAGCCCAGCGCCTGCTCCACTTTGCTGCTGTCGAACCGGTAGTCGTTCTCGGCCTGGTACATCATCTCCACCACTTCGCGCAGCTCGGGCACGAAGAGCCCCAGCACGCGCAGGCCTGTCTTTCCCAGGCGCTGGACGCCGCCATAGGGCACGCCCGCCACTTCGCAGGCGATGCGCACGAACTGCTCGCCCGTCATGGGCACCTTGCTCGTGAGCGCATGCCACGTTTGCCCATAGGCGCCCGCTGTGTTGGCGAGCTGCGCCACCGTGCGCCCGGCATCCGGCGTGTAGGTAAAGGTGTGAACGGCCCCGGGGTCGCCCAGCCATTGCGCCTTTTTCTTGGCGGGTACGCGTTCCATCACGGTGGAATGGGTGAGGCTCAAGGTGGCGCCCGGCCCGTAGAAATCCGCCGAGCGGACGATCATCGCGGTGAGCCCGCCGCGCTTCATTTCATCCAACAAGGTGGTCGCGATCGCGGCACGCACTTCGCCCTTCCTGCTGCACGGGTTGAAGGGGGTGTCCTCGGTCATGATGCCTTCCACCTTGCCGTAGGCGTATACGTTGTCGAAGAAGACCAATTTGCTTTGGTGGCGTTTGCAGGCATCGATGGTGTTGCGCATGATGCGGGGCCATTGTTCCTGCCACACCTTGGCGTTGTATCTCAACCCCGCCAAGAGGTACACGACCTCACTGCCGGCCACGGCTTTTTCGGTGGCCTTCGCATCGAGCAGGTCGGCCTTGAAGAGTTCGTCGGTGGCGTTCACTTGCTTGGGATGGCGGCTCACTTGCCGGATGCGCGTTGCGGGGGGCAGGGCGAGCGAGACTTGATGACCGATGGTGCCGTTCGCGCCGAGCATGGTGTGCATGGTGGTGGGGTTTTCCGGTTGCGTTGCGGTTCTTCAGGTCCGGTGCCACGCTTCAAGGTCCCGGACCAACCGGGAGCGGGGACACCGGAACGCAGCATTTATTCGTGCGCCACGAAAGTACCAATGCATGGCAAACCGGTCCCTTTGTCCCCCGCGCTCGGGTGTTTCCCGATCGCGACCGTCCAAGCCGCCTCCGGCGGTCGGCGACCTGTGCCATCCGTACGGGGTTGTCCGAACAGGTTCCGAAGCAAGAAACCGGGAGGCGGCCGGAGGCCGAAGGGTGAGGGGATGGGGCCCTTCCGCTTGCATGGGATCCGTATCCGTCCGCCTCCCTGGCCGCCGAAGGCATGCATCTGCGCCATCGGTGGAAAGAAAGGGGACGATAGCCCTGAGCCCCAGCCGGGACCTTATACGGGTCATTTCATATTATTGCAGGCAGGCCATGTTCACATTCCACGGTCGATCCCGATAGGAAAGAAGAAAACACGGACCATCCACGGATACGATGCATATGAAACATCCACACTTTTTGGCACTGCTCTTGATCCTGGCCACGGCTACTGCGCACGCGCAGGTCTGGTACAAGGCCAACGACCCGTTCGGCGGTCGGGTCACCAACATGCACACGGCGATCGATGGTTCCTTGCTCGCCTGTTCCGGTGGCGGGCTGTTCCGCTCGTTGGACAATGGCGATACCTGGGTGTCGATCTCGGGCGCGTACCCCGGTTTTACTGTTGCGGATGTGGCCTCGACCACATCGGGCAGCTACATCGCATCGTTCGGTTTTGCCTTGCGGCGTACCAATGACCTGGGCCAGAGCTGGGTGGATATCGCGCCTGCCGGTGTCACGTCGATGGGCGATGTGATCGTGAAGGACGGGAACATGGTCTTCATCAACACGAACGCATCGATCTGGCGATCGATGGACGACGGTGCCACGTGGACCCAGCTCACGGTGGCCGTGAACGTGAATTCGTTGAACTCGCTATCGCTCAGCCCCGATGGTGAACTGTTCGCCGGCACCTACAATTCCAGGATCTACCGGTCCAGCGACAATGGCGATACCTGGACCCAACTGTTCACGGCGGCCAATGACATCCGGGACTTCGCCTTCGATGGGAACAACACCGTGTATGGAGCCACCGGCTTCAGTGGGGTCTATGCGTCCACGGACAACGGGGACACCTGGAACCTCGTGAGCGCGTTGCCCGGCACCAACGGCGGTTTCTTTTTGAACACGAACAGTTCGGGTGATCTGTTCATTGCGGTCTATGACGGTGGTATCTTCTCCTCCACGGATGGTGGCGGTACCTGGAACGACATCACCAACGACCTGCTCGATCACGAAGTGCGGGGGATCTTCCTTGATGCGAACGACGACCTGTTCGTGGGGACCACCGCTGCGGGCGTGAACAAGATGGTCGGTGGTTCCTGGGTCGCGAAGAACCAGGGGCTGGCCGCCGTGTACATCGAACGCTTCCTGGCCATCGACGGCGACCTGTACGCCTGCTCGGACGCTGGCCTGTTCATCAGCACGGATGGCGGGCATACGTGGCAGCAGTCCATCCGGGGCATGGACGATAAAGAGATACGCGCAGTGGCCAAGGCACCCAACGGTGATCTCTACGCCGGGGGTGAAATGCTCTATCGTTCGCAGGACGGCATCCATTGGACCGATCTCTCACCGGGCTTCCCAAGTAGCGAAGTAACGTGCAACGACCTGTTCGTGGATGCCAGTGGCAGGCTGATCGTGGCCACCGAGGACTATGGTATCCGGTACACCGACAACCAGGGATCCAGTTGGACCTATGCGAACGCGGGTCTGGAGGATGTGACCATGACCTTCATCCGGAGCGGTGCCAATGGATATTACTTCACGGCGGACGGGTATGACCTGTACCGCTCGAACGATCTTACCGGTAGTTGGTCCATCAGCAGCGCGGGCTTCACCGATACGGATATCGAGGAGTTCGCCGCAGGCAATGGATCGTTGTTCGCCACCACGTATTCCGATGGCCTGTTCCGTTCCATGGACAACGGCGTCACGTGGTCCTTGGTGAACCCGGATGATTTTGAGAACATCGCCGTGAACGGGAACGAGGTTTATACCGCCTCGCGTTCCGTGCTCGATGGCGGTGTGTATTTCTCCGCGGACAATGGGGATACGTGGAACAACATCGGGAACGGCCTGCCCGGCATCCAGGTCGATGCGGTGTACTACGTACCCGGTTCCGGTCTCTTTGCGTACTTGAGCGAGTATGGCTTGTATACCCTGGATTTCAACTTGATGGGCGTGGAAGAGGCGGATAAGATGAACGCCCAGCTCCGTTGCTTCCCGAATCCATTCTCGAACTCCACGTGGTTGGACCTGCAGCTGGAGGAGGCGGCAGTGGTCACCATCAGCATCCTTGATCCTCAAGGCCGGTTGGTGGACGCGGTCGCACCCACTGCCCTGCCAAAGGGGACCCAACAGATCCGTGTAGGGGAGAAGCTCGGTACAGGTGTGTATTGGCTGCGCGTGGAACTGGACGGGGTTTCGGGAGCGATCCGGCTGGTGAAGTTGTGATCGCATCTTCCAAGCAAGTTCGGGGCATGAGCAGCAGCGCGGAACCCTTCGTGTGGGAACTGACAGGTGTTACTATCAAGAGCGAGCCCTGCCTGATGAAAGAGGCCGCATAGTGCCAGCGCGCGTTGCCACGAGAGGGCAACACGGATGCAACAGGGCCGTGGGTATTCCGGGGCCTTGTTCGTGGGGGGCACCTCTTGCACCCGCAACGTGACATCGGTTACATGCGAGCTGTACCCATCGTGCTACCTTGCCGCTACCCACAAAGACACGACCCATGAGCAAAGAGAAGAAGCATGCCACAGTACAACCGTTGGCAACCCTACTGGCCAGCAGTTACACCCTGTACCTGAAGACCCACAACTACCATTGGAACGTGACCGGGCCGATGTTCAGCACCCTGCACGGTCTGTTCATGACGCAGTACACGGAACTGGCGCTTGCGGTGGACGATATCGCGGAGCGCATCCGCACCTTGGGCGAGCATGCACCGGGCAGCTACACGGCATTTGCGAAGTTGAGCACCGTGAAAGAAGAGAACGGCCATCCCGATGCGAAGGCGATGATCAAGCACTTGGTGGCCGATCAAGCTGCGATCGTGGAGGCGGCGCGCGCCGTGGTCAAGGCAGCGGAGAAAGCCGGCGACCAGGTGAGCGCCGATCTGGCCACACGGCGCATGGATGTGCACTCCAAGAACGCGTGGATGTTGCGCAGCCATTTGGAGTAGGCGCTGGGCGCGCCGCGGGATCATCGCGCCCATGAACGGATCACGAACTTCGGTGTACCGAAGACCGATGCGCACCTTGCTTTTTCTTTTCCTGTTGAGCGGCACCACCGTGTGTGCACAGCCCGAGCCACCACCCATCAGCTTCACGCTGGCGGAGGACCTATCGTCGGCTGCTCCACTGGTACGAACCCACCGGGTTGAACTGCATTATCGGTATGCCCCGCAGTATGGGTTTGCCGAGCACATGCGTGGCGAAGCGCTGTCGACCGTGCTCATGGCCACACCGCTGTTCGCGGATACCGCATCCGGCTGGCTGCACTACAATGTGCCACCAAGTTGGGGTACGGAGCTGCGCTTGCTGGTGATCGCCGGTACCGACACCATGCGCTTGGACATTGCCGATACGGGCCAGGAACTACAGAAGCTGATCGAACAAGCTTGGTTCCGTTGGGACCGCGCAACACCGGAAGTGATCCATTTCCGCCCGGGGCACTATGCTTTCGCAGACGTGATCACCGACCCGGCTTCAGCTGCGCTCACCAAGCAGTTCGCGGATCGCTTGATCGCGGAAGAGGCGATCCGGTACAAGCAAGGCCTCGCCGACTTGGAGGCGTACTACCGGAACCAGCCGCCAGCGCCACCACCATCCGCTCCGTATGTTCCACCACCACCAGTGACCGAGGCGGAATGGGCCGCGTTCTGGGCGGAACAGCCGCCGCTCAAAGAGGCACGTATCGATCGCGTGGATGCGGATACGGTATGGGTGAAGCTCTCCGGGCGGGTAATGCTGAATGGTGCATGTGCGAGCAGCATGCCCTTGTTCGGGATCGAAATGCGAACCGATACCGGCTGGGTGGAACGCATCCCCTTCGATCGCACCCAAATGGATTGCGGCCTGCCATGGGGAGATCGGGAGGACCATGTGGTGATGCTCCCACCGCTGCGTTGGTGGGTAGGCGTGCACCAACCCGAAGGAAAGAAGGAAGTCGCGCCCGGCAGCTATCGGCTGATCTTCATGGGTGGCAACATGCAGGAGTTCCGGACCGACGCGTTCGAGGTGGGCCGTTGAACGATGGTGGACGCACTGTCAAACTTTCACCCGACCCTGCGATCACGACAGTGCACTTGTAAAAATTGTACAACGCACTGTTCAAAATGACAGGATGGGTCCGATGGTACCGCGTTTGTGGATCGTGTTCCGGAAGCCCGGCCATGGTGGTCGGGCAGGTATAAAACACATATCAAAATGGCACTTGTGAAGTACAATGGACCGGTAATGGGGACTTCACCGGTGGATCGCTTGGCCTCGGAGATCTTCGGGCAGAGCATCGGTCGGTTCTTCGGGGGTGATGGCTTCCTCGAACATGCGACGCGTGTGAACATCACGGAACGCGCGGATGCATTCGTAGTGGAAATGCAAGCCCCTGGTTTCGATAAGAAGGACCTGCATGTGGAGATGCTCGATGATACGCTGACGATCCACGGGGAGCACACGGAAGATGAACGGTCCACGGACGACGAACGGTACACGCGTCGGGAATTCGCGCACAACGCCTTCGAGCGCAGTTTCGTGCTGCCGAACAGCCGGTTGCTGCTTTTGCCCTGCGTACCCATCACGATCAGGTCGCCGCCCTTGCGCTCCGCGAGGTTATTGAGCGCCTCGGGCAGTGGTGCATAGGTGGACACCTTCGCCAAGTACACGTGGTCCGTGCGTTTCCGCAAGCGGCGCTCCACTTGGCGCAGGCCGCTCAGCGAATTCTGCTCCATCAACCGGGTGAGGTCCGGCAGCAGGGGATCGGCGGAGGCGCGTACGGGGGTGCTGTTGACCAAGGTGTAGCGCACATCGCCGGTGCCATGGAGGTCCATGGCGAAGTGGGCGGCCTTGAGCGCGGTGTCGCTGAAGTCGGAGGGGAGGAGGATCCGGGTCATGATCGAACGGTTTGGTCCCCTATAGCTCCGGAACGCGGCGGATCGCGAGGTGACGATCCTCAGCTATAGTGGGGAGCCTTATTCTCCCGCTGAGGTCTCCGTCTCGGGACCCTGCGGGAGCAGAAAGCGTAGTGTACCTTCGGCGTGATCGACATGCCGACCTTGAAACGCGCGCTCGGCCTTGGCCATGTGATCTTCTTCGGCGTGGGCTCCATTCTGGGTGCCGGCATCTACACGCTCATCGGGAAAGTGGCGGGCGAAGCGGGCAACCTGACGTGGTTGGCCTTCCTCATCGCCTCGTTCACCGCCTTCCTTACCGCCTTCTCCTACGCTGAACTGAGCGCCGCATACCCCCGTTCGGGTGGCGAGTACGTCTACGCCCAAAAGGCTTTTGGGCAACGTGCCGGAACGGTGGTGGGCCTGTTGATCGCGTTGAACGGCATCATCAGTGCGGCAACGGTTTCCTTGGGCTTCGCGGGGTATTTCACGGCACTTGTGGACCTGCCGTTGCTCCCGGTGGCGTTGGGCATCATCGGCCTGTTGTTGCTGGTGACCGTCATCGGCATAGAGGCGTCCAGCACGGTGAACATCGTGCTTACGGTGATCGAGGTCCTGGGCCTTGTGGCCGTCTGCATCTCCGCATTCCACCAAGCGGGCACCGTGGACCTGTTGGCGCTTCCCGACGGGAATTTCCAAGGGCTCTTCTTCGCGGCGGCGTTGAGCTTTTTCGCCTACATGGGTTTCGAGGACATCGTGAAGCTGGCCGAGGAAGCAAGGGACCCGGAACGCAACATCCCACGTGCGCTGTTCATCTCCAACGGCATCGTGCTGGTGATCTACGTGGCCTTGGCGATGCTGGTGGTGAGCGCGATGCCGTGGCAGCAGCTCGCCGATGAGCCCGCGCCGTTGGCCGCGGTCATTGAGCTCAGTTGGGGACGTACCGGTGTGCTGGTGGTGGGCATTGCGGCATTGTTCGCCACCGGCAACACCATCCTCAGCAATCTCCTGGGGAGCTCTCGCGTACTCTCCTTCATGGGGCGTGAGCTCGGGCCCATGCGTTGGCTGGGGCGGGTTTCCGCGACCAAGACACCCGTTACGGCCCTCGTGTTCATCGCGTTGGTGGCGTGCGGCTTCGCGCTGATCGGAGACATCGCCATCGTCGCTCGCATAGCCACGGTGAGCATCTTCCTCACCTTCCTGATGGTGAACGTATCCGCCGTGGTATTGCGGCTCCGGCGCCCGGACCTTCCGCGGCCCTACCGGATGCCGATGCGCATCGGGCGCGTGCCCCTGATCCCCGTATTCGCGATCATCCTTACGCTGACGTTGCTCGGGTTTACCGTTGCCGCACTGATCGGCGGTAACCACGTTCAATAGAACCGGCCGAGCTTGCCGCCATGCCCACGCGCCCTGCATGGGCGCGGGACATCCGCCCTCTCCCCGGCGCTCGGCTTCACCAGCGACCCCCACCGCCATGCCGGGCGCCTGTGGACCGCTCCGCCTCCGGTTTGATCACGCTCACCGATGGTGCTGGGCACCTCGCGTTCCGCGACCTCCTTCAGGCCGGCCACTTGGAAGAGGCCCGCAATGAGGCCGCGATGCGCGCAGCGGAACATCCCGGCCCGTTCGGCACGTATCTTTATGTTCTCCCGCAGGGTCTCCGCCTCGGGACCCTGCGTGCCATGCACTGCCATGCTATGCCATGCTCTATCTTCGGATCATGTCGGTCCGCACTAACCAACGTACTGATGGGGCGGTGTTCTTCTGCACCTTCACATGTTGGGACTGGCTTCCGTTGATCGAACGGACGGGTGCATATGACCGCGTGTACAACTGGATGCACATCGCGCGCAGCAAGGGCTTTCGCATACTGGGCCATGTGATCATGCCGAACCATGTCCACTTGTTGATCCATGCCCCTGCAGGTCCATCCATCAATGCCTTGCTTGCGAATGCCAAGCGGTTTTTTAGCCTATGATATCCGCCAGCGGTTGATCGCGCAAGGGGATCACGGGATCCTCGATCACTTGCGCGGGGAGGTCCGGCCGAGCGATGCGGCTCGCGGCCAACAACACCGTATCTTCAGGACCTCGTCGGACATTCGGGAGTGCTTCGATGAAAAGATGCTCATACAGAAGCTGGATTACATTCACAATAATCCGGTAAAAGGTAAGTGGGCCCTGGCGGGGAATGCACTGGACTATCCGCATTCCAGCGCCGGTTTCTACGAACGAGGGGACGCGTCCCCTGCACCAGTGGAGCACTTTCAGTTGGTGTTGTCTGTGTGAATTGACGCCGCAGGGTCCTCTGCGAGAGACCCTGCGGGAGCAGATGAAAGCGCCCGGATACGGGATCGCTTCGCCCGGCCTCGCGATGCCGGGCCCGGTGATGGTCCGGAGCGAACAAAGCGGCCCTGTCCGCTGTTGCATTGAAGTCGTAGCCACGCATTGACGATCATCAGCTGCTGGCCGCGCTGGTCCCTGTAACCTTGTAATGATCTCTGGTGCGCTCGTGCGGCACCCTGCGAAACATACTGCATCCCTAATTTCACCCCCATGCCCAACCTTCAGGACCTCTATAGCAACCTTGGCTACCTTTTCTACAGCATCGCGGCGAGCGATGGGAAGGTGCGCCCGGCGGAAACGGAAAAGCTCAAGGCCCTGGTGAAGAACCGCTGGATGCCGCTGGAGTCCAGCAAGGACGAGTTCGGCACCGATGCGGGCCACTATGTGGACATCGGCTTCGACTTTGCCAACAACGACGGCATGGCCCCCGCTGCGGCCTTCGAGCGGTTCGCGGAGCATGTGCGCGCGCACCCGGAAAGCTATGACCCCGGCCTGCGCCGCATGGTCCGCGAATCGGCCGAGGCCATCGCCAATGCCTTCGCGGGGCACAACAAGACCGAGGTGGGCCGGCTGGCGCAGCTCGATACGCTCTTCCGGGAATGCCCCGTTCCGGAAGGTCGTCCTTGACCGGGTCCGGTGCCGGGGGGCAGGCCGCCGACCGGTCGGGACCATGGTACTCCCCTGTTTACTTTCACGACAACAACAAGAACAACACATTTTGAAGATGGAACTGAAGAATGCACTGCGCTCCTTGAAGCGCCAAGAAGGCGACCCGTGCGTGAGCATCCTGCTGAACACGCACCGCACGTTCCCGGAGAACGCCCAGGACCCGATCAACCTGAAGAACCTGGTGGCGGCCACCGAGAAGCGGCTGTTGAAGGCCTATGACAAGCGCGCCGTGTGGCCCTTGCTCGAGCGCCTCCATGCCGCGGTGGCCGGCATCGACCACACCACCAATTTGGACGGGCTGGCGCTTTTCGCCAAAGCGGACATGGCGGAGGTGGTGAAATTGAACGTGCCGGTAACGGACCGCGTGGTGGTGGACCAGGACTTCGCCACCCGCGACCTGCTGCGCGCGATGCAGAGCAGTGCACACTTCTACGTGCTCACCATAAGCGGCCACGAAAGCCGGTTGATCGAGGTGCTTCGGGACAAGGTGGTGGGTGAATACGGCGCGAAGGACGGATTCCCCTTCCGGGACCAGCTCTACAATACCCATGCGGCCGAACGCAGCCAGGCCGGCGTGGAGGAGAACCTGATGAAGGAATTCTGCAACCGGTTGGACAAGGTGATGCAGGCGGTGCATGCGGAAAACCCCTTGCCGGTGATCGTGGCGGCGGACGAGCGCAACGTGCGTTTCCTGCAGGGCGTGGCGGACAAGCCTTCCATGTACATCGGCAGCATCACGGGCAGCCCCGATGATGTGAAGCCGCACATCCTTGCGGAACAGGCCTTCGCCGAGGTGGAGCAGGTGATGGCCGAACGCCGCAAGGGGGCGTTGGACGCCATCTCGAAGGCGCAGGGCGCGGGCAAGCTGATGGACGACGCGGGCGAGATCTTCCGCGCTGCGCAGGCGGGCCAAGGCGACACGCTGTACGTGGAGGAAGGCTATTTCCAGCCCGCGCGCGTCGATGGCGGCACGGTGACGCTGAAGGAGGACCCGACGGAGGCCGGCGTGGTGGACGATATCATTGACGAGATCGCGGAGGACGTGCTCCGCTATGGCGGCCATGTGGTGTTCCTGCCGGAAGGCGCCCTGCGGGAATACCGCAAGCTCTGCCTCACGGTGCGCTACTGAAATAAGGCCCGCCGGCCGGCGGAGATGATCGCCGTCCGCGTCCCGGCGCCTACTTCATGGCCGTGATGACAAGCTTCCATGGTCGTTGGTGTTAACCCCTGCGCGGTATTGCCTGAAGGCCACCCCGAAAATACTGCCGTGCAATGGCGGTGGGATATTTTTTCGACCACGCGGTGACGCACGCTTGTATGAGATCGCTTCGCAGGGCGTGGCGATGCCGGGACAGGTCATGGATCTCGGTACAGTTGGCGGGAACACTGACGTATTTCTGCACGGGACCGCTTCGTCGCGGAGCCTCCTCGCGATGACGGCCGAACGATCGGCATCGCGAAGCCCCCCCCGGCCCCTACCTTGGCCAATGCGGCAGCGGGGTTTCCCGCGCCGCCGTTATGCGGAAGAACATGGGCAACTACATGGCCGCCGAGCAGGCGGTAACCTTGGTGAAGAGCGGGCAACGGGTGTTCGTACATGGCAGCGCGGCCACGCCGCTGGTGCTGATGCGTGCGCTCTTCGCGCGGGCGGCGGAGCTGAGCCGGGTGGAGCTGGTGAGCATCAGTACCATCGGCCCGCTGGACCTGCAGCAGCCGGAGGTGCAGCGGGCTTTTTTCATGAACAGCCTCTTCGTGAGCGACAACGTGCGCGCCGCCGTGAACGGGCCGCACGGCGACTACGTGCCGGTCTTCCTCAGTGAGATCCCCCGGCTGTTCGATGGCGTGCTGCCGCTGGACGTGGCGCTGCTGCACGTGTCGCCGCCGGATGCGCACGGCTACTGCTCCTTGGGCGTGAGCGTGGACGTGGCCCGGGCGGCGGTGCGCAACGCCGCGGTGCTCATCGCGCAGGTGAACCCGCGCATGCCGCGCACCCATGGCGAGGGGCAGGTGCACAGCAGCCGCTTCGCGGCGATGGTGGAGGTGGACGAAGCCTTGCCGGAGGTGGATTATTCCAGCGCCATCGGCCCGGTGGAGGAGCGCATCGGAGCGCTGTGTTCCGATCTGATCGAGGACGGGAGCACGTTGCAGATGGGCATCGGCGCCATCCCGGACGCGATCCTGCGCGGGCTGCGGGACCACAAGGACCTCGGCGTGCATACCGAGATGCTCAGCGACGGCCTGCTGCCCCTGCTGGACCTCGGCGTGATCACGGGCAGCCAAAAGCGCAGGCACCCCGGGCGCATCGTCACCAGCTTCGCCTTGGGCACCCGTGCCCTCTACGACCGGGTGGACGACAATCCGCTCTTTGCCTTTCTGGACACCGCCTACGTGAACAGCGGCCATGTGATCCGGCAGAACCCCAAGGTGGTGGCCATCAACAGTGCCATCGCGCTGGACCTCACGGGGCAGGTGTGCGCGGACAGCATCGGCACGCGCCAGTACAGCGGCGTGGGCGGCCAGATGGATTTTATGCGCGGCGCCGCCTTGAGCGAGGGCGGCAAGCCCATCATCGCCATGGCCAGCACCACCCGCACGGGCGCCAGCAAGATCGTGCCCTTCCTCGCGGAAGGTTCCGGCGTGGTGACCACCCGCGCCCACGTCCACCACGTGGCCACCGAGCACGGCATCGTGGACCTCTACGGCAAGAGCCTGCGCCAGCGCGCCGAAGCCCTCACCGGCATTGCCCACCCGGACCACCGCGAGGCGCTGGACCGCGCGACCTCGGAGCGCTTCGGGCCGAAGTTCCGGTGAAGCGCCGGGGCCTTGCGGCCTGGATGGTTGGAACCACGGACGGGCACGGATCCACACGGATGAATACGTTCCTCCTCCGGGTCTATGCATGCCCTACTTCATCGCCGTCACCACGATCCCCATGCCATCAATATGGCCTTTGGGGTAGCGATCGGTCATGGCGGCGATCACATCGGCCTTCACCTTGGCGACTGTGGCGGCATCGGAACCGCTGAGGGCCGCCACGAAGGGTGCGGCCACCTCGGTCATCATGTCCCAGTATTCCTGCGGCCCGCTCACGTCGAGCGTAACGGGCACCTCGCGTTCCACGGCCTCCTTCAGTCCGGCGGTCTTGAACAGGCCCGCGATAAGGCCGGGCTGCGCGCAGCGGAACATGCCGGGCGCGCCCGGTTGCGGTTGGGGCACCTCGATATGCTTCTTTATGTTCTGCATCATGCCGGTGACCCAATAGTTCTTTTCCGGCCCGGCCCATACGGCCACGGCGATACGCCCGCCGGGCTTCAGCACACGGGCCATTTCGTTGGCCGCCTGCTGCATGTCGGGAAAGAACATGAAGCCATGGCGGCAGCTCACCGCGTCCATGCTGTTGTTCGCAAAGGGCAATTCGCTCACGTCGGCCTCGCGGAAGTCCACGTGCTTGGCCCCGCTGGCGGCGGCCTTTTCCTTGGCCACTTGCAGCATGTTCGCGGAGAGGTCGGTAATGTGGACGGTGCCCCCGTCGGTCAAATGCTTGGCGATGCTGAGGCCGGGTTCACCGGTGCCGCCGGCGATGTCCAACACCTGGCATGTGCCGCTCGCGCCGAGGTGGTCCATGATGGCCTCCCCATGCGCTTGCAACATGCCCATCGTGAGGGCGTCCCACTTCCGCCAACCGGCGGAGAACTTGTTCCAGGATGCTTTTTGTGCGGCGCTGATGTCGGTCGCGGTGCTCATGGTGCAGGGGGGGTGAACGCGGAACGTGGGGTCGTTCCGCCCTGTGAAGCTACGACCATCGGCTTAGGATGTTGTGTCAACAGGTCCACCACCCAAGGCTATCGGGTCTTCCTGCCACATCTCCAAGCGCCCGGTTTTTTCCGAGCCTGCATACCGTAGGCATGTGCCCGCCACTCACCGGCCTCCGGCCGCTATCAGGCAATTTGCCGATCCCGTTCACTCCGCCAACGCCTCAAGGATCGCTTTCACGGACATGCGTTCCTTGTAGTCCGGGTTAAGATCCAGTGCCTTGATGGTGCCGTTGGTGCCGATGATATAGGTGGCGGGGACGGGGAGTACGCCGTCCTCATTGCCGTTAGCGGCATCCACGTCGAGACCTTTCGACGCTAGTTGGGCCCACCGGTCCTGCAGTTCTTCAACTCAGCCAATTGCGCAATTGCTCCTTGATGCGGGCCAAGGTTTCCGGGGCCACATCACCGATCGCGCCTTCGACGACCTTGTCCGGCAACGTGGCGAGATGTGCGACACGCACAAGACTTGCCACGCGCAGCCCCGAACGTTGAAGGTCGGGATGTTGCGCGTAGATAACGTGATCCAGTCCCTTCACTTCGCGGTTCAGTTGTGAGCTAATGGCGCACACCAACCAATCTCGGAACGGTGGAACCTCACCAATAATGATCGCGGGCCGCATTTTGCGCTGTCCGTCACCTTGAACGAAGGCCCAACGCACCACGTCGCCGGGTTTCATTTTCCGTAGTTCGGGTTCGGTTCCTTCAAGATCAGGTCGCTGATGTCGGGCTCATCATCCCCGTAAGCGGATCGACCGAACAGGTTCGCAGCAGCCAAAAGGCTCTCGTCATCTTCATCCAATGGGGCACCGGGCCGTGAGCGCAACAACTCCAAGAGGCGCTTCATCTTAACGAGCACTTGCATGTCGTTCGTGTTGACCAGTTGGTGTACCAGATCGAGCTTCAATGCCTGAATGTCCATGTTCACCAAATGTACATCAATCGTCGAAATGCCTGTAGCTTATTGACCGGAAAGCCAACCATCGGTATGAGGTGGCAGAGAAGATCGCCCAAGCTCCCGTTCTAAAAATCGAAAGGCTCAGTCCTTCATCTACGCCGAAAGCGCAGCAATGGCCTCTTGGAAAAACGTTCTGGTGGCATCCATGGAAAGCCCATCCGCTTCCAACAGCGCACCGTTCCAGTCGCCTTGCTTCCAGAGCCCGTTGGTCAAGGCGGGCAGTTCTTTGGGCAGTGCGTCACCGTTGGCTTTCCAGGGGCTGGCATAGAGGTAGTGCGCGGGCACCATGCCGTCCGGAATGGCCAGTCCGATGCCGATGGTGGAGGTGGCGGCGCCATTGGTGCCGCGTGCCAAGGTGATCAAGGCACCGCTATCGAAATGGTGTGGCCAGATGCGCACGGGGTCCTTGTCGGTGAAGTCAGCGAGCACGGCATCCATGGCTTGGTGCGCCGTTTTCCGCAATACGGCGAGCCGCATCAATTCCGCTTTTTCAGGCGCCGGGAAGGGGCCGCGGTCTTCATGCAGGTCGAGTTCGTAATGAAAGCTGAATTGATAGCGTTCGGGGTCGCCGCCCTGTTGCGCGATCATGCGCTTCAACCAGCCGACCGCATCGGCGTGCGTTGCGCCTTGCAGGGGCAACGTGTCCAATACTTTGCCAGCAGTGCTCCGACATTCCAAGGCGAAGTCGGGCAGGTTCAGCGCGAAGGCGATGCCGTTCGCAGAGGGAATGGGGCGGCCTACCATCGCATCGTTCGGTACTTCCCAAGTAAGCGTAGTGTGGCTGTCGTCGGATTCCTTTGGAAGATAGGAAATGCCCGCTGCGGCGATGTATTGCGCGGCGCGGTGCAAGGCTGGTCCAGTACTTTTTTCGTTGTTGCTCATAGCTGTGTGCCGGCGTAAGGAATGCCGGTGAGTCGATGCATTTCGCGGTTGAAGGTGGAGAGGTCGTTGGCGTTGAACTTCGCGACGTCATCGTGGCCGCAGGCGCGGGCGACCACCTTCATGAGGTCGCGCGCGGCGAAGAGGAAGTTGTTGAGCCGTTCCGCGGAAGCGTCCACGATAAGGCGCGAACGCAGGCTCTCCTTTTGGGTGGCGATGCCCACGGGGCAATTGTTGGATCCACAGGCGCGCATGCCCAGGCAACCGATGGCTTGCAGGGCCGAGTTGGAAATTGCCACGGCATCGGCACCGAGCATCATGGCCTTGGCGAAATCCTCTGGAAGCCGCAGCCCGCCGGTGATCACCAGCGTGATGTCCCTGCGACCGATCGCATCCAAGTGCTTGCGGGCACGCGCCAGAGCGGGGATGGTGGGCACGTTGATGTTGTCGCGCAGGATGGTGGGCGCGGAGCCGGTGCCGCCGCCGCGACCGTCGAGGATGATGTAGTCCACGCCGACCTCCAGGGCGAAGTCGATGTCGGCCTCGATGTGGCTGGCGGCGAGCTTGAAGCCCACGGGGATGCCGCCGGTGATGCGGCGCACTTCCTCGGCCACGGCCTTGAAGTCCGCCGGTGTGCGCAGGTCCGGAAAGGCCGCCGGGGAAATGGCGTTCTCGCCTTCCTTCAGGCCGCGCACCTCGGCGATCTCCTTGCTCACCTTGGCACCCGGCAAGTGGCCGCCGGTGCCGGTCTTCGCGCCTTGGCCACCCTTGAAATGGAAGGCCTGCGCGAGCTTCACCTTCTCCCACGAAAAACCGAAGCGTGCCGATGCGAGTTCGTAGAAGTACTTGGAGTTGTTGGCCTGTTCTTCCGGAAGCATACCGCCTTCACCGCTGCAGATGCCGGTGCCGGAGAGCTCCGCGCCTTTCGAGAGCGCCACCTTCGCCTCCCGCGAAAGCGCCCCGAAGCTCATGTCCGAAACGAACAGCGGGATGTCCAGCACCAACGGCTTTTTGGCGTTGGGCCCGATGGTGACCTTGGTGCTCACTTCGTCATCATCCATCAACGGGCGCGAGGCCAATTGCGCAGGAAGGAACTGGATGTCGCTCCATTTCGGCAAGGTGTCGCGGTCCACGCCCATGGCGGCGGAGGGGCCGTGGTGGCCGAAGTTGCGCAGCCCGTTCTTGGCGAGGTCCTGGATGTAGCCGTTGAAGGGTTCGGTGTTCTCCGGATGCGTGTCCGCGTAGTTGCCGAGGTATTCTTCGCGATTGAAAGGTTGTGGGTTCTTCTTTGCAAAAGCCGCTACTTCGTCCTCGTCCACGCGCACCCAGCCGTCCACCACATCGGCGGTGAACTTCTCCAAGGCCTCGTCGTTGTTGTACTCGCTCACGCCGGTGTCGTAGCGATAGTCCCAGCCGTGTACGCCGCAGATCAGGTTGTGCCCGTCGATGTGGCCGTCCGCCAAGAGCGCGCCGCGATGAGGCAGCGTCCGTAGAGCACGGAGACCTTGTCATCTGCGCGGATCACCACGAGGTCCACGTTCGCCACCAAGGCCGGCGCGGGTTGTCTGTCCTTCAGTTCGTTCCAAGCGATGATCTTCTTCATGTGGGGAATGTTCAGTACGGTTTAATGGCGGGGCGTACTACGCCCGGAGTTGCCAGGACCACCAGCAATGGTAATAGCCAAAGATCCCCGGCGAGCGCTATCCACATGGATGCGGCGGTGATCGCCCCGAAGATCGCAATGCTCGGAAAAGAGGAGAATGCGAACAATGCGAAGCCGATGGAAATGACGATCGTGGTGTTTCGAAGTGGTCTCCGAACGATCTGCCATGTGCGGATCGTATTTCGGAGCGTTGGTTCCTTTACGTGCAAGAGGAAGTGCATGGTATCATCCAAGGCAATTCCATAGAGGATCGGAAAGATCATTGCCGTACCCACTTTGAGGGGAAGACCGAACAGCCACATGATAAGTGCCGCGAAGGCCAGCGGAAGGATGTTGGGTGCGATACTGATCAACCCCATGCGCCATGACCTTTTCGCCCATGCCACCAACAAGGCATTCAGTAGAACGGCAATGAGAATGCTCTTTACCAATAGCGTGGAAATGCGTTGGTTGGCAAGGTCCATCAGCCATGCTCCACCGGTCATGTGCGCGGTTATTGTTGCGTTCCGCATCAACGGACGCAGTTCCTGGGTCCTTTCGCGGAATGCATGACTGCCCATGTCAGGCGTGCGACCCGTGATCCTTACTTCGTGCATCAGCGGATCCCATAAGCTGATCGTGTTGTTCGTTCTGGCGTAGTATTTCAGCGCGTTGCGCACCCGCTTTCGTTCAATTTCCGTTGTAGGGAGATCATGATCTTGATGTAGGCCGTACATGGTCGCGCGCACCACGTCCGTGTACGACAGCGGCCGCCCGATCCCGAAGATGCGTTGGGTCGCTGTAACAAGGGAATCAGTTGCTAGAAGTACTTCGATGTCGAGCATGTCCGCATCGGGATCGGTCGGTTGGACAGCGATCTCCAACGGGCGTGTTCCACTGAACTTCTCTTCGAAGAAAGTAGCGTCGATCCCGAGCTTGCTCCTTCGGTCCAGATCATCAAGGAAATGATTATTCACCATCAGGTGTGGTAGTGCGAAAAGTCCAGCTGCCACCACCACCAACGAGATGATGATGATCGACCTGCTTCTCCTGAACACACGTGCAGCGCTCACATCGGATGACCGTTCACGGGTTCTTGCGGAAGGCGCACTGAGCTGTTCAGTAAGCAACGGCAGAATTGTCCGCGCTGCGATCAGCGCTCCCATAAGCCCCCATGCTGCAGCTACGCCGAATACTTGTAATGGCACGATGGGGTATAACGCCAATGTGCCGAAACCGATGGCCGTACTGATCGCGCTCAGTAGGTTGGCTTTACGGGTCTCGGCAAGTGCAGCGCGCATGGCTTGTTGCTTAGTGGCGCCTTCGCTTACCCTGTCCCTGAACCGGGAGACGATGTGAATGCCGAATGCGGAGCTCAAAACGAGCAACAGTGCAGGTAACAGGGAAAGCAGAGGTTCGATCCCGATACCGATCCAGCCCAACGGACCGAACGTCCAAATAAGGGCTACAATGCTGATGAGCAATGGGCTCAAGGCGGTGATGGGGCAACGAAAAAGGATGAACAGCACGATCACCATCAGGCCAAGGGCCATGGCCGAAAGCCAACCCAGTTGGTCGCTCGTTGCACGGAGATAATGGGCCTGTGTGGCCAGGCGACCGGCAAGGTGATAGGGCAGGCCTTCCGATCCCACGATGCGATGGATCTCTGAAAGCGCGTGATCCCGTTCCGGCTTGGTTCGCAAGCTGTCCAGTTCCACGACAAGGGCCGCTGCATTTCCCTGGGGTGAGAGGAAGACACCTCGCACAGCCTCGTTGCTTTGCAATCGTTCTTCGCCCCTTGCGATGTCATCATAGGGCGGGGAGAACAGGGGCACCTTGATCCAGTCGCCCAAAGGCATTTTCAACGCCTCACTAAAGTTCGTGAGCGACCTTACACTTTTGATGAACGGTAACGAGTCCAACGCGGTGGTAAGTGTGGCAATGTGTAGAAGGGCCTTCCGGTCTAGCTCTTCGGGGATCTCCAAGCCCACGAGCAAGAGGTCCATCTCGTCGCCGAACAGCGCCTTGTATCTCCCGTACTCCGCTACGGCAGGATCGTCCTGCGCAAAGAACCGATCGATGTCATATGCGAAATGCAGCCTGAAGAGGCCGACAATGCTCCAGATCGTGAAGAGGAGGAGTAGGACCGGACGGACATGATGCCATGCCCTGCCTTTTTTCGCATCGAGGGATGCGCCCGTCGTGGGTCCGAGCGCCCCTTTGGTGCTCATCCTTCCAAGGCGCTCAGAATGTCCTTCACGGACATGCGTTCCTTGTAGTTCGGGTCGAAATGAACGGCTTTGATCCGGCCATCAGTGCTGATGATGAACGTTGCTGGAACGGGTAGGACACCGTCGTCATTGCCATTGGCCTTGTCCACGTTCAGGCCTGCAAGTTTGAGCATACTGCGTCGTGCTTTCGGCATTTCGAACGCGGTACCGTACGCGCACATGATGGAGTACCCTTCGTCATGGACCACACTGAAGGTCGCACCGCTCGTAGCGATAATGTCTTCCGCGCTTTCCGGTTGTTCCGGCGAGATCGCGATGACCACGGCATTCTGCGATTTGATCAATGCCAAGCTGTCCTGCAGGTGGGACATGTGCTTGTTGCAATAGGGACACCACGCACCTCGGTAGAATACCAGGACCACCTGTTTATCCTTCGTCAATTCAGCAAGATCGAGCATGTTTCCATGGATATCAGCGGTCTTGAATTTCGGAGCTTCATCACCAACCTTCAACGTGCCCATATCCCCACAGTATGCCTTAGGTGGATCTTGCGCATTGCAAGCGTTCATTATCAACGAAGTGGCCAATAGGAGTTTAACAAGGTGGTTCATTCGAAGATGTTCGGGGTTAATTCGGGAGGGATGGGAACTAGGGAGAATACTTGGCCATTTTGGAGCAATGTGATGCGTGCGCAATGGCTTGGGTAGCTGATCACGAAAGGACGATCGATGTTGAAGCTTACCTGGTCCTTGCTTTGCATGAATGTTCCTTGGCATTCGATGTGCCCTTTTGGGTCCGTGCGTACCATGGAATAGAAGTTCTTGTCCTGTAAAGCTATCCGGAGCGTGAACCACGATCCCGCGCCCTCTCCAGCGAGCCATTGGGCCTGCGGTGGAAGGTGGTCGGGGCGGATGGGGGAAGCGAGGGTGTCAGCCATTGGTGCAGAAACTTGGTTGCAGTGCGGGCGATCCATCGGGGTCCACAACACCGCGATACCCATAGGTTGAAATGGCTTGCACGTTATGGAGCGGTGTGGGGGACAGCATCCAGGGAAATCGAAGCAAGAAGGAGTAATGGAGGGCAGGTCGACCGGCTCGTATCACGGTATTGACGAAACGTGAACAATTACTGCCCCATGGAATAAAAGGGCCGTAGGGTATGAAGTGTTTGTCCTGCATGTACCGTGCTTTCCGTAAGGCACGATCGTGATCGACCGGGATCGCGGCCCAATGCATGATGCCATCGCCATGGCATGCCTTTCGGGAACCGACCTCTTGCAGAAGATCATAAAGGTCCACCGGCAATTCGGGATCCGGGGTCCACTCAACGCGCGCATGTATCCTGAGCTCATGATCGGTGGATCGGTCACGGACGCGTGCCGTTCCTGCCGGTGCATGATAGCGCCCCATATCAAAATAGGATGCTTCCGAACTGCCGCGTTTCAGTAGGACCACCGCAGCATGACCGACTTTGTAGAATCCGTTCCTGTTGATGCCAAGCATGCGCATAAACGCATCATACCAAGCCCCGGCTTGTTTGCAGGATGTCTCCGGCCAAGCAAGGGCGATCGCGATATCGGCCCGTTCGGTCATGCGTGAATCAGTTGGTTCAACAAAAGCAATTCGACGTTATGTTCTTGCGCACGCAACAGGTCTTGGTGGCGCATTGTAGCATTCGCGAACGGGTTTGTTAGGGCCTGTGTAATGCTCACGGTCCGAAGGTCATTCCCACGTTCCATGATCACTGCTTGTCGTTCGTCATCCAAATGGGGGCGTGCATGGAAATTCCATAGGTCGCCCGGGTTCGGATGCACAACGCGGGAAAGCATATCGTTGAAGTGGAATGCGCGTTGTTCACGAACGTTCCGGTCGTACAAGGTGGTGCTGCTCCATACGTGCGAGCGTGTATGGTCCAACTCGCTCAATGAACGCGTGTGCCCGTTCCATTGCAGCATTTGCAATGAGTCCGGTTCGGCGCAGATCAGTGTGAATGGGTGTACGTCGAAGAGGTCGGTTGTTCGTAGCTGGTGTTGCAAGTGCGTGGTGGTGGCCACTTCAAGAAGTACTGTTCCTCTACTGCGCGAAGGCTCATCAGCGAAGTGCATCGTGCCCTCCGATCCGTTCAAAAGGCATACGGTGCGGCCCAGAGCTGATGTAGCGATCCACGACGTGCCGGTGAGGGCGTCCTTGGGGGCCAAAAGCTCAACACCATTAGATCGCCACTGCGATGCCGGAGCACCTGCCCGGACCGTGCGTTCATCGCGGTTACTGGTCACCACGTGGCCACCACCTGGGATCGGAGCATAGCTTACCGTGCACATTTCAGCCGGTCCCGTATGGTGCTTGGTGCAACTCCGAAATTTGGATCGAGGACCAACTGGGGGTATTGCTGCGTTATCCCGATCCGCAATAACGCCATGTGGTGGATGGCGTGATCGAATGCATAGGCCAATTCACGGAAAAGCGAGGTGGTCATATGCTCGGATGAAGTTCCGTCATAGCTATGATCCGCAATTAGTGTGAGTACCACATCGCGGTCTTGTTGTGCCATCCATGTCCGTAGCTGTCTCAGTTTGGTGAGCGCCGCACTGCGATCGGTCTCCAAGGTCTTATCGCGCTTGCGTGCATCGTAGTCCACGGTGTTTTCTTCCGCATCCATCAAACAGATGTAGAACTCCAGAATGTGGCGCAAGTGCTGGCTTATGCTTGCGTTGCTCAGGACCGGTACCGGTGCGATAAAGTCCTGTTGTCCCATACGCGCCACAAGTCCGAGTAATTCGTCGAACTGCAACTGCGCATGTGCGATCAATGGGTGATCCGTTCGCGGTTGCCGGATCGTGATCGGTCCACTACGGAACAGTGGTTTTTGTACGCGAGTGCTCGTTGCGTTGATCATTCCGGGCTGCATTCGGCATTTACGGTCACATCAACGGTTTTGGCAATGTTCGTGCTTGGCTTCCCTTTTTGGAACGATACATCATACTCGGCCAGTGTCAATGGGAACTTGCTTTCAATGGACACCTTGCCATCTTTCACGACTACCGTACCGGTGGCCTCGACCGGATTCGTTTTGTCCTTGATCGTCATTTCTCCTTTCACCATGGCGGCATAGGATCCATCCTTGTCAAAATGAACATCCGCCAGGTTGGTGATCGTGCCTTTGAACTTGGCTTTCGGGTAGGTCTTTGTGTCAAGGAAATTATCACTATTGAAGTGCTTCTGCATCATCGATCTTTCAAATTCGAATCCTTGCATCGGTATGCTGAAGACAACGGCACCGCTGCTTGCATCGATGGTCCCGGTTCCCGTATAGTTGTTCGCACGAATGTCCTCCGCGGGTGTGGAGCTGAAGAATTCAATGTGTACGGCGCGGCTGATGTATTTGCCACTTGGCATTGCAGTGAATGCGAGCGTGGCCGGTAGAGCGGCGAGAAGAAGTAGGGCTTTTGTTGAGCGGTTCATCATTTCGTAAGTTGGTTTAGTGGTTAATCGTTCGTGGCTATGCTGCACTTTTCCAGTACGGCATCTTCAAAGAGCTCCAGATCGGCGTCGTATGCGGCACCGGCCCGGATCACACCTTTAATGGTGACTTTTTCACCGGGCTTCAAATGATCGGCATGTGCATTGGTCTCCATGGTGAAGGAACAGCGTACACCGGCCTTGGCTTTCGGTTCCATGAGCTTTACGACCACCTGTCCCTTCAGGTCGGTTTCGATGGATGCGACCGTACCTGTGATCGATAGCACCTTGCTTTCGCCCTCCTCGTTGAGGTATTTCGCATTGGCCCCGGCAGCATCGTTCAGGTATTCATTCACCAATTCATTGGAGCTGATCGATGCGTCGGCAACTGTGTTTTGTACATCGCGATGTGGCAGGTTGAAGAGGTAGAAGCCATAAGCTGCTCCTGCTGCAACGATGATCAAGACTGCCAGCAATCCTTTTCGGAGAAGCCCTTTGCGATCGGGGGTCGGTGCGTATGGATCCATGTTCCTTTCGTGTATGGCGCTTTGCCATTTGTTGAACTAGGTGTCGCTTGGATATTCCAGAACTGACCAGGACGTGAAAAAAAATTCACCACGGCCATCGAATTCTTGCGCTACGCAATGGTCTATCAAGATCGGCTGGATGCAAATACGCGTCCTAGGCGTAGCGTGCCGGTAGCCCCACCATGGCTTTCAGCAAGAAGTTGCCTGTACGAATGGAATGGCAAGCGTATCCTTTGTACGGTAGGATGGAAGTGCCCTTATGAGCGATGTGTTGTGCGGGACGGTCGTAGGTCGTATCGTTAACGATCAGCTCGTTTCGCTGGTCGCCGTGGACGAAGTTCAGCTCCTGGCGACGCGGGGTCAATTGAGGACCGGTCGGCGTACGAGTTACCTATGGAAAGTGATCGGTGGAGCTTCAGGAGCAGCACGCCATGTTCCTGGCAGGACTGTCCTAACTCTTAACCTGGTCAAGGATCCGGTCCTCCAGAACCTTGGTATCACCCGTTTCGACCTTGGTATTCCGGGCCTCCATGAAGTGGTCGATGATCTTGCTCTGCCTGCTGAAAGCACGGCAGCCATCGCACATGCGCAAGTGCATCCAGAGCTGCAGTTGATGCATTGGACCCAATGGTTCCATCGACGCACGCTCTGTCAATTCGGTCGCCTTCAAACATGAAAGCATCAACTTGTTCATGAGATTCATGGGTCTTCAACTATGCGCGGCGTGCTGTTCACTGATGCATTCGCGGAGCTTCACCTTCGCACGATGTACCTGTTGCCAGTAATTGGTAACGGATATGCCCAACTCCTGACAGATCGCTTCAGCGTCGCGTTCTTTCAAATATTTCATTTCAATGGCGGCGCGCCAATGGTCCGGCAACAAGTTCAAACAATGGGCCAGATACCGGTTCATGGCCTCGGCATCATCGGCTTCG
Source organism: uncultured Flavobacteriales bacterium (assembly GCA_963706125.1). Lineage (GTDB taxonomy): Bacteria > Bacteroidota > Bacteroidia > Flavobacteriales_F > PHOS-HE28 > PHOS-HE28. Next base: position 32,067 of record CAVPLQ010000008.1, read on the forward strand.
TTCATGTCGTTCTCGGTGGGTCGATGTTCCGGTACCCAGCGACCATCATCATCAAACCGATCATCAACTTGTAGGTTGCTATTGTGAACGACAGGGTCGCGGTAGGCTTTGCGATAATGATCGGCGAGCTTGTGTTTCAGGATGGAGAACAGCCATGTTCGCGGGCTGCTTTGTTCCTTGAATTTATCCACGGACTGCCATGCCGACATGAACGTGATCTGCACGAGATCCTCTGCTACTGCTCGGTCGTTTACACGCGCTGATGCGTACCGTAATAGCTGGCTGGTATACTCACGAACCCATTTGGACAGGTCATGTGGTCCCATCACAATTGGATCCGACGAGACTGTTCCTTCCGTTCTGGACATAGTGTAAACTTAAGCGCATGTAGGACATGCTTGTGCAGGTCGTATATTGGAACGATAGCCAACGTCAGGTGTGGGCAGGGATTGCGACACATGAAGCCAATGACCTTTATTCCATCGCGTCCCCTTGTTCCAGTCGTCATGTTGCTCGTTGGAACCTTAGTGTCGTGCGGAACCAAGGAATTTCAAGGGTATCGGCTGGACCGGCCTTCACAAGCGTTCGAACTACCGAAGGAGATGCGTGAGATCTCCGGACTTGCGTGGTGGCGGAAGGACCACATCGCCATGGTGCAGGACGAGAAAGGGGAGGTGTTCATCTTCGACATCAGCCGCAAGAAGATCATCGAGCATAAGGACTTTGATAAGGACGGCGACTATGAATCCGTGGCCAGTGACGGCGAACACGTCTATGCGGTCCGAAGTGATGGCCGCGTGGATCGCCTCAATGGTATCTCCGGGAAAAAGATGGACCACTGGAAGACCGGATTGACGAGGCACAATGATGTGGAAGGTTCCTGTTGGGACGTGCGAAGAGGGCGGTTGTTGATGGCGTGCAAGGCCGACCCCGGCAGCGGATTGGATGCACGCGTTCAGCGAGCGGTGTATGCGTTCGATCCGGCCACGGGTGAGTTGGATCCCGATCCCGCGTTGGTCGTTCATCTGGATAGCATCAAGGTGGCCGTGGCCAAGCGCGGACTAATGACCAAGGGGATGCGGTTTGCGCCATCAGCGATCGCCATTCATCCTGCCACGGGGAACTACTGGTTGCTTTCGGCCCATGATCGCATGATCGTGGTGTTGAACGGAACGGGCAATGTGATCGATGCCACCTACTTGGAACCGGCCCTGTTCCCCCAACCCGAAGGGCTCGATATCGACCCCGACGGTCTGATGCTGATCTCCAGTGAAGGTCGTGGTGGCGCTGGTCGTCTTCTGGTGTACGGACCCATCGCGAATTGACATGAGAAGGCGCATCACTATCCTTCTGGTCCTTGGTTTTGGGGGTGCGCTCGCCGCACAGGATTCCACCGTTTTCTGCATCCCCACCATTGAAGGGCAACCACGGCCCAAAGGCTTGGAACTCACCTACGAAAGGATGATGGACTACGGTATTCAAGGGACCCGGAACGATGTGGCGTCAGGGGATTACACCACCGAAGTGCGGAGAAATGCGCGGTTCAATTCGAAGTTGCGCTTCCCGGTGTTCATCCGGCGCAACTTCAAGCTCAACATGAGCTTGGGCTATGCCACGGAGAACTACGAATTGGACAATTCGGGCGGATACGGGAGCCAGGTGCTTTCGTTGTTGCATGATAAACAGCTTCGGTCCATACAGGCCGGCCTCTACATCGTGAAGCCGTTCATCGGGAACAAGTACTTGGTGGTGCGCACCAATTCCAGCCTGAATGATGATGGTACGGGAACATTCGCCTCCAAGAACAATGCACTGAAGCACGAAGTGGCGGCGGTCTATGGTGTGAAGCGCGATCCACGCTTTTCGTTCGGCTTCGGGGTGGCGTTCAGTTACACGCTGGGCCATGCCTCCTTCCTTCCGGTGGTGGCGTACCAGCGGAGCCTCGATCGGCATTGGGGAGTTGATGTGCTGCTTCCCGTGCATGCCCGGGTGTACTACGAACTCGGCAAGAGCAACCGCCTATTGGCCGGTGTAAAGGTGGAGGGCACGAACTACAACATCCGCTTGCAAGAGCAGGGCCTTAACGGGGTCTACTACCTTGAACGGTCCGACCTCCGTGGTTTTCTGCGCTATGAGCGGGAGATCCACGACTGGCTCTGGTTCGGGGCCGATGCCGGGATGAACATGAACCTGGACCTCTCGCTTGTTACGGACCACGGCACGCAACGCGGCGAGGTGATCCTGTCCAACAAGGTGAACAACGCATTCTATTTCGGCGTGGGATTCTTCGTTGTTCCGCCAAAGAGCATGTGGCCATGATGAACAAGGTCCGCATTGCTTTCCTCGTTCCGTTCCTCGCGGCATTCGCCTGGAGCGGAAAGGTGGTCGCCCAGCCGACATCGGCAGCGCATACCATTTACCTCATCGGCGATGCGGGTGAGAATCGGTGAGGACCACAGTGGACCGGTGCTGCGTTTGCTGGACAGCCTGTTGCAGCGCGACCACTCCCCGGACCGGACCGTGCTCTTTCTGGGCGACAACATTTACCCGCGCGGTCTGCACAAGAAGGACGACCCGAAGCGCGCCGCCGATGAGGCCCGTATCCAAGTGCAGATCGATGCGGTGAAGGACCGGGATGTCCGTGCGATCTTCATTCCGGGGAACCACGACTGGGAGCAGGGGGGCAAGAACGGATGGAAGGCCGTGCAGCGCGAGGAGCGCTTCGTGGAGGACGAACTGGGCAAGGATTCCTACCTGCCGGAGGACGGTTGCCCCGGCCCGGTCACGGTGAAGCTGGGCAAGGATGCGGTGCTGGTGTTGTTAGACACGCAATGGTGGCTGCACCACTACCGGAAACCCGTGGGCGATAAGGATGGCTGCGGTGCGGCCACGCCGGAAGATGTGATGGTGGAGTTGCGGGAGGAACTGAAGGATGCAAAGGACAAGCGGATCATCGTGGCGGGGCATCATCCCATGTACAGCGAGGGCAATCACGGCGGGCATTTTCCATGGAAGGACCATGTGTTCCCGCTCACCGCATTGAACAAGCACGCATATGTGCCGCTTCCCGTCGTGGGCAGCATCTATCCCTTGTACCGCAAGTTGCTGGGCGATGTGCAGGACCTTGCACATGTGGAGTACCGCGACATGCGCACCGCCTTGTTGGAACAGTTCAAGCAGTATCCGGGGCTCATTTACGCGGCCGGGCATGAACATGGGTTGCAATACGACGAGCACGACGGAGTGGCCCATGTGCTGAGCGGAGCCGGTTCCAAGGCGGAGTACATGCGAAGCGCGGCGAAATGCGATTTCGTCCTTTCCGAACGTGGCTTTGCACGGCTTCGGATCGAAGCCGATGGTTCGGTGCAGATCGATTTCTTCACGGTGAGCGGTGATACCACATCTGTTTTCTCGCATACGCTTCCGCCCATTCCACCACGTTTCGTGGCGCCCAAAACCTGGCCCGACCAAGCTCCGCCGCCCACGGCATCCGCCGTTCCGAATCCCGAACTGAAAGCTTCATGGATGAAGCGGGCGTTCTTCGGATCCTTGTACCGTGACGTGTGGACCGCTCCCGTGGAGGTGAAGAATGTGCTGTTGGACACGCTCCATGGAGGCATGGTGCCGGAGAAGATGGGCGGCGGAATGCAGACCCGCTCCTTACGCCTGAAAGCCGCGGATGGCCACGAGTACGTGCTTCGTGATGTAAAGAAATATCCGGCCAATGCACTGGCACCGGAACTACGCGGAACGATCGTGGAGAGCTTCGTCTCGGACGGCATTGCAGCTTCCAACCCGTATGCCGCGATCGCGATCCCGCCGTTGGCACGAGCGGTCGGCGTTCCCTACCTCGACAGCAAGTTGGTGCATGTTCCGCACCAGCGTGCCCTTGGGGAGTTCGACGACTTTTTCGGCGGTACGGTCTGCTTGTTGGAAGAGCGAACGGACGGGGATTGGAGCGATCGCCCCAACCTGGGCGGCAGCAAGGAAATGGTGAGCTCCGGTGATGTGATCGACGCCATCAGTAGCCATCAAGGACACGCGGTGGACGAGCGTGCGTTGTTGCGTGCGCGGCTATTGGACAACGTGATCGGCGATTGGGACCGCCACGACGATCAATGGCGTTGGGCAAAATTCAAGGAAAAGGGGAACACGATCTACAAGCCCATTCCCCGCGACCGCGACCAGGCCTTCTTCACGCAGAACGGCATCCTGCCCAGCATCGTCAACAGGCGCTGGGCCATGCGGAAATTCCAAAGCTTCGGTCCTGACATCCGGGACATTGCAGGGCAGAACTTCAACGCACGGTATTTGGATCGCGCCTACTTGACGCAATTAGAGTGGAAGGATTGGAAACAGATCGCTGACAGCATGCGAACGGAGCTGACCGATCAAGCGATCGAGGAAGCCTTGGCCTGCTTTCCCGACACGGCGCGTGTGCTGCACGGAGCGCGGATCGAGGCCGGGCTGAAGGGACGACGGGATGGCTTGGAACGCATTGCGGAGCGCTACTACAAGGATCTTGCACGGAATGTGGACGTGGTGGGAACGAACGACGACGAGATCTTCGAAGTGCTGCGCGATGGGGATGATGTGGAAGTGAACGTCTATCCCCTCAAGAAGGGCAAAAAGGAAGACGACAAGCGGATGTACCATCGTCGGTTCCACCGCAGCGAAACGAAGGAGATCCGGATCTACGGATTGGAAGGGAACGACAAATACCGTGTGGACGGCGATGTGAAACGCAGCATCACGGTGCGGATCGTGGGCGGCATTGAAAAAGACCGCATCCAGGACAAGTCGCATGTGCGCGGGCCTTCCTGCAAAACGGTGGTGTATGAAACGGCCACCAAGGGAAAGAAGGCGAACAAGATCAAGACCGGGAGTGAAACGCGCGTCGTGGTACACAAGGTGAAGGATGCGTTGGACTACGATCGCGGATCCTTCGTACATGACCGGATCATGCCGCTGATCAACGTGGGGCTCAATCCCGATGATGGACTGTTCCTCGGTGCCGGTTTCGATTATACACGGCAAGGGTTCCGGGTGGATCCTTACAAGTGGAGGCACAAGCTGGTGGCCAGTTATGCCGCGCGCTCCGGGGCCTACTTCGTGAAGTACCGGGGCCAGGTGAACGAAGTGCTGGGCAAGTGGGGCGCGGGCATGGAACTGGATCTGCTCGCACCGGATTTCAACTACAATTTCTTCGGCTACGGCAACCACACCGAAGAACCGATGGACCGTGAAGAGTACCAGTATCGTGTGGACATGGTGAAATGGAAGCCGTACTTCAGCATCACCCTGCATGATGTACACACCTTCCGGATCATGGGGTCGTACTTGGGAGCGAGCGATGGGTTCTTGCGCGATCCGGAAGGAACGGAACCGGGCACAACGCCGCAAAGCGTGGATTACGCAGGCGTGCACTTGGAGTACGCGCTCAACAATGTCGATCAGGAATTCGATCCGAGCAGGGGCGTGCGCTTCAACGCCCACTTGGGTTACGACCGGGAACTCCAGCGAGGCAACGACATTCCCGGCGGAGGTGCGGAGCTCGCACTCTACATTCCGATACGGATGCCCACGCGCACGGTGCTTGCCCTGCGGGGAGGGATGGACCGGCGGGATGGCACTATCGATCCGCTGATGGCCGCGACCATTGGTGGGCGGAGTACGGTGCGGGGAATGCGGCGCACACGTTTCGCCGGAAATTCAAACGCCTACATGAACGCGGAGCTTCGCGTGGACGTGCTGAACAACCGGAGCGGCCTTGTGCCTTTCCGGATCGGGGTCCTCGCCTTCGCTGATGCCGGCCGCGTATGGGTGGACGGCACGGACGAGCAAGGCTGGCACCGGTCCTACGGCGGCGGGCTCTACATCAGCCCGTTCAACATGGTGGTGCTCCAAGGGTCCTATGCGGTGAGCGATGTGGATACCACGGTGGATGTTCGGATGGGCTGGTTCTTTTGAACCTCGGGGTTGGCTCACTGGTGAATGTGTCCGGCTGATTCCACGGCCCAAACACCGTAGAGCACCGCTGCGGTAAAGCCGAAAAGGAAGACCAGGTAGGAGGTTCGTAGCAGGGCGTATTTTCTGGCCAGCACTTTGCCCAAATAGTACAGGTCCCGCACCATGCTGCCGTACAGGAATTCCCTGTCCTTCATCATATCGGCCATGGCCATTTCATATTGTTCACGTTCCATGGCGTGGAAATTCCCGAAGAAGAGCAAGTTTCCTTCTTTTCGATCGCACTGCTCACGCGTGGTGATCCCTTTGGTCACCTTCGGAAGGGTGGATACGGTAGCAAAGGACATGCTCACAAAACATACCACCATCAACAGGAAAAGCGGTATGCGTAGTTCGGCATGCAGGCCGGTCTCGGGCAAGAGGCCGGTGAAGCTTGCGGAGATGATCAGCGCATTGATGGTGAGCATGATGTTCGCCTTGTTGTCCGCGATCTGACTGAGCTGGATGTGGTTCTTGCCAGCCGTGCGGAACATGGTCTCGATCCCGCGTTCGGTGTTCGTCGCTTTGGCCAACGCCTTTGCTTCGGCCTTCTCTTCCTTGATCCGGTCCTTCTTCGCCTTCTTCAGCGCTTTCTTTTCCGCCTTGCTCAACTCGGCTGGTTCAGCATTAGGGTCTGAATGCGATCCGTCAGTGTCTTGTTGGTCCATGGTGTGGAGGGGATTGAATTATGCTGTGGTTCAGGCCGAAGTAGAGATCTTACTGCATGTTCCGGGTTAAAAGCTTGCGGATACGTTTCAGGCCATCTTCAACTTCTGAAACGGCCTTTTCGAGTTCAAGGTGATTCAGATCGGAGATGCCCAACTGTTTTCCCGCTCCGGCGGCATCCAGCATAGTGTTCAGCTTTTTCAATCTCTTCGCCGATTTCTTCTTTTTCTTTTCGGCCTTCTTGGCGGCAAGCGTCTCTGGTGTGGTCGCCGCAGTACTGGTCTTCGGTTGGGTCATGTGGTGGGGGTTGATTTCTGTTCGTGAGTAGCGGGATTGGTCTGCGCGCCAATGATGTCAGCACGTTCTATTAGTGTTTTCAGGCGGTCTAGCGAACCGGATATCCATTTGCGCATGCGGGAACGCGCCAACGGTAGCATCATTTTTCCAATGATCGAGTTGGGTACCAGGTGTAGCTCGGCAGTCAGTTCAGATGTGCTACCTAACGGCTTCACAAGGTAACGGATATATGCAACGGGTATGAAAGGCACGTTCAATGCGCGTTCCACATATTCCATTCCATTTTGCGCGTTATCCGCGGAGACCGTTTCAAGGTCCATGCTGCCTGCGGGAAGCACGCACGTATGGCGGGATCCCGGCCGGTTCACATGCGTGTCCGGGCGATCGATCCGCGTAGCAAGTGCATCCCATTGGGAGCGGGCATCGAGGTCGATCAACGTGCGAAAGACAAGTTTATCGGGTGCTGAAATATGGCGTTGCAGTATGATCGGTGAAGCAGCGCGAGGCAATTCCTCTCTGATCCGTTGATGGTCCTTCACGTGCGCGTGCAAGCCGGAAAGGTCCACGGCGTGGTAGGGAACAGGCGGCAGGTCCTCGTAGGTCGCAACGCCGTCGGCCATGGACGTGATCCCTTCCGGGGGATCCAAGGAACCTTCGGCTACCAGGGCTTCCGTGAGCAGTGCATATTCACTTCCGGCCACATCGTTCTTCAGCAAGCGGTGCGCAAGGATCACGTCCACACCGAACGGTTTGGTGCGGCCATGCACGGTTATCGAACGAATGGGCCCTGCATGGGCAACGAATTTCAACGTCAGTTTTTCCGCTGTGCTGCACGCTCCGCAATCGCAGATCCGTTCATCAGCATAGCGGCGTAAATGGCCATGGAACCGCAAAAACATCCGGCGGCATTGGTCGATCAGCGCTTCGGCTGAGGGAATAGTGTCTTGCGAATAGAAGAATACAGCATCGCCTTCTACCTCGGCAACAGTTAGCCCTAGCTTGTCCTCATCGATCAGCAACTCGATCAATTCACTGATGATGTGTTGCCCATGATCGATCTCCGTTCGTTCCACAAAGCGTGTGAACCCACTGATGTCCGGTAGGAAGAGAAGGGCTTTGTCACTATTCATGTGCGGGGTCCGGGTTCCGGACCTGACAGTAGGGTCGAAGTGTATTGGAATTCCTGACCTGTCCCGGAATGGATCCACGGATCATCCACTGCGGTCACAAGTAAGTTCCGTGCATTCCGGGCCTCCGGTGCCGTGGTGGCCCGAGCGTCAGGGCTCGGTGCTGATGGATTACGGATCCATGCACCGAATAACGCGGTCCAAGTTCCGTTGACCGGGCCGTCCGCTGTTCAGGGCAGCCGCACCATCCTGATCCGCCAGCGCCGCCAGCAGCACGCCTACATCTTTGGTCAGGTTGGCGATGACGCTTTTGATCTCCTTCCGGCACGGACCAGCGCGATCGCGGGTGACCGTGAACTTGGTTCACCGATGTTTCGGAGCCCCCTTGGGATCGAGCGCCAGAGCCCCAAGGCGCCACGCCACCTTGCAGCCTTCCGGCCGGACATTGCCGCTCGCGGCATCCCCCGAATGCGGTATTGCCGGGAAGCTGCACCTCGGGGACCTTTGTTGGATCAATCCCATTCCGATGAACACACAACGACCCCTTTTTTGTTTGGCCACGCTTCTGGTCTTTTCCTCGTTGGCCGTCCATGCGCAGTTGCCAACGCATGACTGGGCGCTTTCCTTGGGCACCATAAAGTCGATCGTGGATGTGAAGGAGGACCCCGATGGCCGGATCATCACCATGGGCGGGTTCTTGGGCACGATGGATCTGGACCTAGGGCCTGGTGAGGCAATGATCTCCGCACCCAGTGCTCAAGGTGTGTTCATCACGGCCATGCAGGCGGATGGCGCCATGGATTGGGCGATCGGCATTGCGGGGAACAACCCGGTGAACGGCAGGCAGATCCTCGTGGACACTGATGGCTCGATCGTTGTGATCGGCGTCTTCAAAGGAACCGCCGACTTCGATCCCTCCGCGGAAGTCTTTGAACTGTCCGCAGGCTTTGATTGGGATGTCTTCGTGGCGAAGTATGCGCCTGATGGAACTTTCATCTGGGCTTGGATGCTGGGCAACTCCAACGATGAATTTGCAGGCCGAATGGCCCTCGGGGCCAACGGCACCATCCTCTTGGCCCAAAACCTGAGAGGCAACGTGGATGTGGACCCGGGGACGAGCACGACCACCTATGCCGGTGGTTCGAACGGTGAGGTCGCCTTGCTCTCCTATGCGTCCGACGGCACGTTCCAGAGCGTGAGCCGGATCGGTGCCGTGGGCACTGTCCAATTGACGCCCCTTCCCAGCGGGGACTTGATGCTGGCCGGTACATTCGGGGGATCGGTCGAACTGGGCACCGCGCCCAATACGCTGACCTTGACCGGTCACCCGTCGTTCGGGGATGTGTACATCCTGCGAATGAGCGCCGCCGGCGTTCCGATGAGCGCATCGGTATTCGGGGGTGCGGGTTCGGAGCAGGACATCCGGGCGGAATTCGCGGCGGATGGATCGGTGGCGGTAGTAGGCGCCTACTCGGGCACTATCGATCTGGACCCCGGACCGGATAGCACCCAATACACTCCCGTGGGCAGTCTCGATAATTTCGTGGTGAAGCTGGATGCGGACGGCAGCTTCGTTTGGGGCGGTTCGTGGGGTACCACCTTCGGTGACGATGTGGAATGGATGGCCACCGACGGCTATGGCGATATCTACATCGTCGCCCCCTTGTACGGAGAGATCGATGTGGATCCCGGTCCGGGTAGCACACTCCTTACGAACACAGTCGGCACCTTCAATAGCTATTTGTTGAAACTGGACGGATCCGATGGTTCCGTGTCATTCGCATTTCCGCTGCTCAACTCTGCGACCGGCTATCTCCAATGCCGTCATGTGTTCATCACCCATGTGGGGTCCATCATCACCAGCGGCGTCTTCCGGAGCACTTGCGACATGGACCCTGGGCCGAACGAAGATCTGTTGACCCCCCAGGTGGAACTCTCGGAGGAGGTCTACCTCTGCAAGTTCGATCAGGACATCGGGCTTTCGGTGCCCTCCGCTTCCATGGGAGAATTGCTTCTCTTCCCGCAACCATGCTCGGATGAGCTCCATGTGGTGCATCAAGGCACAACGGGAACTTATGTGATCCTGGACCTTGAAGGACGCGTGTTGCAGACCGGGCAGCTTCAACCCCTGCAGGATGTGATCCCCGTGGCCGAGCTCGCATCCGGAGCCTACTTGTTGACGGTGGAAGAACCCTCCGGCCGTTGGAGTAAGCGCTTCGTGAAGGTCCGTTGAGCAGTGGGGCGGTGAACAGATCGGGAGCACTGTTCTGCGCATCGGGTTGAAGGGATCCCGTTGCAGGGCGATGGGGTCGACGCTCCGGATCTTACTGGGCCCGGTGGAAGCTATGCGTAATGGGAAAGAGCGCGTTGTGTAAGGGTGGCCCAGCTTGTTGATCTTGAACTCAGCCTCACCACATATTCCCCTGTCCGGGTTGTGGCAGGCGGGGTCACATTGCTATCCGCAAGGGCTTCACGGCAACCGTATCCGCCCGTATGCCGGTGCCAGCAGCACGCCGCCTTCACCTCGTCGATGTGCCTCTGATACTCCTTTGCGGCATCCGCCTTTCGCCGCATAGGGCCCGGTGCGTGCGTCCCCGGATCAGCTTACTGGACAGGTTGTCGACCGTCCGCATGAACGGGACCTCCACAGCGAGCACCACCTTGGCCTCGGCATGAGCGGCCCTCCCGATATGCCGTTGGACAAGATCGGTAGGGAACGGGCCTATTCGTGCAACACCAGCAGCGGCACCGTGGTGTTCAGGGCCATCCGTTTGGCCACGCTGCGGTGGAACAGCGTGTCCAGCCAGCCGAGCCGGCGGTGCAGGATCGCCAGCATGCCATAGCCCCCGTCGTCCACCAGCCGGGCAAGGTTCTCGGTCACGCCGGTCCCCATCGTGGTCGCGCTGCTAGTCTTGATCCCTTGGAACATATCGGCATTTCCGGCGGATCCCGGTTCGGGCTCGCGGACCATCCCTTCCTTGCTCACATGTACGAAGTCGATCCCGGCGTCATAGTGTTTGGCAAGCCGCAACAAGGGGAGGAGCGTCTTCAGGTCGGTCACCTCCTCGCGGTCGTCCGCATAGAGGATCTTTCCGACGGGTCCTTCCTTCCACTCCGGGGGCACCACGATCACCGGGCCGCTCGCGTTCCGCGCCACCACCTCGGCGTTGCTGCCCCATCTCAGCGCCCCGCCCTCGCCGCGCGTGCCCATCACCACCATGTCCACCGGGTTGTCCTGGGTGAAGCGCTGGATCACCGCGAACACGCTGCCGTTCTCCACCACGCCGCGGAGGTCCAATTGCTTTCCGGGGAGCGAGGCCCTGAGCTTCGCGATGAAGGCATCCAGCTCCTCGCGGGCCTGCCGCTTCACGTATTGGATGAACTCCGGGACCAAGTGCGGCCGGGGCGTATCGCCGATGGAGAGCAGCAAGGTGAACCGGTCCTTCCCGGTGTCGAAGGTGTTCAGGGCGAAAAGGACCGCCTTGCGGGAACCATCGCTCATGTCGGTGGGGATGAGGATCTGTGCCATTGGCTCGGTTGTTTATCGCGATCGATGTTGCGATAAACAAGGTACGGAAGTGTACCGGTCCCCGATTGATGAAAGTCAGCCCACCAGGGTCGCGCTCAGGGTGATCGGCACCGCCTTCAGCACTTGGCTGATGGGGCAGTTCATCTTGGCGTCCGCAGCGCAGGCATCAAAATCCGCTTGGCTGATGCCGGGCACCTTGGCCTTCAATACCAGATGGATACCCGTGATCCCTGTGCCGCCTTCCACCGGACCCAGCTTCACCTCGGAGGTGCAGTCCAGTTCATCGGGCGTATGGCCCGCGTTGCCAAGCAGGAAGCTCAATTTCATGCAGAAGCAGCCTGCATGTGCGGCGGCGATCAACTCCTCGGGGTTGGTGCCCGCCTTGCCGTCCTCGCTCACGAAGCGGCCGTGGAACGTATAGGGCGTGTCCTTCAATACGCCGCTGGTGCTGGTCAATACGCCGCTGCCCTCCTTGCCGCTTCCTTTCCAAATGGCCTTGCTCGATCGGATCATGATGGTTGTTCTTGCTGATTTGTGGAACGGGATAAAGGTAGAACAGGGCAAATGCACCAATGTTCGCGTCGGCCGTTGTGCGCGTACTCCACAGCAGCTGCCATCAGTCCTCCAAGACCCCGAATTTCCCGTCGTTGAGATCGTGCAGCGCCTCCAAGATCTCCTTCTGCGTGTTCATCACGAAGGGCCCGTGCGCGGCGATCGGCTCATTGATCGGCTCGCCGCTCAGCACCAGCACCACGGCTTGTTCGCTGGCCTCGATGGTGATCGTTCCCGCTGCGTTGCCGAAGAGCACGAAGTGATCGGTGGGCACTTGTTCCGTGCCGTTCACACGCACACTTCCCTCGATCACCAGCAGCGCCGTGTTGTAGTTCGCAGGGAATTCAAAATCCGCTTTTCCTCCTTTGTTCAACCGCGCGTTGTACATGTGTACCGGCGTAAATGTGGTAGCAGGACCTTGTGTTCCGTTGTAGTTTCCGGCGAGCACTTCGATCGACCCTCCACCTTCGGGCAGCGTGTATTGCGCCATCTTTTCGTGCGCGATCGCTTGGTACTTCGGGGTGCTCATCTTGTCCTTCGCGGGCAGGTTCACCCAGAGCTGCACCATTTGGAACATGCCGCCGGCCTTGCTGAACTCCTCCTCGTGGTACTCCTTGTGCAGCACGCCGGAAGCGGCCGTCATCCATTGCACGTCGCCCTCTCCGATCACGCCGCCGCCCCCGCTGCTGTCGTGGTGGGCCACTTTTCCCTTGTAGGCGATGGTCACGGTTTCAAAGCCGCGGTGCGGGTGTACGCCCACGCCGCGCGGACTGGTCGCAGCAGGCACCTCCCACTTGCTGTTGTAGTCCAGCATGATGAAGGGGCTCATGCGCTGCATGGAAATGGATCCGCCGTGCGGAATGAAGTTGTGTACGCGGAATCCGTCGCCGACGAAGTGGGGCTCGCCAGGGGCGATCACGCGTTCGATGGGTCTGTAGGTCATGGTCATCTTCTCTTGTGGGCTTCAAAGGTCTGACAGGTGATCGTCTTCGTCCATGGTTGAACATTAACCCATGCGCGCCGAACAGGCGCGGCAACCCGTCCATGCTATCACTTCTCGTACTTCTCCAATTTCCGCAGGGCGGCCTCGTACCCGATCCGGAAGATCTCATCCACATGCTGCATGCCGAACGTGCCGAAGGCCGCGAGGTTGTCCGGGCTGATCACCAGGTCGCAGTCATCGAACTTCCGGATGGAATGGCTTGTACGGTCCATGGAAAAAGCACGCTCCAGAACGGAGAAGGAGGATCGGAGCTCGTCGGCCGTTACCTGCTTCAACGGGTTCACGAACACCCCGATGATCCGGTCGCAGGTCGCCAATAGCGGCTCCACGGGGAAGTTGTTGGTGATGCCGCCGTCCGAGTAGAGCGAGCCGTCGATCACCACGGGAGAGAACACCCCCGGCACGGCAGAGGAGGCGAGGAGCGTACGGATGAGCGGGCCTTCCTGGAACACCCGGGAGCGCCCTTTGATGAGGTCCGACGCGACAACGAACAACTTCTTCTTCAGTGCCTCGAACCGGTCCCCCGGGAAGTATTTCTCAAACCCTTTGCGGAATTTGTCCGCATCGAGCATTCCGGGTTTGCCGCGGGCGTAGTTCCCCCATGTAAAAATGGACATGCCCCGGAAGAAATCCAAGGTCTCCTCCCAGCCGTGCCCCGCCGCATAAAAGGCCCCTACGATGGCGCCGGAGCTGGCCCCGGCGATGTATTCGGGCCGTATGCCATGTTCCTCCAGCGCCTTGATCACACCGATATGGGCCGCGCCGCGCACGCCGCCACCGGAGAGGACCAGGCCGTATGTCGGCTGGTCTTTCAGTGCTGCCGCATCGTCGCCTTTGCTTGCCGGTTGCTCCATGTGCGCTTCTTTGCTCCCCAAAGAAAGCCCTTGGTCCGCGATCGGATGATCATTCCTGCGAGTGGTCAGCCCACTACTCTACCAGCAGCTTGCGCGTGAGAACGGAACCGGTGCTGCGCAATTCATAGAAGTACACCCCGCTGTCCACCGCGCTCAGGTCCAGGGTATGGGTGTGCATTCCGGGGGAGAGCGTGCGGTTCTCCAACTCTTTCACCAGCCTGCCATTGAGGTCGAACATGCGCAGGGAGACCGGCCCGGCGGAGGGCAGATTGAAGGAGATGGCGGTGGAACCGGTGGCGGGGTTGGGTTGGTTTTGGAAAAGCTCGGTGCCGGATGCGGCCGTCCCCTCCGGAACGGAGGCGTACAGGTAGCCGAACAGCGAGTCCAGTTCAGCATTGGTCAAGACGCGGTCATAAATGCGTACATCGTCCAGTTTACCGGCATAGTGGGCTAAGTTGCCGTAGGGGTACCTACCCATGGTCGCCGGGAAATTGGGACCCACGTCCATCATGGATTCTTCGGGAGAGGCGGTGGTGGCCACGATGCTGCCGTCGAAGTAGAGGTCGAGCAGTTGGCCGTTCTCCCAGCGCCCAGCGGCAAAGTGCCAGTGGTTGTCCTCGAATCTATGCTGGACATAGAGCCATCCAGTAGTAATGTCGCTACCCAGATGAAGGCCCACCGTTAGCAAATTGCTGTCCGTAGCCATGTGGAATTCACCATTATCCCCATGGATCACCAACTTGCCTTCCGTGTAGGTGGTGGGCACCTTGAACCAAGCGCTCCACGTGAGCGCATCGGGAGGAGTGGCCCAGAGTACGGGGAGCGCGATGTAATCACTTGTGCCATTGAATTGATAGGCACTTGAGGGCGTCCCAAATCGATCGTCCGTAGCAACGGGACCGAATACAGTTCCATTGTTCTGGTTTGGGCTCGCATCCACCGCGTTGTCGTCCAACTCCCAGTGGGCAACTAGACCAGAGTCAAGGTTGATCTGCGCGTGCAGGCCGCCTGCAATGAGGAATGTGAGGCACAAGGAGGAAAGTGTTTTCATGGGTGATGGGTTGAAGGAGGTGTGCCCTGATCGTAGGGTTGCCATTGTACAGATAGATCGCAAGTGCAGGTGGTTCGGGTCATCCTGAGATGTTCTTCCCGAGGAAGCAGGACCTGGGCACAAGGACATCTCTTCCTCCAGAAGACGGACGGGTTCGAGAAGGTTGCTTTGGCGTGGGGGCGCATAAAGATCCTTGCCTGGACCACTGTGGAGACCAGGTGTACTCCCCTCCCAAGGTGCCCTCCGATCCCTGCGAATATCAGGAACTACAATTGGCGGATCCGCTGGCCTGATCCGGCGTTGAAGCACTTTTAGTACTTGCTGCGATAGACGTAATTGCTCTCCGGACCGCAGACCAGCGGGCAGGGGAAACCGCACGTCCGCTCGAATCTCGGATCGCTGCCCAAGGGCACGGCCTTGTCGTTCACGATCTTCATGGCGATCAGGCGCATGGTGGTCTCGTCCTTGTCCGTGATGGCCGGCTCCGCTTGCAGGGCTTGGCAGCCGGGCAGGTCAAGCAAGGCTTGCACTTCCGTACGGGTGAATGAAGCGGAATAGGACGGATGCTCGGCGGCATCCATGTGCTCACAGGCTGCCTTGGCGTTCTTGGCGTTGAGGGTGCTGATCGTGATCTTCCCGCCCACAAGGCCCAAGCTGAGCCGATAGCTCTTGCCGCTGTTCAGCTCGCTGCCGTTCGTGCGGATGCCGATGGCCATGGCCGTACCGTTCGTATCCTCGGGGTCGGCCAGCACGTTGTAAAAACGGATGCCCATGGCCTCTTCGCTCTTTAGCAGGTCGTTGAGCGTAGTGGTGTCGAACAGGGCTTCCGCAAAGCCGGGGTCGGAAGACTTGCCGGACGTTCCGGAGGATTCCTGGGCGAGGGACCCCTGGACCGATAACAGGCAGGAGAAAAAGAAAGTGGTTGTTATCAGGTTCATGGCGGAGGGTTTTGCAGGCTCAATGTATGCCAAAAGTTGCCGGACCGATGGAAGGCACTGAAAAGGTCCGCAGGGACCAAGCGCTCCATTTGAGCAGTTGAACCTCCTGTACACCTCTTGCGCAGATCACCCGTACCGGCAACGGGTCCACGGGGGCATGCCTACCTTTTGCGCCATGTTAGCGTGGTATGGGTGGGCGAACTACCGGACCGGTGCAAGGTTCCCGGTGCTCCGGGCAGCCCTGCTCACCTGTGTGCTGTTGGCTGCGGCAGCTGTCTGGTCGCGCACTACGGGCCCGGCCCCGGATTGGCGGGCAGTTGCGGTGCGGGCGGACAGCTTGAAGAACGCGGGTGACTACCGCCGATCGGTAAGCCTGCTCGATTCGGCCCTGACCCGTGCGAAGGCGGTCAACGATCAACTCGCCGTGGGCGATCTGTTGAGGCGCAAGGCGGTCCTCTTTCAATTGCTGGGCGAGAACGATCGCGCGCTCACGGTGCTCTACCAAGCACTGGGGGTGGAAAAGGAGCGCGGGGAGGACCTCGGCCTGGCCGAGGTGCTGAACAACATCGGCGCCATCCAGCATTTCCAAAAGAACTACGGGAAGGCGGCGGATTATTACCGCCGGAGTGGTGAGATCTATCAACGGCTCGGGCTGAAAAGGGAAACGGCGAAATACTGGAACAACATGGGTTCCCTTTACGAGGACATGGACCAACCCCAGAACGCCCTTGTGTTCCACAAGCACGGGCTACAGATCTGGGAGGCATTGCAGGATACCGGCTGGATCGGCATCAGCGACATGCATCTCGGCACCTGTCAGCAGCAGTTGGGGAATTGGGATTCCGCTCGCACCTATCTGGAGGCCAGCATACGCAACCTCACCGGCCGGAACAGCGAGTTGCAGCTTGCCGTGGTCCACATCATATACGGCAGCAACGAGAACAGTGCCGGACACCCGCGGGAGGCGGTGCGCTATTGCCAAAATGGCTTGGCCATGGCCGAGGCCGTGCATGCAAGACCGTTCGAGCAGCAAGCGTGTGAATGCCTGTCCAGCGCGTATGACTCCCTCGGCGACAAGGGCCGCGCATTGGCCTTCTTCCGGCGGTCCGTGGCCTTGAAGGACTCGCTCTTCGGTGAGGCCAAGGTGAAGGAATTGACGCGTGTGGAGATGGACCATGATTTCGCACAGCGCGAATTGGCGGACAGCCTTACACGGGCCAAGCAGCAAGTTGAGGAGGAGCTGCGGCACCAAGGGGAGGTGGCCGGCGAACGCGAAGGGCGCAACATCGCCATCTTCAGTGGTATTGCGGTGTTGGTGCTGGCCGGTGGGTTGTGGAGCCGCCTGCGCCACATGCGCTTGTTCAATGCCCGCTTGCAACGTGAACAGAGCCGGTCCGAGCGACTGTTGCTCAACATCCTTCCAGCTTCCGTGGCGCAGGAGCTCAAGGACAAGGGCACGGCCAGGGCCCGCGATTACCCCGGTGCCACCATCCTCTTCTCCGACTTCAAGGATTTCACGCGCATCAGTGCGAACATGGGCGCCCAAGCCCTGGTGGAGGAACTGGACACCTGCTTCAAGGCGTTCGACGGGATCATCACAGCGCATGCGATCGAGAAGATAAAGACCATCGGGGATGCCTACATGTGCGTGGGCGGATTGCCGGACCCCGCGTCCACGACCCCGGCGGAGGTGGTCCGTGCCGCGCTGGAAATGCAGGCGTTCATCACCGCCCGAAAAGCTGAACGCGAAAAGAACGGACAGCCCGCCTTCGAGATGCGCGTGGGCATACACACGGGTCCGGTGGTCGCCGGCATCGTGGGCGTGAAGAAGTTCGCCTACGACATATGGGGCGATGCGGTGAATACCGCCAGTGCCATGGAGAGCGCATGTGAAGCAGGCAAGGTGAATATCAGCGAGGCCACCTTCCAACACGTGAAGGATGAGCCAGGATTTGTATTCACCCCGCGGGGCAAGGTGCAGGCCAAGGGCAAAGGGGAAATGGAGATGTACTTCGTGGAAGTGGTCTGAACGTCGTTCCCGCGGAACTGGTGGAAATACCAGTGCTGCTCCGGGAATGGTCACCACCTTGCAACGCTTTGGTCATTTCCATCCTGTGCAGCGAAGGACAAGCATGCCGTTCCACTGGTGGCGAAATTCCACTGAAGTACCTTTCACGCAACGTGATGCGGTCAATGCGCAGGTTCCCGTTCATTTTCATTGCGATGTTCACCCTCTCCGGTGTTCAGGCCCAATGGCGCTTTGCCACTTGGGACAGTGCGATGCGTACAACCCCGAATAAGCATGCCTTGATCGATAGCGCCACCTCGGCCATCGACCGGGACTACCTGTACAACAAACCGGATTCCGCGCTGCTCATCGCGGAGCGCATCCTGGCCTACGGGCTTTCCGGCGGAGACCAGCAAGCCCTGCTCAAGGGCTGGTTTTGGAAAGGTGCCGCGCTGCACCAGAAGGGAGCGTTCGACAGCGCGGAGGTCGCATTGCACAACGCGCTGTCCTTGGCGACCGATCAGCACGACATCAAGCTATCGGCGGACGTGTACAAGATCCTGGGCTTTATCCGCGAAGGCCGGGGAGATACGAAAGGCGCCTTGGGCCGATACCTCCAGATCGTATCGGTCCTTGACCAAGAGCGACCGGCCGACAGCATCCGGTACGGCGGAGCCTATTTGAACATCGCGTTCCTGTATCAGGGCATTGGCTTGCCGTCCCTTGCCGAGGAGTACCTCGCAAAGTACCAGGACTATGTCGGGGACAATCCCCAAGCGAGGCAGAACGCCAATTCGTTCAAGGCCAGCATTGCCGGGGACAGAGGCAATTACGAAGAAGCCTTGGGCTGGTATGAAAAGTGCCTGGTGGTGGCGAAGTCGACAAGGAACAAACTGGACGAGGTCACCATGCTCTGCTACACGGGGGAACAGAAGATGAAGCTGGGCCGTGCGGCGGAGGCCGAATCGGACTTTGTGGAGGGTGTGCGCATCGCGAAACAGATCGGTAACGAGGAATGGTGGGCGCACATGAAAGCGGCCCTGGGCACCTTGGCGGCGCAGGAAGGCCAGTACCGGGAGGCGATCGCCCAAAGTACCAAGGCCCTCAACGTGGCGGACCGCATCGGTGACCGCCGCACGCAGCATGATGCGTGCAAGAGCCTTTACCTGGCCTACCGCGCATTGGGCCGGCTGGAAAAGGCCTTTGCGTACAACGACCGGGTGGTCGCCTTGGAGAAGGACATGCGCGTGTACGAATTGACCAACACGGCACTAAGGCGGGAATACCAAGTGAAGCTCGCCACGGATTCCGTGGAGAAGGAGAAGGAGATCCTTCAGGCACGGATGGAACATCAGGCCGAGGTCGCGCGGTGGGACCGGACGAGGGACTACCTCATCGGTGGTGCGGTGCTGCTGCTCTTGGCGGCGGGCGGCTTCTTCAGCCGGATGCGCTATATGCACCGGGCCAAGCTGCGAGTGGAGCGGGAAAAGGAAAGGTCGGACGATCTCCTGCTGAACATTCTGCCGGCAGAGGTCGCGGAAGAGTTGAAGCGGAACGGGGAATCGGCAGCCCGGGATTTTAAGCTGGTATCCATTCTGTTCACCGACTTCAAGGACTTTACCCGCACCTCCGAAAAGTTGGATGCGGCGCATCTCGTGGAGGAGGTGAACGCCTGCTTCACGGCCTTCGATGCCATCATGGAGAAGTACGGCATCGAGAAGATCAAGACCATCGGGGACGCGTACATGTGCGCCGGTGGATTGCCCTTGCCCAGCACCGATTCCGCGCTCAACACCGTATTGGCCGGTCTGGAGATGCAAGCCTTCGTCTCAGCCCGCAAACTGGAACGCGAGGCCGTGGGTCTCCTTGCCTTCGAGATGCGCTGCGGCATCCACACCGGGCCGGTCGTCGCGGGCATCGTGGGCGTCAAGAAATTCCAGTACGACCTCTGGGGCGACACGGTGAACACGGCGAGCCGCATGGAAACTTCCGGCGAAGTGGGCAAGGTGAACATCAGTGAAGCGACATACGCCCAAGTGAGGAATGCGCCGGAACTCGTGTTCACCCCGCGCGGCAAAGTGGAAGCGAAGGGCAAGGGGGAAATGGAGATGTACTTCGTGAGCCGAGGTGCATAGATCCCGAGCCACCGCCAACATTGCTGTTCTCCGTGTACGCTGTGCCTCTGTGGTGAATGTCCCCACACCATCTTTGCCATATGAGGGTGATCGTGATCGGTGGAGGTGCGGCCGGGTTCTTCGCGGCGCTGAGCGCCAAGGAACATCATTCCGAGGCCGAGGTGATCTTATTGGAGAAGAGCGACAAGCTACTCGCCAAGGTGCGCATCAGCGGCGGCGGCCGGTGCAACGTCACGCATGATCAACCCAACTCCCGCAAGCTCGCGGCCAACTATCCGCGTGGTGAGCGTTTTTTGCGAAAGTCATTCGAGCACTTCAGCGTAAAGGACACCATCTCGTGGTTCGATCAACGCGGGGTACAATTGAAGTCCGAGGCCGACGGACGCATGTTCCCGATCTCCGATGATTCCGGAACGATCATCCGCTGCCTGATGGATGAAGTGGGTCGCGGTGGCATACGCATCATGCGGCAGTCCGGCGTGAAAGCCATCATGGTAAAGCCCGCAGCCGGCTTCACCCTGCACATGGAAAGTGGGGGCACGCTCGAAGCGGACCGCGTGATCATCACCACTGGCGGGAATCCCAAACCGGAGAGCTACGCTTGGCTCAAGGAACTCGGACATGCGATCACTCCGCCAGCGCCGTCGCTCTTCACCTTCAACATGCCCGGCGAGGAGATCCGTTCCTTGATGGGCGTGGTGGCCGATCCCGTGCGTGCGCGCATCATCGGCACCAAGCTGGAGAGCACGGGTCCGCTGCTGATCACGCACTGGGGCATGAGCGGCCCTGCGGTGCTGCGGCTCAGCGCATGGGGTGCGCGGGTGGTGCAGGGCATGGGCTATCGCTTCACGTTGCAACTGCACTGGCTCGGCGGAATGGGGGAGGAGGACGTACGCGATGCGATGGCCGATGAGGACCACCGGCGCAAACAAGCACAGAACGCGAACCCCTTCACGCTGCCGCGAAGGCTCTGGGAATTCCTGCTGGCCAAGGCGGACATCCCATTGGAAAAGCTATGGGGCGATGTGGGCAAGAAGGACCGCAACCGCTTGGTGGACCTGTTGACCAATGACCGCTATGCCGTGGCCGGAAAGACCACCTTCAAGGAAGAGTTCGTCACCGCGGGCGGGGTGGCGCTGGAAGAAGTGGACCCGCACACGTTGCAAAGCCGCAAGGTGCAAGGGCTCTATTTCGCAGGCGAAGTGCTGGACATCGACGGCATCACCGGCGGCTTCAACTTCCAAGCGGCCTGGACCACGGGGTATTTGGCTGGCAGGCTGGATCGATGATCAACTGCTCTGTCGAAGTTGTTCCTTCGCGAGCGGGGCACGAACTTTGTTCCTTTCAGATCAAACCCAAGCTCATGACCTTTCCCCGCCCTGCCCTGCTGTTGTTGCTGCTTCCGTTCCTCGCGAACGCGAATGCGCAATCCATCGATGCGGCAGCTTCCAGCATCACCTTCAAGGTCGGGAACATTAAGGTCAACACGGTGGACGGTTCCTTTTCCGGACCGAAAGGGAACGTGGCCTTCGACCCTTCCGATCCCGCAAGGTCGAAGTTCGCGGTGTGCGTGGATGCCGCGACCGTGGACACGGGCAACAAGAAACGCGACAAACACTTGCGCAACGACGATTTCTTCGATGTGGAGAAGTACCCGGCGATCTGCTTCACTTCCAACTCGGTTGAAAAGACGGACAAGAGCTTCCTCGCGAAAGGACAGCTGACCATGCACGGCATCACGAAGGAGGTAGAGATCCCGTTCACCTATGCGAACAGGACGCTTACGGGCACATTCACTGTGAAGCGGCTGGACTATGGTGTGGGACCGAGCGGAACCTTCATGGCCGGTGACGAGGTGGAGATCACGATCGTTTGCGTGCTGAAGTGAGCCCGGTCACCGGGACATAAGACGTGCAGAACCGGTATTTCTACGAGGAGCAGGTTCACGGTGCTGTTCCACTTTTGGAACCAGGTCTTGCCATGTCATGATGCAATAAAGGCTATGGACCGGCTAACACCCGCACTGATGCGCAACATCCCACGCTTCTGCCTTTGCCTTCTCCTACTTCCGGCAGCACCCGTCCATGCACAGCGCATGGAGCAGATCCTCCCCAGGCTGGCCCAAGAGAAGAATGACAGCGTGCGTTTCTACCTCGGCTTCAGCGGGCTCACCATTTCTGAGACGAACCCCGTGCTGGACATGCACAATGCCGATTTGCTCCTGGTACATGGGCAAATGACCGGCGACAAAGTCTCGCAGGTGTTGGGCTTGCTGTGCTTGGGCTATGACTACCGCGAGTTCGGCAGCACCGCGAAGGCGCTGGAGTACAACATCAAAGGCGTGGCGGTGGCCGAGGAGACCGGCGATCCACGGCTGCTCGCAAGCGCCTATGCGGGCCTCTCCACGAATTACCTCGACCTACAGGAATACCCCAAGGCGATCGGTTACGCCAAGAGATCGATCACGAAC
The DNA here is from genome assembly GCA_963706125.1 of uncultured Flavobacteriales bacterium. Taxonomy (GTDB): domain Bacteria; phylum Bacteroidota; class Bacteroidia; order Flavobacteriales_F; family PHOS-HE28; genus PHOS-HE28. The sequence continues at coordinate 54,703 of CAVPLQ010000008.1, forward strand.
GCGGCCAAGATCGAGGTGAACATGTTCACCATCGTGGGCCCTATGTTCCTGGGCGAGATCTACCTGGCAGACGGCAAGCTGGACTCTGCGCTCATCTATACGCAGAAGGCCTACGAACTCACCATGAGCAGTGGCATCAAGGACTACCTCGGGGCCATCTATGGACAGCTCGGCATGATCCAAGCGCGCATGGGCGATCCCAAGCTCGCAGAGAGCTACTTCCAACTCGCGGTACAGGAGGGCTATCGCATCGGATCACCCAAGTACATCAACATACCCAACACGGCGCTCGCCGAATTCCACGCGGCCGCGGGCCGGAACGATTCCGCCATCGCCTACGCGAAGATGGCCATCGCCGTAGTGCAGGGCACGCCCTTCTCCAACATGGTAATGAAGCCCGCGCAACTGCTCACGGATCTCTATCGCACCACCAATGTGGACAGCGCCTTCAAGTATTCCGAGATGTACAAGGTCGCCAATGACAGCCTCTACAATTTCAAGGCGATCCAACAGACGCAGCTCATGACCTTCGAAGAGGACGCGCGTCAACAGGAACTCGCGGTGGTGAAGGCGCAGGATGACGAGCAGCGGCATGAGAACATCCAATATGCATTGATCGCATTGGGGATCGTGATTTTCATCCTGCTCTTCCTCATCCTCAGCAGGAGTTTCATCGCCAGTGCGAAGGTCATCTCTTTTCTCAGCGTGGTGGCTCTATTGATCGTCTTTGAGTTCCTGAACCTTGTGCTGCATCCGGTGATCGGCAGCATTACGCACCATACGCCATGGCTCATGTTGTTGGCCTTGGTCTGCATCGCTGCGCTGTTGGTGCCGCTGCACCATCGTTTGGAAAAGTGGGCCACCAAAAGGTTGGTGGAGAAGAATGTGTCGATCCGCTTGGCCAAGGCGAAAAGAACGGTGGAACAATTGACGGACCACCCGGCGGCGGCGGACGCGTGATGAACTTGGCCATTCGTCCGTTGCTCTTCGATCGATCGCCTGACCGATAGTCCGCCCATGCGTATCAGTATCATCATTCCGACCTACAACGAAGCCGGGCGGATCGCACAATTGATCAAGCATCTCAAAAGCGCCGACCCGGGTGCGGAAGTGATCGTGAGCGATGGTGGCAGTGATGACGGTACCCGTGCCATTGCGGCCACCGAAGGAGCGGCGGCGCTTGTCTCGCCTGTGAAAGGCCGGGCCGGCCAGATGAACCACGGTGTGAAGCAGAGCAAGGGCGATGTGCTCTACTTCGTCCACGCGGATACCCGTCCGCCGGACACTTTTCCGGGGATCATTAACAAGGCTATCATTACTGGCCACGACCATGGAAGCTTCCGCACACGTTTCGCAAAGGGTCCTCTGATCTTGAAAGTGAACGCGTGGTTTACACGCTTCGATCAACCTTTCTTTCGCGGCGGCGATCAGAGCATCTGGATGACGCGCGAGCTTTTCGAGCGCTGTGGCGGATACAAGAAAGAAATGCTCATCATGGAGGAATATGATCTGCTGGACCGCTTGAGGAAGCTCGGCAACTTCCACCTTTCCACTGAAAGCACCATGATCTCCGCGAGGAAATATGCGAACAATCCGTGGTTGCGCGTGCAGCTCGTCAACCTGAAAGTGGTGCGCATGTATCAGCGCGGTGCTTCGCAAGAGGAGATGTTGCGGACCTATCGGGAGATGCTCAACTACCGCAAGAATGCCTTTTGAGGACCATGTGATATGCATCAACAGGGCTTCCTCGGAGATCACGTTTCCTGTTCACCGTATGCGGAACGACCGCAACGCGGACAGGCTGATGGGCCCCACGATGATCATGACCAAGGAGCACCAGCCAAGGCCCGCGAACACGGCCATGGCGACCAAGGCCAGCAGCCAGAGGGGGTAGGTCAGGAACAACAGGCCGAACAGCACCGAATCGAAGAATACCGTGCCGTGCGTTTTCCCGGCCGTGAATGCGCGCAAGGGAAAATGCCAAGGCGCATGAAGGAGCAGTCCGGCAAGCGCGGGCAGTGCCAAAATGATGCGGCGCATCGCGTGCAATGCGCCGGATCGCCGCGAAGTATCAAGCGATCGCCGTGCATCCACGATCGCTGAAGCCTTCAGTAAGCGATCGCGCAACACCGTATTGAATCCGCGCAGGAAAATCGCTTCCGGCCTCGCCGGTGTTGCGCTGTGGTCCATCATCTCGCCGGTGCCGATGCACACCTCCATGAACGGGAGATGGTACGTATCGTAGCGCAACCACACCGGCAGCACCCGAACGTCCAAGCCGCTCTGCCAAGCGCGAAGAGCGATCCGGGCGGTGCCTTTTCCCAAGGGCCTTAGACCGGCTTCGTTCACTGAGTTCCCTTCGGCGAACACTAGCACGGAGCCGCCCTGCTCAAGGTCCTCCTGTGCTTGATCAAAACTGTCCGCCGTGCGCTTCAGCTCCTCGCGACCTTCGCTCATGCGGTAGATCGGGATCATGAACAACGCGCCCAACATTTTAGCGGCACGCGGGTCACGGAACGCATCACCGCGCGCCAGGAAGCGCATGCGGTGGGGCAAGTGCGTGGCGATCACCAAAGCATCAAAGAACGAGTTGGGATGGTTGCTGGCCACCAAGAGCACGGTATCCACCGGTGGTGCGGAGCGCACATCCACACGGATCCGCCCGCAGTACAGATACAGTGCCGCACGCACACTGGCTCTCAGCGCCCGGTACATCCACAGTGTCGGATCAATGTCATCCGCCAAAGATGAGGTAGTTACGGATAGGTGGAATTAGTTGCTGGTACCCGGTACCAGCACCCTCACTTCTGCTCGTTCAAGCTCCAATCATAGTCCATGTAGCTCAGGTCCGCATTGGCGTCCATCTTCACCTGGCTGTACGGGTTGATGAAATCGATCACGGTGCCGTGTTTCTTGAAATCCCCGCTGAACCAGCTGAAGATCTTGGAGAGTTCCGCCTTGTCCTTGGTGATCTTGTTGTATTGCGGGTTGTTGACAAAGCTCCGCGCTTGGTCGTCCAATTGCTCCTGCACGCGCTCTCGGGTAAAGGCCTCGTTGCGCAGGGGCGGGCAGCTCATGGAAGCGCAGTTGATGGCGAAGTGGATCCGCGGTTCCTCGAATTTCCCGCGCAGCACCTTGTTCTCCACATCGTCCAGGCTGTACTCGGCGTCACCGATCTTGAATTTCGTGCCTGTCCAAACGGTATGTAGCAAGGGCACGCTCAAGGAAGGGTTCAGGTCTTTGATGCTCTTCACCGGGTAGTTGTCCACGATGAGCTGCACCGTGAAAGCGTTGTAGGTGTTGATCCAGAAGGCGAGTTGGTCGTTCCTGCTCCAAGCCTCTGTGGGCGGCGTGTTGCTCAACAGTTTACAATAGGCGTGCAGCTTGTCTTTTTCCTTCACCAAGCCCTTGTAGTCCACTATGCCGTCCTTCACATGGGCTTGTAAAAGCTCATTCCAGCTCTTATGCAGGTCGGCAGGTACGGTCATGTTCGCCGCAACGGGGGCCTTGGTGGCTAACGGATTCTCCGCAGCGGATGTGCAGGCCAACGCGCTGAAAAGGGCGAAGGCGGTCAAGGGAATGTTCATCAGGTTCATGCGGGTCTGTATTCAATGATCAGTGGTGACCGGGCCAAGCCGGACAATGGCCGTGCCACGACCGTGCGGATGTGCGAGCTGCCCTCAAACCTCGGGCCTTCGGGAAGTGGTCGGTGGTGATCCGGAACCTGACATCGGGAGGCAAGTGGTCCACAAAGCCCATGGAGGGGGGGATATGGTTCCCCGGAAGAACAAGCCCCGATGGTGGTTGACCATCGGGGCTTGCGGTAGAGCTGGGGGATCCGGTTTAGAACACGATCTTCTGTCTGCGGATCCGCGTGCGGTACTTCTTGTTCTTCGAGCGGTACTTGAAGAGCTTGTAGTGAACCTGGGCCTTCAGAAAGATATAGCCGTCATTATGCTTGGAATATCCCCGTTGTTGGCCGGTGGAAGTTTGGCCGGGAACTTCGCCTAAGCTGGGATCGGAGAGGTAGGCCGCCAAAGGTCCGCGCGCATCCTCGAGCGCTTGGCGGTCGTAGTAGGAGCCGCTCACATCGTCGATGTAATCGGTGAAGGTCTTGGTATACTGGAGCTCCAGACCGATGGTCATCGTCTTGTTCAGGGCTTTGCGTATGCCCAAGCCCATGGGGATGCAGAACTGGGTAAGGGAGTATTCGTCCGCTCCGTCCGGCAGCCCTTGGCCTTCCGTGCCCAGCGGGCGAAGCTCCACCCATGCGCCGTCGAGCTGGGTCTTCGGGTTGAAATAGAAACCGCCCACCCCGGCGAAGACGTACAGGCCCATGCGGCTGGGGGCCAAGCCTTTTACCCCGCGCAGGTCATACATGTGCCCGGGTTGTTCCTGGAAGGGATGCCACTCCAAGCAGAGCTGCGCCTCGATGATGTTCGATTTGAAGCTGAGGTTGCGGTTATGCCTGAACGTCTCCTGGGTGAGGTTGTCGTTTCCGGCCAGTACGCCATAGGTCCCATTAAAACGCATGGAGACCGCTTTGGCCAGATAATACCGATATCCCAAACTGAGGGCGGGCTTGGTCTGGCTGAACTCCAGGTCCCACACGAACGGGGATCCGATCTGGTCCCGGCCGCCGAGCTCGCCGAGGAAATTAGTGACGCCAATGCCGACGGTGATCTCTTTCCGGTGGGTCTTCCAGTAGCTGGAATTGCGGAAATACTGGGCGTTCAGCACATTCGAGAGACCGAAGCATGCCAAGAGGGCCAATAAGGGGAGGGTGTGTTTGGAGCGCACTTCCGTTTCGATCTGTGCCAAATATAGAGGAAGGAGCCAACTGCCGGAAATGCAGCGGCACATTCCTTTGACGAAGCACCTGTTGACGGGTTGCCTCGACTACCGTGTTTTTCCAAGGAATACGGCCCACGCCGCCACGATCCCGGCGCATACGGACACGTTCAAACTGTGTTTTGTCCCGCCCTGCGGCACCACGATCGCGCCATCGCAGGCGGCCACCACGGCCTCGCACACTCCGTGCAGCTCGTTGCCCAGCACCAAGGCCAACCCTTTTTCCGGGTCCGGGGCCCATTGGGTGATCACCACGGCGCGTTCGGTCTGCTCCACCGCCCAAACCTCCCAGCCTTCCGCCTGCAGCTTCCGCACCGCGTCCAACGCGGAGGCATGGTGCGCCCAAGGCACCGAGAGCGTGGCCCCCAGCGCCGTCTTCTCGATCTCCCGGTGCGGTGGTAGCGGGGTGAAACCGCAGAGGTCAAGTCCTTCAAGTGCGAAGGCGTCCGCCGTTCGGAAGATCGATCCGGTGTTGTGGCGGCTGCGCACATCGTCCAGGATAAAACGCAACCGCCGCTTGGGCATGGCCTTGTATTCCGCCGGGTCGAATCCGCCCCAATTCCTCCATGGTCAGTTTGCGGTCAGGCTGGGGCATGCGGCGATCGTTGAAAAATGAAGGATGGTCGATGAGGCAAAGGACGGGAAAGAAGCGGTAATTTTCGGGCTGCCCGAACGGTATTGCGAACTTCGCGCCGATGACCAAAGCCTCCCCCGCCGAAACGCCCTTGATGAAGCAGTACATGCGCATCAAGGCGCAGTACCCGGACGCCCTGCTGCTGTTCCGCGTCGGCGATTTCTACGAGACCTTTCTGCAGGATGCCATCACCGCCGCCAGCGTGCTTGGTATCACCCTCACCCAGCGCAACAATGGCGCAGGCACCATCGAGCTCGCGGGCTTCCCGTACCATTCCTTGGATAATTACCTGCCGAAGCTGGTGCGCGCAGGCCATCGCGTGGCCATCTGCGATCAGTTGGAAGATCCCAAGCAGACCAAGACCATCGTGAAGCGTGGCGTCACCGAAGTCGCCACGCCGGGTGTCTCCTTCGCCGAGGGCGTAGTGGACGGCCGCAGCAACAACTGGCTGGCGGCGATCTGCGGCGAAGGCGAACGTTACGGGGTCGCATTCCTGGACGTCACCACCGGCGAGTTCATCTCCGGGGAAGGCGACAGCAAGACCATGGCCAAGGCGATCGAGAGCCATGCGCCGAGCGAGCTGCTTTTTCCGCGCGGGGCGAAGCAGACGCTGATCGCCGAGGAGTCCGAACGCTGGCGCAGTTTTCCATTGGAGCCATGGGCTTTCACCGATGACTTCGCGCGCGAGCGTCTGTTACGCCAGTTCGACACCGCCGGCCTAAAGGGCTTCGGCATCGAGGAGTTGTCTTTGGCCCAGCGCGCCGCGGGAGCCGTGCTGCACTACCTCGGCGAAACGCACCACGACCGCCTCGGCCACGTGCGGCGCATCTCCAAGCTGGCGAACGACGGCCATGTCTGGCTGGACCGCTTCACCGTGCGCAATTTGGAGCTGGTGGTCCCGGTGAACGAGGGCGGCCACACGCTGCTGGCCGCCATGGACCGCTGCGAAACGCCGATGGGCGCGAGGCTGTTGCGGCGTTGGTTGCTCTTCCCATTGGTTCAACAAGAGGCGATCGGAGGACGGCTGGACCATGTGCAGGCGCTGGTGGAAGCATCGGCGTTGCGGGATGCGATCGGCGACGACCTTCGCGCAGTGGGCGACCTGGAGCGCTTGGCCGCGAAGGCTGCCGTTGGGCGCATCAATCCCCGGGAACTGCTACAGATGGCGCGTGCGATACAGGCCGCCGAACGGGTGCGCGGCGCTTTGGACAAGGCCGGTGGCATATTGGCAGCCACGGCGAAAGGGTGGAAGGTGCCTCTGGACATCGCGGAGCATGTCAGCGCGAGCATCGAGCCGGAAACGCCCGTGAACATCCAGAAGGGCGGGGTGATCCGCACCGGCGTGGATACCGACCTGGACGAATTGCGCCACGTGACCACCCACGCCAAGGAACTCCTGATGGAAGTGCAACGCCGCGAGGTGGAGCGCACCGGCATCACTTCGCTGAAGGTGGGCTACAACAACGTCTTCGGCTATTACCTCGAAGTGCGCCACACACACCGCGACAAGGTGCCACCGGAATGGGTGCGCAAGCAGACCCTCACCGGCGCCGAGCGCTACATCACCGATGAGTTGAAGGCTCTGGAGGAGCGCATCCTCAGCGCAGAGGAACGCATCCTAGCCCTCGAGGGACAGCTTTACGGAAACGTGGTGGAGCACGTGTGCAAAGGCATCGGGGAGGTGCAGGCCATTGGCACCGCCATCGCCCGCATTGACGTCCTGCGCGGCTTCGCGATCAATGCTGCCAGTTGGAAATATGCCCGACCGGTGATCTCTCAGGATGCCGTACTGCGCATCCGTGATGGCCGCCACCCGGTGATCGAGCAGCAGCTACCGCCCGGCGAGCCTTACGTGGCCAACGACCTCACGCTGGACCCGGAGAACGCCCAATTACTGGTGATCACCGGCCCCAACATGAGCGGCAAGTCCGCGCTGCTGCGGCAAACGGCCCTAATCGTCCTGATGGCCCAGTGCGGCAGCTTCGTCCCGGCGCGGGAAGCCAACATCGGCATCATCGACCGCGTTTTCACCCGCGTGGGCGCCAGCGACAACCTCACCACGGGTGAAAGCACCTTCATGGTGGAGATGAACGAGACCGCCAGCATCCTCAATAACCTCAGCGCGCGCAGCCTGTTGCTGATGGATGAGATCGGCCGCGGCACCAGCACTTATGACGGCATCTCCATCGCCTGGTCCATAGCCGAGTTCCTGCATGAGCATCCCATGCGTCCCAAGACGCTCTTCGCCACGCACTACCACGAGATGAACGACATGGCGGAGACCTTTCCGCGCATCCGCAACGCCAACGTGGCCGTGCGCGAGGCCGACGGCAAGGTGCTCTTCCTGCGGAAACTGGTCCCCGGCGGGAGCGACCGCAGCTTCGGGATCCACGTGGCCCGCATGGCCGGCATGCCGGAACAGGTGGTGAAGCGCGCGGAAAAAGTGCTGCATCATCTGGAAATGACCCATGCCGGCGACCTCGGTGAGGACCTTCCCGGCGAGGAAAAAGACGCTGGTCCTGCAGTGCCTAAGCCCGCCACCGGAAGCCTCGGCCGCGAGCCGCAGCTCAGCTTCTTCCAATTGGACGACCCCGCGCTGGAAAGCATCCGCGACGAGTTGGAGGCCCTCGACATCAATGCGCTGACACCGGTGGAAGCCCTGATGAAGCTCAACGAGATCAAGCGTATGGCAGGAGCGGGCCGATCAAGGCTGAAGAAGGCATGAAGCCCGAAGTTCCGGGCGTACCGACCTCAGCGGACCGCTGGGCGGAGCGCTGGGGCTGGGCGATCATCGCGGCTGCGGTAATGTTGGTCTATTGGCCGCTGAGCACCTTCAGCTACGGACTGGTGCAGGGCGATACGCTCGACTGTTGGATGCCGTGGCGCTGGTTCATCGCCTCGGCCTTGCAGGACGGGCACTTACCGCTCTGGGATCCCTACGCGCAATCCGGCTATCCGATCTATGCCGACCTGCAAGGCCCGGCTTGGTACCCGCTGTCCATCGCACTGGGCGGCACCATCGGCCATACGCTCTACACCTTGCAGGCGCTCTTCCTCGGCTACGTGATCGTGGGCGGCATCGGGATGATGCGTCTAGTGCACAGGCTCGGGAGCGATGCGCGGATCGCCTTGATCATCGGCCTGGCCTATGCGCTGAGCGGCTTCTTCACCGCGCATGAGATGCACTTCTACGCCTTGATCAGCGCGGCCCTGCTACCGTGGCTGATCAGCGCGCAGCTACGGCTGATCGAGCGGCCCTCGTGGCGACCGGCGGTGGAGGCGGCCATCTTTCAGGGCCTGCTGCTCACGGGCGGAAACCACACTTTTACCCTCATCGGCACATGGCTGTTCTTGGCACTGATCGTCGTGTATGCGCTGCGCGCATGGCGCAAGAGCGACCGCGCCTTCGTGTTCCGACTGCTGCGCTATGAGGTCCTGTTCGCCGTGCTCACCTTGGCCATGGCGATCGGCACGATCTACGCGTATGTAGAGGTATCTCCTTATTTGGCGCGGTCCGCAGGCATGACCTACAGCGATGCCGCGGTGAACCCCTTCACTTGGCACGCCGCCTGGTCCTACCTCTTCCCCTACGCCGTGGGCACCGATGCGGCCTGGCTCGGCACCGATCCCACCATGGCGAACGGCTATGTAGGCGTGGTGGTGCTGTTGTTGGCCGCGCTCGCCGTTTTCCGCAGGCGCACCGTGGTGGAAAATGTGATCGCCGTCTTCGGGATCCTTTGCCTATTGGCCTCCTTCGGTGCTGCGCTTCCGGTACATCGGGTCATCTGGTCGGTAGTGCCAGGGCTGGACTTGTTCCGCTTCCCCAGCTATTACCAATGGTTCGCCGCTTTCGCCGTCGCGGTGCTGGCAGCGGGCACCTTGTCCCAATGGCCCGCGTTGATGGCCAAGTGGCCGCGCGTGGTGAAAGGCGCGATCGGTATCGCTATCCTCGTTGTCGGGGCGGCGCTGGTGCGGGCTTGGATGATGCATTTCCACGAGCCGCCGTTCGGGCAGGGGGATACATTCTACGAACGGATCACCGGCCTCTGGCGCTGGCACCGGGTGCTCCTCGCCGCTCCGGTCACCTTGCTCGCGGTGGTCGGGCTGTGGTGGTGGACCACTGTGGAAAATCGCCGCTGGTGGCCCTTGCTCATCGTAGTTTTCATTGAGATGGGCTGGGCCACCACGCTCGCCCAATGGAACACCGCCCTCAGCGACTATTCCCCTGCGATGCTCCAAGGCCGCATCGATGAAATGCCCAAGGGACCGGTATGGCCGGAACTCGTGCCGATGGGCAACAACACCGACGGCTCAGCCACGCTGAAGTACATCTGGAAGAACGTCCAGAATTTCGAGGGAAAGCCCTCGCACGATGGCTTCAACTCCTTCTGGCTGAAGGATGCGAACCGGATCGCGGCGGAGGATCCGGGCCTGTTCGCCGCCATGAAGCGCCAACCCTTGGTCTACCTCACGGACAGCGTGGTGCAGGCGGAGCAGTACGATCCCGCCTCGGTGGATCCCGCCAACGACAGCGCACTGGTGGTACTGGCGGAAGGGGAGGAGGTGCCACAAGTACTTCGCCATGTGCCAAGCGACTTGGTGCAGGTCACGGGCTTCGACCACGACGGCATAGCACTGAGCGTGAAGACCGCGCACCCCACCTACGCCATGTTGCAGCAAGCCTGGTACCCGGGCTGGACGGCCACGGTGGACGGCGTGCCTGCCGATATTCTCCGGGCCAACATCGCCTTCTTCGGCATCGTGCTCCCGGCCGGGGATCATGAGCTGCGGTTCCGGTTCGAAAAGCCGGTGGTGCCGTGGATGTTGGGCATTTCGCTGCTCGTATTCCTCGGGTCGTGCTTTCTCCTGGCCCTCACCCGCATCGCATCGTTGTCCACTGTCCTGCTCAAGGCCGCTCTGGTGCTGCTCACCTTGGCCATCGGATGGTCACTTTTCGCGCACCGCCCCAAGGCGGAACGGCTGCCCAAGGCGGTGGGAAGCCTGCTGCACCAGATCGATGTGACCAGCCAAAAGGCTCTGCCCATCGTGATCAACACCGGAAGATCCCCAGCGTTCCAACAGCTATTTCAGTGGCGCGGAACACATGCACTGCGCGCCGAAAATGCGCAGCGAACCGGGGAGGTCCTCCGCCACGTGCAACGATACGCGAACACGCCGTTCTGGTGGATGGACGCGGGCCTGCCGGTGGCGCCGGCAGTGAGGGCCGCATTGCTGCAACATCTTCAGGTGGACACCGTGTTGCGTGCAGCTGGTTTCGACGCCGTGCTGCTGGTGCCCGCTGAAGGAGCGCTGGACGCCACCCTGCTTCACGACGGTTCCAAGGAAGGTGGCGAATGGCTGGACCAAGCCTCTCCATGGACCGCGGCCTATCGTGTGCCGACCTCCGAACTGTTGGCTCGTGCGCCGGGCTCGCTGGTGGTGCAGGTGGCCTACCGGTCCCAAGGAGCGGCGGAATCCTCCATCGTCATCGAGCGCCGCCGGGGCGACCACATCACCGATTACGAGAGCTTCCCCCTACCGCACGGCGGCACCGCCGATAGCCTCCTCACCGCCTGCGTGGTGCTCAACCTGCGGGAGTTGTGCCATGTCGATGAGGTTGTACGCATCTACGTCTGGAACAACGGCCCGGACAGCGTTCAGGTGCGGGAATTCAAAGTGGAACGCACCGGCCGCGACCTCTCCAAGTGGTGAAATAGCGGGCGTCAATTACCCGCTGTTGCACCGATCATTAAGACCGTTATATTTGCAGCCCTCAAGCGAGAGTAGCTCAGTTGGTAGAGCACGACCTTGCCAAGGTCGGGGTCGCGGGTTCGAGTCCCGTTTCTCGCTCAAAATGCCTTCCTCCACGGGAAGGCATTTTTGTTTTCGGGAGGCTGCCCGGAGTTTCTGAAGGCGATGGAGGTCAAGGACGAGAAGGAGGTCAAGAAGGTCAGCCCTTACCTCCCTTACCCTTCTTTCCACCTAAATTCCAATAGAACTCCACGATTGCGTTCTTTTGCACACCCCCGCCCGGGTGGTGAAATGGTATACACGAGGGACTTAAAATCCCTTGGTCCGTAAGGGCCGTGCGGGTTCAAGTCCCGCCCCGGGCACAAATGCCATGGGTTCATGTAGACCCGGATCTCAAAAGAGCTGAGTTCACTGCGATCCGAAAATGCAAACCCGCATTGCCCCCACGCCCAGTGGCTACCTGCACGCGGGCAATGGCGCGGCCTTCGTTCTCGCATGGAAGCTCGCACGGGAAGTGGGCGGCAAGCTCCTTCTACGGATCGACGACCTGGACGCGGAACGCGTGCGGCCCGAATACGTGGGGGACATCTTCGAGACCTTGCATTGGTTGGGCGTGGACTGGGATGAAGGTCCCCGGAATGCGGAGGAACTGAAGAGCACCTGGTCGCAGCATCTGCGTATGGCACGATACCGGGAGCTGGTGGATCAGCTTCGCGAAGGCGGCCATCTCTATGCCTGCACCTGTTCCCGGAAGGATGTGCAGGACCGCAGGGGTTCAGGCGACTACGATGGCCATTGTCGAACGTTGGGCCTGCCTTTCGACCATCCGAAGTGCGCGTGGCGGTTGATGTTGCCCCGAGCCGAAAAGGTGACTTGGCGCACATGGCCGGAAGGAAAACTTCATGAGGCCGCAATGGACATGCCCGACCCGGTGATCCGGCAGCGCAACGGACGCCCGGCGTACCAGATCGCCTCCGTGGCGGATGATGTCCGATTCGGTACCGACCTGATCGTAAGGGGCGCGGACCTGCTGGACTCCACGGCGATACAACTGCACTTAGCCGGGCTGCTGGGCTTGGAGGCGTTCAGCAATGCACTCTTTCTGCACCATCCTTTGGTGTTGGACGCAAGCGGTGCGAAACGCTCGAAATCCCACGGCGCGGATTCCCTGTTGGCGGCGCGGAAGGCGGGGGAGGATCCGATGGGAATTCACGAATTGGCCGACAAACTTCTGCGCGTGGCGCTTGGGCAGTGATCGATCAGGCACCCATTGAGAAAGGCCGCACGGACAAGGTGCGGGCCTGCACGGCGCCCCGGCTGCGCTCCACCAATCCGAGTTCCTCCAACTGGGCCAGGTCCCGTTGCAAGGTCTTGGCGTTCAGGCGGGCATAGAGCAACGCCAGTTCCGGCGAAAGCTGCGTGATGTTGGCCGTGGGCACATTGCCCCGCTGGTCCTGAAGGCTGCGGGCCAAAGCTTGAAGGCGCTCACCATTCGCTGTGGCAGTCGGATCCACCATGGTCCGCAGTTCCTCTTCTGCCATGATACGGTACTGGATCTCAGAGACCTCGTTCAGCAGGGCTTTCACACCGTCCGCGAAGCCCCGGACCATATAAGCGATGAAGGGGACCACGTCGCCGTTGGGCACTGCGGCCTGTGCCACCTGCCGGGCGTACTCACTGCGGGTGGCTGCGGCGTGGACGGCCATGCGGTGGGCAGCGGGGGCGGGGATGCCCGCGTTCAGGAGCAATTGGAATTCGATCAAGCGGGCCGTCCGGCCGTTGCCCTCGGCGAAGGGTTGGATCCAAAGCAGGTAAAGGTGGCTGAGCACGGCCCGGACGATCGCAAAGGCCATGCGTTCCTCTTCGTGCTCCGGCTGGAACAAGGCACCTTCTCCCCAGGCGGTCAGGCGCTCCATCAGTGGGCCGATGTCCTCGGGCAGGACACTGCCTTCTGCTGATCGGTCGCGTACAGAGCGGTAGTCCCCGGCCTTGGCACCGGTGGAGGATGGGATCTCCTTTAGCAATTGTGCGTTCAGCACTTGGATGGCCCACGGGCCGGTATCCCGGTCCCCGGCCTTGGCCCGTGCCTCTGTCCATTGGACAGCCTTCACCAAGTTCCGCATTTCGCGTTCGAGGAAGACCTGCGAGGGAGGCAGTTGCAGGCTCCCTTCCAGCAGGCGGTCCACCTGATCCTCGCTCAGGCTGTTGCCGGCCAAGGAGGCGGTTGCCACGATGCCTTGGAGCATGGCCACATAGCTGGTCAAGCTCCCTTCTTGGGGCGGGAGTGCGACGTCGCGGAGCCGTTGGCAGGCCGCTGTGGCCTCCCCGAGCCAGAGCCAGACCGGATAGGGCACGTTACGCGGGTCCCAACGGAAGCTCAACCAGGGATGTGTCTGCTCATAAGTCCGCATGAATGTCCAAAGATCGATTTATTTTATAACCTTGATAAACATGATCATATGGATGTTTTGAACAAATATATGTCCGTGAAGATGTCCCTAATTCAGTCCGTATCAATGTCTCTGCATAAAATCGCAGATCTGAGCGCCTGAAAGCGACCCAATATGCGTTGGGTCAACGCATTAAGCGGCCCAGATGATCACCATGATGCTGAAGAACATCGCGGCCCCGCCCAAGATCATGGCGGCTAAGGCAAAGCCCTTTCCGCGGTCTTCGCGATCGCGGCATTGGCGGGCGGAGATCAGCCCCAGGACGAAGGCGACCACGCCTCCGGCGAGGAGGATGAAGATGCTTTGTGAGGCAATGCCCACCACCACGGTCGCGATCGCGATGGGGAGGGAGGCGATGGCCTTGGCGTTCCAACGGTGCTTCTCCTGGGCATAGTAGGAGGTGGTGTCCTGCACGGATACGGCAGGACGATATATGGTGGGGACCACCGCACTGGTTTCCAAAACTGAGATGCCCGGTCCGGATAGCGCGTCGGTCGAACTCTGGAGTGGGCCGCCGGACGGGGCTGCGGTGGGGAGAGCAGCGGACAGCGGCCCTTCGTTGCCCGTTCCAGATCCCGGTTCCGTGAAATGTTCGTTCGCAAGAGCTTCCTCTTCGGGAAGGACGGATGCCGATTTCCCCGCCCGGTCGCGGAGATGTTCTTTCGGCACGGGGCCTTGCTTCCGAAGCCAGGCATATTGCGGCGCCTGCCGGGGTCCCGCACAGCCCATGGACAGTCCAAGGAGGAGGGTCAGAAGAAGATCGGTCCGGCGTTGCACGGCGAAATCTACCCGGAAGGGGCGCGCGCCCGAAGGCGGGTCACGCAGGTCTTCAACCGCGGGCCATGGACAACCGCACCGAGGGTAGAGTAGACCTCCATTACGAGCTGCCGGGACTTTTCACCGGAAAGCCGTCCCCATGGCCGAACTTTGGCCCCGGCGACCGCTTTATGGGCGGGCGCCCCAATGATGAACATGCGCGTGCGTGCCTCACTTCTCCTTCTTCTGGCCCTGCTCGGCCTACGTGATGCCCATGCTCAGCTTGGCGTCACCACCTTCGGCCTGCAGGTGAAGCCGGTCGATTCCCTTCAGCTTCTTCGAGCCGGTGAGCAACTTGCAGCGGGAGCACCTCAATTCCACCCTGACGCTCACGGGTGGTTTTGCGTTCGGGATGGTGGTGCGTGCGGGGATCACCAAGTCCATCTCGCTGGAAGTGGGCATCGACCAGATCACCCGGCGGTACGACTTCGCCATCGCCAACGACACCAATGGCTACTCCGACTCCGGCAAACTCCGCTTCGTGGGCTATGAAGTGCCCGTTACTCTGCTGGTATACATCCGGTTGGGGGAGCGTACGTGGATGAACAATGCCTTGGGCGCCAGCGTGGACTTTTATCCCGGGGACGCGAAGAAGGAGTTGGAGTATGCGCAGGCCTACTATTTCCGCCGGAACTGGGCCCAGGTGGGCGTGGTGGGGAATATCGGCATAGAGTACCGCACGGAGAGATCCGGCTATTTCTACCTCGGCGCCACCTTCCACCGGCCGTTCGGCGAGATGGCCAAGGCCGATGTGACCTGGTTGGACCGCTATACGGGCTTGACGCCGTACCGCATGAGCACCTTTCTCAGCGGCAGCTACCTCACGGTTGACCTGCGCTATTATTTCCACGAGGACCCGGACAAGATCAAAGTGCGCAAAAGCCGGCAACGCCGATAAGCCATGGATCGGTCAGGCCTTTCGCCGCGTATTCTTCGCCGCTTCCCCGTTTGGGACCAACTTTGCACGGTTCAACGAACGACGGGAACATGAACGAGCGGACAATGGCCTGGGCATCGGGCATCTTACTGTTGGCAGTGGCCTTAGGCGCTTTCGGCGCGCACGGCATACAGGACCATGTGGATGCGCAGGCCTACCACAACTGGACCACGGCGGCTCAATACCAGTTCTACCACGGCTTGGCCCTCTTGGGCTTAGCGGCACTGGAAGGGCGCTTAGCCTCACGTCTGGTGAGCTTCGTGCGCATCATCTTTCTGGTGGGCATCCTTTGCTTCTGCGGCTCGCTTTATCTTTTGGCAGCGCGGGATATCCTTGGCATCCAAGGGCTTGTCAAGGTACTGGGACCGATCACCCCGCTGGGCGGACTGATGTTCATGGTAGGCTGGGGAACGCTCTTGATAGGTTCTTTCCGGAAACCCTGAACTGATCCCGGTCAACACCTGACCAAGGCCGTGAAGTACATTTGCACCTCATAGATCGAACACTACGAAGATGAACGAATTCGGATGTAAACCGAAGAACGCCGACCTGTTCAAGATCGGCCTGAGCAACTTAGGTGATACCTACTGGAACCTGGAGCCGGCCGAGCTGGTCGAGCACACCATCGTGAACGGTCAGGGCGTGCTGGTGGACAGCGGTGCCTTGGCGGTGGATACCGGTCAATTCACAGGGCGCAGCCCCAAGGACAAGTTCTGCGTGAAGGACGGCACCACGGAAAAAACCGTGTGGTGGGGCGAGATCAACATCCCCATGGAGCCCGCCACCTTTGAGCGGCTGCGCGAGCGGATGGCCGCGTACATGATGGGACGCGACACTTACGTGCAGGATGCGTTCGTCTGTGCCGACCCCGCTTTCCGCCTGAATCTGCGCTTAGTGGCGGAGCTGCCATGGAACGCCCTTTTCGGGAATAACATGTTCATGCGCCCCACGCGCGAGGAGCTGGCGGACTTCATGCCCGAATGGAACATCATCTGCGCTCCGGGCTTCCTGGCCGACCCAGAGGTTGACGGCACGCGCCAGCACAACTTCGCCGCGATCGACTTTACCCGCAAAATGATCTTGATCGGTGGCACCGCCTATACCGGCGAGATCAAGAAGGGCATCTTCAGCGTGCTGAACTACATCCTTCCGCAGGACCGGGACGTTTTGAGCATGCACTGCTCGGCGAACATCGGCAAGGACGGCGACACGGCGGTGTTCTTCGGCCTCAGCGGCACAGGGAAGACCACCTTGAGCGTTGATCCGCAACGCAGGCTCATCGGCGACGACGAGCACGGCTGGGGGAAGAACGGTGTGTTCAATTTCGAGGGGGGATGCTACGCGAAGTGCATCGACCTTTCCCAGGAGAAGGAACCCGAGATCTGGGACGCCGTGCGTTTCGGCGCCTTGCTGGAGAACGTCGGCTTCGAGGAAGGCAGCCAGACGAAGGTGGACTTCAGCGACAAGAGCAAGACCGAGAACACCCGGGTCAGCTATCCGCTGGAGCACATCGAGAACCATGCGGTACCCAGCATGGGCGGCCATGCGAAGAACATCTTCTTCCTCACCTGCGATGCGTACGGCGTACTGCCTCCCATAAGCAAGTTGACCCCGGGACAGGCGATGTACTGGTTCCTCAGCGGCTACACCGCGAAGGTGGCCGGTACCGAGGCCGGTATCACCGAGCCGAAGACCGTGTTCAGCGCCTGCTTCGGTGCGCCCTTCCTACCGTTGCACCCCACCAAGTATGCCGACATGCTGGGCGAGCGGATGAAGGAACATGACGTACACGTCTGGTTGGTGAACACCGGCTGGAGCGGCGGCGCATACGGCACCGGCGAGCGCATGAAGCTTCGCCATACCCGCGCCATGATCTCCGCAGCTTTGCGTGGGGAATTGGACAAGGTGGAGTATGCCAAACATCCGGTCTTCGGGGTACATATGCCGATGAGCTGCCCCGAAGTGCAGGCCGAGATCCTCGACCCGCGCAACACCTGGAAGGACAAGTCCGGATATGATACGCAAGCGGACCAACTGGCGGAGGCCTTCCAGAAGAATTTCGACAAATACAGGAAGAACGCCAGCGACGAGATCATTGCCGCCGAGCCCAAGTCCCGTGTGAAGGCCTGATCTTTCACGGCCCGACTTTTGAATGCCCGTTCCTTCCGGTCCGGGCATTCTTAGTTTTACCGACCAGCGAACCAGTGAAGGATGATCAAGTGGAGGTTTTTGACGACGATGTGGGCGCTCATTGGCTTTCTGGGGCTTGCGGCCCAGGACGATCCGCAGGCGAAGGTGAATTACCCCGAAGACCTGCGGGAGGATTTTTCGATCATCCGCCAGACGGTCGAGCAAGCGCACCCGGACCCCTACAGATACCTCAGCAAAGCGGAGTTGGACCGGTTGTTCGATGCTGTCGCGGCCTCGTTCACCGGCCCGTTGACCGCAGAGGGCTATATCGCGGCGACGCTGCCTGTGTTTACGGCCATCGGTGATGCGGGCACCCTGCTTGCCCCTCCGGTCCCGCTGGCCGAGGCTTACGAGCACACCGTGCCGCTGATCCCGTTCACCGTGGCGGTGATCGGTGGCCGCCTTTACCTAGATGAAGAACTGAAAGGCTTCCGCAGCCTGCCATCGGGCTGTGAGCTGCTGCGGATCAATGGTCTTTCGGCCACCGATCTATTGGCGCAGATGAGGAGCGCACAGGTGGCTGAAGGAGCCGACACCACCTTGCTGGACCGGCGCATTGAGCGGGATTTTCCCTTGCTGTACCGGCGCTATGTGGAACGTGCGGCGAAGTTCGACATCACCTTCAGGGCAGGTGATGGCACCACAGGAGAGAAGGAACTCTTCGGACTCACCAAGGACGAGATGCGGCAGACACACATGCCTAAAGGTTATGACCTGCAACCGTGGCGCATGGAGGAGCTTCCCGGCATCCGGGCCGCTTGGCTCACCTTGGGCACCATGGACACAGGCGAGTTGGAGCGTCGTCGGATCACTCCGGAACGTTTCCTGAACAATGCGATGGAAGCGCTCCGGAAAGGGGATGTGTCCACGTTGGTGGTCGATGTGCGGGGGGCAGGCGGCAAGGACTTGGGCCTCGCCGAGCAGGTGTTCGCCCTGATCGCGCAGGCCCCATATTGCGTGGTGAAGTCCGTTTCCATTCGCAGCGGCCGGGTCCCGGACTCTTATCGATATGCCGCGCCGGCCCCGGATTTTTTCGCGTCCGTAGGGGCCATGTACCTGCCAGAGCTCAAGGGCAGGAGGGAGTTGAAGCCGGACGATCCGCGGTTGATGCTCGTTCAACCAGTGACCAATGCTTTCCAAGGCAAGGTGTACGTGGTCTGCGACGGGCTCACCACCGGGGCCGGTGCTGCTTTTGTCATGCTGGCCAACCGCAGTGGCCGGGCACGCACCGTCGGGGAGGAGACCGGGTCCAACGCATCGAGCTTCTGTGGCGGTCAGGTCCTTGAAGTCACGCTACCACGCAGCGGGTGCGTCCTGCATGTGCCCTTGAAACGCTACGTTCCGGAAGGCACTCCGGAGGGGCCGACGGACAGGGGGGAGATGCCCAAGCATAAAGTACCGCAACGTCCGGAGGACCTGCCCAAGGGAACGGATTCCGTGCGCGAGGCGCTGGTCCATCTGATCACCGAGATGCAATGAGGCCTTGTGCCGCCGGTGTGTTCTTCACCCCGGTGATCTTCATCCTATTTCTCACGTCGGGTTGCGGTCAGGTGGAGAAGCCTTCCGGATCGAATGGTTGGAGGCAGGAACCGATGCACTATGCCCGGTTTTTTCAGATCTGGGAGCGCGGAAGCGACCGCATGCTGCTCACCTTGGGTTCCGGGGGAACCACTGACACCACCGGAATTTTCGTGCTGGCAGGGGACTCGTTGGGAGGGCGCCCCCCTTCAGGTGCGGTGTTCTTCAGAAAGCCCTTGCACCGGGTGGCCTTGCAGAGCACCACGCATGCTTCCTTCATCACCATGCTGGGCTGTGCCGATGCGGTGGTGGGATGTGCCCACACCGGTCAGTTGTTCGACGAAGCACTGGTGGAAAAGGTCCGCGCGGGCGAGGTGAAGGAGATCGCCACCGCCGATGGGGTGGACCGCGAGCGGATCTTGATGCTTGCGCCGGACGCGCTCCTCACCTATCCCTACGGTTCCGGCGGCAAGTCACTGTCAAACGGTGTCGTGCCCGAGGTCCCTATAGCGGAATACCTCGAGGAGCATCCGCTAGGCCGTGCGGAATGGCTGCGGGCGTTCGGCGTTCTTCTTGGTAGGGAAGCATTGGCGGACAGCCTGTTCGCCGATGTTGTGGAACGGTATGAAAATGCGGTGGCCTCCGTTCCGGTGAACGCGGTGAAGCCTTTGGTGTTCTTCGGGAGTTCATGGAAAGGGACGTGGTCTGTCCCGGCCGGCAATAGCTACATGGCCCGCTTGATCGGTGATGCGGGAGGGAAGTATCTATTCGCTGACCGGAACGCCACGGGCAATATCAATATCGACCTGGAGACCTTGCTGCAAGAAGGGGCAATGGCCGACCGGTGGGGCCGGGTCCTGGTCCAGGACGGCCCGGTGTCCACGGCGGACCTCGCTGGCGATGATGCCCGCATCCTTCAGCTCCGCGCCTTCAAGGAGCACGGTTGCTTCTACGCCAACAGTGCCCAGAGCGATCTTTTCGGCCAAGCCGTGCTGGAGCCGGACGTGGTGGTGAGGGACCTCATCGGCATCTTCCACCCGGCGCTGGAAAAGGGAAGTGAACCCGTGTACTACAAGCCGGTTCAGTAGCGGACCTGCACCTTCTTCAGCAGCTTGGCCAAGAGCCAGGCGGGGCCGATCAGCAGGAATTGCAGGTCTTTCAGGAAGCTCGGCTTCTTGCCTTCGATGTGGTGCCCGATGAACTGGGCTATCCATGCGATAACGAACACCACGACGCAAATGGCCCATAGCGGCCAAGGCCCATGCTCTTCCAGCCAATGGGCAGCGCCCAAGCACAATGACGAGAACACCGCCATGCCGACGAACAGAATGAGGGAATGGCGGATGTAGAAGATGTAGAGGGCCAGCAGGGCCAGGTTCACCACGGGGATAGGCCCCAAGTACGGGACCGGGATGTTGGGGATACTGGCGAGCAGGCCCACCACTGAAAAGAAGATCAACGGGACCGCGATCCAGTGGATGGCGACGTTCACCGGGTTGCGGTGGCTTTCGCCGTATTCATCGAACCACTGTTGGATAGGGCGGGCCGCCATGCGCCTTGGATTTCACGAAAGATAGCGTTCGCGAATAATGCGCAGGTGGTGCTCGGAATGGCCGGCGATGATCCAGCCCAGCGCAGGGACGGTGACGTGCTTCCCGTTGGCGGTACCGCTGCGGCCGAGCGCCTCGGCGTCGAAGCTTTCGAACAGCTCCACGGTGGACCGTCGCACGGCTTCCAGTTCACGCATGATGTCCTCGCTGTCCCTCCGTCCGGTGCGCGCTTCGGTCTGGTAGGCGTCCTCATCCATGCCCGGCAGGTCGGCCTGTTCGTTCCGCGCGATGCACAGGGCGCGGTAGGCGAACACACGCTCCGTATCGATGATGTGCTGGAAGACCTCCTTGGTCGTCCATTTGCCCGGGGCATAGCGGTATTCCCAACGGTCGTCGGGAACCATTTCCCGGGTTTTTATTTCCTGTTCGGTGGCATGGTTAAATGCTGAAGCGAGGTCTTCGCCTTGGGCAGCAAGCAAATACGCACCGTGATAGGCCGGAAAATCACCAGGTCTCGGCCTTTCTATCTTGTTCATGCCGTGAAGGTAATGGGTCCGCGCATCGTGGAAAAAGCTCATTCGTCATTCCGCTCAGCGGAAGTGTCGGAAGGTCATCGCGTGATCTCCACCGCCTGTACCTCCGGCGCTCCCACCACTTCCTTCAGCACGGTGAACCAGCCCCGGAACGAGCGCCACCAATTGGCGTTGGTGCAGTGGGGATCCGTCAAGGAAACGACGCCGACCGCCACGGAGGGGCCGCATGCTGCTTGGAACAGATCGCGTGAGCGCCGGGCATGGACGCCCACGGTGGCCACGTCGAAAGCGGTGATACCGTCCTTCCCGGCCTGCTCCGAGAAGGCATGGGCGTTACCCCAGCTACGGCTGCGTGGTTTGCCGTAGGCGGGCACGGCGGTGATGCGTTCAGGAGGAAGGCCGAGTTCGATCAGTTGGTCGCGCGCGGACTGGGCATAGGTCGGCCAGGCCGGTCGCGACGGCGCGTTCGGGAAGATGAATTGGGAGTTCCGCTGCAAGAAATTGATGTTCTCCCCATTGATGGACATGCGCCCTACGAAGATCTCGGACTTGCCGGTCTCCATTTGGACCGTCCAGGCCTCCACCCGGATGCGGATCGCCGCATCGGGAAGGGTGGCCCGGTACAAGTTCGGTCGGGGAGTGATAGGCATGTCCAGCAGGGTGTCCCTGTCGGCGATCAGCCGGAATCCCGCGCCTATGGTCCCGCTGACGTCGATGGCGACCGTGCCCTGTACTGGATCGTGGAGTTCCAAGTCAACACCTTCGCCCGAGCTGAGATAGTAGGCGAACACGCGAACGGTACCGGTGGTGTAAATGTGTGCATAGGCGCTGTCCTGTGCTAGCTGAGCCGCCTCCTGAAGTGCTATGGGTTCCATCCAGCCCTCCACCACAAGCACTTCTCCCCCGGAGGGCCGGGTGATCGCGAGGAAAGGATATGCCTCCGCGACGATGGCCACAAGCACGACCAGCGGGCCCGCCAAGAGCCACCAGAAGACCATTCTTTTTCGCTTCATGCGTCCTCATCCAAGCCGTGCATCAAGGCCTGTAGTTCCGCTCGCGCCTTGCCATCGCCGGTCACCAAGCATTGCAAGGCACCCGAGCGGCACGCTTCGATCGCCTCCTGCACGCGGCCAAGGTCCGCCAGCACCACGGCCAATTGATAGTAACAGGCGATGTAGCCGGGGTCTTCGCGCAGCAGCGTTTCCAAGTCCGTGGCAGCTCCCTCCATGTCGCCTGCCCGCTTCCGCTCCAGCGCGATGGCGTAGCGTAGGAAAGGATCGCCCGGCTCCTCTTCCAGCATGGATCGCAATTGGGCGAGACGGTCGTTGGCCATGGATGGACAGTCAGCGGGTGCCTGATATTCCCCGCTTGCCGCGCAAACCTACAATGCCGGGCGTGAGCTTGCGGAACGTGGTCCCGTAACGTCAATCCTCCTTCAGTGTTCACCCAGCAGCTTCAGCTTGGCCATCAACGAGTCCACCGGAAGACCGGCTCCGACCACGAGGTGCAACATGGGGTCGCCGGTCCCGACAGCCTGCACATTGAGCCCTCCTTCACTGGCCTTTGCCCAGATCTCCGGCTCCCCGTCCACCACCAAGATCCTTTCCCGGTGCAGCAGGGACTCCTCTTCGACACGCCAAGCCCGCCTGTCCCCACCATGCATGTATGTGGGGGGCAACCCGGGCTCGCATACCGGGCAGCCCATGTTCAGGAAATAGCTCTGCCCTGCAGCGCGGACCACTACGATCGCATCCGCGGAAGTCTCCCGGGCATTTCGCTCCAGCATTCGGCATTGTTCGCGTAGGGCGGACACCTCTTCCATGTAGATCGGAGCGCCCTTGGAATCCGAAAGAGCCTCCGCCCAGACCGTGGTCGCGCGTTCGTTGCGCAGCGTGAAGGTCACTACCGAGGCCAAGGCGATGGTGAGCATGAAGGCTGGTCGCATACGCCCGAACGGCCCCACCTGTGCAAGGGCCCAGCCCAGGAGCAGGGGGACGGCCAGGAACATCCGCGACAAGGGGAACAGGACGGACATGGTGCCGTCGTGGATCTTTGCGAAGCCGAACGAGATCAGGATGGTGAGCAAAGCTGCGACGATGGCCCAAGCGGCGGTATTGTTGCCTCTCCGGAACAACACCACCATGAGTCCGGCGAGGAGCCACAGCACAAGATGTCCGTTCGGCCACCAGAGCGGGCACAGCCACGCGAAATGGGAGTCCAGCCGGGAAAGCGCCTCCGGGATCAGGCTTGCATGAAAGACCATGCGCCAATCGAAGACGGTATGGGCCACCTGCTCGGGCCGTGCGGAATAAAAGTGCATGGACCACCACCAGAACAAGATGACCGGAAGCGCCCCGCATCCGGCCCAAAACCAATGGCGACGATCCTTTGCGGACCGGAGCATGAGGAAGATGCCGAACGCCGCCACGGCCACCAAGGCGTTCATGTTCACGAACGCGGCAGCGGCCAGAACGGCGCCGATCAAGGCGGACCGCTTTGCCGATGGGGACATGCCCGCCACCCAAGGGTAGAGCGCGAGAATGGCGAGGCCGTTCAGGTTGGTGAACTGGAGCCCGTGCTCCACAGGGAGCAGGACGGGAGTGGCTGCGATGAAAATGGCGGCAACAAGGTTTGGGCGACGATATTCGAAGAAGGCGAACGACCAAAAGGGCAGCATGGCCAGAACCGCCATTACCACGGGCACCGCCACGATGGGGTCGGCACCGAGGCTTACGAAGGGCGCGGCCAGCAAGGCCTCCAGCATCACGCCATAATCCTGGCCATAGAAGAACGGCTCATGGAAGACGCCTTGCGCGTAGTCCCTGGCGGCCATCCAGACCACGGTGAGGTCATCGCTCGCATAGCCCATGGTGATGGACATCAGATGGCACCGGTCCAGCACGCCGAGCAGGACGACACCCCAGAAGACGGCCTTGGCGGAGCGGTCAGAGAGTTTCATCGATGAGGTGCTTGATCCGCTCCAGGTCATCAGGTCTGGCCCACTTCCACGCCTTTTCCCGTCGCAGCCATGTCATCTGCCGCTTGGCGTAGTTGCGGGTGTGCTGCTTGATCAGCTCGATCACTTCCTCGCGGGAAAGTTTACCGTCAAAGTGCTCGAAGAACTCGCGGTAGCCCACGGTGCGTAAGGCGTTCAACTCACGGTGGGGCAGGAGGGAGCGCACTTCTTCCTCCAGGCCGTCGGCGATCATCTGGTCCACGCGCGCATCGATATTCGTATAGAGTTCGGTGCGAGGAACGTCCATGGCGATGCGCAGCACCCGGATGTCCGTGCGTTGGCGATGGCCGCTGTGCTGGGCACTGAACGGTTTCCCGCTCACTATGCAGACCTCCAAGGCACGGATCACCCGTTGCGGGTTGTTGCGGTCGATCACGGTGGAAATGGCGGGGTCCAAACGATCCAGCTCGGCGAGCAGGTCCGGGAGTCCATGCTGTTGGAAGCGGTGCTGCAGTTTTTCGCGGACGGCATGGTCCACCATCGGCATCGGGTCCAGGCCGTTGCAGAAGGCATCGAGATAAAGGCCGCTGCCGCCTACGATCACCGCGATGCCGTGCTTGCCAAGGAGCTCCTGCAGAACAGGTTCAGCCTGTCGTGCGAACTCGCCCGCGCTCCAAGTTCGGTTCAGCTCCAAGTGGCCGAGAAAGTGGTGCTTCACGCCCAGCAATTCCTCATCCGAGGGTCGCGCCGTCCCGATGCGCATGGCCCGGTAGAACTGGCGCGAATCCCCGCTGATCACCTCGGTGCCGAAATGCTGGGCCACGCTGGCCGCCACCTTGGTCTTACCGCTCGCCGTAGGACCGCCGATCACCACCAGCAGGCCGTTGGTGCTCATTGATACTCCTCGCCGAGGTCGTCAATACTGCCACCATAGAGGTCGTCCTCATCGTCGCCTTCATCCTCGGAATAGTGGTCGTGGTCCTCGGCCTCTGAAGTGTCCAACGGATCCTCCTTCAGCAGGTCGTTCCGCGAATGCTCGTCCGGTGCCTTGCCCACCCTCATGGAAACACGGGGATAGGTGAGGGCGGGGTCGGAATCGCCGGTGGCGATGCGTTCCACCAGGAACATCCACATGTGCAGGAAGTCATAGGCGTACACAAATCGCTGGTCAGGGTCACGGATGTGGTCGCCCACCTCCACTTCGTGCATCAGCAGTGGCACTTTTCCTTCCTCCGCAAAGCCCATGTCCGCCAACGGGACTTCCGTGCCTTTGCTCCATTCGGCATCGCTCACATAGAAGCAGGCCATTTCATCGCCCTTGAAACCGAATGCCTCCTTGATGGCCTGTTGAAACTCCAAGAAAGTCTGGCCGGAGCCGATCTCGATATCGCGGAACGCCTCGCTTTCGTCGTCGATCAATACACGGAACCGGTAGATGAGCATGGGAAGCGGGAATTGTAATGAGAACCGATAGAGAACGCGAAAGTAACGGGAGAGTTCGTGGAGGTGATTTGGTGGATAGTGACTGGTGATTGGACGATCGCGCTCAAGACTCGGGACTCCCGACTCCCGATTCAGGACTCCTCACTCCCTTCGGTGGTACCTCCATCCCTTCCGCCACGGTCAAGCCCAGCTTCACCCCTTCCTCCAACATTACAGGCCAGGCAGCGGCCTTATCGTTGTGGACCTTCCCGTCCAGGATCGCGTCCTTGATCACCGTTTTGATATCACCGATCTTCTTGCAGGGCGCAATGTTGAAGGCGCGCATGATGTCCTCCCCGGTGATCGGTGGTTGGAAGTTGCGGACGTGGTCCTTCTCTTCCACCTCCTTCATCTTCTGCAGCACCACCTCGTAGTTGGCGAGGTAGCGCTTCTTCTTCGCCTCGTTCTTGCTGGTGATGTCGGCCTGGCAGAGGATCATCAGCGCGTCGATGCCGTCGCCCGCGTCGAAGAGCAGGCGGCGCACCGCGCTGTCCGTCACGATGTCCTTGGTGAGCGAGATGGGACGGAGATGCAGCAGCACGAGGTTCTTCACGAAACGCATTTGGTCATCCAGCGGCAGTTTCATGCGGCGGAAAATGCCCGGCACCATGCGGGCGCCCTTGTCCTCGTGCCCGTGGAAGGTCCAGCCGTGGCCGGGTTCGAAGCGCTTGGTCTTCGGCTTGGCGATGTCATGCAGGATCGCCGCCCAGCGCAGCCAGAGGTCGTCGCTCTTCTCAGCCACGTTGTCCAACACCTGCAGCGTGTGGTAGAAGTTGTCTTTGTGCCCGATGCCGTGCTTCTCCTCGGCGCCTTGCAGTTCCACCATTTCCGGGAAGAAGCGCACCAGCAGGCCGCTGTTCAGCAGGAGCTTAAAGCCGATGCTGGGCACTTTCGCGAGAATGATCTTGTTCACCTCGGTATGGATCCGTTCCGCGCTGATGATGTCCAAACGCTCGGCATTGCGCTCGATGGCCTCGAAAGTGGGCGCGTCGATGAAGAAGCCGAGCTGTGTGGCGAAGCGGATGGCGCGCAGCATCCGCAACGGGTCATCGCTGAAGGTGACGTCCGGTGCCAGTGGCGTGCGGATGATGCCGCGTTGAAGGTCGCGCACGCCATCGAACGGATCGATCAGCTGCCCACGGTCCTCCGCATTGAGCGAGATGGCCAGTGCATTGATGGTGAAGTCGCGCCGCTCCTGGTCGTCCCGGATGCTGCCGGGTGCCACCTCCGGTTTTCGGCTGTTGCGGCTGTAGCTCTCCTTGCGCGCCCCCACGAACTCCACCTGCACATCGCCAAGCATGAACATGGCCGTCCCGAAATTCTTGAAAACATGCACCTGCCCAGCGTCCAGCGCCTTTGCGATGGCCTCGGCGTACGCGATGCCGTCACCCTCGGTCACAATGTCGATGTCCTTGCACGGCCTTCCGAGCAGCAGGTCGCGCACATATCCGCCGATGGCATAGGCCTTCACGCCCATGCCTGCGGCCACCCGTTCCGCTGCTTGGAACAGCGGCTGGTCCAGCACGCCTGTCAGGCGGTCAGGGTCCACGGTATGTTCGCGTTGTTGGGTCACGTTGAAAAGGCGTTCCGCTGAACGGCGTGCGAAAATAGGGCTGTTGGAACAGTGTGGAGGCTTCCAAAGGGAATGGAGGTTCTTATCTTTGGCTACATGAAAGTCCCGCTTCAATATGTAAACGACGCCGACGGCAATTTGAAAGCCGTTCAAGTGCCGGTGGAAGAGTGGAACAAGCTTGCCGAACGCATGCGCCACTATGAACAGCTGCTGAAGTTGCGGGAGGACCTGACGACGGCGTTCTCCCAAGTGGAAAAAATGCGCAAAGGGAAATTGCGGAAGCCCACGTTGACGGAGGTGCTGGATGCCGTATAGCATCATACGATGCATTCGGCCTTGCCAAAAAGCACGATTTCACACCATGGACGAATTCATGCAAGCCGCCATTGACGAGGCGCGCAAGGGCCTTGCGGAAGGTGGCATCCCCATCGGCTCTGCGCTGGTGAAGGACGGCAAGCTGGTCGCCAGCGGGCGTAATAAGCGGGTACAGGAGAAGAACCCCATCCTGCACGGCGAGATGGACTGCCTGAACAACGCGGGCCGCATCGGTAGTTACAAGGGCACCGTGATCTACTCCACGCTGATGCCGTGTTACATGTGCGCGGGCACCATCGTGCAGTTCAAGATCCCTAAGGTGATCGTGGGCGAAAGCCGCACCTTCCCCGGCGCTCGGAAATTCATGGAGGAGCACGGCGTGGAGGTGATCGACCTCGACCTGCCGGAATGCGTGAAGATGATGGAGGACTTCATCGCTGTGAAGCCGGAGTTGTGGAACGAGGATATCGGGGAGTAGGCGGATCGATCGATCAACCGATCACTTGATGGTCAGCGATCTCCAACGCGCACTTGAAATGCCCTTCCGGGCAAGCCTTATAGCCATGCAGTCCGCAGGGCCGGCAGTAGAGCGGCTCCACGCGCTCCACGATACGTCCGTTGGCATTCAGCGGGCCAAAGCCGAAGGCCGGTACGGTGCTGCAGAAGACCGCTGTCACTGGGGCGTTCATCGCGCTGGCGATGTGCAACGGGGCGCTGTCGTTCACGTAGTTCATGGCCGCGCCTTCCATCAGGGCGGCCGTGCCAAGCAGCGAGAGCATTCCCGCAAGCACCTCACCACGACCGGCTTCCTTCGTGATGCGCTCGCACAAGGGAACGTCGCCCGGCGCGCCGATGAGGAAAATGCGATGGTCCGTAGGCAGGTCTTTGATCAATTCGATCCACTTTTCCGCAGGCCATTGCTTGGTGAACCAGACGGAGGCCGGGGCGATGGTGATATACTGTCCCCGTTCCTCCCGCAGGGTCTCCGCCACGGGACCCTGCGGAATCATGGTTGCCGCAGGGTCTTCTGCGAGAGACCCTGCGGGAGTTTTTGAGGGTATTGTCTGATCATCGTCCGACTTCTGATCGACATCACTGCGATCCTCCGCCGAAGGATACAGCTTCGGCAGCGGCCGCGATCCATCTGTGAGGTGCACGATCAGATCGTTCAAGCCGGTCCACTTCGTGGATGATCACCGCATCGCTTTTCACGGGTGTTCACGCAGTGCTTTCGATTCCGGGATCTGGTGCTTCACCTTGCGGGAGAACAAAAAGCTCAACGGGTTCTTGTCGTAGCCGATGGTCTCTTTCCCCCCGGAAAGTGCCGTCATCAGGCCGGTGCTGAAGAAGCGCTGGGCGTTGATCACATGGTCGTAGCGCTGCTTGCGAATGGTGCCGATCAGCTTGAACAATGCGCGCGATCTTGCCTTCGCGTTTGTCCCAGACGTGCAACTTCCGCAGGAATGGATGCCCAGTGAACAGCCCTTCATTGCCCTTGCGCACCACGAGGTCGATGGCCGCATCCGCGTAGTGGGCGTGCAGCTTCTCCAGAATGCTGGTGGCCAGCACGGCATCGCCGAGGAAGGCGGTTTGTATGATGAGGAACTGCTTCACTGCTATGGCTGGAGCACCGCAAAGATGCTGTTCGGATCACAAGATGGCACTCAACGAGCCTATCAAGGAACGAACGGCACGAACGCAGCACCCTTCAGCCGGAACGCTCCCGCATTCTGAGAGCCCACCCAAAGCCCGCCTTGGTGGTCTTTGTAAATACAGAATAGCAAGGCTTCTTTATCTCCTTCTTCCATAGGAAAACGGACCAGCGATCTTCCGTCACTATGCCAGACCCCATCATCGTAGGTCACCATCCAGAGGTCGCCATTGTTATCCTCCGTCATGCCGAGGAAATAGGGGAACTTCTCCTCACCTTCAGCAGCAGCAATGCCATCCTCTCGCGTGTAGTCCACAAGGCTTGTTCCGTTCACCACCGTACTGGTCGGCTTTATATCGTAACGGTATTGCGTGTTGCAGAACCAGAACTTGCCGGTCTTGTCCTCCAAGATCGAGCGGATGCCGAACGAGCCGCCTTCCGGCGTATCCGTCAATTGCTTTTCATAGAGCCAGCTTGCGGTAGTTCCGTCGAAGCGACAGACGCCGAGCTATTGCAGTGCCGAACCACATATGGCCTGCCCTGTCTTTGTACATGGAATAGATGCCATAGGGGTCGTACGTGGCCTGCGGGTACTTCGCATGAAAGGTGTCGGCCTGGGCGGTCTTTGGGAATTCCAAGTGGTACAAATGCTCGCCATCGTAGCGGTACGGACCGCGCTTACTGTCCCAGCCCATACGGAACCACAGGTCGTCCGGGCCCAGTTTCCATGGTTCAGCACGGATTCGATCACGGGCAACGTCGTGAAGCTTCTCCCATCGAATTTGCAGACCCCGTCCTGCGTATCGAAGAACAGATCGCCGGCCTTGTCTTCTTGGA
The DNA here is from genome assembly GCA_963706125.1 of uncultured Flavobacteriales bacterium. Lineage (GTDB taxonomy): Bacteria > Bacteroidota > Bacteroidia > Flavobacteriales_F > PHOS-HE28 > PHOS-HE28. The sequence goes on from CAVPLQ010000008.1 coordinate 84,747, forward strand.
TCCCGAGCACGGTATTGCTGCAAAGGCCGTGTTTAGTAGTGAATCGAACAAGGCTCTTACCATCGTATTTGTACACGCCACTGTCGCCGCCCCCGAACCAAAAAGCATCATGCGAATCCTGAAAAATGACCATCACCTTGTCATCGGTACTTGTAACGGTGTCGCCGCTTAATGCCATTGTCTGCGTTCCGTTCAGCAAGACACCACGCTGTTCTACGACGTTAGGTCCCGTGCAGGAATAGATCGATGCCAGTACTCCGAGGAAGGCGGTCTGTATGATGAGGAAACCCTTCATTGATCGTTGTTGACCTTGATCAGCACTTTATCGATGCGGTTGCCGTCCATATCCAGTACTTCGCCGATGAAACGTTCGTCTTGAATTGTATCACCGACCACTGGTAAGCGTTCCAGCCGGTTGAGGAAGAACCCGCCTACCGTGGCAAACGCATTTGTATTCTCTTCGATGAGCAGATTTCCTATGTGCTGGTTGAGATCGCCGATGAGCACTTGGCCGCCCACTATATACGAGCCGTCACCTCGCCCCACGATCTCCGGGATGGCATCCTCATCGTCATCGGGCAGGTCGCCCATGATGGCTTCGGTGAGGTCGTGCAGTGTCACCATGCCTTTCAGCGAGCCATGCTCATCGATGACCAAAGCAGCGTACTGTTTATGCTTTTTGAAGCGGTTGATGATGGTAAAGGCGGGGGTGCTTTGAGGGATGAAGATCGGGGGGCGCACAGCATCCTGAAGCGTGAAGCCAGGTTCCGACGAGTGGTCCAATAGGTCGCGTAAGGTCAGGATCCCCCATACCTCCTCGATGCGGCCTTTGCACACGGGGAATTTGGAATGGCGACTTTCCTTCACTTGATCGATGATCGTGGCCAAGGGCTGTTCACTGTCTACCCAATCCAGTTCGTTGGTGTGGGTCATCAGGGTCTTGGCCACTTGGTCGGTAAAACGGAACAGGTTCTGGTGCGCCTCGGTCTCCTGTTTTTCCAGCACTCCTTGCAGGTTAGCCGTGCGTAACATGGCGCGCAATTCGTCCTCACTTACCGGTTCGTCCTGGCTCTTGTCAAGCGGAAGCAATTTCAGGATCAACGAGGTGGAGCCGGAGAGTATTCGCACTAGGGGAAAGGTGATCCGGGAGAACACCCGTATGATGGGTGCCGTGAACAAAGCGACCTTTTCGGGGCTGTTCAGTGCGATGCTCTTGGGGACCAGTTCACCCACCACGATAGTGAAGTAGGTGATGCCGCTGATCACCAGCACCAAGGCCACGGTGTGCGCGTAGGGCATCAGAGGAGGCCAACGAAGCAGGATAGTTTCGAGATCACCGGACAAGGCAGCACCACCGTATGCACCAGCGATTATGCCAATTAGTGTGATACCGATCTGCACGGAACTGAGGAAGGCCTCGGGTTCGGCCAACAGCTTCAAGATGGTCTTCGCGCGATTGCTCCCTTGGTCCGCAAGTGCTTGTATCCGGCTCGGCTTTACCGATACCAGCGCGATCTCGCTCAACGAGAAAAAACTGTTCAACAGGGTGAGCAGCGCGATGATCAGGATCTCCATCAGCTATACTGCCACACTGTGTTCCCTTAACGCCTCATTCAGAGACGTCTTACGGTCCGTGCTCTCTTTGCGCTGGCCAATGATCAACGCACAGGGCACGCCGTATTCACCGGCGGGGAATTTCTTCGGCAACGTTCCGGGAATAACAACTGAACGCGGCGGCACAAAGCCTTTCATTTCCTTCGGTTCCGGACCGGAAACATCGATGATGCGCGTGCTGGCGGTCAGCACCACATTGGCGCCGAGCACCGCTTCGCGACCGATGCGCACGCCTTCCACAACGATCGCGCGCGAGCCGATGAAAGCTCCGTCCTCGATGATCACAGGAGCCGCTTGCACGGGTTCCAGCACACCGCCGATGCCCACGCCGCCGCTAAGGTGGACATGTTTGCCGATCTGCGCACAACTGCCCACGGTGGCCCAGGTGTCCACCATGGTTCCCTCGTCCACGTAAGCGCCGATGTTCACGTAGCTCGGCATCATGATCACGCCGGGTGCGAGGTAGCTGCCGTAGCGCGCGATCGCATGGGGTACCACGCGCACGCCCAATTCGGCATAGCGGTGCTTCAGGGGGATCTTATCGTGGAATTCCAGCGGGCCGGCCTCCATGGTGATCATCTTCCGGATGGGGAAGTAGAGCAGCACGGCTTTCTTCACCCATTCGTTCACCTTCCACGCCCCGTCATTCCGGGCCTGCCCCGGGATCCCGGCAACAGGTTCCGCCACGCGCAGTTCGCCGCGGTCCAAGTGTTCGATCACCGCTTCAATGGCAAGGACCACCTCCTCATCCGCCAACATGGAGCGGTCCTCCCAGGCCTTTTCGATCAATTCGTGCATGGCACAAAGATGCTTAGGGATCAGACGATCAGAAAATGAGACGATCAGACAATAGGATGGGCGCAAGAAGCCTCACGTGCCGACCTTTGCAAGATCCATTCTCCACAACACGGCATTGATCGGAGCACGGCATTCCATTTTCTGATCGTCTGATCGTCTAATTTTCTGATCAACATGCGCGTCCTCGCCATCGACTTCGGCCTCAAGCGTACCGGCATCGCCGTCACGGATCCCGCGCGCATCATTGCCTCGGCTTTGGACACCGTGCCTTCCGCCGAACTGATGAACTACCTGAAGCGCTACGTGGCCAAGGAAGCCGTGGAGGGCTTCGTGGTGGGTTTGCCCTGCAACCTCGACGGTACGCCTACCGACATCACGCCGAACGTGCTGCTCTTCATCGCGGAATTAAAGCGGCAGTTCCCGAGGCAATTCGTTGAGACGGTGGACGAGCGTTTCACCTCCACCATTGCCCAGCGCACCATGCTCCAGAGCGGGATCGGGAAAATGGCCCGCCGCGACAAGGGCACCGTGGACCGCATCAGCGCCACGATCATCCTGCAAGGTTGGATGGACAAGAGCAGGGGTAGGTGAGTCTTGAGTCTGTGAGTCGGGAGTCCGACCGTCCGATCACCGATCACCAGTCTCCATTCACCTTATCAGCGGAGAACCGCTCTTTCAGCGTCATCAGCATTCCATCCTTCCCCGCCGTAAATTCGCGCCCTTCAATGATACTCCCCATCCGCTCCTATGGCGACCCTGTGCTGAAGAAAGTGGCACAGGACATCGAGCCCGGCCATCCCGGCCTGAAGCAGTTGATCGCCGACATGTACGAGACCATGTACGCCGCCAGTGGCGTGGGCCTGGCCGCCCCGCAGATCGGTGAAAGCATCCGCCTTTTCGTGGTGGACTGCTCGCCCTTCGCAGAGGACGAGGACGGCGAACCCACGGAGGATGCGCACCTGAAGGGCTTCAAAAAGGTCTTCATCAACCCCTACATCGTGGAGGAGGAAGGGGAGGAGTGGGCCTTTGAGGAAGGCTGCCTCAGCATCCCCGGCGTCCGTGAGGACGTGGAGCGCCAGCCGAAGATCGTGTTGCAGTACATGGACGAGAAGTTCAAGGAGCACGAAGAGGAGTTCGAAGGCTTTGCGGCCCGTGTGCTGCAACATGAGCACGACCACCTGGACGGCATCCTCTTCACCGACTTGATCGCCCCGTTGCGCAAGCGTGTATTGAAAGGCAAACTCCGCGACATCAGCCGCGGGAAGACCGACGCCAAATACAAAATGAGATTTACCCCTGTGAAATGAGAACGACCCTTTCCACCTCGATCATTCTTTTAGGCATTGTCCTTTTCAGCGCCTGCGGCGGAAGCGGCGGTGCGGCCCACGACAACAAGGGTGGCGACACCCTCGCGGTGGCCCGCATCGAGGCCATGGAGGACAGTTTGTACGCACGACCGGGCGTGGACCGGAAAGGCGCACAGGCCTTGCTGGACGTCTATCTGGCCTATGCCAAGCTCCATCCGCTGGATTCAATGACGCCGGAGTACATCTTCCGCGGTGCCAGCATCAAAAGCACCATGGGCGATCCCCAGAGCGGCATCGCGCTGTACGACCGGATCATCCGTGATTTCCCGCATTGGCGGAAGATCGCCGACACTTACTACCTCAAGGCCTTCACCATCGACAACGGCCTGCATCAAAAAGGGGAGGCGGAAAGCGCGTATAACGAAGTGATCAACCGCTTTCCGGACCACCGCTTTGCTGCGGACTCCAAGCAGATGATCGAAAACCTCAAGTACACCGACGAGGAACTGATGAAGAAGTTCGAAGCGATGAACGCTGATAGCCTGCAGGCGCAGGCCGCTTCCGGCCAATGAGCGGGACCGATGGGCAAGCGGCGGCCCCGGAGGCTTTATTGGCCGCAGCCGCTTCCGCCATGGAGCCGAGCTTTTTCCGGGACCTGCTGGAACAGTTGGTGAAGGAGGGCCGCACCTCAGGCCCGGACCAGAGCGAGGAGATGGTGGCCTACACCAAGCTCAATTTGGCACGCACAGTGCGCAATGAAAAGACGGTGAAACTGCTCCCGGAGCTGCGCGATACTTTGGCCCAAGCGCGGGAGATGACCTGGCTGCTGATCACCGAACCCTGGTGCGGCGACAGCTCACAAGTGATGCCGGTGCTCGGCCTGATGGCGGATGCCGCGCCGAACATCCGCATGCGGGTGGTGCTGCGCGACCAGCACGTCGAGCTGATGGACCGCTACCTCACCCACGGCGGGCGGAGCGTACCCAAGTTGATCGCCATCGACCCGCAAGGGAAAGAGTTGTTCACTTGGGGGCCGCGCCCGCAGACAGCACAGGACATGGTGTGGGCGAACAAGGACCTACCGGAGGGGCAGCAACTGCCAAAAGAGGAAGATCTACGCCAAGGTCCATGGCTGGTATGCGGCGGACAAGGGAGTCTCCATCCAGCAGGAGATCATGGCGTTACTGAAAGGGGGAGAAGGTGACTAGCTAGCTCCCTCCGGGTCTCCGACTCGGGACCCTGAGGCCGGATCATTCAGATCCGCACCAAGGCCAGCAGGGTGGCCACGAGGTTCGGCATGGCCACCTCAGGTATGATGGAGGCTGAAATGCCCTCGTCCCCCTCGCCTTTCTGCTGCTTTGCGGCAGAAGGAGCGTTTTTCACCTGCTTCACAACGGAGATGGATTCCACTTTGTATTGCCCGTCGGCCAGCGCTTGAACTGCCTTCACGAATTTGGTATCATCCACTTTCGCAGGGTCGTAGGTCACCTTGGCATGGCCGATGACATCCCCGTCGTGGAAGACGACTTCTGCCGTTTCCACGCCGGGCACCTTCGCCAGCGCGCTTTTGATCATGCCGCCGCACATCATCTCACAGGTCATGCCGCTGATGCCGAGGTCGGCGGTGGCCATGGGCTGTCCCTCGGTAATGTTCACCGTGCTCTCCGTGCGTGAGGCCACGGAAACGGCATCGGATGATCCGGGACCGGAGCAAGCGGTGGCCAAAGCGATGGTTGCGATAATGAGGGATGGCTTGAACATCTTTCGCGGGGATTTGGGATGCGCGGAGCGCAAAGGTAATCAACCTGTGGACCACCTACTTTCGCGCGCATTTTCAGCGACGCCATGCACGAAGAGACCAAGCCCGACACCACGAAGTGGCTGCTCTTGGGCATCCTCTCGCTGATCTGGGGCAGTTCCTTCATTTTGATGAAGCGTGGCCTCTACCAGGACGGTCTTCCTGCGCTCTCACCGCTGCAGCTCGCCAGTGCCCGGCTGTTCATCGCCTGGCTCGTGCTCAGCCCGTTGCTGTTCAAGCACGCACACCTCTTCCGCAAGCACTGGAAACCGCTGTTGGGCACGGCCGTGCTGGGGAACGGCATCCCAGCGTTCCTGTTCGCCATCGCACAGACCAGCATCAACAGCTCGCTTTCCGGCATGCTGAACAGTCTCACGCCGCTGTTCACTTTGCTGGTCGGCATCGCGCTTTTCAGCATTCGCATACGGGCCATCAACGTGGTGGGCATCCTGCTCGGCCTCGCGGGCGCAGTGGGCACCATTGCCTACCGCCACGGCGACGGGTTGCCCTCATGGACGGTCCACGCCGTGCTTCCAGTTATCGGTGCGCTGTGCTACGGGTTCAGTGGCAACATCATCAAGCGCTGGTTGTACATGCTGCCGGCCGCAGCCACGTCGGTATTGGCCATCAGCATGGTGGGGCCGCTGGGCCTTATCGGTGTGCTGGCCACTGGGCTGCCGCACACCTTGGCCACCGTGCCAAACGCTTGGCCTGCCTTGGGTTTCACGGCCATCTTGGCCACCTTCGGCACGGGCATCTCGCTCATCCTGTGGAACGCCTTGATCAAGCGCACTTCCGCCGTGTGGGCATCCTCCGTCACCTACCTCATGCCCATCGTGGCCATCGGCTGGGGCGTCCTCGATGGCGAGATCCTGATGCCCATGCAATTCCTGATGATCGCCGCGACCCTCGTGGGTGTGTACTTGGTGAACCTAGGGGTGCGAAAGTGAGGTGGGAACGGGCATGGAAAATGAAGAACGACATCCTCGCAGACCACCTTGCCAAGGTCCTTCGGCGGCCGGATTTTTCTCGTCTGATCGTCTGATTTTCTGATCTTTACCCCACATGTACGAAGGCAAAAAGGTCATCGTGGTGCTTCCCGCCTACAAGGCCCAGCACACCCTGAAGCAGACCTACGACGAGATCCCGTTCGATTGGTGGACGAGGTGGTGCTCGTGGACGACAACAGCCCGGACAACACTGTGGATGTGGCGCGCAAGCGTATCGGCATCAAGCACATCGTGGTGCACGAGAAGAACACCGGTTACGGCGGCAACCAGAAGAGCTGCTACGACAAGGCCCTGGAGCTGGGTGGCGACATCGTGGTGATGCTTCACCCGGATTACCAGTACACGCCGAAGCTGATCCGTGAGCATGGTGTCGCATGATCGGCAATGACGTCTACCCGGTGGTCTTCGGCTCGCGGATCCTGGGTGGAGGTGCGTTGAAGGGCGGCATGCCCATGTACAAGTACATCGCCAACCGCCTGCTCACGCTCACGCAGAACATCCTGATGGGCGAGAAGCTGAGCGAGTACCACACCGGATACCGCGCCTATTCCGCGCGACGTGTTGCGGACGGTGCGATTACCACCGATGCTCGGATGATTTCGTGTTCGACAACCAGATGATCGGCCAGATCTTCTGGAATCGCTTCGACATCGCCGAGATCACCTGTCCCACCAAGTACTTCGATGAAGCCAGCAGCATCAACTTCAGCCGCAGCATGACCTATGGCTTCGGCGTGCTGAACGTGATCTGGCGCTACTTCCTGGCGCGCACGGGCATCATGGGCTGGAAGCTGCTCGGGAAGCGTTGAGCCGCAGCGCCGCTACCTTCGGGCCATTCATGAGCAGGCTCTCCAAGATCCAGGTCCAGCTGCTGATCGCGCTCCTCGCGGTGCTGCTCTTCATCCCCGGCTTCGGTGCGGTACACCTCTTCGATTGGGACGAGATCAACTTCGCGGAGATCGCCCGCGAGATGCTGGTCACGCGACAATTGGCTGCAACCGCAGATCGACTATCTGCCCTTCCACGAGAAGCCGCCGTTGTTCATGTGGATGCAGGCCATCAGCATGTCGGCATTTGGCGTGAGTGAGTTCGCTGCACGCTTGCCGAATGCGATCTGCGGCATCTTCACGCTTGCTCGTCCTCTTCCGCATCGGGGAACGCTTGCGCGGCCGCCTCTTCGGTCTGCTGTGGGCGCTGGCCTACGTCGGCTCCATCCTGCCGCACCTCTACTTCCGCAGCGGCATCATCGATCCGTGGTTCAACCTCTTCATCTTCTTAGGTTTCCTGGCCTTCATCCGCATGAGCGATACGCCGGCCAGTGCAGATGTTCCGCCTCGGCAGAAGAACATCGCGGCGGTGCTGGCGGGCATCTTGCTCGGATCGGCTGTGCTCACCAAAGGCCCGGTAGGCATCCTCATCCCCGCGTTAGGCGCTCTAGTGTACTGGGTGCTGAACAAATTCAAGCTCTACGTCTCCATCCCGCGCGTCCTGCTGATGTTCGCCGTGCTGCTCCTCGTCCCCGGCATCTGGTTCGGCGCGGACCTGCTCCGCAACGGACCTACCTTCATCACTGCCTTCTTCTGGCGCCAAGTGGCCATGCTCTCCTCGGAAGATGCCGGCCACGGCGGCTTCTTCGGCTACCACTTCGTAGTACTCCTGATCGGCTGTTTTCCGGCATCGGTATTCGCATTGCAAGAGATGCTCAGATCTGCCCTCACCCCCGACCCCTCTCCCAAGGAGAGGGGGGCTCATGCCGAAGGTCGGCAGCCTGACAACGGACAACTGATAACCGACAACTACCGCAAGTGGATGCTCATCCTCTTCTGGGTCGTCCTCATCCTCTTCAGCCTGGTCCAAACCAAGATCGTCCACTACAGTAGCCTCTGCTACTTCCCCCTCACCTTCCTCGCAGCACTGCAACTGGAACGCCTGTGGAATGGCGGAAAGGCCACACTGTGGTCGCGGCTGCTGATGGGCGCCATCGGCTCGCTCTTCGCGCTGGTCACCTTGCTCTTGCCTTACCTCGGCATGCATCCGGAGCTAATAGCGCCCTTGCTGAAGAACGATGCCTTCGCCCAGGGCAACCTGATGGCGAACGTCCACTGGACCGGATGGGAAGCTCTGGCGGGCTTGTGGATGGTGGTGATCCTCTACCTCGGCCACCGCTTCTTCTCCAGGGCAGAATACCGGAGTGGCATCGTAGCCGTTTTCGGTGGCACAGCGCTCTTCGTCACCATCACGCTGTACTACTTCATCAACCACATCGAAGGCTATTCGCAGCGCGCCGCCGTGGAATTCTTCCAGCAGCGCCAAGGGGAGAAGTGCTACGTGATCACCAAGAACTACAAGAGCTACGCGCAGTGGTTCTACAGTCGAACGCCGCCCATCACGGACCCGCAAGCGCACAGTGAGGAATGGCTCCTGCACGGTGACGTGGACCGGCCGGTTTATGTGGTGTGCAAGGTGAGCAGCGTGGAGGAAGTGGCCGCAATGCCGGGGTTGAAGGAGATGTACCGGAAGAACGGGTTTGTGTTCTGGGAGCGGGAAGCACCTTGAGCCGAAGGTTATTTGCTGATGGCCAGAGGCCGTGATGGCAAGGCCCTCGCTCTCGCAAGTCTTCCAGGCCAACATGTCAACGACCAGCCGCACTCCCATTGCGCTTGTCATACTGTCCCTGCCGAACGTCCTCCACGAGTTGTTCGATCTCGCGCGGGGTCATCTTCACCTTGCCCATGATGGCGGACATCCGTGCTACGGCATCCTTCCTCCGCTTCTGCGCCAATCGCGCCGCGACCTGATCCACTTCCTTGTCGGAGAGTTGATCCATGATCTGAAGCAATTGATCGAGCGTAATGGAAACCTTGGCGGTGGTGTCGAAAGACATGGTATATGGATGTAGCCCAAAAATAAGCACGACCAACCCCGGTCCCTCGCTCGTAAGTCTTCCGACCAACGAAGATCATGAGTTCAACAACGATAAGTAAGGGTGACTTGTGAGTTGGGTTCAGCTTCCTTTCCGGCCCGGAATAGCGACGACTTGCCGCCCGTTCCCTACTTTGCCCGTCCTCCGATCCACCCATGTCCAACACGCTCTCCCGTAAAAGATCCGTGGAACGCATTATGCGCGACCATGCGCAGCGGGAAGCAGGAGATCGGCCCCGATGAAAAAGGTGAGCTTTCTTACTGATCCCTGGATCCTTGGCACGGCGCTGGTCCTGCTCACCTTGTGCATCCACTTCGCCCCGCCGCTCAACAGCATGTTGAGCATGAGCACCGAACAATGGAATCCACAGGGCGAGCTGATCTCCTACGACTACATGGCGCAGAACGTGTTGATCCACCGGTCCGTGGAACCCGCGTTCGTGAAGCGGCCGCTCACCACTTGGCTGATCGATGGCCTGGCCAATTGGGGTGTTCCGCTGGCTTGGGGCTTCATTTTCGTGGAGTCGATCTTTTTTCTGTTCTGCGGGGTGCATGTTCGTCGCAATGCCGTCCTGTACGGGTTGGGGGCAAAGGATGCCGTGGGCGCACAAGTGTTCTTCCACCTGCTGCCCACCGCGCTCTTCGCCTATTTCCCGCCCATCTACACGTACGATGAGCCGATGCAATACCTGTTCCTCTTGCTGGCCATCGGAGCGATGGTCAAAAGGAACACTTTCGCATTTGTTCTATGGCTGTCGCTTGCCATGTTGGCACGGGAATCGAGCGTGATCCTGTTCCCTTCTTTGCTTTGGCTGTATTTCTACAGGGCGCGGTCGCACCCGGAAGGCAAGTGGAATTCCGCCGCCATGCTCCGCGCAGCGCTGGCCTTTCTGGCGCCCTTACTGGTCTATGGCCTGTTCCTGTGGATATACCTTCCCTACACCGGCACTTTGGATGATTCACAACGCGACCTGATGGGCCGCTTTTCCTTCTTCGATATGAACTTTGCCGACGGGGACATGTCCGGCGAGTCCTTGAGCTTTGCCTTTTTGGCAATGGGCCTACCCGTGTTCCTGTTGCTTCGTTACGCCTTGCGGCCGGCGTGTACCACGGAGAACAAAAAGTGGATCAAGGCCATGTTGATCGGCCTGGTCCTGAACACCGCAGTGGTGCTGGTGGCCACCAAGGCACGCGAGGCACGCTTGTTCGTTCTGCCGCTTCTGCTGGTGATGCCTTTGCTGGGCACCGCATGGCGGTCGGAGATTGGACAACATGGTGGCTTCGCGAAGCTCGTCGGCACCTTGCGCCATTGGCCCTATGCCTTGGCGTTCGTGTTCTTCGCCGGGATCGTTGTGTTGGTCTCTGATTATGTTTTCTCGCTGTCCGATGGCGTTCCCAGCGCGAATTTGTTCCATGAATACTTCGTTCTGCAAGCTTTGTTCATGGGTTGCTGTATCCTTTCCGATGCACGCCACCGGGCAACGCATCTGCAGCGAACGGAATGACCCGCTTGAATGAGCGTCCCGTGCTCTCATGAGGCACTGACCTTTGAGTTCAAACGAGATCTGCGGAGTGTTCCGGGAGTTCTGCGCTTCTTTTTCCAGCTACGCTTCTCCCCCCCTTGATCGGCCCGGAAAAGCTCCGGCTTGCCGCCCTTTCCCTACTTTGCCCGCCCTCCGAACCTCCCATGGCCAATCCTCTCTTCCGCAAAAAATCCGTGGAACGCATTATGCGTGACCATGCACAGCGGGAGGCGGACGGCCATCAGGGCATGAAACGCACCCTCACGGTGCGCGACCTGACCTTCTTGGGCGTGGCGGCTGTGATCGGCGCGGGGATCTTCAGTACGGTGGGTGCGGCGGCATACGAAGGCGGCCCGGGCGTGGTCTTCCTCTTCATCATCACGGCGGCGGTCTGCGGCCTCACGGCTTTGTGCTATGCGGAGTTCGCCGGCCGGGTGCCCGTCAGCGGTAGTGCCTATACCTACAGTTATGTCACCTTCGGCGAAGTGGTGGCGTGGATCATCGGCTGGGCGCTGATCTTGGAATACGCCATCGGCAACGTGGTGGTGGCGATCTCGTGGAGCAGCTACTTCACGAACATTCTGGCGGGCTTCGGGCTCCATCTTCCGGCCTGGCTCACCACGGACCCGCTCGGTGCCGAGGAGACCTTCAAACATGCGCTCGCCACCGGGCAGGCCACGGACGCGTTGGCATGGACCACGGCACCGATGATCGGCGGCATGCACGTGATCATGAACATTCCTGCGGCGCTGATCACCGTGCTGGTGACGGCCTTGGTCTATATCGGCATCCACGAGAGCAAAAAGGCGGCGAATCTGATGGTGATCGTGAAGCTGGTGATCCTTGCCGCGGTGGCGTTGATCGGGCTTTGGTACATCAAGGGCGCGAACTACGTTCCTTTCCTGCCCAACGGCATGGGCGGCGTGCTGAAAGGCGTGAGCGCGGTGTTCTTCGCCTATATCGGCTTCGATGCCATCAGCACCACGGCGGAAGAGTGCAAGGACCCGCAACGCGACCTGCCACGCAGCATGATGTACGCATTGATCATCTGCACGGTGATCTACTGCATCACCGCGCTGGTGCTCACGGGCATGGTGCCCTACGCCGAGTTCAAAGGCGTGATGGACCCGCTGGCATTCGTGTTCAACAAGATCAACCTTCCCGGGGTCGGCTTCGCCGTGAGCGTCGGCGCGGTACTGGCAGCCACCAGCGTGCTGCTGGTGTTCCAGCTGGGGCAGCCGCGCATCTGGATGAGCATGAGCCGTGACGGGCTGCTCCCACCACGCTTCGGGCACCTGCATCGCAAATTCGGCACGCCGGCATTCGCCACCGTGATCACCGGGCTGGTCGTGGGCATCCCGGCGCTCTTCGCACCGAGCGACATCATCACGGACCTCACGTCCATCGGCACCTTGTTCGCCTTCACAATGGTGTGCGGCGGCGTGCTGCTGTTGCCGCGTCTGAGCCGTATGGACGCCCAAGGCCGCAAGCGCTTCCAGATCCCATACATCAATGGTCGTTTCCTAGTTCCCCTGCTCGTCATGGTCTACTTCGTGCTCGACCGGGAACGCCTGCTCACCGCGGTGACCAGCATGCACTTGGACCGACAGGCCGTGCTGCTGACAGCCTTCGCGGCCTTCGCGGTGGGCACGGCAGTGCAGTCATTCCGCAGGCGCTATTCGCTGATCCCCTGCATCGGTATGCTGAGCTGTGCCTACCTGATGATCGAGATCCCCGCGAAGAGCTGGGTGGTCTTCTTCGGCTGGATGGCTGCGGGATTGGCCGTTTACTTCCTGTATAGCAGGAGGCACAGCAAGCTGAGGGGGGAATAGTGGTCAGTTGTCAGGTCGGCCCCAGCTTCCGTGCGAGGTGGCCCGTGCGTATGCTACAGCGGCCTTGCGGGTCTATGGCTTTTTGGCTCGGATCAGATGGCAACGCATGGGGCATCCTTCAACGTGAACTGGCCGAGAACCCTGACAACGTTCAACAGACAACTATTCGAAAGAACTGCCAACTTTCAACCACCTTTGCGGCCCCCATGGCCTTCCTCTTCCCCTCTTTTCTCTGGGCGCTCACAGCGTTGGCCATCCCGGTGATCATCCACCTCTTCCAGCTCCGGCGGTTCAAGCGGATCGATTTTCCCAACGTACGCTTCCTCCAAGAGGTGACGCAGCAGACGCGTTCCCGCAAGAAGGTACGGCACTGGTTAGTGCTGCTGACGCGGATGTTGGCGTTGGCCTGCCTCGTACTTGCCTTCGCGCAGCCCTACATAAAGTCCACCAGCGGGGCGGTGAAGGCCGGGCAACGGGCAGTGAGCCTGTACCTCGATGACAGCTGGAGCATGGATGGGCAGAACAGCGGTGGAAGGCTGCTGGATCAGGCCCGCACAGGTGCGCAGGACGCGGTGATGGCCTACAGCCCCACGGACCGTTTCCAGGCGATCACCAACCGTTTCGAGGGCCGCCAACAGATGCTGATGGGCCGCGATGAAGCGCTGGCCGCGGCCGGACAGGTGGAGGTGGGGCCTTACGTCCGTCCGCTTTCGCAGGTGATGGAGCGCCAGCACGAGGCCCTTTCGCGCAGCGATGCCCCGGCGAAGTTGGCTTTCCTTTTCACCGACCTGCAGCGCGTGACCACCGACGTGGACCAATGGACGAACGACAGCACGGTGAAGACGGTGATCGTCCCGCTGGAAGCCGCCAACGCGGACAACCTCGCCATCGATTCAGTGTGGTTCGAGAACCCCGTACGCCGCCTCGGGCAGACCGAGGCGCTGCATGTCCGCGTGCAGAACTACGGGAAGCAGGCGTTGCGCAATGTGCCGCTGAAACTCACCATCGACGGGCGGCAGCGGGCCATGGCCACCTTCGGCATCGAGGCGGACACCAAGGTGGATACCGTGCTGAGTTTCACCAACGACGCCACCGGTTTCCACCGCGGGCTGGTTTCCATCGACGACCGGCCGATCGCCTTCGACAACGACTTCCACATCGCCTACCGCACGGCGGAAAAACTGCACGTCCTCGTAGTGAGCGGCGGGAATGCGGCCAGCGACAAGGACATCGCGGCGGTCTTCGCAGGGGACAGTGTCCATGCCTTCAGCACGCAGCCGTACCGGCAGATCGATCTTGCGTCGCTGGCAAAACAGGACCTCGTGGTACTGAACGCGTTGCCGGACATCCCCAGCGGATTGGCCAGCGCCTTGGAGGAATTCGTGGCAGGCGGCGGAAGCTTGGCACTGTTCCCGGCGGCCGATGCGGACCGGGCTTCGTACAGCACGGCCTTGGCGCGCTTCGGTGCGGGCTTCGGCGCACGGGACACCACCACGGTGAAGGTGGAACGCATCGACCTGCGCTCGCCTTTCTTCCGGGACGTCTTCAGCAGCATGCCTGCCAACGTGGACCTACCGCTGGTGCGCACGCGCTTCGCGATCACCCCGGCACCTTCCGCCGACGTTTTCCTGCGCTTGCAGACCGGCGCTGCCTTCCTCAGTGCTACACCCCTGGGAAAAGGTCGCGTCTACCTCTGCGCCGCGCCCTTGGATGCTACCGGTGGCACCTTCAACCGGCATGCCTTGTTCGTCACCTCCGTGTTGCGCATGGCGGAATTGGCCCGTCCGATGGGTGCGCTCTACCACATCATCGGCAATGAGGCCGCGATACCCTTGGAGGGCGTGGACCTGCAGGGCGAGGCGGCACCGCACCTGAAAGGCCCCGGCGGCATTGATATCATCCCCGAAGTGCGGCGCACCGTGGGCGGTGTCTCGCTGGTGCTGCACGACGAGGACCTGACACCCGGCCCTTACACGGTAACGGCCAACGACGATACCGTGGCGATCCTGGCGCTCGACCTGTCGCGCAACGAGGGCGACCTCAACGCCTACACGCCGGACCAACTGAAAGAGTTACTGGCACAGCGCGGCATCACCACCATCAGCGTGCTGGAGCAGACCGGCAGAGAACTCGCCGCCAGCCTGAAGGATTTGGACCAAGGCACCAAGCTGTGGAAATGGTTCATTCTCGCGGCATTGATATTTTTGATCCTGGAGATCCTCTTGATCCGCACCATCCGATGAAAGATGTTCTGCTCCGCCAAGTGAAGGTGTTGGACCCCGGCGGTCCGATCCACGACACCGTTACCGACCTGCAGATCGTCGATGGCAGGATCACGAAGACCGGTGCCAAGCTTCCCAAGGGAAATGGGGAGGTGGTGGAGATCGAAGGGCTGCATGTCTCGCCCGGCTGGGTGGACCTCCGCTCGCACTTCCGCGACCCCGGCGAAGAATACAAGGAAGGCCTCACCAAAGGACTGGATGCCGCGGCCGCCGGTGGCTTTACCGCCGTGGCCGTATTGCCGAGCACGGCACCTCCTGTGGATCAGCGGGCCACCGTGGAATACCTGCTGCGGAAGGGGCAGGGCCATGCCGTGCGCGTGCTGCCGTTGGGTGCGATCACCAAAGGCCTGAAAGGCGAGCAGCTCGCGGAGCTGTATGACATGCACGAGGCGGGTGCCGTGGCGTTCACGGATGACCTTTCACCGGCACGGAACTCGCGCCTGATGCTGCTGGCCTTGCAGTACGTTAAGAATTTCGACGGGCGCGTGTTGGCCTTTGCACAGGACGCCGACCTCAGCGCCCAAGGGCAGATGCACGAGGGCGTGATGAGCACGCGCTTGGGCCTGCGCGGCATCCCCGCCATGGCGGGCTCCATCCAGCTGGCCCGCGATCTGGAACTGTTGGAATACACCGGTTCACGCCTGCATGTGGACGTGGTGAGCACGGCCGAGGAAGTGGAGCTGATCCGCCGGGCCAAGGCGAAGAAGCTGCACGTCACGGCCAGCGTGGCCGCTCACCATCTGCTACTGGACGACGGCTGCTTGCGCGGCTTCGACACGAACTACAAAGTGATGCCGCCGCTACGCGATCCCGAACACATCGAGGCGCTGCGCGAAGGCGTGAAGGACGGCACCATCGACAGCATCGTCAGCGATCACCGGCCGGAAGACACCGAGCACAAGAAGGTGGAATTTGCGCAGGCGGCTTTCGGGATGATCGGCCTGGAGACGGCCTATGCCGTGGCCAACACCGCACTGAAAAGCCGCATGAGCGCACGCCGCATCGTGGAGCGCTTCTGCCAAGGACCGCGCGCCGCACTGGGCCTTTCCGTACCGCACATCGTGGAAGGGGAGATGGCCGAGATCACCCTTTTCGCACCGGAGCATCAATGGATGTTCACCGTAGTCGACATCGTGAGCCGCTCGCGGAACACGCCGTTCATCGGGCATCGCTTCACCGGGAAGGCGCTGGGGATCGTGGCGCAGGGACAGGTGAAGTTGATCGGCTGAGCATACCTTTTCGCGATTCCGGGTCAGGCCCGGAATGACACTCGTTCATGGAGCGGTTGCCGGAATAGTCACGCCTTGCGCAACTATTCCGGCAACCGCTCCTACCATGGTTGTCACCCCGGCCTCCGAGCCGGGGTCGCAAAGGCCGTCAGTAATAGAGGTTCCCTCAGTATCACTCGATAAGGACGCTGCGGCCACTAATTTCGCGCCCCATGTCGAACGATAGTGCGCGGCGGTTGCGGCCCGTTGTGATCTGGTTGTGGGTCGGTTGTGTGATGATCGCCTTCATGGTGGCCATCGGGGGTGTCACTAGGCTCACCGGTAGCGGGCTGAGCATCACGGAATGGAAGCCGATCATGGGTGCCCTGCCGCCGATGAACGACGCGGAGTGGCACGTGGCTTTTGAGAAGTACAAGCAGATCCCGGAGTACGCACTGATCAACCAGCACATGGACGTTGGATGACTTCAAAGGGATCTTCTTCTGGGAATTCCTGCACCGCAACTGGGGCCGTTTGATGGGCCTCGTCTTCTTCGTGCCCTTCGTCATTTTCTGGCGGAAGGGACTGCTGAAAGATCGGCTGATGAAGCGGGGTTGGAGCATTCTCATTGGCGGAGGGCTGGTGGGCGCGCTGGGCTGGTTCATGGTGGCCAGCGGCTTGCAGGACAACCCGGACGTGAGCCACTACCGGCTGGCGATACACCTCTGCGCCGCGTTCATCATCTTCAGCCTCGTGCTCTGGACCATCTTCGACATCCACCGTGGCCGGCGTGGTTACCTCAGCGACGGCACTTCCGCGGGAAAGTGGGCGCGCTGGCTACTGGTGATCGTCGGGCTACAGATCATCTACGGGGCCTTCACTGCGGGCCTCGACGCAGGTCGGATCTACAATACCTGGCCCTTGATGAACGGCGAGTTCATGCCGGAGAACGTCACCGCGTTCGGCAGCCTTTGGAAGGACTTCACCGATCACAAGGACGGCGTGCAGTTCATCCACCGGAATTTCGCATGGGTGGTGATGATCGCGATCACTTGGTTCGGCTATGTCAACCGGAAGAATACCGCGTTGAAGGGAGGTGACCGCTGGCTCTACGGTGTGATGCTGGTTCAGTTCACCTTGGGCGTGCTCACCGTGGTGACACAGGTCTGGTTGCCCTTGGGCATCCTTCACCAATTCGGCGCGTTACTGATGCTTACCGCCTTACTGAACGTGCTGCACCGCACTGGCCGGGCCGCTCCAGTGGAGGGTGTGCGCGAAGCGGCGGATGTCCGCGCGGATGCGCTCGGTAACGGGAGCTAGGGAGTCCGAATTGGGCCGCACATCGAAGTAGAGCGCACCGTACAGGAAGTTCGTGGTGCTGTCGGTGAGGTAGAACACCATCGGGCTGGCCACGTTGCCGTCCACGTCGAAGAGCGTACCGAAGACGCGGGCACTGTCCCGCAGCACTTCCTCGGTCTTGATGCGCGTGGCCATGGACTCGTGCTTTGCCTTGAACTCGTTCGCGTCGTTGATCAGTTCCGGAAGGTCGCCGTGGACGCTGCGCCAGGTCATGTGAACGGCCGCGCGTTGGCCGGGAAAGACCAGGTCCGTCCAGCAGACCGTGCCATCCCCATCGCCCGCGGCACCTTTCATCAGGCGGGCATACACGGGAACTTCCGCGGTGAACGGACAATTGCTTGCAGCGGTGTTGGTACTGTCCGTTGGCAGATCGATCCGGAAGTAGCCCCGTGGCTTGGGCACGGCGTCGTCGCTGCAACCGGTTGACAGAATTGTGAGAAGTAAGAGGAAGCAGGCAGTTGGCAGTGGGCAGCACATCCGTCCAGCAAGTATCGTCAGCCACTGCCGACTGCCGCTGCCAACTGCCAACTGCCGACTGCCAACTGCCAACTGTCTACACCTCTTCATTCCGAATATGGACCTTCACCCGCCGTACCCGCTTGTTGTCAGCGCTCTCCACCGTGAAATCGAAATTGTGCAAGGTGACGCGCTCGCCTTTTTGGGGGATCCTTCCGGTAAGCTCCAGCACAAAGCCGCCCAGTGTCTCGCTATCGCCTTTGTGCTCCTCGAACAGTTTGCCGTCGATCTCGAGGATGCGGTACATGTCGGTGAGCGGGGCTTTGCCCTCGAAGACATACGTCTGGTCGTCCAGCTTGCTGTAGATCAGGTCCATCGTCATCGTATTCATCGGTGATGTCGCCCACGATCTCCTCGATCACATCCTCCAAGGTGATGATCCCGCTGGTGCCACCGTACTCGTCCACCACGATGGCCAAGTGGACGTGCTTCTTCTGGAATTCCTTCAGCAGCTCGTCCAGCTTCTTGTTCTCGGGCACGAAATAGGCGGGCCGCAGCAATGTGTTCCAATCGAAGTTCACGGCCGCGATGTGCGGCAGCACATCCTTGATGTAGAGCACGCCCACCACGTGGTCGGCGGTCTCCTCGTACACGGGCACCCGGGAAAAACCGCTGTCGATGATGGCGTCCAGCAGGTCCTTGAAGCTGATCTCCTTGTTGAAGGCGGTCATCTCCGTGCGGGCGCGCATCACCTGCCGGGCCTCGATGTTGCCGAACTTCACGATACCGCTGAGGATACGTTGCTCCTCAGCCGTGGTGCTGGCGTCGGTCGTCAGTTCCAGTGCATGGCCCAAGGATTCGGCGTCCACGTTCTTCGCGCGTTTCTTGTAGCGCTTTTCGATCACCGTGGTGGTGCTGAGCAGGACCTTGGTGACCGGTGTCCAGAAGAAGCGCAGGCCCAGCAGGGGGGTGCTGAAGAACTGCGCCACACGCATCGGGTGGCTGGTGGCGTACACCTTCGGCAATACCTCGCCGAGCAGCAGGATCACGGCGGTAACGGCGATCACTTGGATGATGAAGACGAGCCTGTCGCCCATGACCGTCAGGTCGAAGAGGCCTGCCACGGCAATGGTGGATAACACGGTGACGCCGATGTTGGCGAAGTTGTTCATCACCAAGATGGTCGCAAGCAGCCTCCGCGGCTTGGATAGGAGCTCCAGCACGTTCGCGCCGCTGACCCCGCCGCGATCCTTGAGGTCGCGCATGTGGGTGGCGTTCAGCGAGAACAAGGCCACCTCACTGGCGGCGGTGAGCGCTGAGACAGCAAGAAGCAGCACAATGCCGATCAATGCAGCAAGAGTGGTCGGATCGAAGTTCCCCATCAATGCAGGGACCGTTCAGGGTACGCCGCAGGTGGCAACTGCGGCCCGGAAGGTCGGCTTCGTCGTCTCAAAGCTCAAAAAGGAAGGTCATCGTCATCGGCCCCCGGGTCGGATGTAACAGGCGCGGACTGTGTCGCCTGTGCGGGACGTGGTGCCGACGCTTGTGGCGGGCCGTCATAGGCGGGCTTACTGTCCAACATCGTGAGGTTATCCGCCATGATCTCGGTGGTGTACCGCTCAATGCCGTCCTTCTCCCATTTGCGGGTGCGCAGCTTGCCTTCCACGTAGACCTTGCTGCCCTTCTTCACGTACTTTTCCACCACTTCGGCCAAGCCGCGCCACACCACCACGCGGTGCCATTCGGTCTGCTCGCGCTTCTCGCCGGTCTGGCGGTCCTTGTAGGTCTCGCTGGTGGCGAGGTTGAAGTTGGCCACGGTCACATCGTTCTGGAGGTGCCGCACTTCAGGGTCGGCGCCGAGATTGCCGATCAGGATCACTTTGTTCACGCCGCTCATTGCTTGGGTAGTTGGGTTTGCGAAGATACGGTCCGCTTGGTGGAATGATCGCGGAAGGGACGTCCTACTCGCAGAGCACCTTCACCACGCCAAGCGTTCCCTTACTCCCCAGCACTTCCACCATGTACAGCCCGGCAGGCAATCCCTCCCGCTCCAGCGTGTAGGTGGGGCCGATCTGCCCCACGGCCGCTCTCCTTACTTCCCTGCCCAAGGCATCGCGCCAGACCACGGTTTCCGGGTGTGCGGGGCCGTTGAAGACCAATGCCGCACGGTCCACCATGGGGTTGGGTCGTACGTCCACAATACTAAAGGCAGGTTCTGCGACGGTGATAACGCCCAATGGGAGATCGTCCGCATAGCGCTTGCAGGGGTAGGGAAGCCCATCGAATGGCCATGTAGGAATAAAATTCATCCAAATAGCCGATACGTACTCCGTCGTATCATGGGTGTCCGGCAGCATGACGAGTTGAATGGACTGGTTCGGTACCGGTGCCGGTTCGGAGAGGTTCCGCGGTAGGCGGAAGATCATCCGGTTATACGGCCATGGTGCGGTAGCGAGCAGGGCGCCGAATGGTGTGTCCATCAGTGAGGTGTCGGCCCAAGGCGCTTCACCACCAATAAGGCGTGCATGTTCCATCAAGCTGTCCGGGTCCTGGTCCAGGTCATATTGCTGCACACCACTCGAGAAATTATCCTCCCGGGAAAAGTGATTCAGGTAGAGGAAGCCGGTCCGGTCGAAATCCAAGCACCTGATGTTCGGGCCGAGAAATGGAGCCTCATCCGTTTCTGGATAACGATTATAAAAAACTTCCGGCCTGATGGCCGTCCAATATTGGACGTGGCCGCTGGTCCTGTCAAAGTGGAACAGCTCCACGTCAGTAGTGTCGATCGAAGGACCATTCGTGATGGTTGCGAGCACGTCCCCCTGAAAGTTAAAATTCATCTTCCCCATGCGGTCCATGTTGTCCAATGGGCCAGTATCCGGCAGGTAGTCGGTGCCGGCATGGGAGATCACCGGCGTGGGGTCCAGCCCGGCTACGGTGAGGTGGTAAGCGTGGAACCCGTCTCCGTTCTCCTCGTGCTGGACCACCCAATAACCTGTTTCGGAAGCATCCGTGGTAGCAGTGAGTTTGGCGGTCGTGGTCGACATGTACCACGTCGTTCCTTCGAGGACGGCTCCGTTGCCATCGTCAGCGGCCACGTCCACCAGTACCATGCCCGCACGGGCGCTGGGCGCCAGCTCATTGATGAAGACCGCGTACCGGCTCGGATGGCCCGGCACGGGCAGGATCAGGTAATTGCCGCCGGGTACATTCCACCCCAGCTCCGAGGGGCTGCCTCCGGCAATGGGGTCAAAAAGCGCATTACGGATACCGAAGTCGTCTGCTAGCAGGAGGAATTGTCCGGAGGTGTCGCTGATGCAGGCGTTGCGCTGGGAAATTGTGTCTGCAATGGACATGGGCAAGGATTCCAACGTATCCGCCGTGAAATGCAGCCAGCTACGGCTGCCTATCACCCAATTGGAATTTCTTATTTGACCCGCAGAGAGCAAGGCCGGAAGCAAGAAGATGCCCACAAGGACTGCGCGTATCGAGCGCATGGTTCGATCGGTCGAGAGCTTCATGGTTGCTCGGTCACTTTGAAATAGTATGTGTCCGGCGATAACGTGTGGCTGCGATCAACATAGCATTTGAGATTGCCATTACAGGGATTCTGTATAGGCCATAGCTGTCTTCCATCGGTCCAAATGATGGTGCAATTCCAATTGAACCTGGTGACGCCATTCTGTAGGATCTGGATGCTAAGGAGCTGTTGGCCTGCGGGGACCGTATAGGACCAATGCGGTTGGCTGTTCAAGTTGTTGCTGAAAGTCTGCAGGGGTACTGCGAGATAGCACGGAGGGCCGCCTGGAGCCTTGATGTTCACGATGACGTCCCATGAATCACATACGATGCTGGCTCCAACTTGTATGGTGGGCTGAGCCGCGATGGTGCCGAACGTGAAGCTACAAGCGACCACGGCCAAAATTCGGACTATGCGCACGGGGGGGGGCGAAAGTTTTCATGAGCTGCTGGGGTTGATGTATCGAAGGTAATGCTGTTTCTAAAAAATGTAAATCACAAACAAGGTTCGGTACTACCCGGATTCTGGTGGAACCGCTTGGTCGCTTTGTAGCAGTTTCATCCATCGCTCGATCAAGCACGGCATGGCCGATGTACTACTCGCAGATCACCTTCACCACGCCGAGGGTTCCGTTTTTGTCAAGCACTTCCACCATGTAGAGCCCGGCTGGCGCCCCATTCCTCTCCAAGGTATAAGTGGGGCCGATCTGCCCCACCGCCGCTCGCCGGACCACACGGCCCAAGGCATCGCGCCAGATCACGCTTTCGGGCTGGGCAGGGCCGTTGAACATCAAGGCCGCACGGTCCACCATGGGATTGGGCCGGACGTCCACAACGCTAGAGCCAGGTTGTGCAACGGTGGTAACGCTCAATGGGCGATCGTCCGAATAGCGCTTGCAGGGGTAGGGTAACCCGCCAAGGGGCCAGGTATTTTGCAAATGGACATGGACAGCGGAAGCTAAACCGGATCCTTCCGGCGTCTCCGGAAGGTGGATGAGATAAATGGGTGCATCCGGAGCTGGAAAGGGATCTACGATGAAGTCATGGGGCAGGCGGAAGATCATTGTGTTGTTCGGGGAAGGCGCGGTGGCCAACAGCGTGCCATACTGGACGTCATAACGCTGGGGGTCGCCGCATGAAACGCCTATGATGAAGTTTGCGCTGTAGGCCAGGCTGTCCGGATCGTGCCACAGGTCATATTGAAAGATAGCGACCGTTGAATCCGGGGTAAATGCATGTGCCAAATAAAAGTACCGGCCTGTAAGGTCGAAATCCACACTTAATAGCCTCGGGCCTAACAGCGATATGAACCAAGAAAACGGGTTCTGGTTTATAAATTCGTTGAGCCTGATGTCACTCCAGAATTGAACTTGTCCGGAATTCCGGTCAAAATGGAACAATTCCACGTTGCTCGTGTCGATCGATGGTCCGTTCTTGATCGCGGCCAACACATCACCTTGGAAATTGAAATTCATTTTGCCCATGCGGTCCATGTCGTCTGAGGACGCGGTGCTTGGCAGATAGCTGGTACCGCCGTGGGAGACCACCGGTGAGGGGTCCAGCCCCGTGGCAGTGAGCTGGTACGCAAGGAAGGAATCGTCCGAATCCGCGTGCTGCAACACCCAATAGCCCTGATCGGATGCATCGGTGGTGGCGGAAAGTTTGGTCGTGGTGTTCTCCATGTACCAAGTGGTCCCCCCGATCACCGCTCCGCTCCCGCTATTGGCTGCCAGGTCCACTTCCACCATGCCCGCGCGTGCATTCGGCGGCAGTTCATTGATGAAGACCGCGTAGCGATCAGGATGTCCCGGCATGGGCAGCACCAAATAGTTTCCGGCCGGGACGGACCAGCCGAGTCCTCCGCGCTGCCACCTTGTACGGTCTCAAAGAGGGCATTGCGGATGCCGAAGTCATCGGCCAGCAGCAGGAACTGCGCATTGGTATCGCTGATGCAGGCGTTGCGGAGCGATACGGTGTCCGCCATCGGCAGCGAGACCATCGTGTCCGCAGAAAACTGCAGCCATACTTTGCTGGCCATCACCCAGTTGAAATTCCGCTTCTGGCCGTGTACGAGCAGGGCGGGCAGCAGAAGGGTGCCGACCAGCAACATGCGGATGAACATCAAGTTCTGTTGAAGGGTCCGCATTACCTAGGAGTTAGTTTGTAGTAATAGATATCCGGGGTGGAATAGGCGTGGCTCCAATCCAATCGGTATCCTCCGTCCGGAGTGGCACCACAGGGGGTGTATTGCATGGGAAAGCCAGTATGGCCATTACCCAATATTGTTGAACAATTCCAAGTGTATCTCTGAACACTATTCTGAAAGAACGATATGCTAAGAAGTACTTGGCCGGTAGGAACCGTATAGGACCAATGAGGGTTCGTGTTCAGGTTATTAGTAAAGGTCTGAAGGGGAATGCTCAGGTAGCAGGGGGTTCCGCCCGGGGCTTTCACTCCGATGGTGACGTCCAAAATATCGCATGTGGTCGTGGCGTCTATTTGAACGATCTGCTGCGCACCAGCGGATGTGACCGACAGGCTACAGACGGCGATCAGTAAGGAATGAATGAAGCGCGGCGGGGGGGGGGGGCATGATCTGCTGCGTTTGGGGATGTTGAAGGTAATGCAGTTTCTAAAAAAATGCAAATGGCGAAGATGGTTCGACACTACCCGGACCTTGGTGGAATGGCTTGGTCGCTTTGCAGCAACCTTAGCCACCGCTCGATCAAGCGTGGCACGGCCAGCGTGTCATTCGCACAGCACCTTCACCACGCCAAGCATTCCCTTACTCCCCAGCACTTCCACCATGTACAGCCCGGCGGGCAATCTCTCGCGCTCCAGGGTGTAGGTGGGGCCGATCTGCCCGACAGCGGATCGGCGGACCACACGCCCCAGCGCATCGCGCCAGATCACGCTTTCAGGCTGTGCAGGGCCGTTGAACACCATGGCCGCACGGTCAACCATGGGATTCGGGCGCACGGCAATAGCGCTGTTACAATGCAGTACATCAATTCCAGTGGATAATGGCGCAATGTTCACGTATCGTTTGCATGGGGTCGGAAAACCGGCAAGTGGAGCGATATCGAAAAATGTATTTACATGAATGTGTCCCCCGTTTAGGAGGTCGGCGAGAGGTGGCGTAAATGCATAGATCGTTCGGTCAGTTAACGAGGTATTATCTCGAAATTGCAAGAGCAGTTGACCTGGCGGCCCAACAGCAATTGTCGGTGCATGAAGTTCGATGTATGTGGAGTCTAGGAAAGCGGTTGTGGCAAATAGTGAATAGGAGGTTGACGCGATGTTGTCAGGTGATGCCAGCGAACATTGGGCCAACATGTCTGAGACATAGGTATCGTTCGATACCAAGGACAAGTAAAGAACTTGGCCGGAAGGATCAAAATCCATGCCCAACACGTGGGATGGTGGGGGATTGAATGGGGGGCCGCCCGGATAGATGACCAGGTCCATGCCCACTTCGCTCCAAAGGTCCAATTGGCCAGTACCCCGGTCAAATTGAAAGAGCTCCACTTTGCTGGTGTCCAAAGACGTCGTGAGCTTGGCGACGGCCAAAAGGGTTCCTGGCATTGAAAATATCATCTGCCCAAGCCGGTCGGCATTTTCATGTGGTGCTACATCCGGAAGAAAATCGGACCCGACGTTGGATGTGACCGCCGAATTGGCCAGTCCTGCGGACGTGAAATGGAATGCCAAAAAAGTGTTGCCGGAGTCCTTGTGTTGCACAACCCAATAGCCTGTCTCAGTGGAATCCACCGTTGCGGAGATCTTGGCCGTGGTATGCTCCATGTACCAGAGCGTGCCACTCCCGATCACAGCGCCCGTGCCCCCATTGGCGGCTACGTCCACTTCCACATACCCCGCTCTGGAACTGGGTGGAAGTTCGTTGATGAAAACACCGTACCGGTCGGGATGACCGGGCACGGGGAGGATCAAGTAGTTGCCCGCGGGAACGGACCATCCCAGATCAGCGGAGCTTCCTCCTGCTACTGTTCCGAAAAGCGCATTTCGGATGCCATGGTCATCCGCCAAGAGCACAAATTGACCGGTGGTGTCACTGATACAGGCACTGTGATCCGAGATCGGCTCGTCCAAGGAAAAGAGGGTAAGTCCCAGATCATCCTCCGGTAACCCTTGCGGCAGGCTATCGGGAAAGTGGATCCATACCCCGCTGCCAAAGACCCAGTTGGCATTGCGGGACTGCGCTTGGGCGAACTGGGTGATCACCAACCAAGACCAGAATAGGAGATGCCGTCTTTTCATTGGTCGTGTTCAGGGATGAAGGAGTTGGCAATCAATTCCGAACACTAGGCCAGAACTCAATGTGGTCACAATGTCCATGCCGTTATTCCCGCAATATGGGGTAATAGCCGGCCAAGTATGCCTCGTCCAAGTCCATTGGGAGCAATTCCACGAATAGAGGAGGGTGCCGCCGGACGTAGCGGGATAGTAAAAATCCAACTGATAAATGATCATTCCGGTAGGCGGCGTGATCGTGGCTGAGGAAGTGGAGGCATCAACGGAAATCGCATATGGTGTCGAAGGCCCTGAGGATTGCACTAAGCAACTCGAGGAGAACCAAGGAACCACCCTCACAGCACATTCGCACTTGGCATAAAATGTTGCTGATTGGGCAGAGGCGGAGCCGATAACCAAGCTAAAGGCAGCAATGGCGATTAGGCGGACGATGTGGGGGGGGGGGGCAGTTTTCATCTGGATTGTGGTTTGGTGGGTTGAAATTAACGAGGGTTTTACTTTTTTGCAACTTTGGAGGCAAGGGCTGCTATTAATGTTCCCATGAATTTGTAGGTGCCGTTTACACCGGCAATAGGTTCATTGCGAAACTCCTGTAGGCGGGACTCTATTCCAAAGACGAGATAAGCCACCGCTCGATCAACCTCGGCACGGCCAACGCCTCCAACTTCTTCCGCGGAACAAGTTCCCATTCCTCCGGGGGCGTAAAGGTCTTCGGTGGCTCCACCGACCAAAAAACAGCATGGATCACCTGGTGGCTCAGCACATGTTGAGCAACTTCAAGCTTCTGCATAATGCTCCATCCGGGGCCATGGACTTTGCCCAGCGCCGTTCCTAATGAGCGCTTCGTAAGTGGCTTTTCGCTTTCGATCAATGGAAGCTCATAGAGTCCGGTCCATATATCCTTGCCGGTGCGCTGCCGCATGTAGATGCCGTTCCCTGCGGCGATATGCAGGTAGTTGAAAAAGCGATCGCGGGTCTTCGTCGTGCCCTGCTTTACCGGAAGCGATCCAATGGTTCCCGTGGCAAAGGCAACACACTTCGCCTGAAGTGGACAATGCGTGCAGTCCGGGCTTTTCGGCGTACAGACCGTGGCACCCAGCTCCATCACCGCTTGGTTGTGGTCGCCGGGATGCTTCGCGTCGAGCAATTCCGTGGCTAATTCCTTGAACTGTTTTCGCCCGGTGGTGCTGTCGATCGGCGTGCCGATGCCGAACACACGGGCGAGCACACGGTACACATTGCCGTCCACCACGGCATCGGGGAGGTGGAAACAGATGGAGGCGATGGCTGCGGCGGTATAGTCGCCCACGCCCTTCAGCTTCAGCAGGCCCGCGTGGTCGTCGGGGAATTTTCCGTCGTGCTCCTCCATCACCTGCTGGGCGGCCTTCAGCAGGTTCCGGGCGCGGCTGTAGTAGCCCAAGCCTTGCCACTCCTTCAGCACCTCGTTCTCGTGGGCCGCAGCCAGTTCGGCCACGGTGGGCCAGCGCTCGGTGAAGCGCAGATAATAGCCAAGCCCTTGGTCCACGCGGGTCTGCTGGAGCATCACCTCGCTGAGCCAGATGAGGTACGGGTCCTGGGTCTCCCGCCAAGGCAGGGGGCGGTGGTTTTCCCGGTACCACGGCAGGAGGAGCATGGAAAACCACGAACGACTTGACATCCAGTGACAAAGATGCGGAACGGATCGAAAAGACCATTATCTTCGCAGCCCGAAAAAAGGAAGGATCGCAATGACGAAGGCGGAATTGGTGGCATCCATAAGCGGTAAGACAGGCATCGAGCGCGAGGTGGTGCTCAATACCATCGAGGCGTTCATGGACCAGGTAAAGAACACCTTGGAAGGAGGCGAGGACGTGCACCTGCGCGGCTTCGGCAGCTTCGTGGTGAAGCACCGCGCACAGAAGACCGGGCGCATCCTGAAGAACAACACCACCATCATCATCCCTGCGCACGACATCCCCTTCTTCAAGCCGGCGGACATCTTCGTGGACAAGGTGAAGAACCGCGTCAAGCAGCCCGCCTGATGGGATTGAAGACGCAACCAGTTGGCTGATGATCGCCGCCGCCGCACTGGTGGTGGTTCTTCTCGCCATGGCCCCGCGCACACCTTCCGAAGCTGCCGCCAAGAATGCAGCCGATGCCACCAGTGCCCGTGTGAGCGAGGACCCCAACAGCGGTTCCACGCCCACCGCTGACGGCCCGCGCGAAGGGATGACCAGCAAGAACCCCAAAGTCTCCGCCATCCTCAGCGAACTGGCTTCGGGCAAGCCGCCCATGCAGACCATCGTGATGCTGAAGGAACTGGCCGACGAGGAGCCGGACAACGTGGAGGCGCAGTACCATCTGGGCCTCTTCAGCTGGCAGACCGGCCAGTACGACAAGGCCATGGAGCGCTTCCGCAAGACCATCGAACTGGACGGCAAGGAGTATCCGGACGCCTAGGTTCTACTTAGGGCGCAGGCCTACGCCACGCTCGACAGCACCGACAAGGCCCTCGCGGCTTTGGAGACCTACAAGACTTTAGTGACCGATACGGCCCTGATCAACGGGGTCGACCGGTTCATTTTCGATATCAAGAACAAGCACCAACACTGAGCACATATGCCCTGCGGTAAGAAAAGGAAGCGACATAAGATGTCCACGCACAAGCGCAAGAAGCGCTTGCGCAAGAACCGTCACAAGAAGAAGAACCGCTAGGTCGATACTGCCCGGCATGACCCCGGTCCGTGATCTCACGGACCGCGGGTTTACTGCATGCCGGTAACACGCGCCTCCCAAGGCGCATCACCATTATCCGACTATTCCGCGTGAGCATCGATCTGATCATCCGCTCCAGGGGCAGGCGAAGTAGCCATTGCCCTCATGAAGGACAAGGTCCTCGCGGAGCTGCACCGCGAGCGGACCGAGCGCGGCTTCGCCGTAGGCGACGTTTACCTCGCCAAGGTGCGCAAAGTGGCACCCGGCCTCAACGCCGCCTTCGTGGACGTCGGGCACGAGAAGGACGCCTTCCTGCACTACTTCGACCTCGGCCCGCAGTACCGCAACAGCTACAAGTTCGCCAAGGGCGCCGTCAGCGGTACGCGTGAAGACCTCGCCTGCTGGAAGGTTGGAAGCTGGAAACGGACATCACCAAGGACGGCAAACTGGCCGATGTGCTCAGCGCCAGCCAGAGCATCCTGGTGCAGATCGCCAAGGAGCCCATCAGCACCAAGGGCCCGCGCCTCACGGCGGAGGTCACCCTTGCCGGGCGCTACATGGTGCTGGTGCCCTTCATCAACAAGGTCAGCATCAGCAGCCGCCTCACCGACGAGACCGAGCGCAAGCGCCTCAAGGACCTGATGCAGGCCATCCAGTCCGAAGAACTTCGGCATCATCATCCGCACCAACGCGGAAGGCAAGGCCACCGAGGACCTCGAGGCCGACCTGAAGACCTTGATGCAGCGCTGGGACGAGATGTTCCGCAACCTGCACAATGCCATACCGCCCAAGAAGGTGCTCGGCGAGATCGACCGCACCAGTGCCGTGCTGCGCGATGTGCTGAACAAGGACTTCACCAGCATCCATGTGGACGACGAACTGCTCTGCCGAGGAAGATCGACAGGACACCTCGAGCAAGACCGCCCCGGAGAAGAAGGACATCGTAAAGCACTACAAGGGCAAGCTCGACATCTTCGACAATTTCGGGGTCAATAAGCAGATCAAGCAGGCCTTCGGGCGGCAGGTCATGCTGCCCAGCGGAGGCTACCTCATCGTGGAGAAGACGGAGGCCATGCACGTGGTCGACGTGAACAGTGGCAGCCGCAAAGGCGGGCGCAACCAGGCCCAGGAGAAGAACGCGCTGGAGATCAACGTGGAAGCGGCCATCGAGATCGCACGCCTGTTGCGCCTGCGCGACATGGGCGGCATCATCTGCGTGGACTTCATCGACCTCTACGAAGCCGAGAACCGCCGCACACTGCACAAGGCATTGAAGGATGCCATGGCCGACGACAAGGCCAAGCACAACGTCCTGCCGCCGAGCCGCTTCGGCGTGATCGAGACTCACCCGCCAGCGCGTGCGCCCCGAGACCGAGATCGACACCAGCGAGAGCTGCCCCACGTGCGGCGGGACCGGCGAAGTCGAGCGCCCCAGTTCTGATCATCGACGAGATCGAGAACGCGCCTCAACTACCTGCTCTCCGAGAAGGACATGAGCGGCGTAACGCCTGCACGTACATCCCTTCGTCCAGCGGCCTACTTCACCAAGGGCCTGCCCAGCATCCAGCAGAAGTGGTGGTGGCGCTGGAAGAAATGGGTGAAGGTGGTGCCGCAAGGTTCCAGCAGATACCTCGAGTTCCACGTCTTTGATGGCGAGGGGAAGGAGGTGCCGGTGTAGTTTTAGCAACGGAGTTCGCTGTACTAGGTTTTTTTGGTCCAAGGTCTTAGGTCCAAGGTCGGATGTGTGAACACGCATGGCCTAAGACCTCGGACCTAAGGCCCGATCTGCGATATCCTACAAAATGTACATTCCAAAGTCCGAACCGCAACTCCTCTCGAAAGCCCGCGCCTACTGCGCCCGCCAAGAGCGTTGCCAGCAGGAAGTGCGCAACAAGGCCTACGCATGGGGCGCACATCGCGAGGACGTGGAGCAAGTGATCGCGCAAATGATCGGTGAGGGTTTCCTCAACGAGGGGCGATTCGCGGAGCACTATGCGGTGAGCAAGAGCCGGCAGAAAGGCTGGGGCCGGCGGAAGATCGAGCAGGCTTTGAAAGCGAAGGGCGTTTCGGAACGCTGCATTGCTTCGGGATTGAAGGCGATCGATGGCGATGAAGAAGAACAGCAACTCCGGCTGGCCGTGGCCAAGCGCTGGGAGAAGGGGAAGCACGAAGAGCCCTTCATCCGGAAGGGGAAGCTGGTCCGCTATTTCATCGGGAGGGGTTTCTCCCGGGACCGGATCGAGGCGGCATTGGAAATACTGCTGTAGCAAAAGGGTCGTCTTTTCAACGGAAGTACGCACCATTCTTGATGCACTCCGTGCTGTGTACTTTCGCGGCCCGAAAGCTCCGCGCCCTCCGCACCATGATCACGATCGACAAGATAGACGACCTCGACCAGCGCCTTGATGCGCTGAAGGGCTATCTGGATATCGAGGACAAGCGTGGTCGCATCCTGGAAGAGGAGAAGTACACGCTGGACCCGGATTTCTGGAACGACCAGAAGAAGGCCCAGGTGGTGATGCACAAGATCCGCGAGCTGAAGCGCTGGGTGGGACTGTACGAGAGCGTGAAGCGGGAGGTGGACGACCTCGGAGTGATCTTCGAGTTCTTCAAGGCCAAGGAAGTGCCAGCGAGGAGGAGTTGGAGGCCCAGTTCAAGAAAGCCTCGGACGCATTGGAGGAGCTTGAGTTCAAGAACATGCTCAGCGCCGAGGAGGACCCATTGAGCGCCGTGGTGCAGATCACCAGCGGTGCAGGCGGCACCGAGAGCAACGATTGGGCGTTGATGCTACTACGCATGTACCGCATGTGGGCGGAGAAGAACGGCTACAAAGTGAAGGTGCTCGACTACCAGGACGGCGAAGCAGCGGGTATCAAGCAAGCCACCATCGAGGTGGATGGCGAGTTCGCTTTCGGCATGCTGAAAGGCGAGAACGGCGTGCATCGCTTGGTGCGCATCAGTCCGTTCGACAGCCAGGCACGGCGCCACACCAGCTTCGTGAGCGTGTACGTCTTCCCGCTTGGTGGACGAGAGCATCGACATCGACATCAATCCGGCCGACATCACCTGGGATACCTTCCGCAGCGGCGGCGCAGGTGGCCAGAACGTGAACAAGGTGGAGACCGGCGTACGGCTGCGCCACGCACCCACGGGCATCATCATCGAGAACACCGAGACGCGCAGCCAGTTGGACAACAAGACCAAGGCGCTGCAACTGCTGAAGAGCCAGTTGTACGAGGCCGAACTGGAGCGCCGACGCAACAAACGCAGCGAGATCGAAGCGGGAAAGAAGAAGATCGAGTGGGGCAGCCAGATCCGCAACTACGTGCTTCAACCGTACAAGCTGGTGAAGGATGTGCGCACCGAACTACGAGACCAGCAGCGTGGATGATGTGCTGAACGGCGAGATCGATGAATTCCTCAAGGCATGCTTGATGCAGACACGGGCAGAGTCAGAAAGTGGCATAACGGACTCAAATGGCCGACTGGACCATCTATCACAACCCGCGCTGCTCCAAGAGCCGTGAAGCGCTGCACTTTGCTGAAAGACAACGGCATCACGCCGAAAGTAGTGGAATACCTGAAGGACGTACCCACCCGAAAGGAGCTGGAATTGCTGGTGATGCAGCTCGGGATCCCGGCCGCGGAACTGGTGCGCAAGAATGAAGCACTTTACAAGGAGAAGTACAAGGGCCTCGAACTGAACGAACACGAATGGGTGCGTGTTATGCACGAGAACCCGAAGCTGATCGAACGCCCCGTAGTGCGTGAAAGGACACAAAGCCGTGATCGGCCGACCGATGGAAAACGTCAAGGACCTGCTGCCATAGGCGTAAGGACGATGCATGCATCGTCCCAAGCCGGGCAGCACGGACCATGGCAGAGAGCAGCAAGGGCGCGAGATCTCGCGCCCCAATAACCCAAAAGGAACCATGAACTACCGCATAGAAAAAGACACCATGGGCGAGGTGAAGGTCCCCGCCGACAAGTACTGGGGCGCACAGACCGAGCGCAGCCGCAACAATTTCAAGATCGGGCCGCCGGGCAGCATGCCGCTCGAGATCGTGCATGCCTTCGCCTACCTGAAGAAGGCCGCCGCACTCACCAACCTGGAGCTGGGCAAGCTTCCGCAGGAAAAGAGCGACCTGATCGGCAAGGTGTGCGATGAGATCCTCACCGGCAAGTTGGACGATCAGTTCCCGCTGGTGATCTGGCAGACCGGCAGCGGCACGCAGAGCAACATGAACGTGAACGAGGTGGTGGCCTACCGCGGCACACGTGATGAAGGCGGCAAGCTCAGCGACGCTGAAAAGGTGCTCAAGGCCGAACGACGACGTGAACAAGAGCCAGAGCAGCAACGACACCTTTCCGACGGCCATGCACATCGCGGCCTACAAGCTCACGGTCGAGGTGACGCTGCCCGGAGTGAAGAAACTGCGTGACACGCTGGCCAAGAAGAGCGAGGACTTCAAGGACATCGTGAAGACCGGTCGCACGCACTTCATGGACGCTACGCCGCTCACGCTGGGGCAGGAGATCAGCGGCTACGTGCAGCAGTTGGACAACGGCATCCGCGCAGTGAAGAATGCATTGGTGATGGTGCGTGAGCTAGCGCTTGGCGGCACCGCCGTAGGCACCGGTCTCAATGCACCCAAAGGCTACAGCGTGCTGGTGGCGAAGAAGATCGCCGAGCTGACCGGTCTGCCCTTCGTCACCGCACCGAACAAGTTCGAGGCGTTGGCCGCACACGATGCCATGGTCGAACTGAGCGGTGCGTTGAAACGCTTGGCTGTTTCATTGATGAAGATCGGCAACGACATCCGTATGCTCAGCAGCGGCCCGCGCAGTGGCATCGGCGAGATGATCATTCCGGACAACGAGCCCGGCTCCTCCATCATGCCCGGCAAGGTGAACCCCACCCAGCCCGAGGCCCTCACCATGGTCTGCGCCCAAGTGATCGGCAACGATGTGGCGGTTAGCGTCGGCGGCATGCAAGGCCAGTTCGAGTTGAACGTCTTCAAGCCGGTGATCGCTGCCAACGTGCTGCAAAGTGCACGATCTGCTCGGTGATGCCTGCGTGAGCTTCAACGACAACTGCGCGTCGGTCATCGAACCGAACAAGCCCGTGCTACAAGCGCCACCTGGAGAACTCTTTGATGCTCGTCACAGCATTGAACACGCACATCGGTTACTACAAGAGCGCCGAGATCGCCAAGAAAGCGCACAAGGAGGGCACCACGCTGAAGGAGGCCGCGCTCACCTTGGGCTACGTCACCGCCGAGGACTTCGACGCTTGGGTGGACCCGGCGAAGATGGTGAGCGGGGGGTAGGTCCTTCAGCGGTCTTCCGAAGTGAACTCTGAGGAAGCACCACTTTTGCTTGGCTATGACCAACAAGCAGAAACAGATCGAGATCGCGAAGAAGCTGGAAGCAGCGCCTGATGCGATCATCCAAGAGGTGCTCGACTTTCTGAATGACTTCGAACAGAAGAACGCAGAGGAACAGAAGCGCATCATCGCTTTGCGGGAGATCCTATCCGAAAAGCGAGGACTCCTGCTACGCCTTGCTGAATGATCGGTCTGGACGAAGCGCTCTCCATCCACGAGCAGGTGGTGACCGCAACTGGAGGTTCACACGGAGTTCGTGATATGGGTGGGCTGAAATCAGCCTTGGCCCGCCCTTATGCAAGCTTTTCCGGTGAGGATCTTTACCCCGGCCCAATTGATAAGGCGGCGGCAATTTTGGAAAGAGTGGTCAAGAACCACCCCTTCGTTGATGGCAATAAGCGAGCTGGGTACACACTTATGAGGCTTACGCTCCGAACCTTTGATCTGGACCTCAGGGCTGCCGATGACGACGAATACGACCTTGTAATCCAAGTCGCCACCGGCCTAGCTAGATGCTGACGGCACACGCGCATGGCTGGAAAGCCGCGTGGTCCCGGTGAAGCGCTGAGGCACACCGCCACCCGCCGTTCGCCGGGGTTCGATCCTGTAATCCTGTCCCGTTCAGGTCATCAGTTCGGATCTACCACTTATCCCGTCCAACCAGCCCCTTTTTTTGTCCGTTGCGAGTTGACGATCGTCAATCGTCAACCAACCGGCCAAGTATCTTTGCGGCCCATTTTCAGCACACCTCCATCATGTCCCTCAACTCCTATCAGGAACGCCACATCGGACCGGACGCTCGCGAGCTCTCCGAAATGCTCGAAGCCATCGGTCAACCTTCCTTGGATGCGCTTGTCGAGCGCACCCTGCCGGACAGCATCCGGAGCAGCGCGCCCATGGGCATCGGTGAAGCCTTGAGCGAGCGCGAACTGTTGGAGCACATGCGTGAGCTGGGCGCGAAGAACAAACTTTCCCGCAGCTACATCGGCTTAGGCTACAGCGGCACCATCACGCCTTCGGTCATCCGCCGGAACGTCTTCGAGAACCCCGGATGGTACACGGCCTACACGCCCTACCAGGCGGAGATCAGCCAAGGGCGCCTGGAGGCACTCCTGAATTTCCAGACCATGGTGGCCGACCTCACGGGCCTGCCGATCGCCAATGCTTCCCTGCTGGACGAGGGCACCGCCATCGCCGAGGCCATGCTGATGTTCCAACACGAGCTGGTCAAGGAGCACCAGCACCGCAAGGGCTTTTTTGTAGACGCCGGCCTTGCCCCGCAGAGCATCGACGTGCTGCGCACCCGTGCCGAGCCACTGGGCATCGAGCTGGTGCTCGGTAACGTGCAGACGGATGCAATACCGGAGCATTGCTTCGGCATCGCGCTACAATACCCGGCCATGGACGGGTCCGTGGGCGACCATCGCAAATTAGTGACCGGCCTGAAGGAGCGTGGCATAAAGGTGGCCGTTTGCACGGATCTGCTGGCGCTCACTCTCTTTGCGCCTCCCGGCGAATGGGGCGCGGATGTCTGCGTGGGCAACAGCCAGCGTTTTGGCGTGCCTATGGGCTACGGTGGCCCACATGCCGCGTTCTTCAGTACCACGGAGGAGTTCAAACGCTTGATCCCCGGCCGCATCATAGGCGTGAGCAAGGACCGCCGTGGCAAGGCCGCCCTGCGCATGGCCTTGCAGACGCGCGAGCAGCACATCCGCCGTGACAAGGCCACCAGCAACATCTGCACGGCGCAAGCACTGTTGGCCGTGATGGCCTCTTCCTACGCATTGTACCACGGCCCGGAAGGATTGAAGGAAATGGCCCGGCGCATCCATGGTTTTGCGGGGCAATTGGCCCACGGTGCCAAGGGCTTGGGCTACGGCCTGAAGAACAGCACCTATTTCGATACGCTCACCTTCGCTCTGCCCGCCGACGTTTCCGGGGACCAGGTGCGCAAGGCCATGGAGGCCCGCAGCATCAACCTGAGCTATCGCGGCGATCTGGTCGGCATTGCGCTGGACGAGACCGTGCGCGACGCTGATGTGAAGGACCTGCTGGCCGCTCTGGCCGAAGCAGCCGGAAAAAAATCTACTGAGGCTCCCGGTAAGAACGGCGCACACGAAGCGATCCCGGCCGCGTTGAAGCGCGCAACCCCGTTCCTCACGCACCCCGTCTTCAACAGCTATCACACGGAAACCGAGCTGATGCGCTACCTCAAGCGCTTGGAGAACAAGGACTACTCGCTGGTGCATGGCATGATCCCCTTGGGCAGCTGCACCATGAAGTTGAACGCGGCCACCACCCTGATCCCGTTGATGTGGCCGGAATGGGCAGGCCTGCATCCTTTCGCCCCGGTGGCGCAGGCAGGCGGGTATCAAGTTTTGGTGAAGGAACTGGAGCAATTGCTGGCCAAATGCACTGGCCTGGCCGCGACCAGCCTGCAGCCCAACAGCGGTGCGCAAGGCGAATACACAGGGCTATTGACGATCCGGGCCTATCATCACGCCAAAGGCGATACCCAGCGCGATATCGCCTTGATCCCCAGCAGTGCGCACGGTACAAACCCGGCCAGCGCCGTCATGGCCGGCATGAAGGTGGTGGTGGTGAAGGCCGATGCCCACGGGCAGGTTGACGTAGCCGACCTGAAGGCCAAGGCCGAACAGTACAAAGAGACACTGGCCTGCCTGATGATCACCTACCCCAGCACGCACGGTGTGTATGAGGCGGCGATAAAAGAGATCACCGCCACGGTACATGCCAACGGTGGATTGGTGTACATGGACGGCGCCAACATGAACGCCCAGACCGGCCTCACCTCGCCGGGCGAAGTGGACGCCGATGTGTGCCACCTGAACCTGCACAAGACCTTCGCTATCCCGCACGGTGGTGGCGGACCCGGCGTGGGCCCCATCTGTGTGAACGAGAAGCTGAAGCCTTTCCTGCCGGGACATTCCATGGTGATGACCGGCGGCGAACAGGCCATCCCGGCGGTGAGCTCGGCACCATGGGGTAGCGCGCTCATACTCCTGATCAGCTACGCCTACATCAAAATGCTTGGTGATCAGGGACTTACCGATGTGACGCGCTATGCGATCCTCAACGCCAACTACCTAAAGACCAAGCTAGAGGGCCAATATCCGATCCTCTACAAGGGTGACGAGGGCATGGTGGCGCATGAGATGATCTTGGATTGCCGCGACTTCAAGCGCATAGCAGGGGTGGAGGTGGAGGACATTGCCAAGCGATTAATGGACTATGGCTTCCATGCGCCCACGGTGAGCTTCCCCGTGGCGGGCACCTTGATGGTGGAACCCACCGAGAGCGAGAACAAGGCTGAACTGGACCGCTTTGTGGAAGCCATGACAGCCATCCGACAGGAGATCGCGGACATCGCGGATGGTAAGTTGGACAAAGCCGACAACCCGCTGAAAATGGCGCCGCATACCGCTGACGAGGTCATTTCCGATAGCTGGCAACACGGCTACGGAAGGGAGCAGGCCGCATTCCCGGTACAAGGCATTCGGGCCGGTAAGTATTGGCCTACCTCAAGCCGGGTGGACAATGCGTACGGTGACCGGAACTTGGTCTGTAGCTGCCCGCCGATCGAGGCCTACGCCGAGGAAGCGGCCACTGCGTAAGCTGCTCGGCCGGAGGAGTTGAGCTCGGCCGTGCTGGATAGTGTGCTGTTCGCTATGTAATGGTCTCGCGCACCTTGCGCATAAGGCTGCCTGCGAAAATGAATGCGTTGAGCGCGGCATTATCGCTCTTCAACAACTCTTCGCGCGTGCCCTGCCACATCAACTGCTTGTCGTTGATGAAGAAGATCTCGTCCGCGATGCCCATCACCGAGTTCATGTCGTGGGTGATCACCACGGTGGTGGTGCCAAATTCTTCGGTGATCTCCTGGATCAGTTCATCGATCACGATGCTGGTCTGCGGGTCCAGACCGCTGTTGGGCTCGTCCACGAACAGGTATTTGGGGTTCATGGCGATCGCCCTGGCGATGCCCACGCGCTTCTGCATGCCCCCGCTGATCTCCGCCGGGAACTTGTTGTCCTGCCCCTCGATCTTCACGCGTTTCAGGCAGAAATGTGCCCGTTCATGCATTGCCTTTACGCTCATGGTGCCGAACATCCGCAACGGGAACATCACGTTCTCCAGCACGGTGAGGGAGTCGAAGAGCGCGTTGCTCTGGAAGAGCATGCCGATCTCCTGGCGCAATTGCCGTGTCTCCTCCTTGTCCATCTTCTGAAAGGACTTCCCGTCGTAGAGCACTTCGCCCATGGTGGGCGTGTAGAGACCGATTATGCATTTGGCGAGCACGCTCTTGCCACTGCCGCTCTTGCCGATGATCTGGCTCACTTTACCCTTTACGAAAGTGGCGTTGACATCGTGGAGCACTTCCACGGCACCGAAGCTCTTGTACAGGTGGCGCACCTCGATCATAGCAGCAGCAACTGGGTGAGCAGGTAGTTCATGATCAGGATCACCACGTCGCTATACACCACGGCCTTGGTGCTGCTGATGCCGACCTCGCGCGTGCC
Source organism: uncultured Flavobacteriales bacterium (assembly GCA_963706125.1). Lineage (GTDB taxonomy): Bacteria > Bacteroidota > Bacteroidia > Flavobacteriales_F > PHOS-HE28 > PHOS-HE28. Next base: position 123,268 of record CAVPLQ010000008.1, read on the forward strand.
CCCGGTTGTGTAGTACCCTTGGTAGGCCGAAACGGTGGCGATGACCACGGCGAAGACCACCGTCTTGATCAAGGCGTATGTGACGATATAGGGGTCGAAATCATACTGCACGCCTTGGATGTAGTCGGCCGAGCTGATGATACCGGTCAGGGTGCCCGCCATCCACCCCCCGAAGATGCTCAGGAACATGCTGATGATGATCAGGAACGGGTTGATCAGGGCCGTGGCGATGATCTTCGGGAGGATGAGGTAACCGGCGGAGTTGATCCCCATGATGTCCAACGCATCAATTTGTTCCCGAACGCGCATGGAGCCGATCTCCGCCGCTATCGTGGAACCCACTTTGCCCGCCAAGATCAAAGAGATAATGGTGGGACTGAACTCGAGAATGGTGCTTTGCCGGGTGGTGAAGCCCACCACATACTGGGGGATCAAGGGCGAATCGATGTTCGTCTTGGTCTGGATCGTGATGACCGCCCCCATGAAGAGGGAGAGCAGCGAGACGATACCTAAGCTCTTGACGCCCAGGAGATCCATCTCCTCAACCGTGCGCTTCCAATAGATGCTCGGACGCTCCGGCTTGGAGAAAACCTCCCCCATGAGCATGAAATAGCGTCCGATGTGGAAGAGAAGGGCCATAATTTGGAAAAGACCGGCTAATGTAGGGTATTGGGGATTCCTCGAAATGTTTCCGCGGTCCTTTCCTCCACATGGTGTGGCTGCTAACTTTGCCATCTCGCCCCTTGGCGTCCCGGCATGTCCCAAACCCGATCTTTCAACATAGCTACCTCCTTTTTCATGATCGGGACATGGATGGTCTTCATGGGTTGCGCCTCACACCCCCGCTACGGGGCCGCACCGAGGCACAAGCGCGGCTGTGACTGCCCAAAGTGGAACGCTGTTCCGGTGAAGGAGAAGAAGAACGAGTTGCGTGTGGAGCTGACAGAGAGGAACAACGATCTTGCGAACCTGAACGATGGCAGCAGCCACTGATATCCTCCGTCTCCAAGCCCACCTGCCCCGCACCGCGTGGCCGGTAGTGGCAAACTGGCTGCGCCGCAATCCCGTGCTCGTCCGCATCAGCCCTCCCCGTAGCACCAAGCTGGGTGACTATCGGGTGGCGACGCGCACACAGCGGCACCGGATCTCGGTGAACGAGGACCTGAACAAGTACGCCTTCCTCGTGGTCCTGGTGCATGAGTTCGCGCACTATGACACCTTCCGGAAATACCACAGGCACGAGCCCCATGGTGCGGAATGGAAGGCTGAGTACAAGCGCCTCATGCGTCCGTTCCTCAGCCGGGAGATCTTTCCCGCCGATGTGTTGCGCATGCTGGTATTGCATTTGGACGACGCGCCGAGCAGCAGCTGCACGGACCACGGCCTCATGCGGGTGCTTCGTCGCTATGACCACAGCCCTCGGCCCTTTTTGGAGGAACTGGAGATCAATACCGTGTTCCGGTTCAATGAAAAACTGTTCGTGAAAGGTCGCCAATTGCGTAAACGGTTCCGTTGTCGCTGCCTCAATAACCGGCGCATCTATCTGATCGACCCTACCGCCGAGGTGCATCTGGAACATGCCTTGGCCACGCGCCGCGCCTCATAGCGCTGCCGATCAAAACGTGATATGACAGACAAGCATACCTATTGCATCATCATGGCCGGAGGCATCGGAAGCCGCTTTTGGCCGATGAGCCGCACAGCCCATCCGAAGCAGTTCCTGGACTTTCTTGGCCATGGTCGCACCCTGATCCAGCAGACCTTCGACCGCTTCGCATCGGTGTGCCCTGCGGAGAACATCTACGTGGTCACCAACGAGCAGTATGCTCCGCTCGTGCATGAGCAACTGCCTGAACTGCAACGCGCACAAGTGCTGCTTGAGCCGGACCGCCGGAATACCGCGCCCTGCATAGCTTATGCCAACCACGCCATCGCCAAGCGCGACCCCAAGGCGCTCATCATCACCGCGCCCAGCGATCATTTGGTGAAGGATGAAAAGGAATTCCAGGCCCGCCTGCAGATCGCCTTGGAACAAGCCGCTGCCGAAGATTGCTTAGTGACCTTGGGCATCACACCGGACCGCCCCGACACCGGCTACGGCTACATCCAGTTCAGCGAGCAAGGCCCGGCCGAGCGGCCCGAGGTGAAGCGCGTGAAGAACTTCACCGAAAAGCCCGACCACGCCAAAGCCCAGCAGTTCCTGGACAGCGGCGAATACCTGTGGAACAGCGGCATCTTCATCTGGTCCTTGGCCAGCATCCGCAAGGCCTTCGGGAAGCACCTGCCGGAAATGGAAGCGCTCTTCAGCACCGGCGAAGCGGCTTATGGCACGCCAGCGGAAGCCGACTTCATCGCGAAGATCTACGGCACCTGCGAAAGCATCAGCATCGACTACGGCATCCTCGAAAAAGCCGATAACGTCTACGTGGTGGCCGGTGATTTCGGCTGGAGCGACCTCGGCACCTGGGGCAGCCTCTATGCCCAACTCCCGAAGGATGCCCACGCCAATGCGGGCACCAGCAAGACCGTGCGCGTTTACGATGGCAAGAACAATATGGTCCACGTGCAGGACGACCGCCTGGTGGTGCTGCAAGGCCTGGAGGACTTCATCGTGGTAAGCACGCCGGACGCGCTCTTGGTATGCCGCAAGCACGACGAGCAGAAGATCAAGGGCATTGTGCAGGAGCTGACGAAGGAGGCCGGGGAGAAGTACATTTAGTTGTCAGTTGTCCGTTCTCAGTCCCCGCCGGGTCACGCCCTCAACTACCTCTGGCGATCAGCGGACCCTGCGATGGGACGATTCAACGCTGGGAAGTACATTTGACTAATGCGTCAAGTAGGTCAAGCGCAAATGCATGAGGACTCAAGCCAAGGCGTGAGCTTAACGCTCGCATCTGAATGGGGGAAGGTATGCATGCACGTTGCACTATTGGGCTTTACGTACCCCAATAGTGCGATAGGATCCACTCCAAGCACGAACCAAGTCCGGAAATAAACCCCATTGTAGTTACAACCGACTAGTTAGCTGCAAAGTAATGACAAATAATGAAAGCACAACAGAATTATACAAGAAATGCCGTCCAGTTATGATCAAACGAGTACACGTCCATTCGGATTATTTAGACCGCAATTGAAGACAGGCACAAGCGCCGCCTACCGGATACAACGATCATTGGTTTAGCAATCCAGGTAGTTACGTACACATAACTCCTTCATCGATATTCCCAAATGTCACATACGATTAGCGACCTTTAAAAACAGAGAGAATTCAATACCGAAAGAGGTGGACGAATTAAAAGAAAAACTAAAAGAAAGCACTGGTGCCAACACCCGCTAAACCTAATGCTTGCGACCGTACGTCAGTCAGTCTCAGTTTCGTTCTGCGCTGTCTGTGCATGGCGAAGGGACGGCAGTTTCTAACGCATTATCTTTAGCGGAAAACGTTGGGTGCCATTGCAAAAACTCCGACTACTACATTTACGACCCTCACGGAAAACCATTTGAACAATACTCTTTAGTCACCAGAAAACATGTTCGACATACTGGAATTAGTTCACTATGGGAAAATATCAGAAAATGGATATGTGGGAATTTCCATTTCAAAAGGAGAAAAACAATAAAAGAACCAATGACCCTTTGCATTGCTTGGAAAAATAAGGGGATAATTGAATTCTGGTCAGATAGTAGGATCTCATTCGCGGATAGTAAGAATCATGTTGATCTGGCCGTAAAGGTGATCAAGGTCCCAGTGAACATTTATAAGGTAAACGAGGATGAGCCATCATACAAATTCGATTGGGGGTTATGCTTTGCTGGCGGCACGAATACAATATATTATATCAAGGACTTCATTTATGAAAACTTATTAAGACTGGAATATATTGATTCAAAAGTGGATATTTCAGCAGATACCATTGTTGGATATGTAACGAAATTATATCGGTTAGCCATAAGCAAATATGTGACGCATCTGCAAAAGCAAGGAGTATGTAGTATAATCATTGGCGGCTACTGTCCCCATGAAAACAGGATAAGAGTATTCAAACTGTCATTCATCGACTTTGATTCAACCGATGGAGTTGACCGAGCGAACATAGAGTGCAATGAACTCTTTTTGAAAGGGGACATTGAATTCATTGGAAGCGGATCAGCTGAAGCCATGAGGCTCTATAATGAGGGCATAACAAAGCCGAATGATATTTTGGAGGCTGTGATCAATAGCAATAAAGTTCCTAGTGTAGGAGGACAGATACAGTGTGGTATATTTGAATACATGAAATTTGACATCAGAGGATATTCCTATACGTCGGATAACAAAACATCATATGCATTAAGAGGGATTGAAACATATGATCCCGAATTATTCAACTCAGTTAATGACTTACATCCAAGATTGAAATATCTGGTTGACCTATCAAAAATCGGTAGAATTGAAAAATGAAAACGGCACCCAACAACGGCTATACACAACCGCCAACACACAAACCCGACGCTTCGGCTGCGCATAGCCTGAACGTTAGCGGTAATAATGAAAAATGAACCAACGCTTCATTGACTTCGTGACTCAGAATACTCAGCTCAAAGCTGGTGACATTAAACCAGAATTGAGATTGGCCGAAGACATTGGATTTTACGGAATGGATGCTATTGCATTCTTCGAAAGTTTTTTCGCCAAATTTGAAATCAAAGACATCGACAGTTTTGACTTCGACTTACACATAGATGGAAGTGTTGACTTCACGCCGAGGCCGTTGAATTGGATTAAGAACTTGGTTAAGAAGGAAAGGCGGAAGTACCTAAGACCAGACGTGACTTTGGGACATTTAGATAAGGTCGTTGAAAAAGGAAGTTGGTTCAACGAACGATAAAATATACTACCGCTAACATGCTCTTGCCGCAAGCCGCCCTCGTCCCGGTGACAACTCCCGTTGAAGCATGAACACTTCGTCCAGGAACAAGATCACGAAAGGCGGCCTGCGGCAAGCGCAGGCCCGTTATGTGCAACCCTCGAAACTCCCTGCAGGGTCACGCCAACCGGTATCTCCGATGCTAAGCGGACCCTGCGATGGGACGCTCACGGCTAACGTCCCAACGCAGGTACTCGCGGCGATGACCCGGCGGGGACTTCCAAGCAAATACCCCAGCACTGGCGGGGCTTACAAGAGGTTCAGGCGCATACATCCCAAGCCAATTCAATGTGAATCGGTACCTTCGCGCCGCAATTCTCGGAATGACGGCCTGTTCTTGCGGTGGTCGTTCTTTGCTTCCCTTCACACCTAAAGCACAGGTACCCCGCTTTTGCATTGGATCGACATTTCCATCCTCATCGTGTACATGATCGCCCTTGTGGCGATCGGAGCGCACTTCATGCGCAAGAACACGGACCAGGAGGACTACTTCGTCGGCGGCCGGGGGATGGGCCATTGGCATATCGGCCTTAGCGTGGTGGCCACCGATGTGGGTGGCGGCTTCTCCATCGGCCTCGGCGGCCTCGGCTTCGTGATGGGGCTTTCCGGCGCGTGGATGCTTTTTACCGGCCTGGTCGGCGCTTGGTTGGCCGCGGTCTTCCTCATACCCCGCGTGTACGACCTTGCCCGCAGAGAGAAATTCCTGACGTTCCCGCAGCTGATCGGACATCACTACAATGGGCGCGCTGCATTGGTCGCAGGCATCATTTGCGTGATCGGCTACTTGGGCTTTACCAGCTCGCAGTTGTTGGCCGGCGCGAAGCTCGCCTCGTCGGCATTCGTTGGCCTCGACCTGGGCACGGCGCTGCTGATCATGGGCGGCATCACGGTGGGCTACACCGTGCTGGGCGGCATGAAGGCCGTGGTGTACACGGATACTGTGCAGTGGATCGTGCTCATCGTGGGCCTGACTTTCGTGGGGGTACCGATGGCGTGGTATGCCGTGGGCGGCTGGGACGCGATCCGCGCCACGGTGACGCCGGAACAGCTTTCCCTCACCAACGTGGGAGCGGTCACCTTGATCAATTGGATGGTGACCATCGTACCGATCTGGTTCGTGGGGATGACGCTCTACCAACGGATCTATGCCAGCCGCAGCGAGCAGTCCGCGAAGAAGGCATGGTACATCGCAGGATTCCTGGAGTGGCCGCTGATGGCCTTCATGGGCGTAACGCTTGGCCTCTTGGGGCGCGTGGCCGCTGAACAAGGGCTGTTGGCGCACCTCATCGGCGGCGATGCCAGCACCATGGACCCCGAGCTGGGCCTGCCCTTGTTGTTGCGCGCGATCCTCCCCGTGGGCGCGCTGGGCTTGGTGCTCGCGGCGTATTTCAGCGCCATCCTCAGCACCGCCGATAGCTGCCTGATGGCCGCCAGCGGAAACCTGCTCACGGACATTGTTCAACGCTTGTTTCCGAAGGAGACCAGCTCGAAACAGGTGTTGCGATTATCGCAGATCCTCACGCTGGCGTTGGGCATCATCGCCATTGTGATCGCTGCGAACATGCAGAACGTGCTGTCGCTCATGCTCGCCTCCTACGCCTTCATGGTCAGTGGCTTGCTGGTGCCTTTACTTGCGGCAGTCTTTCTGGGGAAGCGCAATGCCAACGCGGCCTTGGCGGCCATGATCGGCGGCGGCTTCACCACCATCCTGCTCGGCAACTTGCCCATTGCCCTACCGCTCGGCCTCGATGCCAACATCTTCGGCATCACTACATCCGCGATCCTCTTCCTGCTAACCGACCGGCTCTTTCCCGCAGCTAACTTGCAGGTCTCGCCCGAACCCGTTTCCCGATGAACATTGAACGATACACCCCTGAACATTCCGCCGATAACGCCCAACGCGAGGCCGTTTCCGCTTTTTTGGAGAACCACTTGGACCAATTCGGTGATCCAAAAGAACACATCCGCATGGCGATGGATTATTCCCTCGATCCCGCTCGCGGAGGCTTTGTGCTGGTAGGGCGTGAAGACGGAAAGATCATCGGTGCCGTGGTGGTGAACGACACGAAAATGGGTGGCTACATCCCTGCCAATATCCTGGTCTACATCGCTGTGGACGGTTCCATGCGAGGCAAGGGCATCGGGCGCAAGTTGATGGAGAAGGCCATTGCCAGCGCTACCGGTGGCATCGCGCTGCACGTGGAGCCGGACAATCCCGCGAAGAAGCTGTACGAATCGCTCGGCTTTACGAACAAGTACCTCGAAATGCGCCTACAACAATGAGCACTGCGATAGACCTGAAGGCCTTCCGGCGCGAGCTGCATGCCCACCCGGAAATCTCCGGCGAGGAGAAGGAGACCGCCAAGCGCGTGCTGGCCGTGCTGAAGAAGCTCAAGCCGGATGCGTTGCTCACGGAAGTGGGCGGCACCGGCATTCTGGCCACCTTCGGAACGGATGAGAAAGGCCCGCAGGTGATGGTGCGCTGCGAATTGGATGCGCTGCCGATCCAGGAGGTGAACAGCTTCAGCCACGCCTCCACGAGCAAAGGCGTCTCGCACAAATGCGGGCATGATGGTCACACGGCCATCGTCACCGGGCTGGCCGAAAAATTCGCAACGGACCGACCATCGACCGGTCGCGTGCATCTGCTCTATCAACCTGCCGAAGAGAACGGCGCCGGAGCTGCGGCCGTGTTGAAGGATCCGCGCATGAAGGACCGGCATTTCGACCTGGTGTTGGCGTTGCACAACCTGCCGGGCTATCCGCTGGGCCATGCCGTGGTGCGGAAGGGAGCCTTCACCGCCAGCGTCAGCAGCATGGTGATCGCGCTGCAAGGCCGCACATCGCACGCCGCGGAACCGGAACATGGGATCAATCCGGCGCTCGCCGTGGCCGAGATCCTCACCGGTGCCATCGCCCTCCAGCACAACGTGCCCACGGAGGACGGTCTGCGCGTGGTGACCGTGGTGCATGTGAACCTCGGATCCAAGGACTACGGAATTTCCGCCGGGAACGCCGAAGTTCATCTCACCGTGCGCTGCTGGACCGATGCGGAACTGAAGCAACTGGAACAGGACATCGAGGCCCTTTCACGGAGGGTGGCCGCGACCCACAAGCTGGGCATTGAGATCAGCTACTGCTTCACCTTCAAGGCCAACCAGAACGATGATGCCGCCGCTGAACTGGTGACCGAAGCGGTGCGAGCCACCGGCCATACGCTGGTAAAGCGCGACCATCCCTTCAAGTGGGGCGAGGACTTCGGCCTCTTTACGGCGAAGTACAAAGGCTGCATGTTCGGGCTGGGGGCCGGCGAGGACATGCCGGCGCTGCACAATCCCGATTATGACTTCCCGGACGAACTGATCCCCCACGGCGTTGAACTCTTCCACACGGCGGTGCGTTCCTTCCTACAGCGCTGATGTTCAACGTTTCCACCATAGAGCTCAGCGCGGAAGCCCTTCGCAACAACCTCGCCTTCATCCGCACGGCGATGAAGCCGAGCACCAAGCTCTGCAGCGTGGTGAAGGGCAATGCCTACGGGCATGGTATCGGCACCTTCACCTCCTTGGCCCAGCGCTTAGGCGCGGGGATGTTCGCGGTATACTCCGCCTCCGAGGCCTTCGAGCTGAAAAGGCAACTGACGAACGGGGCGGAGATCTACATCATGGGCGATGTGGACGGGCATGCCTTGGATTGGGCCGTGGAGCATGACATCGCGTTCAATGTTTTCGAAAGGAACCGGCTGTCCCAAGCCATACACGCGGCCAAGGCCCAAGGGAAAAAGGCCTTGGTACACATTGAAGTGGAGACCGGCATGCACCGCACCGGCTTTCCCATGGCCGAGCTCCCGGAGGTATTGGAGCTGTGCCGTGCCTATCCCGAGAGGATCGAACTGAAAGGCATCTGCTCCCATTTGGCCGGTGCCGAAAGCCGGGACAATCGCTTGCGCATAGACGCGCAAAAGGCCCGCTTTCAGGAAGCCGTGGCCATTGCGGAGCTGCACGGCCAGCCCATCGGCCTCCGCCACTTGGCCTGCTCGGCGGCTGTCCTCAACGAGCCGGACACCCTCTACGACATGGCCCGCGTGGGCATTCTGCACTACGGATTCTGGCCCAACAACGAGACCCGGGAACGCTATACCAAGCAACACGGCATCGTCGGTGACCCACTGATGCGCGTGATCCGCTGGTGGAGCCGTGTGATGTCCATCACCACCGTGCCGGCCGGGGGCTTCGTGGGCTACGGGAACGACTTCCAAGCGCAGACCGAAACGCGCATTGCCACCATCCCCATGGGCTATGCCTACGGCTATGCACGAAGCCTCAGCAACACCGGCCATGTGCTGGTGCGGGGCAAAAAGGCACCCGTGCGCGGCATCGTGAACATGAACTGCATCACCGTGGACGTCACCGGTATCGAGGGCGTGGAGAAGGGTGATGAGGTCGTGTTGATCGGCACGCAGGACGGCAACAGCATCAGCGTAGCCTCCTTCGGTGACCTCAGCGACCAATTGAACTATGAACTGTTGACCCGGCTGCCACACTCCATCCCGCGCGTGGTGGTTGAAAAGCACCCTTGAAACATGGCCTTCCTCGAACTCTACCGCGACAAGCTCCGGCACAACCATCGCTTCCTGTCCCAGCTGTTCAGGAAGAACAACATCGAATGGGGCATTGTAACCAAACTGCTCTGTGGCAATGAGACCTTCCTGCGCGAGGTGGTGGCGCTGGGTGAAAAGGAATTCCACGATACGCGCATCAGCAACCTGAAAGTGCTGAAGAAGCTCGCGCCGGATTCACAGACGGTGTACATCAAGCCGCCGGCCAAGCGCGGCATCCCCAACCTGGTGCGCTTCGCCGATGTCAGTTTCAACAGCGATCTGGACACCATCAAGGCATTGAGCGCCGAAGCCGTGAAGCAGGGGCGCAACCACAAGGTGATCATCATGGTTGAAATGGGCGACCTCCGCGAAGGCGTGATGGGTGACAGTTTGGTGGACTTCTACGAACAGGTGTTCCAGCTCCCCAACATCGAGATCGTGGGCCTCGGCACCAACCTCAACTGCCTCAACGGGATCATGCCCACGCAGGACAAGCTCATCCAGCTCGGCCTGTACAAGCAGCTCATCGAGGCGAAGTTCAACAAGAAGATCCCCTGGATCACCGGTGGAACCAGCGTCACCATCCCCTTGTTGCTGAAAAAGCAGTTGCCCAAGGGGATGAACCATTTCCGCATCGGCGAGGCGCTGTTCTTCGGCAAGGACCTGTTCACCGATGGCATGATCAAGGGCATGCGGAACGATGTGTTCAAATTGCACGCGGAGGTGATCGAGCTCTACGAAAAACCAATGACGCCGTCCGGTGAGCAACGTACCAATGTGGCCGGCATTAAGCCGGAGGTGAAGGAAAGCGACATCGGACGCACAGCGTTCCGGGCCATCATCGACATCGGTCTTTTGGACGTGGATCCCAAGAACCTGACCCCGCTGACCAAGGGTGTCACCATCATCGAGGCCAGTTCGGACATGCTCGTGCTGGACGTGGAGCACAACGAGGCCAAGCTGCATGTCGGTGACCTTATTTCCTTCAGTCTCAACTACATGGGCGCGCTGGGGATCATGAACTCCAAATACATTGACAAGGTGGTGAAGTGATCTTTTGAAGCTGAAACTGGAGCAACTGGGTTATAGTTGGCAGTCGGCAGTTGCAGTTGGCACTTAGCAGTCGGCGTTGGCCGTGGCAGTTGGCAGCCGAATGATCACTCATCACCAGTCACCGATCACCAACCACCAATCGTAAATCATTGAGCATCAGTGAGTTAGCTTTTCTGGCGGAATGCGCCTGTTCACATGCCCCCGTTTGCCTTCCTTTGCAGCCTATATGGAGGAAGCCCCGCTCATAGCCACCGCCGGCCCGTTCAATGACCTGATGGGCAGGCTGGTCGGCGAGTCCTGCATCGCTTTGGATACCGAGGCGAGCAGCTTCCACCGCTTCCATGAGCGCATCGGATTGATCCAGCTTTCCGACCGCACCGATACCTGGCTGTTGGACCCCATGGCCCTGCAGGAGGTGCCGAAGCTGGGTGATATTCTCGGCTCGGAGGCCAACGAGATCGTGATCCACGATGCCGACTTCGACCTGCGGCTGCTGAAGCGCATGTACGGCTTCCATGTCCGCGGGATCTTCGACACGCTGATCGCTGCGGAACTCATCAACGAACCCGAGCTGGGCTTGGCGTCGCTGATGATGAAGTACTTTGACATCAAGCTGGACAAGCGTTTCCAGAAGGCGGATTGGTGCAAGCGCCCGCTCACCCGCGACATGCTGAACTATGCCGCCATGGACACGCGCAATTTGATCGCCCTGCGCGACCTCTTGGCAGAACAGATCAAGGCGAAAGGACGTTGGGAATGGGCCATGGAGGAATTCGGCCTGCTCACCGAGGTGCCCTTCCTGGAAAGGGAGGACCATACGCCGGGCTTCCTGCGGATCAAAGGTGCCAAGGCGCTGAGACCAAAAGAACTCGCAGTGTTGAAGGAGCTGCAGGATTGGCGTGTTTCCGTGGCCTCCCAGTTGGACCGCGCAGCATTCATGGTCTTGGGGAACGACGTGATGCTCGCGCTGGCCAAGGAGCCGGTGACCTCGATCGAGGCACTCGCAAAAATGAAAGGCGTGGGGCCTTCCACAGTGGAAAAATACGGCAGGGACATCCTCTCCGCGATCGACAAAGGGATGAGCACGCCCAAGGAGCAATGGCCGCGCATGGAGCGCCCCAAGCGCTTTCCCCGCGACCCCAAGTTGGAGGACTCCGTGAAGCGGATGAAGACGGTCCGGGACAAGTTGGCCTTGGACCATGAATTGCGCCCCGGCATCATCGCGGCCAACCAATTGCTGTTGGATATCGGAAGGGCGCGGCCCATGAGCCTGGAGGAACTGTTGGCGATCCCTGGCCTTCGTCGCTATCAGGCACGGGAGTTCGGCCCGGCACTGCTCGCCGTATTGTGAGCGCCTTCTTCTGGACGGTATGAGTTGTCACCGTTGGGCGCGGTGCAGGTCGGTAGTTTTGCAGGCGATGATGGACCACGGCATTCGGCTTGAACGATCCGGCTTACACGCATGAGCTGGGAGTTGCTCGGTTATGCCGGAGCGGTGCTCATGGGCCTTTCACTTGGCCTGCTCGGCGGTGGCGGTTCGATCCTCACCGTGCCGATCCTCGTTTACCTGTTCGGCCAAGATCCCATCACGGCCACGGGCCTATCGCTCTTCATCGTTGGGACCACCAGCGCTGCCGGCATTTTCTCGCATCACAAGCAGGGGAATATTGAGTGGCGCACGGCAGGGGTGTTCGGCGCGGCCTCCATCCTTAGCGTCTTCATCACCCGGCGCTGGTTGGTGCCTGCCTTGCCGGACCCGTTGGTCCATGTTGGTGCTGTGGAAGTCGGGAAGGGTACCGCGATCCTCGGCTTGTTCGCCATTGTGATGCTGGTCTCCGCTTGGAGCATGATCCGGGGAAGGAAGGCGTTGACACCCGGGGCGAACGGCAAGCGGCATCTGCCTTCGCTACTGCTCATCGGCCTCCTCGTGGGCTTGCTCACGGGCGTGCTCGGGGCGGGCGGCGGCTTCCTCATCGTGCCTTCCTTGGTGCTGCTCGCTGGCGTGGACATGAAGCGCGCCATCGGCACTTCGCTGCTCCTCATCACCGTGAACTCTTACATCGGCTTCCTCGGTGACCGGCACGTCCATTTGGCGGACTATGCGACGATCCTGCTGCCATTCTTGGCACTGGCCATCATCGGCATCGTTCTTGGCAGCCAACTCTCCAAACGCATGGGCAATGCGAAGCTCCGGCCGGCGTTCGGCTGGTTCGTGCTGGCCATGGGCACTTACATCATCATACGCGAACTTTATGCCCTCACCGCCTGAGGCGAGGCATAAAGTCCGCACGGGCGCGAGATCTCGCGCCCCCACGACCCCGAAAAAGAAGAAGAACATGAAAATCGAACAGATCTACACCGGATGCCTCGCACAAGGGGCCTACTACATCGAGAGCAACGGCGAAGCCGCCGTGATCGATCCGCTGCGTGAATCACAGCCCTACATCGACCGTGCCGAGAAGAGCGGCGCGATGATCAAGTACGTGCTGGAGACGCACTTCCACGCGGACTTTGTGAGCGGCCACGTGGACCTCGCCAAGCGCACCGGCGCCACCATCATCTACGGCCCCAATGCCAACCCCGACTTCACCGCGCACATCGCGAAGGACGGCGAGGAACTGAAGGTAGGTAAGGTCACCATCAAGGTGTTGCACACACCGGGGCATACCATGGAAAGCACCACCTATCTGCTGCTGGATGAGAGCGGGAAGCCGCATTGCATCTTCAGCGGGGACACGCTCTTCATCGGCGATGTGGGCCGCCCCGACCTGGCGCAGAAAATGGGCAGCCTCACCATGGAGGACCTCGCCGGCCACCTCTATGATTCCTTGCACACCAAGATCATGACCCTTCCGGACGACGTGGTCGTCTATCCGGCGCACGGCGCGGGTAGTGCTTGCGGCAAGAATATGAGCAAGGAGACCTGGGACACATTGGGCAACCAGAAGAAGGTGAACTACGCGCTGAAGGCTGCCACGAAGGGGCAGTTCATCAAGGAGGTCACCGACGGGATCATGCCGCCACCGGCTTACTTCCCGCAGAACGTGGCGATGAACAAGGGCGCGATCCCCAGCCTGGAGACCGTGAAGGAGAAAGGTCTCCGCGCGCTGACGCCCGACCAGGTGGAGCTGATCGTGGAGAGCGAAGGCGCCCTGGTGCTGGACACACGCGATGCGCAAATCTTCAAGGACGGCTTTGTGCCGCGCAGCATCAGCATCGGCTTGCGGGGCGACTTCGCTCCTTGGGTGGGCGCGATGATCCCCGATGTGAAGCACCCGCTGGTGGTGGTGACCGAAGAAGGCGGTGAGGACGAGGTTGTGACACGCCTGGCCCGAGTGGGCTATGACAATGTGCTCGGCTACTTGAAGGGCGGAATTGCCGCATGGAAGAACGCCGGACGCGATGTGGATTCCTTGGAGAGCATTTCCGCGGAGGAGTTCGCAAAACGCATGAGCGCGGACAAACTGGAAGTGTTCGATGTGCGCAAGCAAGGCGAATGGGACGGGGAACATCTGGAGCACGCCAAGCATGCCTCCCTGCAGTTCCTGAACGACCACTTGGCCGACTTCAGCAAGACGGAGCCCAACTACCTGCATTGCGCCGGCGGATACCGGAGCATGATCGCGGCATCGGTGCTGAAGGCACGCGGCTATCACAACGTGGTGGAGGTCGCCGGCGGTTTTGACGGGATCAAGAAGACAGGCTTGCCGATCACCGAATTCGTTTGTCCAACCACGCTTGCGAAATAGCCTATCGAACGGTAGCAGCATACAATAAAAAGGGCGGCCCACGGGCCGCCCTTTTCCATAATGCCCGATCGCTCAGGCCAATTCCTTCTTCGCTAAGTAGAAGTCGACCAGCTCGATGTTCTTCTCCCCCAGTCGCGCATCCAGATCCTTCAAGGTCTTTGGTGGGGACAAGATCACTTTATCGCCCTTCCTCCAGTTCAGCGGCATGGCGGTGCCGGGGTTAGCATCGACGGCCTGCATCGCCTCCAACACGCGCTTGATCTCGTCCATGTTGCGCCCCACGTTCAGCGGGTAGTACATGATCAAGCGGATGATGCCTTTCGGGTCGATGAAGAACACGGCCCGCACCGCAGAGGTGTTGCTGGCGTTCTCGTGCAGCATGCCATAGAGGTTCGCCACCTTCATGTCGATGTCCGCGATGATGGGGAAGTCCATGAAGACACCGGTCTTCTCGCGCACGTTCTGCACCCAGGCCACATGGCTGTGGATGCTGTCGATGCTTTCGCCGATCAGTTTCGTATTGTGCTCCGCGAACCACTTCTTCTCTTCGGCAAAGCCAGAAAGCTCCGTGGTGCATACCGGCGTGAAATCCGCCGGGTGTGAGAAGAGGATGGCCCAGCTATCCTTGATGTACTCGCTGAAGCGCAGGGGACCTGTCGTGGTCAGTGCTTCGAAATCCGGGGCTTGGTCGCCGATCCGTCGGCATGCTCGTTCCTTCCATTTTTCTGTTGGGTTTTGGGTGCAGTACAAAGAGACGCAATACCGTTCAACTAGCAGGTGACATCCCTCACCGGGGCCCTTTGTTCCCGTGTGATGATCCTCACATTGGGAACCACGGCCGGTCCTGACCTTTGCATTGACCAAGAACGAAGATGAAAAACAATTTGAGAGGGCTGGACCGCACGGTCCGCATCATCGTGGCGCTTGTGATCGGGGTGCTCACCTACTTGGGGGTGCTCCATGGAATACTGGCGATCATTCTGCTGTTGCTCGCCACGGTCTTCGTGCTCACCAGCTTTGTGGGCTTTTACCCGCTATATGCGCTCTTCGGTATCAGTACCTGCAAGAAATGAAGCGCATCTGGTTGCTCACCACTATCGGTGTCATCCTCGGTGCCATAGCCGGTTGGTTCTACTGGAGCCAATGGGGATGCAACGCGGGCTGTTCAATCACGGGCAGCCCGGTGAACAGTACACTGTATGGCGCGTTCATGGGCGGACTGCTCGTGAATTCGGTCAGGAAGGAGAAGAAAAACGAACAACCAAAAAACAACAACTGAATGTTCCGCACACTTTTTGGAACAGGTCCCAAGGTGGACCTGAAGGAGATCAAGAGCAAAGGGGCGACCATCTTGGACGTCCGTACCACGGGTGAATTTGCAGGGGGGCACGTGAAGGGCTCCATCAACATCCCGCTGGACAGGCTCCAGCAACAGCTGAAAAAGCTGCCCAAGGGCAAGCCCGTGATCGCGTGCTGCCTCAGCGGGGCGCGCAGCGGCAGCGCGGTTTCCATCCTGAAGGCGGAGGGATATGAGGCGTACAACGGCGGCGGCTGGTCCGGACTGGACCGTACGCTCTGTAGCTGATGGGCGACCTCTTGCGTAACTGGAACCTCGCCCGCGTGCTGCGCTTGGTGCTTGCCGGGGCGTTCCTCGGGGCAGCGGTGTCGAGCGGCGAGTGGGTCGCGTACGTTGTCGCGGCCGTGTTCGGTCTACAGGCCATCCTTAATGTAGGTTGCTGCGGTGCGTCATGTGCAGCCCCGTCGGTGAACCGGAAGGCCGGGAACATTGTTCAGGAAACAGACTACGAAGAAGTGCATTGACAATGGCTGAAAAAACAAGCTTCAAGGAATTGATCAACGGCGATAAGCCGGTGGTCGTGGACTTTTTCGCGGAATGGTGCGGGCCCTGCAAGACGATGAAGCCCATCCTTGACGAGTTCAAGGGGCAAGTGGGTGACAAAGCCGTCGTGATCAAGGTGGACATCGACAAGAACCCTGCGGCGGCCCAAGCCTACAAGGTTCGTGGTGTGCCCACGTTGGCGATCTTCAAGAAAGGGCAGGTGGTCTGGAGGCAGAGCGGCGTGATGAGCTCGGCCCAGATGCAGGAGGCGCTGCGCCCATTCCTGTGAGCTGCGGACTGATAGGTTATAGACAGGATTTACAGGGTCTGACCCGCCGAACGGCGAGTGCGATCAATCTCCGCAATTGGTTCGTGCCGTTGCCGGGCAGCCCCGGCCGCATGGACATTATTCTGCCGCCCCAAGGCGGCCCACTTGATCGAACACGGCGGAAACGTGTACCTCGATCTCTCCGCGTGAAAGCGTCACCAAGCCGCGCCGTTGCAGCTGTTGAAGCAGGCGTGTCACCACCTCACGCGGCGATCCCAATTCTTGGGCAATGTCCTGGTGCGTGGCCTTCAACGCGGTGTTTCCCGTGGCCTGCACACGTTTCACCAGGTAGTCCCAGAGCTGTTCGTCCATTTTGAGGAAGGCGAGCTTTTCAATGGTCTCCAATAATTCCCCGAAGCGTTGTGCCTGCGCCGCGCCCACGTACCGGCGCCACTCCGGATGGACCATCCATTCGTCGGCATAGCGCGCGGGGATCATCAGCAGTTCGGCATCCTCTTCCACCACGGCCGTGATGGCGCTGGTCTTCCGGGCTTCACAGCAGGTCAGCGAGAGCGAGCAGGTCTCGCCGGGCATGATGTGATAGAGGAAGCGCTCCTTGCCGTCCATGTCCTGGGCCAGAATGCGCAGACTTCCTTTCTCCACGATCGGGATCTGGGTGATGACATCGCCCACGTTCATGATCACCGTGCCAGCGGGGAATGAACGCCGCATGACCACGCTATCGAAGGCTTCCTTCAGTGCTTGTTCCGAGAACATGCACGCAAGTTACAAGCGGGCCGGTGATCAACCTTCCACCTGTCCCGGTTCCTCCTTCCCATTGGCCGGCCCTTGATACGAGAAGAACAGGTTGGCCCACGTGATCTTACTGAGCGCGTAGAACAACGGACCGCCGAGAAACAGCACCATGCCGATCAGTCCAACTTGCCAATGCAGCGCAAGGTCTGGCACCAACACCTGGATAGCCACCCAGATGCTCACGGCCACCGCCACGGTGATAGCATAGGAAACATACATGGCCCCGAAGTAGAAGCCCGGCTCAATGCTGTACCTGCGCCGGCAGGCCGGGCACCGCTCCAACAGGTCGCCGGCGCGCCTCAGGTTGTACGGATGGGCCACGAAGAATTGGCCCTCATGGCAGAAGGGGCACTTGAAGTTGAGGATGCTATAGAGCTTGGTGACTTTCCATTCCATGCTGCAAAGCTCGCACAAGGCACCGTACTTCCGCCTGTTTGCACCAACTTCGCGCACCATATGCGCATCCTTCTGCCCGTCTTCCTGCTGCTTTTGATGTCAGGTGTTCAAGCACAGGACAAGATCAACCTGATGAACGGGCAGGAGTTGGAAGGCAAGGTGATCGGGCAGAGCACCTTGGAGATCCGCTACTTAGTGCCGAAAAAACACAAGATGGTCGAGCGTGCCGAGCCCACCAGCAGCGTGTTCAGCGTCGTCGATAGCTTGGGGCAGGAAAAGGTATGGTACTTCAAGGACACACTTTTCGGCAACGACTACACCATTCCGCAGATGCGCTGGTTCATGAACGGGGAGCGGGATGCGCGGAAGGGCTACAAGCCCATTTTGCCCATACTTGGCGGTTTTGCGCTCGGTGCCGGGCTTACCATGGCTTTGAACCTCGAGGTGAACTCGTTGATCATCCCTCCCGTGTATGCGGGCATCATGGCGTGGCCCCGCGTTTACGTCACACGTGGTTCCATCTCAGACCTGAACATGGAAGGCGACCCTGTCTATGCGACCGGATATAGCGCTGCAGGGCGGCCCAAGCGGGTGGTGCGCAGCCTGCTTTCCACGGCCGTGGGCGTCGTTTTCGGCTTGGCGATGAACCGCTACGTGATCGACCCGGCGCAGAACCGGTAGGGCATGAGGGGCGAGGTGCGCAACCCGGTGTTGCAGTGGCTGATCTATGGCCATGTCTGGGTGGCTTTGGCCGTCGCTGCGCAGATCCTGTGGACCACTATGTTCCTGCACGAGGGAGCGCTCGCACAGCGCTATGCCTTGGCGGCTTTTCTTGGCTCGTTCACCGCATACGGGGTGATGCGCTTGGCGCGTATCGCGGGGCCTGAGGGCGAGGAATATGCGAACCTGATCTGGTACCGCTCCAACAAGATGGTGATGAACGTGCTGGTGGGCCTGTGCGGCATCGCGGCGTTCCTGTTGCTGTGGCCGCTGTGGCCGAAGATCTGGCAGATGATGCTCCCGGCCGTGGTGCTGACGTTCTTCTATGTCACGCCGTTCACCTCCTCCAAAGGCATGGGCATCGGTCTGCGCATGGTGCCCTTCCTGAAGGCCCTGCTGATCGCGGCGCTGTGGGCCATCGTCACCGTGGCCATTCCGCTGCATCTCGACCCCGTCGGTTTCACCGGTTTCACCGTGATCGCACTCACCTGCATGCGCGTGCCGCTGATCCTCTCCCTGGCCATTCTTTTCGACGTCCGTGACCAGGCCAGCGACGATCCCGCGCTGCGCACCGTGCCCATCATCTTCGGTACTCGGGCGGCGAAAGGCATCGCCCTGTTCTTCCTGCTGTGCTCCGCAGCGTTTGAGGTGATCTTCCTGCGCGGCCTCGGCTACGTGACCGCCTCGTGGGTGATCCTGATCGGCTATGCGTTCGGGGTGGTGCTCACCGTGCGCGCCAAACCCGAGCGTGATGCCTTCTACTATGCCATCCTCGTGGACGGTGTGATGATCGCCATACCGCTGTGCGCGTGGACGGGGGTGATGATGGGGTGATAACTCACCGCCAAGACGCCATGAGCGCCAAGAATTGGTGTTGGATATTACCGCCAAGCCCGCGCCATCGAGCCTCGTTAGATCTTGACCGCAACGGACGCAACGATCGCAACGTTTTGGGACGTGGGAGTTAAGGTGATGCGCGATCTGACCCACCGTCAGATGTACTTGATCGTCGCTTTCGCGAATTCCGGCATTTCGTTGCGACCGTTGCGCACGTTGCGGTAGTCCTTCCTCCATCGCTTTCTTGGCGTGCTTAGCGTCTTGGCGGTATGTAAGAAAGAGGGTTCCCACTACATTCGCAGCACCCCATGACGCTTCCCGAAAATACCCTCGCCTCCGCCCGCCAATGGGATGCCGAGGACCCGCTCCGTTCCTTCCGCAGTGAGTTCCTTATCCCGCAACACAACGGAAAAGATGCTGTCTACTTCACCGGCAACTCGCTCGGCATGCAGCCCAAGGGCGCCGAGGCCGCGCTGAAGCAGGAACTGGAGGATTGGGCGCGTTTCGGTGTAGAGGGCCACTTCGAGGCGAAGCATCCGTGGTACAGCTACCACGAGGAACTCACCGATGGTGCCGCGAAAGTCGTTGGTGCGCGCAACGAGGAGGTGGTGATGATGAACCAGCTCACGAGCAACCTGCATTTCCTGCTGGTGAGCTTTTATCGCCCGAAAGGAAAGCGGGTGAAGATCCTCACGGAACAAAGACCCTTCCCCAGCGACACATACGCTTTGGCCTCGCAGATCGCTTTCCATGGCCTCGACCCGCAGCAGCATCTCGTGGAAGTGCAACCGCGCAAAGGCGAGCACATCCTGCGCACGGAGGACATCCTTGCGAAGATCACCGAACTGGGCGATGAACTGGCCTTGGTGCTGATCGGAGGCGTGCAGTACTACACCGGGCAGGCATTCGCACTGGAAGCCATCACTGCCAAAGCGCATGAAGTGGGCGCCATCGCAGGCTTCGACCTCGCACACGCCGCAGGCAACATGCCGGTGCAACTGCACGATTGGAACGTGGACTTCGCTTGCTGGTGTACCTACAAATACCTCAACAGCGGCCCGGGCAGTGTGGGCGGCGCATTCATCCACCAGCGGCACCTGAAGGCCGACCTGCCGCGCTTCGCAGGCTGGTGGGGCCACGACAAAAACACGCGCTTCCAAATGGGGCCGGAGTTCAGTCCGATGCCAACTGCGGAAGGCTGGCAGGTGAGCAACGCAGCGGTGTTCAACATGGCGATACACCGGGTCTCGCTGGAGCAGTTCGGAAGAGCAGGGATGCAGCGCTTGCGCGCGAAGGCGTTGCTCTTAACGGGCTATGCCGAAGCCATCATCCAAGGCATCAACAAAAAGCACAACGTCCGACTGGAGATCATCACACCAAGCGATCCGGAACAGCGCGGATGCCAATTGTCCATCTTCGCACACGGCATGGGCAAAGACCTTTTTGACAAACTCACCGCACAAGGCATCTCGTTGGATTGGCGCGAACCCAATGTGATCCGCATGGCGCCGGTGCCGATGTACAACAGCTTCGAGGACGTGTGGCGGTTCGGGGAAGCTTTGGGATCGCTGATGGATGGGGGTGGTCAGTAAATGGTGATTTGTGATCAGACCCCTGACCGATCACAAAGCACTATCCACCGATCACTAAACGCATTTCTCCGCGCCTCAGCGTCCGATCACCTATCACTATCCACCATTCACCAAAAATGAAGAACATCACCATCGTCGGCGGCGGATTGGTAGGCAGCCTGCTCGCCGTGCTCATGGCCAAGCGCGGCCATAAAGTGGATGTCTACGAACGGCGCAGCGACCCCCGCACCGCGGACCAGTACGCGGGCCGCTCCATCAACCTCGTGGTGAGCCATCGCGGCTGGACGGCCCTGCGCGCGGCGGGCATCGATGAGCGCATCCGCGAGATCACTGTGCCGGTGTATGCCCGGATGACGCATGATCCGCAGGGCAAGACCAACCGCCTGCCGTACAGCATCGAAAACAAGGCCATCTATTCCGTGAGCCGCGGGGAACTGAACAACCGCCTGCTTTCCGAAGCGGAGCGGATACCGGGCGTTACGCTGCAATTCGGCTACCGCTGTGATGACGTGGACCTCGACAACGCGAGCTGCACCTTCAGCCGGAAAGGGGAGGAGCCGATCACCGTAAAGGCCGATGTAGTGCTTGGCTGCGACGGTGCGTTCAGTGCGGTGCGCGCCAAGATGCAATACGGCCGCTTCAACTACAGCCAGGAATACATCGAGCACGATTATAAGGAGATCGCCTTCCCCGCCGGGCCGGACGGCAGCCCGCTGATGGACCCGCAATGCCTGCACATTTGGCCGCGCCGCTTCTACATGCTCATGGGCTTGGCCAACCAGGACGGCGGCTTCACAGGTACGCTCTTCATGCCGCACAACGCCGGTCCTGAAGCGCCCGACGCCGGTTTTGACAAGGTGCGCACCGAGCCCGAAGCGGACCGATTCCTGAAGCAGCACTTTCCGGATGCCTACGCGATGATCCCGGACATGACGCAGCAGTACATGCGTCATCCACAAAGCACGCTGGTGGTCGATCCGCTGCAGCCCTTGGACGCATGGTTCCACGGCCGCCCTCTTCGGGGATGCCGCCCACGCCATGGTGCCCTTCTACGGCGAAGGCATGAACGCGGGCTACGAAGATTGCAAAGTGCTGAACGACCTGCTGGACGAACACGGCGACGACAACTGGGGCGCGGTGCTCCACGCCTATGATCAGCATCGCGTAGCGAACGGCCACGCTATCGCGGACCTCAGCCTGCGCAACTTCACCGAGATGCGCGACCTCGTCGCCGACCCCAGGTTCATCCTCCGGAAGAAGATCGAAGGCCACATCCAGGCCAAGCATCCGGACCAGTGGTTGCCCCTGTACACCCAAGTGAAATTCACCGACATCCCGTACGTGGACGCGCTGCGAGAAGGCCAGCGGCATGACCGCATCATGGAGGAAGTGCTGGCTATGCCGGGCATCGAGACCAAGTGGGAAAGCGAAGAGGTGGAGCGGAAGGCGTTGGAGTTGTTGAAGCAGGTTTGAACGGGGGATGGACACGCACCACCTATGAAGGGCTGATCGCCCTTCACAACCCCTCGTTGACACTTCCGGCCCTATTCCCGCGTTCTAAGGCCATGCCCCGTGCTTCCTTTGGAATGATGACCCGCGCCCTCACCATCGCCCTTGGCCTCCTCTTCGCCGGTTCGCTCTGCGCGCAAGGCATCTATGGCCGTAAGAAGCCGGAGATCTTCCCCACGGACGGCAAGATGCGGCGCGGCGGCTTCTACTTCGCCCCCGGCATCACCTATACGCTGACGCGCTTCAAGGACAAGGAGGAGACCGTCTTCAGCAACGGCGACACCAGCTACACCGCGCTTTTCGACCCCAACGGAAAGATCGGCCTCTACTTAGAAGCGGGGTGGTTCATCTCCACGCGCGACCCCATCATCCTCGACTACTGGGACTTCGGGCTGGCCTATAAGCAGCTCAAAGGCACCGAGGATTTCACCGGCACCTTGATCCGCGGCGACAGCATCGGCATACTTGCCGGAAGCGGCGCCTTCAACGACCAGCATCTCACCGCACATGTCAATGCCAACAAACTCTTTCAAACACGGGACTACCAGTTCGTGCAGCTCAGCTTGGGCGCGAACCTGGACTGGCGCTTCGGCACGGGCCGCAGTTACACCGCCGACCTCACCACGCTGAACCGCTGGGCCTTCCCGCCGGAGCTCATCGGGCAGGTGCATGTGAAGGTGGGCTACGGCTTCAAGCTCACCAAGCAATTGATGATCATCCCGGCCATCGAAACACCGGTCTTCAGCATCGCGCCCGGGGACGACGGCAACTTCGGCAAGATGCAATGGTTCAGCAGCACCTACCGCCCGTTGATCCTCAGCGTGCGCTTCCTCTTCCTGCGCTACCCCAAGGGCTTCGACTGCGTGCCGGTGAAGAACAACGCCTTCGAGAAGAGCAAGGTGGTGAACCCGAGCTACGAGCGGAAATAATAGCTGCCGTCGAACATGACGATCGGTTCGAGGGGCAGTGTAAACGAACACAGCCATGGTCCGGTAAAGGACCATGGCTGTGCAGTTCAGGTCTTGGTCCTTAACGTTGGAACAGGACGCGCTTTGCCAATGTGCCTTCCGGGGCTGCAACTCGGATGAAATAGACACCGCTCGGAACGTTTCCCGCCGGGGTCCAGCTCAACGAATGCGCACCGGCTGCCATCGGGGCGTTCACGATGGTCCCCACCGTTTTGCCCAGAAGGTCCAACACCGTGGCCTCCACGTTCGCGCTGGTCCCCAAGATGATCGGGACGGACACGGTATGTGCAAAAGGCGCGGGGAATGGATCTTCGGCCCTCAGGACCGGCAATTGATGGTCGTCGATGCCTTGGGCAC
This sequence comes from uncultured Flavobacteriales bacterium, assembly GCA_963706125.1. Taxonomy (GTDB): domain Bacteria; phylum Bacteroidota; class Bacteroidia; order Flavobacteriales_F; family PHOS-HE28; genus PHOS-HE28. Next base: position 146,880 of record CAVPLQ010000008.1, read on the forward strand.
CGTCCAGTGACACATCGTCGACCACGTACCAGGACCCGACTGCGCTGAGGGCGTTCGTGTCCGCAATGGTGAATGAGATCGTGACCGACGCCGCAGCAGCAGTGCCGCCCATGGTATAGTCGATGGGCATGCTGAACTGCGTGTAGGAACTGGCCGCATCGTAGATCTGTAGCGCGCCGGACCCTGTTGGCTGGCCGTTCACGTCCATCACCGTACAGCCCACAACGAAACGGGCCGTGGATTGCACCGGGCTGAACTTGTACCAACCCATTACCGCGACGGGATCTTGGGTAACGGGTGCACCTCCGTAGGTTTGGATGAGCGGTGCGCCGACCTGTCCGGCGAAGATCGGGTTCTCCAGTACTTCGCCACGGGCGGCAAGGAATCCCGTATGGGCATCGCTGCTCGGCGTATTGGGAAAGTAGTTCAAGGGGGCGATGTTCCCGGCGGACCAATTATCGGGCACATTCCCGGACCAGCTTTCAAAGCCGCCGTTGGGCACTTGTGCTTGGGCCAAATGACAGCATAGCACAGTGATCGTAGTGTAGAAGGTTCTTTTCATGGTATCGTGGTTTTGATGGACCGTTCTACGCTCTGTGTGACGGAAGGTTAAACCCCGATCGGGAGGCGGATGATGGGCATGGCTGGCCGTCTTTACCGTTCCCTTCTCTTTTCCAGCTCAAGATAAAGCTGTTCAACCTTGTCCCTGGCCCACGGTGTTTTCCGAAAGAACGTAAAACTGGACTTGATCGAAGGGTCACTCTTGAAGCAGTTGATGTTGATTTTGGCTGCCATGCTCTCCCAGCCATAGTGTTCCACCAAGACCTCCAGGATATCTGCCAATTTCACCCCGTGCAAGCGGTTATTGGGTTGTTCTTTCTGTGGAGCAGGTTCTTTGTCCATTGGTAGGGCGGTCAATCCCTTGCAAGGTATCGGCACCAGAGAGCAAAACCACAAGTCGCCCCTGCCTGTTTTGTTCTGGAGCTCACTTTATCATTGGGCCGGGAAGACGTGCGGGAGCGAGGGGAATGGCTGACCGGCTTTGGCCGAATGCAGGATCGCGACCTGATCGAAGAACACTGTGGCCGCCAGAGGCGGTTGGAGACTATGGCACTCGGCGTTTTGCCGGAGGTGCGAGGAAAGCCGAGCGCCGGGATCGGGCAATTTTTATTCAATTGCCTGTTTTGCCTTTTCCTTTCTGCATTTGATCAGGAAAAACGGATAGATATCATCAACCTCTGAGACCTCACATAGGCCTACTTTATCAAACTCGGTGTTAATGGACTCCCTGTCATAAAAGAACATGTTCAGGCCATCAGCTATTTCGAAACGGTCTTTGCCAACAGATCTTCCATGCCCGTACATGGGAGCCGCCTTCGTGACGACAGCAAAAACCATGTAGCCGTTTTCGGCAAGTTGATCATAGCAGTCAAGGATCAGCTGTGCTCTTTCGCTGCTGTCAAGCAAATGAAGTAGGGCATAGCAAAAAATCCCGTCATAGTGCTTATGGTCAAACGGCATAGATGTTACAGAGCCGTGATGGATGATCATACCTGTTCCATAATGCTTTTGGGCCAGTTCGATCGCGGTCTTGGATATCTCTATTCCTGTGACCGAAATGCCGTGGTCAAGAAAGGGTTGCGCATTCCGTGCGTAGCCGATACCCGGAATGAGAATGTCCTTTATTGACCTATCCATAAAAAAGTCCTTGGTCAACACAGCGGACGGGGCGGGTTTGAACCCCCACAGCTCTTGGTTGTCAGTGAAAGTACTTTCCCAAAATTCTGTCATGGTAAGGTTGCTTTAAGGAAAGCGGTGGTCATTCCTGGGTAATTGATTGATTCCCCGTTCGGTGAGCGTGGTCCGCACTGCACAAACGGATCCACCTCCATACAGCACGATCGTGGTCGCTCACGTTAGTCTTGAGGTTTTACATTAGGGCGTTTCAGTTTCCGTTTCTGGCGCATCGCTCCCGCAATTCTACCCGGCCAATAAGCCTTTGCGCTCCAGTAAGGATAGCCGGGGCGACTTGTGGGTACTTCACAATGCTTTCATCCATGCTCTTCCGTGAAGTATTCGGACTTCACACCATCAAGTCCTTTAAGCGAGGGTGCTCAACGCGTCATGCTTGCGCTCCGAAGGTAATTCCGCGTTGCAGTCTGAAGACTGCTGGAGGCTTCTGTGCCATTATCGGCCTCCTGAGACCAGAACCACAAGTCGCCCCGGCCTGTGGCGTTCAGGAACGCACATTATCGTTGGGCCGGGAAGACTTGCGAGAGCGTGGGAGTGGGTTCGTTGTCCATTAGTGTTTCGATCCAAGCGTAGAGATGCGGAACCGTAGGTTGTCCTTGGTACGATAATTATAGAGTCGCTTTAGTTATGCGGTAGCGATTTTGCAATATCAATGGTCTCCTTCAAATTTATTGGATCTCCCCAATATCGATATGTGTAAAAGTATCCATTTCTCAATCTTATATCATTTCTGATATCAGATATTTGAATATACATATTTTTCAGTTTGTCAAATCTTACGGATTGGTAAGGTGTAGGGTCAAACCTTATCCATCCATATTCATTGGTGTAAGCTTCCGTCCAAGCATGTCTTGGGTTAGACTCATATTCGGTTAGAAATCCATATACCACCCGGGCTGGAATATCATTCGCCCTGCATAACGATACGAAGAGGTCTGAAAATCCGGAACAATCACTTCGTTTTGTCTCAAGAGCATTGAGTGCGCCATTATCTGTATTTGTGTATTGGGTGTATTTTACTTCATTCATCAGTAGTGTCCGGTTAAGAATCGAACAAAATCAACTGGTTCAGAGGGCTTGCTGCTGAATTCGTCTCGTCGATCTTTTGAAAAGCTTGCTGGATGGGCATTTTCTCGAAAGGCATGACCGAACAGATCTGTAGAATGGAATGGAGCGAAGCGTCCAACTTCAGCCGCTTGCGCACGATGGCCACCAGCAGGTACACCGAGACTGCGATTCATATCTGGCACTTCACTGCATTCTCCGAGAGACCGTAGAACTTCTTGATACGCAGATGTTGCTTGATCCATTTGAAGAACAATTCGACCTGCCAGCGGTTGCGGTACAGTTCGGCGACGGTGGTGGCGGGCAGCGCGAAGTTGTTGGTGAGGAAAACCAGAAGGCGCCCACTTTCCGGATCCTTGAACTTGATGCGCCGGAGTTTGTGAGGGTACTCCGTAGCCGACTTCGTTCCGGCGAAGACGACGGTCTGATCGCAGATAATGCCGGTCTTGCGAGCGGTGGGTGCCGAATAAAGCCGCCTCAGGTCGCTGTTGGACTTGGCCCGAATATTGAAGTATGCTGCGCAAATATGCATTGTGCAAAGGCGCTTCAAAGCCAGATAGGCCCGATCCATGACGTAGAAACTGCCCGCCTCCGGGATGAGCAGGTCCAAGGCGTTCACATCGTGCATCTTGCCATCGCTCACATGGATGAAACTGGGGATCGAGCCGCGCAGGTCCATGAGCGTGTGCATCTTCACAGCTGCTTTGGTCTTGCGGAATACGGCCCACGGAAAGGAGGACAGACACAGGTCGATGGTGGTGGAGTCCAGCGCATAGATCGTCTCCTTGATGTCCAGCACACCCGGTTCGCTCGCATGCAGCTTGCGTGCTTGCCCGATCAAAACCTGAGCGAAATCCGAGTAGATGCGCCAGTCGCGCAGTTCGTTCGCGTCGGCCAGTGTGCTGCGCTTCACCGGGCTGCTCAAGCCCATGCGGAAAAGCTTGCTGGGCTGAGCACCCAAGCAGGTTTCGATATCGCGAAGACTCTCCCGATAAGTAAGCTGCGCGAAGGCCATAGCCCTGAACTGCTCCCGACATGCAAGGGTCCGAACTCTGTAGTCGCCAGCATAGCGCTCCACGATACGGTCGAACGTTGTCCAAGGAAGATGCGCCATCAATTGGCTGTATACCGTGCTGCCGATGTTCATGCGGGTTTCCTTGAGTTGTCCTCAAGGAAGCCCACCTCAGCGACTGCCAGCAATTCAAATCCGCCCCACGTATTTTCGTTCGATAGATCGCGTCCATATTGGGTTCTTCCTATGTTCGACCACAGCTTAACCGGACACTACTGTTCATTCATGGTGAATTTGTATATCTTATTTATTGTCCTTACTCGGGTCCTGGATAAAAGGGAATTTGCTGTGCTCATTATGAGTGCGGTATCTTTTTCTAAATATTTTTCGCTAACCATGTATTCGCCAAGGGGGTAGTCGGTTAGCGGGATAGCCTTATTCGCTTTGGTCGTTTTAAGGTCGAATTCGTAAATATCAACAGTGGTATTTATTTCAATGAAATTATTAGCAGAAAGTGAATCAATGGTGAATATGACGTATGTGTTATTTTTATTGTGAATGATCGTATCCGGTTGAGGAGCATATTCCGTCTTGATCACATTTTGAATCTTGTCAATGGTTTTTGGGATCAAAAACGTAAACTCAGTTTTAGTTGTTTTTCCTGTTGATGAGATCTCATATTTCATTTTTATTACTGCAGTCCGCCTTTCTTGCGCATAACCAGAAAAGCTACTGGCCATGATATAGATTAGTATTAGGAAGTATCTCATTATTGTGGGTTTCGTCAATATTGCACTGGGCTGTTGGCGTACCTATTATGGGCTTATTCTCGGGCTTGATCCGTGGTCGGAGTGAATTCTATTGCAATATTGGAACATGTGAAACTATGCCATTGCTTCTCACCCCCGCGCAAAAGGATTCATCCGCTTCTCCTCCCCGATCGTCGTTTCCGGCCCATGGCCGCTGTACACCACCACATCATCGCCCAAGGGATAGAACTGTTCACGGATGCTCTTTAGCAGCGTATCCATATCGCCGCCGGGCAGGTCGGTGCGGCCGATGCTGCGGTGGAAGAGCACGTCGCCGCCGAGGATAAAGCGCCGTCTCGGGTTGAAGAAGGCCACATGCCCGGGGGCGTGGCCGGGCACGAAGAGGACGTCGAGGTGTTCATCGCCCAAGGTGATCACCTGTCCCTCTTCCAGAAAAGCTTTGGGCGCGGGCACGGGGTCGCACGCCACGCCGAACATCGCGCCGGACTGTACGGCCAGTTCCAGGATCGGCAGGTCGTTGCGGTGTACTTCCGGCAGCAGGCCGTAACGCTCCTTCAGCCAAGCACAGCCCATCACGTGGTCGATGTGGGCGTGGGTGAGCAGCACGCGTGAAGGCCGCACGATGTTATCCTCCAGCCACGTTTCCAGCTCCCGATGCTCGTTCTTGTCGGAGCATCCAGGGTCGATGATGATACCTTCACCTGCCGCGTGCAGCACGTAGGTGTTCTCCTGAAATGGGTTGAACGTGAATTTTTTGATGTGCATGCCTGCGGAAAAAGCGTGAACTTCGCGACTCCCACAAAAGTACCCCTCACCCGCCGTGAACCGTCTATCCCGCTTCCTGCTTCTTCCGTTCGCGGTGTTGCTTGCCGTACAGGCCCACGCCCAGTTCTACAACGGCAGCCAGCAGCAGTTCGGCAAGAACCGGGTGCAGTACAAGGATTTCCTGTGGTCGAGCTACCGCTTCCCGGAGAATCGAGACGTACTTCTACAAGGAGGGGCGTGATGTGGCGAAGTACGTCTCGATCAGCGCCATGCGGAACAAGCAGGACCTGGAGAAGTTCTTCGACTACAGCATCGATGAGCGGGTGCAGTTCGTGGTGTACAACTCGCAGAGCGATTTCCGCCAGAGCAACATCGGCATCACGGACGATGAGCAGTACAACATCGGCGGCGTCACGCGGATCGTGGGCACCAAGGTGTTCGTGTACAATGAGGGCGACCGGGCGCTGCTGGACCGGCAGGTGCGTTCGGGCGTGGCGCAGGTGATCTTGGACCAGATGATGTTCGGCGGCAACTGGCGCCAAGTGCTGAAGAACAGCACGCTGATGAACCTGCCGACGTGGTACACCAAAGGCCTGGTAGGCTATTGCGGCGGCCCGTGGAGCGCTACTGACGAGGGGCGTGTGCGGGACGGTGTGATCAGCGGGCGGTACGATAAGTTCAACCGATTGGAAGGGGAGGATGCCGAGCTCGCCGGGCAGGCGCTCTGGAGCTATGTGGCCGATGTCTACGGCCCGGCGGTGATCCCCAACATCCTCTACATGACGCGGGTGAGCCGCAATCCGGACAGCGGCTTCATGTACGTGCTGGGCGTCTCGCTGAAGACGCTCACGGATGAATGCTTCGGGCATTACCGGGCGCGCTTCACCGAGCAGGACCTTCGGCGCAAGGATGTGGCGTTGGAAGAGCTTCCCGTAAAGACCAAGAAGTCCCGCACCTATTCCCAGTTCAAGCTGAGCCCGGACGGTAGCCATGCGGCCTGGGTGAGCAACGAGCTCGGCCAGTATAAGGTGTGGCTGTACGACTTCGGGACGAAGAAGGCGAAGAAGATCGCGAAGGGCGAGAAGAAGATCGACCGGATCATCGACACAAGCTATCCGGTGCTGGCGTGGCACCCCACGGGCAATGCGCTCACGTTGACCACCGAACGCAAAGGCGAGCTGTACCTGAACACCTACACCACGGAGGACCGGAAGATCACGCGGAAGCCGGTGTTCATGTTGGACAAGATCCTCAGCATGAGCTACAGCGGGGACGGTCGGAACATGATCTTCAGCGGGGTGCGCGAAGGACGGACGGACCTCTATCTCTATTATGTGATCGGGAACCGGCAGGAGCAACTCACGGACGACCAGTTCGATGACCTGGACCCGGCCTTTGCCGATGATGGACGTTCGATCATCTTCAGCAGCGACCGCACCGACGACACCCTCCGGGCCAATGCCGAACCGCGGTGGTGGGAGACCTCGAAGGACATCTTCCGGTACGACCTGATCGATCGCTCCAACCTGCTCACGCGCCTTACGAACACGCCGGGGGTGAACGAGCGCCAGCCGGCCATGTACGACAGCACGAGCTACACCTGGCTAAGCGATGCGAACAAGCTGCAGGACCGCTGGGTGGCCCATTATGACAGCACGGTGAGCGCCGTGGACACCACCATCCACTACCGCTATTTTACCGTGGCCGATCGGGCCTCCGACAATAAGCGTGGCATCCTGGAGCAGGACCTGAATGCTTCCCGTGGACGATTCTCGGAGCTGACATATAGTGATGGGAAGTACCATTTCCACATCGGCTCCACGGCTGAGCGCAAACCGACGGAGGGTGGATCGGACGGGACGGGGCCGGGCGGCAATAAGGAACAGGTGCCGGGCTCGGTGACGGACGACATGAGCACGGTGGTAAAGTTGAATGTACCGGCACCGGTGGACACGGGCGTCAATGTGGTGGACATCCGGAACTACCGTTTCAGTGATGAGGCCGCTGCCCCGGAACGCAAGGAAAGCACCGCCGAAACGCAGGAGGTGCCCACGATCGGCCTGCCCGCAGTGGCCGCGGACAGCACGCGGATCACCACGTTGCAGTTCCCGGAACAGCGCAACTACAATGTGAACTTCTCCACGGACGAGGTGCTCACGCAACTGGACAACAGCTACGATTCGCAGTTCTACCAGCCCTTGATCGGGCCTGATGCGCTCAACCCCGGCCTCAGCGGATTGACCAAGATGGCCATCAGCGACCTCTTCGAGGATTACAAGATCGTCGGCGGCTTTCGCTTGGCGCTGGACCTGAACAACAATGCCTACATGCTCAAATTCTCCAATCTGCGAAAGCGGTTGGACAAGGAGGTGATCTTCCAACGGCAGGCGACACAGGGCCTGAGCAACCTCGGCGTGGTGAAGTTGCACACGCACATGGCCACCTACCGCGTGTCCTGGCCGTTCAGCGAGCTGGCGTCGCTCCGAGGGTCCGTCACCTATCGGAATGACCGGTATGTGACGCAGAGCATCGACCAGTTCTCCCGTGCCGAGCCGAACGTGAACGACCAGACGGTGAGCGCGAAACTGGAATACGTGTACGACAGCAGTCGTCCCCGCGGGCTGAACCTCTACACGGGCTGGAAGGCCAAGGTCTTCGGCGAGTATTACAAGCAGCCCGATGGCGCGAAGACCGACATGCAGGTGCTGGGCTTCGACATCCGCAACGGGATGAGCATTCATCGCGACTTCATCTGGGTGAACCGCTTGGCGGGTTCCACCTCGTTAGGCAGCCGGAAGGTGGTCTTCTTCATGGGCGGCGTGGACAACTGGCTCTTCGCGAAGACCGACTATAGCATCCCCATCGATTTCACGCAGAACTACTACTACCAGAGCCTTGCGGTGCCCATGCGGGGCTTCTACTACAACGCCCGCAACGGAAGCGCCTTTACCGTGCTGAACTCCGAGCTGCGCTTCCCGGTGTTCCGCTACCTGCTGGACCGCCCCCTGCGCAGTGACTTCCTCCAGAACTTCCAAGTGGTGGCCTTCGGCGATGCGGGTTCCGCCTGGACCGGCAACGACCCCTACTCGGAGGACAATTTTTTCAACCGGCAGGTGATCCAGCGCAATCCGCTCACCATCACCATCCGCAACCAACGGGAGCCCATCATCTACAGCTACGGCTTCGGGGTGCGGGCGCGTTTGCTCGGCTACTTCATGCGCGGCGATTGGGCCTGGGGCGTGGACGACGGCGTGATCCAGAAAGGGATCTTCCAGTTCTCCCTCAGCTTGGATATCTGAGCCATGGCGGAAGCGAACGCACGGTCCATCAGGGCAGAGCGGATCAAGGCGCTCATACAGGCGCGCCACATGGACACGGTGGCCGTGCGGCGCCATCTGCATGCGCATCCCGAACTGAGCTTTCAGGAACATGCCACGGGCGCTTACATCGCCGAACGCCTGCAGGCCTTTGGGATCGAGGTCCGGAAGGGCATCGCGGGCACGGGCGTGATCGGTGTGGTGAAGGGGGCCGGGCCGGGAAAGGTGGTTTGTCTCCGCGCCGACATCGATGCCTTGCCGATCCAGGAGACGGGGGAAGTGCCCTACCGTTCACAGAACCCGGGGGTGATGCATGCCTGCGGCCACGATGCCCACACCGCCATGGTGTTGGTGGCCGGCGGTATCCTGCACGAACTGCGGAGCGAATGGAACGGAACGGTGTTGCTGCTGTTCCAGCCGGGTGAGGAGAAGATCCCCGGTGGTGCTTCCTTGGTGTTGAAGGAGGGCGCGCTGAAGGACCCCGCACCATCAGCCATCCTCGGCCAGCACGTAACGCCGGAGCTGGAGGTGGGGAAGGTGGGCTTCCATGCCGGGCCTTTCATGGCGAGCAGCGATGAATTGTACTTGACGGTGAAAGGGAAGGGAGGACATGCGGCGATGCCGGAGAAGCTGATCGACCCGATCATGATCGCCGCGCGCTTGCTGATCGCGGCAAAGGATGAGTTTGAGCGTTACCGCAAGGATCGGCCCTTGGTGCTCGCTTTCGGAAGGGTGATCGCCGAAGGTGCCACCAATGTGGTCCCGGACGAGGTTCGGATCACGGGCACCTTGCGCACCTTCGACGAGCAGCTACGCGCTGAGCTACACGAATGGCTTCCGCGCTGGTCGAACGACTTCTGCGCCGCGCATGGCGGCACCTGCGACTTCGAGGTGCGGCGCGGCTATCCTGTGCTGGTGAACAATGAGGACCTTGCGATCCGGATGCGGAAAGCGGCGGAGGAATTCCTCGGTGCGGAGCACGTGGTTGACATGCCCCGCCGCATGGGCAGCGAGGATTTTGCCTTCTACACGCAGGTGATGCCCGGCAGCTTCCACCGCTTGGGCACCGGCAACCCGAAGACGGGGCCGGCGAAATGTCTGCACACCCCTGATTTCAACATCGCTGAGGAGGCGATGGCCATTGGGGTGGGTGTGATGGTTTGGGGGGCTTTAGTGGAGCTGCGCTCGTAGTTGTCCGTTGTTAGGCGTTCTCAAGCCCTCACCCCTTCCCCTCTCCCTTCCTTCGCTAAGGCTTCGGCAGGCAATGCGGGGAGAGGGGTGACTGTACTTGCTCGTTCGGTGGGACTTTCTTGTTCAGTGCAATTTGCGGGACGGCCTCAATGGACTCCGCGCCGTCGCTGGGCCGGCTTCGGGCCATTGCGCCACAGGCGCGAACCTCGCACGCTTCGCGCTAAGCGCGACCGGGTACAAAAGGAAGTGCGGCCACAGCGCAAAGAACGCCGGGCCGCACCCCTGACAACTAAGAACTGACAACTAACAACTAGTTCGCCACTTCGCTCATGAACTTCAGGCGCATCAGGCGGAGCTCCTCTTCGCTGTAGTCGCCGTCGAACTCCTTGGCCGCCTCCTCGATGCTGTCCGTTTCCGAGGAGCGGAAGTAGTCCATGATCTCCTCTTGGGCATCCTCTTCCACCACATCGTCCAAGTGGTAGTTGATGTCCAGCTTGGTGCCGCTCATCACGATGGTCTCCATCTCGTCCAAGAGCGCGTCCATGGAGAGACCCTTGGCTTTGGCGATGGACTCCAAGGAGAGGCGCTTATCGATGTTCTGGATAATGTGGACCTTGTTGCTGCTCTTCTTCATCACCGAGCGCACCACCGTCTCATCGGCCCGTTCGACCTCGTTCTCCTCCACATAGTCGGCGATCAGTTCCACGAATGGCTTGCCGTACTTCTGGGCCTTGCCCGGACCCACGCCGCTGATCAAGGTCAATTCCGCCAAGGTGATCGGGTAGCGTACGGTCATCTCCTCCAGAGCTGGGTCCTGGAAGATCACGTAAGGTGCCAATTTATTCTTCTTGGCCACCGAATGGCGCAGTTCCTTGAGCATCTTCATCAAGCGCTCATCCGCGGCACCGCCGCCCTTTCCGTTCAGAACGACCTCATCGTCCGGAGCGTCCTCGTCCACCCGTTCCCGCTCCTTGGTGAAGGTGATGGACACGGGCTTTTTCAGGAACTTCTTCCCCTCCTCGGTAAGGCTGAGGTTGCCGTAACTCTCGATGTCCTTATGCAGGTAGCCGCCCACGTTGGCCTGACGCACCACGGCCATCCAGTGCTGCGCCTCATGTTCACTTCCGGAGCCATAGGCCTGGAGCTTGTCGCCCTTGTAGTTCTTGATCTCGCTGGTCTCGTTCCCGGTAAGCAGGTCGCAGATGAACTGGGCGCGGTGGCGCTCCTTGCTCTCCTTTACGGCGTTGAGCATGAGCTTGAGGTCGTCCTTGGCCTCGAAATAATCTTTGGGGTTGTTGCAGTTGTCGCAAGCGCCGCAGTTATCGCCGGGCAGCTGTTCCCCGAAATAGTGGAGCAAGTATTTGCGGCGGCACATGCTGGTCTCGGCATAGCTCACGGTGTCGGCTAAGCAGCTGTTTGCCTATCTCCTGCTCGGCCACGGGCTTGCCTTGGAGGAATTTCTCCAGCTTCTCGATGTCCTTGTAGCTGTAGAAGGTGATGCACTTGCCTTCACCGCCGTCGCGACCGCCCCGTCCGGTCTCCTGGTAGTAGCTCTCCAGGCTCTTGGGCATGTCGTGGTGGATCACGAAGCGGACATCCGGCTTATCGATGCCCATGCCGAAGGCGATGGTGGCCACGATCACGTCCACGTCCTCCATCAGGAACGGTCCTGGTGGCTGGCACGCTGGCCGGCGTCCATGCCGGCATGGTAGGGAAGCGCCTTGATGCCGTTCACCACTAAGGTCTCGGCGATCTCTTCCACCTTCTTACGGCTGAGGCAATAGATGATGCCGCTGCGCCCGGAGTGCTGTTTCACGAAACGGATGATCTCTCGGGCCACCTCCTTCTTGGGGCGTACCTCGTAGTACAGGTTGGGCCGGTTGAAGGAATCCTTGAAGGTGCTGGCCTCCGGGATGTCGAGGTTCTTCAGGATGTCCTCCTGTACCTTTTCGGTGGCCGTGGCGGTCAGCGCGATCATGGGTACGCGCTTGATCTCGTCGAAGATGGTGCGCAGTCGCCGGTATTCCGGGCGGAAGTCGTGGCCCCATTCGCTGATGCAGTGCGCCTCGTCGATGGCGAAGAAGCTGATCTTGATGTCGGAGAGGAACTCGACGTTCTCCTTCTTGGTGAGCGATTCCGGCGCAACGTAGAGCAGCTTGGTGATGCCCGCGCGGATATCGTTCTTCACCTGAGCGGCCTCGTTGCGGGTGAGGGAGCTGTTAAGGAAGTGGGCCACACCGTTCTCGCCGCTGAAGCCGCGCAGCAGGTCCACCTGGTTCTTCATCAGGGCGATCAGCGGGCTCACCACGATGGCGGTGCCCTCGCTCATCAGGGCGGGGAGCTGGTAGCAAAGGCTCTTGCCGCCGCCGGTGGGCATGATCACGAAGGTGTCCTTCCGGTCCAGCACACTTTGGATGATGGCTTCCTGGTCGCCTTTGAATGCGGTGAAACCGAAGAATTGTTCAAGGGCTTCCTTGGGAGAGAGATCGACGTTCGTCATTAGTTGATAAGGCGGCGGAGCGTGCCGCAATGGGTTTACCGCTTAAATGTAGGTCGATCGGAGGAACTTTCCGCTCAATCTTAACAACCCGTTGGAAAGCTGAAGGTGCCACTTGCCTGCACTCCTTAGCCCCCCCGTTGAAAACCCGCCAAGGCATTCCGGACGTTGGGGATGGTCCCTTCTATCTTTGGCGCGGCCTTCTTTGGCCCTCGTTGTATGACCGAACCAAGGAAGGAACTTACGTTCCTGGAACATCTGGAGGAATTGCGTTGGACCTTGATGCGGTCCGCAGCGGCAGTGGTGGCCTGCACCGTCCTTGCCTTCATATACAAGGATTTCGTTTTCGACACCCTGATCCTGGCCCCGCAGCGCCCGGACTTCATCACCTACCGGGCCTTCTGCCATCTGGCGATCAAATTCGGGCTGGACCGGTCCTTCTGTGCGGACAATACCGGCTTCACCCTGATGAACACCACCATGGGCGGCCAGTTCCTTGTCCATATCATGGTCTCGTTCACCGCAGGTATCATCATTGCCTTCCCCTATGTCCTCTGGGAGGTGTGGCGCTTTGTGAAACCCGGCTTGGGCGGAGGGGAGAAGCTGGCCGTGCGGGGCGTGGTCTTCTTCGCCACCCTCCTTTTCCTGCTCGGCGTGGCATTCGGCTACTATGTGCTGGCCCCCATGAGCATCCAGTTCTTGGGCACCTACAAAGTGAGCGCTTCGGTGCCCAACATAGTGGACCTCAACAGTTACATCGGCACCATCACATCCCTTACGCTGTGGACCGGTGTGGTGTTCGAGCTGCCCATGATCGTGTATTTTCTGGCACGCACAGGCTTGGTGGGCCCTGAATTCCTGCGCACCTACCGCCGCCATGCCTACGTGGCGATCCTCATTATCGGTGCCATCATCACTCCACCGGACATCACCAGCCAGATGCTGGTCTCCATGCCATTGATGGCGCTCTACGAGGCCAGTATCTTCCTGGCTGCCCGTACGCGGCGGGGCATGGAACGTGCGGAAAGGGCAAAGTCGACAAGCGGGGGGCGATGAACATCAGGGCGCTCCACCTCTCTGCGCGCTTGTTCGCCTTGTTGCCGGGGCTCATGGTCCTGCAAGCCGCCGTTGCACAGACCACCCGCATTTCGGGCACCGTTACCGATGCCGTTACGGGGGAACCGTTGCCCTTCGTCAACATCAGTTTTATCGACAGCCGCGTGTCCGCCAACTCGGACTTCGACGGCCACTACGCGCTGGAGACCTACTACGCCACCGATAGCATCAAGGCGGGGAGCGTGGGCTATGTCCCGTTCACGGCCAAGGTGAAGCGGGACGTGGCCCAGACCATTGATATCAAAATGCGGCCGAGCACGGCCGAGCTCAAGTCCGTAACAGTGACCTATGCGGGCAATCCGGCCTTTCCCATCCTGCGCAGGCTGATCGCCAACAAGCCGGTGAACAACCGCGAGAAGCTTGAAGCCTATCAGTACGATGCCTACAACAAGGTGGAGTTCGACATCAACAACATCACCGAGGAATTCGACGAAGAAGAAGCTCTTCAAGGACTTCGCCTTCATCTTCGACCATGTCGACAGCACGGACGCCAAGCCGTTCCTGCCGATCTTCATGACCGAAACGCTGAGCGAGGTGTACTATCGGCAGAAGCCCAAGGTCGCGTCGCGAGCTGATCCATGGCACCAAGATGAGCGGTGTGGAGAATGAGAGCATCTCCAGTTCATGGGCGACATGTACCAGAACGTGAACATCTACGACAACTTCCTGGTGATCTTCGGGAAGAACTTCATCAGTCCCATCGCCGACGGCGGAAAGGGTTTCTACGACTACTACCTCGCTGGACAGCAACTGGGTGGGTAACTACTGGTGCTACAAGATCGATTTCAAGCCAAAGCGGGTGCAGGAACTGGCCTTCACCGGTGAGATGTGGATCAACGACACCACCTACGCCGTGCGCAACATCGAGGCCAGCATCGCTCCGGGCGCCAACCTGAACTTCGTGCAGAGCTTCTCGGTGAAGCAGGAGTACGAGCGAGGTGAAGACGGAGGTATGGATGCTGACGCACGACCAGTTGGTGGTGGACCTGAACATCATCCGGGATACCGGGGCAAGCCCAACAAGCATGCCGTCCAAGGCTTCTATGGCAGGCGCACCGCCAGCTATCGTGATTTCGTGATCAACAAGCCCCGGCCGGACGAGTTCTACAAGGGCGCCGATGAGGTGGTGATGGACATCGATCCGCTGAGCCAAGGCGCCGCTTACTGGGATGAAAATCGGCACGAGAATCTGACGGCACAGGAGGAGGCGATCTACCACATGGTGGATACGATGAAGACCATCCCGAGGTTCCGGACCTACGTGGACCTGGTGACCACGGTGGTCACGGGCTATTACACCAAGGGCAAGATCGATATCGGGCCTTACTTCACCACCTACAGCTTCAATCCGATCGAGGGCAGCCGCTTTCGCATCGGTGGGCGCACGAGCAGCGATTTCAGCACCCGGATCGAGTTCGAATGCGTACACGGCATATGGCACGCTGGACCGGCGCTTCAAGTTCGGTGTCGGCGGCAAGACCTTCGTGAGCAAGACCTCACGGCAGATCGTGGAGCTGAGCTACAAACAGGACGTGGAGCAGTTGGGCGAGAGCGTGAACGCCTTCCGGCAGGACAACATCCTCAGCAGCGTCTTTCGGCGGACGCCCAACACGAAGCTCACCCTCGTGGAGGAGACCCGGGCGAGCTACCTGCGGGAATGGTTCACCGGGCTGGACAACACGGTGATGCTCCGCTACCGCTCGCTTTATCCCTTGGGCGACCTGGAATACCTGAAGCCCGGGGTCAACGGGGAGCCCGATGGGAAGATCAATGCCATTCATACCGCGGAGATCAGTCTGAACACGCGCTTCGCCTACAAGGAGAAATACGTCAGCGGCGACTTCGCCCGGGTGAGCTTGGGCACGGATTATCCCACGGTGGAATTGCATCTGGCCATGGGGCTGCCCAAGCTCGCCAACAGTGAATACGACTATCAAAAGGTGGTGGCGCACATCTATCAGCGCCTGCAGCTCGGTGCCATTGGTTGGACCCGCATCAATGCGGAGGCCGGTCAGGTCTGGGGGACCTTGCCGTATCCGTTGCTCATCCTGCACAGCGGCAACGAGACGTTCTACTACGATGACCTCGCCTTCAACACCATGAACTACTTCGAGTTCATCAGCGACCGCTATGCGCAACTGTTCGTGGAGCATCATTTCGAAGGCCTGTTCTTCAACCGCATTCCGCTGTTGCGCCGCTTGAAATGGCGTGAGGTGATGACCGGAAAAGCGGTGGTCGGCTCCTTGGACCGGGAGAAGCATGAAAAGGAACTGCTCTTGGTCCCGGGCATGTACTCCTTGAACAACGGGCCATACGTGGAGGTGAGCGCCGGGGTGGAGAACATCCTGAAGATGCTGAGCGTGGAGGGGGTATGGCGTTTGCGGTACAACGACCATCCGGGCACCCGGGCTTTCGCCCTACGTTTGAAGCTCTTCATCAACTTCTAGATGATCTACGCGCTGAGAACATCGTGAAACGTTACAAGCGACGCACTGTCGTGGGCGGTGTGAGCGTGCAGGTGGAACAGGGCGAGATCGTCGGTCTTCTCGGGCCGAACGGTGCGGGAAAGACCACGAGCTTCTACATGATCGTGGGCCTTGTGAAACCCAACGAAGGCCGCGTATTCTTGGACAAGGAGGACATCACGGACCTGGCCATGTACAAGCGGGCCAAGAAGGGCATCGGCTACCTGCCGCAGGAGGCCAGCGTCTTCCGCAAGCTTACCGTGGAGGACAACATCAAGGCCATCCTGGAGATGACCAAGTTGACCAAGGCGGAGCAGCACGCCAAACTGGAAACGCTTGCTGGATGAATTCGGTCTCGGCCACGTGCGCAAGAACATGGGCGATGTGCTAAGCGGCGGCGAACGCCGGCGCACGGAGATCGCGCGGGCATTGGCCACCGAGCCGAAGTTCATTCTACTTGGACGAACCCTTCGCCGGTGTGGACCCCATCGCGGTGGAGGACATCCAAGGCATCGTGTCACAATTGAAGAAACGCAACATCGGCGTGCTCATCACCGACCACAACGTGCAGGAGACGCTGAGCATCACGGACCGTGCCTACCTGCTTTTCGAAGGCAAGATCCTGAAGCAGGGAACTGCGGAGGAGCTCGCAGCGGACGAGCAGGTGCGGAAGGTTTATCTGGGGCAGAATTTTGTGCTGCGTAGAGCTGCCAGTCGTGAGTCGTGAGTCCGGAGTCTTGAGTTGGGAGTCTAACTCGGACAGACACCCGACTCCCGACTAACAGACTCCCGACTTTCAATTAATGTCAACAATCTTCCTCTCCCTCGTAGAATGGACCGCCGTGGTGCTCAACATCGGCTTCACGTTGTGCATCGCCTACGAGAAGCGCATTGGTTGGGCACTGGGCTTCGTGGCGGGCGTGATCGGCGTGGGGCTGTATGCGCTGGCGCACACTTGGGCCATGGCCACGCTGAACGTGTACTACGTGGTGATGGCGGTTTACGGCTGGTGGAGCTGGGGCAAGGGCGATACGGAGGAAGGTATCCGCACACAGTCCTTGATGTTCCATGTAATGTTGGTGCCAATAGCCGTGCTATTGAGCTACGCAGCTTCCGTGCTTTTGGTGCAGTACCTCAATGGACGCTTCCCGCAGCTCGATGCGTTCGTCACCGTGTTCAGCTTCATCGCCACATGGATGATGGCCCGCAAGCTGATCGCCAACTGGGTCTATTTCATCGTGGCGGACAGCGTGGCGATCTACCTCAACTGGCGCATCGGTTACATGGGCTACACGCTGCTCAACGGCATGTACCTCGTGCTCTCCGTGGTGGGCTTGGTGAAGTGGGGGAGGGCCTTGGCGAAGCAACGGCAAGAAGCCGTCAGCGTTTGACGAAAGGCAGCGAGCGAATGCGGTTTTCTTCTACAGCGCGCAACGTGTACGCACCGGTCGCAAGCTGCTTGACGTCCAAGATGACAGAGCGGTCACGGAGGAGCCGTGTGATCACTGTCCGGCCTTGCGCATCCACAATTTCCAAGGTGACGTGGTCGGACGGTCCATCGAGCGTCACGGTGAGCCGGTCGTGCGCGGGATTCGGGAAGAGCGCCATTCCGACGTTCTCCGGTAGTTCGTTCATGCCGGTGGTAAGGATCGTTCCCGCCACGTACGGAACGGTGTCGCCGACATTCTGGGTGAACTCACCTCCCGCATACAATCCGATAGCGTCCGAAATGAAAGGGTCAGCGGCCAGAGCATCCACAGGGCCGTTGAAATAGGCCAATGGCTCAAAGCTGTCCGGCGCGCCGAGGAAGCGCGCCAGGTGTTGGCCGTTGACCATACCTAGTGCCATGTTGAACGCACCGCCCATGTAAACCTCGTTGCCTTCGGTCATGAGGGTTCGCACTTCCCCCGGGCCGGGTGAGTCGAAGATGTAGTTGGCCAGGTTCGGCATCAAGAGTTCCCAATTGGAGGCACCGGCAGGTATCCGCGCAAGACCGAACAAGGGGACAATATTCGCATACATGGCACCTCCGGCGTACAGTGTCCCGTTCATGTCAAGCAGGGTCAGCACGGTACCGTCAAGGCCGTCGCCGAGCTGGGTCCATCCGCCCGTGCTCAGCGTTGCTACATGCTGGGCCTGGATCACAGGGTCGCCGATCTGCACGCCATCGAAGCCACCTCCCGCGACCAATTGCCCATCGTGGCTGCCTAAGCACTTCACCTCGCCGGTGAAATTTCCGGGCAGCAGGTCCCAGCTTCCACCCGTAAGCCGGGCCACGCGGTAGTCGATACCGGCAAATCCGGACATCATGCCAGCCACATACACTTCGCCGCTATGCACATGGAGCGCGGTGGAATACGGGAGTTTCCCGTCGAACACGGTCGAAAAAGTCCATTCTGTTCCATCCCAATGGGCAATGTCGTTGTAGCCGCCCAATGCGTAGCCGCCGAGGTATATGTCATCCCCGAACACAGTGCCGCAGGAGATGGTGCCGAAAACGCCATCCCCCAGCGCCGTATAGCCTCCACCATTCCACAGGGCAACATTTTCGACCGGCACACCACCCGCTTCGGTGAACATGCCGGCCACTAGCACGTTCCCGTTCGGCAAGTTCAACATCACCGTCACCGGGCCGTTCGTGCCGCCACCCAACGCGTTCCACTGTATCGTCGGCGGGTATCCCGGTTGGATCCACGCCAGCTCATCCTCCGTGAAGCCCTCCTGCACGGCCCACTGTAGCACGTCCGCGCGCTTCATGTCATGCACGTATGCGAGGTTCATCTCTTGGCTGATGCTTTCCGCCAGATCGCGGTGTCCGCTTTCGATCATCAGTTGGCCCACGGCGCAGGCTGTCCCTTGCGGATCGATAAAGACCGGGTTCCGGTACGGCAGCACATGGTTCTGCGGGAACAGACCGCGGTCCGCGTATTTCTCAAGGTCGTTCAGCAATACGGCACGTTTTGTTGCCGCGTCGGCGGAAAGACCTTCCGGTGAATGTGCACGCAGGTAGCCGGCGACGAGATGAAGGTGCCGCGTGATCCGCTCCGCCTCGTTGGTGAAATGCACCGGCTCCGTATCGCTCGCCAGCATCGGGCCGGCCTTGGCCCAATGAGCGTTCACCTCCAACATGTGGCGGTGTAGCGGGGCCTCGGTCTGCGGGGCTAATTGTGCCTGTGCCGCAAGTGCGAGGGAGAGTGAAAGGGAAAGCGTCAGGATGTTTTTCATTGTAGTGCGGGTTGTCGTTCTGGATGAAGACGCGTGTCACGCATCATCTGCTGCCTGCAAGCGAAGTTACTTTGCCCCATGCGTAAAGTGGTGGTCACCGGAGCGGAGTGCAGTGGCAAGTCCACCTTGTCCGAGGACTTGGCAGAGCATTACGGCGTGCCCTGGGTTCCGGAGATGGCGCGGCAATACTTGGATGGGCTTGCTGGCCCATATGGTGAAAGCGACCTCCTGAAGATCGCGGAGCTGCAAGTGCGCACTGAAGACGAAAGGCAGGCCGAGAGTCCATTGGAAGCGGCTTTGCTCGTCTGTGATACGGACCTCATCACCATCCGCATCTGGGGTGAGGAGAAGTATGGCCGCAGTGATCCGTGGATCGTGCAGCAGACCGTGGACCGCCAGTATGATCTTTGGCTCTTATGCCGTCCGGACATTCCGTGGGTCTACGACCCGCAACGCGAAAATCCGTATGACCGGGACCGGCTTTTCGCGGCGTATGAAACGACGTTGAAAGCGTTGGGGAAACCGTATGTGATCATTGAAGGTGGAAGGGAAGAGCGGCTTCGGCAAGCGGTAGCGGCTGTAGGTCGGCTTGGGCCGACCGAATAACGGGCACCCGGCCGGGGCCGGGCGCCAACCCAAGTTGTGAGGACCGTGGCTTCGCCCGGTCCATCAACATCCATTTTTGTCCATTTGCAGTATGCTCCGCACTATCTTTGCCAAGTCGAAACACTGGGGTGCCCGCCGTTGTGCGAGCTGAGATCACACCCGATGAACCTGCGCAGGTAATGCTGCGAAGGGAACTTGCACCGGAACTCCGGAGCACTCCGTGCCAGACAGTAAAACACGGAGTTCGACATGCGGAAATTATTGAGCTTTTGCGCTATGGCGCTGTTGGTGAACGGATCGTTCGCCCAGGTGAAATTGAAAGGAACGGTACACGACGTGGCAGGTGCGCCGGTGCCTTTTGCCAGTGTGATACTGGGTGGTCAGGGGCTGCTGGCACCCACGGACGCTACCGGTTCGTTCCATGCCGGAGGGCTTTTTGTGGGCGATCTGCGCGTGCGTGTCTCCGGTGTTGGTTTCCTTCCGAAGGATACCGTGTTCACATTACAGGCCGGTGAGAATTTCCTTTCCATCGTGTTGCATCAGGGCGTTGTGGAGCTTTTCGCCGCAGAGGTCACCGCGTTGCGTGCCGGCGACCGCGCACCTTTTGCCAAGAGCACATTGAGCGCCGAGGACATCGCAAAGACCAACACCGGTGTGGACCTGCCGTACCTGCTGAACATGCAGCCCAGCGTGGTTGTGGGCAGCGACGGCGGCACCGGCATCGGTTACACCAACATGCGGATCCGCGGAAGCGATGCCACGCGCACCAACATTACGCTGAACGGCGTGCCTTTCAACGATGCCGAGAGCCAAGGAGCCTTTCTTGTGAACCTGCCGGACCTCGCAACCAGTGCAGAGGACATCGAGATCCAGCGCGGGGTGGGCACCAGCACCAACGGTCCGGGTGCCTTCGGTGCCAGCGTGAATTTGCGTACCACTTCCGTGAAGCGCGAGGCTTGGGGCCTGATCGATGTCGGCGGCGGATCCTACAACACGCAACGCTATTCCGTCAGCGCCGGAACCGGCTTGATCGGGGACAAGTTCAGCCTCGACATGCGCCTCTCGTCCATCACCAGCGACGGCTATATCGATCGCGCCAGCGCAGACCTGAAGAGCTATTTCCTGCAAGGCGCATGGGTAGGGAAGACGCGCTCGCTGCGCTTCATCACCTTCCGCGGAAAGGAAGTGACCTACCAGGCATGGGACGGTGTGCCGGGCGATGTGATCGATACCAACAGGACCTACAACGGCTTCACTTATGAGAACGAAGTGGACCACTACGACCAGACGCACTACCAACTGCTCTTCGACCAAAAGCTGGGAGTGAACACCACGCTGAACGTAACGCTGTTCCGGGTGCTCGGTCAGGGCTACTACGAGCAGTACAAGCTCGATGATGACCTGGACACCTATGGCATCGCACCTCCGGTGATCAACGGCGACAGCATAAGCACCACGGACATCATCCGACGGCGCTGGCTGGAGAACAACCTGACCGGTGCGAACCTCAGCGCGGACATCAAGCTGGGTGCGCATCAATTGATACTTGGCAGCAGCTACAGCGACTACCGCGGCGAGCACTTTGGCGAAGTGATCTGGGCGCGCTACGCCGGGAACACGGACATACGCGATCGCTACTACGACAACAACGCCAGGAAGACCGATGCCAACGGCTTCGCAAAACTGACCTATGCGCTGAACACCAAGGTCGATCTGTACGGTGATGTGCAACTTCGCAACGTGGGCTACAGCTTCTTCGGCTTCAACAACGACCTGGACAACGTGACGCAGGAAGTGGACTACACCTTCTTCAATCCGAAGGCCGGGCTGCTTTGGCGCACGGGGGAAGGGGGCAAGGCCTACGCCTCCTTCGCCGTGGCCAACCGCGAGCCGAACCGCGACGATCTGGAGGAGACCACGCCGGGCAGCCGTCCAGGTTCGGAGCGCCTCCTTGACTATGAACTGGGCTATGAGCGCCGCGCCGGCCGCTGGAACGCGGGTATCAACGCCTACTACATGGACTACACCGACCAGTTAGTGCTCACCGGGGAATTGAACGATGTGGGCGCCGCCTTGCGCACCAATGTGCCGCAGAGTTACCGGACCGGTATTGAGCTGATGTTCGCCGCACAGATCGCGAAGTCGCTCACATGGAAGGCCAACGCCACCTTCAGCATGAACAAGGTGCGCAACTATACCGAATACGTGGACGATCGGGACAACGGTGGCCAGACCGCGGTGCATTATTCTTCCAGCGATCTCGCATATTCACCCAACGCCATCGCGGCAAGCACGCTCAGCCTGCGCATTTGGGACAAGCCGAAGAAAGGCCGCGCGGATCTCAGCTTCGTCACCAAGTACATAGGCCAACAGTATCTGGACAATAGCGCCAGTAGCGACCGCATGCTCGATGCCTACGTCGTGAACGACCTCCGCGCCAATGTCTCGCTATTCAATTTGAAAGGCACGAAGAGCGTGGACTTCAACCTCACGGTGCGCAACATCTTCAGCGAGCTATATGAGAGCAATGGCTGGGTCTACAGCTACATCAGCGAGGACCGTAGACAGGAGCATGTGGGGCTTTTCCCACAGGCACCGATCAATGTACTGGGCGGGGTTAGCGTGCGGTTTTGAAGGAGAGGTGACTGATTGGATCAGCGTTCATCTGCGTTGATCCGCAGTTCAAGCGTGAGCACAATTCTTTGCTCTAAGGCGCCTTCTTTGCGCCCTTCGCTTTCTCTGCGGTTAAATGGAACCAGGGTTCCCTATCCATGCACAGCTTCGCTCATGGCGAAGATGTGCTCCGGGTCCTGCTCGAAGGCTGTTCCCACCACCAGCACGTCCGCTCCTGCCATGCACAAGGCCTGCGCGGTTTTCACGTCACGGATGCCACCTCCAATGATGATCGGCAGGTCCACGCTTGTGCGGACGGCAGCGATCATTTCCGGGGAAACGGTCCGCTGTGCTCCACTTCCGGTGTCCATGTAGATGGTGCGCAGTCCGAGCAGCTCGCCGGCAATAGCGGTGGCCGCAGCGATGCCCGGCTTGTCGTGCGGGATCGGCACGGTCTGGCTCACGTAACTCACAGTGGTCGGCTTGCCACCATCCACCAGCATATAGCCGGTGGGGATGGCTTCGATGCCCAAGGCGCGGATGGTGGGCGCGGCGGTAACGTGGTGGCCGATCAACAGCTCCGGGTTACGGCCGCTGATAAGGCTGAGGAAAAGCACCGCATCGGCATGTGCGACTCAATTGTGCCGGGCTGCCGGGGAAAAGCACCACGGGCCGGTCGCTCCATTGCTTCACCAATTCCACGCAGCGGTCGAAGGCGGCCGAGGTGAGCAGGCTGCCACCCACGAAGATCAGGTCGGCCTTGGCCATGCAGGCATTCTGCACGGTGCGTTCCAACCGGGCTTCGTCGCTGCCGAAGTCGGGGTCGATCAGCACGGCGAGCAGCTTTCGGCCTACGGCCTTCGCCGCTTCGATCAGGTCGAATCACGTTGCCCATGCCGCGAACTTACGGCGAAAGAGCTGTCGGTCTGATTTCACCACAGAGGCACAGAGGGCACAGAGAAGATGCTTCTCCACATGGTGCGAACAGGACAATGCAGCCGTCGCGGCAAGGTCAGGCATTGTCTGATCATCTGCTTCTTCGGATCACATTCCGTACCTTTGCACTCCTTATGAAAACAGCTACCATGCCACAGACCAAGGAACAACTCAAGTACAAAGTGAAGGACATGTCGCTCGCCGATTGGGGCCGCAAGGAGATCGAACTGGCCGAGGCCGAGATGCCCGGACTGATGGCCCTCCGCGACGCAGTACGGCAAGGCAAGAACCCGCTGAAGGGTGCGCGCATCGCAGGATGCCTGCACATGACCATCCAGACCGCCGTGCTGATCGAGACCCTCGAAGGAGCTCGGCGCCGAGGTGAGCTGGAGCAGCTGCAACATCTTCAGCACGCAGGACCATGCTGCTGCTGCCATCGCCGAAGGCGGGTATTCCGGTGTTCGCCTGGAAAGGCCTGAGCGAAAAGGACTTCGATTGGTGCATCGAGCAGACGCTTCTTCGCCTTCGAAGGCGGCAAGCCGCTTGAACATGATCCTGGACGATGGCGGTGACCTCACCAACATGGTGTTCGACAAGTTCCCCGAACTGGCCAAGGACATCAAGGGCCTGAGCGAAGAGACCACCACCGGTGTGCACCGCCTGAAGGACCGCGAGAAGAACGGCACCTTGGTGATGCCTGCGATCAACGTGAACGACAGCGTGACCAAGAGCAAGTTCGACAACAAGTACGGTTGCAAGGAAAGCGCCGTGGATGCCATCCGCCGTGCCACCGACGTGATGATGGCCGGTAAGGTCGCCGTCGTCTGCGGTTACGGCGATGTGGGCAAAGGCACCGCAGCTTCCTTGAAGGGAGCCGGTGCGCGCGTGATCGTCACCGAGATCGATCCGATCTGCGCGCTTGCAGGCCGCCATGGACGGTTTCGAAGTGAAGAACATGGTCCGAACGCGCACCGCGTGCGGACATCATCATCACCACCACCGGCAACTGCGACATCGTTACGCGACGAGCACTTCGAGGCGATGAAGGACAAGACCATCGTCTGCAACATCGGCCACTTCGACAACGAGATCGACATGGCCTGGATGAACAAGAACTACGGCAAGACCAAGGTGGAGATCAAGCCGCAGGTGGACAAGTACACCATCGACGGCAAGGACATCATCATCCTGGCCGAAGGCCGCTTGGTGAATCTGGGTTGTGCCACGGGCCACCCGAGCTTCGTGATGAGCAACAGCTTCACGAACCAGACCCTGGCGCAGTTGGAACTGTGGAACAATCAGCGGCAAGTACGAGAACAAGGTGTACGTGCTGCCGAAGCACCTCGATGAGATGGTGGCCAAGCTGCACCTCGCCAAGATCGGCGTGGAGCTGGAGGAGCTCACCGACGTGCAGGCCAAGTACATCGGCGTGCCGAAG
This sequence comes from uncultured Flavobacteriales bacterium, assembly GCA_963706125.1. Classification (GTDB taxonomy): domain Bacteria; phylum Bacteroidota; class Bacteroidia; order Flavobacteriales_F; family PHOS-HE28; genus PHOS-HE28. Next base: position 171,648 of record CAVPLQ010000008.1, read on the forward strand.
AACGGACCGTACAAGACGGACGAGTACCGTTACTGAGTGGTTGTCCGTTGTTCGTTGGCAGTTGTCAGGGTGCGGCCCGGCGCTTTGTGCGCTGTGGCCGCACTTCCTTTTGGAGCCACTGCTCCGTCCGGCCGCGCTTGTAGCGCACGGGGTGCATACCGGAGGTATGGCGTGCGAGGTAGGCGTTTGTAGCGCAAAAGATCAATTGCGTTTCGCCGCTCGCGCTTCGCCAAATCCGGCGGCGGATGGCATCGCCCCCATTGAGAACGCCTGACAACGAACAACTGACAACTTCCCGAAGAGTCAGTTGAAGATGTGAAGGTTGGTCCCGTTGAAGGTGGTATGGTACTGCTTCAACCCGAGCGAAGCCGGGCCTTGCGACGATACTGCCGTCCATCAGAAGAAAGGCGCTGGCACAGTGGTCCGTTGAAACGGAATCCCGGGCGATCACTTGGCTATCATCCACATAAACCCTGCACAGGTCTTCCGGGCGGTAGGTGCAATGCCGGTCCAATGCGGCGAATTCGTCCGGGCTCTTTCGGTATACGATCAACCCTTCGGAGCCTCCATTGATGTATAACCAACCGCCCGTGACCGCTAGCGCATTGTAGGCAGGCAGGTTCACGTTGATGATGATATCCACCTTGACGAGCGGGACATCCACCTTCTTTTCCTTCTTGCATCCCGGTGCAAGGAGTGACGAGGAAAGGGCGAGCAACACAAGGTGAAATGCCTTCATCAACAAGGGATCGTGCGTGCATAACGACGCGGTGCGAAGGTAGGTATGCGTGCCCGGCACGAAATTGGCGGCCACTCCGGACATGAAACGCAGGATACTCCGCCTCCTAACCGTTCTCCTTCTGGTATTGGCCGCAGCGCCTGTGGTCCATGCGCAGGAAGGCATCAGCAAGAAGAAGCAGGACAAGATCCAACGCAACAAGAGGAAGAACGACGTCAAAGAAGTGAGAAAGGAGGAGAAGCGCATTGCGAAGAAGCATCTGGCGAACCAGGGCAAAGCCACCCGCAAGCGGATGAAGCGCCACAAGCGCCGGGCCGATAAGCAAGGCAACAGCGGCCATCGGGACCCCTTTCTGCGCAGGCTTTTCGGCTCTAAGCACTAGCTTCTGACCTGTATATCCGCGCTCCGATCTGGTAGTGCGGTTTGACGGATTTTGAGACTTCATGGGCATACCTTGCTACCGCATTAACGGTCAAGGAAATTCCCAATGAACCCTAATATCCAGCGCAAGGAAAAAGTCGCTTCTCGCGATTTCCCGCGTCCATCAACGGGTTCAGACGGTTTGCGCATTCGAGGACTTTTCTATCTTTACGCCCCCTCGTTGCCCACTTTAGCAGAACGTAAAACCTACCGTTGATGGTGAGAAGGTTATTCTCCGCCGCTGTCTTGTTTTGCAGCTGCGCTCGGCTCTGACATCGCCCAAGTGGGCACAGGAAGTCTCCAAGGCAACGATCACGGACAAGAAGTCCGGCGAACCGCTACCCTTCGTGAACGTGGTGGTTCGGAGAACCGGGGTGCCAAGGTGGCCTCGGCGGTGCCACGGACTTCGATGGCAAGTACGACATCAAGCCGATCGAACCCGGGCACCTATGACGTGATCGTGAGCTATGTGGGCTACCAGCCCTACAAAGGTCACCGGCGTGGTGGTGAACAGCAACAAGATCACCTTCTTGGATATCGACCTGAACGCGGGGTGGAACTTACCGAATTCGAGGTGGTGCAGTTACACGGTGCCCTTGATCGATAAGGACGGTGGTGCTTCGGGCGGTACGGTGACGCGTGACGATATTGCCAAGATGCCCGATCGTTCCGCAGCGTCCATCGCCACCACGGTGGCTGGTGCGAGTACGGCCGGTACCGGTGGTGGGATCAGCATCCGAGGTTCACGGTCGGAGAACACCTATTACTATATCGACGGGGTGAAGGTCCCTGCCGGTGCGGGCAACGGCCTGCCCAAGAGCGCCATCGAGGAAGTGCAGGTGATCACCGGTGGTGTGCCGGCCAATTACGGTGACGTTACCGGTGGTTTGGTGAACATTACCACGCGTGGACCCAGCCGGAGCTTCTTCGGCGGCGTGGAATACCTGACCTCCGGATACAAGATCGGTCGTGACATTACCGATATCACAGGATCTGGACAAGTATGCTTTCAACCAGGTTGAGGGAGCCTGTCAGGTCCCATCTTCTTCAAGAAGGACAGTTTGGGCAACAAGGACAAAGCCGCTTCTGGGCTTCTTCTTCAGCGGGCAGTACAACGAACGTGGTGGACGGCAGCCCGCTCTGGGGAGGCGACCTCCGCGTGAAGCCCGGGGTCCGGGACCAGTTGCTGAGCACGCCATACCGCGTGGTGAACGTGGCGGGCAATCCCGTGGTGCGATATAATTCGGACTATCTGCGTGCCGATGACGTGGAGCGGATCGATACCCGCCAGAACGCCAGGAACAGGAGCGCGCTCGCCTCCGGCAAGATCGACATCACCACCACGCCCACCATCAACCTGTCCGTGGGCGGGTCCATGGACCTGAGCAACAATCAGAGCTTCAACCGGAACAACTCCCTGCTCAACGCGGGGAACAATACCGAGTTCCACAACAGCACCTGGCGCACCTTCCTGCGGTTCACCCAGCGCTTCAACAGCAGGGAGGAAACCGCGGAGGACCACGGTAAGGGCGGCATCAAGAACGCTTATTACAGCATTCAGCTCGACTATTCCCGGTTCAGTCAGAAAAGCGAGAGCGAGGCCCATGGCGACAACCTGTTCGATTATGGCTACCTCGGAAAATACACCACCGACCGAGAGCCCACGTACAACCCGCTCAGCGGCAAGCAAACGGGCTTCATGGACACCCAGGTCCACTTCACGCCCTCGGACCTGAACCCCGACGCTGCGGCCTTTCCGGAGCAGTATTTCTCGCTTTTCCCTGAAGGATCGCTGTTCTACCAGAACTTCCTCAACGTGCAACAGAACGGTGGCCTGTTGAACGGCCAGGTGCCCGGGAGCGTCTATAACCTCTGGAACAACGTCGGCGGGCTGAGCAACCAATATTCGAGTTACCAGTCCGATCAGGCAAGGGTGTCGGCAACGGGCGCGGCGGATATCGGCAAGCACGCTGTGAGCATCGGTGTGGAGTACGAGCAGCTCACCCAGCGCTCGTATGTGCTGGCCCCGGTCGAGCTCTGGTCCCGTGCCCGCGCGCTCACCAACTTCCATCTGCGCGAGCTGGACAGGAGCGACTCCACCCTCGTACAGGGTCCGTTCGGTGTGATCTACACCAATTACAGCCGCTTGGTCGGTGATGACCAGACGGTATTCGACTACAACCTGCGGCAAGCCCTCGGTCTTGACCCGCGCGGCAAGGACTTCATCGATGTGGACGCCTTGGACCCCTCGGTGTTCTCCTTGGACATGTTCTCTCCGGACGAACTGATCCAGGACGGTAACGGAGGCATGATCAACAGCTACTATGGTTATGACTACACCGGCAAGAAATTGACGAGCCGCCCCAGCTTCGCTGATTTCTTCAATGACTTCAAGTTGATCGGCAACGATTCTTCTACACGCGCTTGCAAGCACCGTTCCAGCCCATCTACGTGGCCGGCTACGTCATGGACAAGTTCGCCTTCGACGACATCATCTTCAACGTGGGCGTCCGTGTGGACCGGTACGATGCCAACCAGAACGTGCTGAAGGACCCCTACCTCTGGCGCCCGGCATACACGGCAGGCGATGGGCCAGGTGCAGGACCTGTACAACGGCAATAACCCACGGCCCGAACAACATCGGGGATGACTACGTGGTGTACGTGGACAACAGCGCCGATCCCACGGCCATCGTGGGCTATCGGGACGGTGATAACTGGTTCAACGCCCAGGGCGAGACCGTGGTGGACCCCTCCGTACTGCGCCAGTCGGACGGCATCCAGCCTTATCTGATCGACTACGATAACGACCCTGCCGGCAGCTTGATCGGCTCGAAATTGCGCCAGGAGGCCTTTGAGGATGTACAACCCGAAGGTGAGCGTGATGCCCCGCATCGCTTTCTCGTTCCCCATCAGTGATGAAGCCGTCTTCTTCGCGCACTACGACGTCCTCACCCAGCGACCCACGGGCTTCAGCCGGTTGGACCTCTTGGGCTACGCGTATATCGAGAACACGGGGGACATCCTCACCAATCCCGAACCTGAAGCCCACCAAGACGATCGATTACGAGCTGGGCTTCCAACAGGTGCTCAGCAAGTCTTCCTCGCTGAAGCTCTCCGCATACTACCGTGAGCTGCGTGACCAGATCCAAGTGCGGAACGTGGCACAGGCCTGGCCCGCCACCTACCGCACGTACGACAACTTCGATTTCGGCAACGTCAACGGCTTCACCACTACCTACGACCTGCGCCGCACCAGGAACGTCTGGATGCGCGCCAGCTATACCCTGCAGTTCGCCGAGGGTACCGGTTCCGGTCCCAACACGACGCTGACCCTGATCAACGCCAACCAGCCCAACTTGCGCACCATCTTCCCGCTCAGACTTCGACCAGCGTCACCGTTTCCAAGGCCACGGTGGATTTCCGCTACGGTGAGGGCAGCGACTACAACGGCCCGATGCTCTTCGGCAAGCCGATCTTCCAGCGCACGGGCGTCAACGTGGTGGCGGACCTCGGCAGCGGCACCCCGTACAGCCGCTCTTCCCGGGTGTACAATGAGGGCGAGGGCAGTGGGACCTATCAACTGGACGGCACGCTCAACGGCGCCAATCTGCCGTGGCAGTTCACCACCGACCTGCAGGTCGACCGCGATATCCCGTTGGTCTTCGGCAAGGACAAGGGCGACAAGGCCAAGCGCACCAACCTGAACATCTACCTGTTGGTGAGCAACGTGTTCAACACGCAGGTGATCACGAACGTGTACCGCGCCACCGGTGCGGCGGACGACGACGGCTTCCTGGCATCCGCCCAGTATGCCACCTACATCGATTCCAAGAACGACCCACAGAGCTACCGTGACCTTTACGCACTGAAAGTGGATTCCCCTTACAACTACGGAGCGCCGCGCACCATCCGATTGGGTGCACGCTTCGATTTCTGATCCCACACTGAAAGGCCCGATACCATGAACACGCTTCGCACCACCTCCTTTATCCTCGCCATGCTGGGCGCTGCCGCGCTTACCGCACGCGAGGTGCCCGGGCTTCCCCAACAGCACACCAATGGCTCAGCCAACGGATCGGGGCGGGCGGCGCCCTGTTCCCCCGCCACGGCCTCCAATGAGCTGGACCTGAACAATGTACGCGCCCGCATTGAGACCGGTGGCAACATGTGGGAGGATCGCACGGGTTCCTCCGGTCCGGCATATGAGGTGCCCAAGACCCCGGATAAAACAGGCCCCCATGCGCTATTTGCGGGTGCCTTGTGGATGGGCGGCCTCTCGCCGGACAACACGCTGAAGCTGGCCGCAGTGCGCTTCCGCCAAATAGGCAACGACTATTGGCCCGGCCCTCTCACCGCATACGACACCTTGACCGGCGAAGGGGATGCCTCCGTGGACGGGACCGTCTGCACCGAGTATGACAAGACTTGGAAGACCATGCGCAACGATGCCCAGATGCAGGATGCCTACTTCCGCTGCTTAGCCGATCCCTTGTGCGACGCGGGCATCGATTTCCAAGGCTATTCCGTACCCGGCTACTTCTTTGACTGGCCGGCCCATGGTGACCCGTCCAAAGGGCAGGACTACCACCTAGCCCCATTTTATGATTCGCCATACAGTGAGCAGGACGTGTACGACCCGGAGAACGGGGACTACCCCGGATACGACCTGGCCGGCGTGATCGACTGCAAGGCCAAGCGCCGCGAGGATGCGATCCCGCTCTTCGGTGACCAGAACATCTGGTGGGTGTTCAACGACAAGGGCAATACGCACACCGAGTCGGGCGGGCAGCCCATCGGCATGGAGATCCGTGCCCAGGCCTTCGCCTTCAGCACCAACGACGAGGTGAACAACATGACCTTCTACAACTACGTGTTCATCAACCAAGGCACACAGACGCTCACCCAGACCTACTTCGGCCAATGGGTGGACGTGGATCTCGGTGGTGCGAATGATGATTACGTGGGTTGCGACGTGGAGCGCGGCCTTGGCTTTGGCTACAACGGGGACCCCGTGGACGCCGATGCCAACGGCCATCCGGGCTACGGCGGACCGAACCCGCCCCCTCCCGCCGTGGGCGTGGACTTCTTTGAAGGACCCTACCAGGATTATGACGGCTTGGACAATCCCTTGACCACGAACTGTCAGAACGCCCGTGATTCCTTGGGCATCCCCTATGCCGGCATCGGTATCGGCTATGGGGACAGCGTTCCGGACAACGAGCGCTACGGGATGCGTGCCTTCGTGTACCACAACAACGCCGGTGGTGCGATCGGCGACCCCAACAACGCCGGCCAGTACTATGGCTACCTGAAAGCGATCTGGGGCGACAACACCCTGATGACCTACGGTGGGAACGGCTATAGCAGTTCCGGGGGGGGGACACGCTCGTATTACATGTTCCCGGGCACATCCGATCCCTTGGGCTGGGGTACCGATTGTACGCCCCAGCCGCTGTGGGACGAGGTATCCGCAGGCAACGCCCCCGAGGACCGTCGCTTTATCCAGAGCGCGGGGCCCTTTACCTTGGAACCCGGTGCATACAACAACATCACCGTGGGGGTGGTGTGGGCACGTGCCTCCAGCGGGGATGTGCAGGCCAGTGTGAACCTGATGCGCAAGGCGGACGACAAGGCCCAATCGCTCTTTGACAACTGCTTCCGCATCCTCAACGGACCGGACGCCCCGGAACTGACCATCCAGGAACTGGACCGTGAGCTGATCCTGTACATCACCAATCCCCTTGGAAGCAACAACTACAACGAGCAATACGTGGAGCTGGACGCGACGATCCCGGTCACCAGCGAAGTGACCCTTTACACCACGGACTCCTTGTTCAATGATACCGGAGGCTATGTCGGGGTGTTCCAGGTCCCCAACGGCACAACGGTCCAGAACAACGACCGGGTCTACCGCTTCCAAGGCTACCAGATCTTCCAGGTGAAGGATGCGACGGTATCCCCGGACGAGCTCGATAACACGGACAAGGCCCGCTTGGTCGCCCAGGTGGACATTGAGGACGGCATCACCCAACTGATCAATTGGGAACAGGACCCGGAAGTGAACCTTCCCATTCCGAAGGAAAAGGTCTTCGGCGGTGACAGCAGCGTGGTCCATTCCTTCCGGATCCTGAAGGATGAGTTCTCCACCACGGACCCCACGCTGAAGAACTTCCAGACCTACCACTACATGGCCCTTGCCTACGGCTACAACCAGTATCAGCCTTATGACCCGGCGACGCTCACGGGCCAGCCCTATCCGTATCTCGCCGGCCGAAAGTCGCCTACGGGCTCCATCCGCTCCTACGCGGGCATTCCGCACAAGCCCAGTGTGGAGAACGGCGGTACGGTGCTGAACGCACAGTATGGCGACGGTTTCGTCATCACCCGCCTCGAGGGGCAGGGCAATGGGGGCAATTCGGTGGCCGTTGCAACTTCTTCCCTGAACGAGATCGTCAATTCCTCGATCGGTCGTGTGGACGAGATCAAGTATCAAAAGGGATTGGCTCCCGTGGATGTGAAGGTGGTGGACCCCTTGAAGGTGCCTTTGGGCAACTTTGAACTATGGGTGAAGGACACCACCACGGTGCCCTTGCCGAACCAACCGCAGCAGTACCCGCGCTTGGCGGACGCAAGCTGGATGCTGGTGCGGCTGAGCGATGCGCCAACGGATGCGGACACCGTGCGTTCCACACGTACCATCCAACTCCCGAATGAGCAGCTTATTCTCCAGTGGGGCCTTTCGGTCTCGATCACACAGACCGGCTTTAGCCTTGGTGAGAAGTACACCGATCCGGTCGGCAGCTTGAAGGAGACGAGCGGTACGGACTGGTACGCGGGCATCCCGGATCAGGAGGGTGAACTGGTCCAGAACTGGATCCGATCGGGCAATGCGATCACCGATACCTCGCTCAAATACCCGGACTACAACAATGTGGACCCCGATCAGAGGTACGAGCATGTGCTGGGCGGCACTTGGGCTCCGTGGACACTGGTGGGCCGTAATGCGTTCCAACCGGGTTCCGAGGAAACTGCCATCAGAAACCAACAGCTCAGTTCTTCGATCAGTGACATCCCCAGCGTACAGGTGGTGATCACCCCGGACAAGAGCAAATGGAGCCGGTGCATCGTGGTGGAGGAAAGCGATTCCGCTGCCTATACCAGCCCGGCCAATGTGAAGAAGTTGTACCTGCGTCCCCAGCCCAGCGTGGACAAGAACGGCCTTACGGCGACGGATCCGGGGGCCAATGTGGACGAGGCCAACTTGGTGAACGCCACCGGCATGAGCTGGTTCCCGGGTTACGCGGTGGACATGGAGACCGGGGAGCGCCTGAACATTTTCTTCGGTGAGAACAGCTTCACAGGCGGCGGCATCGGCAGGGACATGCTGTGGAACCCCAGCGACAAGCTCTTCAGCCAGAACGGCAGTACCATGTTCGGAGGGTCGCACTGGATCTATGTCTGCAGGAATGTGCGGAGGGTCACCTCCAGTGCCTTCCTAGCGAATAACAGGATGCCGCAATACGACCAATGCGCCTTCGCCCGTGACAAGATGGTCGGGAACGTCACTTCCTCTGTCGCTGAGGTGTACAGGGGCGTGGCCTGGGTAGGTTCCGCGCTGCTCGCTGAGGGCATGCAGATGAACACACCACAGCAAGGATTGGTGCCGTCCGAGGTGCGGATGCGGATGGGTGTGAACAAGCCCTACAATGTCTACGGTCAGCCATTTACCGCTTATGTGCCGGAGATCGTTCCGGTCCGCAACGGAGGCTTGCCGCTCTATACGTTCAGCACGGGCGAGTCCACAGCTCAAACGAACGTCACCGAGGTGGGCAAGGAAGGCCTGGACTTGATCGGCGTGGTACCGAATCCCTACTATGCCTACAGCGGGTATGAGACCACCCGTCTGGACAACCGGGTGAAGTTCATCAACCTGCCGAAGACCTGCACCATCAGCATCTACACGGTAAGTGGGACGCTGGTGCGCAAGTACAGGAAGGACAATGAGCTCACCTACCTGGATTGGGACCTGAAGAACAACTACAACGTCCCCATAGCCGGCGGCACCTATCTATGCCACATCGAGGCCCCTGGCCTGGGCGAGCGGGTCATCAAATGGTTCGGCGTGATCAGGCCCGTCGATCTCCAGAACTTCTAAGCCATCACACTTGGTACAATGTTGAACAGCATGAGGATGAACATTACTGGAGCGCGGATGATCGCGGGCATCGGCTTGGCCTTGATCGCCGGCGGTGCCATGGCGGGCAACCCGGACCGTGTCGGTTCCGCAGGTGCTACGCAACTGTTGGTGAACCCTTGGGCACGCAGCAACGGTTGGTCACTGGCCAACACCTCGACCTTGCGAGGGGCCGAGGGCATGTTCGGCAATGTGGCCGGCCTGGCCCATGTGCGCAAGACCGAGGTCTTGTTCACCAGCACGCGATGGCTGGAGGGCAGCGGGGTGAAGATCAACGCCGTGGGTTTCGGGCAGAAGCTCGGGGAGAGCGGCGTGATCGGCCTTACCGCCAGTACCTTCTCTTTCGGTGATATCCCGGTGACCACCGTGGACCAGCCGGAGGGCGGCCTAGGCACGTTCAGTCCTACGCAGGCCAACATCGGTCTGGCCTATTCAAAAGCCTTCTCCAACAGTATTTTTGGGGGATTACTCGTGCGCGTGGTATCGGAATCCATCGCCAACGTGCGCACCTCCGGCGTCTGTTTCGATGCAGGCATCCAGTACGTCACCGGGCCTACCGAGAACATCCACTTCGGCATTGCACTGAAGAACGTGGGGCCCGCCATGAAATTCAACGGGGACGGCCTCGCCGTGCAAGGTCTGTTGGTCACGGGCGATCATACCCTGACCTTGGAGCAGCGCTCGGCCCAGTTCGAGCTGCCTTCGATGATGAACATCGGTGCCGCTTACGACTTCAATATCTCCGAACTCCATCGGTTCACTCTCGCGGGCACCTTCATTTCCAACTCCTTCACCAAGGACCAGTTCGTGCTGGGCGCGGAATACGCCTTCAAGAAGATGCTCCATGTGCGTGGTGGTTATCTCTATGAGAAGGACGTGACCGACAATGAGCAGCGTGAGACCGTGTTCACCGGCCCAAGTGGTGGCATCAGTCTGGACTTCCCCTTCGGCAGCGAGAAGAAGAGCGTGATCGCCATCGACTATGGCTATCGCGCCACCAATCCGTTCAGCGGGGTCCACAGCATCGGTATTCGGCTGAGCCTATAAGGCCCGGAAATACTACCTTTGAAAAAGGACCCGTCGGGTCCTTTTTCAGTGTGAGCACTTATCAAGCCTATCAATGCCTTCCGCCTGGCCACGGCGGACCGAAATGAGCACAACTGCCTATTACACCGAAGAGGGTCTGAAGAAACTTCAGGATGAACTGCATCGTCTGAAAACGGTCGACCGGCGCCACATCAGTAAACAGATCGCGGAAGCCCGCGACAAGGGGGACCTGAGCGAGAACGCGGAATACCATGCGGCCAAGGAGGACCAAGGCCTTTTGGAGGCCCGCATCGCCAAGATGGAAGAGGTGCTGGCAAGCGCCCGCGTGATCGATCCGGACCAAGTGGACACCGACAAGGTGTACATCCACTGCACCGTCAAGGTGCGCCAATCAGGCGGCAAGATGGAGCGCTCCTTCACGTTGGTCGCCGAAAGCGAGGCGGACCTGAAGACCGGCAAGATCAGCGTGAGCTCGCCGATCGGAAAAGGGCTGCTGGGCAAGAAGGTCGGCGAAGAGGCGGAGATCGTAACGCCGAACGGCGTAACGAAATTCGAGGTCATGGAAATTTCCCGCTGATGGCCAGTATTTTCACACGGATCATTCAGGGTGAGATCCCCTGCCACAAGGTGGGCGAGGACGACCGCTACCTCGCGTTCCTGGACATCAACCCGTTGCGGGAGGGCCATTCCTTGGTGATCCCGAAGCTGGAAGTGGACAAGTTCTTTGATCTCCCGCAGGACGTCCTTGCGGGCATCATGCCTTTCGCGCAGGGCGTGGCAAAGCGCATTGCCGCCGTGGTGCCCTGCGACCGTATCGGGGTGAGCGTGGTGGGGCTGGAAGTACCGCATGCACATGTACATCTCATCCCTATCGATTCCATCTACGACATGGATTTCTCCAAGCCGAAGGTGAAGATGACGAACGAGGGATTCGCGGCCTTGGCCGAGCGGATCCGGAACGCTTGACGATCGTTGGTTTTTACCGCCAAGACGCTAAGAACGCCAAGAAGGATTTGACCGCAACGTTCGCAACGAGCGCAACGAAATACGCTGCATCTTGTGCGTTTTGAACGATCAATGTCGTTGCGCTCGTTGCGAACGTTGCGGTAGGAAAACAGCTCAGCTATGGTGCTGCACGCGCGGACCGGCTATCACTTCTTCACCCGGTCCGGGTTGTTCCGGATGAAGCTGCCCCAGTCACTGGTGCCGCGTGATGCGCTGCGGGCCGTGGGCCTGGAAACGGAGCCCTGTGAAAAGTGATGGCACACGGCCACGGCGATGGCGTCCGTGGCGTCGGTGCTTTTCGGCAGTTCGGAGATGCCTAGGATGCTGATAAGCATGGCCGCCACCTGTTCCTTGGTGGCGTTGCCATTACCTGTGATGCTTTGCTTCACCCGCTTGGGTGCGTATTCCACAACGGAAAGGTCCCGTTGCAGTGCGGCCGCGATCGCCACGCCTTGCGCACGCCCCAGCTTTAGCATGCTCTGTACGTTCTTTCCGAAGAACTGCGCCTCGATCGCCAGTTCGTCCGGGTGGTGCTTTTCGATGATTCCGAGGACATTCCGGAAGATGGCCCGGAGCTTCAAGGTATGGTCGTCCGATGCTTCGAAGCGTATGGCATCGGCCTCCAACAAAGTCACTTTATTCCCTTCCACCAGCAGCACGCTGAAGCCCATCACGGTGGTGCCGGGATCGATACCGAGGATGATCCTTTCGGTGGGCCGCCCGCCCCGGCTACTTTTGGTCGCTTCCGTATCCACTTTTCCGCTGAATGTCGCGCCGAACGCTGTTGCTTGTCCGCTGGGGGATCTTCCTCGCCGCCTGCGCGTTTCTGTACCTGCGTTTGTCGGCGGACCAAAGTACGCACGCGCTTTGGGGTGAATGGCGCAATGCCGTGAACGCGGCTGCCTGGCCGGTGTGGGCGCTGATGTTCGCCATGGCAGTGCTGAACTGGGGTATCGAGGCGGCAAAGTGGCGCTGGCTGGTGGCGCACCTGGAACGGATGAGCCTGGGGCGTGCTTTTGCGGCCACGTTGGCGGGTACCACCGTCGGCCTCATCACGCCGAACCGGACGGGCGAGTTCGTGGGCAGGGTACTTTTTCTCGCACCGGAACACCGCTGGCAGGGTGGCTTCGCGACGGTGCTGGGCAGCATCGCGCAGTTCGTCACCACGTTGCTTATAGGCGGGGCGGCCTTTGTGGTCTGGTGGGAGCGTACGCCGATGGTGGCCGACGTCGGCCCTATGTGGGGCGTGGTGATCGTGGTGCTGGTGGCGGCGGTGGCCGGAGGGGCGCTGGTGCTCTTTTTTCAACCGCGCCTGTTGCGCCAATTCATCAAAATGGTACCGCTGCTGCGCCGGATGGAGGGCGCGGCTGCCGTGCTGGAGGAATATGCCGCACGGGAGCTGATGCTGGTGTTGGGGATGAGCTTCGCGCGTTATCTGGTTTTTGCCGCGCAGTATGTCATCTTGCTGGTGGCCATCGCGGGGATCGCATGGCAGGACGCCATGGTCGTTGTGCCGGTGATCTATTTGGTGACCACCTTGGTGCCCACGATGATGTTGACCGACCTGGGCGTGCGCGGATCGGCTTCGGTGGCGCTGCTTACTCCCGTGGGCGGCTCACCGGCGTTGGTGCTGCTGGCCTCCTTCGGCGTTTGGGCGGTTAACATCGCGATGCCGGCGGTTGTGGGCGGGGTGATCCTCTTGGTGGCACGTATCCGGACCCGGCGATGAGCGCGTTCCTGTTGCACTGCCTCATCGCGTTTTTCGCGGCCCTTGTTTTTGCCCTTGTGGTGGGCGGTTGGAAGGATGCGTTCAATGCGGCTTGGGGACAGCGTGTGAGTGCGGCGGAAGTGGTGCCCGACCGGAAGGTGAGCCTGATCGTGCCCGCCCGCGATGCTGCTGGTACTTTGGTCCCGTTGCTTCAGGACCTGCACGCACAGCGCTACCCCAAGGAATTGCTGGAGGTGCTGGTGGTGGACGATCACAGCAGCGACAACACGGCGATGACTGTCCGCGGGATGATGCGGAACTGGCCTCAGCTGCAGTTGATCACTGCGACGGGGGAGGGGAAGAAGGCGGCGATAACACAAGGGGTTGCAGAGGCCAGCGGGGAGTGGATGGTGCTCACGGATGCTGATGCGCGCTGTGGCCCCATGCGCGTGGCGCATATCGTGCACAAAGTCCAAGAGGCCGATGTGGACATGCTGATCCTTCCCGTGGAAACAGTTGCGGAGAGCGGCTTCATCCAGCGTTTGCAGGCGGACGAGCAAACAGCGTTGCTTGGCGTGGCGGCGGGAACGGCTTTGGGAGGCAAGCCCGTGCTGGTGAACGGTGCGAACATGGCGTTCAGCAAGGCCACGTTCATGGCCGTGGGCGGATATGAAGGGGACCACTGGGCCAGTGGCGACGACATCTTTCTGCTGCGCCGGATGCTGATAGCGCACCGTAACGTGGGCTACCTGCTGAATCCCGAGGTCTTGGTGACCGTTCACGCGGAAGGGTCTTTCGGTGCGTTCTGGCGGCAACGGCTGCGTTGGGCGGGCAAGATGCGCGGGGTAGGTGGCTCGGGCGGCTGGGCGGCATTGGCAGGCATGCTTCTACCTTGGTTCCTGCTCTATGCGTCCTGCTCTTTCAACGTGAACGAAGTGTTGGCACAACGCCCTGCTGCCAGCATCATGTTGTTGGCCTCGGCATGGCTCCTTTGGCTGCTTCCGGTGCTGGCCCTCACGCGTGCGGTGAGGCGTTTCTTACGCACTACGGACGATCATCGGCCCAAGCTCGGCGCGGGCCTCTCATCGGTGTTGTCGCTATTCGCCTTCACGGTCTATGCGCCCATCATCGCGGTGGTGTCGCTTTTCATCAGGCCGAAGTGGAAGGGGAGGAGGACATGAAGGACCGGCCACTGAGGCGCTGAGACGCGGAGAATGTGGAGGAACATGTCTTCCTCCGCGTTCTCCGCGCCCTCCGCGGTTAAAACCTCACTCCGCTTAGAAAGGCAGGTCGTCCTCACCGTCCGCCGGGGGCATATCGGCCACGCTGGGCGGGGGAGGAGCGGCATTTCCGCCGGTGTGCGGAGCGGGTTCGGCCGCGCCCACCTTCTCGATGCGATCGCCCTTTAGGCTGAGGAAGTGCTTGGTCACGCCGTCCTTGCCGGTCCACTCGCGGCCGCTCACGTATGCGGTAACGGTCACCTGGTCGCCCGGGGCGTAGGGGTCCAGCATGCCCGTTTTGTCCTGCACGAACTCCACGGGGATGTGTTCCGGGTAGTTGCCGGATTGTTCGGTGATCACGAGTTCGCGCTTGCTGAATTTCTCGCTGATCTGTTGGGTCTTTCCGACAACCTTCACGGTGCCGTTGATGGTGACTGATGCCATGGTCGTATCGCCTGTTGCGGCGTGTCTGTTGGTTAGCGTTCGTTGAATGCGAGAAGGGTTTTCCACGCCTCTTCCTTGTGTCCTTCCTGGATGAGCTGTTTCGCCTTGGTGTGCAAGGCCTGTTCCAGACCGGACGGATCGTCCTCCAGGCTGATGAACAGGTCGGCCAGCTCGGTGAGCTTGTATTCGTTCACGGCGGTCTCGTCGGGGACGGTGCGCACGCTGCCGAGGCAGCCGAGGTCATTCCCGGTGAGGATGGTGCTGTTGCGTACGGATGCGGGCAGCGCGTCCACCCCCACGCCGAAATCCTTGTTGGGCTGCGTCAGTTCGAACAGCGCATCGCCGTGCGCCCGGCAGTAGAAGTAACCGCCCATGCGGCCCACGAGGTCGATCTTGCCGCTGGTCGATCTTGCCGTGTGCGTCCAGCACCGCCTCGTCGATGTGGATCATCACCACCTCGCAGATCACCAGGTTACCGGCAGCGCCGCCGGTACCGGTCTCGATCACCTGCTGCACCATGCATTCGAACTGCACGGGGCTTTCCTTCACGCGGAAGGGTTGCACCTTCTCGGAAGCGATCGGCGTGAAGCCTGCTTTTTCGAACTCGTTCAACGCCTTCGGGAAATTCCGCGCTGGCCACGGAGGTCTGCTGCACCATGGAATAGGTCACCACGTTGATCACCACTTCGGGCACGGCCTTCACATTGTGGTAGCTGTGCTTGGTGGTGTTGTCGCGGCCGCGTCGTGCCGGGCTGAAGATGATCAGCGGCGGGTTGGCACCGAATACATTGAAGAAGCTGAACGGGCTCAGGTTGGGCCGGCCGTCGGCATCGATGGTGCTGGCCAGCGCGATGGGCCGCGGGCCGACGGCACCCACCAGGTAGCCGTGCAGTTCGGGGATCGGGAAGTGTCGGAGGGATCGACGCGCTTCATGAAACTCTCCGCAAGGTCCGCGAAGGTAATCGCACCGGTCGGAACGGGTTATCTTTGCCGCCCTTCAGCAGGGTCTATCTTTGCAGCCCCGCCCAACGGACGGACGTGGCGGAATTGGTAGACGCGCTGGTCTTAGGAGCCAGTACCGTAAGGTGTGGGGGTTCGAGTCCCCCCGTCCGTACATACGGCGGGTAACCCGGCTGAGGGAGGAATGAGCGGTGCTGTACGCATCAAGGAACATGAACCACAAATAGGCGATCACCAAGAACGCCCGGCCAATACCGACACGATGAACATTGAACGCGAAGAGACCGGCACCCTCACCGCCACCCTGCAAGTGAAACTGATCCCCGACGGATTATGCGCCCGGCGTGGACAAGGCCCTGAAGGAACAACGCAAGACGGCCGCATTGCCCGGCTTCCGCCCAGGCCAGGTGCCCATGACCATCATCAAGAAGCGCGTCGGCAAGAGCCGTGCTGGTGAACGAGGTGGAGCGCTTGATCGATGCGAACCTGCGCGACTACATCCAGGAGAACAAGCTACGTGTGCTCGGCCAGCCGCTGCCGCAGAACGAAGCAGGCGAAGGCCAACGACTGGGACCAGCCCGGCGAGTTCAACTTCCCGTACGAGCTGGGCATGGCCCCTTCCTTCGATGTGGACCTGAGCGAAAAGCTCGGCGTGGAAATGCCCGTCGTTGACGTGGATGATGCCCTGTTGGACAACGGAGATCACGGACATGCAGCGCCGCTTCGGACAGTTGAGGATGTGGAGGCGCGCGGAGACAAGGACATGGTGCTCGGCGACCTCATCGAGCTGGACGCGAATGGCAAGATCAAGGAAGGTGGCATGATGAACCGCACCACCATCAGCCTTGGAAGACATGGCGGACGAGGCCACGCGAGCCCTCTTGACCGGAAAGCCGTGGGTGATGAAGCTCATGGTGGACCCGCACAAGGTGAGCAAGGACCATGACGACCTGGCCCGGATGTTGGGCGTGGACCACGCGGCCGTGCATTACCTGCAAGGGGACATGCTGTTCCGCATCGCGGAGATCAAGCGGATGCAACCCGTGGCGATCGGTCAAGCAGCTGTTCGATCGCGTCTATGGCAAGGATGCCGTAGCGGATGAGGCCGTATTCCGCGCCAAGGTGAAGGAAGGCCTTGAAGGCATGTTCAGCCGGGACAGCGATCGCATGTTCAAGCGTTTGGTGATGAAGAAGCTGGCGGAGGACGCCAAGTTCGAACTGCCGGACAGCTTCTTGAAGCGCTGGATTCCGGGAGACCAGCGAAAAACCCATTACACCGGAAGAGGTGGAGGCGGGCTACGACCGGCTATGCGGACGGCCTGACGCAAGCCAGTTGCTGGAAGACCGTATCGTGGAGAAATACGGGCTGGAAGCGAAGGGCGAGGAGCTCGATGCATTCGCCAAGCGCTATGTCGCGGACCAGTTCGTGCAGTACGGCATGCCCGCGCCGGAAGGGGACAAGCTCCAGCAAATGGCGGCACGCATGCTCGGCGATCGGGAACAGATCAAGAAAATGCGCGACACCATCGTGGAGCAGAAGCTCATCGCGCACTTCAAGGCCATGCTCAGCCCCAAGGAGAATAAAGTGAGCGTTCGACGACGTTCGTAAACTTGGCCCGAACCGCGTAGAGCCGTATTCCGTCCTCAACGCGTTCTTTACCCCAACCAAACCACATCAGCGATGTTCCCACCAGACGAATTCCAGAAGTACGCGGTAAAGCACCGCGGCATCAGCAGCACCACGCTTGAACGGCTACATCACCGGCATCTCGCATGACGCCGTACATCATCGAGGAGCGTCAGCTGAACGTGGCGCAGATGGACGTGTTCAGCCGCTTGATGATGGATCGCATCATCTTCCTCGGCACGGGCATCAATGATCAGGTGGCGAACATCATCCAGGCGCAGCTGCTGTTCCTGGAAAGTGTGGATGCCAAGAAGGACATCCAGATCTACATGAACTGCCCCGGCGGAAGTGTGTACGCCGGCCTTGGGCATCTACGACACCATGCAGTACATCAATCCCGGATGTGGCCACGATCTGCACCGGCATGGCGGCCAGCATGGGTGCCGTGTTGTTATGTGCCGGTGCCAAGGGAAAACGCAGTGCATTGAAGCATGCCCGCGTGATGATCCACCAGCCCATGGGTGGTGCCGAAGGACAGGCCAGCGATATGGAGATCACCGTCCGCGAGATCCAGAAGCTGAAGAAGGAGCTTTACGACATCATCGCCAACACAGCGGACAGACCTTCGAGCAGGTGGAGAAGGACAGCGACCGCGACTACTGGATGATCGCCGAGGAGGCCAAGGCGTACGGCATGATCGACGAACTGCTCGTGCGCAATCCGAAGTAGGAGCAGACGTGCGTCCAGGAAGATTGTCGTTCAGCGGCTAATGCGTTGACGTATCAGTTGTGATCGAAGGCCGGGTGGACACCCCGCCGGCCTTCGCCGTATCTTGCGAGGCTATTCGCACGTATGTAGGATCCGGTAAGGCACTACCATGGAGAAGAAAGAGATCAAGTGCTCGTTCTGCGGTCGCGATAAGCAGGATACCAACGTGCTGATCGCCGGCATCACCGGCCATATCTGCGATAGTTGCATCGCCCAGGCGCAGAACATCATCGCCGAGGAATTGAGCCAACGCGACGCGGACGGAGATGGAGGGCAACCTCATCTTGCAGCGCCGTCGGACATCAAACGCTTCTTGGACGAATACGTCATCGGGCAGGACGAGGCGAAGAAGGTGTTGAGCGTTGCGGTGTACAACCACTACAAGCGGTTGCTGCAGAAGCCGGTGCCACCACGGATGATGTGGAGATCGAGAAGAGCAACATCATCCTGGTGGGTGAGACCGGTACGCGGCAAGACGCTGCTGGCGAAGACCATCGCCGGATGCTCAACGTGCCCTTCGCCATTGCCGATGCCACCGTGCTGACCGAGGCGGGCTATGTGGGCGAGGATGTGGAGAGCATCCTGAGCCGCTTGCTCCAAGCTGCGGACTACGATGTAAGCAAGGCTGAGCGCGGCATCGTCTTCATCGACGAGATCGACAAGATCAGCCGCAAGAGCGACACGCCGAGCATCACCCGCGATGTGAGCGGCGAAGGCGTGCAACAAGCGCTGCTGAAATTGCTTGGAGGGAAGCATCGTCAGCGTGCCCCCCCAAGGTGGTCGCAAACACCCGGAGCAGAAGCTGATCCAGGTGGATACGCGGAACATCCTCTTCATCTGTGGCGGCGCGTTCGACGGTATCCAGAAGATCATTGCACGCCGTGTGAAGAGCAGCGCTGTGGGGTACAGCGCCAGCAAGGAGCACCGGATCAACGATGAACACCTGCTGCAGTACGTGGGCCCCACGGATCTGCGGGCGTTCGGTCTCATCCCCGAGCTGATCGGTCGGTTCCCGGTGCTTACCTATCTGGACCCGTTGGACCGCGAGAGCTTGCGCCGGATCCTCACCGAACCGAAGAACGCGCTGATCAAGCAGTACGTCAAGCTCTTCGAGATGGACAAGGTGAAGCTCACCTTCGACAAGAAGGTGCTCGACTTCATCGTGGAGAAGGCCATGGACTACAAGCTCGGTGCCCGTGGCCTGCGCAGCATCTGCGAGGCCATCATGACCGATGCGATGTACGAGATGCCCAGCACCAACGACCGCCCCACCGAGCTGCGCATCACGTTGAGCTATGCCCGCGAGAAGTTCGATCACTCGCGCATGAGCCAGCTGAAGGTGGCCTGAGAGTTCCAAAGGAAAGTGTGGCCAATGTCCGCTGCCGAATGCGCTGATCGCAAGGGGCTTTGGACAGTGGGAACACGGCTCCTCCGTAAGCCGTACCTTCGCACAATACCCAAACCCCCTTTTCAATGAACCGTTTTCTTCTTCCGGTGGCCGCTGTCGCCATCAGTTTTTCCGCTGTCGCCCAAGACCTTCCAAAAGCCAGCCCACAAGGCGAGGTGGAGCAGGTGGTCGGCCTCACCAAGGTGGAGGTCGAGTACTCCCGCCCCAGTGTCCGTGGCCGCGAGATCTTCGGGGGGCTGCTGCCCTTTGACCAGCTGTGGCGGCTCGGTGCCAATGCGAACACCACCTTCGAGGTCGACAGCCCCGTCATCATCGAGGGAGAAAAGTTGGACAAGGGCAAGTACTCCGTGTTCGCGATCCCCGGTAAGGAAAGCTGGGTGATCCTCTTCAACAAGAACACCGAGCTCTGGGGCGAGGGAGATCACAAGGGCGAGGAGGATGTGCTGAAGGTGAAGGCCAAGGTGGAACCCAGCGAGTTCACGGAAACGCTTTCCATTTCCTTTGATGAGGTGAAGGACGACAAGGCACGGATGGACATCCGTTGGGAGAAGTCCCGTGTGAGCTTTTGGATCACCGCCGATGCTACGGAGCAGGCCATCGCCAACATCAAGGAGGCCATGGCCAAGTCCGACATCAAGGCCGGCACCTACGGTAGCTGCGCCCGCTTTGCGGTGGACCGCGGCATCATGACGAAGGAGTCCTTGGAATGGGCACAAAAGTCCGTTGCCATGGATGCGAAGTACTATTCGCTGCACACCTTGGCATTGGCACAGGCTGCCAACGGCATGAAGAAAGAGGCCATCGCCACTGCCGAGAAGAGCATGGAAGCTTCCAAGAAGGCAGGTAGCGATGCGTATGTCCAATTGAACGAGGCCAAGATCAAGGAGTGGTCCTCGAAATAGTATTGATGACACCGGGGAAACGCCCCGATAAGGAAAGCCCCTGCTTCCGGACGGAAGCAGGGGCTTTCGCGTAAGCGGAACTTGCGCTTGCGAACTATTGTAGAGCGATACGCTTCACGCTGGCGTTCTTGCCGTCGCTGATACGGACGGTGTAGATGCCTGCCGCATTCCCGGTCAGGTCCACGGTAGTTGATGTACCTGTGAAGCGGACTGAACGCACCTTGGCACCCATGGCATTGAAGATCTCCACGTTCATGTTACCGGAGGTCTGCGTGCGGATGTGGAGGAGGCCCGTGGTGGGGTTGGGGAAAACTGAAATGCCTGCAATGTTCTTATTCCCTTCCGCGACAGCGGTGCTGATATCGAACAGGTCAAAGCCGTCGAAATCGTTGGATATGCGCACGGCCCATGCGTTCCCATTGCTGTATACAAAGCGGTTCTGGTCATCGATCGGCAGGTAGATCAAGCTGGCACCCGTGGGCTGTGGTACGCTCACATCGTCCGCGATGTAGATGTTAAGTCCGGCCTCTTGGTAGAGATTGGCGGAGACGTAGTACGCTCCAGGAGCCAAGGTGATCGGATCGAGAAAAGCGACACTTGCCCGGCCTCCGTAGAGATCAAAATCGGATTGCGAGATCACGCGGGCGTCCGACTCCATCAAGGCCGTAGGGGTCTGGCCCACTTGAACATCCGCCGTATCGTAAACCGCCGCGATAAAGTAGCTGCCGGCTTCAGTGCTGTCGCCCAATACGACTTGCACCCTGTAGTACGTCTCCGTGTTGTGGACCTCGAAGTAGTTCAGCAGCCGTACATCCTGAGTATTGTCCAAAAAGGAGGTCGTACCCACCTTGGTCAGGCTCAGCTCGGAAGCCGGTACCACGCCGATGCCGTCCAAGGAATAGGTATGGTGCATGACGTGGAAATACCGGACCTTGGCATTGTTGTCCGGGTTCTCATCCAAGGCGATCTGGTCGCTGGTCATGGTGAAGTGCGCGGAATATGCGCCGTAGGAAGGGACGGGCATGTTGATGATCTCATCCGTCACTACGGTGTCGCCGTGCTCCAACAACGGAAAGGTGGTAGTGGCCGTGCCTACCTCCGCACCTGTCCCGTCCTTCAGGGACACGTGTACCGTCACGTTCGCCTGGTCCATCAGTCCGAAGTTGACGATCTCCGCGCCAACGTTCACTGTGGAAGGCATTTGCGTATCCGGTACACGCCCATATTCGATCCCGTCGCCGAATTGCGAGGTATAGCCAAAGTTCATCACCAGATCATGGTCCGGGAAGGCGGAAAGTTCCAGGTCATCGATGGCCCAGTAGTATTCCCAGCCTCCCTGCCATTGGAATTGCAGGTAGACGGTGGGCTGCATCGCCGCAGCGGAGGTGATGTCCACGGCCACCGACTGTGGGTTGTAGGAGAAGCGTTCACAGGGCGGGTTGATGTTCCCGGTCGTCAAGCATGGGAAGGGGGTGAAGTCCGTCCAATTCGTACCGTCGGTGCTGACGCGGACCTTGCAATACGTGCTGGCGTCCAGATTGTACACGCCGATGGTGCTTTTCATCGTCAGTAGCACCGAGGCGCGGCCGGAGCAGTCGATGGAGGTGGTGGTGAGCGTCGTGAGGTGGTTGCTCGCGGGCGCAGCGCTGAGGCCACGGTCCGAATTGGCCCAGAGGTAGCCGTTGGAGGCACCGGGGGCATCAAAAGTGAGGATCAACGGATGGTTGACGGAAGCGGGCGTGACGGCCGCGGGGTCGTCCGACCACTGGAACAACACCGGCGTCTGGCCGGTAGGTGTCATATCATCCGAAGTGGTCCAACCGGCCGGGATGTCGCCCCCGGAAAAATCCTCGGTGTAGAAAGCATCCCGTTGAACGCTCCCGGCACTGGCAGCCGGATGGCTGGCCGGCCGGGTCGGCTCGGTCATGGTGGCCGGGTCGAAGCCCTTGTTGAAGGAGCGGGAGGTAAATTGCGTGGACTGGGCTGTCGCGGTAGCGGCGATCGCGATCGCGATGAGGGAGGTGTAGCGTGTTTTCATGGAGTGGAAATTGAATACAATGTAATCACCGCTGTCCAGGATGATCATAGCCAACCACTTTCGCGATTCCGGGTCAAGCCCGGAATGACATTTGCTCTTTGGTCCGGGTGCTCGAATAGCCGCGCCAAGCGCGGCTATTCGAGCACCCGGACCTTTCATGGTTGTCACCCCGGCCTCCGAGCCGGGGTCGCGAAAAAGCTAAAGTCGGTTATTCTTCACACCCAAGCCCCATCAACTGAAAAATTCGTCAATCCCCTTGCTACCAAGCCTTTCAGGTTGTCTCCGGATTTCTCTCCGGACACCAGTGATAATGTAATGCTTCATGGCGTGTACCGGCAATGACGGACACGTGGCGGGTCACCCAAGAGGTCTGGGCCAAATGGAGTTCAGGCTGTCCCCGAACGAAAAACTCCCCCTCGGAACCTGTTCCCAGGACCGGGGGAGTTCGCTTTCGGAACCGTTCGCCTTATCTCAGCACGATGCGCTGCACGTTGTAGTTGGTCCCATCTCCCACGCGCACCGTATAGATGCCTGCTGCATGGCCGGAGAGGTCCAAAGAGGTCGCGGTGCCGGCGAACTTGGCGGTCCGCACTTTGGCGCCCAATGCGTTGAACACCTCCACGGTCATGTAACCGGCGGTCTGTGTGCGTATTTGCAGCGGGCCAACGGTAGGGCTGGGATACATGGAGACACCGTCCAGGCCCGGCGTTTCCTGCACGCCCACGTTCAGCTCGCTGGAGAGGCGGACACACCAAGCATTGCCATTTCCTCCATAGATGTTCTGATTATTGGCATCGATCGGGATCCAGAGCGCGCTGGCTGCGTTGGGTTGGGGGACAGTAAGGTCGTCAACGATCCGGATGTCATTGCCCGCTTCCTGGTACATGTTCGCGGAGACGTAGTAGGCCCCGGGGGCAAGCGTGATCGGGTCCAGAAAGGAGACAGCAGGCCGTCGTCCGTTGTCCATGTCCTCTTGTGTGATCAATCGGGGGTCCGACTCCACAAAGGGTGAGGTGAGGCCGGGACTCCCGCTGACAAACACATCCGCAGTATCGTACACCGCCGCGACGAAGTAGCTGCCCGGTTGGGTCTGGGTGCTCAGATACACCTCCACCCCGGTGAAGGTCTCCTCGGTGTGGACCTCGAAGTAGTTCAGCAGACGCACGTCCTGGGTGTTGTCCGCAAAGCTGTTGGTGCCGGTAGAGGTAAGGTGCAAGATGCTGTCCGGGACCACGCCGACGGCGTCGATGGAATAGAGGTCGTCAGTCACCTCCAAATAGCGGTTCCTGAAATTGTTCGCCGGAATGGCGTCCACCCCGATGGAATCGCTGGTCATGGTGAAGTAGGCCGTATACAGGCCGACGGGCAGCGCTGATGGGAAAGTGATCACCGCGTCCGCGAGAGATGTGTCCGTGGGAGCTATCGTGCCCAAGATGATGGTGGAGGAGCCGATCTCCACGTCGACTGCATCCTTCAGGGAAACGTACACGGTCACATTGTTCTGGGTATTGAGGCCGTAGTTGATGATGCCTGCGCCCACCTCCACCGAGTTCTGCATTTGGCTCTGTGGCACGCGGCCGTATTCATAGCCGCCGCCGAACTGGGAGGTGTAACCGTAGTCCATGATCAGCTCGTTCTCAGGCAATGCATTGATGTTGATATCGTCGATCTCCCAGTAGTAAGCGGAATTCGCGCCGGTCTCGGTGAAACGGATGCGGACATTGGAGGGGTCCGCGCTGATGGCGGAGGTCAGGTTGAAGGCCACTTCGGCGGAGTTGAACGTCGTGTTCGCGTTGGTCCCTTGGCCGATGTCGATGCTGGTGGGCCAGGTCGTTCCACCGTCTGTGCTCACTTCCAATGACTTGGAGGGGCTGCTACCGCAGCAGAACCTGAATTGCTCTGTGAAGCGGATCTCCACCGCGACCGGACCGCTGAGGTCCATGATCGGCGAGACCAGAGATCCGGTCAGGTCCACGCGGGGGTTGTTCGCCACCGGCGGGTCCACGGAGAAGTTCGTGTTCACCGAGTCCAGGTCGAAGAGCATGAAACCGTTCGAGCCGGTCGGTGATGCGAGCGCCGTGGCATTTGCGTTATACGCACCTACCGGTTTGGTGGTGGTGTGCTTCCAAACATCACCGTTTATCCCGGAGACGGTCCAAGCGCCTACGCCATTGTTGCCGGCGAGGCCATTGGCGAAGTCCTCGTTGAACAGGACGTCACGCAGGCCATCCATCTGTGCGAAAGGATGATGGGCCGGCGGTTGGCATCGCTCTTCGGGCTGGAGCTGGTACAGGGTAGGGAATTGCGTCCCCCCTTTTTGTTGGGCATGCACGCCTGCGGCGATCATGGCAACGATCGCAATGGAGCAAAGTCTTTTCATGATAAAGGTTTCAGATTTTCAGCAAGGGTGTACAGTAGAAAGGGATGTAAACCATCCCTCTGTCAAATGTAGGCCTTGAACAGTGGTCCTGGTCAATGTTCCGTTCCTGTCCATTGGCCTTTCCATGGCCATGGCAGCATGCATGCTCCTACGGCTTGGTGTAAAGAAAAATCCCCCTTCGGCCACCACGGCCGAAGGGGGATCAATTCCGTCAATGCGGATTTACTTCAGCACAATGCGCTGGATGTTGAAGTTGGTCCCATCTCCCACGCGGACGGTGTAGATGCCCGCTGTATGGCCGGAGAGGTCCAGATCGATCATCGTACCGGTGAAGTTGGCGATCTGCACCTTGGCACCTAATGCGTTGAACACCTCCACGGTCATCTTCCCGGCGGTCGTCGCTTGTACATGGAGCGGGCCGGAGGTGGGGCTGGGGTACATGGTGATGCCGTCCAGGCCCGGTGCTTCCTGCACACCTACGTTAAGCTCGCTGGAGAGGCGGATGCAGAATGCGTTGCCGTTGCTATAGGTGTTCTGGTTCGCGTCGTCGATCGGGATGTATATCATGCTGGCGTCCCAAGGCTGGGGCACCGTCACGTCGTCCAGAATAGACAGGTCGTTGCCACTCTCCTGGTAGAGGTTG
The DNA here is from genome assembly GCA_963706125.1 of uncultured Flavobacteriales bacterium. Classification (GTDB taxonomy): domain Bacteria; phylum Bacteroidota; class Bacteroidia; order Flavobacteriales_F; family PHOS-HE28; genus PHOS-HE28. Next base: position 197,153 of record CAVPLQ010000008.1, read on the forward strand.
GCGGAGACGAAATAAGCACCGGGGTTGAGCGTGATCGCATCCAAGAAGGAGACCGATGCGAGGCGGCTGTCATAGTCGGCCTGCGTGATCACGCGAGGATCGGATTCCACCAAGGGTGTAGGGTTGTTGCCGGCGCCCGTGAACACGTCCGCCGTGTCGTACACGGCCGCGATGAAGTAGCTGCCGGGTGCCGACTGGGTGGCCATGCGGATCTCCACACCATAGAAGGTGGTCGTGGACTCAATGATGAAGAGGTTCATCAACCGCACGTCCTGGGTGTTGTCCGTGAAGCTGCTCGTGCCGAGCCGGGTGAGGGACAGGATGGCGTTGGGCACCACGTTGTAGGCGTCCAAGGCGTACAGGTCGTTGGTCACCTCGAAGTAGCGCATTTGGGCGTTGTTGTTCGGGTTCGCGTCCACACCGATGGAGTCGCTGGTCATGGTGAAGTAGGCGGTATACTTCCCAACGGGCAGGGGGAAGGGCACGGTCATTTCCGCATCGGCGACCATCGTGTCCGTGGTATTGATCGTCCCTAGATTAATGGTGGAGGCCCCCACTTCCGTGTTGGTCGCATCATCCTTCAAGGAAACATATACCGTCACGTTGTTCTGGGTGGTACCGCCGTAGTTGATGATACCGGCACCCACGTTCACCGTGCTCTGGATCTGGCTTTGCGGAATACGGCCGTACTCATAGCCTTCGCCGAACTGGGCGGTATAGCCGTAGTCCATGATCAGCTCGTTCTCCGGCAGGGCGCTGATGCTGATGTCGTCGATCTCCCAATAGTAGGCGGAGATCTCACCACCTTGATTGAAGCGGAGGCGGACCTGGCTGCGGTCGCCAGTGCCTAGGGCGGGAGTCAGATTGACGGCGACTTCGGCAGTAGTGAATTCGATGTTGTAGTTCACGCCCTGATCGATGTCGAGGCTGTTGGGCCAGGTTTGCCCGCCGTCCAGGCTCACGTCCAGTGTTTGGCCGGAACCGGTATTGGCGCAGCAGAAGCGGTATTGCTCGTAGAAGCGGATCTCCACGGCGGAAGGCCCGCTCAGGTCCATGATCGGAGAGATCAAGGAGCCGGTCACGTTCACCCGTGGGGATATTGCCACCGGCGGGGTCACGCCGAAGTTCGTGTTCACGGAATCCGAGTTGAAGAGCATGAAGCCGTTCGCGGCGCTCGGTGAGGTGATCGATCTCAGAGACCACGGTGTAGGCACCCACCGGGCCGGTGGTGGTATAGCGCCACACATCGCCGTTGGTTCCGGAAAAGGTCCATGCGCCAACGCCGCCATTGTTGCCGGCAAAGCCATTGGCAAAGTCCTCGGTGAACAGCACTTCGCGCTGGCCGTTCGCTTGGGCAGCAGGATGATGCACCAAGCCCTGCACGGGCTGGTTGGCTTCGAACTGGTCCCGTGTGGGCAGCGGTGACCTCCCGCTGTGTTGTGCGGATACGCCGGCAGCGATGAAGGCTACGGTCGCAATGGAGCAAAGTCTTTTCATTGTATGGGTTTTAGGGTTCTCCGTGGATGTTAGGGAAGGAGCGAAAGTAGACAACTTTCCCGTTCAGTAAGGATAGTGCAGGACCCAATATTCCGGTGGTACGTCCGTCCTCGTCATCCGCCTGCGCGAGGTGGGCGGGAAATGGCTGCTACTACGACGGGGCGAAAGAAAAACACCCCCCCGGTAAAAACCGAGGGGGTGCTTATTCTGAATACGGATCACCCTACTTCAGGATGACGCGCTGCATGTTGAAGTTGGTGCCGTCGCCGATGCGGACGGTGTACATACCTGCCGCGTTACCGGCGAGGTTCAAGGTGGTGGCAGTGCCGGTGAAGCTGGAGGTCTGCACCTTCTCGCCCAGCGCGTTGAACACTTCCACGGTCATGATGCCGGGGGTCTCCGCACGCACTTCCAACGGACCCGCAGTGGGGCTGGGGTACATGGTGATGCCCTTCAGGCTTGGTGAATCCTGCACGCCCACGTTCAGCAGGCTGGAGAGGCGTACGGCCCATGCGGTACCATTTCCGCCATAGAGGTTGATGTTCTGGTCATCGACGGGGATCCACAGCATGCTTGCAATGGCGGGCTGGGGTACCGTTTCGTCGTCAATGATCCGGATGTCATTGCCACCCTCTTGGTACATGTTGGCGGAGACAAAGTAGGCGCCGGGACCGAGTGTGATCGGGTCGAGGAAGGATACCGCTGCCAACTGTCCGTTGTCCATGTCCTCCTGTGTGATCAAACGGGCATCCGACTCCACCAAGGGAGAAGTGAGATCCGCGGTGGCGGCTAGTACGTCGACCGTGTCATACACCGAAGCGATGAAATAGCTGCCCGGGACTGTTGTTCCGCTCAAGTACACTTCCACACCGTAGAAGGTGGTCGTATTGGGCACCTCGAAATAGTTCAACAGGCGCACGTCCTGAGTGTTGTCGGTGAAGCTATTGCTGCCGACGGAGGACAAGCTTAGCATATCGTCCGGGATCACGTCCAGTCCGTCCAAGGAGTAAAGGTCGGAGGAAACCGCGAAATAACGGTTTCTGGCGTTATCGTTCACGTTTTCATCCATGCCGATCTGGTCGCTGGTCATGGTGAAATAGGCGGTGTAGGTGCCCATGGCCAAAGCGGGACTGAAAGTGAGGGGGGTTTCGAACGCGGCGGTATCGCCGTTAACCATCAAGGCTACTACGGCGCTGGTGCCACTGGCAACCTCCATGTCGCTCTCATCGCGGACGGAGACGGAAACACTTACGTTGGTCTGGTCCAGAGCGCCGAAGTTGATCACCGCTGCGCCTGCGTCCATGGTGGTGGGCATCTGGCTCGCGGGGACACGGCCATACTCGTAGCCTCCGCCGAACTGTGCCGTGTAGCCGTAGTCCATGATCAACTCATGTTCCGGAAGGGTGATGATGGCAACGTCATCGATCATCCAAGCATAGTCGCAACCACCTTCGTAACGGAAGCGGATCAGGGCGCTCTGGTTACCGATGGCGCTGGACAGGTTGACCGACAGCAATTGAGGATTGTCCGTGGTGCTGTTGCCTCCGATGTCATTGATCTGGATCGTTTGCCAATCGGTGCCACCATTGATGCTGGTCTCCACGTAGCACATGCCCTGGAATTCCCGGTAGTATTGCTCGAATTGGAGCACCACCCCTGGGTAACCGGACAGGTTGATCGGGTCGGCCGTTTGGATCCATGCGTTCTGGCTCCCGCCGCAGAGCAGGTCGGAATCGAACAGGGCAAAGCCATTGGCCGCCGATGTGGATTCAATGGTGCCGATCTCGTAGGCCCCGGAGGAACCCGTGGTACCGATCACCCAGTTCTCGTTGTTAGGGTCGTTGATGTTTCCGATGATCCAGGTGGAAGGATCGGAGAAATCATCTGACCAGAGCAGGTCGCGGTCCGCGGAGTAGGCGGGTTGGACGTGATGGGCAGGTCGCTCCGTAGTACGCTGCTTCAACACGCGCGTGCGGGAGCTTTCTTGTGACTGTGCCATAGCTGTGCCCCCGATCAGGGACAGGGCCAAGGCTGAAACGTAGAGTTTGTTCATTGGTCAGGTTGGTTTTCTATTGGGTTAACGGGTGCTAAGGTAAGCGATCGAAGCCTATTGGGACCCGCTTATGCGAGCAACGGCGGGTATTGATCGCCCAACGGGTACTATAGAACAACGGAGATCTTGAAAATGTTCGCTCCGAGCGGCTCAGGCCGGTGCTTTTCCGCTTGCCGGCGGCACTTCCGGGGGCAGGGTCATTTGCAGCAGCACCGCCAGCACCACCGTGATGGCCGGCGCTATCAGATTGTACCAGAGGAAGGCGATCTCAAAATGGCCGAAATGCAGTACAAGGATGGCCGTCTGTGCCACCCCCGCCGCGATGAACACCGCCTTGCCTTGGACGCGTTTGAAGAAGAATGCCACCAGGAAGATCCCCAGGATGGTCCCGTAGAACAAGGACCCCAGGATGTTCACCGCCTGGATCAGGTTCTCGAAGAGCGAGAAGAGCGCCGCGAATGCTAACGCCAGCACGCCGAAGAGCACCGTGGCCCATTTGCTCAGCAACACCTGCCGAGCATCGGTGCGGGGTTTGTGCAGCACGTCCACCACGCTGGTGGTGGCCAAGGCGCTCAGTTCGGCGCTCGTGCTGCTCATCCCCGCGCTGAAGATCATCGCCAGCAAGAGGCCCACCACGCCCACGGGCAGATGGTCCATGATGTAGCTGATGAAGATGTAGTCCTTGTCGTTGGCCTCCCGTTGGGGCAGGTCCTTCGTGATCGCCGCGGTGTACCGGGCGCGCAGGAGATCGTCCGCGGCCAACGCGGCTTTTAGTTCCGCAGTGGCTGCCCCTTGGTCCAGCCCGCTGCGTTCCGTGGCTAACCAAGCCTTGGTCAGTTGCGTGATCTGCTCGGCATTTTGCGCGTGCTCCAATTCCATTTTAACAGCAGCGTTCTGGTCACCTCGTGGTCTACCCATTGGGTCGACGCTACCGGTGCCCACCTCACCTCCATGCCGTTGTGGCCCCTGAGCGTGGTCGAATGGTGCCTCTGTGTTGAACTTTACCGCCCGCATTTCCGCCACATTGGCCGCGTTCCAATGCACCGGAGAGGCGTTGAACAGGTAGAACACGAACACCAGCACCCCGGTGAGCAGGATGAAGAACTGCATCGGGATCTTCAGCATCGCGTTCATCCACAGGCCCTGCTCGCGCCTGTTGTCACGTTCTTTCCCCCGAGGTAGCGCTGCACCTGGCTCTGGTCCGTGCCGAAGTAGGAGAGTTGCAGGAAGAAGCCGCCGATCAAGCCGCTCCAAAGCGTGTATTTCGTCGCTGGGGTCCAAGGAGAGTGTCCATCATGTTCATCTTGCCGAGCGCGCCGGCCAGTGCAAGGCTTTCGCCGAAGTTCATCGTGGCCGATGTAGTAGACGGTGAACCCGAAGGCCACGAAGCATCCCGAGCGAACATCACGGCCATCTGTTGCTTGTGCGTTACGCCCACGGCCCTGGCGCCGCCGGTGGTGGTGTAGATGATCACCAGCACTCCGATGAAGAGGCAGGTCCAGGACAGCGGCCAGTGCAGCACCTTGCTGAGGATGATGCTCGGCGCATAGATGGTGATGCCTGCCGCCATGCTGCGCTGGATCAGGAAGAGCCCGGCGGTGAGCAGTCGCGCCCGGTTATCGAAGCGCTTACCGATGAACTCGTACGCCGTGTACACCTTCCATTTGTAGTAGAGCGGGATGAAGACGAAGCCGATCACCACCATCGCCAGCGGCAGTCCGAAGTAGAACTGGACGAAGCCCATGCCGTCGGCGAACCCTTGGCCCGGCGTGCTGAGGAAGGTGATGGCGCTGGCCTGCGTGGCCATCACGCTAAGGCCCACCGCCCACCAGCGGCGTCGCTCCCCTCCTCGGAGATAGCCTTCGCTGGTGCGCGTCCTGCGCGTCTTCCACACACCGTAGCCCACGATGAAGCCGAGGGTGCCCAAGAGGATGATCCAGTCAATGAGGTGCAAAACGACCTAGGAATGAAAAATGAAAGTAGGAAGCTGAAAAGCAAAAGGATCACTGTGGACTCCGTCGTGATATCAGATTCGCAAAAAGCCGGTAAGCTCCGGGCACACCCGCCGGCAACTGCCGGAAAAAGCTGATCCCGGTGTACACGAACCGTCCTTTGCCATAGTCGCAAGTGACGAGCGCGCCATCGAGCTGTTTTTCCCCGGGATCGCTCCAGCCGATCAGTGGCGTGTAGTGCGGGTCAAGATCGCCAAGGAAGTAGAGGCCGCGCTCCTGCACCCAATCGTCGAAGTCCTTCAGGCTGATCTTGTTCGGCGTGTTCAGCAGCGGGTTCTTCGGGTCAAGGAAGGTAGGCGGTGCTTCTTCCACGGTCACGCGGTCGCGGGTAATAGTGAAGGGATATGGGCCGATCCGATCGTCAGGCAGCACCATGTCCTTGCTCAGCGTGGTGTACTGGTCCACCAAGGTGCCGCCGTTCTTCACGTATTCCATCAGGACGGGGTTCAGCTCCTTCAAGGCATGGGTGACATTGTACGCCCTGATGCCGGTGATGATGGCGTCATACTTGGCCAGGGACTGCAACGTCGCCGTGGCGGGGTCGATCAGGTCCACGGTGAGGCCGAGCTGCTCCAATGCTTGTGGGACATCATCGCCCGCGCCCATGATATAGCCGATGTGCCGGGCGTTCACCTTCACATCGATGGGGACGGCGCAGAACGTGGCCATGGTATACCAAGACCGCTTGGGGATGTGGTCGTAGTCGATGATGCGCCGGGTGAGGTTGGTCGGTCCGGGATGGCCCACGTCCATGCGCAGATAGGGCAGGGCGCTTCGATCGGCACCTTCAGGAACCACGCGGAGGCTTGCGCCGATGCGCTGGTCCTGCTTCAGCGGGCCGAGCTGTTGGCGCGCCGGGGTGAATTCCCAGTCGGCGACACGCTCGCCGATCAGCTCGGCATGGGCGAGGTCGGTATAGGCTTCGACCCCTAGTTGCGCCACTGTCGTGGTGTCCTTCACCATCAGGACATAAGGGCTGGCGAACAGGGAGACGGGCGGCACCACCTCGCAGATCTGCACTTGCTCCCCTTTCAACCGGTCCACGGACGTGTAGAGCACAGGCACGGTGCCTGTGACCTCCGTGCCACCCGCAAAACGCAACGTGTAAGCCACCTCCAGTTCGGGCGGAGTGATGGCCTTGCCGATGAGCGTGGGGTCCGCGATGTGGAAGAGGTTGCCGTGCGGCAGGGCGAGCCAGAAGGGCTGGTCCGGTGTCAAGGGTGCTTTCAGTCCCACGGGCAGGGTGAACGGTGCGTTGTCCGCAAGCGCGACCGCATGTCCGTCAGGTTTCACGAACTGGACCGGTGATGCACTGCGCGTGAGGACGTTCAAGGCCACTTTCACGGAGTCGCCGGTCACCACCTGTGGTGCGTCGGACAAGGCCTCCACCACCGTGCCGGTAGCGTCCAGCAGCAGTTCGTTCACGCGCTTCCGGGTGAGGTCCTTCCAGTCGGACGGGGGCAAAGCGTCCACTGCGGAGGTCACGTGGCCCAACGCTTCCACGCTTTTTTCCGGTGCCCGCAGATCGAAGTTGGCAAGCAGCGCTTCCACGGCCGTGGCCACGGCCTCGCCGCCCGGGACGCTTTCCCAGGTCATGTCGATCCCGTTGAAGATGTCATCACTTTTCGGGCGGTCTCCCATGTCGAAGTGCAGGTATTCCATCTGCTGGCCGCGCGTTTCCGCCGCACCGAAACCCTGGCTCTTGTGCATGCTGCGGCTTCGGCCCGCGAGCTCGGTATAGCTCAGGCCCAGCAAGGGGTCGAAGCCGCCCACGTCCACGGCGTACCAATCCTTGTTCCGCTTGGCGATGTCCGCCAGGTCCTTTTTCCACCAGGTGCTTCCGTTGAAATAGAGGCGGCGCGGTTGCCAGACGGTGAGACCCTGTTCCAACTGCTCGGGGAAGGCCTTGGGGTCGCCGGCCATGTCGAAGGCTTCGTGGGCGAGGATCGCGCTGGCCTCGTGATGCCCGTGCCTGGCCTCGCGAGTGGGCGGGAAGCGCGTGATGACGATGTCCGGCCGGAAGGTGCGGATCACGCGCACCACATCGCTGAGCACTTCGTCGCGGCCCCATTTCTCGAAACTCTCCTCGGCGTTCTTGCTATAGCCGAAGTCGCTGGCGCGGGTGAAGAACTGTTCACCGCCGTCGATGCGGCGCGCGGCCATAAGTTCCTCCGTGCGGATGATGCCGAGCGCATCGCCGAGCTCGGGGCCCAGCAGGTCCTGTCCGCCGTCGCCGCGGGTAAGGCTGAGGTAGCCCGTGCGCACTTTCTTGCCGTTGGCCAGCCAGGCGATCAGCTTGGTGTTCTCATCATCCGGATGGGCTGCTATGTACAGCACGGTGCCGACCACGGGCAGCTTCTCCATGTCGTGCAGGATGTGCGCGGCATCCGGTTCGTTCGCGGGGCGCTGTGCGAAGGTGTTCTGAAGGGACCCGGAGAAGGTGAGCGCCACGGCCAGTACGCGTGCCGTGAAGGATGCATTGGAAAACATGCGCCGAAGGTAGTAGCCGTGTTTTTTGAGCAGCTTTGACCGTGCGTTCTGCCACAGGACCTCACGAATGTTGCACCAGCTTGAACGTTCCGCCCCGTCTTGTCACAAGGGAAGAACTGTAGCGGCTACCTTGGGTTCACAAATGGTCAGGCCCACGGATGTCCGATGCTCGATGGGACGAAGCATCGCATTCACCATACTTGGTTTGGCATTGGGGTTTTGCTTGACCACCAATGGTTTGGGTCATTATGGCCATTCGGGAGGGGGAAGCACCAATAGCGGTGCTGACCGGAAGGGGCCGCTCAAAGGGGTAGCGGCCCCCATGGCCACCGGCTCAGCGGGATATGCGATCCTAGGGGCGAACGGGGCGTTCCATAGCTACAATGAGGCGCAGGGCATTCGGGTCACCTATCGTGGAGCCGGTTTTGATGTCTTCGTGGAAAAGGGGAACGCGCCCCGCCGGGCCTCTTTCTCACTGGCAGGGATCGGTCGCGGAGGCGCGGAGCTTTTGCCCCGTGTAGCATTGTCGGAGGTGGCGGAGGGGAGCCATTTGGAAATTGACCACGGTCCGTTCCGAATGCTATATCAGAACGACATCCATGGTATGCGGCACGATCTGGTGGTGATGACCGAACCGCAGGGGAATGGCCCGTTGGAAGCACGATTGCGGATAACGGGTGACCTGTTGGCCGTGCAAAAGACCAAGGACGAACTGGTGTTCAACGCATTCGATGAGCGGACCATGGCACTTTCCCCGGTGTTCCGCTATCATGGCCTCCATGCTTGGGATGCGAAAGGACATGTACTTCCCTCCAGCATGGCGTTAAGCGGGGATCAACTGGTCTTGTCGGTGCAGGATGAAAATGCCGTCTATCCGGTCACCATCGACCCCATATCCTCAACGGCCGATCTTGAGCTGGCAGGCAGCCAACCGGGGGAATCCTTCGGATACAGCGTAGCCACGGCGGGCGATGTGAACGGCGATGGATATAGCGACATCATCGTGGGTGCGCCATACTGGGACCTTCCATCCACGGATGCGGGCCGAGCGATGATCTTTCTGGGCTCCGCCACGGGCATCGCCAGCACACCGGTATGGACGGTGCAGGGTACTGTCGCGAACGCACAGTTCGGCTTCAGCGTCTCTTCAGCGGGGGACCTCAACGGTGACGGTATCAGCGACGTGGTGGTCGGGGCACCGGGGCAAGGCGGGCATGGGGCGGCCTTCGCTTATTTCGGATCGGCCCCCTCAGGTCCGGGAACGGTTGTGGCAGTTGTATGGACCGGCGATATGCAGGCCGCTTGTGAATTCGGGCACGCCGTGGCTTTGGCCGGTGATGTGAACGGTGACGGCTACAGCGATGTGCTGGTGGGGGCTCCATTGTATGACGTCCCCCCGAGCGGCTTGAACCAGGGCAGAGCCTATTGCTACCATGGGAATACGTTGGCATTGGGGTGGACCGCCAATGGTGCGACGTCAAATGCGCAGTTCGGCTTCAGCGTGGCGGGGGCTGGCGACCTGAACGGTGATGGTATCAGCGACGTTGCCATCGGCGCACCTTTCCAGCCGAAAGTCCCCACCTCGAACAACGGCACTGTATACGTCTACCAAGGCTATAGCGGAAGTGGCTTGAGCGTGGCATTCAACGGCTCGCGGACCGGGGGAGGGTCCGCCAATCTGGGTTACAGCCTTTCCAGCGCCGGGGATATGAACGGCGATGGCTATGCGGACCTCCTTATCGGTGCCCCCGGGGTAGGTGCCGGGAACGGGGTGGCATACGTCTATTTGGGAACCGGGATGGGGACCGGTTTGATCGTGGGTGCTAGCATCTCCGTTGCCGGTGTGTCCGGGGAGCGATTGGGCCAAGCCGTTTCCATGGCCGGCGACGTGAACGGGGATGGTTACGCCGATGTGATCGTGGGAAGCCCGAACCATGCCGGCAACAAGGGAAGGGTCCAGGTATTTCGCGGTAGCTCCCCGTTGTTGCTGGATGCGGCACATCTCCTGTGGTCCCGCGTCGGTCTAGTGGCCGGGGATCACCTCGGGGCGGCTGTGCATACCGCCGGTGATGCGAACGGCGATGGCATCAGTGATCTGCTGGTCGCCGCACCGGACGCTGGCGGAACCGGTGTTGTCAGTGTCTTTCATGGCGGTACTGACCTGCTGCCAAGTACGTGTCAATGGTCACAGTTGGGCATGCAGACGAATGGTTACTTGGGTAGTTCGGTCTCTTCTGCGGGCGACGTGAACGGCGATGGTTACAGTGATGTGATCATCGGTGCGCCCAGTGGCCCGGGCAGTATCCTTGGTAAGGCCACGCTGTACTTGGGGTCGGCCACCGGCTTGTCGGCCGCCCCGGCATGGACGGGTACCGGGGAGAACATGGACGATCTCTACGGATATGTCGTGGCATCCGCTGGTGACGTTAACGGCGATGGGTATGGGGATGTCCTCGTGGGGGCACCGGGATTTCCGAACTATGCCTGGCGCGGTAAACTGTACCTCTACCTCGGTTCTTCAACGGGGCTTTCGGCGGCATCTGCTTGGACGAAGACCGGCGAGAACGTGGAGGACCGTTTCGGGTACAGCACGTCCAGCGCGGGCGACGTGAACGGCGACGGGTACAGCGATGTGCTCGTTGGTGCATACATGTTCGGCGGTGACGAAGGCAAAGTCTATGTGTTCAACGGCTCTTCGGCCGGGTTGCCTTCCGTCGCCGACTGGACGGCAATGGGCACCCCGTCCTCATTCTACGGGGCCAACGTTTCCAACGCAGGGGACGTCAATGGGGACGGCTATGACGATGTGATCGTGGGTGCACACCTGCATGATGTGACCCCGAATGACAACCGGGGCGGTGCTTTCCTCTACAACGGTTCACCTTCCGGGCCTTCAGCGTCGCCGTCCTGGTCCGCCTTTGGTGCGCATTCGGGCGCCCAGTTCGGTGAATGCGTCTCCTACGCGGGGGATGTGAACGGGGACGGATACAGCGACGTGATAGTTGGCGAGTATTTCTATACGAACGGCACGAACACGCACACGGGCCGGGCCTATGTTTTCCAAGGATCCCCGTTCGTCGGCTTGCCGGCCGGCGCCAACACCATCATCGAGGGAACCCAGCTAGATGGGCAGATGGGTATCTCGGTCTGTGCGGCGGGTGATGTGAATGGGGACGGCTTCGGCGATGTGATCGTGGGGGCGCATCTTCAATCGATGTTCTACCTGAACCAGGGGATGGCCAGTGTACACCTCGGTTCGGCGGCCGGTACCTCGGCCACGGCGGCATGGTCGGCCTATGGGATCGGCACGGGATCAAGATTCGGGTTCGGGGTGGCCTTGGCCGGTGATGTCAACGGCGACGGATACAGTGACGTGGTCGTCGGGGCCGAAAGGCAGACAGCCGCCAATGAAGGTGGCGCCTTTGTCTTCCAAGGGAACGTTGCGCGTTCATTGCCGATGCCCACCTACCAATACCGTGGTGACCTTGTCACTCCGGTGCGCACGAACAACGGCACCTTCGATCCCGGTTGTGCATGGGGGGTCGGCCAGTTGGCCCGCTCCTCCATGGGCCGCTCCAAGATGAAATTGGTGTGGCACTTCGTTGGTCACGGGCCGGCGGTCCCCACCTCCCCGTTCAATAACAACAGCACGGCCTTCACCGGCGAGGAGGCCCTCTGGAGCGACAGCGGCTTATCCGGCGCCTTGCTCAAACAAAGCTTGGCCACACCCGGCGCAACCACGAGCCATCCAGCCTGGCGCGCACGGGTGCGGCACCATCCGGCCACCGCCTTGGACGGTCGGCCTTTCGGGCGTTGGTTCGCACAAGGCGTGCATGATCTTCAGGTCCCCAGCATCAAGACCGAGTTGGCAGGCTGTGGCCCGTTGCCGGTCACCTTGGTCAGTGCCTCCGTGGAATGTGCGGACGGAAATGCGGTGATCGAATGGGCCACCGCATCGGAGCAGGACTGTGCCGACTTCAGCGTGCTGCGCTCCCGCGACGGTGAGGAGTGGGAAACGATCGGTCACATTCCCTGTAGCGGCAACTCTTCGCACTACCTGCAATACCGCTTCGTGGATCCTGCCCCAGTCGCAGGGGGTGTCACCTACTACCGCTTCGACCAATATGACATCAATGGTACGGTGAACCGTTATCCGGCCATGGTGCTTACGCCGTGCGCGGATCCGATGTCCATCACCGCATGGCCCAATCCTTTTCAGGATGAACTCTTCATCGGCCTGAACACTCCCGTCCCGGATGATGAAACGATCCTTGCGACCGTGCGGGACATCGCGGGCCGGATCGTGTTGGAGCGGACAGTGGATCTGTCCAACTGGCCCGTGGGGCGCATTGGTGGCTTGCCCGGTTTGCCTCAGGGACCGTATGTGATCGAGCTGCGTTCCGCGTTGCGTGGAAGGCTCGGCCAAGTGCGGGCGATCCGGATGTGAACAACGCCTTCGTTGCGCCGATCCCAGTGGTATCTGCTGCGCTACCACAGTATAGGCCCCATGGATCTTTCCGGGGCCCAAAGCAATGTACATGAATGATCCGCCGGGTTGGATGTCCGCTCGTCCCATCGCAGGACCCGCTATATGTCAGAGATGCCGGTCGGCGTGATCAGATACGTATCAGACCTACGGAGACGGTAATGACCACATCCACATAAAGCAAAAAGCCCCCCCGTTCCCGGAGGGGCTTTGCTTGTATGCATGGTCCCCGAAGGGGACTCTGAGCACAAAGCTTACTTGATGATGCTCAACCGCTGGACGGTGGTCTGTCCGTTGACGGTGATGTTCACCATGTATACGCCGCTGGCGATGTCGCTCGGCAGGTCGAGGATGGTGGTGAAGCGCTCACCGCTGTTCCCGAACGCCTTGGCGAAGACCTTCTTGCCATAGATGTCCTGGATGTCAACAGTGATGTGCTGGTCCGCGTCCTGGATGCCGTCGATGCTCAGGTTCACCTGGCTTTCACGCACGGGGTTCGGCCACAGGGCGGCTTCGCCGAATGCGGTCTGGCTCATGCTGGCCTCGGGCCGGGGTCCGCCGTTGTCGATGGTGATCGTGCAGGTGTTCCCGCAGAAGCCACTGTAGACCGTGCCCACTTTCACGTTCACCTGCACATTGTAGGTGGAGCCGTTGACCATGGGAGGAGCCACGCCGGCGTTCCACTTCAGTTGCAGGATGTAGGTGCTGCGGCTGAAGGTCTCATCGTAGCCCTCGTTGGCGTTGGAGACCCGGAACTGGTACTCCGTCGCGCCCGTCACCGGCATGGCATAGATGAAGCTGTTGTTGGTGTTGAAGGCGCGTGTCTCGTTGCAGGAGTGCCCGTAGGTGGGCGCGCTGATCAACTCCGTACAAGGTACCGTGGAGCCCATGCCCAACTCGCAGCCACCACCGAAGTGTGCGCTGGCCATCGCTCCGGACCCATTGTTGCGCACGCGGGCGAAATATGTCACCCCGTGTACTAGTGGGCTGGTCTGCATTTGGCTGAAGCGTACGGAGTTGGAGGGCACCACGATGCGGCGGATGAAGCCAGCGTCCGGATCGGAGAACTCGAACTGGTAGCTGGTGGCCCCCGGCGCATTGTTGCAGTACACCTTGCTGTTCATACCGAAGTTGAAGATACCGCAGGACTTGGCCGCGATGTGCGAGTTCCCCGGAGGCAGGCAGAAGCTGTGGTCCGTATAGCTGGGGTTGGCGGGGACGGCGGAGGGAGAGCGGGTCCCGTTGGCGAAGTCGTCACCCAGCAGCACCCTGCCGCTGGTGGACTTGAGCTGCCAGCTACCGTTGTTGATGCCGTCGCCGTAGCCGTCCATCAGCCTGAAGCCGTAGCAGGCATTCTCCGGCGCGGATCCCAGACAGACGGTCTCGCTCACCAGCATGTGCTCTTGAGCGGCTGTAGGCCCGCCCGAAGCGATCACCACGTTGCTCGCGTCGGTGATCTCCCAGGTGGTCTCGCTCGGGTTGTAGTCCGTGTTGATCGCTACCACCACTTGGTTGCCCGTGCAGGTGAAGTAGGTCCATTCCACCGTGGTGGCACCTTCATCCGCACCGTCCTGAATGAAATAGACGGTCTGCTCAACACCGGTTCCGTTCATCCATATGTAGTCGGTGGCTCCGGCCGCGCAGTACAGTTCGTTCGCTCCGGGGCATGTGCTTCCATAGGCGATGCGTACCTGCCCGACGTATGGACCCACCGGGGTACTTGCGAAATAGATGCCGTAGCCCGGTTCCACGATGTAGGACATCACCAGGTCGCCGCCGGTATTGCCGGCACTGCACACGGAAATGTCGTCGTTGGTGCCGGTGGTGTTGATCCCCAAAGCACCGGTCGTCCCGCTGAGGGCGATCACCCGGGTGCAGTCATCACCGTTGAAGATGGTGAAGGTGGAAGCCGTCCCGTTCGGACCGTAGTTACCGCTGCCGCAATCATTCCGCACATAGACATCATACGGCACGTCCATGCTGAGGCCGCTCAAGGAAGTGCTCGTTCCGCTCATGGGGACCACTGTGCCGCCATTGGCGGTGGCACCGGTTCCCGGCGTGAATCCCTCAGGTCCGTATTCCACGATCACGTTGCCGCTGCAGGATGCTGACCAGCTCACGTTGGCATTGGTACCGGTGTTCACGGTGCTAACGGCCACGCCATTAATGGTAGCGCAAAAGGGACCGGTAGCAGGGGTATACACGTAGTTGAAGACATAGATTTCTCCCCCGGAGGAGATTCCATCTCCCATGAAATACAGCCTTTCGGTCTGGCAACCATTATTGGTCCAGATCAAGGTTTCGTAATCGTTGACCAACTGCACGTTGCCCCCAAGGGGGAAGTAACCTCCAGCAGTACAGACCAAGCTGGTCGTACCAGGGCAACTTCCGCCATAGGCCACGATCAAGCGGTTGGCGGAACTCCACAAGCCGATGGAGATCGTGGCACCCACTTCTACATCGTGGTAGAGCACCACGTCCGGCCCAGGTAGGCTGGCGATGCAACTCGAACTGGTGTAGTTGTTGAGCGCACCCGTAGTGTTGCCAATTATGGACCAGTCGCCGAGCGAAAGGGTGGTCAGGTCAATGGCGTTGGCGCAGAAGTCACCGGCCACGATGCTGAAGTTCACAGGACTGGAATTCAAGCTGAGCCCGTCAACACCGCAATCCTGCCGTACATAGGCCTGGTAGTTCCCGTTGGCCACCCCGCTGATGGTGGCCGGGCTGCTGCCGAAGGGACCGGCCACGGTGCCGGTACCAAGTGCGAATCCGGGAGTGCCGTACTCCACGTAGAAGCTGCCCGTGCAGCTCGTGCAGGTCCAACCTATATCCACGCTTCCAGGGCCTGTTACGGTTGCATTAGGGGCGGTAGGTGCGGTGCATGCCGGTACCGGAACGATCCGGAAATTATCCACACCGATGTCGTTGCCGCCCACATTTAAACCTGCTGTTCCTTTTAGTCGGATCACCGTGTTGGCCGAAGTGGATCCGATCGTGAAGGACTTGGTTTCCAAGGCCGTGTTGTTCACGAGCGTGCTGCCCGTTTGCGTGAAGGTGCTGCCCCCATCGGTGGAGATCAACACCGCCAGCGTACCCGAGCCATAGTAATTGATGTACTCGAACTCGATCGTTTCGCCGCCGCTGCCTGCGGACATGTCAATGTGGAAGTCCAAGGTTCCTGGAACGGATCCACCTTCGCGGCTATGGAAGCGGGCCATGGGGAGACCGGGAGAGATGGTATAGGGGTAGTTCCATCCGCCGACGTCGATCCATCCGGACTCTACCGTAGTAGTTGCACTGCTGCGCCACGTGCCTGGGCCGTACGCGGGACTGTTGGTCCAATACGTGTCGGGCACATCATTGGTGCTGCAGAGGTTTTGCCACGTGCCGAAGTCCTCCGTGTACTGGGTTCCGGCGAACACGTAGTAGTTCGGGGTGGGGCTGCTCACGACAATTTGCTCCGGGTTGCTCGCTGTGCTCGCAGGTCCGATGGAGCAGGTCACCACGCAATGGAACCAGGTGGTGCTGGCGAGGGGGGCGCTGTTGTAAGTGGTACCGGTGGCACCGCCAATGGCCGTCCACGTGCTGCCATCCGGGCTGCTTTCCCATTGGTGAGTGATACCAGGACCTTCTTCGGGGTTGGCCACGCTCAGTGCGACCGACATGCCGGGGCAGATCGAGGTCGCATTGGCCAGCGTATTACCGGGGGTTGGCGTAACGCAACTGGCGGATGGAGGTGTAAAGGTCAGCACAAGGTCGTCGCCGGGCCAGGCTCCCAAGCGCGTGACATCGACATTGCTCGCGGTCGGTCCGGGGCGTACGTTCAGGAAGTTGCTTCCGATCGCACCGCTGATCCCGGTCCACCAATAGCTCCCTCCACCGATCGTCGCGCCCGAGCCATAGCGGAAGTCGACCACGTTGCTTCCTTCATGCAACCATACTTGGAACAGGCAATTGGGGGCGGGGGCGTTATAGTCCACCCCTACGTTCCACTGGATGATGCGAACTTGGTTAGGTGTGCTGCCCACCAGCACCGAGCTCACATTGCCAGTGGGGGTTGTGCCCCCATCTGCCTGGAAAGCCATGATCTTCGGGTTGCTGCCAGCATCATTGATGTTGTCAATGGTATAGGCGGATATCACTGTCCCCCCGAGCAGCATTCCGCCGTTCGAATTCACTGAGAAATCGGTGTAAGGGGTACCCTCGTAGCTGAAGGTGAACCCGATACCGGTGACCCCGGATGCAGCATCATCCTGGTTACTGCCCACCAAAGTGGTAGCGCCTGTCATGGGATCCAAGCTCGCCCCGCTGCTGGAGGAGAACACATATTGGTTGGCGGTCTGTGCCGAAACCGCGGACATCAAGCCTAGGCAGGCCAGCGCGGCCAGCCCCGCTCGCCAGGAGCGGCGCTGTACAGGTGGGTTCAACGGGTCACGGTTTTTCATGATCGATTCGTTTGGTTGGTGAATAGGGATCTGGTCGCTGATTTTTTCAGCTGCAACCAAACTACTGGTTAGATCTTTCCAGATGATCGTGAAAGGTGCGGACGGTTCAGATCGGTGCGAAAGCAGCGGGCACCATGGGATCACCCGATGACCGGCTTAAGGGTGCCCGTTGGCCAAGATGGTCAGGTGACCGGTAAGCCGTTCACCGGTGCGGCCGTCGGTCACCTCATAGAAATAGGTGCCGTCAGGGAGGCCGATGCCTTTCCAATTGTTGCCATAGTTGGCGGTTTCATACACCATATTGCCCCAGCGGTTAAGGACCTTCACCGAGCTGCCGCTCTTGGCCAGACCATTGATCACCCACACATCGTTGAGTCCATCACCGTTCGGGGATATCACGTTCGGGATAATAATGTTGCAGCCCGCATGCACATGGACCTGCGTCCCGACCGTTTCGGGGCATTGGTCCGTGGCTGTCACCGTAAAGCTGCCATCCTCCATGGCTGGTGCGTAAAACGGACCGGGCACTTCGGCAGCGCCCCAGGCCAGATCGATCTGTCCCAAGCCGCCGTTCACCGTCGCTTCCAGCAGCACACTATCGTGATCGCAGTGCAACCACACGTCCTCGGCGAAGATCTCCATGGGAGTATAGTCCAGCAGTATCAAGGAGACGGAATCAACAATGGTGAACCCGCAATTGGAGGTCCAGCTTGCGATCAGGAAAAGCGTTTCGCTGCCTTCCGCATCCTGGTCACGCACAGCGCTGATGGGGAAGGTCACATGGTCCTCTCCCGCTGGAATGCTGACCTGTGCGGGAGGTGAATTGAGATCACCGGGTGTGATGCTTGCTCCGGTCCAGGTCAGTTGGATGTCCGCCTGATCGCCGCTGGAAGGCCGGGTGATGGTGACCAGCGCCTCTCCGCAGCCCTCGGCAAGCGTGCCATCGTTCAAGGGGGTGCTTACCGTAGTTGTGAGCGACCCGGTCGAGGTGAAGCTGCCTCCTTCAATAAGCACGGCTGAATCCAAGGTGGCATCGCCGGCGTGCGCAATGGCGAACTTGATGTGATAGGTCTGCCCGCACTGCACGGAGGCCATGGCACGTATGGGCACGGTGAAGCCGTCCAGTTCCACGGTAGCCCCGCCGGTATTGTCCACGTAGTAGATGCTGTTCGCTTGCCAGTTGGGGTCTGATGAAGCACATGTGGACGCATTGCCAAAGCCCGGTACACCGGGGTTAATGGTGTTGATGGCCACCGGCGCAGTGGACCCCGGCACCAAGGCCAAGTTCACCGCATTGTTGGTATACGGCCCGTTGATGCCCGGTCCGCTAAGGAAGAAGCCGAAGCCATCATTGTATTGGGAGCAAACGAATTCGGGGTATTCCTCCGAACCGAAGACGAAGCGGAAATTCAGTGAATCGCCGCTGGGGACGAAATCGAACTCCAATACAGCCACGCAGTGCTGGGTGCTCACAAAGTAGCTCAGGTCCGGGTCGGGCGTATTCCTTGGGTTGGTGGGAGGCACGGTAAGGCCCGGATAGTTGTTGGGCCCCTCCACGAGCTGCACCTTCCCAGTGGCCATCACCAGACCGTTCCCCAGGCCGATGTTGGAGTTGGTGCCATTGAAGGAACCCACTTGGTCGTTCACCGTGTTGGCCGGTTGCCCGTTGAACATCACATTGCTTACCGTCACGCCCTGCCCTACCAGGATGTTGTTCACCAGGTCGTTCGGGTTGAGGTTGTTCTGCACGGTGAGCTGGGCATGAATGGTGTTGGCGAGGCACACGAAAGCAGCGATCGGCAGCGTTACCTTGAGCAGGGATCGGTTCATGTTCTGCGGCGTGAAAAATAAATCCCTCAATGATCGCCCAAATTGGGATTGCCCAGAGGAAGCGCGGGGTGGACCGTTGGACAAGTTGCGGACCGGTGTTCAGCGCAGCACGGTGACGTGCCCGACATACTGGCGCATGAGGCGGTCAACGCCGTTGCGTATGCGAAGCTTCCATACGTAGACACCCGTCATTGGCGGTGCGCCGTTCACACGGCCGTCCCAGCCGTTGCCGGGCTGATCGGATCGGAACACCTCAGTGCCCCAGCGATCGAAGACGCGCAGATCGTAGTCGCGGCCGGCATCATCACGCACAACGGGGAGGAACACATCGTTACTGCCATCCGCATTGGGGGTGAAGGCATTCGGTACATAGACGCTGAACACCCCGTCGATGCTTACCACATGCCGAGCGGTGTCACTGCATCCTTGGATGTTGGTCACGATCAGTTCCACCGGGTATTCCCCGCCGTCATCACCCGGGAAGTCCACCTGCGGGTCCATTCCGTCCGCATAGGGAGGAGCGCCTTGGGTGAAGGTCCAATGCCAAGCGATGGCATCCGTGCTGGACTGGTCCTCGAAGGTGATCAGCGGATGATAGAAGTCGGTCGGCTGCGGCCCGAAGGTGAACGCGGCCTGAGGGGTCGGGTCCACCTGCACCAAGTGGTACAAGGTGGTGTCGCCCTCACATCCGGCCGGAGAGTTGACCGTAAGGGAAACGGTATATGTACCGGGGTTGATATAGGTGTGTCCGGTACTGCATTCGCCGGAGGCATCTCCATCGCCGAACTGCCAACTGCAAGTGCCGATCATGCCCGGATCGGTGGTGTTGGTGAACTGCACATCGAGCGGAGCGCAGCCGGTATCGGGTTCCACGAAGAAAGTGACCGTGGGCAGTCCGTAGGCATGAATGGTATCAGCGGCGGTGAGGGTGGCGCTGCAACCGAGCATATTGGTCATGGTGAGCGATACGCTATATGTGCCGGGCGTGGTATAGTCGGTGTTGGTGCTCAGCTGCGTATCGGTTTGTCCATTGCCCAGGTCCCAGAATGCGCTCTGTTGGTCCTGCCCGGGAGTGAGGTTTTCAAAACGAACATGTAGCGGGACGCATCCGCTGACGGGATCGATGGAAAAGGCCGGCTGCGGTGTGGGCAGGATCTGGATGAGCTGGGACATCAGCGTATCGTCCATGCATCCGAAGGCGTTGGTCACCTCCAGCATCACGTTGTAGGTTCCCGGGTTGTTATAAGCATGCAGGGCCGGGGAGCCGTTTCCAATGGAACCATCACCGAACGACCATGTGCAGGTGTAGTTTCCCGCCGGTGTGCTGGTGTTGGTGAAGGTCACGGCAGTGCCGACACAACCAATTGTTGTATCAGCAGAGAACGAAGCAGCGGGCGTGGGATGCACGGTGATGAGGTCCTCGAATAGGCTGTCGGCCATACATCCTTGCGCGGTGGTCACCGTAAGGCGCACATCGTAGGATCCAGGCTGCGTATAGGTGTGCATCACGGTACTGCTGGCCGCAGTGCTGCCGTCACCCAGGTCCCAAAGGAGCGTGCCGCTCAATGCGGGGTCGGTCTGGTTGGAAAGCTGAACCACAAGTGGCGCACAACCGGACTGGGGCGTGGCGGTGGCCAAGGGGACAGGGTATTCCACCACAACTTCCTTCTGGGCCAAAGCACAGGAGCCATCAGCACGGATCACACGCATGGCATACATGCCCCCACCGAGACCCAAGGCGGATGCATTCAGCACCGGACCCGTTTGGCCCACGATGGCCACGCCGTCCAAGTACCATTGGTAGGTGTTGGGCGGTGCGTCGTAACGGGGCAGCGGTGAGCACCAGGTCGTTGGTGCAGGGGTGGCCAGTGCGGGTGACCGCCACGTCGGCGGTCACCAAGCTGAAGTCATCAATGAGAAAGTAGGGCCATTGGGTTAACACGATGTTGTAGTCCTGGGTATCGGGCACGCAGGCCCGAACAGGATCGCTGCCACCCCAAAGGGAGGTTGGAAGGTGAAGCTCAATTCCTGCCAGGCACTTACCGGGTTGTACGTTATCCGGCCAAGCTCCAGCCAGTTCTGTTCGGTGGGGCAATATTGCGCGGGCAAGGGTTGCCCAAAACGGGGTCGTATTGCACGGTGTGGGGAAGATGGACAGGTATCTAGTACCGAAGATGACCATGTCGATCGGTCCGAAGTCCATCGGCAGGGTGTTGTTCAGGTTGAAGGGCGCCATGGAGCTTCTGACCGCAGCCATGTTGAAGGAGAACTCATAGGTTTCGCCATTTACGAGATGGGCGGTCAGGCATTGGACCAGGAATTCGTAGGATAGCTTCGCCCCGCTCCAGTGGTCATTTGCCCGAATGCCAGCCACCGCATTGCCATCCGGGATCGGGCTGTGGAACACCGCTGGGCGATATAAGCCACACGGGTGAAGTAGTCGCTGGAGGCGGATACCTGTAGTCGGACCAGCCGTTGGCGCAGTCGATGTGGCTGACAGGCCATGATGGATCCGGGTGTTCGGGCAGCAGTTGTGATCTTCAAAGGATCCATTGGTGATCAGGTTGACCGGGGGAGGGAGCAAGTTGCACGGACAAGCCAGTGTGTCGTTCAGGTCCACCAAGCCATTGCCATCATCGTCGATGCCGTTGTCACAGATCTCCTGCGCGAACAGCAGCGGCCCGAAGCACGCCGCCAGCACCGTGAGGACGATGCGGGTTCGGAGCACTCCGGGCCATTTGCTGCTATGTCCGGCACACAGGTTCATGGATCAATGGACCACCATCACGCGCAAGGGATAGGTGTTGCCGTTGGCGAGGACCACGTGGGCCACATAGGCTCCGGCCGGAAGGTCCTGCACCGGCACGTTCACCTGTGAACGGTCCTGGGCTTGCAGGATGCGCACGATGCGACCTTGACTGTCAGCCAAGCGGATCATTACGATCGGCTTGGGACTCTTCACCGTGAAGGCATCGGTTGCGGGTGAGGGGAAGATCACCGGGGTGTTCTGACCGGCGTTCAGGTCCTCGATACCCACGGCGATGGCGACGGTTTGACAGTTGTTGGCCGTGGTGGGTTCCGTGCCACAGGTTCCCGTTATCGTCAGGCAGACGGTATACTGGCCGTTCGCTGCGTAAGTGTGGCTGGGGGATTCCTCCGTACTGGTGGTTCCGTCACCGAACGACCAGCTATAGCTGTCCGCGTTGGTGCTCGTGTTCGTGAAGTTCCATGTGTAGTCGGTGCCAGGATTGGCCATGTTGAACCCTGCGATCACTTGGCAGCACGGATCATAGCTGCCTACGGCCATGGCCTCCTGCCCCATGATCCAGGGATACATGGTGAATCCCGAACCGACCAGGCTGGTGAAGGGAGCCACCGTGGCGGTTTGGGTGGTCCACTGCAGGTCCAAATTGATGTTGTGGCAATCGGCGTTGCCAGCGGCATCGGTGCGCACCAGAATACCCTGCCAATCGCCGGCGCCCGTGCCGTAGCTATCGGTGAACCCGAGAATAGTGTATCCGCCATCGGCCATGGGAACAATGGTCAAGGGATTGTCCGACCCCGCCGCTCCATAGAGATTGGACCACAGCATGGTACCGTCTGACCCGAACTGACCCCAGAGCATTTCGTACCCGCCCTCCCCTTCATCCAAGTACTGGGGATCAGCCACCCAGGTGACGCCACCGTTCGGCGCGGGAGCAAGGTCCACCACCTCGATCCCCTGTTCAAGCACACGGGTCCAGATGTGCTGCCCGGAGGAGGTCATCTTGGTCAGGAAGGCGTTTACGTTGCCGGTGTAATAGCCGAGCGATCGGCCACCCAAATAGAGGTCGCCATTGCTGGCTTCCATCACGCAATACGCTTCGTCCACCCCGTTGCCGCTGCTGATGCTGCGTGCCCACAATTCATTGCCCAAGGCATCGGTCCGCACCAGGTAGCCGGAAGGTGAATAGCCCGTCCCCAGTCCATCCCCATAGCCAACCAGGGCAAAACCTCCATCGGCCAGCTCCGTGGCCTCATAAGCCCAGTCCCAACCAGTGGTTCCGTAAGTGCGGGACCATTGCACCTCACCCAAGGTGTTGAGTTTGGTGAGCTGCATGTCGTATTGATTGCCACCGGCATCCGAGCGGCCACCGGCAATGAAGCCGTCGCTCGTGGCGTTCAGCGTGTGCAGGGCATTGGAGCCGCCGGCATCCATGCGTTGCGCGCTCAGCAGGGTGCCGTCGAGGCCGATGCGGAGGATGATCCCGTCGCGGCTGTTGGTCCCCGTGCCCATGGCATAGCCCACGACCACGATGCCGTCAGGGCCGACGGCTATGCTATTGCCATAAAGCCCCTCATCCACGAAGAAGGGATACTTGTACGTCCATTCGTGCTCGCCCGTGGGCATGATCCGGGTCACTTGCAGGTCACCGGCATTTTCATTCGCCAGCACAAAGTGCCCTTCGGTGTCCACGGCGACGCCATGAAGTTGCAGTGCCTCCGGGATGGTGAAAACACGTTCCATGGGGGCTTGGGCGGTCGCGAACGAGCCGAAGCACAACAGGAGGGGAAGTAAGGGTTTACGCATGTGGATGTGTTGTTCCTGCAAAGGACGGTGATAGCGGGGATGACGTTTGCCGCGCCGGTCCCAATTCCAACGGACCGCCCCATTCAACCCTATTTCCGCAACCGTTCCGTGAGCAGTTTGGCCACTTGTTCCTTGTAGCTGCGCCCGCTCAGCAGGTGCTTTCCGTTGCTCATGGTGAAGGTGAACTCGTTGTTGCCGCTGTACCGAGTGCTCCGCACATGCGCCATGTTCACCATGAAGCTCCGGTGGATCCTTACGAAATCAACGGGGTCCAATTCCGTTTCCACCATGTTCATGGTCATGCGCAGCAGGTAATGCCGGGCTTCGGTCTGAAGTACCAGATAGTTGCCCTCGGCCCGGATCCAGAGCAGGTCCTTCACCGGTATCCGGTACTCCCTGCCCTTTTCCCTGATCACATACTCCTGCGTGAACTCCTTCCGGGTGTTCAGGTGGTCCTGCACCAGGTCCAGCATACGGTCCGCAAGGCGTTTGTTCTCCCGCATTTCCATGAAGTCCTTGGCGCGGGCCAAGGAGATATGGAAGCGGTCGTCATCGTAAGGTTTCAGCAGATAATCCACGGCGCTCACGTTGAAGGCCTTCAGCGCATACCGGTCGTGCGCGGTGACGAAGATCACGAAAGGGGAGATGCCCGGGGCGAATTTTGCGATGACATCGAAGCCGGTCAATTGTGGCATCTGTATGTCCAGGAAAATGAGATCCACGGGTTCCTTACGGAGCACTTCCAAGGCCTCTATGCCGTTACGGCACTCAGCCACTATGCGGATGTCCGGATCGGTGCCCAGCAACCGCACCACACGGGACCGGGCGGCGGGCTCATCATCCACTACGATGGTCCGGATGTTCTTCATGGCATCGCGCTTTCACGGGTCTCGTAAGGCATTATGATGGAGACCTGGAAACCATGTCCATCCTCCGACCGGATCTGGAATTTCCCCTTTGGCCCATGCAGCAGCGTGATCCGCTCCTTCACATTGCGAAGACCGATACCGCCGTTGGAAAGGACTTTGGAAACGTCCGGGCAGCCCTTCCCGTTATCGCTTACCTCCAAGTGGATGAGATCATGGTCACGCCGCGCGGCGATGGTGATGCAGACCTCGTCGCTCGTGGCGTCCAAACCATGCTTGATGGAGTTTTCCACCAAAGGCTGGAGCAGCATTCCGGGCACCATGGCGTTCTGGCATTCGGAAGGGATGTCATAGCGCACCTGCAGGCGGTCCTTGAAGCGGATCGTTTCGATGTCGAGGTAATTCCCGACATAGTCCACCTCGTGGATCAAGGTGACTGTCTCGTGCCGCTCTTCATCCAGCGTGGTGCGGAGCAATTGGCCTAAGCGTGAAAGCACCGTGCGGGCACTCTTGTTGTCCACGTCCATCAGGGCGCTGACGGTGTTCAGCGTGTTGAACAGAAAGTGGGGCTGAAGTTGCTTCTTGAGGGAAAGCAACTGGGTGGTCTGGAGCTCGTTCTGAAGTTGGAGGACCCGCGTGCGCTCGGCCCGGACCTGCCTGCGGGACTCCGTGTACATCAACAGGACCAGCAATAGCCAGTACTCCATGAAGCGTTGGACAATGCCTCCGGGTAAGCTGAGCAGCACCCCATTGAGCATTTCCGGCCGCCAGGCCATCCGGCCGCTTTCATGCAGCACGAATATGTACATGATGTTCGTGAAGGTCTCGTGGAATGAACAGAGCACCAGGCCAAGGCCGAAATGGAACAGGATGGGCCTCCACAGCGGGCGAGCATTCAAAGGCCAGCGCTTGGCCCAGCTGTTCACCAAGGGCAGCACCAAGGCCCATGTGAAGAAATTGAGGAATGGGATCGGGGCCTGGATCCACCAGTCAAACCGGGAGATGTGCGTACCCAGCTCCGTGCGGCCGATGAAGGATGTGAACACGAAAAGCACGGAAAGCAAGCCCGCCGCGAGGAACACGGTGCGCATCGGGATGGGTGAACTTCCGATGTACGAGCGAACACGGTACCATAACCTCATCTTGAGGCTGGTCGTGCTCCGGTAGGCCCCCTCCTTTTGAAGGAATGGGGAATACCCGTGGTGGGGCGGTGATCCATACCGCCAATCTAATGAACTCCCGGCACTCCCGTGGTCAGGGCCCGTTTCAGGGGTTGTGTTACCCATGTTCGGCTTTCAAATGTTCGGGCACGTTCGGTCAGGTGCGGATTAAAGCCAAAGTATCCCCCGTTGGGCTTTTCCCATGGCATGGATTGGACGAGCCGTGGATAAAGTGATGGATCCCGGACGATCGTCCCTTTCAGCAACCCTGGGCGGTATTGTTGCAGGGTGGTCCGGTGACGGCATAAAAAGTGAACGGCCCCTCCGCATGGAAGAGCCGTTCACAAGAATATCGGGAAAGGTCAACCGATCGTCACGGTGAAGGTATAGCCGCTCACCGTCACGGTGAAGGTCCCGTCACAGGCGCCATTGCCATAGTCGATAGTGCGCGTGGGGAGGTCCTGCGGGGTGAGCATCAGCGTGCCCTGCGTGATGTAGGGACATGCCCAGTTAACGTGCAGCGCATTGGTGATCGAAAAGGTGTAGGGCAGGCCGTTGCGGTTCACGCCATTGCCGCTTCCGCTGATCGCGTAGGCGTCGTCCGTCCATGTCAGCGGGGTATCGCTGCCAGCGATCCATGTGCGCACCCGTTGGGATTGGTGCGTGGCGGTCCAGCTGCCGTCGGGTGCCGTGATCGTGCCGTCCACCGTCACATTGAAGTACGGCTGGTGGGCGGTGTTTTGGCCCATGTTCGCCACGGTCTTGGTGCCTTCCACTTGGTGGTCGTTCACGTAGTAGTTCTGCGGGGTGATGGTGATCACGGTGCCCGAGTCGCCATACGCTCCGGTGAAGGTGACGAACAGGACCCCGCGCCGCATGCGCCCGTTCAATGCCGTGCAATTCGTACTGCCGAAATCAACGGTCATGGTATGCGGCATCGCGCCCAGGTCGATCGTCACGGTGGGCGCACAGGGATCATCCGTTTCGCGAAGCCCACTATCGGCAGCTGCCACGTCCACTTGGAGCATCATGTCGTTGAAGTAATCATCCGCCGTGGCGTTGTCTTGCGCCGTGGTATAGTCAAAGGACGGTTGTGCGGGCTCCTCCTCATTATCCTTCCTGCACCCGGCCAGTGCCAACAGCACGATCGCGGTCCATGCAACATGTTTCAGGTCTTTCATCGGGATGCTCGGTTTTGTACGGTTTCGACTTATGAACGTGCCAATGGTTTGATCCGTCTGTGGGATCACTTCTGCAGCACCGCGAAAGTAAAGGCGTATTTGTGCCGCTCGTCCGCCTTGTGCTTCTCGCTCCACACCTCCTTCCAGCCCTTGCCGATCTTTGGGAAGACGACGTCGCCTTCCGGCTTGGCATGAACGGTGGTGAGGTACAGCCGGTCCACGAGGCCTTTTTTGAAGGCATCGGCATAAAGCTGGCCCCCACCGATAAGGAACACCTCCTTCACCTCGGCTTTTTGGGCGATCTCCAAGGCATCTTCCAAGGAATGACAGACAATGGCACCGGGTGCCTCGTAGTCCTCCCCACGCGTCACCACGATGTTCACGCGGTCACGCAAGGGACGGAAGCGCAAGGGTATGCTCTCGTAGTTCTTGCGCCCGCTGATCACGTGGTGGTTCAGGGTGGTGCGCTGGAAGAACTTCATATCGTCCGGCAGGTCCCAGGGCAGCCCGCCCTTGTTGCCGATCATGCCGTTCTCGGCCACGGCGGCTATTGCGCTGATGATCATACGGAGACGGCGGCTTTAATGTGTGGATGGGGATCGTAGTCCGCGAGGGTGAAGTGCTCGAAACGGAATCCGAAGATGTCTTTCACGGAAGGGTCGATGTGCAGTTTGGGCAACGACCGTGGTTCGCGGGTCAGCTGCAGTTCCGCCTGTTCCAAATGGTTCAGGTAGAGGTGCACGTCGCCGAAGGTGTGTACGAATTCGCCGGGCTGCAGGCCGCACACCTGCGCCATCATCAAGGTGAGCAGTGCGTAGCTGGCGATGTTGAAGGGCACGCCGAGGAAGGTGTCCGCGCTGCGCTGGTACAGCTGGCAGGAGAGTTTTCCATCGGCGACGAAGAATTGGAACAGGCAGTGGCACGGCGGCAGCGCCATGCGGTCCACATCGGCCGGGTTCCATGCGGTGACGATCAAGCGGCGGCTGTTCGGGTTCTTCTTGATCATCTCCACCACGCTTGGCGATCTGGTCGATGCTGATCGCCGTTCGGCGCGGGCCAGTGGCGCCATTGGTAGCCGTAGACCGGGCCGAGGTCACCATCGGCATCGGCCCATTCGTCCCAGATCTTCACGCCGTTCTCTTGCAGGTACTTGATGTTGGTGTCGCCTTGCAGGAACCAGAGCAGCTCGTGAATGATGCTCTTCAGGTGCAGCTTCTTGGTGGTAAGCATCGGGAATCCGTCGGACAGGTCGAAGCGCATCTGGTGTCCGAAGCAGCTCAACGTGCCGGTGCCGGTGCGGTCGCCTTTGCGGCTCCCGTTCTTCAGGATGTGGCGGAGCAGGTCGTGGTATTGTTCCATTGAATGTGCAAAATTACCTACCACAAGGGCAATGAGTTTTTAACCGTGGCGAACCCGGAGGGCGCAAACAAGAAAGACAGCAACTGGCTCATGGCTCATCCATGGTTAACCTCTTCTTCAACCCGGGTACGGATGCGATCAACCGCTCCTTCATCCGCTGGTAAAAGGGCTTATCGTCAATGGCATGGGCGATGATGGAGGCGATCATGGCCGCGTACATCAGTTGGAGGATGGCGCTGTGGCGGTCGGTCATTTCCAGGATGACAATGGCGCTGGTGAAGGGCGACCGCGTGATGCCGGTGAGGAAGGCGCACATGCCGCCGAGCACGAGGATGTTCAGCTCGCCGCGGTCCACGCCGAACCAATGGCCAAAGAGGCCGCCGATGGCCGCGCCCGATGAAAGTGCCGGGCCGAAGAGCATGCCAGCGGCACCGCTGCCCGTGGAAACGATGGAGCCGAGCAGGCGGCCTGCCACATCCTTGATGGACGGCTCCGGCGCGGCACTGAAGAGGTATTGGTCCAATAGTGCTTCACCGCTTCCCAGCGACATGGGGCCGAATGCTCGGACCACACAGGCGAAGGTCAGTGCACAGAGCAGCACGAAGACGCCTTGGGCCGCGGTGCCCCGGATCGCACGGCGGATCTTGTCCAGCAGTAGCACGCCTTTTCCGCTGAGCACGCCCATGGCACCGGCCACTGCACTGATGACGAGCAGGGTGTACATGAACGACGGCCCGACCCGCTCCAGCTTCGGATAGCCCAGCAGCAAGTACGGGCCTAGGAGCCACTGTGCGGTCATCCCGCTGATGATGACCGAGCTCAGCACTGCCGTGCGGAATTTACCGATGTGCGAGCGGGTGAGCTCCTCCATGGCGAAGACGATGCCGCCCAACGGCGTGTTGAAGGCCGCGCTGAAACCGGCCGCGCCACCGGTGACCATCATGATGCGCCGGCTCACTTTGGGCCAGAAGGGCGGAAGCAGCTTATGCACCACGCGGTACACGCTACCCGCGATCTGGAGGATGGGGCCTTCACGACCGATCGCACCGCCTCCGCCCACCATGGCGAGCGTGGTGGCGATGCGCACGAAGATGATCCGGACGTTGAGAAAACGCCAACTACCATCGCGCTTCTCCGCATCGTCCGCCACTTCCGCTGCGGCGATCAACTGCGGAACGCCACTGCCGCCGGCCATGGGCGAGAAACGGTGTACCAGCCACCAGCTCACCAAGAACGCCACCGGCGCGGTGAAGAAGATCCAGTTCGGATGCGCGGTGATCAGCGCCACGTTCCGTTCTTCCACCCACACGAAGAGCTTGGTGAAACCCACGGCCACGAGCGCGGTGGTGACCGCCGCTACCTGATAGGGCAGGGCCAGCATCCCCAGGTCCTTCAGGTTGCTGCCCATGGAAGACCCGCGCATCCGGGCCAGCCAGGCACGCAGCCCGGCGCGGATCCGCGTACCCCAACTTTCCTCAGCCGATCTGTGCGTGCCCTTTTTCACGGGGCAAGGTTAGTGCTGTGCCAAGGGCGATGGCGTGCAAGGCAGGAGTGTTCATCAACAGTGCGTTGCGGATCCAATGCCGGTGAACGGTGATCGGATATAAGAGATCGGAAGCTCGTCGGAGCGTTTCGCAGAACCGCGGGTCCGATATCATCTAATTCCACCAGTGCTCGGAGGGTATGGATATAGCACCCTGAGCGGAGCACGCACTGGCAAGATGCCCTCTGATCACCGATCACCAACTACATCAGTATCCCCGCGATCGTGGCGCTCATGTAGCTGGCCAACGTTCCGCAGAGCAGCGCCTTCAGGCCCAGACGAGCAAGGTCGCCGCGCCGCTCCGGTGCCAGTTCGCCGATACCGCCGATCTGCATCCCCACGCTGCTGAAGTTCGCGAAACCGCAGATGGCGATGGAGACGATCAGCAGGCCCTTATCGGTGATGATGGGCACCTCATGTGAGGTGAGGCTCTTGAAGGCGACGAACTCGTTGATGGTGAGCTTTTGGCCGAGCAGGGTGGCCACGTTGCCGATGTCGGACGCCGGTACGCCCATCGCCCAGGCCATCGGGTAGAAGATCTTGCCGAATATCCAATCCAACGAGAGGTTCAGGTCGGGGCTGAAGAGGTGGCCGATCCGGATGAGCCCGAAATCGATCAAGGCGATCAAGGCGATGAAGCCGATGAGCATGGCGATCACGTTCATGGCGATGCGCCATCCGTCACCGGCGCCGTGGCTGATGGCATCCACCGTGTTGATGTACGGGCTTTTCACCTCCAGTTTCACCGTGCCCATGGTCTGGCTCTCCTCGGTCTCGGGCCACACGATCTTGCTGATCACCAGCGCGCCCGGGGCCGCCATCAGGCTGGCTGCGATCAATTTGGGCGCGAGGTCCATACCGGCCTGTGCGCCCATGGCCACGTACACCACAAGGATGCTGCCCGCGATGCAGGCCAAGCTACCGGTCATGCTGGCGAGCAATTCGCTCTTGGTCATTCCGGCGAGGTAGGGCCGGATCATCACCTGCGCTTCCACCTGCCCCACAAAGGCGCTGGCCACGTTGCTCAAGGCTTCGGCACCGCTTACGCGCATCACCCAGTTCATCGCTTTGGCGATCACCGATACCACGTGCTGCATGATGCCCACGTGGTAGAGCACGGCCACGATGATGCACACTAGGATGATCGTGGCGGTAATGTTGAACGCGAACACGAAGCCACCTTGTACGTAGTTGGCAACGGTACCATCGAACTGTTCCACGCCGATCCCTCCATAGACGAATGCGGCACCTTCCCGTGCAAAGGACTCGATCTTCTGCATGCCATGGCCGATGCCTTGGAAGAAACGGGTGACCGGTGGGATCTTCAACACCAGCACGGCAATGACCAGCTGCAGGCCAAGCCCGCTGAACACCGTCCGGTAGTTGATCCGCTTGCGGTTGTTGCTGGCAAGAAAGGCGATGCCTAGGATGAGGACGATGCCGAAGAGGCCTTGAAATCGTTCCATGTATGGTGGGAAAGGCGGTCAATGTAGGAGGAACGGACCAAAAAACGAGAAAATCGGATGATCTCTGGCGTCCGGGATACCCATGGTCCTACACCTTCGAGATTCCGGGTCAGGCCCGGAATGACATTTATTCTTGGGGTTGGTGCTCAAAAAGCCGCGCTCAGCGCGGCTTTTTGAGCACCAACCCTTCCATGGTTGTCACCCCGGCCTCCGAGCCGGGGTCGCGAAAGGGCTGCCAGAGATCGTCCAATGACCAGTTCCAACACGGTCTCACACAGTGGTTCGATCCATATCGAAGCTTGATGACGAGGTACTCGCTTCACTTGGCCCCCGCTTCCGACGCAGCATTCCGTTCCGAAGGATGCACCAGCGGGGTGATCACATTCCTGCGCACCCAGCGCGGTAGCAATATGGCGCCGATGAGGATGTACGGGTAGTAGCTGAGCAGCCGCCACAGCAGGGCGATGGCAGGGGCGAGGCCGGGGGCCACGTACATTCCCAGGAAATCGTTGAAGATGAACTCGGCCAAGCCGCTGCCACCGGGAGTGGGGCTCAGCAGGACGATGATGCCCATCACTACTTGCTTGGCATACACCACCAGGTCGCTGAAGTGGCTACCGTCCGGGAAGGCATGGAGGATGCAGTTCACAATGCTGTAACGTGCGGACCAACTGATGAAGGTGGTGAGCAGTGCCGGCCACCAATAGCTCCATCCACGATGCTTCAGCCCTTTGGCGGCCACGATCAGCTGGTCGCCGGTGGTTACCGCCGAGCGCCGCCAGCGCCGGAGGACGGGGGCGGAGAAGATGCCCACTAAGGCGCGCTTCACGAAGACGGGGTTCACGAAGAGGGCATAGGCCACGAACAGCTTGTAGGCCAGAATGATGAAGTACACGGTCCAGAAGGCAAAGAACAAGCTGCTGCCAAGGAAAGTACCGGTGAACTCGGTGCCTTGGAACAGTTCGGACCTGCCCACGATGAAGTAGACCAAGGGGGCCATGACCGCCAGGAAAATGCCGTCCAGGAAGGAAGTGAAGGTGATGACGGTAATGCTGCTCCCGGTGTCGATGCCCTCGCGGGTGAGGAACCAGATGGCGAAAAAGAAGCCACCACCGATCATCCCGGGGGCCAAGGCGCTGGCGAACTCCCAGAGCATGATCACCACGAAAGCCCGGAACCAGTCCAGTTTGCGGTCCGTGAGGTGGCGGATCCGGAGCATGTACATCCAGTCGCGCACCACGAGGCTCAGCAGCGCCATCCCCATCCAGAACGTGGTATTCCAGGTCCAGCGCACTTGTTGCAGGGCACCGAGGTCGGCCGTGCGCCAGATCAGAATAGCGGTGATGCCCAAGCCGATCACCACCGGCATCAGCATCTTGGCGAGGCTGAAGCGGCGCAGGATATCCTCGTGTGCCGGAGTGGTTTGGGGAGTGGCCATTGCGCTTTCGGCGTCGGCCTACCGGCGGCGGGAGGACCCGCCGGCGCAGACCCTTTGGTCAATTGGTGCCTTCTCTGC
Source organism: uncultured Flavobacteriales bacterium (assembly GCA_963706125.1). Classification (GTDB taxonomy): domain Bacteria; phylum Bacteroidota; class Bacteroidia; order Flavobacteriales_F; family PHOS-HE28; genus PHOS-HE28. The sequence goes on from CAVPLQ010000008.1 coordinate 229,627, forward strand.
GTTTGAGCTCGTCCCGCAATTTGCTGGCGCCCTCGTAATCCTCGGCGTCTATGGCCTCTTGAAGCATTTGCCGCAGGTCCTCCGGGCTTGCCGTCCGGATGTTCTTGGTCTCCTGCACGGCTTCGGCGGCAGCGGCCGGTTCGCTTTCCTCCTCGCCTTCATCCATCTTCAGCCCGGCGGCCGAAAGGATGAACTCATAGGTGTGGATCGGGCACTGGAACCGCAGGGCCAAGGCGATGGCATCGCTGCTGCGGGCATCGATCTCCACGGTCTTCCCGTTCTGGTCCAGCACGAGCTTGGCGTGGAAAATGCCCTCCACCAGGTCGTTGATCACCACTTCGGTGACGGTGATGTTCAACTGGTCGCAGAAGCTTTTGAACAGGTCGTGAGTGAGCGGGCGCGCTGGGCGGATGTTCTCTACCTGTATCGCGATGGCCTGTGCCTCCACGCCACCGATGATGATGGGCAGCCGCCGGTCGCCGTGCAGTTCCGAGAGGATCAGCGCATAGGCCCCCGCGTGGGTGTGGCTGTACGTGATGCGTAGAAACTTCAGCTCGACCTTTTCCATGGATCTTTTGCGGGGCGGTGAAGTTAAGGGAAGAGGGATCGCCTTCGGCGTTCTTCAGTTGTCAGTTATCCGTTGTCAGGTCACTTGGCCCGTTCATCCGGTGTATTGGGTTCCTCAATTCCTCCCGCTGTACGCCACAAGCGAGCGAATGGACAAGCCACGTCGCAGGGAAGTCGGGCCCGGCCTGACAACGAACAACTATCGTTCAGCGTTCAGCTTCTTGGCGGCTTCGATCAGCTTGGGCAGCACCTCGAAGGCGTCGCCCACTATGCCATAGTCCGCGGCTTTGAAGAAAGGCGCCTCGGGGTCGGTGTTGATCACGGCGATCACCTTGCTGCCGTTCACGCCGGCCAAGTGCTGGATGGCCCCGCTGATGCCGATGGCGATGTACAGGTTGGGCCGGATGGCCAGGCCGGTCTGGCCCACGTGCTCGTGGTGCGGGCGCCAGTCCATGTCCGCCACGGGGCGGCTGCAGGCTGTTGCTGCGTGCAGTTCCTTGGCCAGTTCCTCCACCATGCCCCAGTTTTCCGGACCTTTCATACCGCGCCCGGCGCTCACCACCACTTCCGCTTCTGGAAGGGGGATGCCCTCGCCGGCCTTGCGGGTCTCCTTCACCGTGACCTTGGCCGCACCGAGGTCGCCGCTGTATTCCTCCACAGTGGCACTTCCTGAAGCAGCTTCCACGGGGATGCTGTTCGGTAGCACGCTCACCACCTTCACCGGGGTCTTCAGTTCCACCCAGGCCTGGGCCTTGCCGCTGAACACGTTGCGCTTGATCAGCCCTTGCTCATTTGGCAGCGTGATGGCACCGGCCACTTCGCCCGCATTCAGCTTGGCACCCACGCGGGGGGCCACGGCCTTGCCGGTGTCGTCATGGCTAAAGATGATCCATTTCGCACCTTCCTTGCCGGCCACATCGGCCACCAAGCGGGTCAGTTGCTGGCTGTCCGCATCGCCGATGGCACGGGCCACCGTCACCTTGTTCGCGTCCAGCGCGGCCAACCGGTCCGCCGGGGCGTCGCCGAAGGTCACCAAGGTGAGGGAGGTGCCTTCCTTCGCGGCGATCTTCCGGCCATAGGTCAAGGTCTCGAGGGCGTTCTTCGACACTTTTTCACCTCGGGTATCTGCAAATACGATAACGCTCATTTTGTTCGTTGTTTGCCGACCTTCTGGGTCGACGTTGAGTATTGTTGGGCCTTTTTCTTTGTCGACCTGGAAGGTCGACTGACATCAGATCACCTTCGCCTCGGTGTGCAGCAGTTCGATCAGCTTCCCGGCCTCTTCCACCGGGATCATCTTTACGGCCTGCTTTGGCGGAGGCAGTTCAAATTTCACGGTGGTGCTGAGCGCTTCGGCCGGTGCGGCGGGCACCACTTGCAGTGGCTTGGTGCGGGCCGCCATGATGCCGCGCATGTTCGGGATGCGCTGCTCGGCCATGCCTTTAGCGCAGCTCACCACCAAGGGCAGGGCGCATTCCACCACCTCCACATCACCGCGTACGTCACGTTCGGCTGTGGCCTTGCCGTCGGCCACGTCCAGTTTGCTCGCCAAAGAGATCAGGGGCAGGTCCAGCAGTTCCGCCAGCATCGGTCCTACTTGGCTGCCGTTGTGGTCGATGGTCTCTTTTCCGGCCAGGATCAGGTCGTATCCCTTGTCCTTGGCGAAGGCGGCCACCTGTGCGGCCACGTCATGCCCGTCCTTGGGGGCGGTGTCGATGCGCACCGCATCGTCAGCGCCGATGGCCAAGGCTTTGCGGATGGTGGGCTCGGTCTCCACGCCTCCCACGTTGATCGCGGTGACCGTACCGCCTTGGGCCTCCTTCAATTCGAGTCCGCGCACCAAGGCATACCATTCGTCGTACGGGTTCACGATGAACTGTACGCCACTGGTGTCATAGGCGGTGTTGTCGTTGGTGAAGGCAATGCGTGCCGTGGTGTCCGGCACATGGCTGATGAGCACAAGGATCTTCATGGGTATGCAATGGAATTGGGCGGCAAACTTAACCACCAGCTTTCCGAGTTGAAGGGCCGGCCCATACGGCCCGCCACCGATGCGATGAAGGTGGTGCGGCCGGTGGTGAAAGTGGGGGCGGAGGAGAGGTCGGAAAAAGTGAAGGGAAACCGGGATGGGTAGGTGCAGGCCCCGCCGCCAACCCTGGCCGGTACAATTGCGTAGAAGGCCGTGGCCCCCAAAAGCCGAGGCATGAAAACAGCTGCACTCATCCGGAATTCCTTCCTCTTGTTGCCGTTAGCGATACTTGCTCTGGCGGGCTGTACCAAAGAGCAGGAGGAGGAGGTCATACCCGAGACCACGCTGGAGATGAACTACCCGGCGATCCCCTTCACCATTGACTCCACCGATGTGGCCGGTGGCCAGTTCGAAATGGATCTGGACATCGATGCTAACGTGCTGGGGCAGGTGCTTGCCGCCAACCACTACTCCTTGGCGCAATTGACACAGTTCAAGTTCACCAAGGCGAACCTGTTCCTCACCAGCCCCGTCACGGGCAACTACAACGCCATGCACGCTGTAACGCTGCAGGTGGCGGTGAATCAGTCCCCGCCGGTGACGGTGGCAGGTCTGAACCCTGTTCCCAATGGGGCGCAGACGCTCCTTCTGCAACTGGGGGACGTGAACGTGCTGGACCTGATGAAGAGCAGCAATGTCCATGTCGTCTTCAAAGTGCAGTTGGACGGTCCCTTGCCCGCGGTGAGTTCGCATAGCCTGGTGCTCGGCGCGAAGGTGGGTGTGGGGCTGTGAAGTAGGGGAGGGAACCCTAGAGTCCCATCAAGGTCAGACGCGATCTGCGACATTCCGTGCTTCGGAGAAGGTTCCGCAGTTATGTCCGCACCCGTCCGGTCCCATCGGTCGGTGGGCTAACTTTGCGGCCCATTTGATCCACGATCCATGCGTACCGTACAATTTCGAGAGGCCCTGAACGAGGCGATGAGCGAGGAGATGCGGCGTGATCCGAACGTCTTTCTCATGGGCGAGGAGGTGGCGGAATACAACGGCGCCTACAAGGTGAGCAAGGGCATGCTGGAGGAGTTCGGCGCCAAGCGGGTGATCGACACGCCCATCGCGGAGCTCGGCTTCACCGGCATCGCGGTGGGGGCGGCCATGAACGGGCTGCGGCCGATCGTGGAGTACATGACGTGGAACTTCGCGGTGCTGGCCAGTGACCAGATCATCAACTCGGCGGCCAAGATGCTGCAGATGAGCGGTGGGCAGTTCCACGTACCCATCACTTTTCGCGGAGGAAACGGCAGCGCGGGCCAGCTAGCGGCCACCCACAGCCAGAGCTACGAGAGCTTCTACGCCAACATCCCCGGCCTGAAGGTGATCACGCCGAGCAATCCGTATGACGCCAAGGGCCTGCTGAAGGCCGCGATCCGCGATGACGACCCGGTGCTCTTCATGGAAAGCGAGCGCATGTACGGCGACAAGGGCGAGATCCCCGACGGTGAATACCTGCTGCCCATCGGCGTGGCGGACATCAAGCGCCCCGGCACCGACGCTACCATCGTGAGCTTCGGCAAGATGATGAAGGTGGCCATAGAGGCGGCGGAGGAGCTGGCCAAGGACGGTATCAAATGCGAGGTGATCGACCTGCGGACCATCCGTCCGCTGGACCTGGCCACGATCATCACTTCCGTCAAAAAGACCAACCGCCTGGTGGTGGTGGACGAGAACTTCCCCTATGGCAGCATCGCCAGTGAGATTGCCTTCCGCGTCCAGCGCCACGCATTCGACCACTTGGACGCTCCTGTGATGCGGGTGAACCAGGCGGATACGCCGCTGCCCTTCGCCCCGAACCTCATCGAAGAGTCCTTGCCCAGCGTGAAGCGGGTGGTGGAGGCGGTGAAGAGCGTTTCGTACGTGAAGGCGTAAACGGGATCCCGGCAGGGTGCGCTGTTCCCCAGAGGTCCATGTCGGGGTGACCCATTGCGGCCCCGGATGATCCATGCGGATCCCCTCTTTCAGCGTCATCAGCGTTCCATTCCCCGCATTCGGCTATTTTCGCGCCCCCCGCGAGCGGGGATACATAACTACGAAGACACAAAAGCAAGCAGACGGACATGGGAATTGAATTGATGTACTACATCCCGGTGATGGGCCTGATCGGCCTGGCGGTGATGATCGGTAAGGCGCTGTGGGTAAGCAAACAGGACGCCGGAGACGCGAATATGCAGGAACTGGCGGGCTACATCGCCCGAGGTGCCAGCGCCTTCCTGAAAGCCGAGTGGAAAGTGTTGGGCGTCTTCGCGGCCATTGCGGCCGTGTTGTTGGCCTGGAGCGGTACGCTGCATGAGAACAGTGACTGGGTGATCGCGATCGCCTTTTTGATCGGTGCCTTCTTCAGTGCATTCGCCGGTTGGATCGGTATGAGCATCGCCACCAAGGCCAATGTGCGTACCACGCAAGCCGCTCGCACCAGCCTCAAGAAAGCGTTGCAGGTCTCCTTCAACGGAGGTGCCGTAATGGGTCTCGGTGTCGCAGGCCTCGCCGTGGTCGGTTTGAGCACGCTATTCATCGTGTTCCTCGGTATGTACGTGACCGATGGCGATGCGAACGGCCAGCAGATGATGAAGTGCCTGGAAGTGCTGGCGGGCTTCAGCCTCGGTGCTGAGAGCATCGCGCTCTTCGCCCGCGTGGGCGGTGGCATCTACACCAAGGCGGCCGACGTGGGCGCTGACCTCGTGGGCAAGGTGGAAGCCGGTATCCCTGAGGACGATGCGCGTAACCCGGCGACCATCGCCGATAACGTGGGAGATAACGTGGGCGACGTGGCCGGTATGGGTGCCGACCTCTTCGGTAGCTACGTGGCTACGATGCTCGCTACCATGGTGCTCGGCCGCGAAGTGGTGAGCGCCGACAACTTCGGCGGAATGGCCCCGATCCTACTGCCCATGGTGATCGCCGGTCTGGGCGTCCTCTACAGCATCGTTGGCACCTTGTTCGTGAAGATCAACAAGGACAGCGACAGCGTAATGAAAGCCTTGAACATTGGGAACTGGGGCTCCATGGTCCTCGTGGCCATCTCCAGCTATTTCCTCGTTCATTGGATGCTTCCGGACACCATGCAGTTCGTGCGGAACGGAATTTCCACGGAACTCACCAGCATGAACGTTTTCTATGCCATCATTCTCGGCCTGGTCGTGGGAACGCTGATGAGCATGGTCACCGAGTATTACACCAGCATGGGCCGTCGTCCGGTGGACAGCATCGTGCAGAAGAGCGGTACGGGTCACGGCACGAACGTGATCGGTGGTCTGGCCATGGGCATGGAGAGCACCGTGCTTCCGATCCTGATCCTCGCAGCGGGGATCTGGGGATCCTTCGAGTTGGCAGGTATGTACGGGGTCGCCATTGCCGCGGCCGGAATGATGGCCACCACCGCCATGCAGCTTGCGATCGATGCCTTTGGACCGATCGCCGATAACGCGGGTGGCATCGCTGAGATGAGCGGTCTGCCGAAGGAAGTGCGTGAGCGCACGGATAACCTCGACGCGGTGGGTAACACCACCGCTGCGACCGGAAAGGGCTTTGCCATCGCTTCCGCAGCCTTGACCGCGCTGGCTTTATTCGCCGCCTATGTGGGCATGGCCGGCATCACCGGCATCGACATCTACAAGGCCGACGTGTTGGCCATGTTGTTCGTGGGCGCCATGATCCCTTTCTTCTTCAGCAGCCTCGCGATCAGCGCGGTGGGCAAGGCCGCTATGGAAATGGTGAAGGAGGTGCGTCGCCAGTTCAAGGAGATCCCCGGGATCATGGAAGGCACGGCAAAACCGGAGTATGAAAAGTGCGTGGCCATCAGCACCAAGGCCTCCATCCGCGAGATGATCGCTCCGGGTGCCTTGGCATTGCTTTCACCGATCTTCGTTGGCTTCCTCGCCGGACCTGAGGCGTTGGGCGGTCTGCTTGCCGGGATCACGGTGAGCGGTGTGCTCATGGGCATGTTCCAGAACAACGCCGGTGGCGCATGGGACAACGCCAAGAAGAGCTTCGAGAAAGGCGTGATGATCGATGGTGTGGAGTACCATAAGGGCAGCGAGCCGCACAAGGCCGCTGTGACCGGTGATACCGTGGGTGACCCCTTCAAGGACACTTCGGGACCGTCGATGAACATCCTCATCAAGTTGACCTCCATCGTGGCCCTGATCATCGCGCCGCACATCAACGAGGGTGGGCATGATGCCGCCCCGATGCACCAGGACCACGAAGGGCACGACCACAGTGCGTTGCCTGCAGAACAAGCTCCGATCACCGCTACGACGCTTTCACTCAACGATCGGTTCTGATCTCGTTTCACATTAAAAAGCCCCGATGGTCCTTGGATCATCGGGGCTTTTCATTGGCCGGTACTTCCACAATACCCTTGACCCGCATGGACCACTATCAGTATTCCGACAAGGAGTTCTTGGAACGGTTCCTTTCGTGTGAACTGGATCCCCGACTGTTCAATCACGAGGCACACCTCCGTCTCGCTTGGTTATTGATCCGCCAGCACGGAGCGGGCGGCGCGGCCGAGATCTTGTGCGGGTCCATTGAGCGATTCGACCGCATGTTCGACAAGGGGGTCAAGTTTGACCGGACCCTCACGATCGCATCCGTTCACCTGCTCGCCGATCTCATGGCCCGGTCCGTCGCGATCGACTTCCCGGTCTTTCTCAACGAGTTCCCTCGGCTACGCACGCATTTCCGCGAAATGCTGGATAGAGCGGATCGCACGAATACGTGATCCGCCTTGCATAAAGAAGAAATTGAGGCAAAGCCTTGGTACACCAACTTACGGGTTGGCACACTACCGCACCAAGGTCACCGTACCCGTCACCTCCTTGCGTTCCTGATAAAGGAGTTGATAGTCGACCCGGTATACGTACACCCCGGTGGGTGAAGGCTTGCCTCCATGGCTGCCGTCCCAAGGTTTGAAGGGGTCGGTGGAGGTGTATACGAGTTCGCCCCACCGGTCGAACACCTTCACCGAGAAGTCCTTCGGCAGGCACTCCCCGGGCCAGCCCCAAGTGTCGTTGACCCCGTCACCATCGGGCGTGAACGCCGAAGGAATCCACACACTGCACGAATCGCTGCAGTCCGGTACACGGATCATCCGCTCCACGGTGACCACACCACAACTGAGCGTGGCTCGGAGCGTGACGAGCGTGGGTTCATCCGAGGTGAAGCGTACAAGGGGATCGCTGCCCAGCGCATTGGGGGCGGCACCGCTGAAGTTCCACGTGGCGCTCACCACTGCGGAATCCGCCAACACCGCGAATTGCACAGGTTCCTGCATGCATCCGGCATCATACCGGAAGTCCGCTTCACAGAGGCATTCGACGTTGATGACCGAAGCGATCGCATCGTCCGTGCAACCGTAGGCATCGGTCACAGCCACGGTGTATGTACCGGGCTCATGAACGGTGGCCGGATCGGATATCGGTTGGCCATCATGTGTGTAGATGGCGTCCATGCCGTTCACGGGGAATACCGCGCTCAGGTCCACCATCTGCCATGGACAGAGTGTGAAGAATTGGTCCTCTCCCAGGTCGGGGGCCGTGTGGGCCGTCAAGGCCACCATGGCCGTATCGGTACAGCCGGAAGCGTTGGTGACCACGAGTTGATAGTTGCCCGTTGCATTCACCACCACGGGATCAGCGACCGAGTTTCCGCCCATGGTCCAAGAGCCGGATCCACCCGCTGTAGCGAATTGAGCAGTAAGGTCATACGTGGTACCACCACAGATCGAGGCTGTTACATCAGGGCCCAATGCGGGTGCTGGGTCGAAGCTCAGCGCAACGGTGGCGCTGGCTGAGCAGCCTGCCGCGTTGGTCACGGTCAATAGGTATGTGCCGCTGGTCGTAACGGAGGTCGGGTCCGCCACGGTAGCTCCGCTCGCCTCCCACAGCGAGGCATCCGCGCCGGTCGTATACAAGGTGGTCAGGTCCACCGGAATTCCATCGCATACCGAGATCGTTTGATCGGCCCCAAGTACGGGGTTCGTGGAGATGGTCACGCTGACCAAGGCGGAATCGCTACAACCGTTCGGATCTGTGGTAACGAGCATGTACGTGCCACCCCCATCGACCGAAACGGGATCCGGAACGGCAATGCCGGAGAAGGTCCATGCAGTGGTGAGCCCTGCGGTCGGGAAGAACGTGGTGAGGTCGACGGTCCCATCCTCGCAGGCCGAAGCCGAGGCATCCGGTCCAAGGGCCGGTGCAGGGTTGACATTGACGCTGACGAAGGCGGAGTCGGCACAGGCCGAGGCGTTCGATGCGATCAATCGATACGTACCTGCGGCGCTCACCGATGCAGGGTCGATGACAGGAGCGCCGGAAAGCGTCCATGTCGAAGTAAGCCCCGTAGTGGTGTACAAGACGGTCAGGTCGATCGTTGCATTGCTGCACAGGGCCAAGGTCTGATCTGCGCCCAACGGTGCCATCGGCTCCACCGAAAGGGTGACATCCGCTTGGTCCGCGCAACCACTGCTGTTCGTGACCGCGAGTGAATACACACCAGCGTCGGTGGCTGCCGTGGGGGTGGCGAACGGTAGACCACCGAAGGTCCACACCGCTGTAAGTCCGGTGACATCGTACAAGCTCGTGAGGTCCAAGCTGCCGCCTGGACAAACGCTGACACTTTCATCCGGTCCCAGGATCGCTGCCGCATTGATGTTGAGCGTGACCAAGGCCGTGTCGTTGCAGCCACCGGCTGTTTCTCCGATCACCTGATAAGTCCCCGGAACGGTGGCAGCGGCCGCGATGGCTCCTGTGATGGGCGCGCCATCAAGCGACCACACGGGTGTTACCCCCGTCAAGTTGAATAAGGCGGTCAGGTCCATGGGGTCCGGGCCGCAATGGTCCACCACTTGGTCCGCGCCGATCGGTGTTGGGCTGGAAGCGATGATCACGAATTCGGCCCAATAGGAACAGCCGTCCCACATATCATAAGCATCGATCCAATAATTCCCGGGCGCGCTCACGGCCGTCGGATCCGTTACCGGGCTGCCACTGAGCGTGATGGTGTATGAATAGCCTGAGTAATAGGCGGTGTAGTACCCGAGCAGGTCAAAAGTTCCACCTCCGCAAATGGTCGCATTGTCAAACGGGATATAGCCCGGGCAGGGTGGAGGGGCGGAGAAGCCCATGGAGAAGCCGCCGTTGCCCGATGATCCGTCGAACCAACCGGGTGTCCAAATTCCTCCGGTCCCAGTGCCGTTGTTCACGCAAGAAGTGTCGATCACGGTGATGGTCCACGTGCCATCGGCGTTCTCACCATCGAATACGCTGAACGATCCGCCCTGTGCGGTCCATGATCCGGTGAATGGCGCTGTGCCGGTCATGATCGAGGGATACCAGCCGTACTCGAATACGGTGTTCGTATAGTTCTGCCCACCGGCACCGTTGAATTCGGAAAGGAGCAGCTCGGTGCCTGCGGGTGAGGTCATGAAGATCTGCAGGGTCTGTGGATGGTCGCTCGTGATGTTCATCAGGAGCTGGTTCAGCGAATAGGACCATGGCGTGCCTGGTTGTGCGAGCCAACCCATTCCACTGACGTTGGCCGTGAAGATGCTGGTGTCGCACAGCGGAATGGGACCGCTAGTGAAGGGGATGACCGTCACCTGAGCGGTGCTGCGTTCGGACAACCCCATCATGATCAACAGGAAAAGACCGGAACGCACGAAAAAGGAACAAGGCATGGAGCGGATTATTTTTTGGAAGGAACAACGGAACAACCTCCGCACGCAATAGACGACCCGTGACCGATCGTGGTTGTCTGGATCTCAGGAAATAAATATCAAGATGGAGCGACGGGCGCGACCCTCACCTCACTTCTTCTTCGCTGCCTTCTTCGCCGTCTTTTTCACGGCCTTGGCCTTGCCGACGCCATTGGTCGCGCCTTTGGGAGCTTCTTTGTCCATCGGGAAAAGCCCGTGGATCTCGGCATCGATGGAGTTGATGATCTTTCCGAGGTCCTCCGGATTGGTGTGGAAGGAGTTCTCGTCCACGTCGATCACCAGCACTTTACCCTTGTCGTAGGTGGTGATCCACGCCTCGTAGCGCTCATGCAGTCGCTTGAGATAGTCGATGCTGATGGTGCTCTCGTAGTCCCGGCCGCGCTCCGCGATCTGGTTCACCAGATTGGGCACGCTGGCACGGAGGTAGATCATCAGGTCCGGTGGGGTCACGGCGCTGTCCATGTTCTTGAACAGGCGGAAGTAGTTCTCGAAGTCACGTGTGGTCATCAGGCCCATGGCGTGGAGGTTGGGGGCGAAGATGTACGCGTCCTCGTAGATCGTGCGGTCCTGCACCACGTTTCGGCCGCTCCTGCGGATCTCCAACAATTGCTCGAAACGCGAATTGAGGAAGAAGATCTGGAGGTTGAAGCTCCACCGCTGCATGTCCTTGTAGAAGTCGAACAGGTAGGGGTTGTTGTCCACGGCCTCCTCGAGGCGGTCCCACTGGTAGTGCTTGGCCAGAAGTTGCGTGAGGGTGGTCTTACCTGCTCCAATGTTTCCTGCGATGGCGATATGCATGATGGCGTTGTCTCTCTTGTGGGAAGGTCGCGAAAATACCCCCAACGGTGTAAGAGGAGGCCCAATGTGGAAAAGTGTTTCCGAATTGGCGCTCCACCAAGGATGTGTGCAAGTTTTGAACAGGCGGACGGCCAGAGCGTCGTGCACCTCACTCCCGGATGCCCTCCACCAGCACCCGGCCCGGCAGTAGTCGGTAGAGGAGCCCTTGCTCGATCCGCACGTCCAACACGGGCAAAGTGTCCGTGGTGGTAGGCCAGGCCACGGTATCCGTGGTGAAGGCGCGCATGTCATACCGGTTCAGCCGGCCGTTCTCCACATACCAGATGAAGCCGTCCCGCACTTGGATACGCTCCGTGCCGAATATGGGCAGGTTCCGGACGAAGGTGCCGAAGAGGTCGAATACCATCACGCCGTTCGCGGGGTCCACCACGTAGAGACGGTCACCGGCCTCTTCCATGAAGGAGGGTTGCGGGGTGAAGTTCAGGAGCTGGTCCAACCGGCCGGTATTGGCCACGGGGCGGAGCTGTGCGTCCACACGCATCAGCGCAAGCTCGCGTTCATCGAAGAACCAGATGCGGCCCTGTACGCTCATGCACGCCAGCGTGACCTGGGGGAATCCGTTCCGGGAGAGTTCGAGAACCGAACCTTGAACGCTGAGCGTATTGTCCAACAACGCGAGCTGGCCTTGTGCACGGGAGAAAATGAGCGGCTTTAAGGAGGAGAATGCATCGATGCGGGAGATCGCTCCGAAGGTGTTGAGGCTGTTGTGCGCCACATGCCTGCCGTGCTGGTCGTACAAGTCCAGGTCATTCCCGCGCAAGGTGTATAAGTTGCCGAGCTCGTCCGTGGTGAATTGGTCCATGGCCCCTTCCAATGACCAGCGCACCGTATCGGTCTGGGCCCATGTGGCGACAGGCACGGACATCAAGACCGCGGCGAAGAAGGGCTTCATGCCGGCTCGTTCTGCAACAACTGGTCCAATAGAGTGCGGTCATTGCAGAGCCGGGGCACCTTGTTCTGTCCGCCCAATTTGCCACGCTCCTTCAGCCACCTGTGGAAGGTGCCTTTCTGCACGGCATGCACGATGGGCCGCCGGAGCACCATGCCCGTGCTGCGCTTGGCATCGTAGTCACTATTGAGACCGCGCATGGTCTCGTCCAGCACGGTGATGAATTGCTCCAGGTCGTTGGGGGCCTCCTCGAACTCGATCATCCATTCGTGGCAGCCACGTGCCTCGGCATCCATGTAGACCGGCCCTGCCGTGTAGTCGCACACCACGCAACCCGTGGCGGTGGAGGCAGCCTGAATGCCGCGGTCGGCGTTCTCCACGATCAGCTCCTCGCCGAAGGCATTGATGAAGCTCTTGGTCCTGCCGCTCACTTGGATGCGGTAGGGGGCCGTGTGCGTAAAGTGGACGGTATCCCCTGGCAGGTAGCGCCACAACCCGGCGTTGGTGCTGATCACCACGGCGTATTCCTGATCCTTCTCAACCTCATGGAGCAGCTTGGTGGGCGGCTGCTCCCGGTGCATTTCCTCCACCGGGATGAATTCGAAGAAGATACCGTAGTCCAGCATCAGCAGCAGATCGTCAGCGCCGTGTACGTCGGTGATACCGAAAAAACCTTCGCTGGCGTTGTAGGTCTCCAAGTAGTTCACCGCAGGGGAGGGGAAGAGCTTTTTATACTGCTCGCGATAGGGCCGGAAGCTCACGCCACCGTGCATGAAGAGCTCGAGGTTGGGCCATACTTCGAGGATGTTGTTCTTACCGGTGAGCTCGAGCACGCGCCTCAGCACCACCAAAGTCCAAGAAGGCACGCCGGCGATGCTTCGCACGTCCTCGCGCATGGTCTCGCGGGCCATGCGTTCCACCTTTTCCTCCCAATTCTCCATCAGTGCCGTTTCGATCACCGGTGTGCGCCGCACCTCCACCCAGATGGGCAGGTTGCGGATGATGATGGCGCTGAGGTCGCCGGAATAGGCGTCATTGCGGACCGGTTCCGAGGCGCTGCTGCCGCCCACCACCATGGTCATGCCTTGGTACAGTTTGCTTTGCGGGCTCATGGCGAAGTGCAGTGCCAGCAGGTCCTTGCCCCCCTTGTAGTGGCATTCCTCCAAGGCCTCGCGGCTTACGGGGATGTACTTGCTCTTGGCATTTGTGGTGCCGCTGCTCTTCGCGAACCATTTGATGTCAGTGGGCCAAAGGAGGTTTTGTTCGCCTTTGCGCATGCGGTCCACCCAAGGCTTCACATGGGTGTAGTCCTGGAGGGGTACGCGCTGGCGGAAATCATCCGGCGTTTGGATGCTGGAATAGTCGTACTGTCTACCCCATGTTGTGTAGCGCGCGGACTGGATCAGCCCATGGAAGACCTCCAACTGGGCCTCATGCGGGTGGTCGCGGAACAGCTCGATCTGCTGCAGCCGCTTTTTCATCAGGAAGGAGAACAGCGCGTTGACGGGCATGGTAAGGGTTGGGCGCTCTACTTTCGTGCGGAAGGTAATACCGGACCGGAGAATGGATGGATCGCCCATGCGGAAAATGCTCGCCGGCCTCGAGGAGGACCCGGGAAATGGCAGTGGCCATGTAACGTATGCGCTGCACCTCGCGAACGACGCCATCCCGCTGGCGGGCTTCATCGGGAATGAATTCACGTTGCGTTTTACCGGGGCGAAAACATGCATCTCCTGCGGGAAGCGCGTGAAGAAGTTTTACGGACAGGGCACCTGCTACCCGTGTTTCCGCGATGCCCCGGAGGCCAGCCCCTGCATCATTCGGCCGGAGCTGTGCCGTGCCCATCTCGGTGAGGGGCGTGATGTGCAATGGGAGCTCGACCACCACATGCAGGAGCACATCGTCTACCTCTCGTACACTGGTGGCGTGAAAGTCGGCGTGACACGCGGCACCCAAGTGCCGGTGCGTTGGATCGACCAGGGCGCGGTGCTTGCGGTCCCCATCGCCCGAGTGCCGTACCGCCAATTGGCGGGTGCCATTGAGGTGGATCTGAAGCGCTTGTTCTCCGACCGCACGGACTGGCGGAAAATGCTATGGCAGGTCGGTGCCTCAGCAGGCGGGGACGAATTGGAAGAGGCTCGTTCAAAAGCGATCGCACAGGCGGATCCGACCATGGCCATGTACGTGCTCCCGGAAGAGCGGCTGGTCCACCTCCGGTATCCCTTGCCCCAGGTACCGCCCAAGCTCGTGAGCGTTCAATTAGACAAGCTCCCGGACATCTCGGGCCGGTTGATAGGTATCAAGGGCCAGTATTTGGTCTGGAGCGATGGGCGGGTATTGAACGTGCGCAACCACACGGGGTACCACGTGGAAGTGGGATAGTTCCACTCAGGATCTCCGTTTCGGTACCCTGAGCCATGAGAATATTACGCAGCACTGTAACCTTCCCGGAACCACCCCCGTTACACTGCTCGGGTTTGGATTTTGGGTTATGGGTGGAAGGGTCCGGCGAAAGCCGGGCCCTTCCTTTTTCCTTTAGTGGATGTCCATCTCGAAGGGCATGCGGGCCTGAATACCGGAGATGGTCCTCACGTTGCGCACGGCCTCGAAGCGGTGCAGGAGTTCCACGTCATCACCGAAGGCTTCCTTGGCTACCCACATGCGTGCCTGGGCGTTCAAGCTTTCCTTCAGTTGCTGGAAGAAGTCCTTTTGCTCGGGATAGCCCACGGTGCGGTATTCGCCTTGGCCCAGATCAGCGAGCTTGGCGGCTTCGGCGGTAGCCGCCTCCAACCCGCCCATCTCGTCCACCAAGCCGATGCGCTTGGCGTCCGTGCCGGTCCAAACGCGGCCCTGCCCGATGCTGTCCACGGCGGCTACCTCCATGTTGCGGCCGGCCGCCACGCGCTTGGTGAAGGTGGCGTAGAAGTTGTCGACGAAGCCTTGGATGATACCCTTTTCGTCCGCAGTGAGCGGGCGGGTCACGGTGAGCATGCCGGCATACTTGTGCGTCTGTACCCCGTCGAAAGTGATGCCGAGCTTGTTGTTGAAGAAGCCCTGCATGTTGGGGATCATACCGAAGACGCCGATGCTGCCGGTGATGGTGGTGGGTTCGGCGAAGATCTTGTCCGCTGCGCAGCTGATGTAGTAGCCGCCGCTGGCCGCCACATCGCCCATGCTCACCACCACGGGCTTCACCGCCTTGGCCAACATCACCTCGCGCCAGATCACGTCGCTGGCCAGGCCGCTGCCGCCGGGGCTGTTCACGCGCAACACGATGGCCTTCACCGTGCTGTCCTCACGGGCCTTGCGGATGGCCGCGCTGAGGGTGGTGCCGCCAATGCTGCCGTCCTCGCCGTCGCCGTCCACGATGTCGCCCTGAGCATAGACCACGGCCACCTTAGGTTGTTTCCAAGTGCTGGTCTCCCCGGCGTCCTTCACCGGCTTTGCCTTGGCCACATAGGCCTTGGTGTATTTGTTCAGCTCCACAAAGTTGATGTCCTTGTCAATGTCCAGCCCCATGCGCTCCTTGATGCCGGCAAGCACCTCGTCGCGGTAGACGAGGCTGTCCACCAGGCCGGTGGTCACGGCGTCCTGGGCCTTGCGCACCATCATGTTCCCGGCAATGGCGTTCAGCTTGGCGGTGTCCAGTTGGCGCAGCGCCCCCACATCGGTGATGTAGTTACCCCAGATACCGTCCAGTAACCGGGTGACCTGGGCCTTGTTCGCCGGGCTCATGTCCTTGCGGGTGAAGGCTTCGCCGAAGCTCTTGAACTTATTGTCGCTGCCGCGGATGAACTGGATCTCGATGCCGAGTTTCTCGAAGAGGCCCGTGTAGAACATCATCTCACTGCGCAGCCCCCGGAAGTCGAGGTCGCCCTGCGGTACCATGTAGACCTTGTCCGCGACACTGGCCAAGTAATAGCTCTTTTGCGTGTAAGTGTCGGCGAAGGCCACCACGGGCTTCCCGCTTTCCGCTTTGAAGGCGATCAGTTTGTCGCGTATCTCCTTTACGGTGGTAAACCCGGCGTTCACCATGCCCAGATCCAGGAACACGCCCTTGATGCGGTCGTCCTGCTTGGCCTTCTCGATGTCGTCCAGAATGTCGTTCAGCCCCAGTTTGCCCATTCCCTTGAAAGGGCCGAAGTCCAAGCTGAAAGGTTCCTTGGCGCCACGGTCCACCACCAGCTGGTCCAAGCTGATGCGCAAAACAGAGTTCGAGGATACGGGAGGGGCCTTCCCCTCCATGCTGAAGGCACTGCCCAATGCGGCCAGCGAGCCGATAAAGAGAACGATGAGCACGATGCCGATGAGCAGGGAGCCCAGCATCGAGGCGAGCATGAACTTCAAAAACTGGCGCATGGGAATGGATTTTTTAGCTGGATCAAAATTAGTCGTACGGTAAGGAGGCCTTGCGCGCGATCACATGGGCGGCAAGTGCTTGTGGTGAACGGGGGAATAAACCGCAACGCACGCAACGGAATGCCTAAAGACAGTACTGGCATTTCAGGGACGCAATGCTGATTTTCCTTGACAACGCCACCGTGATCCACGTTGCGCTCGTTGCGTGCATTGCGGTAGCCCACCTGTTGCGTTTCAGTGCCGCAGGCACGTCTTTGCGTTCTTCGTGCACTCAGACTGCCGGAGGCAGCTCCTGATCTTTGGTCCTTTGCGGTAAAAAGCCACTATGTACAGTCCAACGTCAACACCGTGATCTCAGGAGGCATGCCAACTCGTCCAGGGAAACCGATAAATCCGAAGCCCCGGTTCACGTAGAGCTGAAGCCCTTCCTTCTTGTACAGCCCCGCCCATTCCTCATAGATCCATTGCGCAGGGCTGTACGTGTGCCCATTGATGGTGATACCGAATTGCGCACCGTGCGTGTGCCCGGCCAGCATCAGATCGATGCCCGTTGCGCGGACTTCGGCATCCCAATGGGTGGGGTCATGGCTCATCAGGAGGCGGAACTGTGAAGGGTCCGTTCCGGCGATGGCCTTGTCGAGGTTGCCGTATTGCTGGAAACGCGTCCCCCAGTTCTGCACCCCGATCAAGGTGAAGCGCTCGCCGTCCCGCTCGATCGGCAGGTGCTCGTCCAGCAGTAGACGAAAGCCCATGGTGCGGTGGTGGGCCTTCAGTCGTTCCAGGTTCGCGGCCTTGGCGGCGGCGCTGGACCAGCTGGAATAGTCGCCGTAGTCGTGGTTGCCGAGGATGGAAAATTTCCCGATCGAAGCCTTGAGACCGCTTAGTTTTTCGAGCCAAGGCTCGGCCTCTTCGGCGAAATTGTTCACCAGGTCGCCGGTGAAGAGTATGAGGTCTGGCCGTTGCGCGTTGATGAGGTCGATGCCGTGCCGTACCATTTCGGTGCTGTTGCCGAAGCTGCCGAGGTGCATGTCGCTGATCTGCACGATGCGCAATCCATCGAAGGCCTTGGGCAGGTTACGGGCCTTCACGGCCACCTGTGCCACATTGAAATTCCGCCAGCCACGCGTGAGGCCATACAGCACGCCGGTAAAAGGGATGGTGGCCAAGGCCAGCCCGAGCTGCGAAATGAAGCGGATCCGGCCGGGATCAGCACTGGATGGCGTGCCGGGAGCCAGCTTGTCCCAGCCTCGTCTCATCAGCTCCACCAGATCCTCCAACCCATGGAAGAGCACGATGATCACCTTGGGCAAGAGCAGGAGAAAGAAGATGCCGATCACGGTGTACATGAACGCACGGTTCTGCGAAGCATGCAGCTCATTCATGCGCGAAGCACCGAAAACGATCATCACCAGCACGCCGATGCTCACGGTCCAATAGAGCACCCGTAGCACACGCCGAAAGCCGATGGCCACGCCGCCCAAGGCTGTACTGATGCCACGCCATGCGTAGAAGTCGATCAGCAGCAATACCAGAATGAACAGGATGAGGCGGAACAGAGCGGTGGATGACATGGGGTGCAAAGGTCGGGGGAGACTACGCGTTGGCAGCACGCAATGATGATTTCAGGATGCCGCCCTCAATCGGTACCGAGCGCATTGATAGCACTCTCCCTTGCGTACAATGCGCACCATGCAGGCCCCGAACGGTATTGCTTGACCAAGGAAAAACCCAAGGAGCTGAGTTGAGCTTGTATTTCGCTCGGGATGTCCTGGCTGATCAAAGCATACTGAATTTCGGAATTCATGAAATTGGAGATGTTCCTAAAACCGGTGCCACCAGTTAGGTACCCTGCATCCGGATCGGTCATGTAGGTGATGTCCATGAATGAACCATAGAATCGTGCATCATACAACTTCAACGATTCACACTCCGCGATCATTTGCTGATGGACGCGGATATCGTTAGCATAGCTAAGTCGGGTATCACCTACTTGCCCGTCCTTGCCAATATGCCAGAACAAATTTCCGGCGATCATGATCATGAGAGCGGGAAAGAGTGCACGGTGCCAAGGAGAAAGCGCACTGTACAGTACTGCTGACATTCCGAGAGCAACGAATGGGATCATACCTGTCAAGTATCTATCGGAGAAGAAATTTAACGAGGAAAACAACAGGAAGCCCAGTACAAGGATCAATGTGATCGCAACGAACTCACCACGGAGGCCTTCTCGTCGCCGAAGAGGGAAGAACTGAAGGAGTAGGATTGCTCCGAAAGAGATCATCGTAACGATAAGGGTCGGCAGCGGCGACAATTCCCATTTTCCGTCCAGCACCTTGATCGCGGCAACGTAGATGATCACGACCAACAAGCCCATGTATGCCGTTTTCCATCCTTTCCATGCCAAGGGCGCGATCAACCCGAATGCGAGCGTAGCCCATTCCATGCCTTGTTGTTCGAACAATTCGCGGTACCCGAACTTGAAGAGGTAGTGAATGTCCCGAATATCGAAAGAGATCAATCCGAGATGAACGGGGAAGAAAAACCACCCGTATGTGATGCGTTGGTATAGGAGAAATATAAAGGCTGGCAACAAGGGCAATAGGATAACGGTCAGCCAAAGGGCTGTACAACGAAGGCCATCGAAAGGCTTATTCGCGAATGTGGAAATGACCTGCCAACAGGCCAAGGCCAATACGAGGACGATAGCCGACTCCTTGACGAACAACGCACACGTCGCTGCGATCAGATAGCCTAACATATTTTTGGAAATGAACGCCGAGACTGCTAGTAAGAGGAACAACCCCAAAGCGACTTCGGGTAAGAGGATCCCGCTTTGGGCCAAGAAGATCTCATTCAGACCAACGAGCAGCGCAGCCGCAATGCCTATTTGATGTGAACCCAATTTCACACCGACTCGATAGACCAAGAAAAGAAGGATCGTGGACAGCAAGAGGGAAAAGGCATGCAACGAAACGTTCGAAGCTCCGAAAATGGAGGACCAGGTCGCGGCCATGAAATGGAAAAGCAAGGGGTGCCCCCGTGATAGTTTAGTTCCGATCGTGTCAGGCAGTATGGACAGCCCGTTTGAAAGCATGGCCTTGACGGCCGGACCATAGACCCAGGCCTCATCCCAGTATAGTGGCAGGGATAGAAATTGCCATTTGAAGGCCACAAATGCGACCAGAAGTAAAAAGATACAGACATTGTATTTGTAGGCTCGTTTCAAAACCATTCCTTCATGATGTGCTCTCCGTTCCGCCTGAGCGAAGCGCGAAGGAACGACGCAAGGTTGATCAGTTGATAAAAGTCCATGCTAGTTCAAAGTGAGAGTTTACATTTCTGCTGTTGGGTAGCTTTGGGCCGATATGAAAGCATCGTCGCTCGTGATCTGCAAACGCCTGTGTTCCATTAGTGCGTGTTGGCTCGTTTGTCTGGGGGGGGTCTGTCAAGTTACTTGGAAACGAACCTATGGCGGTATCGGAATTGATGAAGCACATAGCGTTCGTCAAACTACGGACGGAGGTTTTATTGTCGCGGGTTCTACAGGAAGTTTCGGGAACGGTTCTAGTGACATTTATGTTTTGCGTTTGGATGAACTAGGAACCCCTCTCTGGTCAAAAGTGTATGGTGGTCAGGGAGTCGAGAACGGCATTTCTTGCCAAGAATTGGCGGATGGCTATATCATCGCAGGAACGACTTCTTCAGGAACGAACGGTTCGTACGACATGCTTTTGATCCGAACGGACTTGCTGGGTGAGCCGATCTGGGAAAAGAACTACGGTACAGGAGATTGGGATCTGTGTAACGCATTTACTGTTTTACCGGACGGCTTCATCCTAGGCGGCATCAGCTATGGAGGAGGCATGCAGTATGGTGGTGCGTTCATTGTGCGAACAGACTTGAACGGCGATACATTGTGGACTAGGAAGCTTGGTGGGGCTTTGCGGATGGAATGCAATGGGTTGGCACCGACTGCGGACGGAGGTTATATCATCGCAGGCTCGATGGGAACTAGCGAGGGCCCGGAAGATGGATTCTTAACCAAGCTGGACATGAACGGAGCGCAACAGTGGACCACGCCGCTTGGAGGAGATAGCACGGATGTCCTTGTGTCCGTCGTGGAGTCTCCCGCTGGCGACTTGGTTGCCTGTGGAAGTACGAACAGCCAAAGCGAAGTTTCGCAGATCTATTTGGTCAGTGTTGATGCGGCGGGGCAATTCCTCTGGGATCAGTTCATTGGGAATACCGTGGCTGCAGGTGGCGCAGAGATTCGAGTTAGAAGTGGTGGTGGATTTGTGTTTACCGGATACAACACGCTCAATGAGGGTGCGAAGGATATGATCTTGACAACCATTGATGCTAACGGGTATTTTCAGTTCGGCGACAATTATGGTGTTGGAAATCCGGCCGAAGGGATTTCCATTGATACAACTTTTGATGGAGGCTTCGTCATAGCTGGATGGGCCGAAGGGTATGGGCCTGGCTTGCGGGCGGTATATGTAGTAAAGACGGATAGCTTAGGTGTCTCTCTTGCAGGGAATGTGGATGCATATAGCGATCCCCTTCCGGTCCCCGAACTGACCCGCTCCTCAGGCATTTCAATTTCACCCACGTTACTATCCGCTGGCCAAGAAATGGGCATAGCGATGCAAGGTCGAGGTACCGTTGTTGCCCGCATCACCGACATGCGCGGCGCCACTCAAGCGCTCATTCCGCTGGATTCGGGTGCTGGATCATCCCTGCTGGTTCCCGCGCTTGCAGCAGGTCCTTATCTCCTTTCCATCGAACGGAAGGGAGAGGCACGGATCGTGGCAAAATTCGTGGTCACAGAATAGACTCCTATGTCTATAGAATCCACCCTCGTCGCATGGCTCCTCGGCCTCCACGTCACGGCGGGGGGCATCGCCCTGATCGTGGCGCCCATGGCCATGCTCACACACAAAGGCGGCAACTGGCACCGGCGTTGGGGCAAGATCTTCTTCTATGGCATGATCGCGGTGTGCGCCACGGCGATCATCTTGGGCATTCTGCACCCGAAGAAGTTCTGGTTGGCGCTGGTGGCGGTCTTCAGCTTTTACCTTGTGGCGTCGGGTTATCGTTCCCTCTACCTGAAGCAGTTGCACAAAGGCTTGCGGCCGGCACGGATCGACTTGGTGTTGCACGGGATCGCGGCCGTGGTGAACGGTGGCTTGTTGATCTGGGGCTTGGCGCACTTGGTCCTGGGAAGGGTGAACACACAAGCGGTGCTGTTCACCATCTTCGGTCTGGTCGGCACGCTCATGGTCGTGAACGGCGTCATGAAATTCTATCGTCGTCGGCACGACAAGCGTGTATGGCTCTATGGCCACATGACCGGCTTCCTCGGCGGCTACATCGCCACGGTGTCCGCGTTCAGTGTGGTGAACCTCACCATGATCAAGCCGATATGGCTGGCATGGCTTTGGCCCACTATCATCGGCATGCCCTTGATCTTCTTCTTGACATGGCGGCTGAAACGGCGCTTCGCGAAAGGGGAACGGCTGCGGAACTTCGCGGATGTGCGGATCAAGTGAGGAACAGCAGGTATTCACCACAGAGGTACAGAGAGCACGAAGGTTTTCGGAGATCCGGGTGCTGGTGCAGGGTATCTGGTACCGAGTACTGCAGTATGCGATAGCACCGCAGGGTCGTACCCGGTACCCGGTACTCAATACCCTGTGCCATTCAATACATGCATTCCTCAGTGCGCTCTGAGCCTCTGTGCTGAACCAACGAAGCCGCTTACTTTGTAGCCTGCATGCACAAGTCCGTTTTTTCCGTCGACGTGGAGGAGTGGTTCCACATCCTTGACGTGCCTTCCACGCCCGCGTTGGCGGAATGGGGCGCGTTGGAATCACGGGTGGAGAAAAGCTTTCGTTCCATGCTGGAGGTTTTCGCCGATAAGAACGTGCGCACCACGCTCTTCTTTCTGGCGTGGGTGGTGGAGCGTTATCCGCACTTGGTGCGTGAGGCAGTGGCAGGCGGGCACGAGATCGCTTCGCATGGCTACGCGCATGAGCTGGTGTACCGGCAGGACCGCGCTACCTTCTCCGCCGATATCAGCAAGGCGAAGGACATCATCGAGCAGGCGGCGGGATCGGCTGTGCGGGGCTATCGTGCTCCGGGCTTTTCCGTGACCGAGGGGACGCCCTGGTTCTTCGATGCCGTTGCCGAGGCGGGATACACTTACGACTCATCCGTCTTCCCCGGCGAACGCGGCCATGGCGGGCTGCCGGGGGCGTTGGCCGTTCCTCACAGGGTGTCCACCGCGCATGGCGAGCTTGTGGAATTCCCGATCTCACTGTCCTCCATGTTCGGCAAGCCGATGTATTTCTTCGGGGGCGGCTACCTGCGTTTCTTCCCGTATCCGCTCATGCTTTTCAAGGCGAAAGAAGTGCTGAGGGAAGAGCGCCCGGTGGTGTTCTACTTGCATCCCCGAGAGGTGGATCCGGGGCATCCACGCTTGCCGATGAGCGCCAAGCGTAATTTCATGACCTACCACAACGTGCGTAGCACCATGCCCAAAATGCGGAGGCTCTTCGACGATCTGCCCATGACCACCTTCGGGGATATCGTGGATGCCGGCACGGCTGCCTTCCCCCGCGCACCGCGATGAAGAAGGTGCTCTTCCTCTACACTGAAACGGCGCCCTACTTCATGGCGAGCGTGGAGCGGTTGGTGAAGGACCACGGCGTGGAGGCGCACATCGTACGCTGGCCGGTGAACAAGGAAGCACCTTTCGAGATGAAGGTGGCTAATGGAATCACGGTGCATGAGCGGAGCGACTTTAACGACACCTCGCTACGCCGCTTCGCGAACAACCTCGTGCCGGACATCATCCTCGCCAGCGGCTGGGTGGACAAGACCTACCTGCAGGTTTGCCGCGATGCCCGCAAGCGCGGCGTACACACGGTGATGTGCAGCGACACGGCATGGCGCGGCGGCTTGAAGCAGTGGGCCGCGGTGGGTGCGGCGCGTCTTTGGCTTCACCGCACTTTCAGCCATGCGTGGGTCACAGGAGAGGCGCAAGCGATGTATGCGGAATTCCTAGGCTTCAAGCGGGGCCGCATCAGGCGCGGTTTCTACACCGCTGATCTGGACCGGTTCGCACCGCTGGTGAAGCAGTTCGGGGTGAAGAAGTCAGCGAAATTCCCCCACCGCTTTCTCTGTGTGGCCCGATACATCCCCAGCAAGGGCCATCAGTACATGGTGGAGGCCTTCGCGGAGCTGTGCGATGCGGACCAGGCCGGTGATTGGGAACTGTGGTGCATCGGTACGGGCGAGCTGCATCCGTTGGCACACGAGCATAAGCGCATCAAGCACCTTGGCTTCGTGCAGGCGGACGAAGTGTGGAAGTATATGGAACAGAGCGGCGTCTTCATCCTGCCCAGCCTGTATGAGCCGTGGGGCGTGGTGGTGCATGAGCACGCGGCCGCGGGTTTTCCGCTGGTGTTGAGCGATGCCGTCGGCGCGCGCCACCGTTTTCTGAAGGAAGGCGGTAACGGCCATTGCTTCATTGCGGGCAATAAGGCCAGTTTGAAGAAGACCTTCCGCGAGGTGATCGCCACCCCGGACGCGGAGCTGGTGGCCATGGGCCTTCGCAGCACTGAACTCGCCATGGACTGGGGCCCGAAAGAGTGGGCCGCGACGGTGATGGAACTTATCGCCGATCGCAATGGATAGGCCGAAGGTGCTCGTCTTTATCGACTGGTACCTGCCGGGCTACAAGGCCGGTGGGCCCGTGCGCAGCTTGGCCAACCTTGTGGACCATCTACGCGACCGCATCGACTTCCACATCGTGACGCGCAACACGGAATACACCGAGAGCGCTCCCTATCCGGGAATTGAGCCGGACCGTTGGACCGCCATGCCGGGTGGTGAAAAGGTGTGGTACGCTTCGCGAGCAGGCACTTCAAGCCAGGCATGGAAGCGGATCTTGAAAGAGGGCGGATGGGACGTGGTCTACGTCAACGGGTTATACTCATGGTGGTACAACATTCTCCCGCTTTGGCTCTCACGGGCCATGAAAATGCGGCGTGTGGTGGCGGTGCGCGGTATGTTGGCCAGCGGTGCGATGCAGCACGGAGCATTGAGGAAACTGCTGTTCCTCTCGTTCGCACGCATGGTGGACTTGTACAAAGGCGTGCGTTTTCAGGCCACGAACGAGGAGGAGGCGAAGGACGTCCGGATGCACATCCTGAAGCATGCCGAATTGGCCGTCGTGCCGAACCTGTCCCGCAAAGTGGCCGCCGAACGTGTGCCGATCAGCAAGGAAGCCGGTACAGTGAAACTGGTGAGCGTGGCGCGGATCGCGGTGGAGAAGAACACGCTGCTTGCGATCGAAAGCCTGCGGAACGTGAATGGCAAGGTGCAGTTCGATCTATACGGTCCTATTTATGATCAATCCTATTGGGCTAAGTGCCAAGAAGCCATTGCGGTCTTGCCCGCACAAGTAAAAGTGGAGTGGAAGAACACGGTGCCACCGGAAGAAGTGCCGGGGATCCTGGCTGCGCACCACGCGATCTTCATGCCCAGTGCCGGGGAGAACTTCGGGCACACTATGCTTGAGGCACTTTCCGCAGGGCGGCCCTTGCTCATCAGCGACCGCACGCCATGGCGCGGGCTGGAGCCGGAACATGCCGGGTGGGACTTGCAGCTGGACCGTCCGGAGGGATTCACCGAAGCTGTTGAACGGCTTTGTGGGATGGATCAAGAGTCGTATGATCGATGGTCGCATGGCGCGTTCGACCGAGGGGCGCGATATTTGGCCGATGTCACGCCGATCGAGGCGAGCATAAAGTTGCTTTCACCATGACGGAAGTACGCCCCACTGTTGACCTAAGCCGCTTCGACAATTCGGATTTCCCCATGGGGGCCGGATTCCTGAAGCGCACGCTTTGGTACTTCGTGAACGCTTTGTTCTTTATCAGCCCGCTGTTCCCGTTCCGCTCGCCAAAACCGATGCTGTTGCGGCTTTTCGGGGCGAAAGTTGGCAAGGGCGTGGTGATCCATCCGGGCGTCAACATTAAATTCCCGTGGAAGCTCAGCATCGGTGACCATGTATGGATCGGCCAGCGGGCATGGCTGGACAACATCGACCAGCTCACCATCCACAGCAACGTGGTGATCAGCCAGGGGGCCATGCTGATCCTCGGTAGCCACGACTACAAGAAGGTGGATTACCCGACGCTTGCCGGTCCGGTGGTACTGGAGGAAGGCAGCTGGGTGGGGGCGGGCGCGCTGGTGCTTGGCGGCGTGACGATGCGGAGCCATGCCGTGCTGGCCGCAGGCAGCGTGACAGGCAGGTCACTCAGGGCCTACACGATCTACCGGGGGAATCCCGCGGAGCCCGTGCGCGACCGGGTCATGGCGGGGGAAGCTCCCCACGAGCCCGATATTGCCGCAGAAGAGGCCAAGCTGCCCAATGCCCCATCGGACGAGGCATGAAGGTCTCCGTGATCACCATTTGCTACAATGCCGTGGTGCAGATCGATGAGACCATCCGCAGCGTGATGGTGCAGGACCATGCGGACATCGAGCACATCGTGATCGATGGCGGCAGCACAGACGGCACACAGGACAAGATCGAGCGCTATTCGGAGTGCATCGCATACTTTGTCAGCGAGAAGGACGACGGCGTGTACGACGCCATGAACAAGGGCTTGAAGTTGGCGACTGGCGAAGTGGTGGCCTTCGTGAACGCGGGCGACATGATGGCCACGCGCAACACCGTGAGCTACATGGTTCGGGCCTTCGCGGAAGGCGACTTCGACGTGATCTATGGGGACGCCCTGATGGTGGACCCGGACGACATCACCCAAGTGAAGCGGTTCTGGAAAGGCGGCGAATACAAGCGCGAGAACTTCCGCAAAGGCTGGATGCCGCCACACTTAGGCACCTACATCCGCAGGAGCGCCTACGACCGGTTCGGAGGGTTCAACACGGAGCTGGAGGTAAGCGCCGATTACGAACTGATGTTCCGCTTTCTCTACAAGCACCGGCTTCGGGCACGCTACGTGCCGAAAGTGCTCGTGCGGTTCAGGCTCGGAGGCGTGAGCAACCGTTCACTGGCGCATATTTGGCGTGCCAACGTGGAGGTGTACAAAGCATGGAAGCTGAACGATGAGGCCGTTTCGCCGTTGATCATATTGCGCAAGCCCTTGGCCAAAGTGCTGCAGATGATCAAGCGTGGCCCTAAGTCGCAAGGATGACCATGGAAGGCCGATCCACTGTTCCGCCGAAGCCGCACATCGTACCGGAACCCTACATTTAGACCGGTAGCTACAACACACCTTCCTCCCATACTTAACATGATGAACCTACGATCACTATCCTTCGCGCTGCTGGGCGCGGCGATGGCATTCTCCGCCACCGCGCAGAAGAAGTACACTTACACCACCGTCCCGAACGACCCGATGCAGGTCCGCCTCTATACGCTGGACAATGGGTTGAAGGTGTACTTGTCGCAGAACAAGGACGAGCCACGCATCCAGACCAACATCGTGGTACGCGCGGGCAGCAAGTACGACCCGAGCACGGCAACCGGCCTCGCTCACTACTTGGAGCATATGCTGTTCAAGGGCACGCAGGAGATCGCTACGCTTGACTGGGCCACCGAGAGCGCCTACCTCGGCCAGATCTCCGACCTCTACGAAAAGCGGCGTAACACCACCGATGAGGTGGAGCGGGCCATGATCTATGCACAGATCGACAGCCTCAGTAACGTGGCCGCCAAGTACGCCGCACCGAACGAGTATGACAAGATGATCGCCTCCATCGGTGCAAAGGGTACCAATGCCTATACCAGCACCGAGCAGACGGTTTACGTGAACGATATCCCTTCCAACGGACAGGAGAAGTGGATGATGGTCGAGTCCGTGCGCTTCCAGGACCTTGTGCTGCGGCTCTTCCACACCGAACTGGAAACCGTGTTCGAGGAATTCAACCGCGGGCAGGACAATGACTACCGCAAGGTGTACGAGGCCATGAACCGCGAGATGTATAAAAAGCATCCGTACGGCACGCAGACCACCATCGGGACCGGCGAGGACCTGAAAAATCCCAGCATGGTGAAGATCCACGAGTATTTCGACACCTACTATGTACCGAACAACATGGCCCTCGTCATGGCGGGCGATATCAACTACGACAGCACCATCGCCTTGGTGGACAAGTATTTCGGTAGCTGGAAGTCCAAGCCGGTGCCCGGGTTCACGTTCACACCTGAAGACCCCATCACCCAGAGCGATACGCTGAGCGTCCGTGGGCCCATGGCGGAATCCGTGAGCATGGGCTGGCGTTTCGGTGGCACCAAATCCAAGGACCCCATTATGCTCGACCTGATCTCGGGTATAATGAGCAACGGGCAGGCGGGCCTGATCGACCTGAATTTGAAGCAGCAGCAGAAAGTGCTGGACGCCTACGCCTATTCCAGCGAGCAGACCGACTATTCCGAGTTCAGCATGGGGGCGAATCCCAAACAGGGGCAATCGTTGGAAGAAGTGCGGGACCTGCTATTGGCCGAACTGGGCAAGCTGAAGAAAGGCCAATTCGAGGACTGGCTCATCCCGGCCGTGATCAACGACAAGCGACAGTCCCAGATCCGCTATTGGAACGAGCGCAACAACCTGCGCGCAGCGGCGCTCACCGATGCGTTCATCCTGGGCAAGGACTGGAAGGACGTGGTGGGCTACTTCGACCGGATGGCGAAGATCACCAAACCGGAAGTGATCGCTTTCGCCAACGCGAACTTCAACCATGACGATGTCACGGTCTTCAAGCGCACCGGCGAGGACAGCACCGTGTTCCATGTGGAGAAGCCGAAGATCACCCCGCTGGACATCAACCGCAGCGAGCAGAGCGAATGGTTCAAGCGCTGGTCCAAGGTGCCCGAGTCCCGCCTCCAACCGCAGTTCGTGGACTACAAGACCGCCATTACGCGACGCACACTGAGCCATGACATTCCGCTGGCCATCATCCCCAATACCAGCAACGACCTGTTCACGCTCACCCAGATCCTGGACCTCGGCGACTACGACGACCCGAAGCTGAAAATGGCCGTGAACTACCTGCCCTACCTCGGCACGGCCACGCTCAGCGCTGAAGATCTGCAGAAGGAGTTCTTCAAGTTGGGCCTGCGGTTCAGCGTGTTCGCCGGGCAGGACCGCGTCTATGTGTCGCTCACCGGGCTGGAGGAGAACATGGCCAAGGGCCTGAAGCTGCTGGAGAGCCTGCTGGCCGACCCGAAGCCGAACACCGAAGCACTTGCCGAGCTGGTGAAGGACGAATTGAAGGAGCGTAGTGACAACGTGAAGGACAAGAGCAACATCCTTTATCGTGGCATGCTGAACTATGCGCGCTACGGCGAGCGTTCACCCTTGCGCAACATCCTTACGGCGGAACAACTGAAGGCAGTGACACCGGCCGAGCTCGTTGACCTCATCAAGGGCATCAACATGCACCAGCACCGTTTCTTCTACTACGGCAAGAAAACGCCGGACTCGGTGGTCGCCTTGCTGAACGCGGAGCACAAGACCCCCGCCACATTGGCCACATGGCCACAGCCCAAGCCTTACGTGGAATTGGCCACGGACAAGGATCAGGTGTACTACGTGGATTACGACATGGTGCAGACCGAACTGATGCTGATGTCTAAAGGGGTGCAATTCAATGTGGATAACATGCCCTACTCCAACTTGTTCAACGAATACTTCGGATCCGGTCTGTCCAGCATCGTGTTCCAAGAGATCCGAGAGGGAAAGGCACTGGCCTATTCCGCCTATGCGGCTTTCACCATGCCCGGCAAGAAGGAGGAAGCGAGCTACGTGCGCGCCTACGTAGGTACACAGGCGGACAAGCTGGGTGATGCCGAAACGGCCTTGAGCGCGTTGATGAACGACATGCCCGCGGACGAGAAGATGTTCGAAGGAAGCCGTGAGGCCGCGCTGAAGAAGATCGAATCAAGCCGCACCACCAAGGAATCCATCTATTGGAGCTGGGAATCGGCGCAGCGCCGAGGCTTGGACGAGGACATCAACAAGATCATCTACCCCAAGATCCAGCAGAGCGATCTGGCCGGGCTGAAGGCGTTCTTCAATGCCAACATCAAAGGCAAGCATTACACCTACCTCGCCATCGGCAAGGACGGTTCTTTGGACATGGAGGCCCTCAATAAGCTCGGCCCGGTCCGGAAGTTGACGATCAAGGAACTGTTCGGATACGACGGCACGGAGGAGTAGGGAGGATCGATCTGAACACGGAACGGCGGGCAGTGTGTCCGCCGTTCCGCGTTCTCAGGGTTGCTGTCGATCCCTGTTGCGGTCTGCATTGATCACTTCAAGACCCCGGCGGTTCCTGCCGCGTGGGCAGGATCCAGCTTCGGGGCCACGTTCCGCCATGCCAGGTCCATCGCATAGCGGAACAGGCGTTCATTGCAATAGGCCATGAACACATTGGTCCAACCATGCTGACCCCATTTGTTGGGCACCGGCGCAAAGGCATCCGGATATTCCCCGCTGAATTCAGCTTGCTGCATCGGGGTCAGTTTCAACACCGTGCGACCTTCATCCAGCCACAGGGTCATGTAGATCTTCTTCTTCACGCTGTAGCTGGGTCGGCCATGGTGTTCCTTCTCGGCAGTGCCGGGCATGTCCAAGGCCATCTCACGGGCAGTCTCGAAGTCCATGGTGGGAAGATAGGCGCGCTAGAGCACGATACACGATCCTGAAGGTCACTACTTCTTTTTTCCCTCCTTTGCCTTCTCCTTGAAATACTTCCGGAATAGCCAATTTCGTTGCAGCGCGCGCAGGTCCTCATTGAGCAGTGTGGCACCGGTGTCCAGCCGGGTGAGGGTGCGTCGCAGATTGTCGGCCATGGCCGTATCGGCCGCCAGGGCATGCACGAGCCCGTCGGGTGAGTTCAGCTGCCGGCTGAAACGACCGAGCTCATTGCTGGCGGTTTGGATGGAATCGCTGATGGAAGCGAGGTTGGCGACCACTTGGCGCACTTGGGCTTCTGCGGAAGTATCGCTCACCAGTGCGCCCAAGGCCCCCTTGCCCGAGCGCACATCATGGAGCATGGCCTGAAGGCTCGCGGTCGCACCCCGTGCGTGCTCCGAGGCGACCCGCAGCTCCGCCATGGCCCCGGCCAGGTCTTGGGTAAAAAGCGTATCCACCAGCAGGTCCACCGCATTGCCCGGCGTGTTCAGTTTGGTGGCGAGGATGCGGACTTGCCCGGTGATCGCCTCCAGGTCCCGGCCGCTCCGGCCTACCGAGTTCAGCAGTTCGTCCGTGTCCATCTCAACCCGCGTGGTGAGCACTGTGCCCTCCGTTACCGAGGGAGCGGCCGCCGTGCCCGGCACCAGATTCACCAATCGGTTGCCCATCAATCCGTCATTCCCCAAGGAGGCCACTGCACTGGTGCGGATGTTCCCGGCGTCAGCCGACCGGATCTTCAGTTCTACCAGCACCGCCGTGTCGTTGAGGATGGAGATGCGGTCCACCGTGCCCACGTTCACGCCCATGTAGCGCACATTGTTCCCGGGCCTCAGGCCGCCCGCTTGGCGGAACACGGCCTGCACGCCCATGGTGCTGGAGAAGAGGTTCTTCTTGGTACCGATCAGGTAAAACGACACCATCACGAGAATGAGGCTGGCCAAAACGAAAATGCCGAGCCGGAGCGGGTTCTTGTTCTTGTTGCTCATGACTACATGAAGATGAAGAATTTTTTCACGAGGGGGTCCTCGGATGCATGGAACTCATCGAACGTCCCTTCCAAGTAGTTGCGCCCCTCATGGAGCATTGCAATGCGGTTGGCGGCAAGGCGGGCCACATGCATGTCATGCGAAATGATGATGCTGCTGGTGCCATAGGTCCGTTGCAGCTTCAGGATCAGCTCCACGATCTCCATCCCGGTGATCGGGTCCAGGCCGCTGGTCGGTTCGTCGTAGAGCACGATCTCCGGCTTCAGTATCAAGGTCCGCGCCAGAGCGATCCGGCGCTGCATGCCTCCGGAAAGCTCGGCAGGGTACAGGCTCCGGGTGTGCGCCAAGCCGACGGCCTCCAGCATTTCCGTCACCAGGCCCTCCACCTCTCCGGGCGTAGTGGCCATCCAGTGGCGTCGGAGGGGGAAGCGCAGGTTCTCCTCCACGGTCATCGAATCGTACAGGGCGCTGCTCTGAAAGAGAAAGCCGATCTTCACCCGCAGGTGGTCCAGCTCTTCCTGCCCCAAGGCCAGCACGTCCTGGCCGAGCACTTCGATGCTGCCTCCTGTGGGCATCAGCAGGCGCACGATGCACTTGATCAATACGCTCTTGCCGCTGCCGCTCTTGCCCAGCACCATCACATTCTCGCCCCGGTACAGGTCCAGGTCGAAGCCGCGCAGCACCTTGTTGTCGCCGAAAGCGAGTTCGAGCCCGCGCAAGGACAGGACCTTCTCCGCCGATCTACGGCTTGCTGGACGTTCCTCCACCTGAGCTTGTTCCATCAGTTCAACCCAAGAATGTCAGTGACCTGCACGGCGAGCAGATCGATGATAAAGATCATCAGCGAGGCCATCACAACCGCGCCATGTGCGCTTCGGCCCACGCCCTCCGTGCCTTTGGCCGTGGTGAAGCCTTTGTAACAGCCCACTGCGCCCACGATGAACCCGAAGAAGAAGCTCTTGATGAGGGATGGAAGGACATCCCCCATTTCCAGTGTGTCGAATACCTGCCGGTAGAAGAGCTGCCAGCTCACGGGGTCCTTCATGTTCACACCCACCCATGAGGCCCCGATGGCGATGCCGTCGGCGAGGATCACCAGCAGGGGTAACATCAGGGTGGTGCTCCAGATACGCGTCACGGCCAGGTAGCGGAAGGGGTTGGTACCGCTCACCTCCATGGCGTCGATCTGTTCGGTCACCTTCATGCTGCCGAGCTCGGCGCCCATGCCGCTGCCGATCTTGCCCGCGCAGATCAACGCCGTGATCACGGGCACGATCTCGCGCACCACGCTTACCGCTACCATCGCCGGAAGCATGCTCTCCGCACCGAAGCGTGCCAAGGTCGGCCGGCTTTGCACGGTGAGCACCAGGCCCATGATGAACGCGGTGATCGCCACCAGCGCAAAGGAGCCATTGCCGTTCAACACGCATTGGTTGACGAACTCACGCCACTCGAAGCGCCGATGGAAGGCATTGCGGAAAAAACGGCCCATGAAGGAGGAGATCCCGCTGACCTCCAACAAGAACGCTTTCATGGGGCTGTGCCCGGAGCCATTCATCGGGACAAGATAGCCCTATCGCACCATCGGATCCCGGTATGCCGGTCCGTCCTCCTGCGACCGTGATGGCATGCTAGGAAGACACCTTTCACGGAAGCACCACGCGCTTGGCCTTTGTGCCCATTGCCCCGGAAATCCGGACGATCAGCATGCGGCCCTGCAAGCCCCCGGTGTTCCAGGCCCAAGCGGCCTTGCCGAAAGCGGTCATGCTGTGCGAGGCCAGCAACGCGCCGTCCACGGAGAACACATCGAAGGTCACGTTTCCCGAAGCAGGAGCGAGGGCCATGAGCACGCGGTTCCCGGCGGGATCAGCCATGACTGAATAGCCATCCGTTAACCCAAATTCGGGAATGACGGTTGTGCCGCAATTCAAGGTGTCGTCCACGTTCGTAGCACCGGGGGTCGAGCACATCAGCCGGAAGTCCGTGTTGTTGTCGCCGAAGTCCACACCGTCAGGAAAGCGGCCGATACTGCGGTTCTCCGTCACATTGTCATCGGCATCGGTGGTGCCGTCCCCTTCCGCATAGCCCGCCAGCGACCCCTCATAGCTTAGGCGGTCCACGAATGAGCTGTCGCTGCGGAGGATCAAAGCGATGGCGTCGGTGGCGCCGTTCTGGATGGCGTTCGTGGCCGGTGTAAGCTGGTCATCGCAACCTGCGGTCGGATCGCCGCACAGGGTGAAGTAGGCGCCTGATGCCAGCATCGGCCAAGCATCGGAGAAGTACGACTTGTAGACCACACCACTGCCGCTGCTGCCGTTCACCATCAATATGGCAATGGTGGACAGGTCGAAGGCATCGGCCCCGGTGTTCTTCAGTTCGAGGTACTCTGCGGCATCACTACCCACTTGGTCGTAATCCACCTCGTTGATCACCAGTTGGCTGAAGGTGGGAAGACTGATCGATGCAGCGAGGAGAAGAAAGGTGTAGCGTTGGGCCATGGTGCGAGGTTCTGTGGTGCGTTGATCTGAGCGGAAAGATACCCCGCACAACAGGGTTCATGCAAACATCCAACGCATTTTTACACTATGGGACGAACAGGTTAGGGCTGTAGCGAAAAAATGTACAGCTATACCAACCGGAAGGCGTCCCCGTCGAACAATCCGAGGTCGCTCATCTTCAGGTGCGGGATCACCAGCAGCGCCATGAAGCTCAACGTCATGTACGGTGCACCGAGCGTGGAGCCCAGTGCCTTCGCCTGCGCGTCGACCTTCGAGTAGGCATTGGCCACCTCGTAGGCGTCGGCATCGGTCATGATCCCGGCCACCGGCAGCGGTAGGATGCTCGAGGTATCGCCGTCCGCCAGGCTCACACCTCCCCGCGCTTCGATCACCAGGTTGATGGCCGTACAGAGGTCTTCATCGTTGGCGCCCACGGCCACGATGTTGTGGCTGTCGTGCGCCACGCTGCCCGCGATGGCCCCGCGCTTCAGCCCGAAGTTCTTGATCCATCCGATCGCGGGCATCGCGTCCTTGTAGCGGTTCACCACGGCGATCTTCAGCACGTCGCGGGAAGGGTCCGCAACGAATTGACCGTTCTCCACCTTTCCCGGCATCACCTCTTTCCCCGTGATCAATTGTCCGTCCAGCGCGGTGATCACAAGCAGCTCGTCCTTGGTCGCAGGCACGGCAAAGTCCTGAGGTGCTTTTGGCGT
Organism: uncultured Flavobacteriales bacterium; assembly: GCA_963706125.1. Taxonomy (GTDB): domain Bacteria; phylum Bacteroidota; class Bacteroidia; order Flavobacteriales_F; family PHOS-HE28; genus PHOS-HE28. Next base: position 263,973 of record CAVPLQ010000008.1, read on the forward strand.
GCAGTTGAAGCGGTTGGGCCGATCCTCCTTCACGCTCGGGATCAGGCTCTTGCCGTTCTCCGCGACCAGCACGCCGTCCAAGTACGTGAAGCGCACGTGGAAGTTCACGAGGTCCTCCACCACGATCAGGTCCGCCGGGTCACCTTCGCGCAGCCTGCCGATGGGCAGTTTGTAGTGCTCCACCGGGTTCACGCAGGCCGCCTGCAGCACGTTGTAGATGTCGATGCCCTTGGCGACGGCCCGCGCGCAAAGCACATTGATGTGGTCCTCCACCAAACTGTCCGGATGCTTGTCGTCGCTACAGAACATCATCTCGTCCGGATGGTGGCGCAGCAGATCGATCAACGCCTCGAAATTCTTCGCCGCGCTGCCCTCGCGGATCAGGATCTTCATGCCGTGCTTCAGCTTGTCCTGCGCTTCCTCCAAGGTGAAGCACTCATGGTCCGTACTGATACCAGCTGCGATGTAGCGACGGGCATCCTCGCCACGCAGGCCGGGCGCGTGTCCGTCCACGGGCTTTCCAAGCCGGTGCGCATGGTCGATCTTGGCGAGCACCTCGGCATCTCCGTGCAGTACACCGGGGAAGTTCATCATCTCGCTGAGGTAGAGGATCTCCGGTTTCTCCAGCAACTCACCCACTTGTGCAGCATCAATGGCGTCACCAGCGGTCTCGAACACCGTGGCGGGCACGCAGCTCGGCGCGCCGAAGTAGAAGTGGAACGGCGTTTTCCTACCGTTGGCGATCATGAACTCCACGCCCTCGACGCCAAGCACATTGCCGATCTCGTGCGGGTCGCTCACCGTGGCCACGGTACCATGTGTCACCGCCAAGCGTGCAAATTCGCTGGGGATCAGCATGCTGCTTTCCACGTGTACGTGCGCATCCACGAAGCCGGGCAGGATGAAGCCCTGCACCGGTTCGTTCAGTTCGGTGATCTTCGAAATGCGGCCTTCGCTGATGGTGATCTCCGCGGCGTACATGCGGCGGGCCGGGATATCGACGAGGTTGCCTTTGATGGATGTTTTGGTCATTGTCGCAAAGTAACGATGCTGAAGAATTCACGTCTTTGCGCTCGAAGCACTATCCGCCGCATGGCGGATCGATCCTGTCGATCCTGAAATCCTGTCCCAAACCCTTGTCTCTGCCACACTTCCCGCGCCATTTGCATTCTAGCTCAGCCAGCGGTCGCTCAGACCTGGTCCAGATCCGAGATCCACTTCTTCTCCGGAACAGGTTCGTACGCTTCCATCTTGGCCAACAGGCCGTCCACAGTGCCATCGATCATGATCAGGTCACGGTTCCGCTGTTTCAGCAATCCCTTGCTCACCATGTGGTCAAGCTGCGCCATCAGCGGATCATAGAAGCCGTTCACGTTCAAGACCCCGATGGGCTTTTGATGGAGGCCGAGCTGCGCCCAGGTCACCACCTCGAAGAGTTCCTCCAGGGTGCCGAAGCCTCCGGGCATGGCAATGAACGCATCGCCCAGCTCGAACATCTTGGTCTTCCGCTCGTGCATGTTCTCCACGATGAGGAGCTGCGTCAACCCCTCATGGGCCACTTCCTTGATCGACAGGAAGCGGGGAATGATGCCGATGACCTCACAGCCCTGCGCCAGTACGGCATCGGCAATGCAGCCCATGAGCCCCACCTTGGCCCCGCCATAGATCAGCCGCGCTCCTCTTGCGGCGATCGTGGCGCCCAATTGCGTGGCAGAAACAAGGAATTCGGGATCATGGCCTGAACTGGAACCGCAGAATACAACGATGCTCTTCATCATTCTGGGGGAAAAGTACGGATGCGCGATCGTTGTGGACGTGGCGCTGCATGCCCGGGCGGGCGTTGATCCTACTTCTTGCGACCAACGAAATGCTCCATTGTCTTGTAGATCCCCAGCACGCTACCCGCGAACCAGTCAAAAACAGATAGGGGCAGTAGTGCCTGGGCTAATCGAGTAGTCCGATAGATATAGCCCGGGATAGTCACCATTGTTTTATCCTTCTCAATGGCCTTCACAATTGTACGCGCTGCTGCCTCTGGCTTGAGGATCGGGATCTTCGAGCGCACGCCCTCGAACATGCCCGTATGGATGTAGTACGGCATGATGGTAGTGACATGCACGTCCTTCTTCATCTGCTTCATTTCCAAACGCAAGCTGTCGGACCATCCGATCACGGCCCATTTGCTTGCGGCATACACCGACATCTTCGGATTTGAGATCAGGCCTCCGGAGGATGCAATGTTGCAGATGTGCCCGGAATTTTGAGCGAGCATACCATTCAAAAACGCCTTCGCGACATACATGGATCCAGCAACGTTGATGTTCATGGTATGCGCAATATCCGCTGCTGTATGTTCATGGAATAGCTTCCCCACAACTACACCAGCGCTATTGATCACGACGTCAACCACGCCTATTTCCTGTCGAACCCTTTCCGCGGTTTCCTGAACTTGGTCAGCATTGGACACATCGACTTTGAAACCAAGGACTTCCCCTTCGTTCGAGGATTCGGACAGCGTTGCATCAATACTTGCCTGATCAATATCCCAGATGACCACCTTGGCTTGGCGCTCCAGCATAAGGCGAGCCATGATCTTGCCGATGCCGGATGCTCCTCCTGTGATCAAGACGACTTTTCCGCTTAGGTCCTTCATGTAGTGCTAAGGGTGCTAACGGATCAAAGCTATAGCGCGAAACTTGGCCATGCAGTTGCTTTGGTTCAGAGCCGGTATTAGCGGTAGTTGTTTTTATGGAATGCTGGTCCGCGCATGCAACTATCATCACATGGCAGGTGCGATCAACGAACGATACGGATCGTCCGGTGTCGGTCTTGGGTCCTTAGTTCCAGCAGATATCCCCCAGGGGCCAGATCATGCACATCGCTTGTCATCTGCAGCATACCTGCCGGCTGGCGAGCTGCAAACAACTTCTTGACAAGGCGGCCGCTGGTGTCCAGTATGTTCAACTCCACGTATCCAGCATTCGGATTATTCAACGTGATCTTTAGATGTGACCCACCTGAAAGGAAGGTTGCTAATAACAGCGGCTGTTCTTCGGTCTGATCACTTATGCCCGTTGTGCCGTCCTCGACCAGCAATACGCGGAATACACGGGTTGCGGCTGAACTCTGCGTACCCGTGTTGATGAAGAAGATGTTCGCCTCGCTGCTTTCTATGCCACCTACGATATGGCCGGCCAATACCGTGTCGCTTTGCAATTGGTCCAGGTCGATAATATCATTGAAAAGCCGCGGGACCGAGGGCTCGAGGATGAACTCAGCGCCTGCTCCGAGCAATGCGGGCATGTTCCCGATCGCCGTCTCGGTCATGGTCCCGTTGCCACTTCGTTCCACACGGCTGATCGTATTCACAAAGGGGACGTTGATGTCGTCCATCAGCTGGTTGTTGGCATCGAAAAAGAAACGCCCGATACCGCCGAAGAACACCGTGTTCATGCTGTTCAGCGAAGTGGAATGGGCGGCCATGTGCGCAGTGTGGTACTGGTTCAGCAATTGCTCGAAGACCGGTACGACCGTGTAGCTATTGGCCGTAATGTCCACCGTGTTCAGCCAAGGGATGTCGCTGGCATATTGGAACACCCCGCTGAATGCCGTGAAGCCTTGCGTGCCATCGGGAAAGATCTGCGATGTCATGTTGAGGTCACGCCGATGCAGGTTCGCGGTATCGATCGTTTCGGTGAAGTTCACCAAGCTCAATGTTGTGCCATCATCGTCGATCTCGAAACGACGGATGGCGTTGGTATATTCCTGAACGAAGCCCGGGCCGAAGTCAGGTCCCATCGGATTATATCGACCCATGAACCGTTGGCCACCGACCAGATGGAATACGTCGTTCAACACGCCAACGTAGCCGCCCGTTACGGCCAGGCGCGTGTCGGAAAGCTGGCGGAAGTGGGGGACCATGGACGAGTTGTTCTTGATCGCCGAGATCGTTCCTGCAACATCCACGGCGGTCAACTTACCATGTGTGATGTGGTCGTTCGCCGTTGCGGAAAACCCGTATCCGCCAATGATGTAAAGCGTGTTCCCGCGTTGTTCGAACTCCATGTTGGTACATTGGAGCTGCTCGAAAATGGTTGTGGGCAAGGTCGATAAGGGCGCGCTCCAGATCTCCTGGTTTGACGGGTTCACCACATAGACCGTTGTGTTGTTGAAGGTTGCCTGAAAGGCCGCGAAAGGTTGACGTTGATGCAAGCCTTCAGTGCGGCCACCGATCAAAAGCCACTCACCATTGTGCTGGCCCCATGCGAAGGAATGCAGCCCGGGCATGTCGGGAATAGCGACTTCCTGAAGAACGACGTGGCGATCGCCGATGTCTTGTGCACTCGCGCCAAGTACGAGGAAGAATGATAGGAAAAAAGTGGAAGCACGCATGAGGGCCAAGTTGTTTGCGCCAAGGTCCGTCGTTCTTTGATCCCGCTCTGTGACAATGGTTACATTGTTCTTGGATCGCCTGCCTGCGACCACAGCGCTTCACGCACCGTGCACCTCACGCCTCCACCTTCCGCAAACGCACCACCCCAACCTTATTCAATACCCAGATCACCGGCCAAGTGGGATCGAACTCCCACCAGTGCGTGCCGAAGTTGGCGCGGGCGGCATGGGTGTGGTGGTTGTTGTGCAGCCCTTCGCCCATCATGATCAGGTCCAAGGGCATCAGGTTTTTGCTGGTGTTGTCCGTGGGGTAGTTCACGTAGCCGTAGCGGTGCGCATACCAGTTGATGATCATGCCGTGCAACGGGCCCATCACGAACTGCAAGGGGAGGAGCAACCACTGCCACCACGCTGTGGCGAAGGCGAAGTAGAACGCCGTATAAAGCAGCCCCCATGCGATGCGTGAGACCCAGCTTTCACCGATACGCTCCATCGTTTTCCAATGCGGCAGGTCGCGGGTGAAGCGCTCCTCGGTCTGCTCCGTGCCGTAGAGCAGACCGTTGTAGTGGCCGGCCGTCTTCCACATCATCTTGAAGGGATTCTCGTCGTACTTCGGTGAGTGCGGGTCCATCTCGGTGTCGGCGTAGGCGTGGTGCGCGCGGTGCATCATGCCGTACACGGCGGGGTTGAGGTAGCTGCTGCCTTGCGCCAACCACGTCAGCACATGGAACGCCTTCTCCCAGAAGGGGCTCATGGTGAACATGCGGTGCGCCGAGTAGCGGTGCAGGTAGAAGGTCTGCACAAAGAGCGAGAGGTACCAGTGGGCGATGAAGAAGAGAACGATGGTCATGGGGGATGCAAAGTTACCGAGCTCAGCCACGGAGGATCAGACGATCAGTATTTCGACAAGCTCAATAACCTGATCAGATGCTGGAATGCCCTTGCCGCGACGGATGCTTCAGTCTTGAGTCTGTGTGTCGGAGAACTTCCAGTCACCAATCACCATCCACTTATCACCTCGCACAACTCTGTGCCCTTTGTGCCTCCGTGGTGAACCTTCTCCCCGCCTCACGTAGCGAACATCTCCCGCACCCGCTCGAAGAAGCCTTTGTCCTTTCCGGTGGGATGGGGCTGCATGCCGGGGCTGTCGCGCAGCTTTTCCAGGGCCTTCTTCTCGTCCTTGTTCAGGTCGGAGGGCGTCCATACCATCACGTGTACGAAGAGGTCGCCGTGTCCGTGGCGGTTGATGCTGGGCAGGCCCTTGTTCTTCAGGCGCAGGATGTGGTTGCACTGGGTGCCCGGCTCGATCTTCATTTTGGCCTTCCCGCTCACAAGCGGTACCTCGATGCTCGTGCCCAATGCCGCGTCGATCATGGTGATGAAGGCCTCATAATGCAGGTTATTGCCGTCGCGCTTCAGTTCCGGGTGGTCCTCTTCCTCGATCACCACCAAGAGGTCGCCGGGGATGCCGCCCGCCGGGGCTTCATTACCCATGCCGCTGAGGTTGAGCTGCATGCCTTCCTCCACGCCGGCGGGGATCTTCACGTTGACCACGTTATCCTCGCGTATCAATCCGTTGGCATCGCTGCCGGCGGCGCGCTTGCTGATGGTCTGGCCCATGCCACCGCAGGTGGGGCAGGCGGTCACGGTCTGCATTTGGCCGAGGAACGTGCTCTGCACGCGATGCACCTGCCCCTGCCCTTTGCAGGTGGAACAAGTGGCGTATTCGGTGCCTTTCGCACGTACGAGCTTCTGCAACTTCAGCTGCTTCTCCACACCGTCGTTGATCTCGGCCAAAGTCAGCTTCATGCGCACGCGCAGGTTGCTGCCCTTTACGGTGCGGCGCTGTTGGCCTCCCCCGAAACCGCCGAATCCGCCGCCGCCACTGAAGCCACCGCCGAAGATGTCGCCGAACTGGGAGAAAATGTCGTCCATGTTCATCCCTCCGCCCTGAAAGCCGCCACCTCCCATGCCGGCACCCGTATGGCCGAAGCGGTCGAATCGGGCTTTCTTCTCAGGATCGCTCAGGGTCTCATACGCGCCAGCAGCCTCCTTGAAGCGGTCTTCGGCGGTGTGGTCGCCCGGGTTTTTGTCCGGATGGTGCTTGATGGCCAGCTTGCGGTAGGCCTTCTTGATCTCGTCCGCGCCGGCGTTGCGGCCAACGCCCAGCACCTCGTACGGGTCTTTTTTGCTCATTGGTGGTCGTTAGTGGGGCATTGTATGGGCGATGCATGCATCGCCCATACAAGCCCCTACGCCAAGGTGGTTGTAGGGGCGAGACACGTCATGCCCCTACAACCACCTTGGCGTGGCGCAACACTTTGTCGTTCAGGGTGTAACCGCTTTCCACCTCCTCCAGCACCTTGCCCTTCATCTTGCTGTCCGGGGAAGGCAACTGGCTGATGGCCTCGTGCAGCTCCGGGTCGAAGGGCTGCCCCTTGGCGTGCATCGGCTTCAGGCCATGGGCCAATAGGATGTTGGCGAACTTCTGGTGGATCAGATCGAAGCCCTGTTTCACCGCATTGATGTCGTTGACCTCGGTGTTATGGGCTATGGCGCGCTCCATGTCGTCCAATACGGGCAGGATGCTCATGATGGTATCGGCACCGGCGCTCATCAAGAGGTCCATGCGCTCCTTGGCGGTGCGCTTGCGGAAGTTGTCGAACTCGGCGTGCAGGCGCACGTACTTGTCGTGCAGGGCATCATGCTCCGTGCGCAGGGCGTCGAGTTCCGCCCGTAGGGTTTCACTCTCGTAGCTCTCGCCGGTGCCAACATCGCCCATGGCACGTTCGGCGGCGGCCTCACTGGCTTTGCTCAATTGGCTGGCAGCGTGCTCTTGGGCATCAAAGCTCTCACGGATATGCTCTTCGGGGCCGACTTCGGGTCGTTCCGACATGGTTTTCTTGGATTTGCGGAATGGATTGCGCACAGGACAAGTTCAGTGCCGTTCTATCAAGCACGGCCATTGCGGCGCGAAGATGGGACAGATCGACAGGATGATAGGTCCGCGAAGGACAATTCCGCAGGATGGCATGAAATGCGGACGGGTCAGAAGCTCTTCACGAAAGGGTCCAGGGCCTTGTCGATCTGGTCGCCCCGGAGGTTCTTGGCCACGATGATCCCTTTCGGATCGATCAGGAAGTTCATTGGGATCGAGCTGACGCCATAGATCCGTGCGCCCGCAGAACTCCATGCCCCCAAGTCGCTGACGTGATTGGGCCAGGCCAGTTTGTCCTGTTCGATCGCTTTTTTCCAAGCTCCACGGCTTTTATCCAAACTCACACCGTACACGGTGAAGCCTTTGCCATCCTTGAACTTGGCTTTGCCGTACTTCTCGTAGGCGCGCACCACATTGGGGTTTTCCCGGCGGCAGGGGCCGCACCAACTGGCCCAGAAGTCGAGTAGTACGTATTGGCCTTTCAGGGAAGACAGCGTGATCACCTTGGTGCTGTCCGGGTTGTAATAGGCCAGTTCCGGGGCCTTGTCTCCGATGGCGGTGCCGTCCTTGACCGGTCCGCCCTCGCCCATGCGTGAGGTAAAACCGAAAACGGCCAGCAAGGCCACACTGGCCACTAGGGCGATACGTGTCTTTGTCATCACGGAGGAGAGGTTCATGGTGCGAATTTAAGGTACGCTGGAGGCGAGATCGCATCCATCATCGTGCCGGAATGGGAAAGTCGACCGGAGCGGTTCACCTTTTTTCTTTCCGCTTCCTCTTGCGTTCCGCCTTGGCCTCTTCCTTTTCCGCTTTCGCCTTCTGCTTCCCCATTGCGGCGAGCTTGGCCGGGTCGTGTTCCAGCAACGCATCAAGCGCATGGTCCAGGTCATCGCCGTGGACGTCCATGGCGATCACCTTCCCTTGGGCGTCAATGAGCACGTTGGTAGGGATAAAGCGTACTTGGTAGGTGTTGGCGGCGCTGTTGATCCCGCTTTCCACCGCGCCCACATGCCAAGGCCAGTCTAATTGGTCCTGCGCGATGGCCTTCTTCCAGGCATCGCCAGCACCCGCCCGGTCCAAACTGATGCTGAACACGCGGAAGCCGTCCGCTCCGGCGAAGAGGCTGTCCTTGTAACTGTGATAGGTGGCACGTACGTGAGGGTTCTCCATGCGGCAGGGCCGGCACCAACTGGCCCAGAAATCCAGCAGCACGATGTGGCCGCGAAGGTCGGAAAGGCGCAGGGTGTCCCCAGCCGGGTCGGGCATGGCGATGTCCGGTGCCTGCTGGCCTACGGTGATGCCGCTGAGCCGCTCTTGGGCCTGCACCGGATCGAACACGGCGGTGGATAGAAGAGCGATGCCGGTGACAAGCAGGAATTTCATGGGACGAAGGTCGCACATCGGGATCAGGCGATGCGTTCGATCTTGGCCCCGATGGCGTTGAGCCGCTCGGCGATGCGCTGGTAGCCGCGGTCCACCTGTTCGATGTTGTGGATGGTGCTGGTTCCTTCAGCACTGAGCGCGGCGATCAGCAGGGAAACCCCCGCGCGGATGTCCGGGCTGGTCATGGTGATGCCGCGCAAGGGCTGACCAAAATCGTGGCCGTTCACCTGCACGCGGTGGGGATCGCAGAGGGTGATCTGCGCGCCCATTTCGATCAGCTTGTCCACGAAGAACAGGCGGCTTTCAAACATCTTCTGGTGGATCAGCACACTGCCCTTCGCCTGGGTGGCGGTGACGATCATGATGCTGATGAGGTCGGGCGTGAAGCCGGGCCAGGGCGCATCGCTGATGTTCATGAGGCTGCCATCGATGAAGCGTGTTATGGCGTAGTGGTCCTGCGCGGGGATGTGGATGTCGTCGCCTTTGCGTTCCACTTGGATGCCCAACCGGCGAAAAGTGTCGGGAATGACACCGAGGTGCTCGTAGCCGGTGTCCTTGATGGTGATGGCACTGCGGGTGAGGGCGGCCATACCGATGAAGGAACCGATCTCGATCATGTCGGGGAGCAGGCGATGCTCCGTGCCACCGAGTTCCTTCACACCATCAATGTGCAGCAGGTTGCTGCCGATGCCTTGGATCTTGGCGCCCATGCGCACGAGCATGCTGCACAATTGCTGCAGGTACGGCTCACAGGCGGCGTTGAAGATGGTGGTGCGGCCCTCGGCGAGCACGGCGGCCATCACGATGTTAGCGGTGCCGGTCACGCTGGCTTCGTCCAACAGCATGTAGGCACCCTTCAGTTTTTTGGCTTCGGCCTTGAAGAAGCCTTCCTTGGCATCGTAGTTAAAGGTGGCGCCGAGCTTTTCGAAGCCGATGAAGTGCGTGTCCAACCGGCGCCGGCCGATCTTGTCGCCGCCGGGCGTGGGGATGTATCCGCTGCCGAAGCGGGCAAGGGAAGGGCCCACCACCATCACGCTTCCGCGTAGCCCGCCGCCCATCTGCTTGAACTTGGGATTCAGGAAGAACTCCAGGTCCACGGTCTTGGCCTGAAAGCGCCAGTCGCCGTCGCCGAGTTTTTCCACCTCCACGCCCATGGCGCGCAGCAGGTCGATCATCTTGTTCACGTCCACGATGTCCGGCACGTTGCGGATCGTCACCGGCTCGGGGGTCAAAAGCACGGCGCACAACACCTGCAGGGCTTCGTTCTTGGCCCCTTGCGGGATCAGCTCACCACCCAAGCGATGGCCTCCTTCGATCTTGAAACTTCCCATGTTGCGAATCAAGGAAAGGAAGTACCGTTCCCGGCGATGCAAGCGGGAATGCTTTCAACAAGCGGATGTAGGTGACGGTGGTTTTTCAACCGCTGAGAACGCGGAGGTCGCAAAAGGAACAAGGCCGCGAGGGCGCAGTGAACTAGAAATGGCCACTTTCCGGATCCGTGGGTCAGCCGATAATCAGCCGTCCATGCGTGCGCCGAACGACATCAGAAAACACCGCCGACGCGCCATCGCGGCCAAGGTATTCGATCGTCTGATCAACACATTCGCCTCCTAGTACCGCTTCTTGTTGCGGTTGCGGTAACGCTTCTTGTTACTCCCGCCACCGCCGCTGTTGTTCTTGTGGCGTTTGCGCACCGGGTCCACAGCATTCTTCGGCCCGTTTCTCTGGGCCTGCAGCAGAGCGTCGGTATTGGTGAGCTGCTGTTCGGGAGCCAGCTTCAACTTGCCCTTCCCGAGGTCGGCCAAGTCCTTCAAGATCGCGCCGTCGCCAACGCTGTCGCGGTTCCAAGTGAGGAACTGCTTCTTCATCTGGTTGGCGATCATCAGCGTGAAGGCGGCTTTTTCCGGGCCTTCCTCCATCGCGGCGCACTGCTCGATCATGCGTTCCACCAGCTTGCCATAGTGCCCGTAGCGGATCGTGGTCTTGGGATAGGCCACGGGCTCCGGCTTGGACTTGAGGCCTTCCTCCGTGGGCACGGGGTAGGGGCAGTCCACGTCCAAGGCGAACCCGGCCATCACATGGATATGGTCCCAAAAGGTGCGGTCGCTGTTCTCGTTGTTGCGCAATTGCGGGTTCAGCTTGCCGATTGTCTGAACGGTGGCCAAGGCCAGGCGGCTGCGTTTCTCGCGGTCCTCCTCCTCCAAGCAGTGTTCCACCATGCGTTGCACGAGCCGTCCGTATTCAGGAATGATCAAGTGGTTGCGCTGGGTGTTGTAGTCGAATGCGATGCTCATGCGGGAAAGATGTCGGGTGGGCCTGAAAGGTTCAATGGGCGCGTCCGTATTGGAGGGGCCAAGGCCGTGGTGCGTCAAATGTATGTGATGAGATCGAAATCGGACAAGGCGCCCGTTCAATGATGCATGCTTTATGGTCTCCGTGCCTCTGCGGCTTAACTCACCACCTTCAACTTCGCGAAGCGCAACAGCAACTGTTTCTGCCCGGCGCTGGGGAAGAAGATCGTGGCCTTCTGGTCCGGTGACGCGCCTTCAACCTTCACCACTTTGCCTTTGCCGAAGCGGGCATGTTCCACCGTGACGCCCTCTTGGATATCGGCAGCGACGGCTTCGCCCAATGTGCTTGTTGCTTCCAACGGCGAGCCTGAGGTCGAGATCTTCTTCAGGTTCCGCTTGGATGGTGTTGTTCCATCAAGGTCTTTCGAAGAGGACCTTGATGCCAACTGTGTAGTCGGGCGGCTGCGTTCCTGAAGGGGCGATCTGCGCGCCGGAGCGGATGCAGCCGGACGTTCGGTAAAACCGTTCCGCTCCGCGAAGGAAGGCCCCCGATTAAAGCTCGGCATCTCGTGTCGCGAAGGTAGTTCCAAGTACTTCTGGTCGATCTCCTGTAAGAAGCGGCTCGGCTCTGCGCTCTGAAGCGTGCCCCATTTGTAGCGGCTGGTCGCATAGCTCAGCGTGGCACGCTTTTCCGCGCGTGTGATCGCCACGTAGAACAGGCGCCGTTCTTCTTCAAGATCAGCACGGCTCTGCACGGCCATCATGTTCGGGAAGAGGTTTTCCTCCAGACCAACGACATATACATAGGGGAACTCCAGGCCCTTCGCGCTGTGGACCGTCATCAGGCTCACGCGGTCCTGGTCGTTAGGGTCGTTGTTGTCGGCGTCGGTGAGCAGCGCCACATCGATGAGGAAATCCGGCAGGGTGCGCAGGGTCTGCTCGCCATCGGCCAGTACCTCCGGGTCCGTGCCGGGTTCCGAAGTTGGGGAATCAACAGAGGGGTCACTGAACTCCTTCATGCCGTTCAGCAGGCCTTGGATGTTCTCGTAGCGGCTCACGCCCTCGGGAGTCTTGTCCGCAAAGAGGTCCTGCAAGAGGCCGGTGGTGCGTGCGATGTATTCGCCGAGGGCATAGGCGCTCTGCGTCTCCAGCATGGTCTGGAAACTGCGGACCATCATTACGAACTGTGCGATCTTCTTCTTCAAGCCTTCATGCAATCCCACTTCGCTGAGGTGGTCGTGGATGATGTCCCAGATGCTCTTGTCGTGCTGGTTCGCAGCCACCATCAGCTTGTCGATGGTGCTCTGCCCGATGCCGCGCGTTGGGTAGTTGATCACCCGCTTCAGCGCCTCCTCGTCGTTCGGGTTGCAGGTGAGGCGGAAGTAGGCGATGAGGTCCTTCACCTCCTTGCGTTGGTAGAAGCTGAGGCCGCCATAGATGCGGTAGGGGATGTTCATTTTCCGCAGCGCTTCCTCCATGCTACGGCTCTGCGCGTTGGTGCGGTAGAGGATCGCAAAGCCGTGGTTCGGCACCTGCTCGTGCATCTTGGTGCTGAAGATGTCGTTCGCTACGAAGCGGCCTTCCTCGTTGTCACTTATGCTGCGGACAACCGGCAGTGGCGAGCCTTCGTCGTTGGCCGTCCACACGGTCTTGTCCAAGCGTTCGCGGTTCTTCTCGATCAAGCTGTTGGCCGCGTTCACGATATTCTTCGTGCTGCGGTAGTTCTGCTCGAGCTTAAAGATCTGGTGCTCCGGGTAATCCTTCTGGAAGTTGAGGATGTTCTGGATGTTCGCTCCGCGGAAGGCATAGATGCTTTGGCTGTCGTCGCCCACCACGGTGAGGTTCTGATGCCGCGCGGCGAGGGTGCGCACGATGTTGTACTGCGCCAGATTGGTGTCCTGGTACTCGTCCACAAGGATGTACTGGAAGCGCTGCTGGTACTTCAGCATCACGTCCGGGTGGTCGCGGAAGAGGATGTTGGTGAGAAAGAGCAGGTCGTCGAAGTCCATGGCGCCGGCGCGGAAGCAGCGTGCGGCATACTGCTGGTAAATGAGGCCGATCTGCGGGCGCATGTTGGCGGCGTCGCTGCTCATCAGCTCCACGTTCTCCAAGTAGTCCCTAGGGCCGATCAGGTTGTTCTTCGCGATGCTGATGCGCCCATGCACCAAGTTGGCCTTGTAGAGCTTCTCATCCAGGTTGAACTCCTTCACGATGGTGCGGATCAACGAGCGACTGTCGTCAGTATCGTAGATGGTAAAGTCCTTTGGGTAGCCCAGCTTGTCGGCCTCGGCGCGGAGGATGCGGGCGAACACACTGTGGAAAGTGCCCATCCAAAGGCTCTGCGCCTCGCCGCCGGGAACGAGCTTGGTGATGCGCTCCTTCATGCTCTTCGCCGCCTTGTTGGTGAAGGTGAGCGCGAGGATGCGGAAGGCATCCACGTCTTTGGTGAGGAGGTGTGCGATCCGTACGGTGAGCACGCGGGTCTTGCCGCTGCCGGCCCCTGCGATCACCATGGTGGGGCCTTCGGTGGCCTCCACGGCAGCGAGCTGGGCGGGGTTCAGCCCTTTCAAATGGTCCATGGGCGGCCAAAGTTAGCGGGCAGGACGGGGTGGGGAAGGGATGTTGAAAAGGTGTGGTCTTCGCTTTGCGTTTGTCCAAAGGTGCGCTTTCCGAGAGAGCTTACGAAAGCGGAATGATCCGGCGACCTTTAACACGCCGTAACCTCTCGCTATTGATCGAACTGCTATTGTATTGTCCAGAACCCGTTGGAAAGTTGAAGCAATGATGCGTGCCGTGCTTCCGCACAACTAACCAGGCTTCCGGGTCCCGACCATTCGATACCAAGCCACCCTTCCGGTCCCCGTGCGCACAAGGGATCCGGCTTCCACCGCATCCGACAGGTCGCGACTTGCTGTCGCGGTGGAAAGCTCCGGGAAGGCGTTGCGGTAATCCTTTCGGGCGAAGCGTCCCCGGTCACTGCCCGAAAGGAAAGTGGTGATGCGGTCCGGGCCCGTCAGCACTGGTCGTTCGCGAGTGAGCAACTCGTGCAGCGCCTCGTCGATACGTTCCATCATATAGGTGATGAAGCCGCCGCAGTCCTCTTGGCGGTCGGCATGCTCCAAGGCGGCATAGTATCCGTTCCGGCCACGTTGGATGAAGCCTTCCAACGGGAGGAAAGCGAACACGGGCCATTGGCGCATGAGCATCAGCTTTTGCCAGAGCCGGGCGATACGGCCGTTGCCGGCGGTAAAGGGACGGAGGTTGATCAGGCCGTAGTGCAGCACACAGCTGGTGATCAACATGGGAGCCTCGTCATTCTCCGCAAAATGCAGCAACTGTTCCACCTGGCTGGAGATGTTGCCACCGGCCGCTTTGCGGGTTCCCGGCCGGTCGCCATAGATCACCTCCATGGCCCCGGTGCGGTATTGGCCGGGGTCCAGCGCCAGTCCGTGCATCAGCTCGCCATGGGCGTGCCGGAGGTCTTGGCCCAGAAAGGGGTCCAGCGTGGGAAGGAGGTCATAGAGGCGGATGGTGTTCAGCACTTCCAGCACGGCCGAGCTGGAGCTATGTGGCACATGGCCGTCCAACAGTTCCGCAATGGACCCCCGGTCCAACGGATTGTCCTCCAAGGCCAAGGTGGCGTGTATGGTACTGACCCGGTGGGCCCGCTTCAGCAAGGGAGAGGGGTGGTGAAGATGGGCGGCACGCACTTCGCCGAGACGCTCGGAGATGGAGGCCAAGAGGGACAGGGTCTGCGGCGTGAGGGAATAGGTGGTCGGGTACACGATAGTATCAAATGACGCTATCAAAGGTAACGTTTTGCCTGAATATTGCGAAGTGTCATAGGGATATGAACAGCTAGTGCAGATCAATTTGATCGATGTAAAATGCTGTATACCAGACATATAAGCTGAAATCAGAGCCATTCCACAGGGCCGAATGCCATTTTTTCACGGTTGCGCTTGAAACATTTTACCCGCCTCCCTTGGCCGTTCCGTGGAAACCGCTACATTTGCAGCCCGAATTTTGCCGGAGGAAATGGGCAAAATCGTTGATAAACAGGACGAAACGGAGCTTCATGCCAACCATTCAACAGCTGATCCGCAAAGGCCGCAAGGTCCCCACGGTCAAGAGCAAGTCCATTGCCTTGACCCAGTGCCCCCAACGCCGCGGCGTATGCACCAAGGTGTACACCACCACCCCGAAGAAGCCGAATTCCGCACTTCGTAAGGTGGCCAAGGTGCGCCTCTCCAACAAGATGGAGGTGATCGCCTACATCGGTGGTGAGGGCCACAACCTACAGGAGCACAGCATCGTGCTGGTGCGTGGCGGCAGGGTGAAGGACCTTCCCGGCGTGAAATACCACATCGTACGCGGTGTGTTGGACACCAGCGGGGTGGAGGGCAGGAACCAGCGCCGGAGCAAGTACGGCACCAAGCGCAAG
Source organism: uncultured Flavobacteriales bacterium (assembly GCA_963706125.1). GTDB lineage: Bacteria > Bacteroidota > Bacteroidia > Flavobacteriales_F > PHOS-HE28 > PHOS-HE28. Next base: position 279,421 of record CAVPLQ010000008.1, read on the forward strand.
AAGGCAGGTGCCAAAAAGTAACGGTCTACATTCAGAACGATGCGTAAGAAAGCAGCCAAGCACACCACGCTCCCCGACCCGAGGTTCGGCCAGGTGCAGGTGACCAAGTTCGTGAACAACCTGATGTACGACGGCAAGAAGAGCAAGTCGTTCGACATCTTCTATAGCGCCATCGACATGGTGGCGGAAAAGACCGGTGAGGACGGCATGGAGACCTTCCGTAAGGCCATCCAGAACGTCACCCCGCAAGTGGAGGTGCGCAGCCGTCGCGTTGGCGGGGCGAACTTCCAGATCCTCAGCCGGTGCGTGAGAGCCGCAAGGAAAGCCTGGCGATGAAGTGGCTGATCGGATACAGCCGCAAGCGCAACGAGCGCAGCATGGAGCAAAGGCTCGCCAATGAGATCATGGCCGCCGCCAAGGAAGAAGGCGCGGCTTTCAAGAAGAAGGAGGAAGTACACAAAATGGCCGAAGCCAACAAGGCGTTCAGCCACTTCCGCTTCTAAACACAGCAGACCCCCAGGACCCCACATGGCCCGCGACCTCAGATACACGCGCAACATCGGCATCATGGCGCACATCGATGCCGGCAAGACGACCACGTCGGAGCGCATTCTTTATTACACAGGCCTCACGCACAAGATCGGTGAGGTGCATGATGGCGCGGCCACGATGGACTGGATGGCCCAAGAGCAGGAGCGTGGCATCACGATCACCTCCGCCGCTACCACCACCGCTTGGAAATACCGTGGCAACGAGTACAAGATCAACCTGATCGACACGCCGGGCCACGTGGACTTCACCGTGGAGGTGGAGCGTAGCCTACGTGTGCTGGACGGCGCTGTGGCGCTGTTCTGCGCAGTTGGCGGCGTGGAGCCCCAGAGCGAGACCGTTTGGCGCCAGGCCAATAAATACAAGGTGCCCCGCATCGGCTTCGTCAACAAGATGGACCGCAGCGGTGCCGACTTCTTCAAAGTAGTGGGCCAGATCAAGGGCCGCCTCGGTGCGAACCCGGTGCCTTTGCAAGTGCCCATCGGCGCCGAAGCCGGTTTTCAAGGTGTTGTGGACCTGGTGAACAACCACGGCATGGTGTGGAACGAGACCGACCAAGGCATGACCTGGACGGAGGTTCCCATTCCGGATGACCTGAAGGAGACAGTGAAGGAGTGGCGCGACAAGTTGATCGAGGCCGTGGCCGAGAGCGACGACAAGTTGATGGAGAAGTACTTCGCCGATCCGGACAGCTTGACGGAGGCGGAGATCATGAACGCCATCCGCATCAGCACCATCAACATGAGCATTACGCCGATCCTGTGCGGGTCAGCGTTCAAGAATAAGGGTGTGCAGACCATGCTCGACGCGGTGATGGCCTACTTGCCCAGCCCCATGGACATCGAGGCCGTTACCGGCACCGACCCTGACACCGGTGAAGAGATCCTGCGCAAGCCAAGTGTCTCCGAGCCGATGGCCTCCCTGGCCTTCAAGATCGCTACGGATCCCTTCGTGGGCCGCTTGGCCTTCTTCCGCTGTTACAGCGGCAAGGTGGACGCCGGTAGCTACGTGCAGAACATGCGCACGGGCAAGAAGGAGCGTATCAGCCGCATCTTCCAGATGCACTCCAACAAGCAGAACCCCGTGGACGTCATCGAGGCCGGTGACATCGGCGCTGCTGTCGGCTTCAAGGACATCCGCACCGGCGACACACTTTGCGACGAGAACAAGCAGATCATCCTCGAGAGCATGAGCTTCCCCGAGCCGGTGATCGGTATTGCGGTGGAGCCCAAGACCCAGGCCGACCTCGACAAGATGGGACAGGCATTGGCCAAGCTGGCCGAGGAGGATCCGACCTTCAAGGTGAATACCGACGAGGAGACCGGCCAGACCGTGATCAACGGTATGGGCGAACTGCACTTGGAGATCTTGGTGGACCGCATGAAGCGCGAGTTCAAGGTGGAGCTCAACCAAGGTGCCCCCCAGGTGAAGTACAAGGAGGCCATCACCGGAACGGTGGAGCACCGGGAACTGTACAAGAAACAGACCGGTGGCCGAGGCAAGTTCGCGGACATCCACGTGCGCATCGAGCCACAGACGGACCCCGCCAAGATCGGCTTGGAGTTCATCGATTCCATCAAGGGTGGATCCATCCCCAAGGAATTCATCCCTTCCGTGCAAAAGGGCTTTGCGAATTCGTTGCAGAACGGAGTGTTGGCAGGGTACCCTATCGAGAGCATGAAGGTGACTTTGTACGACGGAAGCTTCCACAACGTGGACTCAGACGCATTGAGCTTCGAGATCGCTGCGAAGAGCGCCTTCCGTTCGGCGGTGCCCAAGGCCAAGCCGATCCTGTTGGAGCCCATCATGAAGATCGAAGTGATCACGCCCGAGGAGAACATGGGCGACATCGTGGGCGACCTCAACCGCCGTCGCGGTCAGATCCAAGGCATGGAGGACCGCAGCGGTGCGAAAGCCATCAAGGGCACTGTGCCTTTGAGCGAGATGTTCGGCTACGTCACCTCCCTGCGTACCCTGAGCTCCGGCCGTGCCAGCAGCACGATGGAATTCAGCCACTACGAGCAAGCTCCTAATAATATCACCGAGGCCGTTTTGGCCAAGGTCCGTGGTAAAGTTTCAGCATAAGTCGACCCCAAACTGATGACCCAAAAGATCAGGATCAAGCTGCGGTCTTACGACCACAACCTCGTCGACAAGAGCGCCGAGAAGATCGTGAAGACGGTGAAGAGCACGGGCGCTGTCGTCAGCGGTCCCATCCCTTTGCCCACGCACAAGCGCATTTTCACCGTGCTGCGCTCACCGCACGTGAACAAGACAGCACGGGAGCAGTTCCAGCTGTGCAGTTACAAGCGGCTGATGGACATATACAGCTCCAGCAGCAAAACCATCGATGCGCTGATGAAACTGGAACTCCCCAGCGGCGTGGACGTGGAGATCAAGGTCTGACCGTAGGACGATACGAGGAGCGCTACGATAGATAGACAGCAAGTGCAAGGGCGATGCAAGCATCGCCCCAACAAAAAGAAAAATGAGCGGATTGATCGGAAAAAAGGTCGGGATGACCAGCCTCTATGACACGGAGGGCAACCTGTTGGGTTGCACCGTGATCGAGGCCGGCCCTTGCGTGGTGACCCACGTGAAGACCGTTGAGAAGGACGGCTACAATGCCGTTCAGCTGGCCTACGGCGAGCGTGGCGAGAAGAACGCCACTTCCGCGGCCATCGGCCACTTTAAGAAAGCTGGCACCACTCCCAAGGTGAAGAGCCATGAGTTCAAGGAGTTCAAGGATGAGCTGAAGCTGGGCGACAAGGTGGACACGGACATCTTCTTCGAAGGCGGTTTCGTCACCGTCACCTCCGCCAGCAAGGGCAAAGGTTTTCAAGGTGTGGTGAAGCGTCACGGCTTCAGCGGTGTAGGCGAAGCCACCCACGGCCAGCACGATCGTTCCCGCGCTCCCGGCTCACTGGGCGGCTCGTCCTACCCGGCTCGCGTGTTCAAGGGCCTGCGCATGGCAGGTCGCATGGGCGGCAACAAGATCACCACCGAGAACCTGCGTGTGGTGAAGATAGACAAGGAAAAGAACCTCATGGTCGTCCATGGCTCCATTCCCGGACCCAAGGGCGGCATAGTGATCATCTGGAAGTAAGATGGAACTCGATATCCACAGCGCGGACGGTAAGTCCACCGGCAAGAAGGCCAAACTGAACGATAAGGTGTTCGGTGTTGAGCCGAACGATCACGCCATCTGGCTGGACGTGAAGCAGCACCTGGCCAACCGTCGTCAGGGCACCTCCAAGACCCTGGAGAAGAGCGAGCTCAGCGGTTCCACCCGCAAGCTTCACCGTCAAAAAGGAACAGGCGGGGCCCGCAAAGGCTCCATCAAGAGCCCCCTGTTGAAGGGCGGTGCCCGCGTGTTCGGCCCCAAGCCCCGCGACTACCACTTCAAACTGAACAAGAAGGTGAAGGACCTGGCCCGTCGCAGTGCATTGACGCACAAGGCGAAGAATGGCACCATCACCGTGCTGGACGCCAGTGGCATGGACAGCACCAAGACCAAGGTCTACGCTGGTATGCTCAAGGCGTTCAACCTCACCGGCCGCAAGGCGTTGGTGGTGTTGGCGACCAAGAACGACAACGTGCTGCTCGGCACCCGGAACATCCAGGGCGCCCGTGTGGTAACGGCCAGCGAGGTGAACACCTACGACATCATGAACGCCAACCGGGTGTTGATCGCCGCTGACGCGATCGCCCCGCTGGAATCCACCCTCAGCAAGCAAGCGCAATGAGCAGCATCATCATCCGCCCCCTCATCACCGAGAAGATGACGGCCCAGAGCGAGAAGGAAGGCCGCTACGGCTTTGTTGTCGACCGCAGAAGCAACAAGGTCGAGATCCGCGAAGCGGTGGAAAAGGAATTCAACGTGAAGGTCACCGGCGTGCGTACGATGATCGTGCGCGGCAAGGACCGCACGCGCTACACGAAGACCAACATCCTGCGTGGCAGCACCAGGACTTGGAAGAAGGCCATCGTCACCTTGGAAAAAGGTGAGACCATCGACCTCTATAGCAATCTCTGACCCTCGAACAAGCGAAGATCATGGGCATCCGTAAAATGAACCCCGTTACCGCTGGTACCCGTCACAAGGTGGCCACCGATTTCGAGGAGATCACCACCAATACCCCGGAAGCAAGTTTGCTCCGTGGGCGCTCGAACAGGAGCGGCGGCCGGAACAATTCGGGCAAGATGACCATGCGCTACATCGGCGGTGGTCACAAGCAACGTTATCGCGTTATAGATACCAAGCGCGACAAGGTCGGCATCGCCGGTGTGGTGAAGACCATTGAATACGATCCGAACCGCAGCTCGCGCATCGCACTGGTATTTTACCCCGACGGTGAGAAGCGTTATATGCTCGCGCCTGCCGGCCTGAAAGTGGGCCAGGTGGTGGTAAGCGGCAAAGGCGCTCCCCCGGAAGTGGGTAATGCCCTGCCATTGAGCGACATCCCCTTGGGGACCTTGGTCCACAACGTTGAGCTCCAGCCCGGCAAGGGAGGTTCCTTCGCACGCAGCGCAGGCACCTTCGCCCAGCTTAACGCCCGCGAAGGCCGATATGCCACCCTGAAGATGCCGAGCGGCGAGGTCCGCATGGTATTGGTGAGCTGCATGGCCACCGTGGGTACCGTGGGCAATTCCGAGCACATGCTGCAGCGCAGCGGTAAGGCCGGCCGCACCCGTTGGCAGGGCCGTCGTCCGCGCGTTCGCCCCGTGGTGATGAACCCCGTCGATCACCCGATGGGCGGTGGCGAAGGCCGGGCTTCCGGTGGTCATCCCCGCAGCCGCAATGGCCTTCTAGCCAAAGGCAAAAAGACACGCGCACCGAAGCGTATCTCCAACAAGTTCATTATCCAGCGGGCCAACCACAAGAAAGCCTGATCACCCGATAGCAGATGAGCCGTTCACTCAAGAAACCCCCGTTCGTCCACTACAAGTTGGCGAAGCGCGTTACCGAAATGCAACAGGCCGGCAAGAAGACCGTCCTGAAGACCTGGTCGCGCCCCAGCACCATTACCCCGGAGTTCGTGGGGTTGACCTTCGCCGTCCACAACGGGAACAAGTTCATTCCGGTGTATGTCACCGAGAACATGGTGGGCCACAAACTGGGGGAGTTCGCCCCGACGCGTACCTACCGTGGTCACGCCGGCAACAACAGAAAGTAACATGGGATCGCGCAAGAAAATAGCCGCTGACAAGCGGAAGGAGGCCAAGAAGGCCGTTGCGGTGGCCAGCCTCCGCAAGGTTCCCACCAGCCCGCGCAAGATGCGTCAGGTGGCGGACAACATCCGCGGGGTGGAAGTGGAGAAGGCCTTGGGTCTGCTGCGCTTCAGCACCCGCCATGCCAGCAGGCCGTTGGAGAAGCTCCTGATGAGCGCCATCGCCAACTGGGAAGCCAAGAACGAGAAGAAGGCCGGAGACACCAAGCTGGTCGTGAAGACGGTGATGGTGGACGAAAGCACCGGGTTGAAGCGCATGTTGCCCGCGCCGCAAGGCCGCGCCTACCGCATGGTAAAGCGCAGCAACCACGTGACCTTGATCGTGGACACCGTACCGGAGGAAATCGCCGAGAACAAAGCATAATGGGACAAAAAGCAAACCCGATCGGACAGCGCCTCGGCCTCATCAAGGGCTGGGACAGCAACTGGTACGGCGGTGACAACTACGCCGACAAGCTGGTGGAGGACGAGAAGATCCGTCAATACCTGATGGCCCGCCTGAAGAAGGCGAGCGTCTCCCGGATCATCATCGAGCGTACCTTGAAGCTGGTGACCGTGACGATCAATACCGCCCGCCCAGGGGTCATCATCGGTCGTGGCGGTTCCGAGGTGGACAAGCTGCGCGAGGAACTGAAGAAGTTCACCGGTAAGGACGTGCAGATCAACATTTTCGAGATCAAGCGGCCCGAGTTGGACGCCCGTTTGGTGGCCGACAGCATTGCCCGCCAGTTGGAGGGCCGCATCAGCTTCCGCCGCGCCATGAAGATGAGCGTGGCCAGCTCGATGCGCATGGGCGCCGAAGGCATCAAGGTACAGGTGAGCGGCCGCTTGAACGGCGCCGAGATCGCCCGTACGGAGAAATACCGCGAGGGCCGTGTGCCGTTGCACACCCTTCGCGCTGACATCGACTTCGCCATCACCGAGGCCCACACCAAGATGGGACGGATCGGGGTGAAGTGCTGGATCATGCGCGGCGAGGTTTACGGCAAGCGTGACCTGAGCCCGAACCAAGGACAAGTGAAAGGACCCGGCGGCATGCGCATGGGACCTGGCGATCGTCGCGGCGGTGAACGTCGCGGAGGTGGACCAGGTGGTGAACGCAGGGGCGGCGGCGAACGTCGTGGCCCAGGTGGTCCCGGCGGCGACCGTCGTGGCCCGGGAGGTCCCGGTGGCGAACGTCGCGGCCCAGGAGGAAATCGTGGAAGTAATCGACCTAACAACTAGAACCATGTTGCAACCTAAGCGCAGTCGGCGCCGCAATATGCACAAGGGCCGCATGAAGGGCGAGTCCCAACGCGGTCACCGCGTGGCACTCGGGTCCTTCGGCCTCAAAGCGATGGAGAGCGTATGGCTCACCGGTCGCCAGATCGAAGCCGCCCGTGTGGCACTGACCCGTCACATGAAGCGTGAAGGTCAGGTGTGGATCAAGGTCTTCCCGGACAAGCCGGTGACCAGCAAGCCCGCCGAGGTTCGGATGGGTAAGGGCAAGGGCGCATTGGACCACTGGGTGGCCGTGACGCGTGCAGGCAAGATCATCTTCGAGATCGACGGCGTGCCCGTTGATACCGCGAAGGAGGCTCTTCGCTTGGCGGCCCAGAAGCTCCCGATCCGCACGAAGTTCGTGATGCGTGAAGATTTTGACGGTCAATAAGCTACCGTGATGAAGAAGAGAAAACAGGAATTGAAGGACCTCACGCCGCTGGAATTGCAGGATAAGCTGCAGACCGAGCAGGACGCCTTGAATAAATTGCGTTTCAACCACGCTGTAAGCCCCGTGGAAAGCCCGGCGCAACTGCGTGGAACGCGCAAGAGCGTGGCCCGGATCCTCACCGAGATGCGCCGTCGCGAGATCGCCAACACCGCCCAAGCATGAGCACCGAAAGCACAGAGACCACCACGGCCCAAGAGGTCGGCACCCGGAACCTCCGGAAGGAGCGTGTGGGCATCGTCACCAGTGACAAGATGAAAAAGAGCATCACCGTCACCGTGGAGCGTCGCGTAATGCACCCGAAGTACGGGAAGTTCGTGAAGCTCTCCAGCAAGTTCATGGCGCATGACGAGAAGGGCGACGCCCACGTGGGCGATACCGTCCGCATCGCCGAGACGCGCCCGATGAGCAAGTTGAAGCGCTGGCGTTTGGTGGAAGTGGTTGAACGAGCCAAGTAAGTAAGACCGAGCAGAACCATGATCCAACAGGAATCCCGGCTTTCAGTGGCCGACAATAGCGGAGCCCGCGAAGTGCTCGTGATCCGCGTGCTTGGCGGCACCGCACGCCGCTATGCCCGCATCGGGGACACCGTGGTGGTGACCATCAAGAACGCGCTGCCTAACAGCGGTGCCAAGAAGGGGACCGTGAGCAAGGCCGTTGTGGTGCGCACCCGCAAGGAGACGCGCCGCAAGGACGGTAGCTACATCCGCTTCGATGACAACGCGGTAGTGCTGCTGGACGCCGGCGGCGAAATGCGGGGCACCCGCATCTTCGGCCCCGTGGCCCGCGAGCTGCGCGAGAAGAAGTTCATGAAGATCATCTCACTGGCACCGGAAGTACTCTAGGACCAAAGCAAGGGCGGTGCATGCACCGCTCCAACAGATGCAGAAGAAGACACACATCAAGAAAGGCGACATGGTAAAGGTGCTCGCCGGCGAGGACCGCGCCAAGCAGGGCCGCGTGCTCGATGTTGACCGCAGCCACGGCACCGCACTGGTGGAAGGCCTGCGCATCAACAAGAAGCACAGCAAGCCCACCACGGCCACTCCCCAGGGAGGCATCGTGGAGAAAGAGGGTCCCATCCACATCAGCAATCTGATGCTGATCGACGCGAAGACCGGTGAGCCGGGCCGTGTGGGCCGCAAGGAAGGAAAGGACGGGAAGCTGGAACGCTTCGTGAAAGTGAAGAACAAGAAAACCGCGAAGAAGTGATGAGCACTTACGCACCCCGCCTGCGGGCGAAGTACAAGAATGAGGTCGTTCCCGGCCTGCTGAAGGAGTTCAACTACAAGAGCCCCATGCAGGTGCCGCGAATCGTTAAGATCGCGGTGAACCAAGGTCTTGGGATCGCCGTTGGCGACAAGAAGATCGTGGACAACGCCGTAGAGGAGATGACCCTGATCACCGGTCAGCGTGCCCAAGCGACGATCTCGCGCAAGGACATCAGCAACTTCAAACTTCGTAAGGGCATGCCCATCGGGGCACGCGTCACCTTGCGCGGTGCGAAGATGTACGACTTCCTGGACCGTCTTATCGCCGTGGCATTGCCCCGGACCCGTGACTTCCGCGGGGTGAAGGCCTCCGGCTTCGATGGCCGCGGCAACTTCACCTTCGGAGTGACCGAGCAGATCATCTTCCCGGAGATCGACATTGACAAGACCCCTAGGATCCAAGGGATGGACATCACCATAGTGACCACCGCGAAGACCGACGCGGAGGCCAAAGCCCTCATGGCAGCGTTCGGGTTCCCCTTCACCAAATAGTGTACGGGCGATTCATGCATCGTCCAAACTGAAAGAAAATGGCAAAAGAATCAATGAAGGCCCGCGAGCGTAAGCGCGCCAAGATGGTGGAGAAGTACGCCGCCAAGCGTGCCGCGCTGAAAGCTGCGGGCGATTGGGACGGCTTGCAGAAGCTTCCTGCCAACAGCAGCCGGGTGCGTATGCATAACCGCTGCCAGCTTACCGGCCGTCCCAAGGGCTACATCCGCCTCTTCGGTATCAGCCGCAACGTGTTCCGCAACATGGCCTTGGACGGGAAGATCCCGGGCGTAACCAAGAGCAGCTGGTAAGGGCGATGCATACCTCGCCCGTACCAGCATCGCCCATACCAGCTTAGCCAGCACGCCACAACGAAAAGAAAATGACAACAGATCCCATCGCCGACTACCTCACCCGCTTGCGGAACGCCATCATGGCGCGCAAGAAAGTGGTGGAGGTCCCCGCCAGCGGCCTGAAGAAGGACATCACCCGCATCCTTTACGACAAAGGGTACATCCTCAGCTACAAGACGGAGGAGGATGGTAAGCAGGGCCTGATCAAGATCGCCTTGAAGTACGGCCCCGACCGCCGCAGCGCCATCCATGAGCTGAAGCGCGTGAGCAGCCCCGGACTGCGCCAGTACACGGACGCGACCAAGTTGCCCCGCGTACTCAACGGCCTGGGCGTGGCCATCATCAGCACCAGCAAAGGTGTGATCACCGACAAGGAGGCCCGCACGCTCGGCGTGGGCGGCGAGGTGATCTGCTACGTGAGCTAAAGAAAGACCAGACCATGAGCCGCATAGGAAAAGAACCGATCCAGATCCCCGCAGGGGTGGAGGTGGGCATCAGCGACAAGAACGTCGTGACGGTGAAGGGCCCCAAAGGCACCCTGACCCAGACTTTGGACCCGGCGATCAAAGTGACCAAGGAGGACAGCGTGCTGACCTTCAGCCGCCCCACGGACCTCAAGCACCATCGCGCCATGCACGGCCTCTACCGGGCTTTGGTGGCCAACATGGTCGAGGGTGTGACCAAGGGCTTCAAGACACAGCAGGAACTGGTGGGCGTGGGTTACCGCGCCACTGCCAAGGGCCAGCAGTTGCAGTTGTCCCTCGGCTTCTCCCACAACGTGGTGTTCGAGCTCCCTACGGAGATCTCGGTGACCGCCGTGCAGGAGAAAGGAAAGAACCCCATCGTGACGATGGAAAGCATTGACAAGCAGGTGTTGGGCGCCGTGGCGGCCAAGATCCGCAGCCTGCGCAAGCCGGAACCCTACAAAGGCAAGGGCGTCCGTTTCGTGGGTGAGAACATCCGCCGCAAGGCCGGTAAAGCCGCAGGCAAATAACATTGACCATGGCATTCAGCAAGACCGCGCGCCGCGCACGCATCAAGACCAGCATCCGCAATATCGTCCGGGGTACCTCCGAACGTCCGCGCCTCACCGTTTTCCGCAGCAATACGGAGATCTACGCACAGTTGATCGACGACGAACAGGGCCGTACCTTGGTAAGCGCCGGCAGCTTGAAGGACAAAAGCGCCCACAAGGCGCCCGGTACCGAACAGGCCAAGATCGTCGGCAAGTCGATCGGCGAGAAGGCCAAAGCGGCCGGTATCGAGAAGGTCGTCTTCGACCGCAATGGTTACCTGTACCATGGACGTGTGAAGGCCTTGGCCGACGCCGCCCGCGAAGCCGGTCTCAATTTCTGAACCCCATACACGCAGCATGTCAGATTTCAATTCCAAAACGGTTAAGAGCAGCGACCTCGAGCTGAAGGACACGGTGGTACACCTCAACCGGGTGACCAAAGTGACCAAAGGGGGACGCACCTTCACCTTTGCTGCCATCGTGGTGGTGGGCGACGGGAACGGCGTGGTCGGCCACGGCCTTGGCAAGTCCAAGGAAGTGCAGGAGGCCATTGCCAAAGGCATCGACGACGCGAAGAAGAACCTCGTGAAGATCCTCTCCGCAACGGGACCATCCCGCATGTGCAGGAGGGCCGCTACTCCGGTGCCCAGGTGCTGCTGAAACCAGCCGCCCCGGGTACGGGCGTGATCGCCGGAGGTTCCATGCGCGCCGTGCTGGAATCGGCAGGCATCACCGACGTGCTGGCCAAGAGCAAAGGGTCCAGCAACCCGCAGAACGTGGTGAAAGCCACTATCCTTGCGCTCGCAAGTCTCCGCGACGCGGCGGCGGTCGCCCGCCAACGCGGTGTTGAATTGGACAAGGTTTTCAACGGATAAGATCATGAGCAAGATCATCATCACCCAGACCGGCAGCCAGATCAAGTGCCCAAAGCGTCAGAAGGACACCCTTTTGGCATTGGGCCTGGGCCGCATCGGCAAGAAGAACGAAGTGGAAGGAACCCCCCAGGTGCGCGGCATGGTAGCCAAAGTGCAGCACCTTGTGAAAGTGACCGAGGCCTAAGGCCCTAACAAGAAAGAGCGATGGAGGACCTGAGCAAATTGAAGCCCGCCGAAGGTGCGGTGAAGAACAACAAGCGCATTGGCCGCGGCCAAGGCAGCGGCTATGGTGGCACCAGTGGCAAGGGCCATAAGGGCCAGAAGGCGGACACCGGCTACAACCGGCGTCGCGGCTTCGAGGGCGGCCAGACCCCCTTGGTGCGTCGCCTGCCGAAATTCGGCTTCACGAACCCCACGCGTGTGGAGTACAAAGGCATCAACCTGGACGCCATCCAGGCCATGGCCGACAAGACGGGCGTGAAGTCCATCGACATCGCGACCATGCGCAAAAACGGCCTCGTTTCCCGCAACGACCTGGTGAAGATCTTGGGCCGCGGCGAGTTGAAAGGCGCGATCGAAGTGAAAGCCCACGCCTTCAGTGCAACGGCCAAGGCCGCCATTGAGGCGAAAGGAGGAAAAACCGAAATAGTGGATACGCGCGGATGAAGAACTTCATCGAAACGGTCAAGAACATCTGGCGGATCGAGGAACTGCGGAACCGCATCCTTATCACGCTGGGCCTGTTGCTGGTCTACCGGATCGGAAGCTTCATCGCATTGCCCGGTGTGGACAGCACCCGCTTGGGCAGTGGAACGGGTGCCGGCTCCGGCCTGGTGGACCTGTTGAGCATCTTCACCGGTGGGGCCTTCACACGGGCCAGCATCTTCGCCTTGGGCGTGATGCCGTACATCAGCGCGAGCATCATCATGCAACTCGCGGGCATCGCGGTGCCCATGGTGCAGAAAATGCAGAAAGAGGAGAGCGGTCGCCGCAAGATCAACCAGTGGACCCGCTACATCACTATCATCATCTGCGTCTTCCAAGCGCCCGGCTACTTGCTTACCTATGTGGATGCATCCGCCCGCCCGGAAGGGCAGTTCTGGATGATCACCAGTGTGATCATCCTCACTGTGGGCACGTTGTTCGTGATGTGGCTCGGCGAACGGATCACCGAGCGCGGCTTAGGTAACGGAGTTTCCCTGATCATTATGATCGGCATCTTGGCGAACCTGCCTGAATCCTTCTTACAGGAGATCATCGGCCGGACCACTGGAGGTGGCGGAATGGTGGTGATCCTTATGGAAGTGGTGATCTGGCTTGCCATTATCGCCTGCAACGTGATGCTGGTGCAGGGCACACGCCGCATACCTGTGCAATTCGCCAAACGTGTGCAGGGCAACAAGCAGTACGGCGGGGTACGCAACTACATCCCCCTGAAGGTGAACGCAGCGGGCGTGATGCCGATCATCTTCGCACAGGCCATTGTGCTGGTGCCCATGTACGTCGCCCAATTGCCGGTCTTCAACGGCAACCCGCCCCAATGGCTGCTGAATTTCACGAATTTCGAGAGTTTTGCCTACAACTTCTTCCTCTTCCTCATGGTGGTGGCCTTCACTTACTTCTACACGGCCATCACGGTGAACCCGAACCAATTGTCCGACGACCTGCGTCGCAACGGAGGTTTCGTACCGGGGATCAAGCCGGGCAAGCAGACGGCTGGATACATCGATGACCTGTTGAGCCGTATCACCCTGCCGGGGTCCATCTTCCTTGGATTGGTGGCGATCCTCCCGGCCTTCGCAATGATGGCGGGCGTGAAGCAGGGCTTCGCACAGTTTTATGGCGGAACATCCTTGTTGATCATGGTGGGCGTATTGTTGGACACGCTGCAGCAGGTCGAGAGCCATTTGTTGATGAGACACTACGACGGACTAATGAAATCAGGGCGCATCAAAGGGAGGACAAGTTCCGCCTTCGGTATGGCCGGTTGAGATGGCGAAGTCGGTGAACAGATTGAGTGAGGAGGAGATCGCGTTGGTAAGGGAGAGTTCTTTGCTTGTTGGTAAGACCTTGGCCGAAGTGGCCCGCATGATCGCCCCCGGGGTGACCACTGCGGCGCTCGACCAAATGGCGGAGGAGTTCATCCGCGACAATGGCGGCGTACCCGGTTTCAAAGGCCTGTACGGTTGTCCGTCCACGTTGCTGATCAGTGTAAATGAGCAGGTTGTCCATGGGCTTCCGGGCGAAAGGATACTGAAGGACGGCGATGTGGCCAGCGTGGATTGCGGCGTGCTGATGAACGAATTCTACGGCGACAGTGCCTACACCTTCCAAGTTGGGGAGGTGGCCCCGGAGGTGCGGACATTACTGCGGGTGACGCAGGAATGCCTAGCCCTGGGGATTGAACAGGCCACGGCCAATCACCGCACAGGCGACATCGGCTTCGCGATCCAGCAACATGCTGAAGCGCACGGCTACGGGATCGTCCGGGAACTGGTGGGGCATGGCGTGGGACGCAAGCTCCATGAAGCGCCGGAAGTGCCGAACTACGGGAGACGAGGCCATGGGGCCAAGTTGAACGAAAGCATGGTGATCGCCATCGAGCCGATGGTGAACATGGGCGTGAAGGACGTGAGCCAACTGGACGACGGATGGACAGTGGTGACCCGCGATGGGCAGCCAAGCGCCCATTTCGAGCATACCATCGCCATCCGCAACGGCAAAGCAGAGGTCTTATCAACGTTCAGCCACATCGAAAGTGTGCTGAAGGAAAGAGGAATGGCAACGGCGTGAAAGCGTCAGAGCCAGAAGAGTAACATCGACCCATAGGGTCGACAAAAGAGAAGGAAAGAAGAAACGAATGAGCAGAGCAGGGAACATAGAGCAAGACGGCGTCATCAAGGAGGCGTTGAGCAATGCCATGTTCCGTGTGGAGCTTGAGAACGGCCACGTGATCGTGGCGCATATTTCGGGCAAGATGCGGATGCACTACATCCGTATCCTTCCCGGCGACAAGGTGAAGGTGGAGATGAGCCCTTACGACCTCAGCAAGGGCCGCATCACCTTCCGGTACAAAACGTGAAGAACAGTAGAACACACCGACCCAAATGAAGATCAGGGCCTCGATCAAGAAACGTTCAGTGGATTGCAAATTGGTGCGCCGCAAGGGACGTCTGTACATCATCAACAAGAAGAACCCCAAGTTCAAGCAGCGTCAAGGCTGATAATCGACAGAGCATGGCACGTATCGCAGGCATCGACCTCCCCAAAACTAAACGTGGCGCCATCGGGCTCACGTACATCTACGGCATCGGCCGCAGCACCGCCCTTTCCATCCTGGAACAGGCCGGCGTGGACCCGGACATCAAGGTGGACGACTGGTCCGACGACGATCAGGCCAAGATCCGCACGGTGATCAACGAGAACATCAAGGTGGAAGGTGCCCTGCGCAGCGAGGTGCAGTTGAGCATCAAGCGCTTGGTGGACATCAACAGCTACCGTGGCACGCGCCACCGCAACGGACTTCCCGTCCGTGGCCAGCGCACCCGCACCAATGCCCGTACCCGCAAGGGCAAGCGTAAAACGGTCGCGAACAAGAAGAAGGTAACCAAGTAGAGCCAGTAAGGGCGCGAGATCTCGTGCCCCAACTAAGAGAAACACATGGCAAAGCAAGAGAAGGGCGGCGCCGCCGCCGGCAAAAAGAAGAAGAAGAACGTGGTGGTGGAGGCCTTCGGGCAGGCACACATCCGTGCTACCTTCAACAACCTGATCATCAGCCTGACGAACAACAAGGGCGAAGTGATCAGCTGGTCCAGCGCCGGGAAGATGGGCTTCCGCGGAAGCAAGAAGAACACGCCCTATGCCGGCCAGGTGAGCGCAGAAGAAGCCGCCCGCGAAGCTTTCGACCTGGGCCTTCGCAAGGTGAAGGTCTTCGTGAAAGGCCCCGGAGGCGGACGCGAGAGCGCCATCCGCGCGCTGCACAACAGCGGTGTGGAGGTCACCGAGATCCTCGATCTGACGCCTATGCCGCACAACGGCTGCCGTCCCCCCAAGAAACGCCGCGTGTGACGTATGGGCGATACATGCATCGCCCATACACACACGTGGAGGCCATAGAGCAAGTCCGAAGCAGACAAGAGAAGCAACAACAAAAACAAACGTAGGAGGCGACGAACGCACTCCGTTGTCGGTGCGGATACCGCACCCAAAAAAAGAGAAAATGGCACGATACACAGGACCCAAGACCAGGATCGCCCGCAGATTCAAGGAGCCGATCTTCGGACCCGACAAATGGATGGAGCGCAAGCCCCATGCCCCCGGCCAGCACGGCCTCACCGCCCGTCGCCGCAAGAAGGACAGCGAGTACAGCTTGCAGTTGACTGAGAAGCAGAAGGCCAAGTACACCTATGGCATTCTCGAGCGCCAGTTCCGCAAGATGTTCCAGACCGCGGCCAGCAAAAAGGGCGTGACCGGAGCGATCTTGCTGAGCCTGTGCGAGGCCCGATTGGACAACACGGTCTTCCGTTTGGGCATCGCCCCCACGCGCCGTGCGGCCCGCCAGTTGGTCGGCCACGGCCACATTACGGTGAATCAGGAGGTGGTGAACATATCGAGCTACACCCTGCGCCCCGGGGATGAAGTGGCCGTGCGCGAGCGCAGCCGCAGCCTGGAGGCCATCACCAACAGCCTTTCCACCAACACCAACCGCTTCGACTGGCTGGAGTTCAACCCGGCCGCGATGAGCGGAAAGATGATCGCCATGCCCGAACGGGCCCAGATCCCGGAGAATATCCGTGAGCAGCTGATCGTCGAATTGTACTCCAAGTAAGAACCCTCAAACAGACGAGCAACACATGCCAATCCTAGATTTCCAAAGGCCTGACAAGGTCTCGATGATCGAAGCCGACGACAAGCACGGAATTTTTGAATTCCGCCCCTTGGAGCCCGGCTATGGCATCACCATCGGCAACTCCCTCCGCCGCATCCTGCTCAGCAGCCTGGAGGGCTTCGCCATCACCAGCTTGCGCATCGACGGCGTCGAGCACGAGTTCAGCACTATCAAGGGCGTCATCGAGGATGTCACCGAGATCGTGCTCAATCTCAAGCAGGTGCGCTTCCGCCGCCAGCTCGAGGACGTGAACAACGAGAAGATCAACTTCACCGTGGGCGGGAAGGACGGCTTCACCGCCGCCGACATCGGCAAGCACACCACCGGTTTCCAAGTGCTGAACCCGGAACTGGTGATCTGCCGCATGGAGAACAACGTGAAGCTGCACGTGGAAATTACCATCGGCAAGGGCCGCGGTTATGTGCCCGCCGAGGAGAACAAGGTGGAGGGTGCAGCCATCGGCACCATCTTCATCGACTCCATCTTCACGCCCATCAAGAACGTGAAGTACAGCGTGGACAACACCCGCGTGGAGCAGAAGACCGACTACGAGAAACTCACCATTGACCTGACCACGGACGGTAGCATCGATCCGAAAAGTGCGTTGCAGGAGGCTGCCAAGATCCTGATCCACCATTTCATGTTGTTCAGCGACGAGCGCATCACCTTGGAGATGGAGGACCGCTCCGGCATCGTGGGCGAAATGACCGCAGCCTCCAGCGAGGTGGACGACCTTGACGAGAACGGGATGCACATGCGCCAACTGCTCAAGAGCAAGCTGGTGGACATGGACCTCAGCGTTCGTGCCCTGAACTGCCTCAAAGCCGCCGACATCGAGACCCTCGGCGACCTCGTGAGCTACAACAAGAACGATCTTTTGAAGTTCCGCAACTTCGGCAAGAAGAGCCTCACCGAGCTGGAAGATCTGGTGGAGAACAAAGGGCTTACCTTCGGGATGAACACCGGCAAATACAAACTGGACCGCGACTAAGCGGCAAGGGCGATGCATGCATCGCCCCATAAAGTAAGGGTGCGGATTCCGCGCCCCAAGAAACATGAGACACGGAAACAAGAACAACGCTCTGGGGCGGAAGAAGGCCCATCGCGACAGCATGCTCAGTAATATGGCATGCTCGCTGATCGAGCACAAGCGCATTGAGACCACCCTGGCCAAGGCCAAGGCTCTGCGGATCTACGTGGAGCCTTTGATCACCAAGAGCAAGGATGACAGTACGCACAGCCGCCGTACGGTGTTCAGCTACCTGCGCAGCAAGGAGGCCACGGCCGCCCTGTTCCGCGACGTGGCACCAAAGATCGCCGACCGTCCGGGCGGATACACACGCATCATTAAGCTGGGCAACCGCTTGGGCGACGCCGCCGAACTGGCGATGATCGAGATGGTGGATTTCAACACCCTCTATTCCGCCAAGGAAAAGGCAGGTGCCGAGGTGAAGCGCACCCGTCGCAGCCGCAAGCCCGCTACCGCCAAGGCCGCCGAAGCGAAAGCCGCTTCCAAGGAGGAGCCGAAAGGCGAGGCACCAGCGACGGAGGAGCCGAAAGGTGAGGCCTCAGCACCGGAGGAGCCGAAGGCGGAATGAACATCACGTGTAAAACTATCGGGAACGGGGCGCTGAAAAGCGCCCCGTTCTTTTTTAGGACCGGTAGCTTTGCGCCCGGAAAACGATCGAAGACGAACAACGGATGCTAGTAAGCCAACGCCCAAAAGCCGTCCTGCTGCTGGAGGACGGCACCCGGTTCGAGGGACGCGCCATCGGTGCCATCGGGACCTCCGTGGGCGAGATCTGCTTTAACACCGGTATGACCGGCTATCAGGAGATATTCACCGACCCGAGCTACACCGGCCAGGTGATGGTGATGGCCTCGCCGCACATCGGCAACTATGGTGTGAAGGAGGGGCTTCCCAACACCTTGGAAGGGGAGTCGGAAGGCCCGAAAGTCAGTATCGCGGGGCTGGTGGTGAAGAAGTTCAGCGAGGTATGGAGCCGGCCCGGCGGAACGGGGCCTTTGGAGGAATTCCTGATCAAAGCCGGTGTTGCCGGCATCAGCGACATCGACACGCGGATGCTGGTGCGGCACATCCGCGACCACGGCGCGCAGAACGTGGTCATCGACAGCACTGGCCTGGATGATGCGGCCCTTCGGCAGCGCTTGGCCGAAGCACCGGACATGGCCGGCTTGGAACTGTCGAGTACCGTATCGACGCGCGCCGCACACGACGCGGGTGCCGCCGATGCACCGAACCGCGTGGCCTTGGTGGACTTCGGGATCAAACTGAACAGTATACGTTGGCTCGTGGACCGCGATTGCTTGGTGCGGGTCTTCCCGATGGACACGCCCGTGAAGGAGATGATGGACTGGAAACCGGACGGTTTCCTGCTCAGCAACGGGCCGGGCGACCCGGGGGCGATGCCGGACGCGGTCGAGCTTGTCAAGGATGTGGTGGCGGCTGGACTTCCGGTTTTCGGGATCTGCTTGGGCCACCAGCTTCTCGCGGAATGCCACGGCGTCGGTACATTGAAAATGCACCATGGCCACCGCGGCATCAACCATCCCGTGCGCAACATCATCACCGGCAAGGACGAGGTCACCTCGCAGAACCACGGTTTCGTAGTGGACCGTGAGCAGGCAGAGAAACATCCAGACTTGGAGGTCACACACCTTCACCTCAACGACGGAAGCGTGGCCGGTACCAGGCTGAAGGGCCGCCCCGTGTTCAGCGTGCAGCACCACCCGGAGGCAGGCCCCGGACCGCTGGATTCACAGTACCTCTTCGATGACTTCGTGGGCCTAATGGCCGGCAAGCACAAGAAAACCAAGGTCAATGTGCTACATGCTTGAGGGCTTCGATGAACAGTTGTCCGTTGTTAGTTGTCTGGCGCAGTTCCGCTAGTCACCTATCACCATTCACTAATCACCACCACCACAAACTACGTTACACCCGATCATGAGCGTCATCGCAAAGATCCAAGCCCGCGAGATCCTTGATTCCCGCGGCAATCCCACTATTGAAGTGGACGTGTATACTGACAGTGGCCACATCGGCCGTGCCTCCGTGCCCAGCGGTGCCAGTACCGGCGCGCATGAGGCCGTGGAACTGCGTGACGGCGACAAGAAGCGCTATGGCGGCAAAGGCGTGCTGAAAGCCGTGGCCAACGTGAACGGCGCGTTGAACGATGAACTGTTGGGCGCCTACGTGGGCGATCAGGCTTTGATCGACCGGGTGATGATCAGCTTGGACGGTACGCCGAACAAAGCCAATCTCGGGGCCAACGCCATCCTCGGTGTTTCGCTCGCGGTGGCCAAGGTGGCCGCCAGCGAGGCCGGTCTGCCGCTCTATCGCTACGTGGGCGGCACCAATGCCTGCACGCTTCCCGTGCCGATGATGAACATTCTCAACGGTGGTGCGCACGGAGATAACAAGGTGGACGTGCAGGAATTCATGGTGATGCCCGTTGGGGCCAACTCCTTCGCCGAGGGCTTGCGCATGGGGGCCGAAGTGTTCCACGCGCTGAAGGGCGTGCTGAAGGCAAAGAAGCTAAGCACCAACGTTGGCGATGAGGGCGGTTTCGCGCCGGACCTCAAGAGCAACGAGGACGCGCTGAAGCTCGTGATGCAGGCCATCGAGAAGGCCGGATACAAGCCCGGTGACGACATCATGATCGCCATCGATGCCGCCAGCACAGAATTCTACGACGCCAAAAAGCAGCGCTACGTGCTGGAAAGTACCGGCGACAGCCTCACCGCCGATGACATGATCGCGATGTGGAAGGATTGGAGTACGCGCTATCCGATCATGAGCATCGAGGACGGCATGGCCGAGGACGACGATGCCGGCTGGAAAAAGCTTACGAAGGCGTTGGGCCACAAGGTCCAACTCGTGGGCGATGACAACTTCGTCACCAACACCAAGCGGCTGGCCAAAGGGATCAAGGACGGGATCGCCAACAGCATCCTGGTGAAGGTGAACCAGATCGGTACGCTCACCGAGACCATGGAGGCCGTGGAAATGGCGCACCGTGCGGGTTACACCGCCGTGATGAGCCACCGCAGCGGGGAGACGGAGGACAACACCATCGCCGACCTCGCCGTGGCCACCAACTGCGGCATGATCAAGACCGGCAGCGCATCACGCAGCGATAGGATCGCCAAGTACAACCAGCTGCTCCGAATCGAGGAGCAGTTGGGGAAGAGCGCGCGCTATCCGGGCCGGAGCTTGAAGTACGTGGGCTGACGCGATCTCTGATCTAACTCGATATACCTGTCCAACAGCACGTGCAGCTGTGCCGTAGCGGCGCGTGGAACAGGCACTTTTCATCAGCAGTACGGCTGTTGTCACGGATTTCGATCACGCGCTTGCTGTTGCTGTTGAGGACCACTTCCTGCGTGCTGTCGGCGATGCCGAAGCCGTTGTCGAAGGTCCAGAGACCTGATGCGGCAGTCCCCGTTGCGCAAGCAGCGTTACGGGGAAGTCCACGTAGCGGCCGAAAGTGGCGCTCCGGGTCCCATAGTGCTCACTACCAAATTCCACATGCCGTTCATCGCGGGGAGGTTGAGCCTGATGGAAAACCAGCTTCAACTCTTGTTGGTCGGGTGGCTCTGCGGGCCGCCGCGCAATGAGAGGAAGAGGTGGCGTTGCGCGAAGAAGATCCCGAAGAAGAGAACAGTCAGGATGGCGCAGTGTCGGAAATAGGCCTTCACAATGGGGCGCGATCAGTGCATGATGTGCAACGGGCCGAGGTTGACGGACGCGCCCTTCGCGGAACGGACCGAGAGCAGCACGGTCTGCGGCACAAGCTTGGAGACGTCCACGCGCGTTGACGGGGAGCGCAGCGGATGGCTGGCAATGGTCCGCCCGTTCAGGTCGCGGATCAGCAGCACCGAGCCGTCGCTGCGCGTATTGGCCGGAGCAGCTATCGTCACTTGGTCGGTGGCGGGATCGGGAAAGTAGCGCCAGTCCTTTGCGGGATCGGCGACGTTGGGCACACTGGTAGGAAGCGACCGCCATCCGAAGGTGTAATCCCCGGCAGCAAGGCCGGATATTTCGAGCCGTGCATTGCTGTCGGTGGTGCTTCCGATATGGGTGATCGTGGTGGGCCTCGCGGTCCACGATGTACCAGCGTTTGGTCGGTAGAGGATCACCAAGCTGTCCTCGTTGAATGGAAGGCCACCTGCGAGCGACACGAGGCCCGGGTCATAGGCTGTCGGGAACCCCGGACGTCCGTCCACGGTGAAGCGGAGGGACATGGCCGTTCCCGGTTGAATGTCGGTCTCCACGCGCCACCAGCGGTCCGGCGAGACGAAGAACGCACCATTGCCGGAGAGGTCCTCTTCGGCCGGTACCCAGAATTCCTCCACACGTATATGGGTAATTGGCGGCGTGTCGGGGATGATCACGCGCACGTCGGCTTTGGGGAGGTTCTTCTGTCCGGAGGTGGATATGGTGGCCGTGTCCACGGTGGTGGAGAGTGCCAAGCGTTCGTCATCGTTCAGGCGCACGGCCACCGGTGGGAAGGGGCAAGGCACCGTGACCGTGGAGTATTCCCCGTCAAGGTCCACTAGTTCCTGATGCGTTTCACCGGCGGCACCGATGCAGGTCAATGTCACCGGCACATGGTGGAAGAAGATCGCGCCTCCGCGTGTCTTCTGCCGGATGTGGGCCTGTGTGTCGAACAGGCTCCCGTTCTGCACCACGTAAAATGAATCCACCATGAAGGCCGCGCCGCCCGGCTGGAAGATCCACGCGTTGAAGAAATCGGCGAGGTCCGTGCCCGTGGCCGCGCCAAGGCTGTCGCGCAGGGCGGCGCTGCTCATGGAGGTGTAGGCGTTCCGGCTGAACACCTGTTTCATCCCGGCACTGAAAAGGCTATCACCCAAAGTGGTACGGAGCGTACGCGCGATGTCCGAACCCTTCTTGTAGCTGGTCTCGCCGTAGGTCAGGTTCTGCGGAACATCGGCCAGCGCGTACCAGCCGCCGTCGCGCAGGTGCGCCGTTGCCACCACGGTATAGTGGTTGCTGCGCACGAGCGCTTTGTAGGCTTCTTCACCGTAGAGATCTTCGATGAAGAGGTTGGCGCAGAAGTCGGCGAAGCCCTCGTTCAGGTACATCTCCTGCGGTCGCGAACAGGTGATGAGGTCGCCGAACCAGTGGTGCGAGAGCTCATGCGCGATGAGGTCCTCGTAGCCGAGCGTGCCGTCCGCAGCGAAATCCGGGTAACAGATGTTCGTGGCGTGCTCCATCGCACCGGCGCTGGTGAGCACATATCCGACGCGGTTCCAGCGGTAGGGACCGAACCATCGTTCGAAGGTGTCGAATGCATTCTTCAAATGGGCGAAGGAGCTTCTCACTTGCGCGGTATCGCCAGGAAGCGCGGCCAAGACCACGGGAATGTCCACGCCGGATACGCTGGGGAAAGTGTCAAGCAGCGCTGTGTAATTGCCAGCGGCCACCGAGGCTAGGTAGGAGGGAATGGGCTCCTCGATCCGCCAGTGACTGATGCGTTCGCCACCGCCCAGGTCCGTAGTGTCCATCAGCGCGCCGTTGGCGAATACGGAACGGTCCCCGTTGGTATGCACGATGTAGTCGAATGAACAGCGCTCAACAAAATTGTCGAAGCAGGGGAACCAGGCACGCCCATAGGAATGGGGCACGGCAGCGAAGGCCACACCGAGATCGTATTGGTAGTTGCTCAGGGTATAGAAACCACCAAAGCCGCTGGGGTCGGTCACAGGATCGCCATGGTAGCTGACGGTCAGGGTCAATGTGTCTTCCGGGCCGTGGGGACTTTGAAGGTCCACCAGAAGCACCTCGCCCGGATGGGTGAAGGTCAACGGCGTTCCGTTCATCATCACGGAGTCCACGGGTAGCAGCAGGTCCAGCGGTAGCGTTGTGATACCGGGCACGCGCGGAGTGAAGGTGATGACGGCATCGCCGCGGATGATGCCGCTGGACGTTTGGGTGAGATCCAGTTCGATGCGGGTGTGCAGGATGTCGATGCTGTCGCTGCGGGAGGCGCTGCCCACCGGGCTCTCCTGTGCGGAGGCTGGCGCACACTGGAGCGCAAGTAGGACGAAAAGCGAAAGCGGGCGGAAAAAGTCCATGAGGGCGAATGTACCTCACGGGCCAAGGTCCGGGCATATTCGCCAATGGGGATGCCGCGAGCGTGGACCACGTTATCTTTGGACTTGTCGGTCAGGTTCACCTGTGACCGAGTGTTTGTTTTCGCCCATGAAGCCCAGCAACGAACTTTTCGACCTGATCCAGTCGCTCACCAAGTCCGAGAAGCGGTTCTTCAAACTGCATTCTGCACTGCAGAGCGGGGAGAAGAACTACCTGCGGATCTTCGACGCGGTCGATAAACAGAAGGCGTATGATGAGGAGGCGATCAAGAAACAGTTCGCGAAGGAGACCTTTATCCGGCACTTTCCCTCGGAGAAGAACCACCTGTACAAGCTGGTGCTGAAGGCGCTGCGGGCGTATCATGCGGAATCCAGCGTGACCGGCGTACTGAAGCAGCACATCAACAACATCGAGATCCTTTTTCAAAGGCCCTGTATGATGAGGCCACGAAGATCCTGCACCGTGCGAAGAAGGTGGCGGCCGACCATGAGCGGTTCTATTATTGGTTCGAGCTGTTGAGCTGGGAGAAGATGCTGATCGAGGAGGCCTACCAGAGCGGCAACTTCACCAGCGACCTGGACGCCTTGATCAAGGAGGAGGGCAAGGTGTTGTTGAAGCTCCAGAACCTGGCGGCGTACAACGTGCTCTACGCCAAGGTGAACTACGTGTTCCGAAGCGGCGGTTACGTGCGCACGGATGAGGAGCACGCCATCGTGGAGGAGATCAGTGACCATCCCCTTATCAAGGGAAAGAACACGGCGCTCAGCAATCGGGCGAGCACGATCTGCCACTACACCCAAGGATTCTGCTTCTGGGCCAAGCGTGACTGGGCGGCGAGCTATGCGAAATTCTCACGTGTCAAGGAGATCTTGGACGGCCATCCGCTTTTGCGGAAGGATCTGCCGAAACGGTACATGCGCACGCTCTATTACTTGATCCAATGCGAGATCGAGCTTGGGGACCATGCGCATGTCAAGGAGCACATCGCACACCTACGGGACCTGCCGACAAAGCCGGGCTTCGGGGATATCGATATCAAGCTGCTGGTGTTCAGTAACAGCTATTTAAGCGAGCTGCGTTTCCATGACCGGTCCGGGGAGTTCGCCAAAGCGGTGAAGCTGGAGGAGCCGGTGGTGCAGGGGATGGCCCGCTTGGGAGCGAAGCTGCCGAAGGAATACGAGCTGGAGTTCTACTTCCTGCTGTCCACGGTGAATTTCGGCGCGGGCAACATGAGCCGCTCACTGCATTGGCTGAACAAGGTGCTGAACGACCCGGAACCGGCATTGCGCCAGGATATTTTCACCTACGCCCGGCTGTTCAACCTGGTGGTACACTATGAACTCGGCAATTTCGAGCTGTTGGAGTACATGGTGCGCAGCACCCAGCGTTTTCTCAGTAAGCGCCACCGGGCCTACGGCGTGGAGGCGGCACTCATTGACCACATCAAGAAGCTGGCCCGCACCTCGTCACCGGAGACCCGGCGGGATCTCTTCATTTCGTTACGGGACCGCTTGAACGAGCTGATGGAAGACCCCAATGAGAGCACGGTGCTGAAGTATTTCAATATCTGCGCCTGGGTGGGATCCAAGGTGGAGGGCATTCCTTTTGAGGAGGTCGTGAAGAGCGGGTCGGTCTGCCATAAGTGAGCCGAGCTTGCAGCTATTGGCCCGATCATGGATGGACCGTCGTACCGGTTTGGCCGACGGCATCCCGGGAGATGACCTTGAACTCCGTGCGCCGGTTGGCCTGATGTTCCTCCTCGGTGCATTTCACGCCGTTCACGCAGCCGTTCACGGGCATGGTCTCACCGTAGCCCATTGCGATCAACCGGTCCGGTGGCACGCCTTGGCGCTCCAAGTAGTCAACGGCGCTTCGGGCCCGTGCATCACTGAGCACGAGGTTGTAGGTGTCACCGCCGCGGCTGTCGGTGTGTGAGCTGAGCTCGAAGGTGAGGCCGGGGTTGTCCATGAAGATTTTTGCCAGCTTGTTCAGTTCCATCGCCGCGTCCGGGCGGATGTCCCATTTGTCATAATCGTAGTAGATGTTCGGCACAGCGATCGGTTTATCCAGCACCAGTGGCTCCAACTGCAGGACCGCACGCAAAGTGGTGCTGAGGCCCAGGCCCACTGTGCTCGCCGGCATGCTTTGCGCGAGCATGTCCACGTTGGTGGCCGAAACGGAATAGGCCGTGTTCGGCCTCAGGTCGAAATGGAATTGCCCGCTCGCACCCGCAGTGACCTGCGTGTCCAATTTTGTGATGAGGTTGCGAAGCGTGACCAAAGATCCGGGCAAGGGCTTGCCGGTCTTGACATTGGTGATGGTCCCTTCCACGGCGAATATGAGCGGATGGACATTGAGCGCGTAGATCTGGTCGGACCCGGAGCGTGCACTGCTGAGATATCCCTTGGTGCCGGTGCTGTCAAGCCACAGCCCGAAGTCATCCCGCGTGGTGTTCACCGGGTAGCCCATGTTCTTGGGTTCGCTCCAGAACTCGCCTTCCTTGTGCGTTTCGAAAATGTCCAAGCCGCCCATGTTGGTATGGCCGGTGCTGGAGAAGTAGAGGGCATCGCCTACCACGGTGGGGAACATCTCATTGCCGGAAGTGTTGATGGTGGGCCCCATGTTCACGGGCGCCCCCCAGCCTGTACCGATGTCAGTGGTGTACCAGAGGTCCTTGCCTCCGTGGCCTCCGGGCATGTCGCTGGTAAAGTACAGTGTCTTCCCGTCCGTGCTCAGGGCGGGCAGGCCCACGGAATAACCTGCGCTGTTGTACCCGAACTCACGGATGTTGCCCCATTCGCCGTTTTCATACTTGGTGGCACGGAACATCTTCAGGTTGCTCACATTGTCATTGTCCTTCAGCAGCTTGTTCCCGTAGTAATTGCTGCGAGTGAAATAGAGGGTCTTGCCATCGGCGCTCAGTGCGGCAGAGCCCTCATGATAAGGGCCGTTCACCGCTCCTTTCAGCGGCGAAGGGATACCCGTTGTACCATCAGCCCTTAACGCTACTTGATAGAGGTCGCTGAAGGAAAGCCCGGTCCAGGGATCTTTCCTTCCGGCCGAAGCCTGCCGTTGGGCCGCGAAGATCAACCCGCCGTCAGACGGTGTGGCGGAATAGGCCGTGGCCATTCCCCCGAGTTGCAACGGCGTCATGGCATAGCGGGAACTGTCCGAATAGAACGATCGATAGCCTTGGCACGCACCGATCAGTTCCGCCGCGTCCCGGCGCTCGGGATTTTCCTGCAGGGTCCGAAGGAGCATGGGTTCGGCCTGTTCATACTTGCCCAATGCCATCATCATCCTGCCGTATTGGAAGGCGTCCGTTCCGGTCAATGGTGCGAGCTGCTCCGCGGCGGCAAAGAGCTCGGCGGCCAGTACCACCTTGTTCTGTTTGATTTCGGCATCGGCGGTCATCAACAAAAGTTCGCGTCCTTGTTGCTTGTTCAGCGCCTTATCGAAATGTCTCTCGGCCTTGGCATAGGCCATGAGTTCCATCGCCTGTCGGCCTTTGCGCACATGGTAGTTCGCGCAGGACGCGAGCAACAGCGATGCGGTGGCAGCAAGGAATGCAATGTGTTTGGTGGCGCGCATCAGAAGAACCGGGGGTTTTTGATCATGATAGGCTCCTTGCCCAGGTCGATGCCGAGCATCACCTCATGCGAGCCGCCGTTGTAATACCGCAGCTTCGACGTGTTCATGTCGTAGGCATATCCGGCGCGGAACATGCGGTTGATCTGGAACTCCACCATGCCCACCACGGCGTCGCCGGTGCGGTACCCGGCGCCTAACCAGAAGCGGTCCTTAAAGAGGACGTTCAGGTTGAGGTCCACCTCGGGAGGTGCTTGTTGCTGGTATTTGATCAGCACGCTGGGCTTGAGGTCGAAGTTGTCGTTGAGCTCGAAGACGTGCCCGGCGTTCAGGTAGTAGTGCTGGGTGAAATAGTGCTCCGGCGAATTGGGAAGCTCAGATGTCACCTTGCCGTCCGCCGCGTAGATCGTGGGCACGGAGATCCCGACAAAGGACCGCTCGTTGTTCCAATAGAGGCCGAAGCCGAACTTGCCCACGGTGGCGTTGCTGATGTTGTTCTGGTACAGCGCGTCCTGCGTGTCCCAGTACACGAGGTCGCTGAGATTGGCGGTATAGAAGGACAGGCCGGCCTTGAGCCCGAAGGCCAGGTGGCCGTTGTTCCCGGTGCGGATGCGGTAGGCATAGTTCGCGGCCACCTCCATGTCGCGGCTCACGCCGATCATATCATGGCTGAAGGTGAAGCCCAATCCCATCTTGTTGCCCATCAGCGGCCCATCGATGCCGAGCAGATTGGTGCGTGGCGCACCTTCCATGCCCACCCATTGGCTGCGGTGGAGTGCGGTGGCACTGGCGTACGGATGGCTACCGGCATAGGCAGGGTTGAGGAAGAGCCCGTTGAACATGTACTGACTGATCATCAGTTCCTGTTGCGCGGAGGCCATGTTGGCAGTGAGTGCCAACAGCGCCACGGGCAGTATGAGGCGAATGCGTTGCATGGTCGTTCTCAGGGTTGGCTTACCGTCGGAGGTCCACATAGTTCTGCAGGGTGAGGTCGGGATTCAGGCGCAGGACGACGAAGTAGGTGCCGTCCGACAGGTCCTGTCCTTGCTGGTTCTCCCCACGCCATTCATTGGTGTAGTGCGGTTGGTCAAAGACCACGTTGCCCCAGCGGTTGTATACGATCAATTGATTGTCCGGATACGCTTCGATGCCATGGACCACGAAAGCGTCGTTGTTCCCGTCGCCATTGGGCGTGAAGCCCGTGGGCATCTCAAGGTCGTCCGGCTGGGTGAGGATGATGGTGAGCTGTACCGCGCATCCGTTGCTATCGGTGACCGTTACCTCATAGGTGCCTGCGGAGAGCCCGTAGCGTGAAGCGGTTGATTCGCCATCGTCCCAAGCGTAGGTGAAGGGCGGCGTACCTCCGGTCACATTCACGCTGATGGAACCGTCCGTACCGTTCCACGAGCCGATGTTGTGGCCGTTCACGAAGTGGGAGAGGATGGTATCCGCAGTGATGACCTCAGGGGCCAGAACGGTGATCAACGAATCCCACGTGCATCCGTTCCCGTCGGTGATGGAGATCGCATATTCGCCACCGGCCAGACCGGAGAGGTCCTCGTTCGCAGTACCGTTATTCCACACATAGGTGAAAGGTGCCAAGCCGGAGGTGATGGTGAGATCGATCGCGCCGTCCGTTGATGCGTGGCACAGCGGGTCTGTGACGTCCGCACTGGCTTCCGCACCGGGCGTGCCGGCCACGGTGCCAGTGGTGCTGGAGATGCAACCGTTGGCATCGGTCACAGTGAGCGTGTACGTTCCGGCGATCACGTTCGCCAGGTCCTCGCTTTGTTCCCCGGTGTTCCAAACGGTGCTGTACGCAGGGCTTCCGCCGGTAATGGTCGCATCCACTGTGCCAGTTGCAAGGCCGCAAGGCGCTGCGCTGGTAGTGGCCGTGGCGGTCAAGGTGTCAGGGGCGGAGAGCGTCACGCAGTTCTGTGCCGAACATCCGTTGTCATCGGTGACGGTGAGGCAATAGGTGCCTGCCACCAGTAGATCGATGTTCATTCCGGTAGAGGCGAAGCCGTTCGGCCCGCTCCATTGCGGCGATGCAGGGTTGACACCTCCGGAAACCATCGCGCTGATCGCACCGTCGCTCATGCCAAAGCAACTGATGTTGGTGCCGGAAGCGACTGTTGTAGCGGAAAGCTCAACGGTGATCGGTGGCGCGGGCACGAGCGTGATACTCTGCTCGAAGGAGCATGCGTTTGCATCCGTCGCGATTAGCACGTAGGTCCCTGCGGCCAAGCCGGAAAGGCTGTCTTCCGCCGATGTGAAGCCGTCTGGTCCGGTCCAGATGTAGGTATACCCAGGGCTTCCTCCGTTCGCGGTGAGGTTGATCACGCCGTCAGTGGCATCCGTGCAGGTGGTGTTGTAACCGTTGTGGTCCGCCACGCTAAAGTCCACGCTCAAGGCGCTGTCCGGCTGGGTCACAGTGATAAGCATGGTGTTCACGCACTGGTTCGCATCGATCACCACCAGCTCGTAGTCGCCTGCGCCGATGCCTGGAAGGTCCTCGGTGCTGAACTGCGTGCTGTCCGGGCCGCGCCAGTCGAAAGTGTACGGGCTCGCACCACCGCTGACGGTGGCGTTGATGCTCCCGGAAAGCGAACCGATGCAAGCAACATCCGTAGCGGAAAGCACGGTGGTGAGCGCACTGTCCGGTTCGATCAAGGTGATGGACGTGTCGCGCATGCAGCCGTGGTCATCGGTGATGGTGACGGAATAGAAGCCGGCCATCAAACCGCTGATGTCGGTCGTGTCCGCTGTGAAACCACCGGGCCCTGTCCAAGCGATGTTCAGCGGAGCGAACCCGCCGCTGGCCGTCAGTTCGATCTTCCCACTACTGTCCCCGTGGCAAGGGATGTTCACAGCGCCGTAGTTGGAGGCATAGAGTCCGACCGATATGGGTGCGGCCGCGATCACCGCAGTATTGGCCGTTGCGGTGCATCCCATGGCACTGGTAACGGTTACGGCATAGTCACCGCTCGCGAGCCCGGTGATATTCTCATCGGTGGAGGTGAACCCGTTAGGCCCGGTCCAAGCGATTTCGAATGGTCCCACGCCACCGTTTACCGTCAGGTCGATGGTGCCGTTCGCTGTGAGGTCGCACTCGTTGCTGGTCACAGTGAGCTCAGTAGTAAGGTTCTGTGGTGCGTTGAGCGTGAAGGTGCGGCTGGTGCTGCATCCGTTCGCATCGGTGATCGCCACGGTATAGCTGCCTGCAGGGATGTTCTCCAGATCCTCGTCCGATGTAGCGAAGCCGTTGGGGCCGGTCCAGCTGAACTGGAAGGGCGCAAGGCCGCCGGCAGCGGTGAGGTCAATGGAACCATCGGTCCCGTCACAGCCCACTTCGAATCCACCATGATCGGAAAGCACTGCGGAGGTGGTGATCGGTGGCGGTGCGATCATGATCACGTTTGCGGTGGCCGTGCAGCCTGAAGCATCGTAGACGACCACGCTATAGCTGCCGGGACTTAGGTCGTGAAGCACGGTCTGTTGGGACGTGGATCCGTTGGGACCGGTCCAAGATGTGGTGTAGTCCGGGTTTCCGCCGGTGGTGATCAACGTGATGCTGCCGTCCGCAGCACCCGAGCAGGAGATGGTGTTGCCACTGCTATAGGAAGAAGTGGTGATCGCCAGGTGCAGTGGTGTCGGTGCGACGAGTTCCACCTGGGCTATGGCGTTGCAGCCGTTGGCATCGGTGATCGTTGCTGTGTATGTGCCAGCCACTAGGCCGGTGATGTCCTCGCCAGAGGAATGATAGCCGGTGGGTCCGTTCCATGCGATCTGGTATGGAGCGTTTCCGCCGGTGATGTCCAGGTCGACGCTGCCATCGCTGGAGTAGGCACAGCTCAGGTTGGTCCCGTTGGCGTATTCATGCGCGGTGGCAATGGCGTCGATACCCGCGGGACTGGTCAGCGTGATGCTTCCGGTCGCGGAGCATCCCAAGGCGTCGGTCACGGTGACCATATAGGTTCCTGCGCTTACGCCGGTGAGGTACTGCGTGATCCCAAGGGACCCGTTCGGGCCGGTCCATGACGAGGTATAGGGAGCGGTTCCTCCGAGAATAGAGGCTTCGATGCTGCCGTCATTCCCACCGTTGCATGCGGGTTGACCGGTGGCGATCAGCCCGATCATGATCGGTGATGGCGCGGTGAGGGTGAAGCTGGCTGTTCCGTTGCAGCCGAGCACGTCATGCACGGTGAGGCTGTACTGGCCAGATGCCAGAGCGGTGAGGTCGAGGTCGATCGAGGTGAAACCGTTCGGGCCGGTCCAGAAATAGTTGAAGGGTCCGGTGCCGCCGCTCACATTGGCGTCAATACTGCCATCGCTCGCATCCGCACAGCTCACATTGTAGCCGCCACCGACGCTGCTCAGTTCGGCTGTGATGTCGAATAGGCCCGGCTCGCCGACGTTGTAGCTGGTGCTAAATGTACAACCATTGTCATCTGTCACTGTCAAGGAGTACACTCCTGCGAAGAGCGAACCGATGTCCTCGGTAGTGGCGGAGAAGGCCGGGAATCCTGTCCAGAGATAGGAGTATCCGCCTAACCCGCCGGTCACGCTGAGGTCGACCGCACCGGTGTTAGCGCCTTGGCATGCGGCCGTGGTGATAGATGCGGTGGCCTGTATGGCCGTGGGCTGCACAATGGTGACGGAAGTGCTGGCCGCGCATCCATTGGCATCCGTTACGGTCACCGCATACGTACCGGCGATCAAATTGGAGACGTCCTGTGTGCTGGCGGTGAACACGTTCGGGCCGCTCCATTGATAGCTGTAGATGCCGCTTCCACCTGACACGGAGAGGTCCACGGAACCGTTGTTGCCACCGTAACATGTGACGTCCGTGCTGGTGCTGCTTAACGCAACGGGGTCCGGTGCGGTTAATGTTGCGGACGTCGATGTTGAACAACCGTTCGCATCGGACACGGTCGCGGTATAGCTCCCTGCGGCCAAGCCGGTGATCTGCCAGGCGCTGGAGATAAATCCACCAGGCCCGATCCACGACACAGCGTAAGGCTGTGTGCCACCGGCCGGTGTGAGGATCGATCGATCCATCCGTATTCCCGTTGCAGCTGGTCCCGCTGCCGCCGGCAAAACTTCCTACCACCGCTGTGGCGGTCAGCGCCGGAGGAGCGACCAATGTCGTGATGGAGACCACCGTGCAACCATTGTCATCCGTCAGGGTCAGCGTATACGTGCCTGCCGCGAGCCCACTGATATCCGCGGTGCTGGCTGTGAACCCGTTGGGCCCGGTCCATATGAAGGAATACGGAGGTGTTCCCCCGCCGTAGGTAGTGTTGATCACACCGTCCGAGGTCCCGTTGCAGCTAATGTCGTAACCGCCGTGGTCCTTGTTGGAGAACGTGTAAATAGTAAGGGACGAAGGAGCCGTGATGGTGTGGCTGGAGAGGGCGGAGCAACCGTTGTCATCGGTGAGGATGAGGTTGTACGTTCCTGCTGCGAGCCCATTGATGTTCCCTGTGGTCGCATTGTAGCCGTTGGGCCCGCTCCAAGCGTATTGATAGGGCTGCGTTCCACCGGAAGCGGTGAGTTGGATCGAACCGTCGGTGGAATTGTTGCAGGAGACGGGACCGAGCGTTGCATTGAAGCTGAAGGTGCCGGGCTCGGCCACATCGAAGGGTTGATCGATCGAGCATCCGTTGGCATCGGTGATGACAACCGTATAGACGCCCGCTCCGATCATGTTCAGGTCCTGCGTACCGGCCGTGAAACCGCCCGGACCGCTCCATTGGTAGGAGTAGGGTGCAACACCGCCTGCCGGGGTCATGTCGATCGAACCGTTGCTGGCGCCGTGGCAAATAGCGGAGTGAACGTTGGCGGTCGCGGTGATCATGGGCGGTGCCACCAAGGTGATCGTCGTGTCGAACTGGCAACCATGCCCATCCCCGATGATGAGCTGATAGGTGCCTGCGGAAAGGCCCGTTGGGTCCTGCATATTGAAGGATCCTCCCGAGCCGTCCTGCCACGCATAGGCGTAGTTCGGGGTACCGCCCGTCACGGTGACATCAATGCTCCCATCGCTGTTCCCCGGGCAACTGACATGTGCGCCACCGGGATATGTGAAGGGCATGTACGTCAAGGCCAGCGGTGCCGAAGGTCCATCGATGGAGACCGGGAATGCCAGGTTCTGCGTGCACCCGTTCGCATCGGATATGGTGGCTACATAATTGCCTGCCGCCAGGCCCGTAGCCGTGGAGCCGGTCTGCACCGGGCTGGTGTTCCACGTGATGGTGTAGTTGCCGCTGCCCCCGGTCACCACAATGGAGATGGATCCGTCGTTATCGCCGAAGCAGGTGACGTTGTGGCGGTTCGCCACGGTGGCCGCTAGGGGCTGTTGAGGTTGCGTAATTATCACGTTGCGTGAAGCGGAACATCCCGCTGCATCCGTCACGGTCACGGTCCAGGTGCCTGCCGCAAGCCCGGTCGCGGTGGTGCCATTGGTCTGCGGACTTGTGTTCCACGTGTAGGTGTATGGCGCCGTTCCTCCCGTGGCCTGGGCGGTGGCCGCACCGGTGTTGCTGCCATGACACAGTACGTTGGTGATGCTCGGCGGAAGGATCGCCAACGCTGCCACAGGTCCGCCCACGGTCATGGTAGCGGTGGTGGTGCAACCATTGGCGTCGGTCACGATGACGGTGTAGCTGCCCGCGCTCAGGCCGGTCGCTGTGGCCGCATGCTGTGCAGGGCTGGTGTTCCAAATATGGCTGTAGGGTGCGCGACCGCCGGTGACATGCACGGTGGCCTGTCCGGTGGCGCTGCCGAAACAGGTTGCGGGGGAAGTGCCGCCATTGGTCGCGGTCAGGGCGGCTGGCTGGGTGATCACGGCGGTTTGACCGGTTGTGCAATTGTTTGCGTCCGTGACCGCCAGCTGGTATGTGCCGGTGCTCAATCCGGTGAGGTCGGCTTGAGGAGAACTGAAACCGGAAGGACCGGTCCAAGCTGTCGTGTACGGTGTGTTGCCGCCGGAGAATCTGCGTGGTGATGCTGCCGTTGCTTCCGCCGTTGCAGGAGATGGAGGTTCCACCGAAGTTGCTCAACGTGGTCTGTACGGCGATAGGCGGCGGGGCTTGCAGCGTTATATCAAGATCGGTACTACAGCCGTTGTCATCGGTGATGGAAACGGAGTATGACCCGGCTTGCAGGCCCGCGACATCCTCAGAGGAGGCGCTGAAGCTGCCCGGTCCGGACCAGACGAAAGAGTAGGGGGGTACGGCACCGCTCACCGTCAGGTCGATCGCACCGTCCGTGCTGTTCGGGCAGCTCACGTTCGCATTGCCATGGACGGACGGTGTCGCGCTCACTGTGAAGAGGCCTGGCTGATTCACATCGAAGCTGCGGGTGATGCTGCATCCATTGCCATCGGTCACGGTCAATGTGTAGCCGCCGGCGTTCAGGGAATTGATATCCTCCGTGTTCGCGGTGAAGCCTGCGGGCCCGGTCCACGACCACGAATAGGGAGTGGTTCCACCGGATGTGCTCACGTCCACGGCACCACTGGCGGCGCCTTGGCACAGGGCCGGGCTGATGGTGCCGACCGCTGCGAGCGTCGTCGGTTGTGCGATCGTCACGGATGCGGAAGTATTGCATTGGTTCGCGTCCACCACGTTGACCTGCCAGTTGCCGCTGGTAAGACCAATGGCGGATGCCCCGCTTTGCGGAGGGGTAGTGTTCCAGAGGTAGCTGTAAGGGCTGGTCCCACCAGTGACGGCGACAGTTGCATTGCCGTTGGAACCACCGGCGCAAAGCACGTCGGTGCTGGCGCTGATGTTCGCTGACAGACCGGCAGCGGGCGCGGTGATCTCAACATTCAGCGTAGTGGTGCAACTGTGGACATCGGTCACCGTTACCGTGTAACTACCGGCGCTGAGACCTGTTTGTGAGGCCCCGTTCCGCACGGGCGTCGTGTTCCAGGAATAGGCATAGGGGCCGCTTCCGCCGGAAGCACTCACCGTAGCACTGCCGGTGGCTTGGCCGTGGCAGAGTACGTCCGTTTGCGCAGTGATGGCAACGGCCAAGGGCTGTGCCGGTTCCGCAATGGTCACTTGCAGTGTCGTGCCGCAGCTATTGGCATCGGTGACCGTCGCGGTATAGGTGCCGCCGGTAAGCCCGGTAGCCATTGTTCCCGTCTGTACAGGCGTGGTGTTCCATGAGATGTCGTAGCCGGCCGTTCCACCGCTCACGGAGATCGTGGCACTGCCGCTGGCCGCGCCGAAGCAGGTCACGTTCGTCTTTGCCGTCAGTTGCACGTTCAGTGACTGTGTCGGACCGGTGATGTTCGCCGAGGTACTGGTGAAGCATCCATATTGATCCGTGGTGGTCACGGTATAGGTGCCCGGTGAAAGGCCGCTGGCGGTGGCGCCGGTCTGAGCGGGCACCGTGCTCCAACTGTAGGTGTAGTTGGGCATGCCGCCCGTAACGTCGACCGTGGCGGAGCCATCGCCGTCATTTGCGCATTCAACGTCGCTGGTCGCGCTGATAGCAGCGTTCATCGGCGCGCTTTCCAGCAAGGTGGTGCCGGCCGTTCCGGTGCATCCGTTCACATCGCTCACCGAAATGGAATAGGTTCCAGCGCCGAGGTTGACGATATCCTCGGAATTGGAGGTATATCCGTTGGGGCCGGTCCAGTTCACCGTGTACGGGCCGGTTCCTCCGGTGATGGTCGCGTCGATGCTGCCGTCATGCCCGCCGCTGCAACTGATGTTCTGACCGAAGATCAGCAGCGAGGGTGAAAGGCTCACGCTCAAGGGCGCGGGTTGGCCCACATTGAAGCTTTGTGTTTTCGTGCAGGCCGCGTCGGTCACAGTGACAGAATAAGTCCCCGCGGAGATATTCGCAATGTCCTCGGTTGTGGCCGAGAAGCCGTTCGGGCCGGACCATTGGAAGTTGTAGGGCGCGATGCCGCCGCTGACGGAAATGTTGATGGCCCCATTGCCCGCTCCATTGCACAAGGGCCGCGTAGTGTTCGCAGTGATCGCCATAGCGCTCACTTTCACCGTGCTATGCAAGATCCGTGAGCATCCTCCGTCCTGCACCGTCACCGTGTAATGCTGCGTGGAACCGGGCTGGGCGATGGGGTTGGCGATGTTGGTCGCACTAAGGCCCGTTGCCGGTGTCCAAGTGTATTGTGTGCCGCCGGTGGCAAGAAGTTGGACTTGGCCGTTCAGGCAGATCGTGCTTATTGTTGGCTGGACCGATGCGTTCAAGGAGTCCACCAGAGAGATCACCAACGTGTCCGCATGAACACTCGGACAGTACGGATTGCCAAGAATGAAGAGCAGGGTTTCCAGCCCTTCAGGTATACCGTCGGCGATGGGGTCGATGGGCTGGTCGACGTAGGTTTGGTTCGCAGGGATAGTGATTGACTTCGGCGTATTGGGATCCACGGCTCCGATGGCGGTATAGTCCGTTCCATTGATCGTCGAGCCGTGCAGGTAATATTCAAGCGTCAAAGGTTGGCTCGTCGCCTGCTGGCGCGTGAAGCGGACGGAACCGTTGTTGCATCCCTCGATCAGGCTATCAGCTCCGCTCTGGGATACCAATTGCATCGATACCGGATTGCTCTTCACCTTGGCGATGAAGACGCCGGAGTCGTACTCACGGTCGGATGCATCGGCCACGATCAATTTCAAGTGGTAGGTCTCGCAGGGCTGTACGGTCGAGAACGCGCTCAGACCGGTGGTGATCCCATCATACTGGATGTGCTGGCCACCGGCATTGTCATGGAAATAGCCGGCGTTGGAGCCGTTGTTGACATTGTTGATAGTCACCGCTTGGCTGGTTCCGGGTATAAGGGCGATGTTCCTGTCATTTCCGATACCGGGGTCGCCTGTGATGCCCGGACCGCTGATGAAGAAGCCGAAGACATCGTTGTATTGTGAGCCCACCCATTCGTTGTATTCCTCTGAGCCGAAGACGAAGTCGAAGCGAAGGCTGTCTCCGGAAGGGATCACGTCGAACTCGAATTTGCAAGCATCCCTCGTGGTCCTGCCGGTCACGATGTTGAGGATGCTGTTCCCACCGCGGCCTTGGTCAAACGTGGTGTTCTCGGCGTTGTTCGGCCCCACCGCATATGAGATAGTGCCGGAGGTGAGAAGGATCCCCTCATCGATGCCGAGCAGCGATCCCGCATATTGGAATTCGCCATAACCTTGGCTGTGGCAGTCGATCTGCGGGTTCGAGATGGCGACCCCCGGGCCGGTGATCGCGCGGGCGAGTTCCTGCAGGTCCGTCTGCGGGCTTACCGAAAGCTGGGCCTGTGCAAAGCTGGTGCAAGCGATAGCGATCACTGCGGCGATCGAACGGTTCATGCGATGCGTCCTGGATATGCTCATTGTCCCCGTGCGGTTTCGCAAGCCGATTCGGCATCGTGAAGAGTGAGTTCAGCCGGTCCCACGCGTCCAACCGCAATAACGGGTGCCATGGTCGCCAGTGCTTTAGTGCGCAAGGCCTCACGCGATCCGGTCTGCCCGTTGGAGGCGAGCACGAGAATGCCGGCCGGCACGCACGCGTAGACCACATGGAGGTCACCGGCTTGGTGGCTGCGTGCCACCAAGGAATCACGCTCCGCGCTGGTAAGCGCGTCGACATGGAGGCCGATGGTCTCTTGCGCCATCAACCCGTTACAGGCCAGTAGCATGAACAGGAACAGGAGCGGTCTGGGCATGTGGAGCCTCATGCGAACAGGGGTTTATGGCGTACGGCCGGATGAACAGCAATGGTCATTGCAGGGCGATGGATGCCGCGTTATACCCGTTGAAAGCCTAAAAGGTTCCTGCAGGCCCAAGGCTAGGACGTGTGGATACGGCCGCCCACGAGGAGCGATCGCCGCAACGAATGAAAAGTTTGCCCAATAGACCGAAGGCGGTCAGTCTGATCCCTTCCCCGAGCGTTGACGCAACACCTCGTTCAGCACTACGCCCGAGGCCACGCTCACGTTCAGTGAACCGATGGTTCCGGACATGCGGATGCGGACCAGCGCATCCGCCTTGCGCAGGATGACCGGTGAGATGCCCACGTCCTCGGCGCCCATCACCAGCACTACCGGGCCGGTGAGGTCGCAGGCCTCGATCAAGGTCTCCGCTTTTTCGGTCACCGCGATGATGCGCAATCCATGTTCCCGGGCACGGTCTATGGCCAAGGGTAAATTGTCCACGCGGCAAACAGGCTTCCGCAACAATGCCCCGGCACTGCTTTTCACCGCGTCGCTGCCTAAGCGTGCCGTCCCGGTCTTGGGTACCAGCATGCCGTGCGCCCCGAAGCATTCCGCGCTGCGGGCGATGGCGCCCATGTTCCGCACGTCGGTAACGCCGTCAAGGGCCACGAGGAGCGGGTCTTCCCCGCGGTCATACGCCTGTGCGATCAACCCGTCGAGGTCCTGCATGGCCACTTGGCTGATGAAGGCGATCACCCCTTGATGCTCCGTGGTGGTCAAGCGGTCCAGCTTCTCCCCGGGCACCGGCTGCCAAGGCACGCCAAGCTCACGCGCAAGGTTCTTCAAGTCGCGGATGCCATCGCCCCCCGCATCGCGGCGGATCAGCATTTTCTCCACGTGCAGGTCGCTCCGCAGCGCCTCCATCACCGGGTGTATCCCGCAGACCAGTTCGTCTTTTCTCATGTGTCGTTCAGGTCGACCCAATGGGTCGACGTTACTGTTGCGGGCCATACATCCCTGCACGTTCCAAGATTATCACTTGTTCTTCTCGGCGCCTCAGCGCCTCTGCGGCATCAAACCTCATCGCTATCAATTCTGCAAGATCCTCCCGTTCCGCCAGCTTTCAACATTCCGGTACCAGGCACTCTTTAGCCGCGGGTCGCGTTGCAGCACCAGGTCGTTGTCACTGAAGGGCTCGTCACGTCGCATGAAATTGAACACAAGGCTCATCAGGTTCGTCTCATCGCCGTACACCCAGGTCTCACTGTTGGCATTCTTACGGATCGTGGTCGGCGTGCCGAAGATGATGTGTACCAGCCCGCGATCGGTCTTCCAACCTTCCGCGTAGCTGGTGAAATGCCGGTTGGCGCTTTCCACGCGCCCGTAATAGCCGGCGATGGCCTCGCGCGCCCGGTCACGGCTTCCGGCCGCATCCGTCCAGAACCGCTCTACTTCCTTTCGCGGGTCGGGGGAAGCGACCATGGCGTCCCATTCCTTTGAACTGGTGATGTAGCGCAGCGGTGCCACCATGTCCTGCGCGGTGCCGACGGTGGGGTAGGCCTCGGTTGGCACGAACACGGTATAGCCGGCCGTTCTCGAGGTATCCGCCCTGAAGTGGTAGAAGCCGTTCGATCCCGCAGTAAAAGTGAACGTGCCGTCCGGCTGTACCCGGATCGTGAATGAACTTTCCGGCGGGACGTCCAATGCCGGAAGGGCTACTTCGGCGAAGACCGGTGCGGGCAGCTTCGTCACCGGAGGGTAGTGGTCCACATGGAGCAGTGCGTCGGCGTGGCTGTCGCTCTGCACCTTCAATGTGGTGCCCGGAGGCACATGGTCATCAAACAGCGGGAGGCCATTGGCTCCCTGTGGTAGAAATTCCTGACCGCCACCCGGAGTTCCACGGTCCACACGGAGCATCACGGTGCTTTCCGCATCCCGGTTCAGGTCACGGGCAGTGATGCGCAGAACGAAGGACGCGTCCCCGACGTTCTTCAATTGCATGTTGCCGATCAATTCCTTGTCCTCGCTCGCCACCATGCTCTGGTCCTTCACGAAGGTGCTCGCACTGTCTAACAGATCGCGAGATCCGGGGGCGGGGTAGGCCTCATAGCTCATCACCACGCGGGCGTGGTATGGGCCTCCTCCTCCGGTGCCTTTGTAGAGCAGGTCCGTGGTGCGCAACTTGAAGTAGATCACGGCATGGGCGGCGTCGGGCTGATATACCCTTGCTTGCAATCGGATCGCTGCGGCGCCCTTGCCGTAGAGATAGGCGAAATTGTCCCCGGCGGCCACGGGCACGTACGAGCCGCAACTGGTGGCGCCTGCAGCAACGATCGAGCATAGAAGGAACTGAAAGATGGTCTTTCTCATGCGTCGTTGCCTTCCTCCACCGAACGTTCGAGGAGTTTGGTGTGAATGCTCTTGTTGGTCTTCGCGCCCAGTTCTTTCAGCATTTCCACTTGGCGGATGAGGTTTCCGTTCCCTTCGCTCAGTTTTCCCAATGCCTTTTCATAGCTGTCCTTGGCATCGTTCACATGCTTGCCGATGCGGCCTAGGTCTTCAGTGAACCCCACGAACTTCTCATACAGCGCGCCCGCTCTTTCCGCAATGGCCATGTGGTGTCGTGCCACGTTCTCGTTTTTCCAGAGGCCATGTATGGTGCGCATGGTGGCCATGAGCGTGCCATGGGTCACCATCACCACCTGGCGGTCGTAGGCTTCTTGGAAGATCTCCGGACGCTCGCGCAAGGCCATAAGAAATGCAGGCTCTATCGGCACGAACATCAGCACGAAATCCACGCTGGACAAGTCGTAGAGCTTGGTGTAGTTCTTCTCGCCGAGGCCCTTTGCGTGGGCGCGTATGCTTTCGGTGTGCAGCTTCAGGAACTTGGAGCGCTCGGCATCGTCGGTGGCGGCACAGTACTGTTCATAGTGTAACAATGAGACCTTGGAGTCGATGATGAGGTGCTTGTCCTCCGGAAGCATCACGACGGCGTCCGGGCGCAGGCGCGTGCCGTCCGGCATCGTGGTGCTTTCCTGCATGCTGTATTCCTGACCCTTCACCAGACCGGAGCTTTCCAACACCTTGTCCAGTATCATCTCCCCCCAGGCCCCTTGGCTCTGGTGATCGCCCTTCAATGCTTTGGTAAGGTTGTCCGCGTCCTGGCTTAAACGCTGGTTCTGTTCGACCAATTTGGCTACTTCACTCTTCAGCAGAAAGCGTTCCTTTCCCTCTTTGTCATATGCGGTCCGCACTTGTTCCTGGAATTCCTTGATCCGCTCCTTGAAGGGATCGAGCAGCTGTTTTAAGGTGCCTTCCTGTCGGTCGGTGAGCTGCTTGCCCTTCTCTTCCATCAAGGTGTTCGCAATGTGCTTGAACTCCTTGGTCATGCGCTCGTTCAGCGATTCCAGCTCGGCCTTCTGCGTGCCCAGCTTCTCCTCCAGTCCTTCGTTCCGTTGCCGTTCCGTGGCCAGTGATCCGTTGATGGCGAGCAATTCCCGATGCAGCTCCTGCAGCCGCTGCTCCCGTTCCGCCAATTGCCGACCCAGATCCTGGCGATCGGCTTCGCGCGCATCCTGCACCAACTTCACGGCCTCAGCACCTTTGCCGCGCGACCAAAGAACCACGGCAACCGCACCGAGAATGACCCCGGCCAAGAGTCCCAATAGAAGGCTCGTCCAAACCATGCCGCTAAGGTAGGCGGGCTTTGAAGTCGGGAGTCTTATAGTCTTGAGTCCTGAGCCACTCAGTCCCATTGCTGGCGCTCGCGGGTCCGCCTGCCTAAGCTACCGTGTGTACACAGCTCTGGATAGATATCGGCAGGGCTGAAGGCCCGGCCCCATTACAGCCCATGGCAGCGCCATGGGCTGTTGAACGCATATCGGGAGTGAGGGCTGAAGGCCCGATGCATGGGATCGAGTTCGATCAACTATGTGTGAGATCAAGATGGCGATAGAATGTGCCGGGCCTTCAGCCCTTGGCATCCACTCGCAATAGCAGCCGAAGGCATGGTTGCGAGTGCCGGCAATGATCTCAATTGTCCAATATCACCACCAACGTCCCGATGAGCACTCTATCGAAGAGCGCGATCACATCGCTGTTGCGCATGCGGATGCACCCATGCGAACTCGGCGTACCTATGGATCCCTCGTCCGCGGTGCCATGGATGTAGATGCCACGCTCCATGCTGTCCACGCTTCCTCCTTCGTTCAAGCCGGGCTCCATACCGTCCAGCCAGAGGATGCGCGAGGTGATCAGGTCATCCTTGCCGGCGCTGTCCGTGGCGATCTTGCCCATGTATTGCCGGCCCTTGAAGATGCCGAAGGACGGCACGCCTTCACCGAGTTTGCTCACCACGCGGTGCAATCCCTCGGGCGTGCGGTTGCTGCTCTTCTGCGTGCCTATTCCGTTCCTTGCGGTGGAGATCACGTATTCCGCTTTCATCTGCCCCTCCACCACGAAGTACATCCTTTGGCTCTTCACGGAAACATAAAGGACGTAGCCTTCCGAAGGTGCGGCCGGATAATGCACCTGCATCCATTCGATCAGGAAATCCGCCAAGGGTTGCTTTTGCGCAGGGGAGGCCGTGGCCAGATCAGCGACCTGTGCCGTAGCGGCGATGCCGATCAGGATCAACCATGCGGTTAGCAAGTGCTTCGGCGCGGACATAGCGGGCAGGGTACGACCACAATGGATCATAGTTCCAGGACGAAGATGGGGCTACCCACCTCCGTGAGGAAGATGCTTCGGCCTAATTTATGATCAACTTTATCGTGACAGCCTGACCGTCCCGTCGCACTTGGGCCAGATACAGCCCTGGTCGCAAGCCCGAAATGTCCACTGTGGTCCGTTCACCTTGGATCATCCGTTGCAGGACCGTCCTGCCCATGCCGTCGATCAGGCTCAGGTCGGCCATCGCACCTGCCCCATCAAGCACGATCTGCACATGGCCGGAAGCCGGGTTCGGGTATAAGGAGAAGTTGGCTAAGGCTTGCTCCGTGATGCCGGTCGGATCACACGGGGCATTGAAACTGCTGTCCAAATAGGTAAGCCGGGCGGTGAGCCATGTGGACAGAAAGCCCAATTGCGCCGGGTCTTGTTCGTAGTCTACCCAAGCCATGGACTCCCGCTGGTATGCACCGTTGGTTTCCAAATACGCATGTTCCTGGGCGAACATGCCGACGATAGCGTCGTGGGTGATCACGTCCGTGCGCAGGTCATTCCAGCGCTGTCGCAGGCGTTCCCTGAACCCGTCGGGTCGGCAGTCCTGCATCAGGCGGACTATAGAAGCCGTTCAGGAGCAGGTCGTCCGTGATGTTCTCAATGCTCCCGTCCCAATACATGCCGAAGGTGCCGTCCGGATCGTACGGTACATGGAAGTACGGCGTTCCCGTGTCATAGAGAGCGACATAGATGTTCTTGCCGGCGTTGTCCGTGGCGTGCATGAGGTTCAGGAAGATGAAATAGTCCACTGCATTGTCCGTGTCGAAGCGGGCAGGGAATTCATCCAAGAATGCAAATTCCGGGGCGTGTACCACAAAGTCCAAGAATTCGTAGAGGTCCGACCAGTCCGTCACTTCATCCGGATATTCATACTCGAATCCGGACCAAATGCGGGAGCCATTGTCAAACGGCGGTGCCGAGGAGAAGG
This sequence comes from uncultured Flavobacteriales bacterium, assembly GCA_963706125.1. Taxonomy (GTDB): domain Bacteria; phylum Bacteroidota; class Bacteroidia; order Flavobacteriales_F; family PHOS-HE28; genus PHOS-HE28. The sequence continues at coordinate 322,854 of CAVPLQ010000008.1, forward strand.
TGGAAGCGCCCCACGAAACCCCCTTGAACAGTTGCCCCCGTATGGTGCCGTTGTACTTCTTCAGTTTCAATTGCTTGCGGTCGATGCGCTCGCTCACACCAAAGATCCCTTGGTACGCACCGTTGATGAACAGCTCCGCGAATTCCATGGCCACACCGGTGACCGCATCGGGTTCGGCCGCCAAGTAATAGGGTGTGTGGATCTGCCTCCAGAGCTTGTTGCAGACCAGATTGCGCATGCGCAACGGCTCGTTGTACATGGCTTGCAGGTTCCAGTCGTCATCGGATCGCATGCCCAATAGGGCCACGTCCAGCTTGTCCGTGCCGATCGTGTCGTTCCAGAATTCGATCAAGTAGGATTTCTTGGGCCAGAACTGGGCGGATGAACCCCGGAACTCAATGCCCAGATCTGCGATGCTCACCTCGCCGGTGTTGTCGGAAAGGACCATGTTGCCATGGACTTTCGGTTCATCCACGATGCTGTCGGCCGTGTTGATGCCGATGAGCGGCAAGGTGGTGAAGTACAAATGGTACGGCGTACTGTCACCGGTCAGGACCGGGAGCTCCGTGCCCACTGCCACCTCAGCAACTGCGGGCGCCAAGGCATACCAAGTATCCACGAGGATCACGGTCTTCACGCCTGGCCATTGGGCGTTCACCAGGTCCGTGGACATGTTTACCACGATCAGATGCAGCTCATGGTCCACTTGATGGAGGCCCGTCGGCACAACGATGGTATCCCCCGCCCAGGCCGCACCATAGACCGTCGCGAGGGCGATGACAACCGGAAAGGCAAAGCGGGGTCGGCTCATGGGCGGTCTGCCTTCGGTAGCGGGTTTTCGATCATGGATACTCGAATTCTTTGGAAAGATAGTTGGCAACGGCAGCCCGCAGCACAACTACCGATGATCTTCTTCGCGCCTCCGCGTCTCCGCGTCAAAACCTAGAACAGGCTCGTGAACCCGAAGTGCACCTTTCCGCCCCTCAGCTCCACCGGATTGTTGAACTGCTTCCCAAGCGCATAGCTCAGGGAGAAGATCCCCGCCTTGGTCTCGAAGCTGGTGCCTACACCGAAGCCCAACGGGGTGTCGGTGAGCAGGGGTGTACGGCTCTGGTCTTCCCACCAGCCTTGGTCCACGAAGACGAATAAGTTGCTGTTCTCCTCGAACAGGAACCGGTATTCGACGGTGCCGATCGCGTAGGAGGAAGCATAGATTCCGGCCTCGTCCACGCCGCGTTGCGTCTTTATGCCACCGATCCGGTAAAGCTCGTTGGAGTAGAACCGATCGTTCACCATGCTGCCGCCCTGTCCGGCGAGCTTCACGGTGCTGCGCCTTCCGAGGGGGATGAACCAGGAGACCTGGCCGTTCAGTTCGTACTGCACGCTCCGGTGGTCAGCGGCGGCAGTGTCGCTGAAGGTGGCGGTGGAACTGCGTTTGTTTCCGACCGAGCCCTCCAGGTCCGCTCCGAGACCCTTGCGCGGATTGAACCGGTAGTCGTAGCGCTCACGTTGCACGCCGATGCCGTAGGCCGTCAGCTTCACGTCCGCCAGACCGGGCGTGTAGAACAGCTGCTGGCCTAAGCGCTGGCTGTTCTTGTTGTTCACGAACACACGCACCTTGTCGCCGCGGCTCATCAGGTATTCGATCGCCCCCCTGTAGGTCACTTCCAGAAAGGTGGTGTCCCGCTTGAAGAGCGTGAGGCCGAGGTCCGCACCGAAGGGGGTGTTGAAGGCGAACGGGTAGTTGAAGCCCACCTTGAGGTTCTGCGTGCGGTCCTGCAAGCTGCGCCAGCTCAGGTTAATGGCCTCGCCATGGTGCAGGGCATTGCGCAGTTTCAGGTCGAGGTCGCCGGTGAAACGGACCTTTCCTGTGATCGCGTCCTGCGCCACGCCCAAGATCCCGTTGAAGTTGCTGGCCCGTTTCGCGTCCAAGAAGAGGTAAAGCTTGGTCTGCTCCGGTGAAAAGAGCAGGTATGCAGGTTGCTTCCGGGCCACGAAGGGAAGTTCGCGCGTCCGGCTCTCCACACCGCGGACCAGTGTTTCGTTGTACGCATCGCCGGGACGGATGCCGAGATGTGATTGTAGGTAGCGTGCGTTCACACGGACAGTGCCGCGTACCACCACGCTGTCGATGGTGACGTACCGTCCACGGTCCAGGCGTACTGAGGCCGAGAGCCCGCCATCGCTCGTCCGCAGGCTGTCCAATCCCACCTCCGCGAACGGGTAGCCGTGATCCTCACATTCCTTCAGCAAGCCTTCGAACAACTTCGCCACCTGTTCGGGGGTGATCGGCCGGTCCCGATAGAAGCGCTCGCGGAATCCGGTGGAGCTGGCGATCTCCTGAGGAACGGATCCTGCCGTGAGCTGCGCCCAGCGATACTGCGCGCCCAAGTGGAAATAGCACGTTGTCGTGTCCTTTCCCGCCACGCAACTGTCGCGTGATGCGGCGAGATAGCCTTCCCCTATCATCGCGTTGCGAAGCACGGTCGAGCGCTGGGGAACCTGGCCCACATCCAGCTTGAACGGGCCTCTCAACTTGCTGGGCAGCACCGTGTCCGCCCGCACGGAGAGCACATGCTGTTGCGCTTGGGCGGCCAGCGCGAAAAATAGAAATGGGATGACAAGTGTCCGCCACATCACATGGTCCAGGGGATCGGGCTTCCTCCTTGTGCGAGGAGGATCTCGTTCGCGGCACTGAAATGTCCACAGCCCAAGAAGCCGCGATGCGCGGAGAGCGGGGAGGGGTGCGGTGCTTTGAGGACATAGTGCCGGTCGCTGTCGATCAAGGCCTCCTTCGCCTGCGCATGTCGCCCCCAGAGCAGGAAGATCAGCCCCTTGCGCTCCTTGGAAAGCGCGGTGATGGCGGCATCGGTGAATTGCTCCCAGCCGTGGCCCTGGTGCGAGGCGGCCTCCCCGGCGCGCACGGTGAGCGTGGCGTTGAGGAGCATCACTCCATTTTCGGCCCAGTGGCTGAGGTCCCCGCCAGAAGGGGTGAAGGGGCCGATGTCCCGCTTGATCTCCTTGAAGATGTTCTGCAGGGAAGGGGGGGGAGGGACCACGGCCGGTACGGAAAAGCTGAGCCCGTGCGCCTGCCCGGGGCCGTGGTAGGGGTCCTGGCCGAGGATCACCACGCGCACGGCGCCGAACGGCGTGAGCTGGAAGGCGCGCAGGATATCCTTGCCGCGTGGATAGACGGTATGCGTCGCACGCTCTTGCACCAGAAAACTCTTCAGGTCGGCGAAATACGGCGCGCTGAATTCCGTTAATAGCCTGTCAGCCCAGCCGGGATCGATGTCCGGGACCTGAGGTGCAGCAGGGGGGGAAGCGCCGTCGTTCATGGGTATAGTGAAGTTCCCTCCGGGGATCGTTGAAACTTTTTATCCGAGGTCAAGGTAATAGGGGCTAATTTTGGAAGGTAAATTCAGCACCTGAGCAACGATGAAAAAGGTCTTCAAGGTATTCGCGATCGTGGCGGTGGCCAGCCTGCTCTTCAGCGCATGCAAGTCCACGAAATCCTGCCCGGCGTACGGAAAGGTGGTGAAGACCGTGCCCGAGCGCGCCAGTTGAACGGACACCTTCACTCCCCTTGAAGCCCGGCCTTGGTTCCGGGCTTTCTCGTTTACAGCGGTCAGTGATAGGTGAATGTGACCTCCTGCACCAGTTCTTCGCGCAGGCTTAAGGCCACCGGGCAGGTGCGTGCGGCATGCTCCAGGATGCTACGCTGCTTGTCGTCCAATCCCTTTCCGTCCAGCTCGAAATGTACCTCGATGCGCTCCACCCGGCGCGGCCCAGTGGCCATGTGCTTCACCACGCGCGCCTGAAGCCCGTTCAATTGGATGCTTCTTCCCTCGGCCGCGATGCCCATCAAGGTCATCATGCAGCAGGCGAGCGACGTGCTCATCAGGTCCGTGGGCGAGAAAGCAGCGCCTTGGCCGAGGTTGTCTAAAGGCGCGTCGGTGATGATCTTTTCACCACTGCGCAGATGAACAGCCTCCGTGCGCAAGCCACCGAGGTATTTGACAAGTGCGGTATCCATGGTGCGAAGGAACGAAGCGTGTACTCAACTTCGGTGCTGTTCCATCGTCGTCCTCACGGCATCACCACCAACCGACCGGTGTATTGCTCCATCAAGGTCTCCGCCCCGGAACCTTGATGCCCCGGTGTGGTGGCTGTGGTGGCTGTGGTGGCTGCGGTGGCTGAGGCGGCTGAGGTGGCTGAGGTTCTCGAAGCCCTCGAAGCCGAAGCCACCCGCACTACATAAGCTCCCGGTGCCAGCGCCCCGGCAGGCAGGGTATACTGCTCCGCGCCAGCAGGCCACTCTACTTGCCACACCAAGCGCCCGCTGCCATCATGGATGTACAGCTCGGCATGCGCGAGCGGCTCGTTTGCGTTAAGCTCCGTAGCACCCGTGCTCGGGTTGGGGAATATGGATAGCAGCTGAAGCGTTTTGGCGGCCTGTTCCTGAATGCCCACATTGAGGCCATACAACCGGCTCACAAAGCCTTGCAGTGCGTCGTTGGTGCTGCCGTCGTTATAGCCTTTATACGCTCCATAGATGTAGTAATTCCCTTCCGGTGAAGGGGTGATGCCCAAGATGAATGCGATCCCGGATTCTAGCACCGGGTTATAGTAAACCCCGCACCCCGCCCCACTAAAGTAATTCGTGAGTAAATGACCCGCAGTATCCACCATGGCGATGCCCCCGAATGGACCTCCTCCGTTGATCTCGTCAAATATCCCGGTTATGATCATCTTGTCTGCGTCAACAGGAAAGAAGCTGTTTACGAGGGGTATCGCGGTTTCATAGGGGTAGTGCTCCTGAAAGCTCATGCGGTTATTGAAGGTGGTGTCCAATGCCCCGTTGGGCAACAGTATGGCCCAGCAGAGGGTATCGGGGATACCTGCGAGCACAAAGCGACCGCCCGCTAAAACCTTTCCGTTCTCCAGTGGATGAAAATTGTTGACCTGCCCGTAATCGATGTGCGGGGCATGGAAGGAGGTGTCCAAGGCCCCGTCCGGCTAAAGGCGGAAGATGCGCTCGCTGGCGATGGCCTCCACCAGCCCGGCGCTGTAAGTATAGCAGATGAACTGCCCGGTAGGCATCTCCGCGAACGTCTTAATGGGATAGGTGGAGGTGCCGTGGATGCGGGTGGTGTCCACCTCCCCGGTGTTGGTGAGCCAAAGAAAGGCGTAGTGACCCTGTGCAACATGATTCAAAACAACGCCGTACTGTCCCCCCAACACCAGACGGCCATCGGGGAGAACATGGTAATCTCCAACCTGATCCGTGATGTAGTACAAGCCAGTGCCGCCACTGATGGTGTGGAACGTGGTATCCCTGTCGCCGTTTGTAAGGAGGCGGTAGGCGTCTCCGCCATAGACGTAGTATTTGTCCTGCCAAGGGGTGATACGACCTGAGGATGCCGCCACTCCCCATAATGGGGGAGGGTATCCGATGATCAGGGAACCATTCGGTTGAACCTTTGCCAGTGACTGGGGGAACTCCCAATTTGGAGTGCCGGGGAAGCGAATGTTCCCTGACAGCAGGAGGTTGTCATCGTTCAGCGGCACAACGGACTTAACAAAGTCACCGATCATATTGGTCCTGAAGCTAGGATCCAAGTCGAACGGTTGCTGCGGCATTGCCGCACTGGCCACCCCAATGGTGGCCAGTGCGAGAAGATGCTTCATTTTCAATGTCGTCATGGACGTACCACCAACTTGGTGCTCTGTAGATGTTGGTCCCCGTTGGTCAGGTCTACCGTGTAGGTGCCTGGAGCCAATTGCCGGGTGTCATACACGGTTTGGCCTTCGGCGCGCGAAAGGGGGATCATCTCCACTTCTCGGCCGGTGGCGTCGCGCACGGATGAATGAATTGGTCTTCGCATGGTCGGCAGGGGTGGTTCTCAAAGCTATGGCCCGCGAACGTGTTCAGCAAGCAGTGCTTGGCCGGAATGTGACCATGATATACAGGTCTGAACGCTCTATGGCCCTGATGCAGATCAGACCATTCATCTGGTCAAAAGCCAACGCAACCGCTCCCATCCGCACCATTGGCCACATGGCCAGGAACGTGGTGCCCGTCATGCACATAATGGCGATGGTCTGTGGGATGGCGTTGATCGATGGGAAATGCACAGGTCGCCTCATTTTCACCACCCCCGCTTCCTGCGTAGCTTTGAACTCCTTTTTAGCATGCTGCGCCACCTATCGATCCTCCTCATTTTGGGCCTCGGTTGCTCCGCCATGGCGCAACAGAAGGAGAGCATCTACGACGATGCCTCGCGCACGCTCTATGCCCATGAGATGTACGGTGGTGCGCTGGTACATGGCGACGGCTGGGGCATCACCTTCCAGTATGGCAAGTACGTCACGGCGAAGAACCGCAACATGGTCGGCATCGACATCGTGTCGATGAAGCATCCCAAGGAGATCAAGAGCTTCAACCCGAACTACCAGGACGCGCGCGGCTATTTCTACGGGAAGCTCAACAGCATGATCATCGTCCGGCCCACGATCGGCCGTAAGCACCGCATCGCGGAAAAGATCCGCAAGAGCGCCGTGGAGGTGAATTACGTGTGGGGCATCGGCCCTTCGCTGGGTTTGCTGAAGCCGGTCTATCTGCAGATCGGGAAACCGGACTTTCCCTACCAGACCATCGTTACGGAGCGTTACGACCCGAACGTCCATTTTGCGGACAATATTTTCGGTCGCGCCTCTTGGTTCAAGGGCGTGGGCGAGATGAAGGTCTACCCCGGGCTCTTTGGCCGCTTCGCCTTCAACTTTGAATATGCCGGTAACAACGCGGGTATCCGCGCTTTGGAGGCGGGTGTTTCCATGGATGCCTACGGGAAGAAGCTCCCGATCATGGCTGATCTGGAGGATGAGGGCATCAACAAGCAGTTTTTTCTGGAATTGTACATAGCGGTGCACTTCGGTGCGAAGAAGATAAGATGAGCGAGATCGCGGAAGGCACGGCCGTGGAACAGCCCCGCCGCAAGCCGGATTGGTTAAGGGTGAAGCTGCCCAACGGGGAGAATTTCAAGAAGGTACGGGCGATCGTGAGCGAGCATAAGCTGCACACGATCTGCCAAAGCGGCAATTGTCCCAACATGGGCGAGTGCTGGGGCGCGGGCACGGCCACCTTCATGATCCTGGGCAACATCTGCACCCGTTCCTGCGGCTTTTGCAATGTGGCCACCGGCAGGCCCGAGGAAGCGGATCCCTTCGAGCCCGCCCGCGTGGCCCGCTCCGTGGAGCTGATGGGCGTGAAGCACTGCGTGATCACCTCCGTGGACCGCGACGACATGCCGGACGGGGGCGCGAACATTTGGGCGAAGACCATCCGCTCCGTGCGCCGCCGCAGCCCGCAGACCAAGCTGGAAACGCTGATCCCGGACTTCAAGGGGGAATGGCAGAACTTGGCCATCGTGCTGGAGGAACGGCCCGAGGTGCTCAGCCACAATGTGGAGACCGTGCGCCGCCTCACGCGGAAGGTGCGCGTCCAGGCCAAATACGACCGGAGCCTTGAAGTGCTAATGCGCTCCAAGAAGTTCGGCCTGCGCACCAAGAGCGGCATCATGCTCGGCCTTGGTGAAGAGGACCATGAAGTGCTGGAGACCATGGATCGATCTGCGCAGCGTGAGCTGTGATGTGGTCACCATCGGGCAGTACCTGCAGCCCACCAAGAATCATCTGCCGGTGGTGGAATTCGTGCATCCGGACCGCTTCGCCTTCTTCCGCGAGGAAGGCCTGAAGCGTGGCTTCCGCTTTGTGGAAAGCGGCCCGTTGGTACGCAGCAGCTACCATGCGGAAAAGCACGTTCACTGAACACGGGCGAACCATTCCGCCCGCCACCTGTTCGCTCATCACAAACAAGTATTACAAGAAATGACCAAGCTTCGCATCGCCATCAATGGTTTCGGCCGCATCGGCCGCATCACCACCCGTATCCTTCTGCAGCGTAACGACGTGGAACTCGTGGCTGTGAATGACATCACAGACACCAAGACCATGGCCCACCTTTTCAAGTACGACTCGGTGCATGGCGTCTATCCTGGCGAGGTGGGACACGACGCCGATGCGCTGCAGATCGATGGGAACAGCATCAAGGCATTCTCCGAGAAAGACCCGTCGGCATTGCCATGGGCTAAGCTCGGCATCGATGTGGTGATCGAGTGCACCGGACGTTTCCTGACGCGCGGAACGGCTTCCGGGCATCTGAAGGCCGGGGCGAAGAAGGTGGTGCTCTCGGCACCCGCGAAGGAGGAAGGAATCCGCACCGTGGTCTTCGGCGTGAACGAGGACAAGATCGACGGTACCGAGGACATCGTTTCCAACGCCTCTTGCACCACGAACTGCGCCGCTCCCATGGTGCAGGTGATCCAAGAGTTGTGTGGTATCGAGAGCGGCTACATCACCACGGTGCACGCCTATACCAGCGACCAACGCCTGCACGATGCCCCGCACCGGGACTTGCGCCGGTCACGCGCGGCGGCCGTCTCCATGATACCCACCACCACCGGTGCGGCCAAGGCCATCACCAAGATCTTCCCCGAACTGAAAGGGAAGCTCGGCGGCGCCGGGATCCGCGTGCCGGTTCCTAACGGCTCCATCACGGACCTCACCTGCCATGTGAATAGGGTGGTGACCGCTGAAGCGCTCAATGCCCGGTTCAAGGAGCTTGCCGAGGGAAAGTTGAAGGGCATCCTGCGTTACACGGAAGACCCGATCGTGAGCGTGGACATCGTGGGTGATCCCGCTAGCTGCATTCTGGACGGTCTGCTCACCAGCGTGATCGGCAGCAGCGTGAAGGTGATGGGCTGGTACGACAACGAATACGGCTTCAGCAGTCGCCTCGCCGATCTGGTGATGCTGGTGGGAAAGAAGCGCTGAGTTCCTGAACTACTTGGCAGGTCCGCCGCTCACCTGCCGATCGTCCTGCATGAGGTCGGTCTCTGAACGCTTCATCAGGCGCATCCCGTCTTCATCGAACACGGCGTAGGTGAACCATGTGATCCAATCGCCGAGGTTGATGTAACGGCTACCAGTGGCGACCTCCATGTCCACCGGTAGGTGCCGATGGCCGAAGATGAAGAAGTCATAATGCTCCTTATTCAGGAGGTCCCTACAGTATTGCACGAGCCACTCGTGATCATCGCCGAGCCATTTACGGTCATTGTCGTAGCTCTTCTTTCGGCTCCTTCCGCTCCAGAAATGCGCGATTCCCATGCCTAAGTTGGGGTGCAAACGGGCAAAGCACCATTGCATAAAAGGATTCCGGAAGATCCCTTTCATGAACTTGTAGCCATGATCGCCGGGACCCAGCCCGTCGCCATGACCGATATACAGGCGCTTGCCGTTCCATTCGCGGACGATAGGAAGTTGGTGCAACGTCACGCCGGTCTCTTTCGGCAGGTAGTCGAAGGCCCACATGTCGTGATTGCCGATGTGTATGTGGACGGGGATGCTGCGGTCGTGCAGCTCCGCCAGCTTGCCCAACAACCGGGTGAAGCCGCGTGGTACCACCTGCTTGTATTCAAACCACATGTCGAAGAGGTCACCCAGGATGTGGATCTCCGTAGCATCAAAGGCCGCCTGGTCAAGGAAGCGCACGATGCGTTTCTCCCGCGCCACACTGCTCGCATGGTCGGGAACCCCGAGGTGGAAATCGGAGAGGAAGTAGATCTTCTGTGAGGCCGTCATGGGTTAACCGCGGAGCACGCGGAGGGCGCAAAGAAACGCTGCCGGAGGGAGTTGAGCTCTGAAGCTCCAGCCTTGCGCCGCATTCAGATCAGCGAAGATCCCCTCTTTCAGCGTCATCTGCGTTCCATCAATGAGGCAACTTACGCAACGCCTGTGTGGGATCCAATTTCTCCAACGCCAGAACGATCCGGATGCGGTCTCCGAAGTTGAAGCCGCGCAGGTCCTGCTCCTTTTGGATGTCCTTCGAGAACGCCAATGGCACCCAGAGTTCGGCGATGTCACGCCAGATCCGGATCCCAAGGCCCACCTCCCAGTTCCCGCGCCAATCGGTGGACTTGCCATCTTGGGTAATGAGCGTCACCGGTGCGGCACCGTAATTCGCAAAAGCCGTCAACGGCAGCGCGAAGGGAAAGTCCACGTTCACGTTCAGCGCCGCGGTCCAGGTGTCCGAGGTGCCCACGGCCGTCGGCGTTCGGAAGCCGCCCTGTTCGATATTGAACTGCGTTGCGGTGTTCTGCCCTACATATTGCCGATCGAAGTACAGATGGTCGTAGAGCAGGTCGCTGCTGCCCCAGTACATGCGCCAGCCCATTTCGGGGCGCATCAACGTCCGGTCCTTGTTCAGGAAGGTGCCAGCGAACACACGAAAGGAGACCCGGTGCTTCTTGGCATCATAGATCGCGCTCCACGTGGCGTCCAAGGAGAGCCGGCTGAAGACGTCGCTGCTCAACGATGTAACGGTGATGTCGAACGGGTTGAAGCCGGTCTTCCGGGAGAGGTTCGCGCTCACTTCATGGTACACGGACCTGCTGGTGCTGTTGATCGGCAATTCATTTGTCGGGGTGTGATAGGTCCCTTCGGCATGATTCCACAGGATCACGCTGCGGTAGCGCAGAAAAGCCTCAGGACCTGTGGGCTTCAGCCGTGGGTCGAACTGGATGCTGGGCACTATGCGTTGGTACCATTGCCCCACATCGCTCACGTTATAGAGCGATGCGGCAAAACCGGAGACTCCGATATGCACATTGCGCAGGAAGCCGCTTCGGAGCCGATCCTCGTTCCACATCAACCTAGCCGCTCCGGCCATCCTTCCGCTGGAGAAGCCATAAAGAGGTGCTGCGGCCCATTCGAAACGTTGCGAGGGATACAGTGTATTGTACAATGCCAGCCCGGCCACGAAGCCGTCGTGCGTGTTGTAGCCGATCGCAGGCACCCAGAAGATGCTTCTGCGGTCTTCCCGTTCCAGCCTTCCGAAGAACTTGACCGAAGGAAGATGTGTCCGCTTCAACAGCCCGAAAGAGCGCACCTCATTATTGCGCCGGTCGATGTCCAGAGTGCGCGAGCCGGCGTCAATGCGCACACGGTCCGCGTTAGGCCAAGGCAGCGCCACCGTATTCTTTCCTTTTTGGCCATCGACCCAGGCCGTGCCCAAGCTGTCCGCACCTTTCCAGGCCGTGACGGGAAAGGGAAATCCTTCAGCAGCCGTGGACCGGTAGGTGAGCTTGTCGTTCTTCAACTTCCGCGCCTTCACATCAGGCTTATCGGCGGTCCCGATCAATTCCCCGAAGCCCCAATTGAGGTCCTTGCCACTGGCTATCTCATAGCTGGCTTGCACATCGGCCGGCTGTGGGTGTTTCCAGGCCCACGCATCGAAATAGGCCTGCGTACAGGAGTCGAAACGATCGGGTCCAAGGACGTGGTAAAGCTGATCAAAGATGAGCGCGGTCTTGGCGTAGACGTTCACGCCATAGTCCAGTTCCGCGAATGCAGTGGAGGCGCTGCCCGTCGGCGAGTCCCAGTTCCGCCGGGCATTCAGCCGGTACATCAGTTCATTCTGCCGGTAGGGGATGCTTTTCCCGCCGGTCAGAATGCCCAAGGGGATACCTTCCAAATCGATCGACTTCCTATTGGGATAGCGCTCGGCCAGATAGCGCTGCTCGAAGAAGCTGTTCATGCCCTCGTCCATCCATGGGTGATCACGCTCGTTGCTGGCGAGCATGCCGTAGAACCAATTGTGCCCCACTTCGTGCGCGATCACATCATCGAGCTCGTACGTAGAACTGGCGTTGCCGATGATGGTGATCATTGGATACTCCATACCGCCGCCCGCTGCGATCGTGCCGTCAGCGGCAGTGCAGCTGGAGTAGCGGTAATCGCCCACCCACTGGCTGTAAAGTCGTACGCTCTCGTTCACGTAGGTGATGGCATCGGACCACATTTCGGCGTTGCCCGGTGTGAAGAGCGTCCAGGTGGTCACTGTCCGGCCCGACCGTGGCAGCGTCACCTCGCCTTTGCGGACCTGATAGCGTTTGTCGGCGAACCATGCAAAATCATGCACATGGTCCTGCCGGTAGCGAAGAGTCTTCATGCCACTGCTCGAAGGAGGAAAGGCATTCGACCGGCCAGTGCCGGCCTGAGCTGCGGTTGGTACCGCCGCAAGTGAATCCATCCAAGCCTGCTCAGCCGGGTTGTCCACAAGCATGCCCGTGGCACCCACGATATAATTGGCAGGTAAGGAGATCGACACGTCGAACGAACCGAATTCCGAATAGAACTCACCTTGGTCAAGGAAGGGCATGGCGTGCCATCCGGTCTTGTCGTAGACCGCAGGCTTGGGATACCATTGCGTGATGTAGAAGGCCTGCCCGGTATGCCCCAATCGCGAGAATTTTGCATCGGGGATCTTCACATGGAACGGCGTGGAGATCGTGACTTTCTCACCGGTCGTGATCGGGGCGCTCAGCGCAAGCCAAGCGATGTCCGGGTTGTCCGGTTCCAGTCCCCACAACAGTTTTTGCCCTTCGCTGCGGAAGTCAAGACTGTCGATAAAGCCGCGTTCCTCCGGCTTAGCGAAGTGGAGGCTGAAGTCGTTGTGCGAATCCTTCTGCCGGCAAAGCGCGGTGTTCCTGTCGCGATAGGCGTTCGGCCAGAGGTGGATCCACAGCGTGTCCAGCGCCTGCGGCGAGTTGTTCGTATAATCGAACTCCTCATTCGCAAAAAGCTCGTGCGTGTTATCGTTCAGCCGCACGGTGATGCGGTAGTTCACCTGCTGCTGGAAGTAGTCCTGTGCGTGTGCGAACAACGGTGCCGCGAGCAGTGCGCCCAGCATCCACGGTCGCACGGCATGCATCGCTTATTTGAAGATCTCGGCCAGCTTCGCTTCCAAGGCCGGTCCGCGCAGGTTCTTTGCGAGCACCTTGCCGTCGCGGTCCACAAGTACGGTGTATGGGATGCTGGACACGCCGTATTGCTGGGCCACCGCATTGTTCCAGAAGGCCAGGTCGCTCACGTGCTTCCACGGCAATCCGTCCTGCTTGATCGCTCCCGTCCATGCGCTCTTGTCCTTGTCCAAGCTGACGCCGAGAATCTCAAAACCCTTGTTATGGAATCGGTCATACACCTTCTTTACGTTCGGATTCTCCATGCGGCAGGGACGGCACCAGCTGGCCCAGAAGTCGATCAGTACCACCTTTCCGCGCAGGTCTTTCAGGGCGATCTGCTTGCCTTCCGGCGAGGCCTGCGAGAAGTCGGGCGCCTCGCTGCCTACGGGAATGAGGTTGTCCAGCTTGGCCTGCTGTTCTTCCTGTAACTGTCCGGCTTTGGCTTGTTGTTCCATGCGGTCCACTTCATCGCGGAAGCCTGCGAAGTATTCGCTGTTCGGAATGGTCTTGCGGAGTGAATCGCGCACGGCCATGAACAACGGCAGATCCTGCTGGATGTTCATCCGGTTCAACGCTGCAAGTACCGCTGGCGAGCTCATATGCGTATTGATGAAGTCCTTGGAGCGCGCCGTGAAAGCATTGTTCAGTTCAATATAACGCTGCATCGCGGCAGAATCGTTGCGGTCCGCTTTCAAGCGCTCCATCAAGGGCTGGTTTTCCTTGTCGAAGGCCATGGACTCCTTGAAGTACGAATGCATGAGGCTGGTATTCACCGAGCCTTCAACGAACTTAGGCTGCTGCAACGAATCCATCTTGGCCTCGAACACCAGGTTCTCGGCGCTGTCCAACAGCACCACCAACATGTTCTTTCCGTCGAAATTGATCGAATAGAAGTCGAGCGGCATGGACGGCACCTTCATCACACCCTTGCCTTCCTTGTCCAGTAGCACGCTGTCCACATGCACCGGCTGGTTGGAGACGAACTTGTCCAGGTAAAGCGTCTTGCCCGCGCCACCATCGACCTGTGCGGTAATGGAGCGCGATTGCGATGTGGCGGTGCAGCCGGCCATTAATCCGGCCAGAAGTGCGAGCGGTGCGAAGATCTTCATGTTCATTCTTGTTCAAGCATGCGTTTTACGGTCTCGTTCGCGGTGCGCGGGTCGGCCTTCCCTTTGGTGGCCTTCATCACCTCGCCCATGAAGAGGCCGAGGAGTCCTATATTGCCCGCGCGGAAGGCCTCTACCTTGTCAGGAAAGCGGGCCATGGCGCCACGTACGGCTTCTTCGATCACGTCGGCACCGGCATCGGTGAGCAAGCCGTTGGCCTGTGCCAGCTCTTCAGCTGTTCCGGGCTGTTCCAGCATCAACGGGAAGAGCTTCTGCGAGGCCAGCGAGTGGCTGATCTTGCCGCCCTCGACCAAGCTGACAAGTCCGGCAAGGCGTTCCGCGGATATCGGCAGTTCCGCGATCGAAAGTCCCTTCTCGTTCACCCAGGAACGGACATCGCCCATCACCCAGTTGGCGGCTTGCTTGTACGGCTTTGCATTCGCGTTGCTGCTGGCGAGATGTGCAGTTACATCCTCATAGTAGAGCGCAGTACCCTTGTCATCCGTGAGGATCTCTGCATCATAACTGCTGAGCCCGAATTCCTTCGTGTACTTCGCCCGCAGTTCGCGAGGCAGCGGCGGCATGGTCTTCCGCACCGCTTCCTTCTTCGCCTCGCTCACCGTCAACGGCTGGATGTCCGGCTCGGGGAAGTAGCGATAATCATGGGCCATCTCCTTGCTGCGCAATGAAGTGGTGACGCCCTTCGCAGCGTCGAAGTTGCGCGTCTCCATGCTGATCGTACCGCCCGCGTCCAGCACTTCGGACTGCCGCTGCGCCTCGAATTCGATCGCGCGCTGCACGTTCTTGAAGCTGTTCATGTTCTTCACCTCGGTGCGCGTCCCGAATTCCTTGACACCCTTGAGCCGGATGCTGATGTTCGCGTCACAGCGCAGGCTGCCTTCCTCCATGTTGCCGTCGCAAATGTCCAAGTAGCGCACCAAGCGGCGCACTTCCACGAGGTAATCGTAAGCTTCCTGGGAGGAGCGCATCACCGGCTCGCTCACGATCTCCACCAGCGGCACGCCGGCGCGGTTAAGGTCGATCAAGGTGTTGAAGGGGTCCACGTCGTGAATGCTCTTGCCCGCGTCCTCTTCCATGTGGATGCGCGTCAGCTCAATGGCTTTCTCACTGCCATTGGACATGGTGATGGTGATGGTTCCCCCGGTGCAGATCGGTGTGGTGTCCTGGGTGATCTGGTAGCCCTTGGGCAGATCGGGGTAGAAGTAGTTCTTGCGGGCATAGTGCATGCGCGGCGCGATGGTGCAACCACAGGCCAGCCCCAGCTTGATCGCATGGTCGATCACGGCAGCATTCGGCACGGGCAAGGTACCGGGTAGTCCGAGCGTCACCGGACCCACCAAGGTATTGGGGCGGTCGCCGTACGCATTCGGGTCGCTGGAATACGCTTTGCTCTTGGTGAGCAACTGCGCATGCACCTCCAAGCCCACCACAAGCTCCCACTTTTCACTCCAATGCGGAGGGTTTGCCATGCTTTCGTTTTCGTCTGACATCATCATCCACCACCGCCTTTCGGTCCGAAATTAAGGCCACAAAGGTGCGACACGTTCGGGGACCCGGCGATCACAAGCCACCTTATGCCGAAGCTATAGATCATTGACCATCCGCCCTTTCAGCGTCATCTGCGTTCTATCGAGCGTTAGCGATCAGCTCCCCGCCACCATCTCCCGCATGATCAGCGTCAAGCTCGGTTCGGCCTTCTCGGCCACGCGCTGTACCATTTCATGCGTGGTCTTCTCGATCCGGCCTTCCACGCCCATGTCGGTGATCACGCTCATGGCGAAGCAGAGCAGGCCCATTTGGCGCGCGGCGATCACCTCCGGCACGGTGCTCATTCCCACCGCGTCGCCGCCGATGATCCGTACGTAGCGGTATTCGGCGGGCGTCTCCAGCGTGGGGCCGGTGAGCCCGACGTAGGTGCCGATGCGCACCGGTATGTTGTTGGCCTTGGCGATGCCTTGCGCGCGGACGATCATGGCATGGTCGTAAGGTTCGCTCATGTCCGGGAAGCGCGGCCCGAACTCATCGATGTTGGCGCCGATGAGCGGGTTCGGGAAAAGGCAGATGTGGTCGTTCAAGATCATCAGGTCGCCGGTATCGAAGGCGGAATTCACGCCGCCGCAGGCGTTGCTGACGAACAGCCGTTTGATGCCCAGCAGCTTCATCATGCGCACGGGGAGGATCACCTCCGGCATGGTCCAGCCTTCGTAGTAATGGAAGCGGCCCTGCATCGCCACCACGGGCTTTCCGCCCAACAGGCCGAAAAGCAGTTTGCCGGGATGGCCTTGCACGGTGCTCACGGGGAACTCCGGAATGTCCTTGTAGGCGATGCTGTGCTTCACATCGATCTCATTGCCGAGACCGCTGAGGCCGGTGCCGAGGATGATGCCCGTTTCGGGAATGAAGCCGCCGGTGGCCTTTTTAAGGTGTTCAGCGATGCGTTGAATACGTTGCAACATGGGATCGGATCAAGGCCTCGAAGGCGTGTGGTTTATTGAGGATGACGGCGCGGATGCCGATCACTGCGATGGGAAAGTCCTCCAGCGGGCCGGAAATAAGCGCCGTGCCCAAGCGTGCCGCATCCTTTTCCGTGGTGATCAACGTTTTTTGGCCGGTCGCGAAGCTACTGAAAAGCCGCGCCACCTTGGCCTGGTCCCCGGCGGTGAAGGCATGATGATCCCTGAAGGCCAGGTGCCGAACGGTCCCGAAGAGCGACCTGACGTGCGTTTCCAACGGCGTGGCGTCCGCGATGCCCGTGACCAGTAGTGCGGCGGTCCCGGGGCCGGTGGGCACGGTCATCGTACTGTCGATCAGTGAGCGCGGATCTTCATATTCCAAACCACTGAAGAAGAGCTGTTGCTCATCCCGCAGCCCCAATTCCTTCCTCCAGCGGAATTGTTCGTCTGGCGTTGGCAACGTCGGGCATTTCGTCACGATCACCGCATCGGCTTGGCGGGCGCGGTAGGGAAGATCACGCAAATTGCCCGCAGGAAGTAGGTGGTCCTTGTTCCAAGGCCGCTGCCAGGTGGAAAGTACGATGTTCAGCCCGGCCTTGAGCGCCCGGTGCTGCAAGGCGTCATCGAGCACCACGGCGCGCACCTCAGGCACCTGTTGCACGATCTGCTTTACGCCGGCCACGCGGACCGCACCCACGAACACGCGCACGCCGCTGAATTTCCGCTTCAGCATCAGTGGTTCATCACCCACGGCGCGAACATCATCCATGCGTCCCACCTCCGCGAAGCCCGTGCCGGCCCTTCCGTAACCGCGGCTTAAAGTGGCCAATTGCATCGGCGGTGCATCCCTTTGTTGGTCCAGCAGGGTGCGTAGCACCAGTTCCACGTGCGGGGTCTTGCCGGTTCCGCCCAAGGCGATATTGCCAACGACGATGGTCGGCACTGCCGGGACGGTGGAACTGAATACCCCGCTGTCGAACAGCAAGTGCCGTGCATGTAGTCCCAAGGCGTAGAGCCATGAAAGGGGGAGGAGCAGCAGGCGCAATGCGGACATGGCGGCCAAAGATGGCGACGGGCGTTGGATAATGGGCCCGCGGAACAGCGCGGGAACGATCGGTGGGAGAGCGGCGGCTACAAGGCCGGGATCGTAAAATCCACCACACCGTGGTGTAATATGCGCCACGCTGTGGCGAATATTACAAACCTACCATTCCCACAGCGCGCTCATCGGCACGGCGTGCAGGTCTTTGGCGAAGGGCGTTACGGTCGGACCGGTGTGTAGCACGATGCCGCGCACCCAGTTCTTTCCGGCAGCCTCGCGCAACTCTGCCAGCCCGTTGAAGTCGCCCCGGTCGATGCTTGCCGACGACTTTACCTCGATGCCGATGATGCGGCCCCTGGCGTCCTCCAGCACAAGGTCCACCTCCTTGCCGGTGTCCATGCGGAAGTGGAAGCAGTTCACCGGGTTCTTGGCCCAGGTGGCGAGCTTGCGGACCTCGTTCACCGTGAAGGTTTCCAGCAGATGTCCCCAAGCCGGGCTCTTCACAATGTCCGCCGGGGAGTTGATCCCGCAGAGCCAGGTGGCGAAGCCGCTATCGGCCAGGTGGACCTTGGGAGCCTTTACGAGCCGCTTGGCACGCTTACCGGACCAGGGGAGCAGGGGCGTGAAGAGGAAGGTGGTCTCCAACAGGGCCATGTATCGGCGCAGAGTGGTGTGCGGGATCTCCGTGTCGCGTGCCACGTCGGCGGTGTTCAGCAGGCCGCTGCTGCGGAGGGCGAGCTGCGTCAACAGCTTGGGCAGCGCGGTGAGGTCCGCGATGTTGATGATGTCGCGCACGTCCTTTTGCAGGATGGTGGTGATGTAGGTCTTGTACCAAGCGGCTCGGCGCGCTGGGTCTTTGCGGGTGCGCACCTCGGGGTAACCGCCGGCGAACACGCGCCGGGCGATGTTGGCGCGGTCCGCCGTGCCGGTGTAGGTCAACGGCAGGCGTCCTTTGAACAAGGCGTCGATGAAGGTGCCGCGTCTGCCCGCGAGCTCGTCCTGCGCGAAAGGGAACAGGGTGATGATCTCCATGCGCCCGGCCAGAGAATCGCCCATGCGCGGAAGGGCGAGCACGTTGGCGCTGCCGGTGAGCAGGAAGCGCCCCGGCCTGCGGTCGCGGTCCACCGAGGCCTTGATAGCGCGGAAGATGTTGGGCGCGTTCTGCACCTCATCCACCACGGCGAAGGCACCTAAGGAGGCCACGAAACCGGCGGGGTCGTTCAACGCGGCATCGAGTGCGGCGTGGTCGTCCAATGTGATGTAGGTGGCCTTGCGCTTGTGAGCCAGCTCCCGTACCAAGGTGGTCTTGCCGGTCTGGCGCGCGCCGTTCACCAGTATTACGGGTTTGTCCTTGATGGCGGCCGCGAGGGCAGAAGTGATGTTCCGCGCTTTCATTTTCAAGGTCAAAGATAGGTCTGCATCTGTAGAATTCGCCACGTCGTGGCGTTATTTACGCTACGACGTGGCGAATTCTACAAACATTGCAACGTCGGTTAAAGCAATTGAACGAGGCCTGAACATGCTGATGGCACTGATGAAATTGATTTTTAACAACGAAAGTTTCCGGAACCTCTGGCATGCTATATCTGATCCGGAACTAGTTTTGGTTGTTTCAATTTCGGGCGAAATATGTTCCTCCGTGACCCTGTGCCCGCACCTGGGCGCAGCCGCTGCCTCCTTTGCCAAAGCGCATCGGCGCCGGCGTGCGGATCCCGGTCTGTGGTATTCTCTCCTTCTCCCGCTCTCACCGCAAGTCGGTACCTTTCCGGCTTTCCAAGGGAGCATGCGCATCAAGGAAGTGGTAAGGGCATTGGAAGCATGGGCACCGCCCGTGCTCCAAGAGGAATATGACAACTGCGGCCTGCAAACGGGCGACCGGGAGGCTGAGGTGGAGGAGGCGCTCCTCACCTTGGATTGCACGGAAGAAGTGGTTGCCGAGGCCGTCCGGAACAACTGCGGGCTCATCATCGCGCACCACCCGGTGATCTTCAAGGGTATAAGGTCCTTGACGGGCAGGAACGAGGTGGAACGCACTCTGCTCGCCGCCATCCGCGCTAACGTGGCCATCTATGCCATCCACACCAACTTGGACAATGTGATCGACGGCGTGAACGGCGAGATCGCGGCACGACTCGGTCTGAAGCCGCTGCACGTGCTTGATCCCAAGCCGGGCCAGCTGCGCAAACTGGCGGTTTTCGTGCCCCGCGACCATGCGGATGCCGTGAGGGACGCCATGTTCTTGGCCGGGGCCGGGCATGTGGGCGGTTATGATGAGTGCAGCTTTAACATGGAAGGGACGGGCACGTTCAAGGCGGGGGAGAGCGCTACGCCTTTCGTAGGGAAGAAAGGAGAGCGGCACGCGGAAGCGGAGGTCCGGGTGGAGGTGTTGTGCCCGGCCACAAGGGAGCAGGCCGTGGTGGAGGCCTTGCGGGCGGCCCATCCATACGAGGAAGTGGCCTACGACCTGTATCCGCTGGCCAACCTGCATCAGGGCATCGGAAGCGGTTTGCTTGGGGAATGGGACGAGCCGTTGGAGGAAGTGGCGTTCCTGGAAAAGCTGAAGGCGGTTTTCGGGCCACCGACCATCCGGCACACCATCCTTACCGGAAAGTCCGTTAGGCGGGTGGCCCTTTGCGGCGGGTCCGGGGCCTTTCTGATCGGCAAGGCCATGGCCGCCGGGGCGGACGCCTATGTGACGGGGGACGTGAAGTACCACGAGTTTTTCCTGCCGGAAGGCCGGATGCTGCTGGCCGACATCGGGCACTTCGAGAGCGAACAATTCACCCCCCACCTGATCCAGAGCAGGTTGGCCGGAATTCTGCCTACCTTTGCGACCCGTTTATCAAAAACGGGCACCAATTCCATCCATTTTTTTTGACCATGGCAAAAAGCGCAACGAAGACCGCTGAGAAGGAGGTGAAGGCCCCAAAGGCCGCAACCAAGGCCGAGAATGCCGTCGCGGGGAAACTCATCGACCTCTACCGGCTCCAGCATTTCGATTCGCTGGTGGACAAGATCCAGACCCAGCGTGGTGAACTGCCCTTGGAGGTGCAGGACTTGGAGGATGAGGTGGCCGGTCTCGAGACCCGGATGAACAAACTGACCGAGGACCTCAAGGAAGCTGAGACCGCGGTGAGCGACAAGAACAACTTCATCAAGGACGCCAAGGCGAGCATCAAGAAGTACGAGGCCCAGCAGGCCAAGGTGCGGAACAACCGGGAATATGATTCCCTGAGCAAGGAGATCGAGTTCCAGAATCTGGAGATCCAACTGGCCGAGAAGCGCATCAAGGAGGGCAAGTATGCCATCGAGACCAAGAGCGCCGTTGTGGAGAAAAGCAAGGAGCTCTATAAGGAGCGGAAGAAGGACCTGGACCTGAAGAAGAAGGAACTGGACGACATCATCGCCGAGACCGAGAAGGAGGAGAAGGATCTGACAAAGAAGAGCGAAGCCGCTGCCAAAGCGATCGAGGAGCGCCTGCTGAAAGCTTATCGCCGCATCCGTGGCAATGCCCGCAATGGCTTGTCGGTCGTACACATGGAGCGCGGTTCCTGCGGGGGCTGCTTCAATGCCATCCCGCCCCAGCGCCAATTGGACATCGCCAGCCACAAGAAGATCATCGTTTGTGAGCATTGCGGCCGTATCCTTGTTGACGAGTCCATCGTGGACGAGGTCAACGGGACCAAGTGATACTGCTGGTCCAACATTGAAAAAGCCTCCCGACAAGGAGGCTTTTTTCAATATCCGGGGTCCGCACCAAGCCCTATCGGCGCTTAAGGCCGGAAGGCGAACGTGAGCATCCCGCGGCTGTCCGTCAGACGTTCGTGCACGGGGGCCACCAATGCCGGGTCGTAAGGGTAGTAGTTGATATCCCGGGTGCCATAGATCCCGGTGAGGTCGATGCTCACGTGTTTCGTGCGGAAGCCCAGGCCTGCCGTATAGCGCATATAGGAAGTGCCTTGCCGGGCATCATTATCCGCATAGGCATCGGGCCAAATGCCCCAACCTCCGCGGAAATACCAAGAACCGGAGCGCCATTCCGTCCCCACGCGCACGCTATGGGTCGAACGGAAGTCGTCATGTATCGCGTCGTTCTCCGAGCTGAAATCATAGGAGCTGAGCCCGTCGATGCTTTTGTTCAGCCGGGCTTGCCGGAAATTCGTGAATCCGTAGTCGATGCTCACCAGTCCATGTTGGCCAACGATGTAGGCTGCGGACGCCAGCACGTTCCAAGGCGTGCGCACCCTGTAGTTGAAAGAGCCGTCCGGTGAGTCCTTGATATATCGAGAATCACCATTGGTATCCGGCGTTCGGAAATTGGTGGTCATAGTATAGGAGTACGCATCGCTGAGCTGTAGCCATTTGGGACTGTGGAAGGCGAAGCCCAAGCGCAGGTGGCCGCCCACTCGGCCGATCACGCCCAATTTCAGGTCCAGACCGCTCCCGGTGGTCAAGAGCCTTTGGGTGTAGTTCAGGTCCTTCAGGTCCAGTGCAGTGTCCAAAGTGGTTTCCGAGTGCGAGGTCTCCCGCTCATAGCGCACGCCAACCAGGCCCAGCGTTGCGCCGATGTAGAGCCGGTCCATGTAGTTGGCGGCATAGAAGAAGTTCGTGGTATTGAGCCGGCCAGCATTGCTGATCGAATGGTCCTGACGGGTTTCACTTTCGCGTGGGATAGCGCTGGTATAGGAACTGGGCAATGAATCGTTCGGGTCCAGTGGGTTAATACCATAGGTTTCCCACGCAAGGTTACTGGTCCATGCAAATGCATCCGCCAATTGGTTGGACGGCGTTCCGTTGGCCTCGTTCACGAAACGCTGGAGAATGGTGCTCGGCACCTGTTCGCCCACGGCATGTTCCTCCCAGTGATAGCTGGCCTGCCGGTCGAAGGAGATCCCGAACACGCCACCCCGCCAGTCCCCGCCCTTCTTGTCGGGATAACTGAGGATGAGGGAGATGTTGTTGAAGCTGAACCGGTTGTCGTTGTCGGAAACACTTGTTCCGTAATAGTTTGCCTTGGCGTCGTTCACCTCGAACTGGGGGGTGAGGGAGATCTCGCTGGTATTGTACAGTCCGAATCCGGCCGGGTTGGTGGTGGCACTTCCGGGGTCCGCACCCACGGCGCCAATGGCACCGCCCAAGGCCCAGCTGCGCGCGGTCCCCCCTGGGAGCAGGTTGGAGAAGCGTAGTGCATCCTCCTCGTTCTGTCCATGGACCATCTGTATTCCACAGAAAAGCAGGATGCCGGTTAAAAGAATGGAACGGAGTTGGGACTTATACATGCTGAGAATTCTTAACGGGGTCGGGGGCTGGAAATGGTGCCGCCACCACCGCTGTTAGAGCCGCCACCGGAGCGGGAAGGACTGCTGTTGCCGGGATCCCAAGTGCGGGAAGGCCGACTGTCACGTTCCTTATTGATGGTCCTGGAGTTTGTGCGGGGTGTAGCGATGCGCCCGGGCTCGGTGTTGCGGTCAGTGTTGAATGAAGGACTCCGCGAAGGGTTGGTATCAAGCAGTCCGGCCGGGTTCCGCATCATGCGCGGTGCGCTGGGCGCCGTGGTGCTGAAGGAGCCGGAGGTCATGGACGGGCGGTGCGAATACGTCACGTTTCCGTACCCGGTAGGCTCATAGCAACCATAGCAGCCGCCCCATGGGCTTTGGTAGGGGCCGTAGCCGGAACCGTAACCACCATATCCCGAGCCATAATTGCCATAGCCATAGTATCCGTATGGATCGTAGCCGTAGCCGCTCATCCAGCTGTTGCCCCAGTATGGGTTATAGCCGTAGCCGGCACCATATCCCGTGCCGTACCCGATGCTCATGCTTCCGAAGGATGTCGGCCAGCCGTAGCTGAGGCCCATCCCATAGCTCGGCCCGTAGCTGCCGATGCCCGTCCCAAAGCCGAAGCGGCCATAGTTGTAGTAGTACGGGTCGTTATAGGTCATGTCATAGTAGTCGCGATCAGCGCTATTGGCGTTGCGCGACTCGGAGGGGCTGTAGTAATCATCCGTACCGCTCTGGTCCTGGGAAGGGCGTTCAGCGGCAGCCCTCGCCGCCATGGCTTGCCGGTCCGGAATGTCATACACGTCGTCCGTGGAGGAGGCGGTTTCCCGCAGCGATCCGCATGCGGAGAGCAACAGGAGTATCGGGAGCAGGGAGGTGATGGTCTTCATGGCAAAGGAGGCATTGGTTCAAGGGGGAGCAGAGACCTTACTTTCGCCGCTCCTCCACAAGGAACAAAAATAATACCACAAAAGCGCCTCGCATGAGCGATCAACTCACCAAACGTGAAACGGACTATGCACAATGGTATAACGATCTGGTGCTGAAGGCGGATCTGGCCGAGCACAGCGACGTGCGCGGCTGCATGGTGATCAAGCCGCACGGCTATGCCATCTGGGAGAAGATGCAGGGCGCGTTGGACGCGATGTTCAAGGCCACTGGCCACGTGAACGCCTACTTCCCGCTGTTCATCCCCAAGAGTTATCTCGCCAAGGAAGCCAGTCATGTGGAAGGCTTTGCCAAAGAGTGTGCCGTAGTGACACATTACCGCCTGAAAAGCGACCCGGTGCACGGGATCATCGTGGATCCGGAGGCGAAACTGGAGGAAGAGCTCATCGTGCGCCCCACCAGCGAGACCATCATCTGGAACACCTACCGCGGTTGGATCAAGAGCTACCGCGACCTGCCGTTGTTGATCAACCAATGGGCCAACGTGGTGCGCTGGGAGTTGCGCACCCGGCTTTTCTTGCGCACGGCCGAATTCCTGTGGCAGGAAGGCCACACCGCCCATGCCACCCAGCAGGAGGCCGAGGAGGAAGCGCGCCGGATGCTGGACGTCTACGCCACCTTCGCCGAGGAATGGCTCGCCATGCCCGTGATCAAGGGTGTGAAAACACCGAGCGAGCGGTTTGCAGGCGCGATCGACACCTATTGCATCGAAGCCTTGATGCAGGACGGCAAAGCGCTCCAAGCGGGCACCTCGCATTTCCTCGGCCAGAATTTCGCCAAGGCTTTCGACGTGCTGTTCACCAACAAGGATAACAAGCAAGAATATGTGTGGGCCAGCAGTTGGGGTGTAAGCACCCGCCTGATGGGTGCCTTGATCATGACCCACAGCGACGATCACGGTCTGGTACTACCGCCCAAGCTCGCGCCCGTGCAAGTGGCCATTGTGCCCATCGCCAAGAACGGCGAACAGCTCGCTGCCATCGATGCGTACGTGAAACCCATGCTTGACAGCCTGCGCGCCAAGGGCATCACCGTGAAATACGACAACGACGATAAACGCAAGCCGGGCTGGAAATTCGCCGAGTACGAGTTCAAGGGCTATCCCGTGCGGATCGCTGTTGGGCCACGCGACATGGAAAATGGTACCGTTGAGGTGGCCCGCCGCGACACCATGGAAAAACAAGTGATGCAGGCGGCCGACATCGCTGAAAAAGTGGAGCACTTGCTGCAAGCCATCCAGGACAATCTCTATCGCAAGGCACTCACCATGCGCGAAGAGAACATGCACGTGGTGGACAGCTACGAGGAGTTCAAGGACCGCATCGGGCAGGGCGGCTTCTTCCTGGCGCATTGGGACGGCACCCCCGAAACAGAAGAAAAGGTGAAGAACGAGACCAAGGCTACTATCCGCTGCATCCCGCTCACCGGGGACAAAAAGCCGGGAAAGTGCATGGTCACCGGGAACCCGAGCGCACAACGGGTCATCTTCGCAAAAGCGTATTGATGGCGGAAGAAGCGAAAAAGAAGGGAAAAGACCCGAAAGCGTTGATCATTGAGGTCATGGCCGGGAAGTCCGGCATGAAGCAGGATGTCTACGGGAAGACCATGAAGGCCTTCGCCCAACTGAAGGAGGTGCTGCAGGAGCTGGCGGGCGAGCTGGGGGAGGCTGTCACGAAGAAAGATCCCCGGTTAGTGGTGGAATACACCGATCAAGGCGCGCTTTCAGCCCGGCTGAAAGCGGCGGGGGACACGGTGATCTTCACCATGCACAGCAACGTGTTCCTGCTGGACCAAAGCAACAGCCTGTGGAAGACGAGCTACCTCACCGACGACAACACGCGTGGTTACTTCGGCGTGATCAACATCTACAACTTCCTCAGTGACTCGTTCGTCTACGACCGGGAACGCGACCTCGGCTATTTAGTGGCCCGCGTTTTCCTCAACAAGGAGGGCCATTTTTTCGTGCAGGGCAAGAAGCAGCTCGGCTTCCTCTATAACGACCTAGCGGACAACGTTCTGGACCGCGACCGGATGAAGGCCCTGCTCTGCTCGGTGGTCCTGTACGTGCTGGACTTCGACCTGCTGGCGCCACCCTACGACCAAGTAAGCCAAGTGACGGTGGAGGAGATGAAGCAGATGGACGCGCATTCCATGCTCAGTACCGGCAAGCGCCTGGGCTTCCGCTTTCAGGCGGACGTGGATGACGTGACTTGAATAAGGATTTGGTCGGATCGTGAAACTGGCTATTTTTGCGCCCCCTAAGAATTGAACAAGCTCTTCGGGATTGACATCATGGCCCGTTCGTCTAGGGGTTAGGACGCGTCCCTTTCACGGATGAAACAGGGGTTCGATTCCCCTACGGGCTACGCAAGGACCGCCGGAACTATAGCAATAGCGAGAGTTCCCGGCGGTTTTTTGTTTCCCGGTCCATCCCTCCCGCCCGCTTTCGTGGCGGACTCTGGCAAGGGGGCGTCCGGCGCACCCATGGTGCGCGCATGGCATAGCTCCCTTGGTCGAGGCCGCTGATGAATGATCGTAAAAGAAGGAGTTCCAAAGGCTCGATCACCATGTCCTACCTTGGGTCCGGATGCAACCCCGGTGGGATGCTGCACGTATATTTGGACCTTCCCGGAACACGGGCGTGAACGGCGTATTTCCGATCAAGTCATTTTCCACCATAGTGGCCATTCCCTCATAAAAGAACGTTGAATGAAGTTGACGAAGACCGTGATCGCCTTCGCCGTGATGGCCCTGTTGGCATCCTGCGTGGGCAAGCGAAACATCAACTACTTGCATGACGGCTCCTTGAGCAATACCAGCAAGCTCTTCCCGAACCGGAAATTCGAGTATCGCATCCAAGTGAACGACGTGCTCAGCATGCGGGTGCTGGGCCTTGATGATGCCAATTCAAGGTTGTTCAACGTGGAGACCGTTGGTGCCAGCCTGTCCTTGAACGATGCCTCCCTGTATGTGAACGGATTCTCGGTGGACAAGGCGGGTAATATCCAGCTACCCTCCGTGGGACGGGTCAAGGTGCAAGGGCTCACCGTGGGCGAAGCTCAGGAACTGCTTCAGAAGAAGATCAATGACTACTTCGCCAATGCCACGGTGATACTGAAGCTGGTCAGCTTCCGGGTCAGTGTGCTCGGTGAGGTGGAGCGCCCGGGCACGTACTTCGTATACAACAACCAGATCACGTTGCTGGAGGCCTTGGCACAGGCCGGTGGGCCCTCGGAGATGGGGGATAAGCGGCACATCACGCTGATGCGCCAGAGCGATCAGGGGACCCAGGCCCTTTATCTGGACATTGGAAAGACCGATGTGCTCAGCAGCGAGTACTACTATTTACTCCCGAACGACGTGATCTATGTGCCGGCCCTTCGCGCACGTCCACAACGGATGAACCTGGAGCTGATGAGCATCCTGTTCGCCGCGATCAGCGCGACCGCCGTGGTGATCACCGTGGTACAGAACACGAAATGAGCAGCGGGCACAACGATTCGATCGACCTGAAGGCGATCTTCCGAAAGATCGTCGGGAAGTGGTGGCTGTTCCTGGCCGTCACCGTGATCTCGGTAGCCGCTGCCGCGTGGTATGTCAAGACCACGGCCAAGACCTACGAGGTGAACGGCGTGATGCTCATGAGCGACAAAAAGAGGAACAACTTCGGCGGCAGCGGCGAAGAGTTCCTGAAGGGGTCCTCCTACCTGAGCAGCAGCGGTGGCCTGGAGGATGAGGTCAGCGTGTTGATGTCCTTCACCAACATATTGAACACCATCCAACAGTTGGATTTCGGGATCACGTATTACGAGGAGAAAAATTTCCTCGAGCATGAGATCTATGAGGACAAGCCATTTGTCATCCGGTTGGACACGGGGCTGCAGGTCTCCGGCGTGAAGGTGCATGTGGAGCCGGACTATGAGGCGGGGACCTATCGGGTATGGGCGAAGGAGAAGTATGCGAACATGTTCAGCGCGGGCCTTCAAAAGCCCGTTGACAATTTCGTGAAGGACTATGAACTGGACAAGACGGAACGTATCGGCGAACCTTTCCGGAGCGACCACCTGAATTTCGCGATCGAGTTCAACCTTGGATATGTCATCCCCAAGGATGCGAAGTTCATGTTCATTCCGGCCAGCAATCCGGACGTCGCCGCCTATTACAGGGCGAAGACCGGCACAACGCCTTTGGGTGACGAGAGCAACATCATCACCATTACCACCACGGGAGAGGACACGAAAAAGGAAAAGGACTTCGTCAATACGTTGATGCAGACCTACATCAAGAGCGAACAGGACAAACAGAACGAGAAGGGCAAAAAGACCATCGCTTTCATCGATAGCCAGTTGGACAAGTCCACCCAAAACCTGGAGACGGCGGAAGGGAATCTGCAGAACGTGCAAACCTCGGCCGGCTCTCTGGTGGGCAGTGCGAGTGATCGGGGTGCGGCCGTCTTTAATGATCTGTCCCGCCTCAAGGACGACCAAGGCAAGGCCCGGTCCAAGCTGGAGTACCTCAGCGAATTGATCACACACATGGGCACCGACGATGGCGGCACGCCGTCCACCATCTCTGCCGCCAATGTGGGGGCACCTTCATTGAGCAACTTGATCGATAAGTATAACCAGGACGTCAACGAACTGGCTACGAAGCGCCTCACGGAACGACAGCAATCGGCACCGACAATTGCTTTGGCGCGGAAAGTACAGACCGAGCGGAACCAGATCATTCAAAGCGCCCAGGATGCCCGGCGTGGCGCACAGCTTGATCTGGACCAGATCTCGGCACGCGTGAACCAACTGGAGTATCAGCTCAATCAATTGCCCCAGAGCAGCCGGCAGGTCAGTATCGCCACGCGCAAATATGACCTCAGCGCAGGCATCAACACCTACTTGATGGAAAAGCGCTACGAGGCGGAGATCGCGGTGAACTCGGACCAAGTGGACAAGTACATCATCGACCCGGCACGGGTGAAGGACGGAGGAGCTGTTTCACCCAGTAAAAAGAAGGCCCTGGGCATGGCACTGGCCGTCGGCCTTTTGATACCGCTCCTCTTCATCCTTGTTCTGGACTTCTTCAATGACCGGATCATGGATCTTGACGAGCTCAAGCGCTTGAGCCCGATCCCGGTCCTGAGCACGGTGCCGACCTCCAAACAACAACGCATCAAAGGGAATGAGGACAGGTCCGTGCTGGCCGAGGGCTTCCGCACGGCGCGCATCAACCTCCAATACCTCAATGCGAACGTGGACCGGCAGGTCGTCGGCATCACCAGTAGTTCCGGCGGCGAGGGCAAGACTTTCTGCTCGGTGAATCTGGCCACGGTGATGGCCTTAGGAAGCAAGCGTACCTTGTTGATGGACGCGGACATGCGAAAGCCGAAGGTGCATGAACGGCTGGGCTTGGAGCTGGGCACCGGCCTAAGTACCTACCTGATCGGCGAAGCCGGGCTTGATGAGATCATCCGCAAGTCGGACATCCCCGGCATGGACGTGATCACCGCCGGGCCCATACCGCCGAACCCGCTGGAGCTTTTTGAAAGTCCGCGCTTGGCCGAGCTTGTCCAGCAACTGCGGTCCCGCTATGACCAAGTGATCATCGATGCCTCTCCCATGGGTGTGGTCAGCGAGTTCAAGATACTTGTCCATCAGCTGGACATCACATTGTATGTGGTGCGCCAAGGATTCACCCGCCGCGCCATGTTAAGGCCGGTGAATGAACTCTACCGGACGGACAAGCTCAAGCGCATCGACCTGCTCCTCAACGATGTGAAGGCGGGTGACGGCTACGGATACGTGTATGAGTCGTAACGGGGAGTTGCCCAGGAAGGACCGTTCGGAAGGGTTCCTGAAATACTTCCGGAACACCTCTTGGCTTTTCGTGGACAAGGTGGTGCGGCTCGGTGCCGTGCTCATCACGAGTATTTTCGTCACCCGCTACCTCGGGCCGGAGCTTTTCGGCCAGCTCAATTACGCCAGTGCTTTCGTGGGCATCTTCTTCGCCCTCACGGCGATGGGGCTGGACGATATCCTCATTCGCGACCTCGTGCGCAGGCCGGACCGGCGGGATCAGCTCATGGGCACCGCCGCTGCCATCAAACTTGGCGGCGCCGTGGTGCTCTTCATTACCGTGATGACCTTGGCTTTTGCCAAGAACATGGACACCACCACGATCATGATGGTGTTCTTGATCGCTTCGGCGGAGTTTCTCAAGCCACTGGTGGTAGTCGAGCAGTACTTCTATTCCCAGGTGAAGGGGCGCACGGCAGCGCAGGTCAACATGATCACCGTGATCATCGCCTCGCTATTCCGATTGGGATTGATCGTGGTACATGCGCCCTTGGTGTGGTTCGCATGGGCCTACATGGTCGAAATGGCCGTGAGCGCGATCGGCTTCCTTATCGCATACCGGAGGGAGGGTTCCTCTTGGAAGACCTTGCGGTACAGCAAGGAGACGGCGCTCTATCTCTTGCGCCAATCCTGGCCGTTGGTGATCTACGGTCTCGCGCTCTACGTACAGGCGAAGATCGATCAGGTGATGATCGGCGACATCCTGAAGCATACGCTGGGGGAGAAAGGCGCTTTGGAGGAAGTAGGCCAATACTCCGCAGCATTGAAGATGATCGAGGCCCTAGGTTTCGTTCCGGGCATAGTTGTGGCCTCCTTGGCCCCGGCGATAACACGGGCCCGCGCCACGGACCGGAAGTTGTACGAGGACCGCTTGGTGAACCAGTACCGCCTCATGTTCATCCTCTTCATCGTGGTTTCCGTACCGTTGTTTTTCATTGCTGAGCCTGCCATGGTGCTACTTTTCGGGGAGAAGTTCCGGATGGCCGGCTATCTGCTTTCCCTGTTCGCGATCCGGTTGTTCTTCACTAACATGGGCGTGGCCAAGAGCAGTTTTATCACCAACGAGAGCATGTTCAAGTACTCGCTGGTAACCGCCGTGGTGGGTGCCACGTTGAACATCACCTTGAACTATCTGTTGATCCCCACGTACCAGTCCATCGGAGCGATATGGGCCATGATCGGTTCGTTCTTCGTCAGCATCTTCCTGGTGGACCTCTTCTTCAAGGAGGCACGACCTAATTTCGGGTGGATGATGAAGGGGATCTTTACCTTTTGGAAAGTGCGGAACGTGAATTGAGCCATGTTGAAGGACCGCCATTTGATCCCCTTGAAGCCGGAGTTGTACAACCACTTCGCATGCCCGGCATGCGGGGCTGCAGGGCCCGAGGGTTTAAGAGCGATGGTGATCGGAAAGCAGACCGCCGCAGAATACAAGTGCCATGCCTGCGGGCTGGCCTTCGTGCGTGATCTTCCCGCCGGTTTCACCATCGACCTGCCCATCGCATGGCGCCTAAGCGACAAGCATCCGTACCATCCGACCAATGGCATCGCCGAGGACTGGGCCGCCTACCCCGATTACCAAGTGCCCCGCACGGAGCGTTATGACGTGCAGCGCAAGGTTTTCAAGGAATACAAGCGGATCGTGGTCCTCAACACCATCGATCATTTGTACGGCCACGTGCTGCTCAAGCTCTTCAATGCCCAGCACTACCTTGAAAAGCACCCGGATATCGGGCTGGTAGTGGTCGTGCCCCGGATGTTCGAGTGGCTGGTGCCTGAAGGGGTAGCCGAAAGCTGGGTGTTCGACATCAAGCTGAAACAGGCGTGGGGATGGAACGCCGGCATCGATGCCTTTGTGCAGGAACAGTGGGACCGGTATGATGAGATCTACCTGGCACCCGGCTACAGCCACCCCGAGTTCAGCAAGATCGACATCGAACGGTTCAGCCGCATCGCGCCGTTCAAGCCGGAGGAATTCCTCGCAAAACCTCCCCACATTACCTTCGTGGCCCGCCGGGACCGGCTGTGGTATTCCTCCCCGTTCACCAAGTTGGCCCACCGCATGCTCAAGAAGCTCGGCCTTTTCGCGGACATCGCCGTATGGTGGCAGGACCGCATGGTGGCCAGCGCGATCCGCAAGGTCCGCAAGCAAATACCGCAAGCAAGGTTCACCGTGGTCGGATTGGCCAAGCCCGGTGGAATGCCGGACGGAGTGGAGGATCTGCGTACCATGAACATGGATCTGGAGGCCGAACTTGGCTGGTGCCGGGCCTATGCCAAGAGCCAGGTCGCTGTCGGCGTACACGGCAGCAACATGATCCTTCCCACCGCCCATGCCGCCGGATGCGTGGAGATCTTACCCTATGACCGCTATGGCAATATCGTACAGGACATTTCCGTGCGCTACGCGGACCGCATGCAACTGTTCATGTACAGATTCACCGACGAGTTCGCACGCCCGCGCGACGTGGCTCGGCATATCGTGTCCATGTTCAAGGACCATGAGGTGTACCGCCTCGACAACCAAGTGAATATCTTTCGCTCGGAATGAACTCATTCACCGCATCGGTCCCGTTGACCACCCCCGTGCTCTTCATCGCCTTCAACCGGGAGAAGCCGGCCCGCATGGTGATGGAGGCCATCCGGCAGGCCCGTCCGCCAAGGCTCTACTTCGCTTGCGACGGCCCGCGGAATGAAGAGGAAAAGGAACGCTGTGAAACAGTGCGGGCCTTGGTGAGCATGGTGGATTGGGAATGCGAGCTGCACACGAAGTTCAGCGACGTGAACCTCGGCGTGATGATGGGGGAGTCCACCGCCATGGACTGGTTTTTCGAGCATGAGGAGGAGGGCATCATACTGGAAGATGATACGATGCCCGTGCATAGCTTCTTCTGGTATTGCCAGGAACTGTTGGAACGGTACCGCACCGACGACAGGGTATGGTGTATCATGGGTAATAACCTGATGACCGAATGGGAGCACAAGGAGGAGGCGGACTACTACTTTTCAGCGCACGGTTATGGCGCCTACTGGGGTTGGGCAGGGTGGCGAAGGGTGTGGCGCAAGTATGACGTGGAGATGAAGGAATGGCCGGAATGCCGCGACCGGCAGTTGTTGAACAGCCATTTCCTCACCAAGGCTGAGATGGCCGAGGCCTGTAAGCTCTTCGAAGGTCAGTATGTTGGCGCCGTGCGGTCCTGGGATTATCAGATGGATCTCGCGCGGATCCTCAACCGGGGGGTCACCTGCATACCCAATGTGAACCTCGTGGGCAATATCGGCTTCGGGGCCGATGGCACCCATACTGTGAGCGAACACGACCGGAGGAACAAGACCGACCAGACCGAGATCACCTTTCCCATGAACCACCCCAAGCACATGCTTGTGGACCACCGGCGGGACTTGGCGTACTTCGAGCGTTACATCCAGCCCACGCAATACCAACAGTTCAAGGATCTGGTAAAGAACATGTTGCCCTCCCGTGTGGACGAGGCGCTCACCCCGCTCGTGTCCAAGGTGCAACGGAAGCTGGGCATCAACTAAGCGGCTACCTTGGCCAGCGGTAATATCCGTTCCGCCCGTGCTCAGCAAGAGGAAGCTCATAAACGCCCTGTTCATCCTGTCCTTCCCGTGGTACGGGTACGGGGCGTATGCGCTGATGGACCGGGGCTTCGCCATCGGGATCTTCATCTGTGCGATGCCGTTCCTGCTCATACTGGGCTTTTATGTGCTGGATCTGCTCTACCGCCAGACCGTGCTGCCTGCGGTGAACGGCAAGTTCTACCTGGTCATGGCCGCATTGACCTCCATCAGCGTTTCTGTACTGGTCGGTTTGCACTACAAGAGCCCGGTGATCAATCAGGCCAACGGCATGCTGCTCATCGTGCTGTTCTATTTGCCTTTCCTGAGTTCCGTGATCGTTCAGACGTACAATCGGAACGATCCGGACTTCAACATGGCCTGGCTGGTGCTCAAGGGTTTCTTCGCCTATCTGGCCTTCAACCTGTTGGGCATGGCCCTGGGGATGCGCAACCTGCTCCACTTCTTTCCCGGCCGGGCCAGTCCGCCGTTCGCCATGGGTATTTACGATGCGGCCCACCTGCTCTCCATCGTGAACCTGATGCTGCTCTCCCACCTGCGGAATTTCAAGGCCGACCCCATGCGATGGTTCGCACTTGCAGGCGTGTACGTGATCGACCTCGGCATCATCCTCAGCATCAACAGCCGCTTGTCGTTCATGATCTTCCTCGTGTTTACCGTCCTGTTCCTCATCCAGGCCATGAAAGCGCTGCGGGGCCTGTTCACGGTGTCGCTCTTCACCATGCCGCTGATGATGAGCTTCGCGCTGCTGATCTATGAGATCCTGTCCTTGCCCGTGTTCGCGGCCATCATGGAGCGGGTGGACAAGACGGACATCACCACCTTCAACGGGCGCACCTATATCTGGACCGCCGTGGCGGACTGGCTGCGCGAGGACCGGCGCGGTCTCATCTTCGGTAACGGCTACAATGGGCAATACCACCTGCGCCTTTTGGACGGCGTGGCAAAACTTTGGAACGAGCCGGGGTCGTACCGGTTGCATTGCCACAGCGCCTTTCTGGAGATGCTCGTGGACCAAGGCATCGTGGGCATCCTCCTGATGTACGGCGTGTATTGGACCGGATATAAATTCTACCAGAAGCAATACCTCACCAATGGCCCCATGGCGCCGCTCTACGCCGGGTTCGTATACATGATGTTCGCCTGGCAGATCGATATTGTGGGCTACGCCTTCTACAGCGGCTTTCTCATCGTGTTCATCATGATGGGGCCGGTAGTGATGAAGACCCGTGAGGGCACGGCTACGGACATGTTGAACGACAGCGCGAGGGGATGATGGAGGGAGGAAGACGCACCACGGGGAAAGGTGGCACCGCCAAGTTAAAGGTCAGTATCGTGACCGTGGTGTACAACGGTGCCGGTACGTTGGAGCGCACCATCCAGAGCGTGCTTGGCCAGGACCTCCCGGACATCGAGTACATCATCGTGGACGGAGGGAGCACCGATGGTACATTGGATATCATCCACAGGTATGAGGACCGGTTGGCCTACTGGATCAGCGAGAAGGACAAGGGGATCTATGATGCCATGAACAAGGGCGTATCCCTTTGCACCGGTGAATGGGTGGGCTTGATCAATGCGGACGATAGCTATGCCGATGGGGCTGTTCGCAGTGCCATGGAGGCTGTTGAAGGGCGGACGGGAACCAATATCGTACATGGTGACATCCTGATCAATTATCCCAATGGAAGTAGCAAGGTGAAGCATGCCAAGCGCTCCGGCTTTCTGTTGAAGTATTGGGAAATGGTGTTGAACCATCCGAGCTTTTTCGTCCGCCGTTCCTACTATCAGGGCCGGCCGTTCGACCCGGGGTTCCGCGTGAGCGGTGACCACCATTGGACGTTGCGGGCCTGGCGCGAGGACCCGCGCCAGTTCCTGTACGTCCCCAAGGTGTTAGCGCTCTTCACCGCGGGCGGTGCCAGCATGACCAATCCACTGGGGACGGTATTGCGCGAGAGCGACCGCATGGGCAGGGCGCTCGGCTTCAATGCCTGGGAAAGGCTATTGGCCCGATCGGTCCGCACCGGTTTATATCTCCCCGGCATGGCCAAGCTGTGGTTCAATCAGATGGTGGCACCTTTGCGCAAGAAGTGAGACCGATGGTTGCACGGTACGGCATATTCCAGGATTGGCGAGCGAACGCGGGGAACCCCAAGGGTCGTCTGGTGATGATCCTGTTCCGGACCATGCATTTGCTGAGGCAGAGCCTCGTCACCTTCATCCTCTTCCTGCCGCTGTTCGTGTTGTACAGGCTGATGGTCGAATGGGTGCTCTGCATCGAACTGCCGTGGAAAACGCGCATAGGCCCGGGCTTCCGCATTGATCATGGGCAGGCGCTGGTCATCAACGACGGCACGGTCTTCGGCGCCGGATGTACCGTCCGGAACAGCACCACGATCGGGAACAAACGGACCAAGGAGGGTGGTTACACACGGGCGCCCATCTTCGGCGACCGCGTGGACATCGGCGCTAACGCCGTGATCATCGGTCCCATCACCATCGGCGACGACGTCGCTATCGGGGCTGCCGCGGTGGTGCTTCGCGATGTGCCGTCCGGCCATGTGGCCATCGGTAATCCCGTGCGGATCATCCCGAAGGGGTAGATCCATAGGTCCAGGTTCGACCCGGCCGATCCTTGCTGCTGCTCGGTGCCTAAGGCACGGTCCCCCGCTCCGGACCTGCTTTTGCGAGGTCCGCACTTAAAAAGGAAAGGCCCGGATCTGCCCGGGCCTTTCTTTTTCGGTTCTTGGATGTTCGCTCAACGGACGATGAGCTTCTGCATTTCAGATCGGCCGTTGCCGTGTATACGGGCCACATAAAGTCCGGGAGCGATATCAGCAGGTAAGGTGGCGCTGCCCGTTCCAGGGAGGATCGCTGTGTCCATCACCAGGGATCCACGCAGGTCCATAAGCGTGAATCGGCCGTTCGTCACCGGTGCGAAATACAAGGGGGCA
Source organism: uncultured Flavobacteriales bacterium (assembly GCA_963706125.1). Lineage (GTDB taxonomy): Bacteria > Bacteroidota > Bacteroidia > Flavobacteriales_F > PHOS-HE28 > PHOS-HE28. Next base: position 358,972 of record CAVPLQ010000008.1, read on the forward strand.
CCACGCATTACCGGGTTGGGATACATGGTCCCGGCGTGGGCGGAAGCGCCGTCGTCCGTTATTCCGGTGGTGATGGAGCAAGCATCATCGGGCAACTGGTAGATCGCAACGGAACTGAGCGCGGGTATGCTGATCGGGCCGTTGAGCACATCGCCGTCCACATCGGCCCAGCAGCCGTCGGGCAGGTTGAAGTTTTGCGCGGTGGACTGGTCGTTCACGATCAGTTGGTTCCGCAGCGCGGGGTCGACCGCCTGCACGCTCACCTTGGTCACTTCCACGTTGTCCAGGAAGTACATCGGCTCGGTCCACTGATTGATGAACTGGATCTGTGCTTGGTCCGTCAGGTCGCTTTGGAAGTACATCTCCAGATCGCGGCGCTCACCATCGAACGGGAGCTGCTGTTGCCATGTGGTGTAGGGGTTGGAGAACGTGGATTGTCCCTTGATGCCGAGCACCACGTCACCTTCGGTGTTGCTCTGCAGGCTGCAGCGCACACGGTACCAGGCCTGGTCCACGATGGGGAACAGGTCCGGGTTGTGCAGCGTGAAGTTCGGGTACTGGCTGTCGTCAGGCAGGTAGGCCTTCAGCGCACCGTTGTCCAAGTGGCTGGTCACGCGGGTCACTTGCGCATTGTTCGGCCAGCCGGTCCACCCGCTCACATTGCTGACGAAATCACCGTTCTGGACCAAGTTGCTGCTGAGTTCCTGTGTGGTGGTGAACGGCACGAACCGCTCGGTGCTCCGCGTACTTCCGGCATCCTCGGTCTTCTCGGCCTGCCAGCGCTCCAGCGCATAGTAGCGCGGTGCCCCGGAAACGAAATTGATCACTTTGATGCTCAGTTCATTGTAGGGATTGAAGTAGCGGTTGTTGGTGTAGGTGCCGAAGTCCACCGGATTTGCTCCGTGCGTATTGTACTGCAGCATGCAGAGCTGGTCCTTGGTGAGGCAGTACATCACGTTGCCGCTGTACACGTCGTTGTAGTTGGGCACATAGTAGGGCGGGGTGGCGCCCGCTCCGGTGGCGTTGGAATAGTCGGAGACCACGATCTGGATGCCGTTGTTGAAGAGCACGTTGTTCTTGATCTGGATGCCCGTGGTCACCATCGTGTGGTCCACATGGATGCCGGCCTGTGGGCAGTTATACACCGTGTTGCGCCGCGCGATGGTGTTCTTGATGGAGGTGTTCCCGAAGTAGATACCGATGCCCATGTGCTCATTGTGCGGTGCGATCAGGGGGGCCCCATTGGAGAATGAGCCGATGGGGTCGCTGACGATGTTGTCCTGTATGATCAACCCGTCGGCATGGTCGATGGCGATCCCGCCGCCGTCGTTCATGGTGGCAAGCGGATGGCGTATCACGTTCTTTTCCACCAAGGCATTGCTTTCCGCAATGATGCCGATGTATCCGATGGTGTCCAAGCGGTTGTTACGGATGGTGATACCGCTGCCGGTGGTACGGATGCCGAAGTAGCCCCAGGTGCTTTCCCCTTGGCCGTCAAGCAGGGCGATCTTTGTGAACGTGCTGTTGGCGATCTCGGTATTGTCATCGAAGACGAGCGCCGCTGTAGCGTAGGTGTTCTTATAGGTGTTGTCCGTGTATGTGCTATTGCTCCCGGCGCTGCGGATGCCGTGGAACAACCATTGGAAATCGCAACCAGTGACGGAAACATGCGAGGCGCCGTCGTTCAACACACCGGCCAGGTACTGGTGGCGGAAAGCGATGTCCTCAATGGCCATGTCGTGGCGCTGCCAATAGCAGTTCACACCGGTGCGGTGTACTGCGGCCTCCACCGTGAGGCTGTTCGGGTCGGCCCCGCCGGGCGCCCAGAGGTAAAGCTTTTGCGCGGTCTTATCGAAGTACCATTCCGTGGCAGCGTCCAGTTGGTCAAGTTTCCCGGTCATATAAAATCCCCAGGGATCGTTGCCCATGTTGAGCGTGGAACTTGTGAAGTGGAGCGTTCCGTTGTTATAGCTGGAAACGTGAAGCGTATCGAAGGAGCTGCTGGAGCTGCGGACCACTGCGGTGGCCCCGTTCCAATAGCCGCTAGGCTGGCCCAGGTCGGCACTTTGGAGCTGCGTGCCCCCGCCCTGGCTGTTACGCAGCCAACCACTGTTGGGGAAACGTGCGGGGGTCATGCGTTGGCCACCAACATACAATTGGCCTACCGGTCCGGACAAGTCGGTCACATACACGTTCCCTTGGTGTACGGACCAACCGGAGACGAGCTCGCTGCCTTTGATCACAGGCCGGTTCCCGCTCCCATACGCTCCGACGGTGATCGGCTGTGAGGTCGTGCCATTGCTTCCGATCACCACCTCTCCCCTGTACACGCCACCACGCTTGAACAGGACCTGGTCGCCGGGTTGTAAGGCGAAAGACATCTGGTTCACCCGGTCAATGGTCTGCCACGCCGTGGCCTGGGACGTCCCGTTATTGGAATCATCGCCGGTGGGGGAGACGTAATAGACAGTGGCTGATGCGGTGAGGCTGCATGCCAATAGCAGGGCCGAGGTGAATGCCTTGGCGCAGGTGTGGATGAGGAGATCTGCTCGCATGTTCAAGAGGTTGGTCAGCTGGCTTTAACCAACATCCCCGGGCATGGTTTCAGAAGTTCGACGAATGCGGATTTTACGGGTACGATCAACCCTTTTCCCGTCTCTTTCGTAGGAATGTGCCGAACAGGGCCAGAAGCCATAAAGCGGATCAGCGCAGGGTAAGGGGCTATTTTTGCGGTGAACGAGCGATGGGGATGAACGGAAATGAACAGGCAGGGCCAAGCCCTGCAACATTGAAGCGATTGCATTTCGGAAGGAAAGTGTGGTCCAAGTTGCTGCCCGGTCGATCTCGTTTCGGCTATACCTATGAAGGGGCCGAGGTGTCAGGCCAAGCGGCATCGGATCTGATCCGCAAGGAACTTCTCGCACCCAAGCCCAGCATGATCTCCCGTATCGGTATCGTGGAGATGAACGCGGTGATGAACCATTACTGCGCGCTCACCGGCAGAAAGCCTTCACTGCTCAACCACATAGGCTTCATCACCGGACGGTTCTACTCCTACGGATGGGAACCGTCCACCTTCAAGAGCATGCCCCGGAACGCCGGATTTTTTCCGGCCACCGAGGAGGCCTTGGGAAAATTCGCCGAACGCATGATGGCTGATATTCCCCTGATCGACATCCTAGGCACTTGCTATCGGGACGAGTGGTTCGTGGCCGAGCAATTGAAGAACGCCGTCAAGGTGCCGCTGCCCGATCTGGAGCCGCATGTTCATATCGATCCATGGAGCAGCATGTTGGAGGGCAAAAAGGTGCTCGTGGTCCATCCATACGAGAAGTCCATCCGCAGCCAGTACGAAAAACGTGGGTTGCTCTTCAAGGACCGGAGACTGCTGCCGGATTTCGAACTGAAGACCGTGAAGGCCGTCCAGACCGTCGCGAACACACCTTCGCCTTTCCCCACTTGGTTCCATGCGTTGGACCACATGAAGGAACAGATCGACCGCACGGACTATGATATAGCCATCATCGGTTGCGGGGCCTATGGGCTCCCGCTGGCGGCACACATCAAAAGGCAGGGGAAAAAGGCCGTGCATCTGGGCGGCTCCACCCAGTTCATGTTCGGCATTACCGGCAAGCGCTGGGACGGCCATCCTCTGATCAACGAGCACTGGGTACGACCCTCCGCGGACGAGACCCCTACGCTCGCCAAGCAGGTGGAAGGTGGTTGCTATTGGTGAACTTGCTTTACCGTTGATCCGAATGGAATCCCAACCCGTGCCAATGATCGCGCCCATGCGCGTGCTCGTGGTGGGGCAGACGCCGCCGCCCTTCGGTGGGCAGGCTATCATGATCAAGGCTTTGTTGCGGTCGGACCCCGTCCGCGTGAAACTGTTCCATGTGCGCCTGAACTACTCGGAAGACATGGACAGTGTGGGGAAATTCGCCATGCGCAAAATATGGGTGCTCTTCACGACCATCCTTCACGTGTGGGGGGCGCGGCTGCGTCACCGAACGCCGATGCTTTATTATCCGCCCAGCGGCCCCAACATGGTGCCGGTGCTGCGGGATGTCGTCTTCCTCTGCGCCACGCGTTGGCTGTTCAAATGGACAGTGTTCCACTATCACGCTGGCGGGGTTTCCGGATTTGAGAAGCATTTGTCCGTCTGGGTGCGCCCTTTTTACCGTCTGGCCTACCGGAACGCCGCCATGGCCATAAGGACCGCGCCGCAGAATCCCGAGGACGGTAAGCTCTTGGGCGCGAAACTGGACGTGGTGGTGCCCAACGGCATTCCTGACATGCGCGGGACCGTGCAGGAACATTCGGCCACGCCGGGAAAGCCTGTCGTCATACTGTTCACCGGCGTGCTCATCCGTTCCAAGGGCGTACGGGTGCTGCTTGAGGCGTTCCGTGAAGTGGTGGCCCAAGGTGCAGATGCCCGGCTCGAGCTCATGGGCCGATGGGGTGATCGGACGTTCGAGGAAGAATGCCGGGCCTACATGGCCGAACATGGGCTGGGCGAGAAGGTCACTTTCCTTGGCGTGATGCGCGACATGGAAAAATTCGAGCGCTTTGCCGGATGCGACATCTTCTGCTTCCCGAGCCATTTCGAGGCGGAAAGTTTCGGGCTTGTACTGCTGGAAGCCATGCAGTTCGCCAAGCCGGTGGTCACCACCCGTTGGCGCGGCATTCCCTCGGTGGCCGCGGACGGCGTGAACGGCTTTGTGGTGCCGGTGGAAGATCCTTCCGCGATCGCGACCAAGTTGCTGTTGCTCATCCGGGACGAGCCGTTGCGGAGGCGCATGGGCGAAGCAGGGCGGCGCATCTTTGCGGAGCGGTTCACGGTGGAACGGTTCCAGAAGAACATGGAAGAGGCACTGGTGGCCGCCGCAAAAAAGAACTGAAGGGATGCGATTGTTAGTCACCGGGGGATCCGGATTTATCGGCACCAACTTGGTACAAAGCGCCTTGGATAAGGGAATTGATGTCCTGAACTTGGACTGGAACCCACCGTTGAAACCCGCACACAAGTCTTGGTGGCGTGAATGGGACATCATGGACCGAGCGGCGACGGACAAGCATTTCGCGGAATTCAGGCCTACGCACGTGGTGCATCTGGCTGCCCGTACGGACACCGACGTACAGGACGATATCAACGCTTACCGGCAAAATCATGAAGGCACCGCCATCCTGCTGGAGGCGGTGAAGGCATTTCCCGGCATCGAACGCCTTATTGTCACCAGCACACAGTTCGTTTGCGAGGCCGGCTTTCAGCCCAAGGACGACCAGGATTACAAGCCCTTCACGCTTTACGGTGAGAGCAAGCGCCTCTGCGAACTGGCCACTCGTGCAGCGGACCTTTCCAGCGTCTGGAGCATCATCCGGCCCACCACCATCTGGGGTCCCTGGAGCCTGCGGTACCGGGACGTCCTGTTCAAGGTGATGCGCAAGGGTCTGTACTTCCATCCCGGCCGGAACAAGGTCATCCGGTCGTACGGCTACGTAGGCAATGTGGTGTGGCAGATCGAGCGGATCCTGACCGCTCCGGCGGAAATTGTAAATGGGAAGGTATTCTACGTAGGGGACGATCCGATGGACCTGAGGACCTGGGTGGAAGCGGTCTCGAAGGAACTTGTGGGAAAGCCGGTGCGCTATATCCCGACATGGATGGTAAGGGCACTGGCGTTCGGCGGGGACGTGCTTAAAGCCGTACGTATTCCGTTCCCCATCACCAGCGGCCGTTTCCGGAGCATGACCAGCGATTACATCACGCCAATGGACCGTACCACGAAAGCCTTGGGCCCCGCGCCCTACTCGTTGAAAGAGGGTGTGCAGGCCATGGTGAAATGGTATGACAACGAGAGCGCCCCGGCCAAGAGCCCTGAATTGATCGATACCCGCCAAGAGCAAGTAGAGAAGAGGCCATGAAAGGACTTCCGAAAGCAAGCATTTTCGGTTTGGATCTTTCCTTGGGATCCTTCCATGACCATGTGTCTGCCATTGCCGCGATGGGGAAGGAGCACCGTTCGGCCTATGTCTGCTGCGTGAATGTGCATATGTGCATGGAGGCACAAGGGGATCTCGCGTTCGCGGCCGTGGTCAACGGCGCCGACCTGGCCACTGCGGACGGCATGCCCATCCTCAGAAGCCTCAATAAGTTCGCAGGTGCGAAGCAGGAGCGGGTGGCCGGGAATGACCTGATGCCCGCAGTGATGGCGGAGGCTGATAGACAAGGCATGAGCATCTTCCTCCATGGTGGGGAGCAGCACGTGTTGGACGCGATCGTCGGTCGCGCTGCGAAGGAGTTCCCCGGCTTGCATATCGCGGGGACGTGGTCTCCGCCCTTCCGGAAAGCCACCGATGCGGAACGCGCTGCCGAAGTGGACCGGATCACTGCCAGTGGCGCGAACATCGTCATGGTCAGCTTGGGCTGCCCCAGGCAGGAACGCTGGATGGCCGCCATGAAGGGTAAGGTGCCCGCCGTGATGCTCGGTGTTGGCGGAGCTTTCCTCCTCTATGCCGGGTTGGATAAAAGGGCACCGCAATGGATGCGCAACGCTTCCTTGGAATGGCTCTACAGGCTCTGGCTCGAACCCGGACGGCTGTGGAAACGTTACCTGGTCACCAATACGGCATTCATGTTACTGTATGCCAAACGATCGTTTCAGCGCTAGGTCAATTTTTCGACGACGATCCGGTTAAACGCTCGAAACAATAAAAATTATCGACAAACTTGACTTTTGGATCGACGAATCGCTACTTTTGGCTCTCGCTCTACTTAACGCTCCACGCCAAAATGAACCACCATGGAAAACTATGACCCCGGGTCCATGGTCCATCCTGCATCCGCTATCGGACGGGGTTCCCGTGCCAGCCGTACCGAGCTCAACCACGAGTTGGCCACATTGCTGCGTTCCAGCCGCCAGCAGCTCCACAACGTACAGCACGGATTTAACCGCGTAATGACCTTTGAACCGCTCACTTCCGTCAAGGACCTGATCATTGTCGGTGACGGACCCGCTGCGGATGAGATCTTTCAATACTGTGAGGACCAGACCGTTCGCGGATACCGGTTCCGCGGCGTGTTCCATGAGCACCCCATCACCGGGCCGCTCGCCTCACGTCAGCTTGGCGGCATCGAGGCCGCCAAGGCCTTCGCGGTCCAGAACCGCATCGATATCCTGTATTGCGCACTGCCCGGGTCATACAGGGAGCAGATCACTGAGCTCATGGAGTTCTGTGAGCGCAACACCATCCGTTTTCGGGTGATACCGAGCGTGGACAGCTTCATCCCCGTGGTGAAGACCACCGACCTCACTTTTCATGGTGCGGTACCGGTGAGCCGCCTGCGCAACGAACCGCTGGACCGAAGGGGCAATCGGCTGCTCAAGCGCAGCTTCGATATTGTATTCTCCTTTTTGGTGATCACGCTCATCTTCAGCTGGCTCTTCCCGATCCTCGCGATCTTGGTGAAGCTCTCCTCCAAGGGGCCGGTCTTCTTCAAGCAGACCCGTCTGGGCGAGCGCAAGAAGAAATTCTCGTGCTACAAATTCCGGAGCATGCAGATGAACGAGGAGGCCGACAGCAAGCAGGCCACACGGAACGACCCGCGGATCACCAAGGTGGGCGCATTCTTGCGCAAGAGCAACTTGGACGAAATGCCCCAGTTCTTCAATGTACTCTTGGGCCAGATGAGCGTGGTGGGGCCACGCCCGCACCCCCTGAAGCTGAACGACCAGTTCCGCGACATCATTGATAAGTACATGGTGCGCCATTTCGTACGCCCGGGGATCACGGGTTGGGCCCAGGTGAACGGTTTCCGTGGGGAGACCCGTACGCCAGAGCTTATGGAGAAGCGGGTGGACCTCGACGTGTGGTATCTGGAGAACTGGTCATTCCTTATGGACCTGAAGATCGTGGTGAAGACCGTGACCAACATGTTCGGTAAGGACGACATGGCCTTCTGAGGCGGCCCGCCCAAGGCGAAAAAGAGGGTCGTGCCCATTGATTTCAACCGGAAGTTTGCTGGAACCGCGAAGCAGCTTATATTTGCCGCCCCTATCCGGAAAAGGAACATGGCCAATCACAAGTCCTCCATCAAGCGTATCCGCCAGAGCGAGAGCCGCAACGAACGGAACCGCTACCAGCACAAAACCACGCGTAATGCCGTGCGGGACATCCGCGCCAGCACCGAAAAGAAGGAGGCCGAAGAGCTGCTGCCCAAGGTGAACAGCATGCTGGACAAACTGGCCAAGCGCAACATCATCCACAAGAACAAGGCCGCCAACCTCAAGAGCAGCCTCCAGAAGCACGTGGCCGAACTGAAGTAGGCCCCGCTAGCATTTTTCTTTCGCAACAGGTCCTTTCGGGGACCTGTTCGCATTTCAAACCCTTGGACAGCGTTCTTGTGCCGAGGGTCCCGGATTTCATGGCATCTTTGGCTCATACATGGAAACGGAAGGCCCTACCCCTAAACCACGGCTCAGTATTCCTGAATGGGACAAAGGGGACCGCCCACGCGAGCGTTTACTGGCGCAGGGCGCGAAGGCCTTGTCGGACGCTGAACTGGTGGCCATCCTCATCCGCTCCGGCACACCGGACCAAAGTGCGCTGGAACTGGCCAAACAGGTGCTGAAGCAGACAGGGAACGACCTGAACGCGCTGGCGGCCCTCACCCCGGCGGACCTGATGAAGCGCAAAGGCGTGGGTGAGGCCAAGGCCCTGAGCATTGTGGCGGCGCTTGAGTTGGGCCTGCGGCGCCGGACCGGGGAACAACGGGATCGGCCACGGATCAGCACCAGTGCGCAGGGGCATGAGGAGCTTCGCGCGAAGCTGGCCGACCTTCCGCATGAGGAGTTCTGGGTGCTATTGCTGGACAGGGGCTTGCGCCTGATCGAGGTGCGCCGGGTTAGCGTGGGCGGTCTGCACGGCACCGTGGCGGACCCCAAGGTGATCTTTCGCTGCGCGTTGGAACGTGGCGCCTCCTGCATGGTCGTGGCCCACAACCATCCCAGTGGCCAGTTGCGGCCGAGCGAGGAGGACGTTCGCCTCACGCGCAAATTGGTGGAGGGTGGCCGCATGCTCGACATCATCGTACAGGACCACATCATCATTACCGCAGGGGGCTATTACAGCTTCGCGGACAATGGACAAATGAGCTGATATGCCCAAGCCGTTGCGCATCCTCACCGTTATCGGGGCGCGCCCCCAGATCATCAAGGCTGCCGCCATTAGCCATGCCGTCAGTGGCCGGTTCCAAGGCCGCCTTGTGGAGACCTTGCTCCACACCGGGCAGCACTACGATGCCAATATGTCTCAGGTGTTCTTCGATGAACTGGGTATCCCCGGCGCAGACATCGCCTTGGGCGTGGGCAGCGGTGCACACGGGACCCAGACGGCGCGGATGATCGAGGGCATTGAGAAAGAGCTTCAGACCGGCAAACACGATATAGTGCTGCTGTACGGGGATACCAACAGCACGCTTGCCGGCGCCGTCGCCGCCGGCAAATTGCACATTCCCGTGGCCCATGTGGAAGCGGGCCTGCGCTCCTTCAACAAGGCCATGCCCGAAGAGGTGAACCGGATCGTTTGCGACCATTGCAGCACCTGGCTGTTCTGCCCCACGGACACCGCAGTGGAGAACCTGCGGCGCGAGGGCTTCAATACGGCCAACGAGGCATCGCCCACTGTGGACCGGCCCCGTGTGGTGGCCACGGGCGATGTGATGTACGACAACAGCATGCGCTTCGCCGAGTTGGCGGAGAGCCGCTCCCGGCTGTTGAAGGACCTGCATCTGGAGGGGAAGGACTTCGTGCTGGCCACCGTCCACCGCGACCAGAACACGGACGATCCGGTGCGCATCAACGCCATTTTTACCGCGTTGCTGGACCTGCATCGGCTGCATGCTCTTCCCGTGGTGCTGCCCGTGCATCCGCGCACGCGGAAAATGATGGACAGCTTGCTCCATGGACACCTGCAAGCAGCTATCGAGGAGGCGCCGAATTTTCATCTCGTACCACCGGTGGGCTTCCTGGACATGATCGCCTTGGAGCGGAACGCCAAGCTGGTGGTCACGGACAGCGGGGGCCTGCAGAAGGAGGCGTACTTCTTCGGCAAGCCCGTGGTGGTGGTGCGCCCGGAGACCGAATGGGTGGAGCTGGTCGCCAACGGGCAGGCCGTGCTGGCGGACGCGGACCCCTCACGTATCGCCGAGGCAGCGGCGATGTTCCTGCGCGACGGCGTACCCGATTGCCCGCCGATCTTTGGCGATGGCCATACTGCGGAGGCGATCTGCGAGGTGTTGCTCGAAGGGCACGGCTGAGGGGCGTTGCTGCGTTAACTTGCGCAAGCCACCATGGCCGACATTCATTATCACATCGAGCGGCCCGGTCCGCGGTCGCGATACAGCGTGGCGCACCTGCTCGGTCCCATGGCCGGATGGGAAGCGGTAGAGGTCCCGGAGTTGTCCGACCTGCAAAAGGTGGCGGGGCCGAAGCTCGTCTACGGACATACGGCCGTGGAAGGAGCTTTCCAGGTGGTGCCGCACGGCTTGCTGGAGCAGGAACGCATTGAGCGTTTGGAGCCTGAGGTAGTGTGGTCCCAGGACATGCCGGTCCTCTTTTCATCCGACCGGGGTGACCTTCCCTTCGATGTGTTCGCTTCCGCCTTCATTCAACTGTCACGATATGAGGAATACGGACCCATTGAACGCGATGAACATGGGCGCCCCAGTACGGGGGCGCTTCATGCCGCAAGGCACGGATACTTGGACCGGCCCATCGTGGATGAATGGTTGCTCGCGCTCGTGGAAAGTTGGCGGAAGCAAGACCCGCGGCTTCCTGAACTCCGGAGGGAATACGCGCATACCGCCACTTTGGACGTGGACAATGGGGCCATGTATCTCGGGCGGCCGGGATGGCGCTCCCTGGGCGGGGCTGCACGCGACCTGCTCAGGGGACATCCAGGCCGTGTGACGGACCGTTTGGCCGTACTGACGGGGTCCAGGTCGGACCCGTACGCCGTCCATGAAGCCTTTCTCGACCTCGTGGAACGTTCTGGCGGGCGTGCGATCATCAATTTCCTCACGGCACCGATCGGGAAGCATGACCATGCCATCGGGCCGGAGGTGCCTTTCATGCAAGCCTTGGTCAGGCTCATGGCGCAACGCGCGGAAGTGGGCCTGCATCCGGGTTACGAAAGCTCGGAGAACACGTTCCGTATTTCCGAGGAAAAGGAGCGTTTGGAAGCCGTGGTCGGCCGACCGGTAACGTGCTCCCGTCAGCATTTCCTGCGCATGCGGCTACCGGAGACCTGCCGCGAGTTGGAACATCTCGGTATTCGAGAGGAGCACAGCATGGGCCTTGCCGACCGCACCGGTTTCCGTTCTGGCACCTGCACCGCCTTTCCTTTTTATGACCTGGCCGCCGAACGGGAGACCACCTTGATGATCCATCCTTTCGCGATGATGGACAGTGCCCTGTGCTACAAGATGCAGCTATCTCCCCAGGAGGCGATCACAGAGGCCAAGCGCATAGTGGACGCCGTGAGGGCCGTACAGGGCCATTTCATCTCCGTGTGGCACGAACGTTTCCTGAGCGGTTACGGCAACGAGGCCGGATGGGACGTTGTGGCGGAGGAAGTCCTTCAATATGCGCGGCCATGATCAACTATTTGCGCCACGCGGATATCGACCTCGCTGCTTGGGACCGGCGCATGGCCGCATGTACCAATGCTGCCTGGTACGGACTTAGCGCCACCATGGAGGCCGCAGCACCGGGATGGGACGCCTTGGTGGACGAGGCCACGGGTGCCCAGATGCCGCTGCCGTGGCGCATGAAATACGGCGTCCGCTATCTCTATCAGCCCTTTCTTATCCAGCATCTGGGACCGTTCTCTCCGGAACCCGGAGAGGATGATGCCGCGCGTTTCCTGCATGCGTTACCGAAGCGTTTCCGCTATGCGGATATCTACATGCTCGGCGCTGCGATCTCCGGAGTAGCAGGCCTTCGCACCGAAGAACGGACCAACCATGTGCTCCGTATGGACGGGCCGGTGGAGGCCCTGCGTGCGAGCTACAGCGTGAATCACCGGCGGAGCTTGCGGAAGGCGGAGCAGTTCGGCGTGGTGGTGGAGCGCGGTGTAAGCAGTGTCCGTGTGATCGATTTTCTTGAGGGTTCTGAGCAATTTACGCGCTGGGGCATCGATACCGTCCAGCGTGAAACGATGCGGCGTGTGCTGGTCGCCTCCGAGGAAGCGGGCACGGGCTTCGGGCGCATGGTGACCAGCGATGACGGACCCGTTGCCGCCGCGTGGTTCGTGCGGGTCGGTGGCCGCATCATTTTCCTCAAAGGCATGGGTTCAGCGAAAGGTCGCGATCTTCGCGCCATGCACGCCTTGATCGACGATGTGGTATCGGAGCACGCCTTCAGTGGCGCGTTCTTGGACTTCGCCGGGGGCAATGATCATCAACTGGCGCGGTTTTATTCCGGCTTCGGTGCGGCCCCTGTGCTTTATTTGCGAGCTTTGATGAACCGTCTTCCGCCGTTGATCCGGCTAATGAGATCTTGACCATGGTGGTGGAACTGAACAAGACGAACTCCATAGCGAACCGCTTTCTCGCGGAACTGCGGGATGTGGAGGTGCAGAAAGACCCGCTCCGGTTCCGTCGGAACCTCGAACGGATGGGGGAGGTGATGGCCTATGAGCTGAGCCGGACACTTGAGTACGCGGAGTCCGAAGTGGTGTCACCGCTGGGCGTGGCGCGAGTTTCCCTTCCAGTTGACCAGCCCGTGCTCTGTACCATTCTCCGCGCAGGCCTGCCCTTGCACCAAGGGATGCTCAACTATTTCGACCGCGCTGACAATGCCTTCGTGAGCGCCTACCGGAAACACCGCAAGGGCGAGGACGGCTTCGACGTGGAGGTGGAATACCTCAGCAGTCCCTCCATCGACGGCCGGGTACTGGTGATCAGCGACCCGATGCTGGCCAGCGGCCGCAGCATGGCCTTGGTGTACAAAGCCATGTTACGGATGGGCAAGCCCAAGGCGGTGCATGTGGTCTCCGTGATCGCCAGCACCGAGGGCGTGGAGTTCGTGAAGAAGCATTTCCCCGCCAACACCAAGTACTGGCTCGGCGCGGTCGATGAGGAGATGACCGCCGAGGCCTACATCGTACCGGGCCTTGGCGATGCGGGCGACCTGGCCTACGGTAACAAGGTCTAGCGATGCAGGCGCTGCATGCCATTACCGTGATGACGGCGGCGGTGCTGAAATTCTTCTTCTCAGCCATCGTTTCCTATAGGCTTGGGAACAGCTTTTGGGAAACGGTGCTGCTGATCGGCACCGGGGGCTGTCTCGGTGCCATCGTGTTCTATTTGGGAAGTGCCGGTGTGCTTGAATGGTTCCGGCAGCAGCGGATCCGGAGGCGTGCCCGCGCCATCGCGCGCGGAGTTCCACCCAAGCGCATTTTCACGCGCACCAACAGATCGATCGTGCGGTTGAAGCACGGTTACGGCCTGCACGGACTGGTGTTCATTTCACCCCCCATCCTTTCGATACCCATCGCCGCGATGCTCGCTGCGAAGTATTTCAGGCATGATCGCCGGACCTTGCCATTCTTGCTTCTTTCGGTATTGATCTGGTCCTTTGTGCTGAGCGCGGCATGGAAATTCACAGGGTGAAACACTATCGCCATCTCTTTTTCGACCTGGACCACACCTTGTGGGACTTTGAAGCGAACTCACGCGCCGTGCTGGCCGAGCTGCATGCGGAATTCGGTCTGGCGGAAATGGGCGTGGACGGCGACGCCTTCATCCCGGCATATGAGGAAGTAAATATCGCCCTATGGGCACGGATGGAGGCGGGGGCCATCCCCAAGGAGGTCATTCGGGCATTGCGCTTCAACCAGGCCTTGGAACAGTTCGGCCTGCGGAACGCCGGGCTGGCCAAGCGACTGGAAGAGACCTATATGGACCGCTGCCCGAAGTGTTCCACGCTGCTTCCCGGGGCGTTGGACCTGCTGGATGACCTGCGACCGCATTACCGCATGCACATCATCACCAATGGCTTCACCGAGGTGCAGGGCGTTAAGATGGATGCCTCCGGGATCCGGGGATTCTTCGATGTGGTACTTACCAGCGAGATGGCCGGGGTCTCCAAACCGTCCGCGCGGATCTTTCGCCATGCTATGCGGTCCGCAGGGGCCAAGCTGCAGGAAAGCCTGATGATCGGGGATAACGCCGTTGCCGACATCGGCGGGGCACGCAAGGCCGGAATGGATCAGGCCCATCTGGCGCCCGTGGAGTCCGGGGATCCCCGTGCAACCTACCGGATCACGCGTTTGGACGAGCTGCGTACCGTGTTGCTATAGGCGTCATGAAGGAACCGCAGCACTGTGCTCAGTGTGGCGAAGCTCCGTCCGGCAGGAAGACGTAGCTCACCACGCCTGTCTTTCCGGTGGCCTTGCTTTGTTTGCGGAAGCGCAGCGAATCCCCGTCCACCACGCCGGCATAGGAGATCGCGCCACGGTTGGCCATTGTAGAGAAGAAAAGGCTGTCGCCGCGGCGTGTTACCGGCACATTATGGATGTTGTTCGTCCCGCTTTGGACATTCATCGTGAGCATGGAGCGGAGGTCCGTGGGATCATCGGGCTCCTGCCTGCCGGCCACCAAAGCCACATTGCCACGCTCAAAGAAGCGCATGAAGTAGTGGACGTTCCCATTGGGCGCGTCATAGACGCCATGGAATTGGAGGCCGCTGCCCGCAAGGCTGTGCAGATGCACGACCCCGGTGTCCGGAACGGCGATGTCGTCCGCCTGGGCGGGCGGGGCCTGGTCCTCGGCGATCTGGGCCGGTTGTTCCGCCACAGATGTATTATCGGTGCAAGCGGTCAAGGTGAAGGAGGCCAGAAGGAGAAGCAGGAAGGGATTGCGCATGTTCATGGTTCGTAGCGTGCGATCACGGACGTGGCACCTTTCACCACCTCTCCGATCTGAACGGCCACATTGGCCGTGATGGGCAGGAAAAGGTCCACACGGGAGCCGAATTTAATAAAGCCGAGCTCGGAGCCCTGCACCACGGCGTCGCCCGGCTTGGGATAGGTGCGGATGCGACGCGCCAAGGCACCGGCGATCTGGCGCATCAGCACTTCGCCATGCACGGGGTGCTTCACCACCACGGTGCAGCGTTCGTTCTCGGTGCTGCTTTTGGGATGCCAGGCCACTAAATACCTGCCCTTATGGTACTGGCGGAATGTCACCTCCCCGTTCACCGGGTGATAGTTCACATGCACGTTCAGCGGGCTCATGAAGATGGAGACCTGTATCCGCGGGTCCTTGAAGTATTCGTTCTCCATCACCTCTTCCACCACCACCACCTTCCCGTCGCAGGGGGACAGCACCAATGCATCCTCAGCGCTGGGTGAACGGGGAGGCACGCGGAAGAACCAGACCACTACACCAAGCAGTGCCGCCATGGCCAGCGCGATGGGCCATACGGCGACGCTCGGCAGCCAACGCCACGCGCCATAGATGGTGAGGCAGCTCACCACAAGGATGAGCAGGATGGTGAGGGTTCCTTCGCGGTGTAGACGCATACTTGCACGGGGCGGCCAAATATAGGGGAGGGTATGCGGGAATACCCCGGTTCCGGGTTGGGCGGTCCCGTTCAAGCACCCATCAGTTTCACGCAGGCCAGCATGGCGGGCAGGGCCAAAAGGAAGCCATCGAAGCGGTCCAGGATGCCACCGTGCCCCGGCAGGACATGTCCGGAATCCTTCACGCCGGCTTCCCGCTTAAAGGACGATTCCAACAGGTCCCCGATGGTGGAGGTCACCGCCACCACGGCGGCGCAGATGACCCATTGGGCCATCGTGAGGTCGGGCCACGCCAGAGCGAGCACCACACCGGCCACCATGGCCAGCAGCAGGCCGCCCCCGAACCCTTCCACGGTCTTCTTCGGGCTTACCCGCGGCATCAGCTTGGTACGACCGATCGCCCGGCCCACCAGATAGGCGCCGGTGTCGTTGGTCCAAAGGATCGATCATGAAGCCGATGAACAGGTGCGGGCCGTTCGGAAGCAACGAGATGATCAGCCCGAACGGCAACGCGATGTAGGCCATCAGGATGAGCAGGGTGCCAACGCCGCGTACCGGTTCCTTCCCGTTGCTCAGCACGATGTGGACCACGCCGACCGTGAATGCCGCCAACAACACTACTGCCGCCCATTGCATGGAGAGCAGGCCGGTCCCTAGGAACGCGATGGCGAGATAGGTGGCCGCCGCGATGAGCAGGGGAACGCCCACGGAGGGCGCTTCCTGTGCGCTCGTATGGCTCAAACGGTGCATCTCACGGGATGCCAGCAAACACACCGGCAGGAAGAGCAGGGTGGTGGTGAGCGGCCCCGCGAGGGCCGCGCCCAAGGTGAGCGCCACGTAGGCCGCTCCGGTCAGTGCCCGAGTTGCCGTTTCGGTCATGGGCGGAACGCTCGGCTAGGCCACCGAGGAATTGTCCTCCTTGGGGTCGGTGGACGCCGGCTCCGATGGGGTATTTCCTCCGTTCCCGTTCTGCGGCTTGGGCGGGGTCACCACCTGCTCCTCACGGGCAAAGGGCCGGTCTCCGAAGATCTTCTCCAGATCCTCCTTGAAGATCACTTCCTTCTCCAGCAGCTGCGTGGCCAATGCGGTGAGCTTGTCCTTGTTCTCCGTGAGGATCCGCTTGGCACGTTCGTACTGGATCTCTACGATGTTGCGCACTTCCTCGTCGATCATCTTGGCAGTGTGCTCACTGTACGGCTTGCCAAAGCTGTATTCGCTTTGTCCGCTGCTGTCGTAATAGCTGATGTTGCCGATCTTCTCGTTCAGGCCGTAGACGGTCACCATGGCGGTGGCCTGTTTGGTCACCTTCTCCAGGTCGCTGAGGGCGCCGGTGCTCACCTTCCCGTACATGATCGATTCCGCGGCGCGCCCGCCCATGGCCGCACAGATCTCGTCGAGCATCTGTTCGGTGGTTGTGAGGTGCCGTTCATCTGGCAGGTACCACGCAGCGCCCAAGGAGCGTCCGCGAGGCACGATGGTCACCTTCACCAAGGGCGAGGCGTGTTCCACCAACCAGCTCACCGTGGCATGGCCGGCCTCGTGATAGGCGATGGCCCGCTTCTCCTCGTTGGTGATGATCTTGTTCTTCTTCTCCAACCCGCCGATCACGCGGTCCACGGCGTCGAGGAAATCCTGTTTTTCCACGGAGGTCTTCTTGCGCCGTGCGGCGATCAGGGCGGCCTCGTTGCAGATGTTGGCGATGTCCGCACCGCTGAAGCCGGGTGTCTGGCGGGCGAGGAATTCCACGTCCACGGCGATGTCCATTTTCAGGGGCTTGAGGTGGACCTTGAAGATGGCGATGCGTTCGTTGAGGTCGGGCATGTCCACAAAGATCTGCCGGTCGAAACGACCGGGACGCAGCAGGGCGCGGTCCAGCACGTCGGCACGGTTGGTGGCCCCGATAAGGATCACCCCGGTATTGGTGCCGAAACCGTCCATCTCGGTGAGGAGCTGGTTGAGCGTGTTCTCGCGCTCGTCGTTCGAGCCCATGTTCACATTGCGGCCACGGGCACGGCCGATGGCGTCGATCTCGTCGATGAAGATGATGCTGGGCGCCTTTTCCTTGGCTTGTTTGAAGAGGTCGCGTACGCGGCTTGCGCCCACGCCCACGAACATCTCCACGAAGTCCGAGCCGCTGAGCGAGAAGAAGGGTACCTCTGCCTCACCCGCTATGGCCTTTGCCAGCAGCGTCTTGCCCGTTCCTGGAGGGCCCACGAGCAAGGCGCCTTTGGGGATCTTTGCACCGAGGTCGGTGTACTTCTTCGGCGTCTTCAGGAAGTCCACGATCTCCTGCAGCTCTTCCTTGGCCTCCTCCAGACCGGCCACGTCGTTGAAGGTGATGTCGGTGCTCTTGCCGCCCTCGAACACCTTGGCGCGGCTCTTGCCGATGTTGAAGATCTGACCGCCCGGCCCGCTCGGCCCGCCCATGCGGCGCATCATGAACATCCACACCAAGGCGATGGCACCGAAGAACAGCACCCAGTTCAAGATCTCCTTGCCCATGTCGTTCTGGGGATCGATGCGCACGTCCACCTTCTTGGCGCGGGCCTCCTCGATCACCTGCTGCTGCATCTGCGGGGTGTTGCCGATGTAGAACGTGTATTGCGCAGCTCCGGCCTCCGGGCTGGTGCCTGCCAACTTCTTCTCATGGACCTCCTTTGTCAGGCTTTCCTTCTTGATGGTCACCAGCACGGCGTCCCCGTTCACCTCGATGCCCTGCACATCACCATTGGCGAGGTAATTATCATATTCCGAGATGTCGATCCGCACCACGTGCGAATTGAAGTTGAACAACCCCATGGCCAGGATCATCACCACGATGACCCCGTAGATCCAATAGAAGTTGAACGAGCGCTTGGGGCGCTGCCCAGGGCTGTCCTTTTTTGGCTTTTCGTTGTTTTCCACGGCGTTCGGTCAAGCTACGTTCTCGTAAGTATTGCGGATGGCGTCCGCCCAAAGTTGGTCCAGTCCATAGAAGGTACGTACGTCCCTCAGGAAGATGTGTACCACCACGTCCACATAATCCAGCAGTACCCATCCGGCGTTCTCCTTGCCTTCCGTGTGCCACGGCTTCTCGTCCACCTGTTGCAGGGTGAACTTCTCCACGCTCCGGGCGATGGCCTGCACCTGTGTGCTGGAATCGCCATGGCAGATGATGAAGTGGTCGCACACCGTGTTGGGCACCTCACGCAGGTCGAGGTGTACGATGTCCTTTGCCTTCACTTCCTGCATGCCTTGGACCACGGCGTCCACCAAGGGGTCGGTGGTGGAGGGTCGTTGGGCTTCCTTCATGCGGTCTATACTTGTGGCGCGTTCAAAGGTACGCAATGGGCGCGGCGTTCCTGTCAGGGGCCGCCTTCAATTCGATACGGAACATGTCGGCCATTGGGGAACAGGTGATCGTGCTGGATAGCGTGGACAGCACCAACAACTATGCTGCCACGGCGCTTTCCCGTCAGGAATTGCGCCATGGCACTGCCATCATGGCCCTGGAACAGACCGCCGGCCGGGGGCAGCGGGGGCGTGAATGGATCGCGGCGCCGGGCCTGGACCTCTCAGCCAGCATGGTGCTGTTGCCCGATCGTTTCCCGGCCACGGAGCAGTTCAACCTGGCGAAGGCGGCAGCGCTGGCCGTGCATGACGTTGTGTCCGACGCGCTCCGGGAAGCCGGTAAGGACGAGCAGGAAGCCCGCATCAAATGGCCCAACGATGTGCTCATCGGCCGCAACAAGGTCGCCGGTATCCTCATCGTCAACGAGCTGAAGGGGCCGTATGTGGCGTCCTCCATCGTGGGGATCGGCATCAACGTGAACAGCACGGGGCTGCCCAGTGAGTTGGCGGCCACCAGCCTGCTACAGGAGACCCGCGCATTGCGGGAACCACGTGCGTTGCTCACGCAGCTATGCCAGCGCATGGAGCATTGGTGGGAGCGGATGGCCGATGCGCCCGGCACTATCGCCGCTGCCTATGCCGAACGCCTCTGGGCCAAGAGCCGGTTCTCCACCTTTACCTTGGACGGCGAGGAATTCTCCGCTCGCCCCATAGATGTGGACGGTTCAGGCCGCCTGATCGTGGAGGACGAGGCGGGCAATGTGGCGGCATACGGTCTGGAGCGGCTGCGTTTCCGTAGGTGACCGCTCACTGGTTTAACCGCAACGAGCGCAACGTGAATTTCCAAGTGTTGCGATAGCGTTCCGCATTCCTTCGTGTTAGTCCCCGCCGCCGCGCGGCATTCCGTTGCGCTCGTAGCGCCCGTTGCGGTGATCCCACTCCGCATTACTTCGTGTTCTTCTCGTCCTTCGTGGTAGTCCCTGCCGCCGCCCGGCATTTCGTTGCGCTCGTAGCGTGCGTTGCGGTCGTCCCTCTTCGCTTACGCTGCGGTAAAAAAACAGAGGTGTTGCGCGGATCGCCCGGAAAGCTATCTTTGCGCTCCCTTTGAAGAAAAACGAACGGCAATGAAGCGTACTTACCAGCCCAGCAAGCGCAAACGTGTGAACACCCACGGCTTCCGCGAGCGCATGAGCACCCCCGCCGGCCGCGCCGTGTTGGCCCGCCGCCGCGCACAAGGCCGTCACAAGCTTTCGGTGAGCGACGAGCCCCTAGGCCGCAAGTAAGCCGTTCACCATCGTGCAGAACCTTCAAGGGCCGCCTGATCAGGCGGCCCTTTTTTTGTGCACGTCATCGTGAGGGGGTGTTGACGCTTCGCCTTACGGGATCGCTTCGCAGAGCCTCGCGATGACGGAACAAGGGATGTTGAAGGAGAGGTGAGGACGTCCCGCTCACTTCTTCTCCAACTCCTTCAGCTTCTTTTCCACCAAGAACTTCTGTAGGGCGTCCATGCGGGCATTGAGCTCCTGGATGTAGAGGCTTTGGTCCTCCACGGTGACCCAGAGCTGGTTGCCCAGCTTGTCAATGCTGAAGATGCCGGTCTCGTTCCACGTGTCGCGGCCGTCCACCGTGGGCAGGTGGCGTTCGCGCTCCACATAGTTGGGCAGGTCCTTCAGCGGGGTGCGCACATATTGGCCGGCGCCTTTGGCGTCTTCGGGCTTGGCCTCGCCGTCGTAGTAGAGGTCGAAGACATAATCGCTCAACAGGCTGTTGCCGGACCAGATGCTCTTTTTGGCGCTGATGGTGCCGGGGCCGCGGAAAGTGATGGTGGGATAAGCGCCGGTGGCCGCCCATGCCGCGTCGCCGATCATCACCCCGTTCTGGGCCACCATGTAGTTGCCCACGTTGTACGCCGCGCCGCCGCCGGTGTAGTCGGACAGGAAGGCCACGCGGGGCAGCAGGTTCGATTGGCTGAACGAGCCCACGGGGTTCCAGAATTCCACACCTCCATCGCAAAGCTCGGGAATGGTGGTGGCGGTGAGGTCCCATCCGCCGACCCAGCCCCAACCTTCAATGTTGTTATTGGGCCCCGTCAATCCGTTCCTCGGTGTGGTCGGCGGAAAGTAGTTCGGTGGAACGACCGGGTTGGTCCACAGGCAGGCAAAGTGCCCCCCGGTGCCACCGCAGGCATCGCAGTACACGGAGACCATGCTCTGGTAGCCCGAATTATAGCCCGCGATGTTCCCTGCGCGGATGCTTCCCCAGTCCTGATTGTCCGCCGCAGCGTCCACCAACAGGTTGCTGCCGGCCCAGAAGAAGCCCGCACCGCCCTGATCATAGGGGTGCACGTTCCAACCGACGTTCACTATGTACCCCGTATTGTGATTGGTGTAACTGGGTGGAGGGCCTACAACGTTCGGGGGGCTGGGCTCGGCGTAGGCATAGGCATCATTGTTTATCAAGGTGGGGTCGAAGGCGATGATCGAGACCGCGGCTGTGTTTTTCAGGCTGAAGCGTATGAAGTGCAAGCGCATGGCCCCGCCACTGATCGAAGTGACCTGGAAGGCGATCGCATCAATTCGGCTGCCCGGGCACATGCCCGTAATGGCAAGGTCGGCCTGCCGGAAGAGGTACTGCCGGTGGGAATCCTCCCAAAGCCCCCAATAGGGGGACAGGGGACCGGCCAAGTTGGAATACGGCCCGACAGTGGGGCCGGGCACGGGCCACGGGCGCGGGTTGCCGTCCGGGTTGACGGTGCTCGTGGGCGGTATGCAGCCGGCCCCGGCAATAGGGCTGTCTTGGATCTTGCGTTCCCCGAAGTTGTTGTCGATCTGCTTCCATCCGTTGATGGCGGTGTTCGCGCCCGGGGTGTTCACCACATAACCTTCGAACTTGCCCGGTACCTTGCCCACTGCGGGGGTGAACCGGATGTCGCCCTCATTGTTGCCGTTGCTGCCGCCGGTGAGCTTGATCCCGCCCTGCACCTCCACCAGTTCGTTGGGTGCGGGCAAGGGGGTCTGGTAGTACAGTTGGAGTTCGCCGTTCTCGGAGAGGCGCCCACGTTCCTGATTGTTCGTGCGGAACACCAAGGGCATATTGTTGAGGGTACCCAGAAAATTCAAGTTCGTGGTACCTGCATTGCCACCGAGCTTCCAAATGTCCCCTCCCCAGGCGAGGTGCCTCCAGCCGACGACGGATGTGGAAGCGTCCCAGTACCAGTAGCCCCGGGGCGAAAAACCCACCGAATCGGTCTGGTAGATGAGCAGGCCGTCCACTGCGCTGCCAGTGAGGTTGGCGCGTTGCACACTGGTCATGCGTGGAGCCAAAATGCCCTTGGTGGTACTGCTGATGTCCAAAATGGAGTGGGCGCCTCCCGGATTGGGTGCTGCCGCATTTGAATTGATGGCCACTTGGGCGTGCAGGCCTGTGGCGGCGGCCAGTAAGAGCATCGCTGCGAGCAGCCAAGGGAGCGTCCTCCAGAGCGACCAGATGGGCAGTACCGGGATGGCGATAGAGCGCTGGTCGGCGTCAGGGCGCTTGCGGAAGGGGAAGGTGTGCGGTGCGTGAGCCATGGCCTAGCGGGATGTGGAGGTGAGGGTGACGCGCTTGCGCAGGTCGGCGATCAGGCGGGCCTTGTCCGCGTCGGTCAGGTCCATCATGGCGCCCAGGTCCTGCCGGGCTACCTGAAACTCGGCGGTGGTGATGGGCCGCTCATTGGTGAGCATCTCGATCACGTTGAGCTTGTCGTGCAGGTCCGTCACGTACAGTGCCTGGGTCTCGGTGGTGGCCCAAAGCTGGTTGGTGATGTCGCCCAAGGAAAAGCCGCCCTTCTCATTCCAGGCCTCCCGGCCTTTCATGGTGGGCAGGTGCCGGTGGTCGCGGGTGAAGGCTTCCATCTCATCGATGTTCAGTAGGCGCTCCCCGCCGAAGTGCGCGGCGTCGGCCGGGGCCACGCGCCCGTCGAAAGCCCGGTCGAACACATGGTCGTTCAGCCGTAGGCCGTTATCGTACACCCCGTTCTGGGCGGCTACGGTGCCGCTGCCCTGATAGGCCCAATAATAGTTGCCCGCAGGATAGTTCGCGCGCCAGCGGCCCCAAGGGATATCGGTGACCACCGTGGAGGTGTCCTCCACCACTAAGGCACCGGGGTAGTAGATGTAGTTGGCGTTGTTCACCCCGCTGGTGGCTGCTGCACTGGCTACGGCCGTTTTGCCGAAGAAGCGCACGATCGGCCGCCAAGTGGAAGAGCCACTATACCAGTTGGCTTGGACCGCATTGTCCGGCATCAGGGATGGCACATTGGTACTGTTGTTGCAACTGGCATCGGGGACCGGTGTTGGGATGGGCGGGAAGGGGCTGAGCGAGTTGGCCCCATACGTTGCATTGAAACCGGTATCAGTGCAGCCTACCGGATTGTTCGCGGCATTTGCTGTTCCATTGTTGTGTTGCACAGCCACCTCGATCAAAATATTGCTCACACCGTCCCATTGGAAGGCAGGCAAGAGGTTAACCGGCTGCCAGGTGGTGGTACCTTGGACTGTGCTCGGCCAAAAAGCAACAACGAGCTGGCCGCAGCTCATTGTGCCGCTATAGTCCGGCGTGTTGTCAAAGCCGTTCAGTGCATTGAGGCCGAGGGGGGCGTGCCGTACCGTGACAGCCAGATTAGCAACGCCGGGAAAGGTCGCCCTTCTCACGTTGTTCTTCACCCAGAAGTCGATCTTGGTAATGAGCCCGCCCGGGCAGAGGCCACCGTCCGCGGCCGGGTTGCCGTTGGTCTGGGCCAGTTCCATGTTCAACTCATTGGCTAAGAAGAGGTATTGCCGGCGCGCATAAGGTCGTCCGGCCTGGTAGGTAGGAAAGGGGCTGACAAAGTCGGTCGGGGCGGTGAAGCCGGGAACGGTGTTGCTCAAGGTATAGGGCGTGATCACCCCGCTGGGGATGATGGCATATCGGTCGGGGCCGGAGAGATCGCAATCCGCCTCCCTGAAGTGGCTCCAGCTTTGGTTGATCACCTCGTCATAGGGGTTTTCAAAGGCACGCCAGCCGTTGGTCTTGGGCTGCACCACCGTGGGAAGGTTCGTACCCTGTCGCATGGCGGTGCCGTCCACGTTGCCCCAGTGCCCGGCATATTGCAGCGGGTAATTACGGGTTGTGCCGAGCACGGAGTTGATCACTGCGCCATTGATCGAGTTGACCGCCAGCTTTTCATTACTGCCGTACTTGTAAGGGGCGATGCCGGTCCAGTTGCCGAAGGTCTGGTAGCGGAACGTGCCGGGGTCGTCCGTGTTGCTGGTCTCCACGCCGCCGGGGGGGACATAATACTGTCGGATGGCGCCGTTGATGTCCAACCGTTCTTTGGAAGCGGCCGCTGCGGCCGGCCAGCCCACCCCGAGGTATCCGGTGGTGGCGTCGATCCGCATGCGGTGCAGGTTGTTGGTGCGGAAGTACATCGGTTTGTTATCCGTGGTGCCGATGAAGTCCACGTTGGGGTCGGCGGCATTGGTGAGGAAGTTGCCGTAGATGTCCCAGCCGTGGTTGCCGTTCGTCAAGGGTATCCATTCGCCGTAATCCACGGTCCAAAGACCGCGTACGGAGGCCGCACCGGTACGGAATACAGTGAGGCCTTGTGGCAGGGTGGCCGGGCTGGGCGGCAACGTAGCCATGCGGGGAATGAAGAGCCCCTGAGTGATGGAGCTGACGTCGAGGATGGCAATGGGCGAGGCGGCGGCGCCGGCGGCGTTCACGGCCACGTTCTGTGCCCGGGCGGCACCGGCGATGCCCAATGCGCACAGGGCCAGAGCGGCGAAGTGCAGGCGGCGGGGGAGGCGGTGTGTGGCGTTCATGGCTTGGGTGTGGCCTTTTCGTTCAGGGCGTCGATGAGGTGAAGCTTTTGGGCCTCTGACAGCCGTTTGCTGCTCTGCACTTCGGCAATAAGGCGCATGGCCTCCTGCGGGGACATATCGGTGCCGAATGCCATTTCCTCCAGGGATCGCAGGTCCTTTTCCAATTGGGTTATGTAGAGGGCCTGATCTTCCACGGTCTCCCAGAGGCCGGTGGTGACGGTGCCGAGACTGGCCCCGCCTTTGGCCTCCCATTCGGAGCGGGACGGCATGTTGGGCAGGTGGCGGTCTCGTTCCAGGCGTTCGCGCAATTTATCCAGCCCCACGTAGGCATAGCCATTTGCGGCATGGGCGTCCTCCGGGCGTACCGCACCGTCGAAATAACGGTCGAAGACGTGGTCGCTCAGCAGCGCGCCCGCGTCATACACGCCGCGCTCGGTACCGATGGTGCCGGCCCCGTGGAAGGTGGCCCCGGCCAACCAAGCTGGGGAGCCGATCATCAGGCCGCCGTCATACTGGACATAGTTGGCGGAATCCCGTTTGATGGTGGGGGAGGCCACCGTGCCGGTGAAGCGCGTTACAGGCCGTCTGTCGTGGGATCCGATACTTGAACCGTTATATCCAGGTCCGTCCTGAAGAATGAACCGGGCAGCGGGCGTGCCGTTTTGGTTTGTTTTCAGGATCCACTTCGTACAGGTAAACCCGGGGTCCTCCAACTCCACCCTCGGACCAAGGCCCGTTGCAATATTCCGGGACCATACGATATCGATGACGAGATCCTTTCCCGCGGCCAGGACGATCGGAGTTCCCAGATTTAAATTAACCCAGCCCGGCGATACGGTGAGCGCGAAAAACGTACCGTTCACGCTACCATTGGGAATGGTCCGGATACCACTGTCCATGAAGGGCACCACGTTGCCGATCCCGTAATAGCGCAGGGCGACCAAAGAGGCATCGGTGGACGCCCCGCCCCGGATCTCACCGGTGATCGTGGTGGGAATTGGACCGGGGTTGTCCAGCTTCTCTTGGTCCAGGCTGTAAAAGGCAATGTCAGTGATGTTGGCGTTAGGGCTGAAACAGATGCCTGCGGCCACCAATTCCTCATACCGGTAGAGGTACTGCACCCGGTAGTTGCCTTCGGCGGTGGTGGGGGTGAAGTTGGTACCGAAGGGGCTGTAAAAGTTGCACGGGGCCGCAGAAGTCTGGGTGACGGGCGTCGGGCTGAGGGCGCCGCGAAAGGCATCGCCGGTACCACCGGTGCAGTCCATGGTGTCCTTGGCGTATTCCTGTGGCGGTGTGATCAAGTTCTCGGCGTTCTCCAAGCGGCTCCATCGGATGGTCCCGAGTGTGTCGAAGTCGGTGCCCCAATGCCAGTTGAAGTTCGTAGCGCTGGAGGCGAGGCCGTTCTTGGTGCCATAGCGGATGGTTCCTTCCGCAGGGACGGCCACGTTGGGCGTGGTGTTCTTTTCCAAGTGTATGGCACCCCGCACTTCGAGGCGTTCCACGGCGGGCGCGGGTGTGCCCAGCCCCACATAGCCGGACTCGTAGTCGAAAAGCGCATAACCCATCTGCATGGCGGGGTCGGCCGGTGCGAGCACGGTGCGGAAGACAAGATTTTTATTGAAGGAGAGGTTGGCGGTGCCGAGGTGTTCGGCAAATGCGCCGGTGACGCTCCCCACGGTGTTGCCGTTGATGAACCAGCCTGTACGTGCCACGGACAGGTGTATCCAACCGACGGGGGCGGCGGCAGAGTAATACCAGAAGCCGCGCTGGTTGTCCGGCTGGTTGACGGAACCGGTATCTGTCTGGTAGACGAGGAGCCCGTTGTCGGCGGCGACCACCGGTATGGCCAAGCGCTGTGCCTCGGTCATGCGGGGGATCAACAGGCCCCGTTTGGGTTGAGGGACCGTTCCGGCCAACCCGGTCACGTCAATGTCCAAGATGGCATCGGGGTCCGGTGTTGGCGGCACCCCCGGCGTGGCATTGATGCCCACGTTCTGCGCGCTTGCCATGGTGCAGGCTGCAAGGGCCACAAGGGTCAGGAAGTTCCGGAAGCGTATGGGTTTCCGCATGAAGCGCTGCGTTGGGGGGTAATGGGAGGTTACGAAGGTAATCATTGTCAGCGCAAGGTAAGATCAGCGGGCAAAGGTGTGGCAGGGGGCCGGGGTCGTTTTCAGGTAGCTTCCACAGGTGGAAGACGCATTTACGGCCTTAGGTTGCCTTGGAAGTTTTCCACAGTTCAGGTTTTTTGGACCGCTGCCAACACGCACGACACGCGAGCGCCAACACTCATGGGGAACAGGCAAGCATGCGAGGCGCCTGCTCCGGATGGGTGTGCGAGAAAGCTGCGGACGGCGCGTGTACGCAGATAGCGTGAAATGAAGGCGCGGGGGAGTGCCTTTCTGGGGCTGCTGGGCGGGCTACTTCCTCAGGAATCCCCCGCAGGGAAGGATGCTGCCGTTGGGCAGTGCGATGCTGAGGTTGTACCAGCCGAGTGACAGCTTATCAGTGGGGACCACGGCGGTCTGTTCGCCGCGCAGGACCACCACGGTGCTTTCCGCGATCGTTCGGCCCACCGCATCCTGCACGTAGAGCACGGCCGAACCTTCCAAAGGCGAGCCGAAGGCCACGTTCAGCACGTCCGTGGCGGGATTGGGGAAGATCACCGGGCGGTCACCGCTTCCCTGGCTCATGAAGGCCACCACGGTGCGGGTGATGTCCACGGTGCCGTCGCGGTCCACTTGCCGCAGGCGGTAGTAGTTGGCACCCTGCAGTGGGGCCTCATCCACAAAAAGATAGTCGTTGCGGTACTGCGCGTCGCCTGCGGCCCCCACCGTGCCGATGGTGGTGAAGTGCTCATTGTCGGCACTGCGCTGCACATCGAAATAGTCGCTGTTCCGCTCGGTGGCGGTGGCCCAGTTCACGTCGATCACGGTGCCGCGCGTGGTGGCCTGCAGGTCGAGGAGCTCCACGGGCAGGGTGGTGCAATCCAGGGAGGCACCGCCGCTAAGTTGCCAGGTCAGGTCGAAGGCTTGGCCTGTGGAGGACCAGTTATCGATGTAGAGCACATAGACCTTGTCGGCGATCACGTTCAATGTCTGCACCCAACCATTATTTGTGGCGGGTGGTGGCCCTGCACCTTCGGAAGCGTCCGTGGCTCCATTTCCCATCCCGGTGGTGGTGCTGCTGTAGAACATCCCATCAAAATAGCTGCAGCGGACAGGTGCGTTATTGGGGCATTGAACAGCATCATAGGGACCCCAAAGTGCGAAATCATAATCGTCGGTGGCTCCGGTCGGCACGAGCGTGAAGCCCAAGGTTCCACCGACTGATGGCGAGAAATAATACCACGAGCCCTGTCGCTCGTAGTTCAAGAGGCAACCGCTGTTGGAGGCATTGAGGTCCATCACGCACCCGGTTGTTGCATTGTTGTCGTGAATGCTTCCATCGTCACAAATAGTTGTCCCGCCCATGCAGTCCTGAGGCAGGGCGGCCGTGGAGGGTGCGCAATCGGCGATCGTTGTATAGGTCACCCCGATGTTGGGCGGCTCGTAGGATTGGAAGACGCATTGGCCGCCCACGGTGAGTTCCATGGAATTCTCGTAGTAGTACCATGCGGATCCATCATTGTAGATGATCTCCACGGTCTGTCCATTGCTGACGCCGAAATCGATGGAGCCGCTTGCGCCGCTCGGCAGGGTCCACAGCCCCAGGCTCACACCACCGACGATGATCTCCACATAGGCCGTTCCTGAAAAATCGGCCCAGCCATCGCCGAAGCTGTCGTACAGGTTCAGGGTATAGAGGCAATCGGGACTGAAGATGCACAGGTTTCCGTTCATGTTGGCATTGCTATTGTAGCGCTGCACCCGCACGAAATAATTGGTACCGATGACCGTAGGGATCGTCACGGTTTCCGTGCCGTTGCCGAGCGCGCCGTCCGAGCAGCCGAGCACAATGCCCCCGCAAGCGGAGAGTACGTGGAGAATGGCATCTGCCCCGCCGGTGGGGGTGTATCGGACCGTGGTCAAGGTGCTGGTGGCGGTGAACCAGCCGTAGGCGTCCTTTCTTAAAGATGAATTGCAGCCGCCCGGATTGGAGGTGGCACTGAACCCGGTGGTATTGAACGCTCTGGGAACGCAGGTGGCATTCACCGGGTATTTGTTCGCGGCAAGTGTTCCGCAGGTATTGCTGGATACTTGGGCGTTGGCGGAGGATGCGCCCAGCAAGGCGGGCACCATGAGGGCCAAAGCGAGGCTCAAAGGGCCGTTGAGGCGGGCGGGGGATCCGGTGGATGGGGACATGCGTATGGTGATCCGGGTAGCTGTGATCATGCACACCGAGGAGCCTTCGGGCGTAATTATTTTCGACCAAGTTCAGCCGTTTCCCGACAAGTGTCAACTTTTGTACGCTAAAACGATGAACATGTTCCGGTTGATGACGTGGAGGGTGAGCGAGGGTTGCTTCCCTAGGGCAGATGTGGAGAACTTGGTCTGGAACGAGGAGAGGAGTGAACAGGACTGATGGGCGGAGCTCTTGTCGGGAAAGGTATCGGGTCGGGATCGTTTGGGAATCAGTAGTGTCCGGGGGAAATTGGACACACTTGCTATTGTGACCCCGGCTCAAGGGCCGGGGTCACAGCGCTGGAGGATGGGCTGACCGTCATTCCGGGCACCGACCCGGAATCGCAAGAGAAAGCGATCCACGATCTTCTCGGACACCAATGAATGAAAAAAGTAGAACTGGGGATCGGTGGGGTCAGCTCGTGTCGCGCCCGACCGGACTATTTCTTCAGGAAGCCGCCGCCGTTCACTACCTGTCCTTCCGGACCGGCAATGCGCAGGCTGTACCATCCCTCGGCCAATTGTTCAATGGGCACTTGGGCGGTGCGTTGCCCCGCTTCCATAGCGATCGGTGCCATCGCCACGGTACGGCCCAAGGCATCCTGGACCTGGAGTTCCACGGGAGCGTCCAAGGGATGTGGGAACACCACGTTCAGCACGTCCAATGCGGGATTGGGGTAGATCGAGGGCCTGCCGTCGCCATCGGAAAGCGTGGCCACTACCGTATGGGAGCGCATGGTGGTACCGTCGTTGTCCACCTGTTCCAAGCGGTAGTAATTCACGCCACGGAAGGGGGATTGGTCCACGAGGAGGTACTCGTTGCGGAACTGGGCGTTGCCGGCAGCGGCGACCTGGCCGATCGGGGTGAAGGTCTGGTTGTCCGGGCTGCGCTCCACGGTGAAGTGATGGCTGTTGTGCTCGGTGGCGGTTGCCCATGTGACGTCGATCACGGGGTCGTTGGCGGTGGCCTCCAAGGCGATGAGCTCCACGGGGAGGGTGGTGCAGTCCAGCGAGGTTCCACTGAGCTGCCAGTTCAATGTGAAGGCCTGGCCCGTGCTGGAGAAGTTGTCCACGTAGAGCACGTATACCTGACCGGCGAGAGCGGCGATATCCATCACCCAGCCGGTGCCAGCCGCACCTTCGGTGGTCTGTGTGGCCGTTGAGTTGAGGCCGGTGGTATAGGGCCCGGGGGCATCATAGCTGCAGCGCAGGGGCGGTCCCGTGGGGCATTGTGCATTAGCATAAGGTCCCCACACGGCGAAATCATAGTCGTCCGTGCCGTTGGCGGGTGCGATCGAGAAAGCGATGGTGCCGTTGCTCTGAGGGGAGAAGTAGTACCAGGTGCCTTGGCGCTCGCCGGAGGACAGACAGCCTTGGTTGCCGGAGTTAAGGTCTGCCACTTCGCCGGTGCTGGAGCTGTTGTTGTTGATGGCCTGATCACTGCACACGGTGATGCCCCCGGCACAATCCTGCGGCGGTGAGGGAGGTGGCCCGCAGGTGACGGTCTGAATGAACGTGATGCCCGGGGCCGGCGGGGAGGTCGAGGTGAAGTAGGGGTTCGAGCCCAACTTGGAGATCGAATAGGAGTTCTGCCCCTGGTTGAGGCCGGTAGCGAGATACTCGATCTCGATGAGGTCACCGAGGAATACCCCGATCAGCACAAGGTTATCGTAGGCGGTGACGGTATAAGTGGTCCACGCACCCCCGTTGATGCGGACGCGCACCGAGGAGCCGCCCCAACCGTCGCCGTTAATGTCATGCATCCACAGGATATAGGTGCAATCCCCTGCGGGAGGTGTGCTGCAGATGACCTGTGCGGCCCAACCGGCGCGGGTTACCGAGCCGTCGGAGGTGAATTGTGCCGTGAGGCATCCGCTGGGATTGGTGGCCGTCAGCAGGGGCGGCAGGGTTGTTCCGCTGAAGGTGCCCAGCAGCGGTGCTGCGGTGTTTACGCCGTCATAGATGCTGAGGCCGTCAATGAATTCGGTATTGAACATGGAAAAGAGCAAGCTGACCATGTCGCCGGGGTTGATCGGACAGATGGTGACGGTGTAGTTGGTGTTGTTGGCATAGTTGCCGGAGGCTCCACCGGGATCGTAGAACATGGCACCGCATACCGGCGGGGTCGGTGGCGTGAACGTAGTGGCGCAGATGGAGAAGGAACCGGGATTGTCATTCCCGTATTCCCAGAAGCGGACGTAGACCGTGCTTCCCGGTGTGAGGCCGCTGGCCACGATCTCCGGCATCAGTCCGTTCGCATCATCGTTGCAGGCGATCTGGGTGAAGGTGCCGTTGCAGGCGGTGGCGGTGTAGAGCGCCATGCCGCCGTCGGTGACAACCCCGGCCGCAGTGGTTACCGTGACCGCCCCGGAGGCTGGCACGGTAAGGGCGAACCAGACGTCGCCGCCATTGTAGTTGGCGCAAGTGGGGGCGGGAACGCCCGTGGTGGCCGTGGCACCGGAGGTTGTGGCCGCCATGTTCACACAGGTGGAGTTCACGGGCAATGCGGTGGCCTGGCATGGGTTGTCGTTGGTGAGCGGCGGCGGCGGCGGCCCAAGGCTGAAGGTACCGGGACAGGGGCTGTCGGGACTTGGCCAAGTGTCGAACCAGATGAAGTAGGTGGTGCCCGCGTTCAGGGTCACAGAGAAGGTCACCGTGCTGCCGACCGTCCCGTCGCCGTACAGGCAGATGTTCGCGGTAGGGCAGCCGATGTAGACCATCGCCGCATTCCAGGTCTGGCCCTCCAAGGTCAATTGGTAGGAACCCGTCGTAGTGGGGGTGAACGAGTAGAGGGCCTCATTCCCGTTCTTGTAATAATCAGCATCAAAGGTTCCGCAGATGCTGCCGGGCACGGTGGTGGAGTTGAGGTCATCGCCTGCCCCGCAGGTTATGGCCTGGCCAACGATGGGCAGTGATGCGGGATTGATCACAATGGCATTGGCGCAGGTGGTGGCCTGTGCGGGCACAACGTGCAGAAGCAGCACGGCCATGGCCAGCATGGCAAGGCATGAGCGAGCAAACGTGTGCTCCTTGCAATATAAATACAGCGCGTACTGTCTTGTCATGGGCAACAGGGACCGGTACTGGAACGGGACAACGGCGCTCAATATACGGGAGTTCCAGCCAAGAGCCTAACTGTAGGACGGTACGCTTGACACTTGGTTGCTTGGGGGATATCGTGGAGCGCCACTTCATCGCATCGCGGGGACTCCGCGTTGCGGCGGATCTTCCTGCGCAGGGATGCAGGGCCTTGTCCTGCCGGGAGCGGGATCCTGGATCAAGCCCGGGATGACGCACTCAGGTTTGCAGGTCCATCGGTCAGCAGAGCAGGACCTCAACTCAGTGTCCGCTTTGCGAGAACCTGATGGGGAGGTCGACCAAAGCTCACCCCCTGGCCGCCTCCTGCCGTTCCTTCATGGAGATGGTCCGCGGATAGGCTTCCAGCGCAGCGCGCAGGCATTCCACCGCCAGTTGGAGCTTTTCCTTCTCCAGCACATAGGCCAAGCGTACTTGGCGCTTGCCCAGTTCCGGCTCGGCGTAGAAGCCCGATGCGGGTGCCATCATCAGCGTGTGTCCCTCATGCTCGAACTCCTCCAGCAGCCATTGGCAGAAGACGTCGGCATCGTCCACGGGCAGGTCGGCCACGCAGTAGAAAGCGCCGCTGGGCATGGGGCACACCACCTCGGGGATGGTGTTCAGCCCTTCCACGAGGATGTTGCGGCGTTCGCGGTATTCGGCGTTCACTTGCTCGAAGTAGCTCTGGGGGGTCTTCAGCGCAGCCTCGGAAGCCACCTGGCCCAGGGTGGGCGGGCTGAGGCGGGCCTGGGCGAACTTCATGGCCGTCCCCATCAGCTCTTCGTTGCGGCTGACGAACGCACCCACGCGGGCACCGCACATGCTGTAGCGCTTGCTCACGCTGTCGATCAGTACTACGTTCTCGCTGATGCCCTCCAGGTTCATCGCGCTGATGTGCTTGGTGCCATCGTAGCAGAACTCGCGGTACACCTCATCGGCGAAGAGGAAGAGGTCGTGCTTGAGGACCACTTTGCGGAGGCGCTCCAGCTCGCCTGCGGTATACACCCGGCCCGTGGGGTTGCCCGGGTTGCAAATGAGGATGCCCTTGGTGCGCGGGGTGATGTGGGCCTCGAAGGCACCTTCGGGAGGCAGCTCGAAACCGTTCTCGATGGAGCTGCGCAAGGGCACCACGGTGATCCCGGCCTCGATGGCGAAGGCGTTATAGTTGGCATAGAACGGCTCGGGGATGATCAGTTCATCGCCGGGGTCGAAGCAGGCCATCATGGCGAAGAGCAGGGCCTCGGACCCGCCGGTGGTCACGATGATCTGGTCCTTGGTGACGGCGATTTCGTGTTGGGCATAGTATTCGACCAGGCCCTTGCGATAGCTCTCGAAACCAGCGCTGTGGCTGTATTCCAGCACGGGCATGTCCAGCTTGTGCATGGCGTCCACCGCCACCTGAGGGCTGTGGATGTCCGGCTGGCCGATGTTGAGGTGGAGGACCTCGATGCCCCGTTTCTTGGCGGCCTCGGCGAAGGGGACCAACTTGCGGATAGGGGAGGAGGGCATGATGCGCCCTTTGTGCGAGATGCGTGGCATGAGGTGTTGAAAATGGGCCGTAAAGGTCGGGGAAATTGGAAGAGCAGCGATGTATTGGACGCGGAGGCGCTGAGGCGCGGAGAAATGCAAAAGAATCATACCGCAACGTAGTGCGAGGGGTCGGTGCGGGAACGCCTGACAACTGAAATCGAACAACTGACAACTATCCATAAACAACAAGGGCCGTCCCGGATCGGAACAGCCCTTGAAGATCGGGTGTAAAAACCTAGTCTTCGGACTTGGCCTTCTTATTCTTCTTGTCCGCCTTGTGCGCCGCTTTCTTTTCAGCGCGAAGGCTGAGCATTTTGCTGTATTGCTCCGGTGTGAGCACGCCTTTCAAGCTGTTGTCGCGGTTGGCCTTCACCACGTCACCACGCTTTTCGCGGGCAGCATCGTCGGGCATGGTGTTGACGTTCTTGATGCTATTGGCATAGGTGAGGTTGATGGCGGCCACCTTTTCCTGCTGTGCGGCATCGAGACCGAGGTCTTTCACCATTTGTTCGGTGCGGCGTTCAGCCTTTTCAGCCGGTGTTTTTTGCGTGTGGTCGCTTTTCTGGGCGAAGGCACCGAGGCCGATGGTAAGGGCTAAGGACAGGAGGATGGCTTTCATGTTCGTTGGTTGGGGATGAGGACGGCGAAAGGTATGTCGCGGCCGCTTATGGGAGGAGACGCAAGAAACGGGCCGGAGGTTTGCCGAGGCTCTTGAAACAGGAAACTGGAAAGCTGAAAAGATGAAAAGGGGAACTTGACGTCCCTCATTGCAAGCTCCATCGGTGGTTTTCGATGCGACAAAGATCTTATGGACAGGATCACAGGATCTACAGGATCGGATCCGCCTTGCGGCGGGGGAGGCTCGGAAACTTGATGGGCACGGTCGCGGTAACGACGTTCCAATTTCTGATCGTCTGATCATCTTCTCCACGATCCACCCACCTTTTCCACGATCGCGGTCCGGCGCGGGAGGCTTGGGATACCTTCGCGGCCCGGATACCCTCCGGACATGCCAAAAGACAATTCCATCAAGTCGGTCCTGCTCATCGGCAGTGGACCGATCGTTATCGGCCAAGCCTGCGAATTCGATTATTCCGGCAGCCAGGCAGCACGCTCACTTCGCGAGGAAGGCATCGAGGTCACGCTGATCAACAGCAACCCCGCCACCATCATGACCGATCCGGTCACGGCGGACAATGTCTATCTCAAGCCGCTGACCACGGAGAGCATCGAGGAGATCCTGCAACTGCACACCATCGACGCGGTGCTGCCCACCATGGGCGGCCAGACCGCGCTGAACCTCGCCATCGAATGCGAGAAGCTCGGCATCTGGAAGGAACACGGCGTGCGCATGATCGGCGTGGACACCGAGGCCATCGACATCACCGAGAACCGGGAGCGCTTCCGCAAGCTGATGGAGAGCATCGGCATCCCTTCGGCGCCGAGCAGGACGGTCACCAGCTTCCTGGAAGGGAAGAAGGTGGCGCAGGAATTCGGCTTTCCCTTGGTGATCCGCGCGAGCTACACCTTGGGTGGCAGCGGTGCGGCCTTCGTTCACGATCCCGCCGAGTTCGACAAGCTGCTGAAGCACGGCCTGCAGGTGAGCCCGATCCACGAAGTGTTGATCGACAAGGCGCTGCTCGGTTGGAAGGAATACGAGCTGGAATTGCTGCGCGATAAGGACGACAACGTGGTGATCATCTGCAGCATCGAGAACTTCGATCCGATGGGCATCCACACCGGCGACAGCATCACCGTGGCGCCTGCTATGACCCTCAGCGACCGCACCTACCAGAAGATGCGGACCATGGCCATCAAGATGATGCGCGCCATCGGCGATTTCGCGGGCGGTTGCAACGTGCAGTTCGCCGTTAGTCCGGATGAGCACGAGGACATCTTCAGCATCGAGATCAATCCGCGCGTGAGCCGCAGCAGCGCGCTTGCCAGCAAGGCCACCGGCTATCCCATCGCGAAGATCGCGGCCAAGCTCGCCATCGGTTATCGCTTGGATGAAGTGGAGAATCCCATCACCGGCACCAGCGCCTTCTTCGAACCCACGCTCGATTACGTGATCGTGAAAGTGCCGCGCTGGAATTTTGACAAGTTCGAGGGCAGCGACCGCAGGCTCGGCGTACAGATGAAGAGCGTCGGTGAGACGATGGGCATCGGTCGCAGCTTTCAAGAGGCCTTGCAGAAAGCCTGTCAGAGCTTGGAGATCAAACGCAACGGCCTCGGCGCGGACGGCAAGGAAACCACCGATGTCGCCGTGCTGTTGGACAGCTTGAGCAATCCCGAGCTGGAGCCGGCTCTTCCACGTCTACGACAGCATCAAGGCGGGCATTCCGTTCAAGACCATTCAGGACCGCACCAAGATCGACATCTGGTTTTTGCGGCAGATCGAGGACATGATCCTCACCGAAAAGGAAGTGGAGAAATACACGCTGGAAACCATTCCGCGCGACCTGCTCTTCGAGGCGAAACAGAAAGGCTACGCCGATCGCCAAGTGGCGCATTTGCTCAACTGCCTGGAAAGCCAGGTGTACAAGAAGCGGAACGAGCTCGGCATCAAGCGCGTGTACAAATTGGTGGACACCTGCGCCGGTGAATTCCCCGCGAAGACGCCGTACTACTACAGCACCTTCGAGGAGGAGAACGAAAGCATCCCCAGCGACAAGAAGAAGATCGTCGTGCTCGGCAGCGGCCCTAACCGCATCGGGCAGGGCATCGAGTTCGATTATTGCTGCGTGCACGGCGTGCTGGCGGCAAAGGAGATGGGCTACGAGACCATCATGATCAACTGCAACCCGGAGACCGTGAGCACGGACTTCGACACCGCCGACAAGCTCTACTTCGAGCCGGTGTTCTGGGAACACATCTACGACATCATCCTCCACGAAAAGCCCGAGGGCGTCATCGTGCAGCTCGGCGGGCAGACCGCACTGAAACTGGCCGAAAAGCTGGAGAAGTACGGCATCAAGATCATCGGCACCAGCTTCGCTGCGCTGGACATGGCCGAGGACCGCGAACGCTTCAGCAGCCTCCTGCGCGATCTCGAAATTCCCTACCCCGCCTTCGGTGCCGTCAACACTGCCGAGGAAGGCATCGCCCTCAGTCGCACGCTCGGCTTCCCGCTGCTGGTGCGCCCCAGCTACGTGCTCGGCGGCCAGAAGATGAAGATCGTGATCAACGAGCAGGAGCTGGAGGAACAGGTGCTGGACATCCTGCGCCTGATGCCCGACAACCGCATCCTCATCGATCACTTCCTCGACGGCGCCATCGAAGCCGAAAGCGACAGCATCTGCGACGGCGAAATGGTGCGCATCATCGGCATGATGGAGCACATTGAACCCGCAGGCATCCACAGCGGCGACAGCAATGCCGTGCTCCCGCCCTTCGATCTCAGCGACAAGGTGATCCAGCAGATGCGCGACCACACGCACAAGATCGCGCTCGCGCTGAAGACCGTGGGCTTGGTGAACATCCAGTTCGCCATCAAGGACGAAGTGGTGTACGTGATCGAGGCCAACCCGCGCGCCAGCAGGACTGTGCCTTTCATAGCGAAAGCCTACGGTGAACCTTACGTGAATTGGGCGACGAAAGTCATGCTTGGTGCGAAGTTGAAAGACTTCGCCTTTAAACCCAGGTTGGACGGGTATGCCATCAAAGTCCCGGTCTTCTCGTTCGATAAGTTCCCTAATGTGGACAAGTCTTTAGGGCCTGAAATGAAATCGACCGGTGAAGCCATCTACTTTATTAAGGACTTGAAAGATCCTTTCTTCAGACAGGTCTATGGTGAACGCTCAATGTACTTGAGTCGATAGCGATGGCGGAAGAGTGCCCATACCGACCAGGACAAACCGTAGTCTATCGACCGAGTGCGAAGGGCTGGGATTGCAGGCTTCCGGATGAGAACCTTGTGCCGGGTAGAGAGTATGTGGTGCGAGAAGTTGTGAAGGATGTGTACGTTGTTGTTGAGGGGTATAATTCGGTCGGAGGCGGATTGTACTGGTCAGAATTCGCACCAACCTAGAAGGCCTGAATTATGAGGAGCACCGGCAGGCGATCTATTGTCAAGGACCTGAAGAAGGGGCCAGCCGCACCGTGCACTATCGCCAAGGCCTACAAGGAGCCCTACGTGAACTGGGCCACCAAGGTGATGCTCGGCGCCAAGCTCAAGGACTTCCACTTCAAGCCCCACCTCGATGGCTACGCGATCAAAGTGCCCGTCTTCAGCTTCGACAAGTTCCCCAACGTGGACAAGAGCCTCGGGCCTGAGATGAAGAGCAGCGGCGAAGCGATATACTCATAAAGGACCTTAAGGATCCGTTCTTCCGGCAGGTGTATGGGGAGCGGAGTATGTATTTGAGCAGGTAGGTTGTTTTGCTAAGCCTGCGGTAGGTGGACAGGGTGGACGGGGTGGCTGCGTGCACACACACAGTCCACACCGTCCACCCGAAGCAGCAATGCAAAAGGCACCGGCTCTAATCAGGCCGGGGGCCTTGGTCCTTTTTCTTCTTCGCTTCGCTCCGAATGCGGTACAGCCGCTCATTGAAACCGCCGTTCGCTTCAAAGTCGCGGGCTTGGCTTTGCATTTGTCGGTCCAACAGACCACCTGCTACCATGCAGTACACGTGGCCGATGTTGGCTGAGATCTCCGCAAGGCTTCTCGATGTTTCCCGCTTATGCACGGATGCTCCCCAGTGCGCCACTTCATCCACCAGCTTGAAACGGCCATCGATCAGCTCCTGGCGGATCGTATCGTTCATGGGCCATAGGGTCAGCTTGTTCTGCCGTAGGAATGCCGCGTAATCTTTCTTCAATTCCGTAATGCTTGCTCGGGCCACATTGGTCAGGTTCATCTCGATCTTCTTGGAAGTCGCGCTGAACATGCTGCCTTCGGCAATGTTCCTTGCACCACTGCGGGAGGCTTGGATCATCTGGTCGCAGGTGCGGCTCCTGGGGTCGATATAGCGGTCCACAAAACGCTTGGTGATATCTTCCAAAAGCTCGGCCATTTGATGACTGACCAGCTTTTCGAAACCGCCATGTTTCGGATAGATGTCGCTATTGGGCGGGCGCTCGTCCATTGAGCCAAGGTAATTGTCCGATCGTAATTCGGACCACTACGCTTTACTCCCCCAAAAGAGCTCGTTGGTGTGGCTGATCCACGTGCTCATGTTGGTAACCGTCGGCGTCACGCGCACCGCGCAGAGGATCAGTGATGCATCTTAGCCATATTCATGGCGCCTTCCGGGGATGCCTCAATGGATGGGAGCATGGATGATGAAAATGATCGTTCCATTTCTTACGGTGAGGGTAGTCCACTTTCATTGGGATCCGTGGCGGGGATCGACCTTGGTCCCAAAGTCCACAAGCTGCTGTATGAAGCAAAGGGAGACCTCGGCTTGGATGCCCGGGAGCACCTGCTGGCGCGCATAACACCGCCCGAACTGGTATTCATTGCTCACGTCTACCTGCATCCGGAGCAAACAGATGAGGAGGTCAGGAACGCTTTGGGGTTGAAGGAAAGCACTGTTCAGGCCTACTACGCCCATTTGGGCAGGAACTTCAACGTGCGCAATAGTTCGGAGCTCAGGCGCTGGGTATTCGAGAACCAGCTGGTGCGACAGCCCGATGAAGAACCGGATGAGGACGCGACGGACGAGGGCTTCGATCCGTGGGTCAGGTGGTACTAGTGCAGTAGCCTACCGTTGTCGTGCACGACCTTCTTGGTGATGGGCCGGCCATGCGCTCACCCGGTTGGCGATGCAGTGGATACAGGGATCCCCACCATCTCGCGAGGGTCGGCGCGCGTGTGGATCGTGAACGCTTGCGACCGTGGATAGCAACGCAAGCAATGCCCATCAGAACGCGAAACAATGCACATCAGGCGACGAGTAATGTGCATGGAATGGGAAGCAATGCGCATCAGACGGCGAGTAGCGCACATTGAATGGGAAGTAATCCCCAACTCAGCCGTAAATGGTCTGTGATCTCTTAATGGCTGGAACACTTGCTGGAGCGTGAGAGCGTGAGAGGGTGAGGCTCATTCCCGCACCATGCGGCCGATCACCGCTCCCGAACCGGCATCCTGCAGCCAGTAGCTTCCAGGCATCAAACGGCCTGCATCGATCACTTGCGGTGCGGGGCCTCGCAATACGGTGGACAGCACCACGCGCCCCAAGGCATCACGCACCACCATGCGTTGCCCTGTGCCAGCCACATTCAGGTGCACAAGTCCGGTGGTGGGCACGGGCCACAACACGGAGGGCTGGTCCGGCGCATCCATGATCCCCGTGGTAAAGTCGGCCGCCACACAGATGGTGAACTGGCCTGCTTCCGCAACACCGGGGTTCCACACGCGCAGGAAATAGTCGGCATCCGAGGCGAGACCGGGCAGGGTGAGCACGCCCGCCGCGCCCATGGAGCAGCTGATCTCCGTGCCTCCACAGGCCGTGTACAGCGCCATGTTCAGTGCTTGACCATCCGTGGCCTCGAGCAGTACCTGATGGCCCACGGCCTGGCCGCTGTTGAAGCTGAACCAGACATCGACGATGGGCGCATAGGGGTTGCAGCTCGGGTTGGGCAGTACTTCAGCGTATGCGCACACGTTCGTTGCCGTGATCGGTGTGCAAGTGCCAAGCTGTTGGAGGGTCAGCGGTACGGCCTCCGCACATTGGTCCCCCACGGCCACGGGGCTGCAAGCAGGAGCGCAGGTCATGCTCAGGTTGAATTCACCTTCCGCGGCGCTGTAGCCGTGCACAAGGACCAGATAGCCGGTGCCGGGCACGGTGGGGAAGACCACGCGCGACCGGGTGCCGCAACCGGAGGCATCGTCATTGCCCGTCACACAGATCGGTGCACTGCACGATCCGGTGAACACGCTGATCTTCGAATCATAGGCCGTTCCATTGCAGGTGCTCAAGGTCACCTCCTCGCCCGTGCCGGAGAAGGCGTACCACAGGCCCTTGCTGGTGATGTTCGCCGGACCACAGGCGGGTCCTGCCGTGAACAGCCCCATGGCCGTGCTCGCCGTGATGGTATACCCGCACGAGATCGGCAAGGCCCCGGCGCAGATGGCGTTCGGCGGCATGGGACCCAACGTGGTGAAAGCAATGGGCCCCGTGACGTAACTGCTGTCCGTGGCACATTGCTCGTAGAGGTACAGGGCGTAGTCCGTCTCTTCGGTGAGTCCGCTGATCGTTACCGGTGGGCCATCGACCCCGTTCTGGCCGGTGACCGTGGTGCCCGTTCCCGGCGTGAAACCGACAGGTCCATACTCGATCACGAACTGGGCGGTCGGGTTAGCGGTGGTCCATTGCACCACCGCCTGTGTCCCGGTGGTGGCGATGCCCAGATCGGTCGGTGCCGGGCAAGTGGTGCAATGCACGCCCAGACTGAACGCCCCACTGGCCGACCCCACGCCGTGGACCTGGAAGAAGTATGTTTCCCCGGGCTGGGCATCGAACTGCACCGTGGAGCATGTGCCCACGCCCGGGGTATCGTTGTTGCCCACCACACAAGGGAGCGTGCCACAAGATCCGCGGTACACGCTCAACTGGGTGTTGTATGCCGGGTCGGGGCAGGTGGTGGCCACCACATTGCCCACCAGACCGGTGGCCACATACCACACGGCGGGCGCGGTAAGTGAGGTTTGGCAGGGTATGTTATCGTCCGGTGTCGCACCCGCCGTGGAGCCGTCCAAGGTCTCGCCGCAACTGATGGGAAGTGCTCCGTAACACTCGTCGTTCGGGATCTCTTGGCAATCGATCGAGAGCGTGAAGGTCCCGGTGGCACCATTGTACCCTTGCACCAGCACCAGGTATTCACCGCCGTCCCAAGTGGCAAAGGTCAGCTGCGATCCCAGGCCGCAACCTCCTCCATCGTCGTTCCCGCCAATGCACTGCAGTCCATCGCAAGTGCCTTCATACACGTTGATCTTGGTGTCGAAACTGAACTGTGTGCAGGTGGAAACGGTGATGGAGCCGCTCACACCCTGCACGGTGTACCAGACCCCCGGTGCGCTGATGGCCGTACCGCAGAACGGGGCGACATCCGCAGTGGCGGTCACCGTGGAGCCGGTCACGCTCGTTCCGCAGGCCACGGGTTGCGGGTCCGCGCAAGCGTCATTGGCCGGCGCTTGTGCGGTGGCTTGGAGAACGGCCATCGTGAATACTGCGAGAAGGAGTTGGCGTGGTAACCGGGACATGGGTCGAAGGTTTGGGAACAGCACAAGGAAATGCGGGGAGGATCTTCGGTTCCTGATGATCGTCAGCTTGGCCGACCGCCATGGCGCGGGCTGGAGCATGTCGGACCATCGCAGGGTGCTTTCCGGACCTCTGACGCACTACTGCTCAACCCTTTTGGCAGCCGTGCGCTCTGCTCTTCATATTTCCGAAGACCCGAACATCATCATGGCAGCCATGGCGTCCAACGCGATATGAAGACCGGCGAGGTACGGGAGGAGTGATGGACGGGCCTTCAATGCGATGCCCAACAGCAGTGCAAATGGCAGGTACACCAGACCCCGGAACACGATGATGACCGCGGTCCGAAGCATGTGGGCGGCCAGAGGTTTTCGACGTACACGAATTTCCCCGGAACATATTGGTGGTGTACTGACCGATGTCAGGTCCTTGGAAAGCTGCCAGCGGGTCCAGTTCCGTTCGCGGCTCCGCGCTGCCCTCCAATCACACAAGCGTCCACGCTCGTGTGGGTAGTTCATATACTGGTCCGTGGGCCAGAAAGAGGAGGTCAGTTCAAACCCTTGTGTGTGATCAGCGGGATCACTTCCACCGTGATGTCGCTCCGGCAACCGGTCTGCGCTTGCACATCGGCACCGATGGTACTCGCCAAGGTTTTCGGGACCTCACCACCGAAATGGCGCCGAACGATCACATTGATCAAGGCCTCTGAGGCGTTCAGCAAGGTGACGTGGATGGTGCTGCCTTCATCCATGAAGCCCGGCACGCGCTCGACCGTCCGAGCGGTGGCCGTTCGGATGGCCTTCTCCTGTTCGAGGAATCGGCGACGGACTCCTCGTATCACCAAGATGAGCCCGCTGCCGATGATGTCCAAGCCGATGATGTTGAGGAGCATGAGCAACAGGGCGTGCGATGCGACGTCCATGTTCCCGAATGCGAGCCCGATACCGACGACAGCTGCCGGGGGTAAGAGGGACACTGCGATCTCCACCCCGATAACGGCATCCAGGACCTGGCCCCACGGCGATTCGATGCGGTGGGGCTCGGCGGTGAGTGCCAGTGCCGCAGCGGCACCGGCGGAGATGGCGATGATGAGGTTCAAGGCGAGATCCTGCGAGGTGGGGATGGCCCGCAGCGCGATCTCCGGCGTGATGGTGTAGCCGCCCAAGAAGTGCTGAAGAGCGATGGTGAGCAGGTAGGCGATCCCGCTGCCGATGATCAACAAGCCCGCGACCTGTTTGAACAGACCACGTGCGGCGATCCCCGGCAACCGAAAGATGGTACCGATGCAAACAGCGCGTGATGGGGCCATGAACGGGGCCACGCACATGGAGCCGATGATCGCGGCCGGGCTGTTGAGGAGCAGGCCGGCCGTGGCCAGACCGGCGGCGGCCACGGTCATGGCGATGTATCCTGGTGAGATGACCGCACCGGAAATGGCGCGTTCCTCCAAGGTCGTGTAGTAGTTCCTGATACCCCAGATGCCGGGCCGGAGGTCCCAAGGGTTGTACTTGTAGTGCGTCATGGTGTTGTGTTGTCTTGGTTCAGGATGCGGGTGATATGGGGGGTGTGATAGCCTCATTCCCACCGATGTCCACGAGGATGATCGGACGGTGCAGGGAAAGGTAGGGCAGGTCCTCCTTCCGCGGGCTTCGTTCCTCCTTGCCGGTGAACCGCGCACAAGGATCGGTCTACGGTATTCTGGTTAAGGCCGCAGCGCTGATGGGAAAAGATCGCGGACCTGGGCAGGACGGAAGTGCGGCTACATTCACGCGTGCTTCAGGCCCCTCTGGTTCCGGAAGAACGTCATGTAGGTCATAAGTCCGCTGAAGCCGATGAGGTAAAGCGGCCAAAGCAGGTGCAGCCAAGAGAAATCGAAAAGGATGCTGGTCGCGGTGAGCGTCCATGCAAAGAGGACAATGGGCCAGGCATCGGTGCGGTGCCCGGCGGGGTCCTTGAACGCCCGTTCCAACATGGGTATGGCCACCAGCAGGTCCGCAGTGATGGCGAGGACCGTGGTGATCCACGGGTCGGAGGACAGGAGGAAGACGCCCATGCACGCCAAGCCGGCGAGCAGGCAGAGCACATCGCCCTTTCCCCGGGAGTAGTTCCCGCTCCACACGCCGGTGATGCCGATGAGCACGCAACCCAAGGCGGA
The DNA here is from genome assembly GCA_963706125.1 of uncultured Flavobacteriales bacterium. Lineage (GTDB taxonomy): Bacteria > Bacteroidota > Bacteroidia > Flavobacteriales_F > PHOS-HE28 > PHOS-HE28. The sequence goes on from CAVPLQ010000008.1 coordinate 403,037, forward strand.
TAGCAGCACGCTGAACACGTTCCAGTCCCATGCCCAAGCCCCGGCCTGCAACTGGGCCACCACACTGATGCCCATCAGCATTGACCAGCCGAACCACGAGAGCACCACGGCCTTCATGCGGCCACTGGCCACGCGGCGGATCATCCGGTATTGCGCGAACATGATCAGCAGGTATGCCGTGACCTTGATGATAGCGATCAGCGTGGTATGGGCTTGCCCGTCCAACATCGCATGCAGTGTGCAGGCTTATTGACGTGTTGCCGGATGAGTTGTGGCGAACAGCAGGTCAAATTTCTGGCTGGCGAGCAGCATCGGGCATAGAACCACGAGAAGGGCAGAGGTCCGCATGGTGGCCAAGGTATGCTGACAGTAGGCTCCGGACCATGTGATCTCGCAGGATCGACGGAACACCATTGCGATCGACCACGTGGTGATCTTACTGCGCAACAAGGGGTTGGTTCGTGGCCGGTTCCGGATATCCCTCACGGCTCCACCTCCACCTCCTGCCACTGCTGGTTGTTCACGTTCTGGTCAGCGTTCGGATCGTACATCACATCGTTGCTCTGGATGTATTCCTGGTTGTTGTTCATCCAGTACTGGTCCGCGCCGGACTGCACCTGATAGCGCTCACCGGTGCTGTTGTCGCGCACGGTGTTCTCGTCGTTGATATAGTTAAGGAATCCGCGTTGGTTCTCATCGCTGGCACGTTGCCGGGAGTTGTAGCTGTCCATTATGCTGTTGTTGACGGCCTCCGTGGTACTGCGATGAATGGCCTGCCGTTGATCGAAATTCCGTTGGTTCTCCTGCATGCGCGCATTGTGCTGCGACCAGCTCTGGCTGCTCTTTTGTTGTTCGGCGGCATTATAGGCGGCGATCTGCTGCGGGTTGTACCGCGTGTTCACGATGCTGTTGATCAATGCCGCTTTCGCACTTGCCATGGCCCCCTTTTCCGCAGCGAGTACCTGCATGTTCGTATACCAGAACACATTGCTTTGCCCTTGGCTCACCATCATGTTCACGATCATGAACATCGGTTCGCCCTTCGCGTTCACCCATTCCGTGCCCATGGCCGAACAGTGGTCGCGTGAGGGTATGGCCTTGTATAGCTTGGCTAGGTATGCCCCATTGCTCGCGGCTATCCGCGGAAGCGGATATTGCTTCACCAAGCGCATTCCGTTGTTGCCCAATGCCGGAACAAGGTCCTGCTGGATGTAGGCCCCGATCTCCATGGGCTGCCGCATGCTCTGCCCGGCCATCTGGTAGGTCTGCTGCATGTACGCGTCGCTGGAGTACGAGAACGTGCCGCCGCTCCGGTAGTACACCTTCACCCCTCCGGGACCCGTAATGGCCGGCACATCGCCTTGGGCGTTCTGTGCGATTTTCCACGAAGCGGGCAGCGGAAGATGTTGGCTTACCATGCCTGTCTTCGGGTCCGTCACGGGGTGCATGATCAGCTTTTCGCCCCCGGCGATGCGGTTGGACAAGTTGCCGTTCTGTTCCTGCATTTCAGAGTTACCCGGATCCTGGTCGTTGTATCCGTACTGTCCATCTTCGAACTGGTCCTGTTGCGGATCGTTGCCGCAGCTGGATGCGAGAAAGACGATGAAGGAAAGCAGGGGGAAGGTCAAGTATTTCATGGCATGGATGTTCTAGGGTGATCGATCAGCCATACCAAGGTAGGGGGAATTGGGGCCAAAGACCTACAGGATCCCCCGAATTGGGGGGGCAATATCACAGGGCCTCCGGAACGGGTTTCTCGGCATTTTTCATCACGGACCGTGATCGGGACGACCGCAGATCCGCCTGCCGGAAGTCCCGCAGAAGTTCCACCTATGAGCGGTGGCGGTATGTGCGCCTGGACGGCTTATTCCCGCACGACCATGGCCTGCGCCTGTTTGCCCAGGCCCGTGAACACGGCGATGTAATTCCCCGGTGAAAGCGGTGCCAGATCAATAGATCCATCAGTGGTTTTCGGACCATCCGCGCGCAGCACCTCTCGGCCTGACATGTCCAGGACGCGCAGTTGCATCACCGGGAAGGCCGTGTTGAACCGCACCAGCGAGGAGGAAGGCACAGGATACACCAACGGACGATCCACCTGCACCGTCTCCGTGGTGGACAGCGTCGGGTCCACGATGATGAACTGCCACATCATGTGGTTGATGTGCATCAGGTTGTGGCAATGGTACATCAGGGGCCAGCCGTCGGTGGTGTACTCGGCGAAGCGCATGATGACGCGCACGGTGTCGCCCACATCCACATGGACTACGGACTTCGGTCCGCGTTCCCATACCGCGGGCGGCTGGCTGTTGCGGTCCAGCACATAGAACGATCCCGCGTGCATGGTCATCGGATGGGCCATGTTGGAATGGTTGATGTAGGTCCAGATCTCGGTGTCGCCCAGCATGATGGTGTCATTGATCACGTCCATGTCCCATCCTTCGCCGTTCATCATGAACATGCCCATGCCGCCCACCATGCCGGTGCCGGTGATCTCTTTGATGCGTGTGCGCGCCGCCGAGGCCTCGGGATAGGGCTGCACGTCCGCCAGCGTGGCCGGGATCGTAGTGACCGGGTTGCTGGTGGGCTGCCCCACACGGATGCGCAGGATGGGGAAGTCGATGCCATTGAGCGAGCTGCTTTCCCAGAGGAGGTTGTTCGAGCCGGGGACGGTATTGAGCAGTTCGCTGCCATAGCTCATCAATAGCAGGCTGTCGCCTTCCATACCGGTGAGGTCAAGGAGGATCTCCACCCGTTCGCCACTGCCAAGCATGATCCGGGTCATCGGTGCCGGGGCCGCTAGCAGGCCTCCTTCACTGGCGATCACATGGAAGGGGACATCCCCTTCGAAGCCGAACGGGTAGTACCTGGCGGTGGAAGCGTTCAGCAGCCGGAGCCGCACCACCTGGGCCGGGCATTCCAGAAAAGGGTGCGCCGTACCGTTCACCAGGATCGAATCGCCGTAAGGTGAAGAGACCAACTGCCCCGAAGACGAGAATTTCTTGTCCTGCACCGCCAATGGAAAGTCATCGACGCCATAATCGCGCGGCAGTGCGAGCTGAGCCTCTTCATCATCCCGCACGATCATAAGGCCGGCCGCTCCCTTGCCCACCTGTGCCCCGATAAGGTTCATGGTGTGCGGATGATACAGGTACACGCTTGCCTTGTCGATCACCTTGTATTTCACGTTCCAGGTATCACCCGGCTCGATCACTCTGGGCGGGCTGCCGTCGAACTCCGGTGGTACGTTCATGCCGTTCCAGTGCATACCGCTGATCTCTTCCAGCTGGTTGTGGATCCGGAAGTGAGCGGTATCCCCTTTGTGCAGGATCAGTGTGGGCCCGAGGTACGGCGCGTTGATGCCGTAGGTGTTCGTCACCACTCCGGGGTAGAATTCATGGGTGTGCTCATCCAGCGTCAGGTCGAAGGTGTCCAGTTCGATCGCGGGCGGGATCGCCAAGGGATTCTGTGCCCGGACATGGGCCGTGGCGAGGATCACTACGGCAATGGGCAAGGCGTATCGTTTCATCATGAGGTCCTGTTTCGATAGGTCAAGCTTGAGAGATCCGGGCGGAACATAGTATGATGGATGTCATATTTGTCCGGATGTAGAGGACCGGTGGGGGCTTCCGGGCCTTGGAGCGGGACCGGCCCCACCTTCCATTTTGCGGCCTCGCGGTCTTTGGGTTCTTCCTCCTTCGGCGTGCCGCGAGCCGCTACTGCAGGCAAGGTTCCGCATCGGCAAGTGGCACTGCAATAAGTGCTCGGGTGTGAGCGCGGGCCGCTTGGAAGCGGTTTGGAGCGGCTAGCGGACCAACGTTATGAAGCCCTTTCGCGTCAGTTCCGCTCTGGGGTCGCACGGGTCGCGCATGTGCATCACATACACATATACGCCCGTCGGCAGGTTATCACCGTCCCAATTCTCCCGGGTATCCGTGGTGGTCCACAGGAGCTCTCCCCAGCGGTCGAAGATCTGGACCTGATAGTTCAGGTCGGGGATGTCCAAGGGACCCGGCCAAGTGTCGTTGATCTGATCGCCATCGGGCGTGAACGCGTTCGGGAGAAAAGCCGTGGGAACTGTGCGAACGTCGATGTGCACACTGGCCGTGTCGTCGCATTGGTCGGGCCGGGTGGAGTAGAAGGTGAAGTCGTACTCATTGTAACGTTCCAGGTCAACTTGGTATGTGCCGCGGCACTGGCCCAGCACCCAGCGGTCGCCCACGAAGAAGGCACAGGAATCGGCCTCGCTGGCGAAATTCACTTCGATCCCGGGCGTACAGGGGATCTGTTCCACCGTGAAGGTCGCCGGAAAGCGGGGGCGGACATAGACACTGTCCACCACAGGTTCATTGCCGCAGCCGAGGGCGTCGAATGCTTGTAAGGAAATGGGCTGCCAATAGGGTCGGTCGAAGACGATGGTGGGGAAGTTCTCGTTGCTGAAGCCGTTCGCTCCCCAGCGCCAGACCAAGGAATCCGCAATGCTGGCCAGCAGGATGCCCGTTCCCGGGGAGCGGAGGCAGAGGCTGTCCGGGGCGGCAAAGATGGCGGTGGGAGGGGGCAGGAGCGTGAGGAAGGTGCTGGCGGTGACGATGCAGCCCGAAGTGGTGTCCACGGCGGTCACCTCCACATTGCCCACGGTGCCGACCACCACGGTGATGGAAGCTGTGGTATCCCCGGTGCTCCAGAGATAAACGTCCGGTTGGAAACCGAAGACCGGGTCCGCTGAAAGCACCGATGGAAACGCAGGACAATACACGGTCTCACCGCTGATGTCGATACCGGGATCGCCCAGTTCCACCGAGAGGAAGGAAGGGCAGGTGCCCCCGCTGATCAGGACCGAATAAATGCCCGGCCCCAAGTCGTTCCGGGTGAAGTCCGTGATCGCAGGGTCGTCGGCCCACTGCCAGGTGTAGGGGCCGGGGGCCACGGTGAGCGTGATACTGCCGTCGTCGAGCCCCGAGCAACTGATGTCCGTGGCGGTGAGCGTGCCCAATGGCGGTACGATCGGCGGCACGACCACCGTATCGATAACGCTGTAGCACCCTGTGGTGTCGAAGACCTCCACGGTGTACGGTCCGACAGCCAACCCCGTGGCGACGGGGTCCTGCAGGGCGGGATCATGGGACCAGATGTAGAAGTACTGGCTTGGGATATTGGGCACTACGGAAATGGACCCGTCAGTATCGCCCGGGCAGGTGGGTGAGTTGACCTGCACGGTGATATTGCACGGAACCTGACCATGTGCAAGGATGGCGGCGGTACACGAGAAGAGGAGGGGGAAAAGGCGCATTTGGGGCGGCAAAGGTCGCTCTTTTCAGCAGGAACGAAGCAACGCGCTGGATCAGTTTTACACGGCACGCCTATATCGTGCCCGCCGCTCACTTCAACACCTCCGGCATCTTCGCCTTGAACCGGTCAAAGCGGGGGATTGAAACGCTCTGCACATATGGATCGCCAGGGTTGTTCCTGATGTAGTCCTGGTGGTAAGCCTCGGCGGGCCAGAACTTCTCGAACGGCACTACCTGCGTTACGATGGGTCTGTCGTACTGCCCGGATGCGTTCAGCGCCTTGATCTCTTGCTCGATGGTCGCCTTCTGCTCCGGCGTGTCATAAAATGCGATGGAGCGGTATTGCGTACCGCAGTCGGGACCTTGACGGTCAGGCGTGGTGGGATCCTGGCTAGCGAAGAAGACCTTCACCAGCGTTTCAAAGCTCACCACCTTGGGGTCGAAATACACCTCAATGGATTCGGCATGGCCGGTCCTGCCGCTGCTGACTTCCTCGTAGGTCGGGTGCTGCTCCGTTCCGCCTGAATATCCTGAGATCACCTCTTTCACGCCCTTGACACTTTCGAACACTTCTTCCGCGCACCAGAAGCAACCCTCGGCAAAGTGGGCGACGCTCTGCCCGGCGAGGTCCGGTCTCTCTTCACCTGGATCAACAGGAAGTGCATTGTCCGCAGGGGTCGGGGAGCTGTTGTTTCCGCAGGCGGCGAAGAGGGCAAGGGGAAGGAGGACGGCGGTGATGGCTTTCATGCGGTGTTTGATATGGCCTTAAGAGCGTGATGGATACGTTCAACGGAGTGTCGTTGGACCGGTGCGTGCTTGACGGACCAGCACGCGCAGGGCCTTAGTGGCACGTGAACGCACGGCGGGTCCCGGGTCCACGCGCAGGGCTTCCTCCAGCAAGAGCTTGAATTCCGCTGTGAGTTCCGGGTACTGCATCACCATGCGCATGCCCACGGTGATGCTGAACGCCCGCGATGCGATGGGTTGTGCCGGGTCTTGCACGATGGCGAACATCATTTCGGTGATCCGGCCATGAAGTGCCTTGGGCAGCGGGCAGAACTGCAATGCACGGATCAAGTTGCGATGCACACCTTGGTGCAAGGGAAGGTCGAGCTGGTCGAGCATCTTGCGGCCCCACGGCCCGCCCAGCTCCGGATGCGCTTCACAAGTGATGGACATGGCCCACGAGGCCAACTGCGCCTCCCGTGATGTGCCGTGAAGCACCAGCTCCATCAGTGCGGCGAACCGCTTCGGATCCCGGCCGATGTGGTCGGCAATACGCTGGATGTTCGCCTTGTTCCGGTCGCTCAACAGGGCCCCACGGTAGTCCATGGCGGAAGGTAGCAGTTATGCCCCCTGCGTCCGTCGCGCCTTGTTGAACTTCTTCTTGTCGTCCTTGAAGTCGCGAGCACCGGTGGCGCCGCCTCCTTCGTCCACGCGGATCTTGCGCCCCTTGTAGTTGGCGGCCTTGAAGTGGCCCATGGCCTCGTCGAAGTGCTCACTGTCGATGTCGATGAAGCTGAACATGTCCTTCAGCAGAATACGCCCGAAGTGCTGGCCGGTGAGGCCTGTGATGCCACAGAGGTAGCCGAGCATCTTGCCCTTGTCGAAACCGTCCTTGGTGCCGATGTTGATGAACATGGAGCGCATCGGGCCGCCGGAAGAGCGTCCGTACTCGGTCTTTTCCTTCCTTTCGCGTGGATTGTGGTCCTTGCGGGCGAGGTCCACGTTGAGGTCGCGGGCGTCCTTGTACTGACCGAGGAAGCGGTTGAACTCCAGGGAGACCACACGCTTGATGAGTCTTCGCGGTCCATGTCTGCGAGGTCCAGTTCTACGGCGTTCAGATAGCCGGCGATGGCATCCTCGTCCACCTTCACGGCCTTGAGCTTACCGATGAAGGTGAGCAGTTGGCGCTCGCAGATCTCCGAACCGTCAGGTACACGCACATAGGTGAAGTGAACCTTCAGTTGGCGCTCCAGACCGCGCACCTTGAACACGTCGCGGCTCCCGATGATGCTGAGCGAAATGCCGGTCTTCCCGGCACGTCCGGTGCGACCGCTGCGGTGGGTGTAGCTCTCCACCTCGCCGGGCAGGTCGAAGTGGATCACATGGCTCACGTTGCTCACGTCGATGCCGCGCGCGGCCACGTCCGTGGCGATCAATAATTGGAGGCTCTTGGAGCGGTAGCGCTCCATCACACGGTCGCGCTGCTGCTGGCTAAGGTCGCCGTGGATGGCATCGGCGTTGTAGCCGTCGCGGCCGAGGTTTTCGGCGAGTTCCTGGGTATCCTGTTTGGTGCGGCAGAACACGATGGCGAACATGTCCGGGTCGGCGTCCACGAAGCGCCTCAGGGCGAGGTAGCGGTCGCGGGCCATCACCACAGTGTAGCGGTGCTGGATGGATTCGTTGGCCTTGCCGGCGCCGCCGAGGCTCACTTCCTCGGCCTCGCGCATGTAGTTCTTGGCGATGCGGCGCACCTCGTTGCTCATCGTGGCGCTGAAGAGCCAGGTACGCTTCTCTTTCGGGGTCCGGTCAAGGATGGTGGTGAGGTCCTCTTGGAAGCCCATGTTGAGCATCTCGTCGGCCTCGTCCAGCACGGCGACCTTGACATGCCCGAGGTCCACCGCGCCGCGTTCCAACAGGTCGATCAGGCGGCCCGGAGTGGCCACTACTACGTTGGCACCGCGCTGGATGCCGCGGATCTGATCGCGGATGTTCGCACCTCCGTAAACCGGCACGCACTTGATGCCGTGCAGATGAGCGGCGAAGTGCTCGATGTCCTTGGTGATCTGCACGCACAGTTCACGTGTGGGGGCGAGTACCAGCGCCTGCACTGTTTTCTGGTCCTTGTCGATCCGCTCCAGCAGGGGGATCCCGAAGGCTGCCGTCTTACCTGTACCGGTCTGGGCCAAGGCCACCATATCACCTTCCCCGGTAAGGAGGAACGGGATGGTTTTTTCTTGGACGGGCGTGGGATTCTCGAAGCCGAGGTCGGTGAGGGCGCGCAGTATTTCGGCCCGTATACCGAGCGATTCGAAGGAGGACATGGGGAGGGGAAAAGAGGGGGAAAACCGTACCGGTCGCGGAAACGGGGGCGCAAATGTAAGGGTTTGGGAATGAACGGGGTGTGGCAGGTTTCTTCCAAGTGAGTGATGGCAACGCAGGCGGGTGTGAGCGAGCGTCCGCCACTACATTCGCGCCGATGTACCTGCTTTCGGCCAACGGCACCTTGCGAACGATCCTCATTCTGCTCATCATCTGGCAGTTGCTTCGGCTGTGGATGAAGGTGCGGCAAAAGAATGTGAATACCGGGCCGGGGACCACCCGTTGGACCACGGACCGCCCGCGTCCCAAGGGCGAGGTCCGCATTGAGAAATTGGAGGACGTGGAGCACCGTGCGCCCCCGCTGGATGCGGAGGACGCCGATTTTGAAGAGATCAAGGACTAGACCGACCACTACGGGATGAAAATGATGAACTGGAAGAAAATGCTGCCTGTTCTGGTGGCGGTGGTCACCTTCTTCGTGCTCACCTTAGGCTACTTCAGCCCGGTGCTGGAGGGCAAGCGCTTGGTACAGGGGGACATGGTCCACTACGCCGGCATGGCCCAGGAGATGCAGGAGCACCGCGCGGCCTTCGACGGGGAGGAACCGCTGTGGACGGGCAGCATGTTCGGCGGCATGCCGGGCTACCAGATCGGCGTGATCTGGCCGACCAATGCGCTCACGTGGCTGGACTCCGTCTTCTCCGGCTTCCTGCCGCGTCCGGCCTCCTTCGTCTTCCTCTATCTCGTGGGCATGTTCATCCTGCTGCTGTGTCTGCGGACGGACCCCTGGCTGGCCCTGTTGGGCGCTGTCGCGTTTGCCTTCTCCTCGTATTTCCTGGTGATCATACAAGCGGGCCACAACAGCAAGGCATCGGCGATCGGCTACATGCCCATGGTGCTCGGTGGGCTGTACGTGCTGCTGCGTGGCCGGAAGCTGCTGGGCGCGGCGCTCTTTGCGCTCTTTCTCGCCTTGGAGGTGCATGCCAATCACGTGCAGATCGCCTACTACCTCGGATTGTTGCTCCTGCTCTTCGGGCTGGCGGAAGCCTGGCGGGCATTCAATGAAAAACGCATCGCCGACTTCGTGGGTCGTGGCGCGCTCGGCCTCGCCGGCGTGGCGTTCGCGGTGCTGTGCAACATCGGCCTGCTGTGGAGCACCATGGAATACGGGGCCCATACCACGCGTGGCAAGAGTGAGTTGACGATCAACCCGCAAGGCGAGGTTGACGTGGAGAACAAGACCGGCGGGCTGGACCGCGACTACGTGACGCATTGGAGCTATGGCAAGCAGGAAAGCTTGTCCTTGTTGGTTCCTGACGTCAAGGGCGGTGCCAGCGGGTCGCTGCTCCAGAGCCGCGAGGACCTGGACAAGATCACCGATCCCGCGCTGAAGCAGGCGGTGATGGAGAAATACCAAGCGGGCGGTTACGTGAACAACTATTGGGGCGACCAGGACTTCACCAGCGGGCCGGTCTACCTCGGGGCCATCATCATCCTGTTGATGCTGCTACTGCTGGTGCAGGCCGAGGCACGCGCGCGTTGGTGGATGCTGGCGGTGATCCCGTTGGTGATCATCCTGACGCAGATCGGTAGCCCGTTGATCGTGGGGCTGTTGCTGATCGCCTACTTGTTGGCCGGGCTTTTCCTGTGGAAGGACACGCTGGCCTATGCGCTCTTCGCCGCTTTCGTGCTCACGCTGCTGCTCAGTTGGGGCCACAACTTCATGCCGCTCACGGATTTCTTCCTGGACTACATTCCCGGCTACAACAAGTTCCGTGCGGTCACCATAATCCTGGTGATCGTGGAAATGGCCGCGCCGGTGTTGGCGGTGCTCTACTTGGGCCGGATGATGGAAGCGGACAAATGGGAGAAGACCGTGGAGCGCCGCTTCCTGATCACCGCGGGCGTTCTGGCGTTCATCGTATTGGTGATCGCCGTGATCCCTGGCAGCCTCTTTGAATTCTTCGGCTCTTCCGAGAAGGCGCAGTTGATCGCCCAGATGGACAGCGCCAAGGACGCGGGTTCCGTTCAGGCTTACATCGACGGGCTGAAGCAATTGCGCATCGGCGTGCTGAGCATGGACGCTTGGCGCAGCTTCGCCTTCATCATCATGGGCGGTGGGCTGGTGTTCGCCTTCGGGCGCAGATCGATCGGGCGCACCGTCCTGCTCGTCGGCATCGGCGTGCTGGTGCTGGTGGACCTCTGGAGCGTGGACCGCCGCTACGTGAACAACGACAAGGACGCCAAGGGACAGTACATCAGCTGGGAGAACGCCGAGAGCAATGCCTACCCCTACAAGCCGCAGCCCGCTGACATGGCGATCCTGCGAGCCGAGAGCAACGCCGCCACGGACGCGGACTTTGACAAGGCACTGGTCCGTTTGAAGGCGAGCAAGGCGAAGCTCAGCGGTTCGCAGCGTTTGGTGAACAAGGATGAGGAAACCATTGTGCGCTTTGGCAGCCTGCGCCGCACCACCGACTTCCGCGTGCTCACCTTGCGCGGGCCCTTCCAGGATGCCCGCGTGCCTTATTTCCACAAGAGCATCGGCGGTTATCACGGCGCCAAGTTGAAGCGGTATCAGGAGCTTGTTGATTTTCACTTGAACCCGGAGATGCAGAACGTGATCGGGGCCTTCGGTCAAGGTGCTACGCCGCAGCGCATCGACAGCGTACTGGCCAAGCAGCCGGTGCTGAACATGCTCAACACGAAGTACATCATCTACGCGGACGACCAGGCACCGATCCTCAATTCCCAAGCGCTGGGTTCAGCTTGGTTCGTGGACGAAGTGAAGGAGGCGAAGGACGCGAACGACGAGATCACCATGCTCGGTACCATCGATCCCGCGAAAACAGCGGTGGTGGATGCACGTCTCTACAATGAAGTGGCCAACGCGGCGCAGTCTGACCCTACCGCAAGCGTGAAGCTCATCGGCTACCGCTCGAACGACCTGAACTACACTGTGCGCAGCGCGAACGGCGGCGTGGTAGTGTTCAGCGAGATCTGGTACGGACCCGACTGGGTGGCCGAGATCGACGGCAAGCCCGCACCATACGTGCGCGCCGACTACGTGCTGCGCGCCATGAAAGTGCCCGCCGGGGATCACACGGTGAGGTTCCATGTCGTCAGTAAGCCGTTCAACATCGGTGGAGGGATCGCATCGGTCAGCTCCTTTGTCTTGTTGCTGCTGGTCTTGCTGGCACTGGGGTTTGAGTGGAAGCGGAGTCCTGATCAGGCGTGAAAATTTCACCGCAGAGGCACAGAGGACACAGAGAAATGCACGAATTGCATGGGCGGTACAGGGTATAGGGTACCGAGTACAGGGTACAATGCGGGGCTGTGCCCGCAGGTACCTGCATTCGGTACTCGGTACCCTATACCCTGTACCCAGTGCCAAAACACGGACCTACGGCCAATACCCCTCTGTGCTCTCTGTGCCTCTGTGGTGAACCTGCCATGAAGCGCGTCCTCATCATCACCTACTACTGGCCCCCGAACGGTGGTGCCGGTGTGTACCGGTGGTTGAAGCTGAGCAAGCTGCTGCCCGAGCATGGCTGGCAGCCGGTGATCTACACGCCGGAAAACCCCGAGGTGGTCGCTGATGATCCCGGGCTTTTACGTGACGTGCGCAACGACATCGAGGTGATCAAGCGGCCCATCACCGAGCCCTTCAACCTCTACAAACGATTCACCGGAAGGAGCACCAAGGAGAAGGTGCAGGTCGGCTTCCTTAACGAGAAGAAACAGGGTGGCTGGAAGGAGGACTTCGCGCTCTGGGTGCGGAGCAATTTTTTCATCCCCGATGCACGCGTATGGTGGGTGCGTCCCTCGGTGAAGTTCCTGAAGCGATACCTACGTGACAATCCGGTGGACGCCATCATCACCACCGGCCCGCCGCACAGCATGCACCTCATCGGTCTGGGTCTGAAGCGCACCTTGGACGTGAAGTGGATCGCGGACTTTCGGGACCCATGGACGGACATCGATTTCTATGCCCAACTGAAATTGACCAGCAGTGCCGATGCCAAGCACAAGCGCTTGGAAGGGGAGGTGCTGCGCGAAGCGGACAAGGTGCTCACGGTATCCTGGCACTGGGCCGATGACCTGCGGAAGCTCGGCGCACCGAAAGTGGAGGTCATTACCAACGGCTACGATCCGGACGACCTGCCCTCACCGCCAGAACCCGTGGATGAAGCCTTCAGCTTGGTCCACATCGGCTCATTATCGCCCACGCGGAATGCGCCCGAACTCTGGAAAGCACTGAAGGCGATCTGCGATGAAGACCCCGCCTTCGCAGCGAAATTCAAACTGCGTTTCGTCGGACCCGTGGACCACACCATCGCGGAAAGCGTCACGGAAGCCGGGCTGGGCGCGTACTTGGAGCGCACCGGTCGCGTTACGCACGAGGAGGCCATGCGCCAGATGCAACGCGCTCGCGTTCTGCTGCTGCTGGTGAACGACACCCCGAACCTCTTAGGCATCCTTCCGGGGAAGCTCTTCGAATACGTCAGCACAGGGAGACCGATCCTGGGTGTTGGTCCCACCGAAGGCGATGTATCGCGCGTGCTTGATCGCGGACCACATGCCGTGATCGACCGACCGAGCCTGCTGGAACAGCGCGACAGGATCAAGGCGATGTTCAGTGCGCCCGCTTCGGAGCCGGACCCGCGTTGGTCGCGAGCGGCTACTTGCGAGCAGGTGGTGCGGGCTTTGAACGCATTGTGAACGGGTCGGTCGCAGCCCTGTGGTTGGACCACATTCTTTTCGTGCCAGAGGGCCAATTATCGTTCTTACGACCGCACGCGTGTGCAATACACCACGTGCCCAATGAACTGGAAATTCCAGTCGTAGCGGCTGATCGCCTTGAAGAAGGCAATGCCGCAACCGGGGCGGAACCAATCGTGCAGTTCGATGGACAGCCGGTCCACCTTGTCGATCCAGCCCAGGTCGCCTTTGCTGAAAAGCTCCAGTTCCGATCCCTCGATATCCACCTTCAACAGGCCGATGCGGTCCATGCCGTAGCGCTGCATGATGCCGGGGATGGTCAACGCATCGGTGTCGCCGTGTTCCCCGGCCTCCGTGCGGTAGGCGGATTCCTGATGTCCTTCGCGCCGTAGCTGCAGCTTGCCTTCTTCCGGCCAGATGCCGGCACGGACGCATTCCACCTTGGGATAGCCCTCCATGTTCTTGCACAGCAGTTCGAAGTTTCCCTCTTCCGGCTCCACCGCTAGGATGCGGGCCTCCGGGTAGGCATGTTGCAAGTAGCGCGTGGCCAGCCCGATGTTCGCCCCGCAGTCGATGATGGTGCCGGGATCCCAGCCGGCTTCCACCGGCATGTAGGGGCCGATCAGGATCTGGTCGATCGTGTTGATATCCGCGGTGCCCGGCCGTAGCCAAAGCCGTCCGCCCAACCAAGGAGCATCAATGGGGCACAGCTTTCCCTTGGGCAGTTTTTTGATCCACAGCACACGGATCCTTGGACGGGACCCAGCCGGACGATGTGCGATATGAGGAGTAGAAGTGCCTTGCGCATGTTCGGTCAAGCAATGATGCGACGGATCGCGAAGCTGAGGTGGCGGTCGGTCTCGTGGGTGAGCAGGATCAGCTCCCAGTCGTGCTTTACGCAGAATTCATGCACGGCTTCCACCACGCCGTAGCGAATACCGCCGTCCCAGTTGCCGGTGACATAGTCGTGCCCGGCGATGATGCCGCCGGGCTTCACCTTGGTGCGGGCGATCTCCAGCTCCGCCGCAGTGATGGGGTAACCATGGTCCGTGTCGATGTAAACCCAATCAAAAGTGGCATCGGGGAACTTGGGTAGCGCATCCGTGGACAGGCCGAGGTCGATCACGACTTTTCCGGCGGCGATCTCCTCTTTGAACCGGTCATCCACTTTTGCCCGGCCCGGAGCGTACCGGTCACTTCCCCAGAAGTCGACCAGATGCAACACTTCAGGGTCGTTCAGACGAAGGATCATTGCCGAGAAGTCGCCGGAGGCTACACCGACCTCAGCAACCGTTCCATGTTTCGGAAGTTGTTGGAGAAACGCCTCCCTGTCAGAGACCACGCGAAGGTTCCTCAAGTGCTTTTCGGTCAATTCCACCCGCGGAATGGCCGCACTATGCTCCTTGCGCACCATGCCCAAAAGCCTGTTCAGGGCGCTAAAGACCGGTTTTCCGATCCATTTCGGGACAATGTTGCTGAGGCTCATACGGGGAGGGGCCGTTCAAAGGGCGCGCAAGATATTGGGGTTTTCCCTTTGACAGGTATTGGATCGCTTTGCCGGAACGTGCGCAACTTGCGCCCGCACCATGGGACGCATCGCCCGCCAAGCCACCATCAATTCCCTGCTCACCTATGTCGGGCTGGTGCTCGGCTTCGTGAATTTGGTACTGCTGTACCCGCGGATCCTCTCCCCGGGCGAGCTGGGCCTCACGCGCTTGGTGGTCTCCATCGCAGTGATCGCCGCTCAGATCGCGCAAGTCGGTCTGGAAAGCACCACCATCCGTTACTTCCCGTACTTCCGTGAGCGTCGGGGCGGGCATCACGGCTTCTACGCCGTTGTCCTGCTGCTAGGCTCGCTGGGCGGCCTGCTGGCGATGCTCGCATTGTGGCTCTTTCATGGCACGTTCACGCAGTGGTTCGGCGACAAGGAGGGGCTCTACGGCGAATTCGGCCTCATTGTGGTGCCGATGGTACTCGCCGAGGTCTGGTACATTCTCTTCCGCGGGATCAGCCGATCCGTACACCGCAGTATCGCCCCGGTTCTGGCACATGAGTTCGTGCTGCGTCTATTGCAGACGGTGTTGATCATTGCCTATGTGAAGTTCCACCTCTCGTTCCACACGTTCGCATGGTTGTTCGCCGGGACCTTCCTGGCGCGGACAGGCCTGTTGATGCTGGACCTGTGGAGGGTGGGCACTTTCGGCCACTTCTTCCGGTGGCCACGGATCCAGAAGCGTTTGGTCCGCAGCATGGCACGTTACACGGCCTATACCTTCGGAAGCGGGTTCGCATCCATCATCTTGGGCAATATGGACCAGATGATGATCGCCGCGCTCCTGAGCGATGGGCTGAAATATGTTGCCTTCTATTCGGTCGCCTTCCTGATCGCATCGGTGATCATGGTGCCCGCACGTGCCCTGGCACTGCCGGCGATGCCCCATTTGGCGGAGGCCTGGCGCAAGCACGACATGGTCGCGATCGAACGCATCTACCGGTCCTCCGCCAACGTGCAGTTGGTGGTGGGCGTGTTCATCTTCACTTGCTTCTGTGCCAGCCTGCCGCAGATCTTCGCCCTGTTGCCCCCCGCGTATGCGATCGGGATGCCGATCTTTCTCGTACTGGGCGCTACCAATGTAATCAGCCTTTCCGGAGGGATCGGAGGGGGCGTCATGAGCACCTCGCGGGCCTTTCGCATGGACGCACTGCTGAGCTTCCTACTGCTGGGGCTGAACGTGGTTTTGGACTATGTCCTGATCATTTCCATGGGAGTGATCGGGACCGCGTGGAGCTCATTGATATCCTTAGTGGTGGTATTGATCTTGCGCACCGCATACCTCTACCGCCGGTTCGGCCTGTGGCCATATGACATGCGCATGCTCGGGGCGCTGTTCCTTGCGGGCGTGGCCGGCGGCCTGGCGTGGTGGTTGCCACTGCACCTCGGCGATGTCGCTGACATGGTGGTTCGGACCCTGATGGTATCCGTGGTCTTTTGGCCTGCGGTGTTCGCCTTGAAGCTCGCGCCGGAACTGCGCTTGTTCATAGGGAAGCGATGGCCCCGCTAACCGGTCGTGGCCGATCTGCCCCCGTAATACTTGGCCAATGTTGAGGCCCAGTGGCCCGGATCCGGCCATGAAGCCCCGGTGGAAGTCCAGATCCGTTTGAAGTCGCTGTTGTTCACCTCGTAGCAGGATCCGGCATCCACAGGCGTGGCCTTGGCCATCTTGCCCAAGAGGTGCTCCATGACCCGGACTAGCTCGGGGAGCGGAGCGGGCCGGTCGAAACAGACATTGATGGTACTGCGGCGAAAGCTTCCGTCCGACAAGATGGGTGACCAGGCGGAACGGACCTCCTCCACGTCGATCAAATACCGGCAGGCATTGGTCTGCACATTGAACGTTTCGCCCGAAAGGATGCGGTCCCGGAAGAAATTGCACAATGTGTGCGGGTTCGGGGTGCGACCCACCACATTGGGCAGGCGCAAGATGAGATGGTCCTCGAAATACTTCCGCACCAGATCCTCCATCCGCCGCTTGTGGCCGATGTATTCCGAATCCTTGAGCGCCGGGTCGAACAGGCTGCACGTGCTGAAATAGACCAACCGCGCATGCGTGCCTCGCTGTTCCAATAACAGAACTCGCTCACGGGCATAGTCCGCCTCAGTGGCCGTGGAAGAGTTGGACACGCCGGAAGCAAACACGAGGACCTTCTCGTCGTCCTTAAAGGAGGCGAAAGCGCGGGCGAGCAGACCGGAACCGATGACCATGACGGGGTGCAAAGAAAGCCGCTCAGGATGATCGACCCCCGCTTAGCTTCGCCGCATGGGCGCAAAACCGGGACCAAAGCGCAGGCTTGTGTACAGCACGCCGGTACTCGTGTCTTTCGCGCGGAACGATATCACTCTGCTGAGCGAGGCATTCGAGGTTTCGGTGTTCCACTTCAAGCCCATGCGGAAGTGGGTCACCCCGTTCAGCCTGCTCAACCAGCTTTTCTTTCTGCTCCGCAACGTGCCGGGAAGTTCCATCATCGTCTGCCAGTTCGCGGGCTACCACTCGTTGCTGCCCTGCATTTTCGGGCGGGTGTTCCGAAAGCCCGTACTGCTGGTGCTCGGTGGCACGGACTGCGTGAAGTTCCCGTCCATCGGGTACGGAAATTTCACCCGTTGGCCTTTGGGCCCGATCACGCGCTGGTCCTTGCAGCTTGCGGATCATCTTGCGCCCGTGGATGGAAGCCTGGTGGAAAGTGAGCACAGGTACACCTCCGATCCGCGCGATCCGGTGATGCAGGGCTACAGGGGACTTTTCCCCGGGATCCGCACCCCGTATGCCGTGATCGCATACGGCTACGATCCGCAACGCTTCCGATGCGAGGTGTCGAAGACGGAGGGTTCCTTCATCACAGCGGCACAGATGAACGTGCCCAACTTCCATCGTAAAGGGATCGACCTGATCTTCCAAATGGCCGACCGCTTTCCGCAGTGCAGGTTCACGATCCTCGGCAACACGCCTGCCATGAAATACGACCGGGTCCCACCGAACGTAAAACTGTACGGATTCATTCCGTACGAGGAGCTTCCGGGATTCTATGCGCGGCACCGCTTCTACCTCCAGCTTTCCATTTGGGAGGGCTTCCCCAGTGCGCCTTGCGAGGCCATGCTCTGCGAATGTGTGCCCATTGCCAGCTCGGTGGCCGCTTTGCCTGAGATCGTCGGTGATACAGGCTTCATTTTGCATACCAAGGATGCAGACCGATTGAAGGAACTTCTGGACACCGCGCTGGCGTCGGACCAGATCGCTTTGGGGCGACGGGCGAGGCAGCACATCATGGACAGTTTTCCTCCCTCGGAAAGACGGAAGTTGCTCGATCTAGTGGAACAAATGGTCGCGAAGGAGCGTCTTGCTTGATAGAAGGTGGATTTCAACCCTGGTCAAAAACTCCGCCCGATCCCCACCACATACCGGAACGCGACATGCTCCGTCTCCCCGTCGGGGATATTAGACAGCACCAATGGCACGTCGAAGCGGATCGTCAGCGGCTTGATGTCGTGCAGCGGCCCGAACTTCTTGATGGTGAGGGCCACTCCAGCACCGGCATCAGCGCGTGGCGTGGCCAGCTTTATCTGCGTGGTGCCGAGCTCGGTGGTGGTGCGATAGCCCATGGTGCCCACATCGCCGAAGAGGTAGACGTCGAGATGGAGGTACTGTGCCAGCTTGCCGGGGCGGAAACGCACCAACCCGTCGAGGTCCAGTTCGCCGTTAATGGCCGCGCCGGTGTTGCCTGCGTAGGTAGGGATCGTGCTGCCTTCCGCATCGAGCGTGGGGGCGAGGTAGCCCGCATAACCACGCAGCCCAAGGCCTCCACCTTGTTGGAAGTGGTTCACGCCCGGTCCGTAGCCCATCCAGTCGAAGGGGACAAAGCCGATGCTCCGGACATACTTGTCGTCCATCATCTCCTCGGGCGAGGCGCTGGCTATGTAGAGCTGGCTTTCGCGCGGGGTGTTGCCGCTGCCGTATTGCGCGAAGACCCGGGTGCGCAGGTCGAGTTTCCCGAGGCGCGTGTTGTTCGTTGCACTTGCTGCGATCTGCGCGAACGGGTTTACCGCGCCGATGCCTGCGGTGCGCACTTCCATGCTCAACAGCCCATTGCCTTTGCGCCAGTCGTATCGATGGTCCACACCGGTGTTCCACGTACTGTTCAACGCGTTCAGGTTCCACTGGTCCGGGTTGATCAAGTAGGTGAGGTCGGTACTGTCGCGCCGCAACATGAACTTCAGGTTGGTGTACAGTGAGGTCTTGGTGAAGGGCACTTTCCAATTGAAGCCTCCTTCGTACTGCTCCAGTCCGTCGAGCAGGCGGGCGCCCACATGGACCGAGGAGCCGTTCAGCAGTTTCTCCGTGGCGTTCTCGTAGCGGAAGTTGAAACTGACGGGGTCGTAAGCGGTGTTCACCCGGCCGTTCGGAAGGTTCTGGCCGAGGCCCGTGTTCAGCCACGCGGTGAACCGGACCTGGTGCTTGTGTTGTAGGTAACTGCCGTGGAAATGCACGCCCACCTTCGCGCCATCATAGCCGTTGTACCACACGTCGGGGCGCACAAAACCCTCATAAGTGCGCCAGTCCGGCCAGTTGTAAATGTGGCTGTCGAATGTGCTGGTGAAGGGGAACTTCAGGCTGTTGTTCAGCATGTTGGCATCACCCAAGCGGTAGGTGGTGTCGATGCGGACATCAGCTATGCCCGAGGGGATGTCCACTTTTGCGTAGTAGTCGCGCTGGAGCTCGGCAAAACCGATCCAACGCGGCAGCACGGTGGCATCGGTCTTCTTCTCGAACCAGTTGTTCGGGATGTGGTAGTTGTACACTCTGCCATCGTTGGCTTGCACGGTAAAGTCGATCGGCATCTCCATTTCGCCCACGCGACGGAAGTGGATCTGTTGGCCCGCATCCGCACCTCTTTGCTTCACGGCTTTCACGGCATAATCGAGCTGTTTGCCGGTGTTGATCCACTGGTCGAAGAACCAGTTGAGGTCCACATGGGTGAAGGAGATGAAGCTCTGGCGGAAGTCCTCCTCGTAGGGATGCTTGAACTTCCATTGCGCGAAGTAGTGCTGCAAGGCGGCGGTGAAGAGGGAGTCGCCGAGCACGTACTGCAGGTTGTAGAGCATGGTGGCGGTCTTATAGTACGCCATGCGGTAGCCGGTGGGCAGGCGCGAGAACTCGTCGCTGCGCGTGTTGATCGGGGGCAGCTCATCCCGCACGGCGGCACGCACGTAGCCGTTGTATGTCAGCCGGTCGCGTGCGAGCGTATGTTTCGTCCATTTGCGGACATAGGCGTTCTTGGCCGGCTCCATCACCAAGGTGTCCTCGCCAATATGCGACATGCCCATCGTTTCGATGAACTGCGTGAAGCCCTCGTCCAGCATGGCGCGGTAGGTCTCGTTGTTGCCCACCATACCGAAGAACCAGTTGTGCCCGATCTCGTGCATGAAGAGGATGCGGTAGTTCGGTTCCTCACCGCTGTCCAAGGTCAACATGGGGTATTCCATGCCGTCCCGCGCATCGGCCACCACCATCTTCGGATAGCCGTACATGCCGACGTACTCACTATGCACCTTGATGCACTTCGCGGCGTATTCCGCAGCGTTCTGCCATTTGCCCGCGTGCGGCTCCTGGGCCACGGCGATGCACTTGACCCCGTTCCACTCGGCCTCGCCGATGCGGTACGTGGGGTCGGCCGTGAAGGCGAAGTCATGCACGTTCTCCGCGTGGTATTTCCACACCTTGCGGACTCCAGGCTGATAGGTCGTGATCACAGAGGGTGCTTCGTTCCCAGGCTTGTCCTTGAAGTTGGCGATATCCAGCTTATGGCGCAGTTCCGGCGGCATCACTTCTTCCGGGTTCTGCAGCCAGCCGGTGGCCTCCACCACCATGTCGTTGGGCATGTCCAGCGCCACGTCGAAGCCGCCGAAGTCACCGTAGAACTCAGAGCCGAGATGCTGCTGCGTGTCCCAACCGAACTTGCGATCGTACACACTGAGGCGCGGGTACCACTGCGTGCCGTCGAAGTGCTTGAAACCCCATGCGTTGAAGAGCTTCATCCGGCCCATCCCGCCCCAGTGGGTGATGAAGGTGTAATGGAAGGTCGTCTTGGTGTTGGGCAACAGCGGTTCAGGTAACGTCACCTTCATAATGGTGTTGTCCATCTCGTGTTGCACCTCATGCCCTTCCACGGTCATGCTCAGTACGTCCGTGCCGCGTGCCGGTCCCTCCGCGTCCGGTGTGCCCTTTGCTCGATAGTCGCCTCCAAGCTGCTGCATATAGCTCCCGTGTTTAGCGGCGTTCGCGTAGAGGTGGAAGAAGACCTCGCGCAACGTGTCCGGCGAGTTGTTCCAATAGGTCAGGTCGATGGAGCCTTCGATCCGGTCATGCACCTCGTCCAGCCGGGCGTGCATGTCGTAGTGGACGTCCTGCTGCCAATACCCGGCGTAGGGAGGTGAATTCTTCCAGTAGTAGGGATTGTCCGCTTGGCGGAAGGTGTCCGGCGGATGTAACGGGTCATAGCGTTGCGCGAAGGCGGCACAAGGCAAGCCTATCGCGAACAAAAGGGCAGATCTCCTCATGGCATGTTCAGCGGGTGCATTGGATATGGCGCCGCCGATCGGGGTGCAAATTATCCGATCACGGCATGCGTCCCCTATCTGTTTTTTGCAGCTGTCGGGGTATTGTCGCGTACGAGTTTCAACTTGCTGCGATGCTCGCTGTGTGCCTTGGCGATGCTGGTGTTCAGCTCGTAGCCGATCAGCAGCACGATCATATTGAAATAGAGCCAGAGCTGCACGGCGAGGATCACGCCAATGGAGCCGTACAGCGCATTGTAGTCAGTGACGTTGGTGAACACGAAGGCCAGGGCGTGCGACAGCAGGAAAACCAGCACCAGGGCCAGCACCGCGCCGGGCGTGAAGAGGTGGAATTTCCGCTTTCCGGGCGCTCCCGCGTGATAGAGCAGGGAGATCGCCACGAGGATCAACATCACTGAGACGGACCAGCGCAGCACGCCGAACCCCACGCTTTCCAGCAGATGGAGGGAGTGGCCGTCCGAGTGGATCAGCGATCGCCCCCAAGAGCTGATGGTGAGCACGGCGGTGGCGGTGATGCAGAGCACGGTAAGCAGGAACATCAACAGTAGGCTGATCAGGCGCTGCTTCCATGGCCGGTACCATTCGGTGACAAAGGTGCTGGAGCGGAAGCCCTGCAAGATCGCATTGATGCTGTTGCTCGCCAGGAAAAGGCCGGCCACGAAGCTGACGCTGAGCAACGTGGTGTGCCTTCGGATCAGCAGGTCGTGCAGCAGGCCCTCGATGAAATCATAGACCTCCCCGGGCAGCATCGACTGGAAGGCGTCCAGAAGTTTCTCCTGGAAATTCGGCACCGGGATGAAGGGGATCAGCGTGAGCAGCACGATGATCGCCGGGAAAAAGCGAGATGAAGAGCTGGTAGGTGATCGCTGCCGCCCTGTTCACCAGGTTGCCTTGGAAAAGCGCATGGAAGAAGAAGCGGGAAACGTGATAGATGCTGAAGCCGGAAAATCCCGGTAGCACGATCTTTTCGGCCCAGCCGATCAATCTCCGGTTGGCCCGGGAATAAAGCAGCCGACGTACAATGTTCAGCGCCATCAGCCCATGGCTTTCAGGCTCATGTCCAAGCTCATGGCCGAATGCGTCAATGCTCCCACGGAGATGAAATCCACGCCGCACTCCGCATACGAACGGGCGGTATCCAGCGTGATGCCTCCACTGGCCTCGGTCTCAAAGCGCCCACCGATTATTTTCACCGCCTCGCGCAAAGTCTCCGTATCGAAATTGTCCAACATAATGCGCTGGACGCCGCCCGCCGAAAGCACTTGGCCCACCTCGATCAGGTTGCGCGTCTCCACCTCGATGGGGATGGACATCCCGCGTTCCCGTTGATAGGCTGTCGCCCGGGTGATGGCCTGCGGGATCCCTCCTGCGAAGTCCGCATGGTTGTCCTTGATCATCATCATGTCATAAAGTCCCTGCCGGTGATTGGTGCCCCCTCCGATGCGTACGGCCCATTTTTCAATGGCGCGCAGGCCGGGCGTGGTCTTGCGGGTGTCCAGAACACTGCATTTCGTGCCTTCCACAGCGTCCACGAAAGCGCGCGTGAGCGTGGCGATCCCGCTCAAGCGCTGCATGAAGTTCAACAGCACGCGTTCCACCAGAAGAATGCTCCGGGAACCGCCGTTGATCGTGAAAGCGACATCGCCGGGCATCACGCGGGCGCCGTCCATCAGCAAGGGTCGCAGGTGGAGGTCTTCATCCACACGCTCACAGATGACTTTGGCCAGTTCGATCCCGGCGATCACCCCATTGGCCTTCACAAGCAGGTGGGCCGCACCTCTGGCATCACCGGGAATGGTCGCGAGGGAAGTATGGTCACCATCACCAACGTCCTCCGCAAAGGCGCGGTCAATGAGTTCTTCCGTACCCGGTGGCAGCATCAGCGTTCGGCCTTGCTCGTTTCAATGCGCAATTGCTTCACCAGAAAGCCTGCATCGGACTTTTTCAGGAAGAAAGTCACCCGGAAATCACCGTTGGAGGTCGGCAGCTTACCGATGTAGTAGCTGTCCCCCGTGCGATTGGTGCCCTCGTGCTCGATCGTCAGGCCCTTGGGAGGATGCTCATCGAAGAACTTCCGCAGGATCTGTTCGGCCTGTGCATTGCTGTAATAGTCGCTTGCCACGGGAAGGGTCATGTCCACATTGGCCACCATGTATTTCGCCAACGCCGATGCATTGCCGGAACCCAAGGCCGAGACCACCTGGTCCTTAACTCCGCTCTGTGCCTGTAGGCCACCGAAAGTAAGTGCAAGGACAAGGATAAAGGCCGTTCTTTTCAGGATCGAATTTCGCATGTGGGACAATTTTGCAAAGAACGGGCCACATTTGCCCCTATGCAAGGGAAGGAGTTACGAACAAGGCAGCGGGCATGCGCATCCGATTGATCCTCGTGGGCCGCACTGAGCGTGGGCATGTGCTGGACGGGGTCCGGCATTATTTGGACAGGATCCAACGTATGGAGAAGGTGGAGGAGGTGGTGCTTCCGGACGCCGGTAGGGGTGAGGTGGCATGGCAGCAGCGCATGGAAAGCGACCGTATCCTGGCCGCGCTGAAGCCCGGGGAGAAGGTAGTGGTATTGGATGAACGCGGCCGCCAGCTTACCAGCCCCGCTTTCGCGCAATGTCTTGGTGCATGGCGCGACCAAGGAATACGGGACATTGCCTTCGTCATCGGTGGCGCCTATGGTATGACCGATGAGGTGCGCGAACGGGCGGACCTGGTGCTCTCCCTATCGCCGATGGTTTTCCCGCATCAGTTGGTGCGGGTGCTGTTCGCGGAGCAATTGTATCGGGCCTTGAGTATTTTGAAGGGGACGGGGTACCATCATGGGTGAGAATCGCCCGAACGGTCTCTGAAAGGCAATGCCGTGGCCGAATGCCGTCTGCGCCGACTATCGTGAACGGTCCCCAAAGGAAATCGAGGCAATGATCGAGGTTCCCCTCCATTGGGCGGGCAGGACCTTGTGGTCAAGAATCATGAGCTTACCCAAGGAATGGTGGAGCCAGCTCGCCAGCCCGGGCGAGGGAACCTGAAAGCCGAGAGGGCGTTTGCCGGACAACTTTAATTGGACCAGTGCGGCCGGGTACAACGAATGGAAGAAATAACCGGCATGGTAGGCGTCATTGTTTTGCAGGGGTATGTGTGAACGCAGCATCCCTAGGTCGTACCGCCGGTAGTGATTGTTGAAATCGTCATAATTGCTGAACAGTTCCTGGCGTGCGGGCACGGTAAGCACCAACCAGCGCAGACCAGGAAAACCGGAGCGGAGATGTGATAGGAAATCGGAGGGATGTTCCAAGTGCTCGATCACGTCCAACAGCAACAACGTGCTTACTGAATTCCGAAAGGACGGATCGAGGTCCAACGCATCCGTTCCCGTTCTCACATGGTCCTTGATGCTTTCCAGTACCGGGACCTGTGCCAATTCCACACCGGTAACGGGGAACCCTTTCTTACGCAGTGCCTCGACAACCAATCCCTTGCCACATCCCACCTCAAGGATGGGGCCTTGTACCCCGATCGCGGTCAGCCGGTCTGCGATCACCTGGTTGCGGCAGATGTTCCAATAATGGCGTTCCACCCCCGGCGGGTAGATCGCATCGAACTGGGTTTCATCGAAGGCGGTGTCCGCATTGTGCTCCATACTAAACGGTGGACTCAATGATATATCGAGGGCGGTGCTTCACCTCTTTGTAGATCTTCCCCACGTATTCACCAATAATGCCCAAGCTGACCATGTTGATGGCTGAGAACGTCGTCAGCAGTAACGCAAGACTGGCCCAGCCTTGAATGGGGTTTCCATTGAAAGCTGCCCAGATGATCCAACAGGCCACACCCGCAGCTACAAGGAACATGATCAAGCCGATATAGAAGACCATGCGCAAGGGAGCGGTCGTGAAGGAGGTAATTCCTTGCCATGCCAGGCTCATGAGTTTCCCGTACGAATACTTCGAAGTTCCGGCATGGCGTTCAAGCCGTTCATAATGCACTTCGGCTGCAGGGTATCCGATCAGTGGGAATAGCCCACGGAGGTATAGGTTCACTTCGCCGAATTTCTCAAGCTCCGCGATCACTTTCGCATCTGCACTGCGAAAGTCTGCATGACCGCGCACCGTGCGATCATTCATCATCTTCATTATTTTGTAGTACACGTCAGCTGCGAGCCGCTTGGGCAGTACGTCCACTTTCCGGTCCAAGCGTACCCCATAGACCACCCGTTTGCCTTGGTGGTGATGCTCCATCATGCGGGAGAGCACCGAGACATCGTCCTGAAGATCAGCATCGATGGTGATGAGCACATCGGCCCGACCACGGTTGGAAAAGAGCCCCGCTACAAGTGCATTGGGATGGCCGAAATTCGCACTGAGCTTGATGCCTTCGATCCGGTCGTTGCTTTCTGCAAGTTGCAGGATCTCATTCCACGTTCCATCGCGGCTACCGTCATCCACGCAGCAGATATAGCTGTCAGGTGTTGCCAAGCCTTTGGCCGCCATGGTGTCCAATTCGGCTAGCAGCACTGCGGCCGAATGGCTTATCACGCCCTCTTCATTGTAGCAGGGCACCACGATGCAGGCTCGAAGGCCCTTGCGTTGGGGGGGAGCTTTCTCCATGTGCCGAATGGTCGGCAATGTAACGACCGCGATGATCTCATGCGATTTCTGCTGAATGATCGAAGGCCGGATTATTATCCCCATTTTTCGCCTCCTTACAAATCGGGGAACGGTCATGGAAAGCAGGAAGCAGAATGGCACATGGATGTATAGGGCATTCTTGGTATTGGATTCAAGGAAGACGTTCCGCTTGTTATTGTTCCTGAACATCTTGGTGACCCTTGCGGTGCTATGGTCCTCCCGCTCCACTATTCTGTCTGATACCTGGTCGTACCTAGGCTTGGCCGAAGGCATACTTCGTGGGCAGTATAGCATGTGGTGGTGGTTGGGCGATGGATATCCGGACACGTTCCGGACTCCAGGGTATCCGTTGCTGATCGCTCTGTTCATTTCCATTTTCGGGACTTGGCGTTCGGTGCTGGTCGCACAGTTCATCCTTTACGGTCTTGCATTGTACTTGGCCTTGAAGACCATTGATCGGCTGGATGGTAGGCGTGCCGCGCGCAGTTTGTTCTTGCTGCTTCTGTTGCCGATCCTTAACGTGCCGTTCTATATCGGGCAGCTCTACACCGAAATACCGGTGCTGGCGGCCATCAGCTTGGCCGTTTACATGGTGGTCCGCACCACCGACCGGACATGGAAGGTGGCTGCGGGCCTCGGCTTGCTCATGGGCTTCGTGTTCCAGTGCCGGCCGATATTCCTTTTGTTCCCATTCGTATACGTTGCAGCCGCATGGCTTGTGGAGCGGCGTAAAGCGGATCTCCTGAAGCATTTGCTCATGCTCGGCGTATTCACAGTGACCTTGATGCCGTACGGGGTCTGGAACAAGGTTCACCATGGCGTGTTCAAGGTGACCCCGTTGCAGGGGACCGGCAGTTATATGCACCTCGGCTATTGGAGCGGGAAGACCCCAGGGTACACGGATGAATTTTACTTGCGCAATTTCAACGGTGACGAGGTCATCGCCTTTACTCCCAAGGATTCAATTCCGGCGAACATCCGTGCATACCGGACGGAATGGGGGGAGGTCAATGCGCAGATCGAACCGCTCCTCAATGCCAATGATACCGCAATGCGCGAAGTTCCCCCTTCTAAGAGGGTGCACGTAGAACCCACCTACAGCACGGCCTATACGATCACAAGGGACCGATTGCTCCTTGAGAAGGCCGTATTTCACTATTTGAACGATCCGGTTTACACTATCGCGTATAAAACCTATTCCGCCGCCAGGCTTTGGGTGATCGGGATACAAGTGGACCAATATGCGGCCGCCTCGAACATGGGCAGGATGAGGATGCTCCTCATCACCCTCAGCATGGCAGTGGTCTTCATCATGTTCATCATCTTGGTGCCCTTGGCCTACATGCGCGGTCGGCTCTCTCTGCGGCATACGTGGGTCTTCTTGGTATATCTCGCCTATTTCACCTTGATCCATCTGCCGTTTACGATCCAGGCCCGATATACCGTCCCCGTCCGGTTCCTGATGCTCGGGTTGCTTGCCATGGCGATCACGAGTTTGGTGCTAGGTACCAGTGAAGAGAGGGAAGGCCCTTCCACGGGCAAGAATGGCTGATGGAACAAAGACACAAGGGCCGGCCCTTGTGGGCTGTACACGGTGTCTCTTGGGGCCGGTGTACTGAAGGAACATGGGCTGATCGCCCCATGTTGTGGCCGACCCGGTCCGGTGATGTTCCCCTTATCGTGCAAGTCCCGCAGGCAGGTGGATATCAGTTCTTAACTTTGGTCACTTGGCCTTGGGGAGACCGGCCGAAATGTGGCCGTGTGTCCTCTCATTTTTTCCAATAGAACAAGGTTGCAACTTCTCATGCCATTGTTTTTTATTTCATACCATGGGGAAATTGGCATTGAGATATGGGAGTACCTGATCTGCTTGGTGTACGTGATGATATTGTATATATATTTTGCAAGAAAAAAGGTTTTGATCATAAAGGCCCATGATGAGTATAAATATTACTTATCCGGCGTGATGGTGAAATTTGTTGGTGCAATATTTTTCACACTTATATATGTATATTATTATTCTGGAGGGGATACCATTGCTTATTTTTATTCTGGAGTAGCAATGAAAAGAATGTTTTTTATTAATCCAGTAGAATTTTTAAATCAAGTTATTATGGGAGATAATTCAGCACACGCTCTGTCTTCCTATGCGAGTGAGTCCATACGTCCTTACAGTTATGTCTTTTCCGATAGTCGCACATTTCAGGCCTTGAGGGTGTCAACCATATTGGCGATCTTTACGTTCAATAGTTTTTTGGTCAGCAATCTGCTCATCGCCAGCTTGTCGTTTTTTGGGGTATGGGCCGGATATAGGACGTATGTGAGCTATTTCCCAGAAATATCAGGTCGGTTGGCTGTTGCATTCCTATTCATGCCATCTGCCATTTTTTGGGGGTCGAGCATCTTGAAGGATACGTTTACATTCAGTGCCGTGTGTGCATGGATATATGCGGTGGATGAGGTGTTCTTCAAGCGTAGGAACGTGATCAGTAGGCTGATTCTAATGCTCTTCTGTGCTATGGTCATGATACAGGTGAAGCCATATATATTCATGGTAATTCTTCCTGCTACCATGCTTTGGCTGTTATATATGCGCGTAGTGCGCATCAAGAACACCCTAATACGCTTCGTGTTAATCCCGATCATGGCACTTGCGTTAGTGGCTCTATCTATTTCTGCATTGCAGCGAATGGGAGATATGATGAATAAGTTTGCTTTGGATGAGGCGCTGGTAAATATTGAAAATATTCAATTAGATATGGCTCGGAGTGATGCGTACAGTGATAATAAATTTGATGTTGGTGAATTTGACGGCACGTGGTGGGGGGTGGTCAAGAAGTTTCCAGTGGCCGTTAATGCTTCACTTTTTCGTCCGTATTTATGGGAATCCAGATCGATAGTGATCGCATTAAGCGGATTGGAGAACTTGTTCGTCCTCGCACTAACTGTCTATGTATGGTGGAAGGCCGGGCTCCGCTTCTCCCTGCGGTGCATCGCCAGCAATCCATTGCTGCTGATGTCCATGACCTTCGCGTTGTTGTTCGCCTTCGCGATCGGGGTGAGCACGCCGAACTTCGGTGCCTTGGTGCGGTTTAAGATACCCCTGTTACCCTTCTATATCAGTAGCTTGTTCATTATCCTGTTCCTACGCGATGAGAAGCGCAAGGCCAAGCTCAAAGGGAAACGTTTTGACCTCACTGCCTATTGGATGCCGGCTTCGGTTGTACGGAAGGATGACAAGGACCTTGCGGCGCAGAAACACCCGCTCCCGCGGGGGGTGAGGGGCCCTGATCGACGTCCACGAGCATGAACAGGACCGCTGCGCGCCACATTTTGGTGCTCACCTACTGGAGCTATGAAGATCCGTTGGTGATCAACTACACTCTGCCATATCTGCGGATCATGCGGTGCGTGCTGCCTGCAGGCAGCCGGATCCACTTGGTCACCTTGGACAAGCCGGGGGGGCAGGGTGACGGCGGTCTTGAGCGGGAAGGGTTCGTCCATCATTCGTTCCCCTACAGGCCCTTCGGCGCCGCCGGACTGCGGATGATGCTGTCCATGCTGTGGTCGTTGGCCAAGGTGGTGAGGCGTGAGCGCATCGATACCATCCATGCGTGGTGTACCCCGGCGGGCATGGTGGGTTACCTGTTGGCCATGCTGACAGGTAGGCGGTTGGTCATCGATAGCTACGAGCCGCACGCCGAGGCCATGGTGGAGAACGGGACCTGGAAGCGATACGGCCTTGCCTTCCGGACCTTGTTCCGGTTTGAGCGATGGCAGACGCGCAGGGCCGCGGCCGTGGTGGCAGCCTCGGAAGGCATGCGTGCTTATGCCAAGGAACGGTACGGGCATGTGCCGGGGGTGTTCCTGGTGAAGCCGGCCTGCGTGGACCTGGAGCGTTTCTCCATCCGGAACGTGAAGCGGCCCGGGCTGCTTCGGTCCATGGGGCTGGAGGGGAAGTTGGTGGCGGTATATGCGGGGAAGTTCGGCGGCATATACCTGGACCAGGAAGTGTTCGATCTGCTGCGGGTGGCGCGTGACCATTGGGGCGAGCGGCTGCACGTGTTGCTGCTCACTCCGCATACGCCGGAGGAGCTTGGGCCCTTCATGGACAAGGCCGGCCTATCACCGGGGATGTTCACCGTCCGCTCGGTGCCGCCGCAGGAAGTCCCGGACCTGATGGGCCTAGCGGATTGGGCGCTGACACCCGTAAAGCCGGTGCCCACCAAACGCTATTGCACGCCGATCAAGGACGGGGAGTATTGGGCCCTGGGCCTGCCAGTGATGATAACACCTGGGATCTCGGATGATTCGGAGATCATAGCGCGTTACGGCATCGGGAGCGTGATCGCAACCTTGGATCGGGTCGGCTATGAGCAGGCGGTCAAGGAAATGGACCTGCTGTTGCGGAGCGGTGACCGGTCGGCGTTGTACGCCAAGATCCGTCCGGTGGCGGAGCGCTATCGCAACTTCGGGGTGGCAGAGCGCGTGTACCGTGCGCTTTACGGGGCGTGACCGTGCCCTGTCAGGCCGGCTCGGCCGCAGTTGCTTCATTCACGGGTAGAGGTCCGGGCAACCAGGGGGGCGCTCAAGGGGACACCGGCCGCTCGGGGTAGAGGATGAGAGAGGTATACCGGATATTCCCTCGCGTACCTCCCGATCCGCGAACCACATGAGGTAGGGCACGTGGGGGGTGTTGGTATATGTGTGGAGGATATGCATGGGGCTTGGCAAGATATGCTGCACCTATGCGGCCCCCTTCAAGCGGTCGCTTCTTCGGATCCGCTTCGATAGCGTAAGGAACGGCCTTTCCACCAGGCGGTAGAATGGCTCCGCGAGCAGGAGCGCGATCCCCGTATAGACCAACAGCATGACCAACTTCCCCCAAGTCCCAAGATCCTCGCCGATCAAGCGCTTGAGCACGGCCTCAGCGAAATAGCCTACGGGGGCATGGATGATATAGAGCGTATAAGATACCTTCCCCAGCCAATCCGTGGCCCGGGAACGCGCCTTGGGGGCGGCCATTATAACAGCAACGGCCAGAACGGAAGCGCCTAATTCCAAGTACCCCCTATGGGCCGCCACCTGAATACTTGCCAGGACGAACATGGAAACGAGCAAGCGCCGGTCCGTTCCGGTCTCCCTCCAAAGGAATACCAACATACCCAGCAGGAAGTAGGTCGAGTAATGCAAGAAGATCGGACCCTTGAAGAAGGGGAACAGGACGAGCGCGGACAACACCATCGCTACCCGCCAACCAGGTGACCTGTCTGCTATGAGGGGGAATAGCAATGCGATCATGAGATAGAACTCGAACTCGGTGGTAAGGGTCCAATAGACGAAATTGAACCAGTTGGTATGCAAGTAAGGAACCGTGAACGTGAGGTTGGCCAGGACGGATCTTAAGCCAAGAGCAGGGATCTCATTGCCTTCAACGGGATGGCCGTTGATGAGGATGGACAAATAATAGTAGGCGATCATGAACAATGCCGCGACGTAGGCAGGCGGGGCTATCCGAACGAAACGACGGGCCATGAAGCGCCCCAGGTCCTGCCACGTGTAGCCGGACCGCTGGAGAGCGTACGGAATCACAAATCCTGAGATCACAAAGAACACTTGTACGCCTAAGTAGCCGAAGGAGAATACCGGTTTGGCGGGGTTCGGCAACAGGGTGGGCAGGATGGACCCGCTGTAGTGAAAGAGGACGACGGCCAAGGCAGCTATCCCCCGCATGGGGTCGAGGACTTGAACGTGGTTCCGGGTTGCCATCAATGGACCGTCGGATCGGTCAGCTCCTTCTCTTGATCATGTTCGAAATGCCCTGCAACCCGACTTCATGCTCTTTGAGTACCGATCGATATGTTTCCTCGACAAGCCTGCCCACGGCAATTATGATAAATCGGGAGAGTGCCGTTTAGGAAATGAGATCACGATCGAACCGCGTTAACTGCGGAGGCCATGGGACGCAAAAGTAGACCTATCCTCGGATACTGTTGTTCACATCGAGACGCGTATCATCCCATGATCCCGGTTTTTGCAATAGTCCGATCCGTACTTGGTTCTTGACGCATGGGGCATGCGGGTATGTTGTGCGCTGACGGGGTGATCCAAGAACTCTTCAACTGGGAGGACGGGGTGGACGGTCGAAGCACTTTCAGCCGCTTCTTTGGCAAGTTCGCCATCGGGAACGTGATCGCTTCCTTGGACCGTGCCGGCTAAGAGCGGACGGTCAAGGGAATGGACCTTCTGTTGCTGAGGGGTGACCGCGCCCTGTCAGCTCGGCATTGGCCGCTGTCGTGCCCGGAACGCCCTGATGAAATGCCCCCTTTTCAGCAGGTCCCGGACCATATAGCGCCGCAATTTTTTCCATGCGTGCTGCAATTGTACTTCCGAGGGCGGAGGCTGCAGTTGCTTCATCCACCGGTAGAGTTCCAGGTAACCGGGGTGCCCGCTCAAGGGATCGCTGTTGGCAGAGATATGCCCGGTGCGATAATGGAGGACTACGCGCGCAGTACTGACGTAGAGGCCCTGGCGACTGATGCCGAGATAGAAGGCATGATCCTCCGAATGGTCCATGTGCTCGGGCATGCGGTAGTCATATCCGGGCAGCCGTTTGATCATCCAGGTGTTGCCGGCGAAGCCGGAGCCATCCATCTGCATAAGTGCATCGAAAGGGATGCCGCGGTACCAAGGGGAACGGGTCCATTTCGCCTTGCCCGTGGCGGCATCGAAGGCTTTCATGGCACCATCGGCGAATTGTGCATCGGGGTATCTGCGGAAGAGGTCCAATCGCAGGCGCAAGGCGTGCGGTGGCAACCGGTCATCGGCATCGAGAAAGCAGAAGTACCTCCCCTTCATGTGGGCCATCCCCATGTTGCGGGCGAAGGATACGCCTCTGCGGGGCTCGTTCAGCAGGATGATGCGCGGATCGGCAAAGCCGGCGGCGATCTTTTGGCTTCCATCGGTGGAACCATTGTCCACTAACAGCAGTTCCCAATTGTCCCAGGATTGTTCCTGTGCCGAGCGGAGGCATTCGGCCAGGAATGTCGCGGCATTGTAACAGGGCACAATGATGGAGACCAACGGTCGCCCGATGGAGAGCGGGGGCGGGAATGGGTTATGCGGGGCGCTCATTTGGAGGTGAGGGAGGAGAGGCGGGCGCTCACCAAAGTTCGGATCCGGGACAGGTCGGAGGAGCGGAGGATGAACATGTCCCAGACAGGGATGCCCATTTTATAGCGGATCACCAAGCAGGGCACCACAAGCAGGGAGAGGTAGGCTATCGAGGACGCGATCGAGGCGCCCACGATGCCCATCCGGGGGATCAGCAACAGATCCAGCACGATAGTGAATGCTGCCGCGATGATGGAGGAATAGAGATTGAAGCGGATGTAGCCCCCTTCAATGACCAACAGGCCGATCAGCTTAGACCCACTAACGAACAGGATGCCCGGCAGCAGCCATTGCAGGGCGATGACCGAGCCGGTGAAGGCCTGGCCGAACAACAGGGGCACGATCCAAGGAGCGAGGATGCCAAGGCCGAGCGAAAGGAGCATCACGGTAGTGAAATTGATGCGTACGATGAACTTGAACTTGGCAAGCATCTCCGGCCCCATGTTATTGTAGAGGAAGGGCTGCACCACGCGGGAGAAGGGCTCGGGGATGTAGAAGAAAAGCTGCCCCATGCCCACCGCCACGGCATAGAGGCCCAGCTGCGCGGTGCCGGCGGAACTACCCACTACCCAGATATCGAAGCGGTAGTTGATCATATTGATCAGGTTGCTGCCGTAACCCAAGAGCGCGAAGGCGAAGAACGGTTTCAGTACGGACCATTTCCAAGTGGGGGCGGAAAGAATGCCCACTTCGCGGACATAGATGACGCACCAAAGCACGGTCTGCACCAAGATACAGGCAAAGGTGACCCCGAGCACCATGGGCAGAACGTGTACGTGGTGCATCCGGTCCTGCAGCAAGTAGAGGAGACTGAACCCAACGGCGCTGAGCAGGGCGTTCAGGATGCTCATGCGGTTCA
The DNA here is from genome assembly GCA_963706125.1 of uncultured Flavobacteriales bacterium. Classification (GTDB taxonomy): domain Bacteria; phylum Bacteroidota; class Bacteroidia; order Flavobacteriales_F; family PHOS-HE28; genus PHOS-HE28. The sequence continues at coordinate 436,882 of CAVPLQ010000008.1, forward strand.
GGGTGCGGAACTTTTTCATGCCGAGCATGATGGCGGCGATCGCCGAAGTGAGCTGACCTAACAGCACGGAGAACGTGACGTAAAGCATATAACCCCAGTGGTAGGCCTCTTCGGGCAGGAAGATCTTGCGCAGGCCGTTGTTCCAGAAGATCAGGGCAAGTAGGAGCGGGGTGGCGAGCAGGTTCACGGTCAGGACGCCAGTGGCGATACGGACCACCTTGGAGGGGTCCGCGCCCGCCTTCGAGGTGAAGTAAGTGATGCCGAATCCGGTATTGAACCACAGGAGCAATGCGACCAGGGCCACCTGGTTCTGCAGCAATGCGTATGCCCCGCGCCCTTGATCGCCCAGAATGCGCGTCATCAGCGTGCTGGCTACGAAGTACAGGAGCAAGGTGGGCGCCTGCGTCAGGAAGGTATAGAAGATACCGCGCTTGAGGCTCACGTGGGGATGCGGGAATTGGACCAAGGGTTGAACAGGTGTGTGGGCGTGGTCATGCGGAAGTGGCCTGGAGTTGTTGGATCCAGATCCGTTTTCGGACGGGGCGTATGATCACCCTCGGCCAGTGGAGGAACGCCCGGATCAAGAAGGGAATGGCCCGCAATGGTTTTTCCGCCAGGAGCCACCAGCTCCCCCCAATGCCCCAGTACACGTTGGCCATGCACTTCCTGCGGAAATGCGGGTTGTCCAAGTACCCCAGCCGCTTGGCCTTGCTGAAAAGCCGCAGATGGTCCCGCTGATAGAGATCGACGTTCTTGCTCATGCTGCCAGGTACGATCCGGTATAGGTTGAACACGCCCGGGAGGTGGTGGTACGGGAAAGCTGCGGCCAATTGCATGGAGAAATCCTGATCGGCCGCGTTGGACAGGTGTTCGTCGAAGCTCACCCCTTGATCGAAGCAGCGCCGGTGAGCCAGCACGTTGCTGCACGAGGTGGGCACGGCCGGTAGGTAATTGATCAAGATGGTCCGCAGGACATCCTCGTCGGTCCCTTCCATGATCTCCCCCGTACGGACCAGATGCTCATCGCACAGGGCCAGGTCGCTGAAGACCCAATCCACACTTTGCTCTTTCAGGCATGCCAGTTTCACGGCGATGTTCTCCGGGAGCATCACGTCATCCGCGTCCATGAAGCCGATGTAGGTGCCCTTGGCCAGCGTTATGCCGGCATTGCGCGCGGCGCTCACGCCCGCGTTCGCTTGGTCAACCACCTTGATGCGTCCATCCTCGTATCCATGAGCGATGCTCAGCGTACCGTCCGTGGATCCATCGTTCACGATGATCAGTTCCCAGTCCGCATGGGTCTGGGCCAGCACCGAGGCCACCGCCTCGACCAACCAGCTCCCGGCATTGTACGCAGGGATGATGATGGAAACCTCAGGAGCGTTCATCCCCTGTTCTTTTCAATGCGTTGGCATAGACCTCGGTGGTGCCCTTCCACATCACTTCGAAAGGGAACATGCGCAAGGAGGTCCTGCGGCCCGCTTCGCCCACCTCCCGCAGGTCCATGCCCAACAGACGCTCGACGCCCGCGGCCAAGGCCTCGCCGCCGCGCTCCTCCACCAGGATGCCGTTGCGCCCGTCCTCGATGGCGTCCAGGGCCGCGCCGGTGCAGGTGCTTACCACCGGCACGCCGTTCATCATCGCCTCCGGATAGACTAGGCCGAAAGGCTCCAGGATGGAGGCGTGCAGGTAGATGTCCAGCAGGCCGTAGAACGAGGCCATGTCCTTGCGGTCCACCCAGCCGGTGAACACCACATGATCCATCAGGCCCGCTGCCTCCACCTGCCGCTTGATCCGCTCCTGCTCGCCGCCCATGCCGCAAAATAGGAAGATCGCCCGGGGATGTAACTGCACCACCCTGCGCGCGGCCTCGACAATATGAGCATGGCCCTTCCACGGGATGAAGCGGGCCACGGTACCGATCACCGGGAAGCGCCCATTAATGTCGAAACGCTTGCGTAGCGCATCCTTGACGGCGGGCACCTGGCAGGTGAAGCGCTCGGGCGGTATGCCGTTGTACACCAGATGGAGCTTGTGCGCGGGTGTTCTTTCCCGCTCCATGAGGAATTTCCTGGATTCGCCGGAAATGGCGATCACGTCCGTGGCGAGCCGGGAGATCAGGCGGTCGAAGAACATCCATTTGGGCGTGTGCATCCAATGGTATCCGGTCTCCTGTTTGGACACCACCCGTACCCGGATGCCCACCAGCCACGCGGCCAATAGTCCGGGGACGGAGTCGTCGAACAGGTTGCAATGCACCACGTCCGGGCGGATCTTCCGGATGTGCCTCCACATCAGTGGAAGTGCACGGAGCATCCCCGTTTTGCGGTGCTTGTCGTCATACTTGAGCCAATAACAAGAAAATCCGAGGGCCTCCATCTCCTCCATCATGGCCGGCCGCTCCGGGTAAAGGATGAGAAAGGAGTACCGGATCTTGCCTTCGCGGTGCGCGCGCTCCGCGAACCAGCTCAGGTATGGCACGCTGGAATTATTCGCGAAGGTGTGGAGCACATGCATGGGGGAAGGGGGCCTTTGCACGGACCTGTAAGGTGTGCAGCTATCTGGATCTGGCGTGGATGAAAACGGAGGGCGAGGCCCGATGGGCCGACCACAAAGAAAGCATAGGTTGGGCCGTCGCTTTATGCGGGTTCCCCCGGTCCTTTCGGAAGCGCGTCCAGGATGCGCGTGATCAGCTTCTCATAAGTGATCCGGTCCAGGTAGGAATTGACCAGGGCCTCGTCCGGTGCCAGCAGGCCCAACATGGCCTCCCGGACCCGGTCCACGAACTCATCCGTGTTCTCCACCTTATAGACCCCTTTGTCTACCAGTTCCGGAATAAAACAATTGATGGTCGTGATGACCGGTTTCAATTGAGTTAAGTACGTGAGAGGCTTTAGTGAACCGTATGGCCGCAATGGTCGATCTTGTTTAGGTTCGAAGGGATAAGCCACCAGCCCTGCTATTGAGCCATCGATCAAGATGCTCAGCTCATCGGGAGGCAACACCCCGGCATGCATCACATTGGGCATTGCGAGAAGTCGGTTCCTCAACATTTCCTTTGGAGGGGCCATAGGAGGCAATGCTCCGGCCAGAACCAAATTCAGATCTGATAAGCGCTGCATCATTGCGATCAGCAGCTCATAGTCGAGACGTTTGTTGATCCCCCCGGCCAGCACCACATACGGGTTCCTCTTTTCGCGGTAGACCTTAACGTGTTGCTGAGCAACATCCCGGTCAGAATTCCTCACCCCGTGAGGTATCAACAGGATACCGGGGTTGAGCTTTCGATAATGCTCCAGGAACCAAGGATTGATGGCCACCACGAGGTCTGCGGCCTTGGCGCAGGGGATGTCCGTGGAAAATGGCTGGTACGGGTCCACCACGTGGTAGATCAACCGGGTGCTCCTGGTCCGTAGCTCGGGCTGGAGGGCCAAGGGCGTGGGATGGAAGCACCATAGGATATCACCTTCCCCATGCAGCAACCTGGCCAGCTTGCGCGCGGTGACCCCGTGCATCCATCGGGCCAGAAAGGGTGGGAGCGCGCGTAGGGGAAGATTGTTCCGGTAGTACACCACGATAACGCCTTCCGGGGTGGGCCGCAGCTTCAGTTTGAAGGAGAATAGGTCGGACGGTCGCCACTTGTCCGGCGGACTGATGAAATACACCCTGTGCGCCTTGGCAAGCTCCGCCGCGTAATGGTGCTTGGAATACCACATGGCACCCCACGGTTCGAGGGAGAACAGAAGGATCGTTCCTTTATTGGTCTGCATATTATTCGGAAGGGCCGGAACCTTCCGTGCAAAACAGGTTCAGGGGAAGCGAAAAGGTCGGCATGGGGTCAGAAAGCGTCGGGGCTTGTCGGGGCATCGTCGGGAATAGTGGCCTCATAGCCCAACTTTTCGAGAATTCCTGGAAAGATCCGTGAGATCTCCTCCTCCTGCTGCTTGGTTAAATGAGCCCTCCAGTCGCCCGTCTTCCCTTTGCGGTAGTGATCGGTCTTTTGGCCCAATCGTTTCATGCGGCCCTTTTTCAAGTTAGTGAAGGAAAGTACCTTGAGGATCCTGCCCATCCGGTGGATCGAATACGTTTCCGATCGGATCCGCAGCACGTTCAGGCCGATCTTCCGGACCACCCTGTTGTAATAGCATTGCATGGAGAAAAGCAGGTTATTCTTCTCCCCGGTCATTTCCATGAACTCCAAGATCCTGGTGAACTCCTGCAGGGGGGCCTTCGTTACCCGGTCAAATTCCGTCTCATGGATCCACGGCTTGTCATATTCCCATTGGTACAAGTTTCGTAGGGGAATCCTGGACAGCGTGGCGATCTCCAGGTCGATTCCGGCCTCCATGGGCAATGTCCGGAGCTGCTCGCGATGCTCCGGGGTAAGCCCCTCCTTGCTTAACGGGTGTGACTTCATGTGTGAGAAATAACCCGAGACCACGATATCCCTGGGGTCCCGCACGATATGGAATCCTCGATAGGATTCACCGATCTCGTTGGCCTTCTCCACGGTCGATTCCGGGATGATCAGGAAGTCGGGTTTCTCCTGTTCGATCAGAGCCCGTAATCCCCCATGTGCCCTTACGACCTCCTCATAGGCGCAAACAGATTTCCAGCCGAGTTCATTGCACATTCGCTCTATGAGCAGGGTCACCCATTGAGAGGCACACTTGTGCTGGCCAAAGAAAACTCTGATCATGGTCGGGGGGCTTGGTGGTGTCCAGTGTTTCCATTGCTCACCTCCAATGGCCTTGGAGCAATTGACTGGAGTCTTGTTCTGAGGTTATTGGAATGCTGGCCAAAATTCTGCGCATGGGCACCGCTGAATTGATCGTCCAAAGGTGTCATTTCGGACTCTCTGCGGCTGACCTCGCAATTCCATTCCTTGTCCAGCCAGAAGCTGGGCGATGCCGGGGTGCTTCGCGTTGGCCTTCGCTTTCGGCGGACCAGCTTAAGTTGGGTGCGCAGTCATTTTCGGCGAAGGGGTGAAGGATATGCATGAATAAGAAGCCGCCGGACAAATTGCGTGATCGGCTCGAACCGTGTTTTAGTTCCTGATAGTGCCAGGCAAACCTACGATTCGCTGACCATTGGGGTCTGCGGGCCAGGCCGCATCCGGCGTTAAGCCAGAGGAGTTGAGAGGTGATGCCATGAACAGGCCATTGGGCGGTGCATCGGGAAAGTCGGCCAGCCCCGGATCATTTTGTATTGGGCAATAAGACCAAGACGTCACACCCAACAGGGTCCTTCAGAAGTGGGTCATTTCCGTTCGAGGTATTTCAAGGCCTCCAGACTGTCCACTAAATTCCCGGTGAATATCCGGGCCCCGGAAATATTCAGGTGATCATTGTCCGCGAAATTATCCAAGTCGCTCACACCGGGGCTTTCGGTAAAGTCCAAGTAAGGGACGCCCGATCCCGCCAAGGCATTGTCTATGCAGGCTTTAAAGGCTTTGTGCTGACCGGGGCTACGCCCTTTCCTGCTGTAGTGGCTGCTCACCACAAGGGGGATCCGGCGTTCAGCGCAAAGTCGCACCATCTCCTTGAAAAAGAAAACTTGGCGCGCAAGGATCGGAGGTTCGGGTACAGTGTCTGGTAATACTGGCTTGCCCACGCTGTCAGTTTTGGGCGTGAACCCCAGGCCCGCGTAGTCGGGGTTCAAGCCGGTGGGTGGCGCATTCGGCGTAGTTGCGCGCTGGGCCATCAGGTTCAATCCCCGCAAGTCACGAAGCGACCATGCCATGCCCAGTGCGGCCTCTTGGCTGGGGAAGTTCCGCACCAGGTCCGAGGTGCTCTCCAGGCCATCAATGTTGAAAGTGCCTTCGTATACATCGAGCACCAATAGGCCCGTGTTATTGCTGTCCAACAGGTTCTTGATGATATAATAGCTGTTCATCGGCGTTTGTGAGCTGCTGCCCAAGTTGTAGCAGGAGTGACCTCGGTCGACAAAAACGTATGGGTCATAGCCGCGATAGGCGTGTGACGATCCCACGACGACAACATCCCAGTGCTTGTCCTTGTCGAACCCCCGAAAAGATTGCCAAGTGGTGCCGCCGGGCCAGGAATAGTAGTCACTTGTACGATAGACCACAGGAGTGCCTGTGAAGCGCAAGTGGCCCAACAGGAACATCGCCCCCATGTACAACGCGATCGTTGCAATGAGGAACAACGAACCTTGTTTCAGCAGGCGTCCCATCAGAACTGGAAATAGATGAAACTCGTGGAACCGAAGAAGCCGAAAAGTAGGATGCCCGCGAGCAATGCGGCGAAAAGCACGAGACCTGAAAGCCCTTGCGGGATGCGTCTTTCCCCCTTTATCCAAGCATCGTATACGGGGTCGATCAAGATGAAAAGTGCCACCAGCGCCACCGTGAGGTCGAGCATGCTGCGCGGAAGGTCAGCGAACAGCTGGCGCAGGTCGGCCAAGGCGATGGGGGTGGAGAACAGGCGGTGGACGATCTGTTCCGCAATTTGGATGTTGTCCGCACGAAAGAAGATCCAAGCGAAGCTCACCAATTGCACGGTGATGAAGACGTTCATCGCACGTTTCAACTTGGGTCTGTTGTCCAGCCCGATCAGGCCGGAGAAGCGGGCCATCAGGGGGGCGCACACGATGGCCAAGATGAGGTAGCTGCCGTGGAGCCCGCCCCAGATCACGTAGGTCCAGTTGGCGCCGTGCCAGAGGCCGCTGAGCAGGAACACGATCATCAGGTTGTAGTACCAGCGCCACTTCACCACCCGGTTGCCTCCCAAGGGGATGTAGAGGTAATCGCGGAACCAGCTGCTGAGGCTGATGTGCCAACGGCTCCAGAACTCGCTGATGGTGGCGCTGCGGTATGGTGTGCGGAAGTTCACCATCAGGTTGAAGCCCATTATGCGTGCAGCGCCCAGTGCGATGTCGGTATACCCACTGAAGTCGCAGTAGATCTGTACGGCAAAGAGGTAGCTCGCCAAGGCGATGGAAAGTGCTCCGTAGTGTTCGGGGGCGCCGAACACTTGGTCGACGACCACAGCGCAGCGGTCGGCGATCACCACTTTTTTGAAGAAGCCCCAGAGCATTTGCCGCAGTCCTGCCACCACCCGGTCATAGTCGAAATTGGAACGCATGCCTAAGCCCACGCTCGAAGAGTTGATCTGGTTCAACAGGTTCCCCGGCCGTTCGATGGGCCCCGCAACGAGCTGGGGGTAGAACATCACATAGAGGGCGAAGATGCCGAAGCGGTGCTCGGCCTTCTGGTGCTTGCGGTATACCTCGATGGTGTAGCTGAGGCTCTGGAAGGTATGAAAGGAGAGGCCGATGGGCAGTATGATGCCCAGATCGGGCACACCGTAGTTGAAGCCCAAGCCGCGTACGGCTACAGCGATGCTCTCATTGAGGAAGTTGAAGTACTTGAAGAACGCCAGCACGCCGAGGTTGGCCACGATGCTGGCGGTGAGCATCCATTTGCGTTCGGCCCCTTCGCTCCTGTCGATCCAGATGCCTGCGAAGTAGTCCACCCCGATGGTGAAACCCAGGATAAGGATGTAGACCGGCACGAAGGCCATGTAGAACCAGCAGCTGGCCGCCAGTAGCACCATCCAGCGCCGATGATGGGGGACCGTGAAGTACAGCCCCGTCACTAACGGGAAAAAGATGCAGAGAAAGGTGAACGAATTGAAGAGCATCGTTTCAACAGCGTGACGGCTTACGTGTTGGGCCTACAAGTATCCATCATCCCAATGAGCGGGTCACTATGCGGAGAGCTTTCATTTGGATCTTGCTTTTTCTCCAATTTGAAGTAGATCGTTGATCCTTCGCAAGTTTTCGGCGTAAGTCCGGGAAGCGGCAAAAGCCTTTCGCGCTTCTTTCCGCTCCGGTGCGTTAAGCGCGTCATGGTCTGCAATGACGGTTGCAAACAGGTCCATGATCGGCTGCTCCGGCTTCGCCATCACCAAAAGGTCGGACAGGTCAGCATGATCCTCCAAGTACGAGCTGAGCACTACCGGGCCGCTGGCAAGGTATTCCAAGAGCTTGTGTGAGCTAGTGGCGGGTGCGCCCAAGGCTTCACTATCATAGGCGATGAGCAAAATGTCCATCGCTTCCAACCAAAGTGGCACATGGTCATAAGGAAGTGGACCCGTGAAGTGGACATTGGGCAATGCACGCAGGGCATCTTCAATATGCTGATCAAGCTTTGCATCTTCACCGAAGGCTCCGCTCAATGGCCCCATCAGGAATAATTGGGCATCAGGCTGGCGGCGCGCTATCTCCAGGATCGAGGGCCAGTGGATCGCGCGCATTGCCAAATTACCGAGGTAGCCTAGTCGCGGCCCCGGCGGGAAGGAAGGAAGTTGCATGGATACTGGCTTGCGCGGCATCCAAGCATGTGGCAGCTTCAGGATGCGGACCGTCAAGTCATTCAGACCCTCCGCCATACTTGGGGAAACCACGATCACTAAGTCCGCATGGCTTGCTGGTTCCACAAGATCGGCTGGTCGCCGAAGGTCCATCACATGCTGGATCCTATGGCCGGCGTCTTTGCACTTCACCAATGAACGAAAGCGGTAGAGGTCAAAATTCCATAGGACATCGAACGGCCCGCCGCAAGCCTCAGCAAGTTTGCGTAGTTGCGCCGCCTCGATCCATGCCCTTGCCACGCGCGGCATAAGGCGCAGTCCGCGCATCGGAGGGGGGCGATGAAGGATGAACGGGTCACCATTGGCCGCCTGTTCAAGCGTGACCCCGTCAGCGTTGCGCTCATCCGGTCCAAGGAAAAAGACGATGGCGCCTTCGTCCATCAGTGCGGAGGCATAGTGATGCTTGGACAGGCGCACCGGACCCCAGGCCTCGGGGGAGACGATCAAAGATCTTTTTCCCCTTCCAGAAGTCCGGAGGCCTCCCGTTAGCGGCCGTGTCCTTATGCGGGGTCTCCGTCATCGCGCGGTCCAGATACCGATGGCCTCCGCCACGTCCGGCCGGTACGGGAGGTAATTGAAAAAGCCGCTCTTGGAAATTGCTTGCACGCGGGGCACGGGGAAAGCGATCTCGTCGATAATGTAATACCGGTATTCCGATCCTGCCAACAGCGCGTTCACTTGTCGGGCTATGTCCTCATTCAGGATCGCGATCAGCTTCGAGGCACGCAAGGCGGTATATACGGGCTGCTTGAACGGGAACAGGTCGCAAAGGTGCTTGGCGAAATGTTTGATCCCGGTCATACCACAAAGAACGGAACGGGGAAGGGAACGCAAGCCACTGGAATGCTGTGGATGTTCAGGGGCCCCGGACCCGGGGGCGTACACGATGGTCCGCGATGCCGCGTTCAAGCGTTGTCAGGGCGATCGCCCCATCTTCGCCCCATGAACAAGCTCATCCTTTGCACGGGCAACCCCGGCAAGGTCGCCGAGCTGCGCGCCATGCTGCCCGCTCATCTGGAACTCATGGGCCTGGCCGAAGCGGGCCTGCCCTTGGATCTGCCGGAGACGGGCGATAGTTTTACGGCCAACGCACTGCAGAAGGCACGCTTCGCCTTTGAACGCACGGGACTCACCTGCATCGCAGACGATTCCGGACTGGAGGTGAATGCCTTGGCCGGCGCACCCGGCGTGTATTCCGCACGCTATGCCGGGGAGGCGAAGGATGATGCGGCCAATATGGCCAAGCTCTTGCACGAACTGGATGGTATGGAGGACCGGGGCGCACGGTTCCGCACTGTGGTGGCCTTGATCGATGCGAGCGGGGAATCCATCTTTGAAGGGGAGGTGCGCGGAGCCATCACCACGGAACCGCGTGGCACGAACGGCTTTGGCTACGACCCCGTTTTTCTGCCTGAGATGAGCGACCTCACCTTCGCGGAGCTGGACGCGAAAATGAAGAACGCCATCAGCCATCGTGGACAAGCGGTGTGGAAGTTGGCGCGCTTCCTAGCGGAACGAGAGGTCGGCGATCGCTGAGCCTTAGAGCACGTCGGGCGTGAAGCGCTTGAGCGGCAATGGATCGCTATCGTACAGGTCCACATCAAAGCGCTGCAACATGCGGAGGATCCGGTCCTGTTGGCCTGGGTCCAGTTGCGAGCACCAATGGGAAATTCGGTCCAGCGGCTGTTCGGTGGGAGAGCCGGGGCGGGTGGTGCGGCTCGGGCGCTTGGAGATCTCCAATGCCTCTTGCGGTACCGGCATCCCCCAAGGGGTGAACACCTTCTTCAAGGTAGCTTCGGTATCCAGCAGCAGTTCTTCGTAGGTGATGGTGGTCCAAGCCTTGTCATTCAAGGGATTCTTCAATAAGTAAGCATGTGTACTGCACCAGATAAAGGCGAGGTATTCCTCTTTGGTGGTGATCGGCCCGGCGATATCGTGGTAGTGGATCATTAGTTCATCGTGCCGGTGCGAGGCTGGCCGGGGGGGCGGTATAGGGTGCGCGTCCCAAGCACCATGCTTGATCATGGATGCGACCACCGCACAAGGATGCCGCACCAGAAGGACCGGTTTCGGTAGAGGGAAGCGTTCTACGAGCCAAGGCAAGAGCAAGTGCCCGCGCACCAGCTTCACGATCAGGCGATCGGCAGCGCGCAGCTCGGCTGGGGTGGTGGCTTGGGCCAAGTAGGGGGAGAGGACCTTTCCGGAGAGGAGCCGACTGAACAGTTCCTCGGCTTCGGGCCATCGGGTTCCTTCCGGAATATGCTGACGCCACGCGAGATCGAGCTCGCGGGGTCCCGTGCCTCGATCAAGGTCCAAGGGTTCCCAGATGGTGGCGGTGCGGGGTATGGTGGCCAGCATTTCCTCCAGCCAGGTGGAGCCGCCGCGCGGCGAGGCGAACAACAGGATCGCCTTTGAGGGGTCTGCCTGCATTTGTTGTTGCAGGCGGCCCAACCGGAAGGCCAGCCATCGCCTTCCGAGAAAGCGTTGACCACGGGTGAGCAGGGATCCAGTAGACATTCAACTATTTCGGGGAGCAGCAAGAATAAGCACCCCTATGCCTTCACCATCCCCTCCACCATCCCGTTCACCGCCTCTGCGATGGTGATCCCCGCTGCGGCCAGCATCTTCGGGAAGATGCTCACGGGCGTGAAGCCGGGCACGGTGTTCACTTCGATGGTCACCACCTCGTGGCCATCACCTTGTCCTTCCAGCCAGAAGTGATCGATGCGCGCCATGCCGTTGCACTTCAGCGCCCGGTAGATCGCCATTGAGCGTTCCTGGACGATCGTGGCGATGTGTTCCGGCACCGGTGCAGGCACGATCTCCTCGGTGTCCGCAGCGTTGTACTTCGCCTCGTAATCGAAGAACTCGTGGCTGGTGCGGATCTCGCAGATGGGCAGTGCCCGCACCTCGCCGCCCATGCGGAGCACGCCACAGGTGAGCTCGCGGCCTTTCACGAAAGCCTCGCACATCACGGTGGGGTCTTCGGCGAAGGCCTTGTCCAACGCGGGCCCCAGCTCTGCGGCGGTCTTCACCTTGCTGATGCCGAGGCTACTGCCGCTGTTGTCCGGCTTGATGAAGCAGGGCAGGCCCACTTCGTCCAGCACGCGTTGGGCGTCCGAGGCATCCCGGCCTTGCAGCAGGAGTGAGGGGGCCACAGGAAAGCCCATCTGCCGCAGCAGACCGGTGGTGCTGAACTTGCTCATGGTGAGCGCCATGTTGAGCACCCCGCCGGTCTGGTAGGGCACCTTCAGCATGTCGAGATAGCCTTGCAGCTTGCCATCCTCGCCGGGCGTGCCGTGGATGGCGATCAAGGCGGCGGCGAAGCGCTCGGGACCCTGACCGCGGTCCGCAGTGAAAGCCCCGCGATCAAAGGGGAGCACGGTGCCGTCGCGCCGTTCGCAGGTCCAGCCTTCACGGGCCACGCTGATGAATGCCACGTCGAAGCGATCCGTGTCGAGCGCGTCCATCATGGTCTGCGCGCTTTTCAGGCTGATGACGGATTCTCCGGTGTATCCACCGCGCAGGATGGCGATAAGGGTTAGGGGCATGGCAGGGTATCGTGCGGACCAAAGTAGCGGTGGTGCCGTGCAAGGGCCGGTCGGGCTGCGGAGTAAGTGCCAACCATCGGATGTTGATGCCCCTTCGGTCGGTTCTATATTCGCGCCTTGCTGAAAAAGGCCTTGATCGGTCCTGCAGCACAACAGATGACGGCTGGAAAACGGTACTTTCTGATCATCGCCCCGGTGGCGATCGCGGCGTTGCTCCTTTTTGGGGCGTGGTTGTGGCTCGGGAGCTACACGCGGCATAATGTGAGCACAATGGTGCCGGACCTGCGGGCCCGCAATTACGAGGAGGCATCGCAGATCTTGGAGGCCATGGGGCTTCATGCGGAAGTGATCGATTCGGTCTACAACGACAATGCGCCCAAGGGCACTGTGGTGGATCAGGACCCGGACAGCGGCAAATACGTGAAGCCGGACCGCACCGTGTACTTGGTGATGAACGCGAGCCAGCCCAAGATGCTCAACATGCCGGACCTGGTGAACCTCAGCAAGCGGCAGGCGATCAGCGTGCTGGAGATCATCGGGCTGAAAGTGTCGGAGATGCAATACCGCCCGGACCCATGCCTGGACTGCGTACTTGCACAATTGTACCAAGGTCAGCCTATCGCGGCGGACGCCCGGATCCGCAGGGGGGAATCCATCTCCTTGGTGCTGGGTCAAGGGCAGAGCGGCGAGCGTGTGCCCGTGCCGGACGTGCGCGGGATGGGCTTTGAGGAAATGAAGGCCGTTCTGAACCTGGCCTCCTTGAACCTGGGGCTGGTGGTGCAAGTGGCCGGTTGTGGCAATAGCGGCTGCGATACCGCGTTGGCGAAGGTGGCACGTCAATCCCCCGTTCCCGGACCTGAGAACCTGATCAGCCCCGGTGGTTTGGTCGATGTTTGGCTCACGATGGACAGCACAGCGGTCTCCCCTTGATCAAGATGAAACGAACAATGATCCATGCCGGCTTACGGGCCCTTGTTGCCGTAAGCCTGCTCGTGTTGGCGCACCAAAGCGGGGCCCAGGAGCTGATCACGCCATTGAACGCCGTTCCCCGTTCGGGGACGCCCGATCCACTACAGCGATCCGGTGGGCTGAACGAGATATTCCTGTATGACAATGCCACGCAGACCCTGCCCGTGATCGACGACTTTTCCGTGGACCGCACGCGGCATTTGAACGCCCAGCAGGGGGACGCCAATGTGACCCTGACGCAGACCATCTACAAGATCGTGGTCAATGGTGTGAGCACCCCGGACATGGCCTACCTCACCGACACCAGCTACCGCTACACGATCACATTGACCGATACGGGGGACTTCATCACGCAAGCGCCGAACCCGGTAATAGTGGCGGTGATCCGGGACCTCAGCGTCTACCCGGTGACGGAGCAGAGCATGTTCGTTTGGCCGCACTATACCTTGATCGATACGATGGGCACCACCACCACGGACACGCTGTGGCTCGACCCCACCCTGATCCAGGACTCGCTGCTGGTGTACAGCGTTACTGCGGACACGCGTACCTATACGAACCCGGACAACACCCCGCGCCCGTGGATCCTCTGGGCGGATGATGATGCCTACGTGAACTCGACCTTTCCGCTGAACCCGCCGACCATCGGCGTGGCCACGCTCGACGGGATGGACCGCACGGGTTGGCCGTATGAACCGGACGCGCCGAACATGAACGGCCTGGCGGACAAGCTCACTTCGGTACCGATCAATCTGGCATTCCCGGCGGGCGACAGCATCTACCTGAGCTTCTTCTGCGAGCCGATCGGGCGCAGCGGGGACCAATTGGCCCATGGCGAGGACAGCCTGCGCCTGGAACTTTTCGCACCCGACGAGAATAATTGGTACCAGGTGTGGACCGCGCCCGGCAATGCCGCAGCGGACACTTTCCGGCAGGTGATGGTGCCGATCATCGATCCGAAGTTCCTGAAGAGCAACTTCAAGATGCGCTTCAGCAACTACGCCACCCTCGGCGGCGCGGTGGACCAGTGGCACATCGACTACGTGCGCCTGGACCGCAACCGGACCGCCGCCGATACCGTGTTGCAGGATGTGGCCTTCGTCTACCAGGAGGCTGGCCTGTTACAGACCTTCACCTCCGTGCCATTTGCCAAGTTCATCCAAGCGCCGGAGAGCTACATGGCCCAGCAGGTGGACTTAGCGCAGCGGAACAACGACACGCAGGACAAGTTCATCACCTGGGGCTATGGTGTATCCTCCGATTGCGGTTGGAGTGATTCGCGGGACAGTTATGGCAACAACATCAGCAACAACGCAGGCAGCAACTTTAACTCCGTCCACCCGGTGAACAGCGGTACCGATCCGTTGGTCTACGATACGGCCGGATGCACGGATGCCGTTTTTTACACGGCCAAGTTCTGGACCAACGCCACGCCGGACGTCTGTGCCTACAATGACACCATGGCCTACGTGCAGGAGATCAGTAACTACTACAGCTATGACGACGGCACCGCCGAGGCCGGATACAGCCTGAACCAGACGGGCGCCAAGCAGGCATACCGCTTCGATACCGAGGGCACCGATTCCCTGCGCGCACTGCGGATGTACTTCGATCCCATCTTTACGTACAACCCGCCACCAGTGAACCATCCGCCCAGCGGCTCCTTCATCATCACGGTGTGGAGCAGCTTGGACCCGGAGGTGATCGTCTTCCAGAACATCTCCTTCAGCACACCGCAGTACCAACTCTGGGGTCCGGACCACTATGTGGAATATTCCTTGGACAGCACCATCGCCGTCAGCGGCACTTTCTATGTGGGCTGGGTGCAGACCAACGACACGCGCATGAATTTGGGCCTGGATAAGAACCGGGACAACCACGACAAGATGTTTTTCAAGACCGGCCTCAGCTGGTCCGTCTCGGCACAGGAGGGTTCCTGGATCGATCCGCCCCGTGATGGTGGCCGCTGTGGACCCCTTCGCCGGCGTGGGTGAGATCGCCGCTCCGGAAGTCTCCCTTTCGATCTGGCCGAACCCGTCGGGCGATGCCTTCGAGGTGAAGTTGGGCGAAGGCACTGCGAAAGCGGCAGTGGTGGAGCTGATCGATCCGATGGGACGGGCGGTGCGTCGCTGGAACAATGATGGAAATGCCCTGTCCGTGCAGGACGTGGCCAACGGCCCTTACATCGTCCGCCTGATCGCACGCGACGGGCACACTGTGGCGCACGGCCGATTGATCGTACAGCACTGATGGAACCAAGCAAGGGGTCGCCCGAAAACGAAGTCGGGGAGACCACCGAGGAACAGGAGCTTTACGAGCATCATCGCATCGTGGCCGACCCCGGCCAAGGGCTGATGCGCTTGGACAAATTCCTTTTCGACCACCTGGCCGGTGCCTCGCGCTCGCGCATCGCCGCCGCCGCACGCAACGGCAATGTGCTGGTGAACGGCAAGGCCGAGAAGCCCAGCCACAAGGTGAAGCCGAACGATGTGGTCACGCTGGTGCTGCCGCATCCCGTGCAGAATGTGGAACTGGCCCCGGAGGATATTCCGATCGAGGTGATCTACGAGGACGACCAGATACTGCTGATCAACAAGCAGCCCGGACTCGTGGTCCATCCCGGCCACGGCAATTGGACCGGCACGCTGGTGAACGGCCTGCTCTTTCACTTCGGGAAGCTGCCTTCCTCGCCCAACCAGCCCGTACCCCGGCCCGGCCTGGTGCACCGCTTGGACAAGGACACCAGCGGCGTGATGGTGATCGGCAAGACCGACGAGGCGCTCACCCACCTGGCCCGCCAGTTCTTCGACCGCACCAACGACCGCCGCTACCGGGCTCTCGTATGGGGCGATTTCGATGTAGAGGAAGGCACCATCGAGGGCAACCTGGACCGCTCTCCCAAGGACCGCACCGTGATGTCCGTGCCGCTGGATCCGGAGCAGGGGAAGACCGCCATCACCCACTGGAAGGTGATCGAGCGCTATACGTACGTCACCTTGGTGGAATGCAAATTGGAGACGGGCCGCACGCACCAGATCCGTGCGCACATGAAGCACATCGGCCATCCGCTCTTCAACGATGCGCAATACGGCGGCGACCGCGTGCTGAAGGGAACCGTCTTCACGAAGTACAAGCAGTTCGTGGAGAACTGTTTCAAACTGCTGCCCCGCCAAGCACTGCATGCGGCGGTGCTGGAGATCGACCATCCCACCACGGGCAAACGCATGAAGTTCGAAAGCCCGCTGCCGGCGGACATGGAGGCCGTGCTGGCACGGTGGCGCGTGTACACGAGTTCGCGGCCGTTGGATGACCCCGGCCAGGCCTTCGATGCCGAGGCTGCGAACAACTTGAAGTGAGGGCTTAGTTGTCCGTTGTTAGTTGTCAGGCTGGGCCGCGGCAGACTGGGTCTGCATTGCAGCCGGACAACTGCAACTGCCAACCAAAAGAATACCTCGCGCCAGAGTTCAGGATGGATCTCACCTCAATGACCAAGGAAACGGTTCCCATGCCGGCTTATGGCACGGCCCAAGGTTCACTTACGCTCGGCGGGCCACAATATCGAAGTGACACTTACTGAAGTCCGTATTGATGGTGATCGGCCGCCTTGTCTCCGCATCATTCACCTCGTAGCCTAGTCCTACCAGAAAAACCACGAGGTCCTTTGCAGAGCTCCCTTGTTCTATCAAATTCCCATCATCCAGTTCGATGAATAACACCGGATGCCATCTTTCCAAGGTGGCCTTCGCGCCATTCAGCATTTTGAACTCAAAACCTTCCACGTCAATTTTGATCATATCGACCTTTTCCAACATGTGCTCGTTGACATAGGTATCCAGTGTGGTGACGTGGATCCTTGATGTCCGGCCCGCATCGGATGGCTGCTGCACGATCCGGTTCATGCCTTGGTTCCCTTCATCCACATTACTGATCAAGAACGAACCGGGCCGGTCTCCCAACCCCAGCTGCTCCACGGTCACATTCTTTACGGGGTTCAGTTTCAAATTGGCATTCAAACGGGCCAAATTGAAGGGGGCCGGTTCAAATGCGATCACCCTTCCTTTGGGTCCCACCAACCTCGACGCATGCAGGGTCACTTGCCCCACGTTCGCCCCGACATCCAAGAAACAGGCATCTTCGGGGATCAAGTCCAGCAGTGTTTCCCGCGCTGGTTCCTTGAATCCGTAATAAATATACCAATCCACCATGTCGGAAATGTCGAGCTTGTACGAGATGCCATCCCTGACCTCCTGCCTGAAAGATCCTTTCGGGTACTGGTAATGGTTGGGAGGCAGCTTGGTCACCCATGTGCCAAAAGTCTTCCCAACGGTGAAGTGGACCAGCATCCTTTCGATGAGCCTGGTCCGGAATAGACCTCGCAGGCCGTTCAGCAATTTTAGCCTCATGCCTTTTTGGCCTTCATTCTAACTATTGCATCAAGGGATCATGCCTGCCGATCACGTACGGCTGGTTTTGCAATGTTACACGAATAGAAGGCAATCTGATGGAACGAGTGCCTTGGTCGAGCCTTGACCCGGGGGAGTAGTTGTCAGTTGTTAGTTGTCAGGCGTTGCCGCGACACATACACATGATCTCTGGCGCGGGACTTCCGTCTCCAAGATCGTGCGCTCCACAATAGCGGATGTCTCGCGTCGCCTTAGGCGGAGCACGTGCCATCCGAAGAATACGGCACGATGAGATCGGTGGCTTCGTCTCCACACGACAAAATCTGGCACGCCATCCCTCCACAACCCGGCGCCCGATCCGCATCGACCCCTTGACGCGCCGGGCATGATGTTGGACCGGATCATGATAGATTTGGCACCAGTCATACTTCAACACAGTGATCGGGCATGGGCATCAACAAGGCATTATGTGAGTTTCTCATCCATGCACAAAAGCGGGATAAGCCCATCGGGGGGCGCGTCCTGACCTTGGGCCGGTTGGAGCTGTACATCTCTCCGAAGGCCGCAGAGGCGATGGTCCGTTCGAAATTCCCGGAGGCCCCGGCGATGGTCCTGAAGGAGAATGATGGCAAGTATTCGGAGCCCCTGTTGCGGATGCTCGGGGCCGGAACGGTGGATAGTATGGACGCATCCGATTACGAGGATGCCACCATCATTCACGATATGAATCTTCCTGTGCCCAAGGAGCTGCACGAGGGCTTCGATTGCATCATCGACGGTGGCACTTTGGAGCACGTCTTCCACTTTCCGAACGCCATCGAAAGTTGCATGCGCATGTTGCGGACGGGTGGCCACTATATCGCGTTCACCCCGGCCAACAACCAGATGGGTCACGGCTTCTACCAGTTCAGCCCGGAACTGTATTTCGCGGCCTTCTCGCAGATGAATGGTTTCGAAATGCGGCAGATGCTCATCCATTCAGTCGCCGGGTGGTTCGAGGTGAGCGATCCCAAAGAGGTGAAGTCCCGGGTTACGCTGGACAGCTCAGTGCCCATGATGCTGGCCGTGATCGCCAAGAAGGTGGCGCCGATCACCGCTTTCAGCACGCCTCAGCAGGACAGCTATGAAAGGGCCTGGGAAGTGGTGGATTCCATCCGCCAGGACCAGCCGCTCGAAGGGGAGAGCACCGCCCGCCACTGGGCGCGGAGGAACCTGCCCGTCGGGCTGAAGACCTTTTTACGCCGCATGGCCGGCCGCGCGTCCAAGAAGACGATGCATGCGGACGGGCTTGGCCCGATCGATCAAAACCACTTCAAGCGCGTGGAGATCTGATCTGGTGCCCGCCGATATAGGACAGTTGTCCGTTCACAGTTGTCAGGCGGGGCCGCGGCAAAATGAGCTCTGCATTGCAGCCGGACAACACACAACTGCCAACCATAGGAATACCTCCGGCCAGCAAGTCATCCCGGTCACGCCACCAGATCTTCTGCATTCCGGACGCACTGGATCCGTGCGTTCACCCATTTACGGGCTTCTTCCTCCGTAGTGAACACGCCGCTGCTGAATTCCGGCGGGTAATACGCGAAGTATAGCCTTGCGATCGGGTCGAACAAGGCGCCTTCGGCCACGATCGCCAGCACCCGTGTCACCTGGATCAAGGCGATATCGGTATAGTGGTTGTTCTCGATCAGCGACATCTCGAAATCCACACTTTCAGGGAATATCCCGATCACCGCATAGGGGGCCTTCCCATGGAAGCTCATACGAGCCTTCAAGTTCTCCGCAACGGCCCGGGCATCCACGCGCGCACCGTACTTGTACCGGCAGATCACCAGGTCCGGGTTTACCCGTTCCACGATCGCGCTGGCTGTTTCTATTCGTTCCATCGTTCTTAACCATACGGACGAATGGCACAAGGGTTACAAGCCTTGCCACAAAGGTTCGCGCGGGACTTCTGCCTCCGCCACTGTTCGTTGCACAACGGCGGATGTCCCGTGCCATACGAAGCATGGCCACACGAAGAAATGGGAGACTTCGTCTCCGCACGACACAACTCTGCGCCCGTGTATTTTCACTCCATGAAAACACGGATGTTCAAGGCCTCAAAGCTACTCGCAATGATATGCGGATCCCTGCTCACTTCCGGCCAGACGAACGCCGATCATTTCGCCGTGTACCACCTCTATCCGGATGGATCTGCCACAATGGAGAACATCAGGGACCAATTCCTGCGGAATGAGACTGAGGTGATCACCGTTCCTTTTTGAGGACGGGGCAGGGGACGGCGTCCTGCGCGCAAGCCTACGCCCGCCTCGCTCCTGCACTGGAGGTCACACGTGGATATCTCGCGTAAGTTCGGAGTTGAGGTCAGTGCTGGATCACCACACGCCCGTGTGCAGGTGGCCCGGTGCCGTTCAGCAGGGTGTAGAAGTAGATGCCGTTCTCGCGCAGCCACAGGTCTTGTATATGTGCGGGTGCGAACGTTTCGTCCAGTACGATCGCGCCAAGCGTATTGACGACCTGAATGCGTGAAAAGAGCTGTTCACTCTCCAACGTGAAGTGCCCGCTCGAGGGAGTCGGATAGGCTCGCACCCAGGCTTCCGTTCCATACTTCCCGGGAACGCACGTGCTGTAGTCGCCGATGCGCCCGAGGAACATCGCTGAGTTCACCACGTCCATCACGGGAACACCGGGCAGGGCGAGGGAATCCTGGAAGTAGCCGGCGGTGTAGATGTTGCCTGCGGGGTCCAGTCCGATACCGCGGAAGCCGCGCGGATATTGGTAGCGGGACGCATAGAGGTCCTGCAGGGCGAAGCTGCTGTCGAAGCGGGCGAGGTACATGCCGTAGGTGCCGGACACACCTGTGTTCGGCGTCACTCCGCCGATCTCGAAGTTACCCTGATGCCGTCCGCCCACGAGCAGGTGTCCGGCGTCCTCCAATTGCATCGCTTCAATGTCATGGTCGTAGGTGGAATTGCCCATGCGCGTGCCCCGCACCAGATCGCCCTCCGCCGTGTATTTCAGGATCACGTTGCGGTAGATGCCGAGGTTGCCGCTCACATCGATGTTCGGGATGCCGAGGTTGTATTGGCCTTCGCGGTGCATGGCCACGTAGCTGTTGCCATCGGCGTCCGCTGCGATCGCCTGCACATCATCATAGCCGTAGCCGCCGATCCCGCGCGACCACTGGTAATTGCCGTCCAGATCGTACTTCGCCAATATGCCGTCGTGCGTCTGCCCGCTCGTCTGTGCGTTCAGGATAGTGTCCGTCCCGTAGAAGAGGGTATCGCCCCTGTTGCGCGAGCCGAGGTAGAGCATGTTGTCCGCGCCTACGGTGATCGCCTGACCTTCCGAGGCGCTGTAGCTCCATTGGTGGCCGCAGTCCGCGCGGCGGCTCCAGAGGCCGTTGCCATCGGTGTCCAACTTCATCAGGAAGGTGTTATAGTACTGGCTGCAGCTTTGCAGTTGGGGCAGGCCCGGCACATCCAGCGTGTAGCGGAAGCAGCCCGTCACGTAGGTATTGCCGTCCGCGTCGCAGGCGATGCCTTTGCCCCATTCCACGGAGCCTGCTTGAAAGTCATTGCTGCCATAGCGCTGGGCCCAGGCGAAGCTGCCGTCGGCGGTGTTCAGCTTGGCCACGAAGATGTCCATGTTACCCACCTTGATCAGTGCGGTGGTGCCGAAGGTGGCCGTGCCGCTTTGGATATAGCCGGTGAGGAAGACGTTGCCCTGCGGGTCCAGCGCTAGGTCGAACGGTCCGTCGAAGTTGTCGCCACCACCGCTCACGGCCCAGAGGGCGGTGCCCGTGTTGTCGTACTTCACCACGAACACATCGCTCTGCCCCAAGCTCGTCAACGGCGGCAGGGCGCCGAAGGTGGCCGTGCCGTAAAAGTCGCCGCTGACGTAGCTGTTGCCCGACGCATCGGTGGCAAAGCCCATCACCTGTGGAATGCTGGACGTTGAGGTGGTGCTCTGCGACCATTTCCAGTTGAAGGCTTGGGCGTGCAAGAGCGTGCCGGGCCCGAGAAATAGAAGAGAGCAGGAAAGACGGATGGAGGCGATCAGCATGTCGTGAAGATGGGGAACAATGTGCGAATGCTGCTTATCCACGCTGCGTTGGAGGGCAGGTTTTCTATCTTGTCAGTCCATTCATTCCCGCTCTCATGCTTCGATACCTGATCGCCCTCCTGCCTGTGCTCGCTATTGGATGTACACCAACGGCCGAACCTGTTCCGGAACGGACCGTTGACGAGCCGGATACGGCGATGCCCTATCTGCCCCTACAGCAGACGCTGGACGCGAAGAAGGCAGCGTTCGAGGCCCATGCGACCGATGAAAAGAAGCGCATCTATGCGGAGGGGATCGAAGCCGTGCAGAACAGTGGCGTCCTGAGCGCGGCGAAGCAAGTGGGTGACACCGCAGTGAATTTCATTCTGCGCAACGCTAATGGAACAGCGGTGGAGCTGGACCAATTGCTCCTGAAAGGGCCGGTGGTGCTCACCTGGTACCGCGGCGGGTGGTGCCCGTATTGCAACCTCACCTTGCATCGTCTGCAGGAAGAACTGCCCAAGTTCAAGGCCGCCGGTGCCACGTTGGTCGCGTTGTCGCCGGAACTTCCCGACAGCAGCCTTTCCACCTCAGATCGGCACGCGCTGCAGTTCGAGGTGCTCAGCGACCCCGGTAATGCCGTGGCCCGTTCTTACGGCGTGGTCCACAAGCTAACGGCCCCCGTGGCCGAGAGCTATCAGGCCAGCTTCGATCTGCATGCTTATGACGGGGATACAAGCGATGAACTGCCCTTGCCCGCCACCTACGTGATCGGCACGGACAAGGTGATCACTTACGCCTTCCTCAATGCCGACTACCGTAACCGCGCAGAGCCGCGCGACATCCTCAAGGCCCTTCAGCGGATGAATACGCTGAAGGAATAGGGGGAAGGGACCCTCATTTGTGGCGTAGTGCCCAGCGGATCAGTTCCAAGCTTGTGGTCCGGTGCAGCAGTCTGAAGCCTGCTGGTGGTCTCTTTGCGTTGATCAACATCAGAGAGCAGCCCCGCCGTTGCCCCGGTAGGTTCATTCAGTAGCCATGCCTACGCCGGACAGGCTCAGTTCCCGGTCGGTCCGGGACGGGAGCGTGTGGGCGGCAAGCTCCGCTTCAGGCCTTCGTCTTGGCCACCTTCACCTGCCACACCTCCGGCCCGGCCTGCACGTATTCCCACGTGAAAGGCAACTTGTTCTCCGCTTCGATCTGGTAGTAGAGCGGCTTGGGGTCGTGGTCGTTGGTGAAGATGAAGGCCTCACCGGGCTTCAATTCAGCGAACGAGTCGAAGACCATGTCGTGGCGCTTGGCCGGGTGGTACGGGCGCACATCAAAGGTGTTCACCACCCTGCTCGTGGATTCCTCCAATGGCTTCTTCCCTACATCCTTGCGGATATGTACGACGTACTCACCGGGTTCCTGTTTGCGGTACGTCCACGTGTATTCTCCTTCGAAACTGTCGCGGAAGATGTTGTGGATCTCGGTGGGATCCGTCGCTGCGATGATCTCCATGATGTGGCCCTCCTCCATCATGCCGTAGCGGTGAAAGACCACGTGCCGCCGGTCCTTCGGGTCCATCTTGCGCAGGTCCATCAGCGTGGAGATATCGGTGAACTCACGCCCCACGGAATCCTCTTCGCGCGTCACCATCACCTTCCAATCGCGGCCGCCGCGCTGCAGGTATTGCCAGCCCACCACATCGCCGTGGATGGAGCGGAACTCGTAATACAGCGGCAAGGGGTCGTGGTCGTTGATGAAGATGAAGCTTTCGCCCACGGGCAGCTCCTTGAACATTTTCAGCAGGGTGCGGTGGCGGTCGATGGGCACCATCACGCGCACGTCGAGTTCTTGGGAAAGGTGGACGGGGTCGCTCATGTTGTCTTTCGGCAGTAGCTCATTTCCGCCGGGCAAGGTATGGGGCGCCGCCGGGAGGCGGATTGACGTTGCTCAGGCGGAGGGAAGCATTACATCGGTGGTCATACCGGGCGAGGTCGCGGCATTACACACGCCGGTGCCGTGCCTTCCTCGGCTGCCTTAAACGGCCGGCAGCCTCCATGCGCTGATCACCATCGGGGAGCAGGCTCACTAGTAACTCGTGCCAATACGGGCAGGCGCACATGCCCGGTCGGGCAGGGAACACGGGCGGGAGCGGGTGGAATTCGCGTGAGTTGGGCTTTTTATGCGGGCCTGGTTCGCGGATCAGTGGCCTTTATCCGCCCGGCCCTTCTTCTCAACCTGCTCCCCGGTGCCCAGCACATAGCCCCAAGGTTCCAACGCCGGGACCCGGTCGAAGATCACCTTCAGGATCGCGGCGAGGGGAATGGCCAGGAACATGCCCGGGATACCCCAGAGCATCCCGCCGGCGATCACCACCACGATGGAGAAGAAGGCGTTGAGCTCCACCCGGGAGCCCACCACCAAGGGGACCAAGAATTGATTGTCAATGAACTGGATCACGGAATAGAGGGCGAGCACCCAGAGTGCGGCATTGAGGTCCTGCAAGGCGAAGGCGACCACCACGGTGATGAAGGTGGCCACGATCATACCGATATAGGGCACCAGGTTCATCAAGGCGCTCAGTGTGGCCAACAGCAGCGCATAGCGCACCCCGATGATCAACAGGCCTACCCAGTTCATCGCCACCAGGATCAAGGTCTCGAACAGGCGGCCGATCAGGAAGCTCTGCACCACGGCCTTGGTCTGCCCCAGCACATCATCCAGTTGGCCCTGATCGCCCGTGGAAAAGAGCTTTACCAGGAAATTATGGAACAGGTCCTTGTAATAGAGCAGGAGGAAGGTGAACACGGGCAGGAGGAAGAAGAAGCCGAACAAGGTGCCCACCGTGGTGAGCGTCTTGCCCACGATCAGGCTGCCCTTTTCCATGCTGTTCTCCTTCACCTTGTCCATGGCATCGTTGATCTGCTTCGGCTCTACGTTCGCGCTCAGTTTTGCCCAATGCTCCAAGTCCTTGCCCGTTTCCAATACCTTCTCCTTCAGTTGCGGGATGGCCTCGCTGAAGTGGGCCGCCTGCGTGGCGATGAAGTAGCTCAGGCCGGCCAGCAGCAACATCGCTATGGCGACGGCGATGGTGATGCCCACGCCCCGGTTGATGCCCCAACGCGATAGGACCTTCACCATGCGGTCCAGCAGGATGGCCAACAGCAACGCGAAGAGCAGGGGCACCACGAGGGACTGCGTGAGCCAAAGGGCGGCGACCAGTGCGGAGAGGCCAAGGATCACCAGGCTCAGCCTTTGGTAGAGCGGCGGGGCAATAGGGGTGGGGGAGGGCACCATGCAGGGGGGATGGGAAAGGTAAAGGTGGCGAAGATCATCCTTGTTGCACGAAAGTTCGGCGTGCTGTGCGCATTCAACGCGCATTGAGGGAATGCCCCACGATAGAGGTTTTCATTCCTCGGGTAAGGGGGCAGCACCCGGTCGGGCCGGGACGCGTGCGTTGGCGGGAGCGTGGGGCGCCGCCACCGAGAACTTCTCGGTTGGCGGACCTTCCTGTGCGCCTGTATGTCCAGCCGTATTACGTGGCGGACCGGGAGGTCCGAATACCGTATGTGGGGCGTCCTCGCTCACCGGCGGACCGGGAACTCACAGAGAAGGTATTCCCCCTTCTTCAGCCCGGCCATCTTTGGATTGATGCGGATGTAATCGCGCACTTGTTCAAAATGCGTCTCATCCCGGATAAGCCGGTCCCAGTAGTCATCCATCCATAGGGAGCCGGACTTCCCCAAGCGCTTGTTCACCTCGCGGGCACTGAAGCTCTTCCACGACTTCACGATCGTGCCCACGGTATGTTCGTGCAGCGGGCGGAACAGCACGTGTACATGGTTCGGCATCACCACGTAGCTCACCAGCTCGAAGTGTTTCCCATCGAAATGCTGGAGCGTATCGCCCAAAATGCGGGCCAGCACAGGGTCACGAAAAGGGCAGGCGCCTTTACCGGCATCCAACCACTTATCCATGGGGCGGCTGAAGGTGTCGAAGTACTCCAGCTCCGTGGCCTCGCTCCAAGGCTCCGGGTGTTGGCGCAGCCAAGCAGCGCGCTCGGCGCGCCATTGGTCCAACAGAACGCGTGGCAGTGAATCACCCATGCGCCATCCCACGAAGCAGTACACGCCGGGTTGGTGCCAATGCGGCAAATGGCGTTGGCGAGGGTTTACCGAATCATGCGGGTTGAAGAAGCGTTGTGGGGGTGCAAAAGAACCGGCAGTCGGACCTCTTGGTCCGACCAGACCCGCCCCCACAGCAGCCATACAGGAGCCAGAGCCCTCCCTCTCACCACAAACGTCGGAGAACGATCCGGTATACCTACCTCCCGGTCCGCCGGAGGGTTCTCCAATTTCGCGCAAGGAGCCGTCGATATGCTCCGCCACCCCACGTGTGCCAGCCTTCCAAAAGGTTGAGTTCATGATGGGCTGGATCACTTGTGCTTCTGTCCTGAATGTTGGATCCGCGCTTTTCGGTGAAGCCTGCGGGCTACACCCGATGAGGAGCGGACAATCCGAAAGTAAGAAATGTGTAGCAGTCTGAAGACTGCTGCCAGCCCCAGTGCACTGATCAACTTCGGAGAGCAGCCCTACCAGTGCCACCGGCCTGTTCATTCAAGAGCCATGCCTACGGCAGGCAGGCGCTGTGCAAGCTTGGGCTGGGACGCAAGCATTAGCACTGTCGGGTCAGTTCTCCTCCACCCATCCGTAAGCCCGAGTTCACCCACACGGGAGCAAACTCCGAGATGGGCGGGGGCAACGCATCACCCGCTTGGGTGGTAGTGACCACCCAAGCGGATAGCGACCGCCTCCCGATCGGTCGAGGCTAGCACCCGTTCGTCCGTGGCCATGCTCCCATACGGGGAGCACCCACTCCCCTTGCGTCCCGTGGCATCCACCCACACAGGTATGGGTCTTCCCCCATGCGGCTGCGGACATGACCCCGCCCGGGATGCATGCCCGACCCTGTCGGCGGTGGGGCCACCTACGCCCGGGCAGGTGTTGAAACCCTTGCGGGTGAGGCTCTGTTCCACGGCAGCGGAAACGGGCCATAGCACAGCCTTTCACCTTGAACAGAACGGATGAAAGCCAACATCAAACTTGCACTGAAGACGCTTACACCTGGCACACTGGGGATCCTTGTGGGCAATGTGGCGGCCAAGTTGAACGGGAATGCCGATCTCCCTGCTCCGCCGTTGTCGGCATCGGAGCTGAAGGATCTTTCCGTGCGTCTGCTCGTGGCTGTTACAGTGGCGACCGATGGTTCGCGACTATCCAAGAGCCTGCGGGACAATATCGTGGTGGAGGCTCAGGGCGCGTTGCGCCGTGTGGCGGACTATGTGCGCATGATGGCCCAAGGAGATCAGACGATACTGGCCGGGTCCGGCTTTGAACTGGCCAATCAGAGCGCTCCGCCCATCCCGATCGAAGCTCCCAAAGCGGCAACAACGCGGATGACCGGTCGGCACGGTGAGGCGGAGCTGCGTTGGAGCGGGGTGCGCAACCGGAGAAGCTACATTATCTATCGCTGCGACCAAGATCCAGCCTTGCCCGATGCCGTCTGGGAGTTTTTCGCCATAACCGGTAAAGTAAAACATCGCGTGCAGGGCTTGACGCCCTATGAGCCTCACTGGTTCTGCGTGAGCGCCGTGGGAGCATTGGGCGAAAGCAACATGAGCGCTCCCATCTTGGCGCGTGCCGCCCAAGCATCCCGGGCGGTAGGCTAAAGTCGGCCGGAGACGGTTGTGCATTGGTCAGGCTCCTAGCTTCTGGCCCATGGCGTCGATCCAATTCCGGTAACGGTTTTAAGGCGGCTTCAGGCCTGTCGGCGTGTTCGGCCTTTCGGCTCTTCAGGCCTCTTGGCATATGCGGCCTGTGGCATTGGCCTCTGGCGGATGTTCAGCGGCATCTGGCCTTGTGGTTTTCAGCGGGCACGGAAGACGGCCTGCTGCGCACGGGCCTGCGCTCGCCTAACTTCCGCGCCAGTGATCATGGATGGAAGACCCGCGCGAGCGCCGGGCCGCGAATAACTCTGATAAATGCACGAGCGTGGACGTCCACGCCAATTGAGGCGATCGCCCGCGTCACTTGCACCCCTTCTTGAACGACTCCCAATCAAGCTCTGCTCCGTTCGGATAGGCCCCTTCCACATCGGCATCGATCCGTGCCACTAATTCCGCGAAACCCATGCCATAGACCTGCTCGAAGCTGGTGGAACCCTCCTGCCACAAGGTCCCGAACTTTTCCACGCCGTAGTGCTCCATCAGATACTGCACGATGCATGCGGATTGATGGTAGGCGATCATCTCGTCGCGGTCATAGAACCGGTCCACCAAGGAATCCATGGGGAAGGTCATATCGTGGGAGAGGAGATAGCTGTAGATCTCACGCACCGTGTATCCGTTGCACTGGTTCGCGGCATAGGTGGCCAGGCCCTCGTTCATCCACAGGTTGTTCTCCGGTGGGAAGCCCCACTTTTCCATCGCGATCATGTGCATGGTCTCATGGGTGATGGGCGGGGGGATGATGTTCTCCTTCGCGATCGTCGCCCGATCGTCGGTGGCTACAAAGGCTACTTCCTTGATCCAATAGTCCGCATGGCCGGACACGCCGATGTTGGTGGCCTCCTTCATGGCGGCCTTGGACGGGTAGAACTTGATCTTGTACGGCACCGAGAAGGTGTCCACCTCCAGTATCGCCATGTTCCCCCTGGATCGCGGCCATGCACGCATCCACAAGCGAGTCGCGGTGCGCGTACGCAAAGCCTTCCTCGGGAAAGATGAACGTGTAGTTCTCGATCGGCTTCGTCACCGAACGTTGCACCGTCCAGCCCGTCGCTTCCAAGGACCGGTCGTCGCGCTCGTTCACCGGGGAACAAGCGACACCCAAGATCATCAAGGCCAGGTAACCTGCTGCGGACCGGGACTTTTTCGTAGTGGTGTGCATTGGAACGCTCAAGATATGGAACTGCTCCGTGGCCTCTTCATTCAGGAGCGCAGTGCCCGGTTGGGCCGGGAACACTGGCGGGAGCATGGGAAAAGTAGATCATGCTGTAGAAACCTGCGGCAGACAACCAACGCGGGA
Organism: uncultured Flavobacteriales bacterium; assembly: GCA_963706125.1. Classification (GTDB taxonomy): domain Bacteria; phylum Bacteroidota; class Bacteroidia; order Flavobacteriales_F; family PHOS-HE28; genus PHOS-HE28. The sequence continues at coordinate 465,321 of CAVPLQ010000008.1, forward strand.
GTACCTGACCTTGTATCCCATGCACATCCTCACCGGGGGCATCATTTTGTTCACCGCCGCCTGGCTGATCGGTTTCGCAGCGTGGTGCGTGGCACGGCCCATCAGCGCGGCGCAGTTCCTGCATCGCTTCGCCAGCACGCTGCGCGCCCACTACACCGAGCAGGTCCTCCGGCTCGCGGCCGGTTTGGCCATCGCGATGCATGCACAGGTGATGCGCTACCCGGAACTGTTCCGGGTCGTTGGGTGGCTCCTCGTAGTGACGTCCATTGCGCTAATGCTCCTTCCATGGCGGCTGCACCAACGCTTCGCCCAGTGGGCCATACCACAGGCCGTGCGGCATTTGCGGCTCTATGCGTTGGGGTCCTTCCTGCTTGGTGCGGTATTGGCTTGGGCCGTTCTGAGCCCTGTGTGTGAAGGCTTCTGAATTCGTACGAGCCAGTGGCCCCGACCTGTTCATTCAGGAGCGCAGTGCCTGATCGGGCCGGGAACAGGGGCGGGAATTTGAGATCGTTTAACTTTGAACCTGTCCAAACATTTCACTGATGACATTCGACACAACAGCCAAAGTCTCGTTGACGCTTGAGCAAGTGCTGGAAGTGGTGAAGCAACTTCCGGCAAAGGCGAAACTGCGGATCGCCAAAGAGTTGGAGCAGGACGGTGTGAAGGCGGAATGGGACTTCGTGTTCCGTGCCTTCAAGACCCGTGAACTGGACATGGCGACCATCAATAAGGCAGTGGAAGCCGAAAGGGCCAAAGCCTATGCCAAGCGCCAAGCGGGTAAAGCTGGTCATTGATACCAATGTCCTGATCAGTATCCTGATCGGAAAGTCATTGGGCAGGCTGCGGCCCATGTTGCGTTCAGGCCAAGTGCAATTGGTGCTTTCCCCTATGCTGTTGGACGAATTCAAGTTGGTTGTCAGCAGGCCGCATCTCCGCGCCTATTTCGATCCGGATGCCGTGGCCCGATTTGTCCGTTTGATCGAACGCACAGGCGTAATGGTCAAGGACACTTCGATCAAGACCGCCATCAGTCGCGACCCGAAGGACGATTATCTGCTGGTGCTCGCCTCAAGCGGCGCGGCAGATATGCTTGTGACAGGTGACAAGGACTTGTTGTCCATCGGTGTTTTCAAAGGCGTTCGGATCATCGCTCCCTCGAAGTTGATGGAGGAGCTCAGTGGCCGACTTTAGCCCTCACTGCCGCATGTGGTGTAGCAGTCTGAAGACTGCTGCCAGCCCGAGCGCACTGCTCAACTTCGGAGGGCAGCCCCACCAATGGCCCCGGCCTGTTCATTCAGGAGCGCAGTGCCCGGTTGGGCCGGGAACAGGGGTGGGAGCGCGGGGGGGGACTATGGCTGCTCTCTTAGAACGAGGGCTGTGCGGAGGATCGCCCCGTTCCTGCCACGGAGCTGAATGGCATAGACGCCAACCGGTAGGCCACTCATATCAATCTTGGGTTCATAGGGACCAGCAAGCACAATTCCCCCAAGAGTGCTAACGATCTCGACGGAGACGGCATCGGGTGTGGGAGTTTCAAGATGGAGTTCGTGTTCGCAAGGATTCGGCCAGATCCGGAACGGAACTTCCTCTTCTCGCTCGGTTATCCCGACGGTCGCCCCGTCGATCTGCCACGCGGCCAAGTTGTGGTGGGTACTGCCTTCCGTATTGAAATAACCACCAGCCACCAGAAGGTCGCCATACATACCGACGGCCATTATTACATGCGCCGGGCTGTAGTTGCCGACCGAGGGATCGGTCGTATTCAGTGAGCAATCATCTACGGAGAGCAGGGCCGCGAGCATACGTTCCTCGGCTCCTATCATGTGGAAACCACCACCGATGAATATCCTGTCAGGACTTGTGAACAAGCTGCGGATCGGTCCATCCGGTTCATCCACCGTGCATGCGATCTCAGCGGTGGAAACAGATAGTGGGACGATCCTTCCCGGTGGGGACCCTTGGATAGAACCCCAATCTCCACCCACCCACAATATCGTGTCCAAGATGCCGATGGAATTCGCTTCGCCACCAATGAAATAAGCGTTCCACGGGAGCAACGCCCCAGTGGCTCGATCCAGCTTGGCCACCAAGGACCTCGGAACGCCACCGATGATCAAGTAGCCTCCAGCCAAGAAAATGGCATCCTCATGAACGCAGATGCTCTTTACCGTACCGTTGACCACTTGGGCATCCCAAGAACTTAGGCTGCCGCTGGGCATGTCAAACTTGGCCAAATAGGGGCGTGACTCCCCATCAACCGTTCCGAGGTCGCCGCCGACAAGTAGATCGCCACCGTCCATGGCCAATGCCCTGACCGGAAGGCTTGACACGGACGGGGCCCAGGGCAGCAACTCCAGTGTGTTCGTATTGAACGCCGCAAGCCGGGTTCGGGGCTGGGCGTTTACCTCTGAGAACATTCCGCCGATGTACAATACGGAGTCGTGGACGCAAAGCGCATCGACGCTGTCGTTCACATCCGGGGCGAACGAGGTGACCGTTCCAGTTTGAATATCAATAGCGGCGAGTCTTGATCTTGGTTGGTTCCCGAGCGTGGTAAAGGAACCAGCGACGAATAATTGACCATGAATGGCATCGAATGCGAAGGCACGGACGTAGGAGTTCGCCGAGGGCCAATCGGGTAGAAACACCTGAGAGAAGGCCGAGAGATGCGAACACAGAAGGGCAATGAGGACAGTTATCGTGGTGCTGTTCATGCCCGCTGATATTATGCTGCAATATATCATTTCGACTCGTGCGCACCCGCAAGTATGGATCGCAGGTTCTTCGCGACATCACCAGTTTTCAACTCGTGGTCCCCGGCTGCTCCTGAGCACAGCAGAGCGGAGCCGAAGGATAAGCCGGGGCACGCCCAAAAAAAATCGGAACTACGCTTCCCCCTCCACCTTCTCCATCAAAACCAACCACCGTTCCCCAAGCGTATCCAGCTGGGAGGTCACCTTCTCCAGGTCGATGGAAAGCTGCATAATAGCATGGTGGTCGGCGGCCTTCGTGATCATTTCCGCGGCGAGCTCCTCCTTCTTCTTCTCCAGCGTGGGGAGGTCCTTGTCGATCTTCTTCAGCTCGTTGCGCTCGGCGAAGGTCATCTTGCCGCTGGGCTTTTTCGGCGTGGGTGCGGCCACCACCGGGGCTTCCACCTTCTTGGGGCGTGCGGCCATTTCCTTCTGGTAGTCGCGCAGCTCGGTGTAGCTGTGTACCCATTCCTTCACCACGCCGTTGCCCTCGAAGACGAGCAGCTTGGTGCAGAGCTTGTCCATGAAGAAGCGGTCGTGGCTCACGATGAGCAGGCAGATGTTGAGGTCGGTGAGGAAGTCCTCCAGCGCGTTGAGGGTGGGGATGTCCAGGTCGTTCGTCGGCTCGTCCAGCACCAGCACGTTGGGGTTCTTCATCAGCACGGTGCAGAGGTGCAACCGGCGCCTTTCGCCGCCGCTAAGGGTGCTGACGTACTGGTATTGCTGCTCCTTGTCGAAGAGGAAGCGCTCCAGCAGCTGGGCGGCGGTGAGCGACTTGCCCTTGCTCAGGGGGATCAGCTCGGCGATGTCGCGCACCACTTCGATGATGCGCTGGTCCTCCTTGATCTGCAGCCCTTGCTGGCCGAAGACGCTGAGCACGACGGTATCGCCGATGGTGACCTTGCCGGCATCCGGCTCGCTCTTCTTGGTGAGCAGGTCGATGAACGTGCTCTTGCCGATGCCGTTCGGGCCTACGATGCCGATGCGGTCGCCCGCCTTGAGGCTGTAGTTGAAGTGCTCCACGATCTTCTTGTCGCCGAAGCTCTTGGTAAGGTTGCGGGCCTCGATCACCTTGCCGCCGAGGCGACTGCTCTGGATGTCGATGCTCACCTGGCCGTGGTCGAAGTTGCGGTTGGCGAGGTCCTTCAGCGTGTCGAAAGCCTGCAGGCGGCTCTTGCTTTTGGTGCCGCGTGCGCGGGGCATCTTGCGCACCCATTCCAGCTCGCTGCGCATAAAGCCTTTCAGGTGGTGCTGGGTGGCGTTGCGCACTTCGTCCAGCTCGGCCTTCTTCTCCACGTAGTAGCTGTAGTTGCCCTTGAAGCGGGTGAATTCACCGAACTCCATCTCGATGATCTCGTCGCAGACGTTGTCCAGAAAATAGCGGTCGTGCGTCACGAGCAGCAGGGTGACGTTGGGCGCGGAGAGCTCGGCCTCCAACTGCTCGATCATGTGGAGGTCGAGGTGGTTGGTGGGCTCGTCCATGATGAGCACATCGGGCATGTCGATGAGCACCTTGGCCATGCCGAGGCGTTTCTGCTGGCCGCCACTGAGGGTGTTCACGGGCTGCTCGAGGTCGCGCAGGCCGAACTGGAAAAGGAGGCGCTTCACGCGGGCCTCGTGGTCCCAAGCGTTCAGCTCGGTCATCTTTTCGATGGCGCTGTGGAGGGCGTCGCCGTCGAGGTTCTGCGCCACGGCGTGCTCGTAGGTGCGGATGGCGTTGGTGACGGGGTCGTCGCGGTCCAGCATCTCGTCCACGAGGCTGTGGGATGCGGTCATCTCCACGTTCTGGTCGAGGTAGCCGATGCGGAGGCCCTTGTTGAAGCTGATGATGCCCGAGTCCGGCGTCTCTAATCCGGCGATGCATTTCAGCAGCGTGCTCTTGCCGGTGCCGTTGCGGGCCACGATGGCGGTCTTCTGGCCTTTTTCAAGTCCGAAGGAAATGTTCTCAAAAAGCTGGCGTGGGCCATAGCGCTTACTGATGCGCTCAACGGAAAGGCAGTTCATGGGGAAGGCCCGGTTTGCGGGGCGCGAAGGTACGTTTTTGGTACAGGGTACCGGGTATTGAGTACCGGGTACGGGACATGCGGTCACGGTGCCGCATTGTCCCTGTACCCTATACCCGGTACCCTGTACCAAGCGATAAGCTCGATACACCCGACTCACGACCTGCCTCTTATCACCACTTGTCAATGCGCTCCAACAGCGTCCGCATCCGGGTCGCTCCTACTTCGATGATGGTGCCGTCGGACATCTTCACCGGCTTTTCCGCGCTGAGGGACGGCCGGTCCACTTGATGGATGTTGATGAGGAAATCGGGATGCACGCGCAGGAAGTCGCCGGAGTCGAGCATGCCCTCGAAGGTCTTCAGCTCGCGCTCCACGCGCAGGATTCCTTTGTTCGCAGTATGGACCAGGGTGCTTCCGTCCTTGGCTTCGCAGCAGATGATCTCCTGCTGCGGGACCTGGACGGTGCCATCCACGGTGGGCAGTGCGATGGCTGAGCCGGGGCCTTCGAGGCTTGTCAGGTTCATCAACAAGGACATGAAACGGTCCGGTCCTTTGGGTTGCCGCAGCAGTTGTTTGGCCTTCCCGATGGCGCTGGTCAATTCCTCCGGGTCCACGGGTTTCAGCAGATAGTCCAGCGCACTGAAGCGGATGGCCTTCACGGCGTAGCCCTCGTGGGCGGTGGTGAAGATCACGTGCGGTCGGTCCGGCCCCATGGCCTGCAGCAGGTCGAAGCCCGTGAGGTTGCCCATCTCGATGTCGAGGAAGAGGATCTTGGGTGCCGTTTTCCCCAGCAGGGCGATGCCTTCAGGCACGTTCGTCGCGATGCCGATCAGTTCCACTTCGGGATGTTTTCTGGCGAGGAGGGCTTGGAGGCCGTCGCGGCAATGCTGTTCATCATCGACGATAACAGCTGTGAGCTTTTCCATGAGGTGGTGGTTGCGGTGAAAAGGTAGGGAATTCGCAGATCCCCGATCCCGGATGAACGCGCTGGGCAGTTGATCCCTTTTCCGCGGCCGACCAAGATCAATACGCGCTCCAGAACGGCATCTCCACTTCCACGCGTGTTCCTTGTGGCAGGTCCGTGTAATGGAAGCCCGCTTTACCGCCGTGCTGCTTTTGCACCAGGTCCAAGCGGGCGCGCGTAATGGCGGTGCCCAATGAGGTTTTCTTTACGGGTCCGCCTTCGGCCGGGGCGGTTTTTTTCGCGTTCCTGCCTGCACCATCATCCTCTATGGTCCATATCATTTGACCCTTGCGTCTGATTACGTTCAGGGAAATATGGCCTTTGCCTTCCTTGCCGGCCATGCCGTGCCAGATGGCGTTCTCAACGAAGGGCTGCACCACCAAGGGAGGTACCATGACCTCTTCCGGGTCCATTTCGGGGTCCACGGTAATGGTAAAGTCGAACTTGTTCTCCATGCGCATGCGTTCGAGTTCCAGGTATCCGCGCAATGCTTCCAGGTCATCGGCGAGGGGCACTTCCGCATGGCGGCTGTTCTCCAGGACCGAGCGCATCACCCGGGCGAATTTGCTGAGGTAGCTGGTGGCGCTGTCCTGATCATTGCGTTGCACGAAGGCACTGATGCTGTTGAGGGCATTGAAGATAAAATGCGGGTTCATCTGGCTGCGGAGCGCTTGTGTCTCCAGCGTGGCGGCCTCTTTCTCGAAGCGTTCGTGCCTGCGCCTGCGGTCGCTCATGGTCCAGGCACCGATACCGCCGAGCAGGAGCACGGCCCCGGCACCGGTGGCCAGCGCGCGGTTGAGGTTCTGGTCGGCACGCAGTGATTCAATGGTGCGCGCCCCTTCCAGTTGCGCGCGTTCCACGGCGTAGCTCATGCTGTCCGCCAGTTGTTGCTTGGAAAAATCGTAGAGCAGGTCGCGCCGGGTCAATTCGTCGCGGGATCGTGCATTGCTGATGCTGTCGCGTGTGCCGATGAAGGCCTCGTAGAACTTCAGCGCGGCCATCCCATTCCCTAGCGCCTTGTTGGCGAGGTAGAGGCATTCGCAATTCTCGCGGCGTTCGGCGGTGGCCGTGTTCGGCGGTGCCAAGGCCAGCCCCGTGGTACAACGTTCCAGCGCGGCTCGGGCATTCCCTTGGTCCAGGTCCACCTTTCCGATCAGCGCGTAGGCGATGGACTCACCGGGCTTGTCGCCGAGGTCCCGAGCGAGCTGTGCGGCTTCGTGAAGCAGGCGGCGGGCATCCGCCGGACGGCCCACATCGCGATAGGCCTCGCCAAGGCGGCGCAAGGTGTTTCCCATCAAGTCCTTGGCATCGGCGGCACGTTCCAAGGCCAAGGCGCTCTCCAGCATGATAATGGCGCTGTCCGGCCGGTCCATGAGGAGGAGCATTTCGCCGATGCCGCTGCTTGCGGTCATCTCGCCTTGACGGTAGTCCACTTGCCGGTATTTGGCCAAAGCTTCTTGCAGCAGCTCAAGGGCGCTTTGCCGGTCGCCCAAGGAGGCCTTCAGGCTGCTCACTGTGGTAAGGCAGGCAGCGGTGCCACGGACGTCCCCGATGCGCTCGGCGATGGCAAGGCTCCGGTAGGTCATGTCGATCGCTTCCCCGATGCGCCCCATGGAGGCGTACACGTTGCCGAGGTTGCCGTAGCCGGAGCTCTCCATGTCGTCAAGGCCCAATTGCCGCGCCAGCTCCACCACCTTTCCGTAGTTGGCCAGCGCACTGTCATTCTCGCCTTTGATCTCATACACCCTGCCCATGCCATTGTAGCAGAAGACCAAACCGCGGAGATCGTTGGCGGAACGGTGCTGGGCCATGCTTCTCCCGTAAAGTTCCATGGCGGTGTCCAAGCGGCCGACGTTCTTGTGGGCCATGGCCATGGTGCTCAGCACGGCACCGGCCCCGGCGCGGAAGGAGGAGTCCTGCTTCAGGCCGTACCAATGGAGTGCCTTATCCAGATAGGCCAATGCGGGATCGTTGGAGCGCACCATCAGTTCGGCAATGCCGAGGTCGCGGTAGGCAAGCGCTATCATCAGCGTATCCTGCTGCTGCCGGGCTTCGCGGAGCAGGCGCTGGGCGAGGGCCATGGAACTGTCCTGATCCACGTTCCGCATGGCCCGGACGAGCTCGTCGAGCGTCTTCAACCGCTCCCTTGCCGCCGCCTGCGGGTTGTGGTAGGCTTGCCAGAGCGAGTCCAGCGTGGTATCGTTTTCGGCGGCCGGGCACCAGCAGTGGAACAGCAGGAAGACGGCAAGAAATGCAGTGCGTACCATGGTCGGAACATTTGGGTCGTGGACGAAGAGCAAGGTAGGTCATCGGCCGACCCCGGAGGTCCTTTAGGAGTCGGGAGTCTGTGAGTCTTGAGTCGGGAGTCCGACCCTCGACGCAAGACTCACAGACTCACGACTCCCGGACTCACGACTTCATCTCGTCCAGCAACTTCCGCACATCCCTCATGGCCTTGTCCGCCTCGGCGGGCTTGGTGCCGTCGTAGAAGCCGCGGATCCTTCCCTGCGGGTCCACCAGCACGAAGTTCTCGGTATGGACGAAGTCGTCCGGGCCTCCGTCGCCCTGGTCCACGGCGGCGAAATAGCTGGTGCGGGCAAGGTCGTAGATCTGTTGCTTGTCGCCTGTGAGCAGCCGCCAGTGCTTGTGTTCCACGCCATATTCTTCCGCATAGGCCTTCAGCACGGGCACGGAGTCGGTCTCGGGGGTCACGGAATGGGAGAGGAGCATCACGCGGTCATCGTCCTTGAAGGCTTCCTGCACGCGCACCAGCTGGGTGCTCATCTTCGGGCAGATGCTTCCGCAGGTGGTGAAGAAGAAATCCGCCAGCACCACCTTGCCCTTCACGTCAGCGAGGGAGACGCTGTCGCCGTTCTGGTCGATCAGGTGGAACTCCTTGATATGGTGCTCACCCTTCTCGTTCTTCGCGGCGTCGCCCACCAAGCGCGGGTCCAGTTGGGAAGGGTGATAGATGGGCAGTTCCCCGGAAGGCTTGATGATGAAGTAGCCGATCACCACGGCCACGATGAAGATGGCGCCGAACGCGAGGATGCGGATGAGGAAGGAGGGATTTTTCACTTTTTCTTGAGTGAGCCTTCGAAGGCGATGATGAGGATCCAGGCGTTCTCGGGGAACGCTGTGTCGATCTCTTGGTCATAACGGATCGCGAGGTCTAAAGTTCGGGTCTTTTTTTTGTTCAAGTTCATGTCCGTGCCCAGCTCGTAGCGCATGCCCACCACACCGTTGCCCGTGTAGTGCAGCCCGTAGAAGGTCTCGGCGCTCACGTGCGGGTCCAGCTTCCAATGGGGGATGTTGTATTCCACGCCCAAGCGTTCGCGTATGGTGTTCCGGAGCTTGTTCACCGGCCTGAATTCATGCTCATAGCGGATGCGGTTGTCGAGCTTGACGCGGCCCCTTTCCCATGAGACCGAAGCTTGAGCGCCGAGCCGGTGCACGTTATCGGTGTAGCGGTCCTTCATGGCATAGCGGTATTGCGCGGCCACCTTGAGGAAGTCCGTCAGCTTGTATTCCGGGGTAAAGGTGAAGTTGACCTGTTTGGTCTCGCTGGCCCATTCCCGGCCCCGCCATTCCACCTCACCGTTCAGTTTGAAGTTTCGGCGGAACCCGCCCTCCACCACATTGCCTTTCTTCTTGGCGAAGGGTTTGTAGCCCATGCCGAGGCTCAACCATACCTGCCCGTCCGTGACCGGTACGGACGTGTTTTCCTGGGCCGTGGCACCTTGGATGCAGGCCCATGACAGGCCGACGAACGTGATATGCCGCAGGAGGCTCAAAAGTTGTCCGCGGTGATGACGGGCACGGTCACGACGTCCTTCTTCCCATCAATGGTCACCTTCCGCTCGATCGCTACGGAATTGCCGGGGCAATCGCATTCTCCGTAGGTGTATATCGTGTAGGTGCCTTTGCGCAGCCAGCGGAACGCGAACTGGCCGTCCGGTCCCGTGCGCACGTCGTCATCCTGGAATTCATGGTCACCGTAAACGATGTACACGCGGGTGTCCTGGTAGGGATAGGGATCACCTTGCGGGTTGCCGATGGCGTTGACGTTCTGGCGCAGAACAGTGCCATTGATCTCGGCCTTGCCACCCTCGCCTTCTTCTTTCTTGCACGCGGAAAGGAGCAGTAGGCATACAACAAGGACTGACGTGTAGCGCATATCCGATGGTTTTGTTGGGCGTGAAAGTAGGCAGGACGGCCGATCAGGTCCCGCTGTAGATCCCTTCCACGGCCTCCGCGTATTTCGCGAGCACCGGTTTCCGCCGCAGCTTCATGGACGGGGTGAACTCGCCGCCGTCGATGCTCCAGTCCTTGTCCAAGAGCGCGATCTTCTTCACCTGTTCCCAGTGCCCCAGCCCTTGATTGGCCGTATTCACCTCCTGCATGACGCGGTCGATGATGCGCTGGTCCTTCACCACCTGCTCGTTGCTGCCGTAGGGGATCTCCTTCAGGGCACAATAGTCCTTAAGGAAGGCGAAGCTGGGGACGATGAGCGCTGCGGGGAACTTGCGGTTCTCGCCGATCACCATGGCCTGCTCGATGAAGCGCGAGGCGCGCAGCTTGTTCTCGATCACCTGCGGGGCCACGTATTTGCCGCCGCTGGTCTTGAACATTTCCTTCTTGCGGTCGGTGATGTAGAGGAAGCCCTCCGCGTCCAGTTTACCGATGTCGCCGGTGTGGAACCAGCCATCGGCGTCCATCACCTCGGCGGTGATTTCCGGCTGCTCGTAGTAACCCATCATGACGTTGGGTCCTTTCACGAGGATCTCGCCGTCCTCCGCGATCAGCACCTTCACATCGCGGAGCAGCTTGCCCACGCTCTTGAAGCGGAGCCCATCGTTGCGGGCGTCGTTCACGCTGACCACAGGTGAGGTTTCCGTAAGTCCATAGCCCTCCATCACCGGCACGCCGGCCGCGTTGTAGATGCGGGCCAGTCGCGGGTTCAATGCGGCACTGCCACTGGCCACGCATAGCACTTCGCCTCCGAGGGCCTCGCGCCATTTGCTGAAGACGAGCTTGTTGGCGATCTTCAGTTGCAACTTGTACGATGCGCTTGTACCATGCACGTCGTAGCGTTCGCCCAGCGCAATGGACCAGAAGAAGAGCTTGCGCTTGATGCCGGTAAGCGCCTCGCCTTTGGCCAGAATGGAGTCGAAGATCTTTTCCAACAAGCGCGGCACGGCCGTGAAGACATGGGGCCGCACCTCGCGGATCGCCGCTCCAAGGTCCTCGAAATCCGCTTTGAAGTGGACGTTCATGCCGACGCGTTGGTAGAGGTACATCAGCATGCGCTCGTAGATGTGGCAGAGCGGCAGGAAGCTGATGCAGCGCGTGCCGACGCTTACGGGGAGCCGTTCGGCACTGCCCTCCACATTGCTCATGATGTTGGCATGGCTGAGCATCACGCCCTTGGGTTTGCCGGTGGTGCCGCTGGTGTATATGATGGTGGCGAGGTCGGAGCTTTTCACCGCCGCCTTGTTCAGTTCCAGTTGGGCGCGTTGTACTTCGCCCTCGTTGAGCAGCATGCTCCAATGCGGCAGGCCGTCCAGGCGGTCGAAGGTGAAGAGGTGCTTGAGGCCGGGGACCTGGGCGGCCGCGGCCTCCGCCTTGGCATGGATCTCCTCGGAGCCGGCAAAGAAGACCTTGGAGCCCGAATGGTTGAGGACGTAAGCGTAGTCCTCCGCGCTGCTGGTGGGATAGATGGGCACGCTGATGGCGCCCATGCGCGTGATGGCCTGGTCGGTGATGCACCACTCGCTGCGGTTGCCGCTGGCAATGGCCACCTTGTCGCCCGGCCGGATACCGAGCGCCATCAGGCCCAGCGCCAACTTTTCGGCGGTCTCAATGACCTCTGCCGTGCTGTAGGAGACCCACTTGTCGCCTTCCTTGGTAGCGATACAGACCTCCTGCGGGAAGTCCGTTAGTTGGCGGTCAAGCAGGTCAAAAAGCCGGGAAGGATTAGGTCTCATTCAATAACGGGGGATTTCAGGATCTTCAAAGGTCGATACGATCTTGGATCGGATGCCCCCAAAATAGCGATTATGGATATAGTCGGGAGTCGGGAGTCTGGGAGTCGTGAGTCCGACTATCGACTCAAGACTCCCGACTCAAGACTCAAGACTCAAGACTCAAGACTCAAGACTCAAGACTCAAGACTCAAGACTCGACTCATACTCCTAGACTCCCGACTCCTCCTATTCCCCGTCGCTTTCAACAGTGCCACCTGCGCTCGCAGCATTCCGGATGGTCCCCGAACCCGTGATGAGGCGCTCCAGATGGCTTGTGCAGTTGACGAAAGCATCCCCGGAGCCGAGTATGCTGACCTTGCCGCTCTGTGCCTGCATGCCGGTGAGGTCCACATCGCCGGAGCCTTGGATCAGCACGTCGATGCTGCCTGTAGTCCCGCTGGCCTTCATGTCGCCACTGCCCATCACCGATACGGCGGTGCGGCCGGAGACGATCGCGGAGCGGCAGTTGATGTCGCCGGAGCCTTGCACCATTAGCGTAAGCTCGTCCAATGCCTTCACGCCGTTTAGGTCGATATCGCCCGATCCCATCACGCTGACCGCCAAATTCTTCGCAGCGCCAAGCTCACCGGCCTTGATGCTTCCGGAACTGTACAGTTCGAGGCGCGTCACCTGCGGCATGCGCACCTCCACGTTCACCTTTCCCATGTTCCTGGACCATAGGATTTTTTTATCGTGCATGACGTTGATCTTCAGCGCCCCGTTCTCCACCTTGATCTCCAAGCGTTCCATCTGTTCCGGATCACCGTTGGCGGTCACGGACCAAGGGCCTTCCTCCACGGATACATCCACATTGATGTAGGCGACCACAGCGCTGAAGTCGCGCAGGTCGAAGATCTTCGCGTTGGCGCCGGTTTGCGGCAGGCTGGTGGCGGGCATCGGTGCGGACGTTGCAACAGGGGGCACCACTTCCGCCGCGTGGGGAGCGTGTGCAGGTGTCGTTACCGGTTCCAAAGCCGCGGGCTGTATCGGGGCCGGTGCGTGAGCGGTGTCCGCTACTGACAGGGCGGACATCTCAGCTGGTTGAGCGGTTTCCGTCTGCGGTGCTTCGCCGACCGGTGCGGGTACGCTGACCTCCGGGACCTGGGGCTCCGGAGTGGTCTGTGCCTCGCTTGTGCTTGCTGGCATGAAGTAAATGGCGGTGCCGATGACGAGGGTGCCGATGGTGATCATGAGAATGGTGTTGAGGTTTGTTTTGATCGATGCCAGCCAACCTGTCGTGCCGGCGGCAAGGGGGAAGGCAGCCACCATGTGGGCCACCTGTTCCAAGCTCACCTCCACGGGGAGGTCGCGGAGCAGCGCGAGGGTCTGATCGTTGTCGTCCGGGGCGTTCATAGCATCAGGCTGGTCAGGGTGTTCAACAGTTCGGTGCGCACGGAGCGTGCGCGTCCGTGGAGCGAGGTGCGCAACGTGGTGCGTGCGCGGCTCACGCGGGTCTTCACGGCGTTCTCGTTGGATCCTTGGATCTCCGCGATCTCCGCCATGCTGAGCCCGGAGACTTCGAAGAGGAGCAAGGCCTGGCGTTGGGCGGAAGGCAGGCTGTCCAGCGCGCCATGGAGGATGCCCACGTCCACGAGCATTTCAGCGCTGGCACCGCGGTCCTTCAAGCGTGCGGCATGTTGCTCGCAGATCGGTTCCTGGCGGCTGCTGCTGCGCCAAATACTTACGGCGCGGTTGTGTGCGGCGCGGATCAGGTAGTGCAGCAATTCATCCTTCTTCCTGATGCGGTTGAACTGCTGGAATGCGCTCAACAGCACATCCTGCATCAGGTCCTGCACATCCGCCCGTCCGTAGGCAAGCGCCGCGCAATAGCGGGCGAAGGGCTCGTGGCAAGGCGTGTAGGCCTTCATGAATTCGGATCGTGGGTCGGCTGGCATGGCTCGGCTTTCAAGAAGTATGTCGCTCAAGTCGCCAAAAGGTTACACGCTGCCCGACGAAATGATCATTCCGCCTCCACCAAGGCCGCCAAGTAGCGGTCGATGTACACCTCCAATGTCTTGTACCTGTACTGCATCACGAAGCGCGGATGCTCCAACGGGATGATCCGATCGAAGAAGTCGTGCTCGGCATTGAGCTTTTTCAGGTAAGCCAAGTTCTTTCCCGTGCCGATGCAGGCCATCACGTCCGTGCGCAGGCCGGTGGCGATAAGGTCCTTCAACCACTGCACCACCACCGGTGTGATCGCCTTTTGCAGGTTGGCATCGTCGTAGTAGTTGAGATTCAGGGGCGTGCCTTTGGGGCCTATGTGCGTGAAGCCCAGGGGGCAGATCGCCTGCACGTATACGCGGTCGTAAAAGGCTTTCGGCCCGCCCGCGGCACGGACCGCCCGGTAGAAGAAATCGCTGCTCGGCTCGTGGGTGCGCATGCCTTCCACGGGAATGCCCAAGTCGGCCTCACAGCGCTTCGTGTCGGTGAAGCAGATGCCCGTGCTGCCCGCGCCCAGCCTACCGGGGTTGATGCCCAGCATCAGCATGCGTGGCCGCTCGTCGGAATAGTATTGCCGGTGGAAAAGCTCCACGATGTGCCTCACCTGCTCCGCGTTCTCCCCATTGAAGGGGTCCAGCACATCGATGTCTTTGGGCAGTTTGGACTTTGAGAGGTCGAAGCTGAACACCTCCTTCAATAAGCGGTCGACAAGCATGGTGCAAAGTTGGGACGTCCGAGGGAAGCGCTTTGTTCCTTCATGTTGCAATTTCCGCAAAGCGGAATTATTTGCGTCCATCTGCGGTTAGCATTCATCCATGGTTCCCCGAGATGAAACTGCGGAAGATCAGTTTACGCATGCCGTAAACCTCGTCCTTTGCGTCATGCCCACGTTCGAGCAGTTCCGCGACCGGGTGCAGGCCTTCCGCAAAGAAGGGAAGAAGATATTCGCCAGCACCAGTTTCCAAGGCCACAGCGTGCCCATGCTGCACATGCTCATGCGCATCGACCCCACCGTGCCGGTGTACTATGTGAACACGGGTTACCTCTTCCCGGAGACGCTGCGCTTCCGTGATACGCTGAAGAAGTTGCTGGGCTTGAAATTCATCGGGCTGCGGCCCTTGGTGCCCAAAAGCCAACAGCTGAACGCAGAAGGCGCCTTGATGTACAGCTGGGACCCCGACCGCTGCTCCTACCTGAACAAGGTGCAACCCATGGAACGCGTGCTGGCGGAGCATGATGTATGGATCAACGGCGTGCGTGCCGACCAAAGCGCAACGCGCAAGGCCATGCACGTCGAACAGCCCGCCGCCTATGGATGCCTGCGCTACCACCCCATGCTGGACTGGAACGCCAAGATGGTGCATGACTACATCAAGGAACACGACCTGCCGCCGCATCCCTTGGAAGCTGAAGGCTACCTGAGCATCGGCGACATGCCATACACGCGCAAGGCCATGGAAGGTTATGACGAACGCACGAGCCGCTGGTATGGCTTGAAGAAGACGGAATGCGGCCTGAACACCGACCTCGGTGCGGATAAGACCAAACAAGAATGATAGTAGTGGTGACCGGAGGTGCAGGATACATTGGCGCGGAGCTCTGCGCCGCGCTGGCGAAGGATGAACGCGTGAGCGAACTGGTGATCTATGACGTACTGGACCGCGGGCATTACGGTGTGTTCATGGGGCCGAAGATGGGCAAGGCCAAGGTGCGCTTCGTGCAGGGCGAGGTCCTGGACTCACGACGCTTGCTGCAGGAACTAGCAGGGAGCGACATGGTCTATCATCTTGCGGCCAAGGTCACCACGCCGTTCGCGGACGCGGGCCATAACCAGTTCGAGCAGGTGAACCATTGGGGCACGGCGGAAGTGGTCTACGCCATCGAGGAAGTGGCGCCGAAAGCTCGTGTGGTCTACCTCAGCAGCGCCTCGGTCTACGGACAGAGCACGGGTTCCGCACAGTCCAAGGTGAAGCCTTCACCGCGTTCCGCCTATGGCTATTCCAAGCTGCGCGGTGAGGCCCACATGGAGCGCTTGGGCGATCACCAACAGGTGTGCATCCTCCGCTCCGCGAACGTGCATGGCCACGGGCGTTGCATGCGCTACGATGCTGTGATCAACCGCTTCGTATTTCAGGCGCATTTCCAAGGAAGGATCACCGTGCGCGGCACCGGGGAGCAGCGTCGGCCTTTCATCCATGTGGATGCCGTGGTGAGTACGCTGGCCGCATTGCTCGGACCGAACGACCTCTCAGGCGTCTATGATCTGGTGGAGCAGGACTGGTCGGTGGTGGAGATCGTGGAGGCACTACGCGGACCGTATCCGGACACCGAGCTGCTGTTCATCGATCAGCACTTGGACCTGCTGAGCATGCAGGTGCAACGCGATGAACGGCTGGCGGGTATCCAGCCGGTACGAACGGCCACGTTGGAAGAGGACCTGCGGACGTTGAGCGGGAAGTTCGCGTGGTGAGCGATCACTTCGGTGCCTTCCAATAGATCCAAACCCCGACGATGCCGAAGATGATGTTCGGGATCCAGACCGCCAGTGTGGGGTTGAACGCAGAGTTCGTCGCGGCCACCGTGGTCATCTTCATAGTGAAGACGTAGAGCAGACAGAGCAGCACGCCCAGCACCATGTGGACACCCGTGCCGCCCCGCACCTTGCGGCTGGCGATGCCCACGCCCATCAATGTGAAGACGTAGGTGGCGAACGGGTAAGAGGTGCGCTGCTTCTGTTCCACCTCGTAGTAGGCCACCTTGCTGCCGCCGCGTGCCTTCTCGGCCTTGATGAAGTCCGCGATCTCCGTGCGGTCCAAGGCGGCGGCGATGTCGAGCCGCTGGCCCAGGTCGGAGGGCTTCAACGGGATGATGGTATCCAACAGCGCTCCCCGGCGGATGCGTTCCGGCAACATCACCTCTTTCTCCGCCAGCAGCCCATTGCTGTCCTCGATACCGATGGCGCCTTGGTCCGGAGGGATCTTGCGTGTCATGTAATCGTGCACCATCCAGCTCCCGGAAATGGTGTCGTACACGGCGCGGTCGCTCATCAGTTTGAAACGCAGCTGGCCGTCCACCCATTTCTCCAGGCTGAAGCGGTAGCCGGTGAGCTTGGACATGTCCACGGATTCGAAGTAGACGATCTCGCCCGGCGCGATCTCGCGGAGCACATTGCTTTCCTCCAGCTTGTACGTGCTCCAGATGTGGGCTTTTTCGAAGGCGAGCCGCGTGCGGTTGGCATGGGGCAGCAGGAAGACGTTCACATAAAGTGAAAGTGCCGTGAGAATCGTGGCAGCGATGAAGAACGGCTGCACGAAACGTGGGAAGCTCACCCCGCTGCTCAGCGCCGCGATCACCTCGCTGCGGCCCGCCAGCCTGCTGGTGAAGAGCAGCACGGCGATGAAGATCAACAGCCCGCTGAACAGGTTGCTATAGTAGATGATGAAGTTGAGGTAATAGTCCACCACGATCTCGTACACGCTGGCCGAGGTCTTGGCGAAATCCTCCGTCTTCTCGCTGATGTCGAACACCACGGCGATGGCCATGATCATGATCAGGATGAAGAAGAACGTCCCCAGGAACTGCCGGATGATATAGCGGTCGAGGGTTTTGAACATGGTTGACAAAGGTCGGTCTTATAGTCGTGAGTCCGGAGTCTGGAGTCGAGAGTCGAACTCATGACTCCCGACTCACAGACTCCCGACTCACCCGGATATCCTCGTCTTGAGTTTCGGCAACATCTGCGCTTTCCACTCGGAAAACGTCCCGTCCAGGATCTTCCCGCGTGCCTCCGTCATCAACGCCACATAGAACGCCAAGTTGTGCAGGCTGGCGATCTGCAGGCCAAGCAGCTCGTTGGTGACGAAGAGGTGCCTTACGAAGGCCTTGCTGTAGGCGCTGTCCACGAAACTGGTGCCGTTCGGGTCCAGCGGGGAATGGTCGTCCGCCCACACCTTGTTCTTGATCTGCACCACGCCTTCCCGCGTGAAGAGCATGCCGTTGCGGCCGTTGCGGGTGGGCATCACGCAGTCGAACATGTCGATGCCGATGGCCATGTTCTCCAGCAGGTTCCACGGTGTTCCCACGCCCATGAGGTAGCGCGGCCGGTCCTTCGGCAGGATGTCGCAGCAGAGCTCGGCCATGGCGTACATCTCCTCTTCCGGCTCGCCCACGCTGAGGCCGCCGATGGCGTTGCCGTACGCACCTTTCTTCGCGATGTATTCGGAACTGGCCTTCCGCAGTTCCGGAAAAGTGCTGCCCTGCACAATGGGGAAAAGCGCCTGCTCGTGGCCGTAATTCGGACCCGTGGCGTTGAAGCGGTCGAAGCAGCGGTCCAGCCAGCGGTGCGTGCGGTGCATGCTGTCCGTGGCATACTTGACCTCGCAAGGCCAGGGCGTGCATTCATCAAAAGCCATCATGATGTCCGCGCCGATGGTGCGCTGGATGTCCATCACGTTTTCCGGCGTGAACAGGTGCTTGCTGCCGTCGATGTGGCTGCTGAACTTTACGCCTTCCTCGGTGATCTTCCGGATGTCGCTGAGCGAATGCACTTGGAAACCGCCGCTGTCGGTGAGGATCGGTCCGTCCCAGCCATTGAACTTGTGCAGGCCGCCCGCGTGCTCGATCACCTCCATGCCGGGCCGCAGGTAAAGGTGGTAGGTGTTGCTGAGCATGATCGAGGCCTTCACATCGTCGCGCAGCTCGCGCATGTGTACGGCCTTCACGCCGCCCAGCGTGCCCACGGGCATGAAGATCGGCGTCGGCACCACGCCATGATCGGTATGGAGTTCGCCCGCACGGGCCTTGCTCTTCGGGTCGGTGGTCAGTAGCTTGAATTCCATTCGGGGCGCGAAGATGGGGAACGCGGGGGCTAACCCATCCACCCCGCCGTTGTTCATAACTGGGCCGCCGCACCGCCTTCCCGCCAAAGCCCTCCGGATAGCTTCGCACCCATACCATCGTCACGCTTGGGCGTGTTCCGTTTTGATCGTCACCACCGTACTCTTCCTCATGGCCGCCGCATTACTGATGCTGGCGTTTTTCCACATGGTCATTTTCAGCCGTCTGGCCTTCCGGAAGCAGGAGGTGGAGCCTGACCGTGAGCTGCCGGTGAGCGTGGTGATCTGCGGGCGCAATGAAAGCGTCGCCTTGCAGCAGCTGATCCCGTTGTTGCTGGACCAGGACCACCGGGAGTTCGAGCTGATCGTGGTGAACGACCGCAGTGAGGACGATACGTGGGAGGTATTGCAGTGGATGAAGCCCCAATATGCGAACCTGAAGCCCGTGAACATCCAGGCGGATGAGAAGTTCAGCTACGGCAAGAAGATTGCGCTGGGCGTCGGCGTTCGCAGTGCGAAATACCCGAACGTGCTTGTCACCGACGCCGACTGCCTGCCCACCGGCCGCGATTGGATCAGCCTGATGGCCACCGGCTTCAAGGACGGCCGACAGATCGTGATCGGGCACAGTCCCTATGAGCGGCAGGACGGCCTCACCAGCCTGTTGGAACGCTACGACGGCTTCACGAAGGCGGTGCAGTATATCAGTTTTGCGCAGGCCGGCTTCCCCTACATGGGCGTGGGCCGCAATATGGCTTTCACCAGCGGACTGTTCTTCGGCGCCAAAGGCCAGCACAAGCACCGCCAGCTAATGAGCGGTGATGACGACCTCTTCATTAACGAAGTGGCCCGTGCGAAGAACACCACCGCCATCGCCGACGGCCGCTCGTACATGACAACGCGGGCCACGCCGGACCTCGGCACCTGGTTCCGGAGGAAACGCAGGCATTACACCACGGCGCGCTTTTATCGGTTCGGTCATCAGATGCTGCTCACGCTGCTTCCTACGTCGCGTCTGGTGCTGTGGGCCACCATCCTGTTCCTCTTCTTCACCGGCCACGTGCAGAGCGCCTTGATCGGGCTCTGCATCGAACTGTTCGTCTTCCAGCCCATCGGCATGATCGCCATGCGCAAGCTCGGTGCGGGCCGCATCATCTGGCTGTCCCTGCCCTTGGAATGGCTGTTCCTACTTTTGGACCCCTGCATTTATCTCAGCACGCTCATCATCAAGCCCACACGATGGAAGTAAGCCCGAACCTGTCCGAAAAGGCCACCTACGACCTGGACCTCGTCCGGCGCGCCGTGGACAACAAGGACCAGAAGGCCTATGCCGAACTGATGTCCCGTTACCGCGATTCGATCTACTTCATGCTGTTGAAGATGATCAACAACAAGGACGACGCGGACGACCTCACCATCGAGGCCTTCGGCAAAGCCTTCCACCGCCTGCACCAGTACACGCCGAACTACGCCTTCAGCACCTGGCTCTTCAAGATCGCATCGAACAACTGCATCGACTGGATCCGCAAGCAGAAGAAGAAGAAGATGCTGAGCATCGACAATCCCATCGGCACCAAGGATGGCGATGAGATGCACATCGAGCTCAAGGGCCATGGCCTCGACCCCTCCGAAGTGGTGATCAAGGACCAGAAGAGCGACGTGATGCGCGAAGTGGTGGCCAAACTGAAGCCGCGCTACCGCACGCTCGTGGAGCTGCGCTACTACAAGGAATACAGCTACGAAGAGATCGCCAACGAGCTCGATCTGCCCTTGGGAACAGTGAAGGCCCAGCTCTTCCGTGCGCGTGAGTTCCTTGAGGGTCTGCTCGATACCCGCAAGGACACGATCTGATCACTCCCCTGGATCTGTCATGCCGGGCTTGACCCGGTATCGCGATCAGGAGCGTGGACTTTCTCTGATCAATGCCCGGAGTAGAACTTATCTCCCGATACTTTCCAGAACTCTCGGAAGTTCAACGCGCCCATTTCGCCGCGCTAGGCGATCTCTACGCGCATTGGAATGAGCGCGTGAACCTCATCTCGCGCAAAGACTTCGAGCACCTCTACGAGCGGCACATCCTGCACTCGCTCGGCATCGCAAAGGTGCATTCGTTCGCGCCCGGCACACGCATCGTGGATGTAGGCACGGGTGGTGGTTTCCCCGGCATCCCGTTGGCGATCCTGTTCCCGAAAAGCCACTTCCATTGCATCGACGGCATCGGCAAGAAGATCGCTGCCGTGCAAGGTGTGATCGACGGCCTCGGCCTGAAGAACGCCACCGCCGAGCAAGTGCGCAGCGAGGAGCACAAAGCGAAGTACGACTTCATCGTCAGCCGCGCCGTCACCACCATGCCGGAGTTCATTATGGCGACCAAGCACCTCGTACCGAACACCAAGCAGATGCTGGGCAAGCACCATCAGCCGATGCGCTCCGGCTTGCTCTACCTGAAGGGCGGCGAGTTGGCGGAAGAGCTGCGGCCCTTGCGCTATTCCATCCGGGTCACCGAACTGCGTGATCTCTTCAGCGAGGAGTTCTTCGCGACGAAGAAGGTGGTGGAGGTGGGGATTTAGTCCCATCATGGTCTCCGCCTCGGGACCTTGATGCTCCGTGAGCTTGGGCCACTACGCCTCGCTCAACTGCATCTTGCTCAGCGAGTAGTACAACCCGCTCGTATCCGCGATCAGCTCTTCGTGCGTGCCGCTGGCCGTCACCATGCCGTGGTCCAGCACGAGTATGCGGTCGGCATTGCGCACGGTGCTGAGACGGTGTGCGATCACGATGCTGGTGCGGCCTACCATCAGCTTGTCCAGTGCGTCCTGTACCAAGCGTTCGCTGGCGGTGTCCAGTGCGCTGGTGGCCTCATCGAGGATCAGGATCGCGGGGTCCTTCAGCACGGCGCGCGCGATGGCGATGCGTTGCCGCTGACCACCGCTGAGCTGGATACCGCGCTCGCCGACGATGGTGGCGTAGCGCTCCGGGAAGGAGGTGATGAATTCATGCGCGTTGGCCTTTCGCGCTGCGGCCTCGATGTCCTCACGGGATGCGCCGGGCCTGCCGTAGGCGATGTTCTCCAGTATCGTCCCGCCGAAGAGCAGCACCTCCTGCGGCACGATGCTCATGCGGTCGCGCAAGGCACCAAGGTCATAGTCGCGGGAGTCCTTGCCATCGATGGTGATGCGCCCGCCGACGGGATCATAGAAGCGCAATACGAGTGAGGCGATCGTGCTCTTTCCCGCGCCGCTCGGGCCCACCAGTGCCACGCGCTCACCGGGTCTGGCGTGGAAGTTCACGTCGCGCAGCACCTCATGGTCGGCGCGGGTGGCGTAGTGGAAGGAGACGTGCTCGAAAGCGATGTCGCCGGTGAGCTTTAGTTGCTCTTTCCGCGGCGTTAGATCGATCGCCTCGGTCTGGCCTTCCTGCAGGTCCATCAGGCGTTCGGTGGCGCCCACGGCCTTCAACATGGTGGTGATCAGGTCCGGCACGCTGGCGATAGAGGCACCGATCATGATGGAGAGGCCGAGGAAGGCGGTGATATCGCCGATATCGAGCAGGCCGTCCGCACGCAGGTGTACGGCGCGCCAGATGATGAAGACCACCACGCCGAACATGCAGAAGATGATGAAGGAGACAAAGCTTCCGCGCCATTTCACGCCCTTCAGCGCCAGATCGCGGGCCTTGAGCACACTGCTGCTGTAGCGCGCTACTTCAAAGGCTTCATTGCTGAAGGCCTTCACGTTCTGGATGCCCTGCAGCGTCTCGTCCACGATCACGTTGGTGTCCGCAATACGGTCCTGTACCTGCGTGCTCAGCTTGCGGATGTAGCGCCCGAAGAACACCGCGATCAGCGCCACCACCGGTAGCGTGGCGAGCATGGTGAGCGTGAGTTGGATGCTGACGAACGTGAGCAACGTGATGCCGAGGCCGATGGTGACCGTCTGACGCAGTAGTTCCGCCAGCGAGGTGGTCATGCCTTCCTGCAACAAAGCCACGTCCGCGCTGATGCGGCTGTTCAGCTCGCCCACGCGGCGCTGCGCGAAGAAGAGCATCGGCATACGGACCAAGTGCGAATAGGTGTCCTGCCGGAGGTTGGCCAAGGCGTTCTCCGAAACCAGGCCGAAGAGATAGATCCGCACGAAGCCGAACGCCGCTTGGAACGCGAAGACCAGGATGAGGAGTTTCGCGATGGAATCAATGTTCGTGAGGTCGGTGAGCGGCGCGGACCAGAAGCCGTCTGAAACGCTTGCATTGACCAGTTTGCCGAGCAACAGCGGGAACGCCAAGCTGAGCAGGCTCGTCATCAACAGGCAGAACAGGCCTAAGGCGAACGCGCCCATGTGCGGCTTCAGGTAGCGGAACAGCCGCGTGGTCTTGCGCCAAGCCTCCTTGTTTAGTTTCGCAGGCTTCGCGCCCTCATCGCTGGTGGTCGCCCGTCCTCTTCGTGATGCCATTTTCGATTTCCCAAGAAGCACCTGTACAGGTGAGGTGCCAACAGATCGGTCGTTCTACTTTCCGAGGACGAAGATCGCGCCGCAATACTTCAGTTCGCCCCTGAAATTGCTTGAATTGGCATTTGGCGGTGTACCCGCAGGATCACGTCGACACGCATCTCCGACCCAAAGCGGACCCTGCGGACTCCGTGACCCCGTCGCGTCCACGGCATTCCATTATCTGATCATCGGATTTTCTGATCGTCTGATCATCAAGGATGCAACGCCACCATCTTGTCCGCGATATGGTCGAAGAGATTCTTCAGCGGCTTCTCCACCATCATCTTGATGAAGGTGTTCAGGTCGGCCTCGAATACTTGGTGCGCCGTGGTGATCCCGTCCTTCTCTTCCAAGTGGACATTCAGTGTGAAGGGGAACGGGGAACGGTCGGTGCTCTTCAATCGCACAAGGCTGTTCGGTGTTCCGCCGTCCAACTCCAGCCCGATAGTGGCCGCGCCCTGCACCTTGAAGGAGCACGACTTGCCGTCGCTTTTCCAGTCGCTGATCCGGTCCTGCGGCAACAATTGCTGGAAGTTGTGCATGTCCTGGAGGAACTGATAAGATCCCTTCTGCCGGACGATCGATCCGGACCTGTTTGCTTTCGATGCGTGTCATGTTCACTTCGCCGGCTTTTCCGGGGCGGTTTTGTGCGCCTTCTCTACGTTGGAGGAAGGAGGCGTGATGCCTTGCCAATTGGCGGGATCTTCGCGCCAGGCGTTCAAGGAGGCCAGGTCTTTCTCGGTGATGTAGTTGTCGGCGATCGCTTGGTCGAGCAGGATGTGGTAGTCGGTGAGGGCGAGCAGGCGGACCTTGGCTTGGGCAAAGGCCTCGGAAGCCACCTGCAACCGATAGGTGAAGATGCTCACCATGCCTTTAACCTCGAAGCCGGCTTCGCGCAGGGAGGCCACCGCTTGAAGGCTGCTCTTGCCGGTGCTCACCAGATCCTCAACCACCACCACGTTCCGTCCTTGGGTGAGGTCGCCCTCCACCATGTTCTTCATGCCATGTTCCTTGGCGGAACTGCGGACATAAACGAAGGGTAGGCCCAACTCCTGTGCCACCAGTGCACCATGTGCGATGCCTCCGGTGGCCACGCCGGCGATCATGTCGGGTTTGCCGAACTCATTGGTGATGGCCTCCACGAACTGCTGGCGGATGTACGTCCGCATCACCGGATGGCTCAACGCCTTGCGGTTGTCGCAGTAGATCGGGCTCTTCCAACCGCTTGCCCAAGTGAACGGTTTCTGCGGACTTAGCCTCACGGCTTTGATACGTAAAAGGAATTCGGCGATCTTCAGCGCCGGATCAAGCCGGGAATCCATGACGCAAAACTACGAAGTCCATATCGACGGGAAGCCGTTTTTTATCGGTGAACGCCCGGAATTCATTGCCATGCCTGCGGGTTGGCTGGCGATCCGTGTGGACCTGCCAGAGGAAATGAGCCACTTGGCCGAGCTGCTTTCCGAACGGCCGGAACTGAAGGGTATGCACGTTTTTGGCGCGGACATGGAGCAACTGTGGGACTGGTTCCGGGCGGACTACCGGTTTGTACAGGCCGCTGGAGGGGCCGTGACCGATGAGCGCGGAAGACTGCTGGCGATTCACCGTATGGGCCGCTGGGACCTTCCGAAGGGCAAGGTGGAGCAGGATGAGCCCATTGATGTGGCAGCGGTGCGGGAAGTGCGGGAGGAGTGTGGCCTGCACGACATCAAATTGTTGCGACCTCTCTGCCATACCTGGCATACCTACGAACGCAAAGGCACGCAGCACCTCAAGCGGACCGATTGGTTCCTCATGAGCGGCCAAAGCTCGGAGCCGTTGACAGCGCAGACCGAGGAGGATATCGACCAGGCGCGCTGGATCGATGCGGAAGAACTGGCGGAAGTGCGCCGCGATACCTATTCTTCCCTTCAACGGGTGATCAACGCCTGGGAGGAGGCACACCGCGGTCCGGCCTGAGTTTCCGTTCCTCGTCAACTTTCACCTTGATGCTGTGGAGCACGGCCGCCAAACCTTGGCTGGGCAATGGGCCGGGTGAGGCCGTCAACTCGCGGCCTTGCAGCAAGAAAAGCACTGGGACGTTCCGGACCCGCAGGGCGTCCAGCAGCTCTTGACGGTCAGCGGGAACAAACCAGTTGGGGCCGCTTTTCGGATGGGTGCGCAGCCATTTCGTTAGTTGGGCAGGGCTGTCCTCCAGCGCGATCCCGATGAAGGTGGCATAACCGTCGTATTCCGCCCGCAGTTTTTCCAAGGCGCTCAGTTCCTGTTCCCCATATGCGCCGCGTGTCCCGGTGATCATCAGGCAGACCGGTCCCTGAAAGAGGTTGTCGATGACGGCGGTCGAGCCGCTCGTATCGATCAGCGCCAGCTCGGGCAGCGGGGTCCCCGGTGTCATTGCGGTGAGGTCCCACAGCATGTTTTTCGCGATAGCCCGATGCTCCGGAAAGGCGGACCGGTCCTTCAGGTCCTCAAGCACTTTCAGGATGCCCGCACGGTTGAATTGCGCGTTACCCTGCTCCGCGTAAAGCCCGGTCATCAGCACCAGTTCGTTCAGCCGGGGTGACTTCAGGAAGTCGTTCTTTGCGAGCAAGGTCTTCAGGCTGTCCGTGCGGCCTTCATGGATGTTCTTCAACAGCACATCGGTGTCCGTCCGGAAGGGAAAGCGCATAAGGTGGTCGGCGAAGAAGGCCGTGAAGAAGCGTGTGTATTCAGGTACATCATAGAGGACCGGCTTGTCTTTCAGGTAGCGGTCGAAGAGTGCGAGGTCGGTGGTGCGCGGGCCGAGGCGCAGCCCGGCGATGCCGTATTCCATGTCGCTTTGGAACCACGGGTCCTTCACTTCGGCATAGAACTTCCGGAGCTTCCGTGTGAAGGTGTCCACGCGTGCTTCGCTCCAGCGGGGAGAAAGGAAGAGGTCGGGCTGTTTCCGGGCGGTGTCGCGCACCATGGTTCCGGTACCGCTTCGCTCCTTGGCCACCGCTTCCATCCCGGCTTCCTGGTCGGTGGCGAGGCCTTCCGCCACGAACGCGTCCAGGCGCTCGTTCAGGTCGCTCACCATAGCGTTCACGTCCAAGTGCTCCAGGTCGAGGAAAACGAGGTCCGCACGTGCGGTCCCGCTGATGGGAATAGCTTGCCCGGCGCGCGGTGCGGGCATCTGAACGTGATAGGATCCAGCGCGCAGAAAGAGGTCAGCGCCCACATCGCCGATGCGGAGCAAGGCGCGTTCGGTGCCTTCCACTTCGGCGTTCAAGGTCACCGTTCCCTTCGCATCGGTCCTGCCATGGGCGATCGGCTCTTTCCGCAAGGTGAATGCATCCATGTAACGGTACAGCACCACCTGTTGGTCGGGATATGTGGGCGCGTGTACGAGGATGCTCACAGGCGCGGCGCTCAGTGCGAGGCCGAACGGAAGAAGGATGCCTAAGAGAAGAATTTTCATGCCGTGCGGACCGCCGCAGGAACGAACGCGGACACGTCGGCATTATTGGCCATCAGCTCCCGGACGATGGTGCTGCTGATGTGTGCATGTTCGGGCAATGCAGGCAGGAAGATGGTCTCCACGCCGCGCAGCGCATGGTTCATCAAGGCGATGCTGCGCTCGTTCCCATGGTCGGTGCTGTTGCGCAGGCCGCGTACGATATGCTTCGCACCCAGTTCCACACAGAGGTCGGCGGTGAGGCCTTGGAACGAAATGGCCTCGATCTTCGGGCTGTGGGCGAAGGACTTTTTCAGCCAGTCCAATCGTTGTTCGAAGGGGAACATGTAGCGCTTGGTGCTGTTCTCACCCATGGCCACCACAATGCGGTCGAAGAGCGGCAGGGCGCGCATCACGATGCTCACGTGGCCGATGGTCACGGGGTCGAAGGATCCGGGGAAAACGGCGATGCGCTCGCTCATGGCTGCGGAGGTTTGGGAGTGAGGAAGCTGAAGTGGATGTTGCTGTACTTCCGGCAAACATCGAACCACGGATCGCCGCTCAGGTCGGTTTCGCGCGGATGCTCGATGATCAGCAGGCCGTCGGGGGCCAACAGGCCGCGCTCACGGATCAATGTCGGCAAGGTCGCGGTCCCATCGGCATGAAAAGGCGGGTCCGCGAAGATCACGTCATAGCTACTGCGGTCGGAGCCCAGATAGGTGAACACATCCGCCTTCACCGCATGCCAGTTGGTCAACGCCAGATCGGCCGCGGTGCGCTTGAAGTAGCTGTACAGCGCGTTGTCCTGTTCCACGCTGATCACCTCGTCCGCGCCACGGCTCAGGAATTCCAGTGAAATACCGCCCGCACCGGCAAAGAGGTCCAGCACACGGATTCCTTCCAGCGGAATGGAATGTTGCAGGATGTTGAAGAGCGCCTCCTTTGTGAAGTCGGTGGTAGGCCGCGCCGTGATGCCCTTCGGTGGGGTGATCCGCTTCCCCTTGAAGCGGCCGCCTATGATGCGCATGGGAACTGTTCGGTCAAGCCGGTCCAGTGATGGGCGTTCGGCACGCGCAGGTCCGCTAGTGCAGGGTCCTGAGGACCGATGGTGGGGACAGGGCCTTTCAGGAAATACTTCGAGAGCAGATGCTCTTCCCCGGGGGTGAGATGGGTCCCTCCGGCACGGACCTCCACGGTATCTGGCGAAAACCCGCATTGCTCCAAGGCGAACAGCGTGTAGTAGAGCAGGTCTTCCGCCACCGTGGCGTGGAAGGTGTTCGTCAGCAGCAGCTTCCCCCGGTCCGCCACCACTAGGTCCAAGCGTGTGGCCGAGCGGTGCAGGACGGCTACCGCACCGGATGATGACCGGCTGAAGGCATGGCTCACCAAGGTGCCTTGCAAGGGCAGGGAGCGGGCATTCGGGAAGCGTTCGAGCAAGGAACGTTCGGCCATCTCATCATGCAGATAGATGCAGCGTGCTCCGAGGGTCCCGATGGGTTCATCACGCAGCAGACCGGTGGGCACGGTGCCGTGTACCAACTTCAGGTGGCGCATTTCGGTGCCGGGCACCAAAGCGCTTTCCGGTACTAATGTGCTGATCTCAGGCATGGCGGTGAAGGACACGCTCACGGGCTTCCCGGGCATCCGCTGCTCCAGGGGCATGTTCTCGCCCGTACCGCTGACCAAGGCCATCAAACGGCCCGAGGATTTCTCGTGTACGCACCATGCCTGCAGCGCCGGGGCCACCCAGCAGCTCAAGTGCCAAGCGTGTTCCTTGGCGGCATCGTACTTCGGGTGAAAATGTTCCTCGGTCATCGGGAATGTTGCGGCGGCTTCTCTTTCGTGTGGCACAAAGGAACTCATTTCCGCTTGCAGCATGGTCTTCCTTAGATGCCTGCGCTTGGCTTTTTGCCGAGTGCGTTGCAATATGGGGCCTCCGGCCCGCTTCAACCCCCGCTTTTACCAATGCCATCCCGAACTTCACCGCCCATGCCCACCATTACCGAACGTCTGCTCGCCCGCTTGGAGCACGTGCCCACACAAGGCCAGCACAAGGCCATCGATGCCTTGTCACGCTTATTGGCCACCGAAAAGCCACAGGCCACACTGGTGTTGAAAGGCTATGCAGGCACCGGCAAGACCACGCTTGTGGGCGCTTTGGTGAAGGTGCTCGCGGAAGCACGGAAGCCCGTGGTGTTGCTGGCGCCAACGGGCCGTGCAGCCAAAGTGCTCAGCGCTTATGCAGGAGCTTCCGCCAGCACCATCCACCGTCGCATCTATCGCACCTCAGGCGACGATGACGGCGGCTACGGCGGCATCTCCGTGGCACCCAACAAGGAACAACATGCGCTTTTTGTAGTGGACGAGGCGAGCATGATCGGCAAGGGCGGCGGTAGCGCATTCGATCGCGACCTGCTGGCGGACCTCTTCCAGCACGTCTTCTCCTCCGCCGGGAACAAACTGCTGCTGATCGGCGACCCGGCACAGTTGCCCCCCGTTGGCAGCGACCACAGCCCGGCGCTGGACGTGAAGGAGCTGGCGGAACAAGGTCTGCTGGCCGGTTCCATCGAGCTCACCGATGTGGTGCGGCAGGCCGAGGCTTCCGGGATCTTGGTGAACGCCACAGCCCTGCGCGACACGCTCGTTTCCATGCCCATGTCGGAGCATGCAGGCATCGGGGCAGTCCCGGTTCCGGCAGAAGAAAAGATCATTCCGCAGTTCATCACCGGCTTCCCCGATGTGGTCCGTGTGGAAGGCTACGATCTGCAGGATGCATTGGAGGAAGCCTACGCCAGGCACGGGGACGAGGAAGTGTGTTTGATCTGCCGGAGCAACAAGCGCGCATACCAGTACAGCCAACAGGTACGTGCACGGATCCACGGCTTCGAGGAGGAGCTGGAGGCCAACGACCGTCTGATGGTGGTGAAGAACAACTACTTCTGGGCGGCGCGGGAGAACGGCCCCGGCCCCGGCTCGTTCGGCCTGATCGCCAATGGCGAACAGGTGACCGTGCAGCGCGTGCATGGCACCGAGGAGCGCTACGGACTGCGCTTCGCGGACCTGACCATAGGTTGGTGGGACGGCCGCGAAGACCGCGAACTGGAAGTGAAAGTGATCTTGGACGTACTGGCCAGCGAAGGCCCCGCACTGCCCGGCCCGCGCATGCGGCAGCTCAGTCAGGATGTGCTCGCAGGCATCGAGGCGCGCACCAAGAGCGAACGCTTCCGCCTCTTCAAACAGGACCCGTACGCAAACGCGCTACAGGTGAAGTATGCCTACGCCGTCACCTGCCACAAGGCACAGGGCGGCCAATGGAAGAGCGTCTTCGTCGACCAAGGCTACGTCACGGAGGAAATGATCGACCGCGAGTACGTGCGCTGGCTCTACACGGCGGTCACGCGTGCCAGCGAGAAGCTCTACTTGCTGAATTTTCACCCGCGGTTTTTCGGAGAGGGGGAGGAGTGAGTTGTAATACCATTCGGAACTAGAAATACGTCCGAAGATGCGAAGCTATTTTTTGGCCAGGCGATTCAATGGATCGTTGCCTGTCCATAGCTACGGAACTATTTCTTGAAGAAGCATGGGCGGAAAAGAGCGAGCAGGTTGGGCGCGTTTCCAGTTCCAAATGGTATTACCCTCAAGCCGGGAAGATTTGCCACTTGTCAATGGTCCTGTGGCAGGCGATGCTCACCAGATGGTCTATGCCGACCTGCGCTGTGCGCACGTGGTATTCCGCTGCGGCCAGCCGCACGAAGTCCGGGTGCGAGATCTTCATCCTGTTCAGCGCTGCGCCCACTTCCAAGCTGTGCAGGTCGTCCATCAGGCCCACGCCGCAGGCCTTCAGCACGGCTTCCTTGCGGGTCCACAGTTCCAAGAAGCGGCGCTTGCCATTCTCGGCCTCGGCGATGCTGGCTACCTCCGGCGGCGTGAAGTAGTGGTCGGCCACACGCTCATGATCCGTGCTCCGGTTCATG
The DNA here is from genome assembly GCA_963706125.1 of uncultured Flavobacteriales bacterium. Lineage (GTDB taxonomy): Bacteria > Bacteroidota > Bacteroidia > Flavobacteriales_F > PHOS-HE28 > PHOS-HE28. The sequence continues at coordinate 495,722 of CAVPLQ010000008.1, forward strand.
GTTTCGATGTCCGCACCGATCGGATGCTGGGAAAGGGCCAGCAACACCGCGTCCTTGGTATCGCTCAGGTTGAAATGGACCGGATGCCCATCCAGAAAAGGTTTCCCGAATTCCCCCCGAAGCAGGACGAGGTCCTTTGCCGATCGGCCGAGGTAACGGCCCAAAGTCTCACGCAGGAGGCCATGCCCCAAGATGTAGCGGTTGCGGTCCGTGGCGAAACGGAAGCGCTCGGCACGGGCGAGTTCTTCTCTGTCCAGAAGTGCATGATAGCGCTCCGCCCGGTCCTGGATGGAAGCCAAGGTAGCGAACAATACTTGGGGCACTGCATCCGCCAATGGCCCCGGTGGATCCGTCTCCAACCGGGCCGGCGATGGTCCTTCGCAGTGTACGACCAACGACCGTTCAGCCTTCATGCTTAAACGGCTTCCACGGCATGCTTGCTCACGGCGCGGTCGATGCTGGCGGAAAGCTCCTTCACCAAGTGTACCACTTCGGGGTCCTTGATCAGGCTGTAGTGATCGCCCGGCAGCATCCGTATATCCAACGGTCCGGTCACCAGCTTGCTCCAGCCCATGTCATCAGGCCCCGGTGAACGATCGGCCTTGAACACGGTGACAGGCCCATTGTATGGCTGGGGATGATAGGCTTGTATGGCCTTCACGTAGTTGTCGATGATGTGGAAGTGCTGTAGCCTGGGCGAGCGGATGTTCCCCTTACGGAGCTCACGTTCCACTAGCCATCGCATCACGGTGCGCTTCAATGGCTCATAGAACTTCTTTCCCATCCCCATCGTCTCGAGAAAGCGTTCCGGGGCGTACATGTCGAACATCACCAGCAAGGGCACATCATGGCCGGCGGCCCTGAGCTGGCAGGCCATTTCATACGCCACGATACCGCCGAAGGAATAGCCTCCGAGCAGGTAAGGGCTTTCCGGTTGCACCGACATCAGCTCGTTCACATAGTGCGTGGCGATCTCCTCCACGGTCTTGTGTTCGAAGGGTGCCCCGTTCTCCCCTTGGTGGAAGTAGGCGTAATACGGCTGGTCCTTCCCGAGGTAGCGCATGATGTGGTGGTTCGCCTCATCGCCATGCACGCAGAAGAACGGAATGCGGTCTCCCGCTGGTTGCAATGCGGCCAGGTTCTTCAGCCCGGTGGTGCCTTTTTCACTTTGCAGCAATTTCGCGAATGCGGCGATGGTGGGCGCTTGGAACAAGGAGTTCAATGGAAGGCTTTTGCCGAATCGCTCCTCCACCCGGGCCAGCAATTGGATGCCGATGAACGAGTGCCCGCCCGTATCGAAGAAGTTGTCGTGGACACCGATGCCGGGTGTGTTCAGAAGTTCGGACCAGAGTTCTGCCAAGCGTTGTTCCTTGGCATTGCGCGGGGCCACATGCTTCACCTCCAAGGTCTGAGCGCATAGTTTGGGCAAAGGCAACGCACGCTTGTCCACTTTACCGTTGGCGGTGAGCGGGAGATCGGGCAAGATCACGAACGCTGTGGGCACCATGTGGCCCGGCAACGCATTGCGCAAGTGCTCGCGTACGGAATGGATCAAGGCTTCCTGTGCCACCACGTCCTCGGCTAACCGGGACAGTTCCTTCGGCACCACATAGGCCACCAACTGCTTCTCGCCGGGGAGGTCGCTGCGCACGATCACCACACGGTCTTTCACCTCGGCCACTTCGCTGATGGCGTTCTCGATCTCGCCCAGCTCCACCCGGAAGCCGCGCACCTTCACCTGCCCGTCGCCTCGCCCGAGGAAGTCGATCGTTCCATCAGGGAGCCATCGGACGAAGTCACCCGTGCGGTAGAGTTTGGCCCCTGCGGTCTTGCTGAAGGGGTCGTCCACGAATTGCTCGGCCGTGAGTTCGGGCTTGCGCCAATAACCGAGTGCCACACCATCACCACCGGTGTAGAGCTCGCCCTTTCCGCCAATGCTCACGGGCTGCATCGCCTCGTCGAGTATGTATGCGGTGGTGTTGGCGATAGGCCGACCAATGGGCACGCGGGCCTTCAGCGCGTGTTCGTCGTCGATCGCATGGCAACAGGTGAACGTGGTGTTCTCCGTGGGGCCGTAGCCGTTGATGAGCACGCCGGGGCCCACCACGCGCAGGGCGCGCTTCACATGGGGAACGCTCAATATATCGCCACCGGTGAGGATGTGCTTCAGACCGCGGAGGCCGTCCACATGCTCATCCACCAGCAGGTTGAACAGGCCGGCTGTGAACCAGACGGTGGTCACCTTCCGGTCGCGGATGGTGCTGATGATCTCCTGCAACGTGGGCTTCTGCTGCGGCAGAAGAACCAGCTTCGCACCATTCAGCAAGGCCCCCCAGAGTTCCAATGTGGAGGCGTCGAAGGAGATGTTCGAGAGTTGCAGGAAGGTGAGGTCCGGGCCGAACGGGAGATAGTTCTGGTTGCGCACCAAGCGGATCACCGCACGGTGCGGCACCACCACGCCCTTGGGTTCCCCTGTGGAACCCGAGGTGTACATGATGTAGGCAGGGGAGTCCGGTCTGCCCAAGGGAGGCTGGGCCGAAGGTGCCTCATCGGCGATCTCTTCCAAGAGCAACGTCTTGGCGGAATGCTTGGGCAAGGCTTCCAGCAGGTGGCCCTGTGTCAACAGCACCTTTACATCGGTATCGCGGAACATGAACTCCAGGCGTTCCGCCGGATAGCCGGGGTCGAAAGGCACGAAGGCGGCGCCGCAACGCAGGATGGCGAGCATGGCGGCCACCATGTCCGGGCAGCGGTCCGTACACAGGCCCACCGGGTCACCCGGCTTCACGCCTGCGAATTGCAGCACGCCGGCCAATGAAAGAACGCGGGCATGGAGCTGCTCATAGCTCAGGTCCCCTTCCGCCGTGACTAAGGCTGTGCGTCCACTATACGCCTTCACCACTTCATCAAAGAGGGCGTCCATGCCGCGGTCACGCGGGATGTCGCTGCGGGTGCCGTGCCAATCCGCAGGGGGTAGCGTGACTTCCACCGCGAGGTCCTCTTCACCTACCAAAGTGCCGATGGGCAGCGCGGCGTTCGCATTGATGCGTGCGATCAACGTGCTGAACTGATCCATCCAATCGCGGATGGTTGAGGCATCGAAGAGATCGGTGTTGTAGCTCCACTCAAGCACCAGACCATCGCCTTGGCCGGTGGCGTTCAGGAAAAGCTCGAAGTTCTCGTAGTGCCGGGGATTGCTGACGAAGGTGTGGGTGAGCCCATCAAAGGCCACTCCGTCATCCATGTTCATGTCGATGTTGAACACCACGGGCACCAAGGGGATCCGGCCGGGTTCGCGCGGCACTTTCAGTTTCTGCACCAGCGTGCCGAAGGTGTATTTCTGGTGGTCGAACGCATCGAGGACCTGCGTGCGCCGCTCCTTGAGGTGGGCGTCGCAAGCCATTTCATCGTCCACTTGGCTTCGCAGGGCGAGCAGGTTCACGCAATGCCCAACCAAGTGCTTCATGTCCAGATCGCTCTGCCCTGCGGCGGGAAGGCCCGTGACGATATCGCTGGAACCCGTCAGCTTGTGCAGGAGCAGCTCGAAGGCGGTGAGCAGGGTGGTGACGAAGCTCGCGCCATTACGGGTTGCTACCGCGCGCAGACCACGCACCAGCTTGGGGTCCATTTGCAGGTCGAGCCGGTCGCCTTTGAAAGTCTTTCGATCGGGGCGCACACGGTCCGTCGGAAGGTCCAAACAAGGCGTGGGACCTTTGTAGAGGTCGGTCCAGTATTTCTCCACTGCGGCATGCTCCGCTGTTTTCGCGAAATCCGTGGTGGTCAGTACATATTCGCTGAAGGGGACCGCAGGAGGCAGATCGGGTACGGACCCTGATAGATGAGCATTGTACAAGGCGCTGGCCTCGGCCATCAGGATGCCGAGGCTCCAACCGTCCAGCACGGCATGATGTCCGCTCATGCGGAGGACATGATCCTGCTTGCCGGTCCTGATCAATAGCACGCGGAACAAGGGGCCGTGTACCAGATCGAACGGCTGCGTCATGTCCGTCTCCGCCAATCCCTGCATCCGGCTGGCGCGTGCCTGTTCGTCCAGGTCGGAAAGGTCGTGGTACGGGATCGCCAGTTCGGCGTGCTCGAATACCACCATGCGCATACCGCTGGTGCTGATCACGCTGCGCAGGCTCTCGTGGCGGTCCACAAGGTCCTGCAGTGCCTTTCCCATCGCACTGCGGTCCAGGTTCCCCGTCAATATCAACGACACACTTTCCACATAGGCACAGTTCGCATCGTCGCCCATTTCCGAGGCGGCGAACACTTCCATTTGCGCCTCCGTGGTGGGTATGGTGCGCTGGATCGCTGGACCGGCGAAGGGGTTGAAGTCCACTTCAACGTGTCGCGTTTCCGGTATGAATTCCTCCATGATCGGCCGTGAACTTATCAGAAGTTTCTGATCTCTATTTTTCCTCAGTTACCAGCATCACATATTTCCCGGGCTCCTTCTCGCTCGGTATGAACCATCCCGGTTCGCCCGTTGGCGTGCGCCCAAGGCGGGCACCGGCGACCGGAGGTTCGTTCGCCTCCACCACACGTTCGCTGGCCTTCCGAGCGTGCCCGTTCAAGGAGCTGTTCACCACCTCGATCGGATAGGTGCGTTCCGGCATGAAGCCTGATGCCCGCAGTTCCCTGCATGTTTTCTCCAAGGTGCGCAGGATGAGATCCACATCGGCCTCGGAATGTGCCGTGGTAAGGAAGTGCGGGAAGTCCAACACATGCACGCCGTGCAGGCGCATCAGCATGAAGAAGAACTCGGGATAGGCCACGGTCTCATCGTACTTGGTCTTAAAGGCGCTGCCGAAGTTTACCCAGCGGTAGGGGAGCTGATACTGATCGAAAAGCCCGTTGGCGCGCTCCACCATGTCCTCTGTCATGGTGTTCAGCCGCTCCTGTAACGCGGGGCCCTCCTCCTTCATGTGGACCAGTGACGCCTTCGCGGCGGCCATGGTCAACGGGTGGCGGACGAAAGTGCCCGCGAAATAGGTGACACCTGCTTCGGGCACGCTGTCGTCGCCGAATTGCCACGGGCCTCCGTCCAGCGCGTCCATCCATGGTCTGCTGCCCACCATGGCACCGATGGGCATGCCACCACCGATCACCTTTCCATAGGTGCCGATATCCGCCTTGATGCCGAACAAGGCCTGAACGCCGTTGGGATGCATCCGGAAGCCGGTGATCACCTCGTCGAAGATCAGTGCGGCACCATGTTCCTTGGTGATGCTGCGCACTTCGCGGAGGAAATCCACCGGTCGGAATTCCATGCGGCGGCTCTGCACCGGCTCTACCAGCACGGCGGCTGCTTCATGGCAACGCGCCTTGATGATCTCCAGGCTCTCGGGCGTGCCGTAGTCCAGGATCAACATGTTCTCCACAGCTTCGGGCATGATGCCCGGTGCGCCGGCGTAGCTCTTGTGACTCTTACTGCCGCGCACGATCACCTCGTCGTTGATGCCGTGGTAGCTCCCGCTGAACGCGATAATGAGGCTGCGCCCCGTCACCGTCCGCGCCATGCGCATCGCGCCCAGAACGGCCTCCGATCCGGTGTTGCAAACGGCGGCACGGTCCTGACCGGTCAACTCGCAAAGCAGCTTGGAGACGTCCGCTGCCAACGGGTGCATGGGGCCGATCTCGATGCCCGCGTCCAACTGCGCATGACATTCCTTCTTGATGAAGTCCGGCATGTAGCCGAACATGGAGGAGCCGAAGCCGCTGAGGATGTCCACATATTCGTTGCCGTCAATGTCCCACAGGTGGCAGCCCTCGCTGCGGTCCACCACCACTTGGTACACCAGTTCCTTGGTCTGTGGCTTGAAGCCCGTCACCACGCGCGGGTCGGCCATCGGGCCGCGGTTCTCCTGCGTGAAAGTCTTGCTCTTCGCGGTCTTCGCGATGTAGCGCTTTTCAAAGTCGTTGTACCAGGCACGCTGTTCCGGCGTGAAGTCGTCCACTTTTTCCTTCTGGATGCGTGCCTGCGCACCGAAGACCTTTTTCAATTCGGGCGCATCCTCCATGGCGTCCACATTGCTCGTCGCTGCCTTGCCGGGTGCTGCTATTGCCGTAGTAGCTGCTCCTTCCTTCACATGAGGGAGCAGGAAATCCGCGAGCTTGTCCAAGTTCGGCAAGTCCTCGTTCAGTTGGCGGAAGCTGATCTTCACGCCGAATTTGCGACTGAGCGATGTTGCCACCTGCGTGAGGAACAGCGAGTCTAAGCCCATCTCAAGGAAGGTGTCCTCGGGGGCGGTCTCGGCCAGTTCCAGTCCGGAGCTTTCCTCCAGCAGTGTTTTGATCTGTTGGATCAAATGCTCCTTGGGCGAAAGGTTGGCGTCCAAGCTGTTCGGCACCGGAGCCTCGATGGTTGTGCTGGCAATGGCATGTCCACCGGCCGCGACCATGGACACGGGGTCCACCCAGTGGCGCACGCGCTCGAACGCATAGGTGGGCAGCGAAATACGATGACGCACTTCGCGCTCGAAGAATGCTTTCCGATCGATCTCAATGCCGCTCTGCCAAAGCCCGCCCACAGCGCGCAGCAGGGCGGAGAGCTCCTCGCCGTTGCCGGAAGAAGATCCCATAGATGGTACGGCGACCTGCCGTTTGGGGTCGGCGCTTTGCTGGCGAGCAAGTGTGCTTGCGGTGGCGCGTGGACCTACTTCGAGCATCACGCGGTCCGCGTCCTGCCATGCGAACTTCACGGCTTGTGCGAATCGAACGGTGGCGCGCAGGTGGCCGCTCCAATATTCGGAACTGGTGGCCTCCTCGTCCTTCAGCCATTCGGCTGTGACCGTGCTGATGATGGGAATGCGCGGCGTATTCAGTGCCACCTTCTCCACGATGCCCGCATAGGGCGCCACCATGGGGTCCATCATCGGGCTGTGGAAGGCATGGCTCGTCATCAGCAGCTTGCAGCTGACCCCCTCCTTCTCCAGTTCTGCTTGGAACTTCGCGATGGCTTCTATCGGTCCGCTGGCCACGCACAGTTGCGGGCCGTTGTTGGCGGCAATGCTGCATCCTTCGGGCAGACGAGATGCGATGTCCGCTTCCGCAGCGCGCACGCTGAGCATGCTGCCGGCAGGCAGATCCTGCATCATCCGGCCGCGGTTCGCCACCAAGGTCACGGCATCTTCCAATGAGAACACACCGGCCAAACAGGCTGCGGCGAATTCCCCGATGCTATGGCCCATCATCGCTTGCGGCGTGATGCCCCAATGCATCCAGAGCTTGGCCAAACTGTATTGCACGGTGAAGAGCGCAGCCTGCGTATACACCGTCTGCTTGAGTTGTTCAGCCGCTTCTTCTTCCTTGTCAGCTCCGGGGAAGATGATCGCCTTGAGGTCCGTGCCTAAGGCCGACGTGAAGAGTGCGCAGCACTGGTCGAAGTTCTCCGCGAACATCGGTTCACTGGCATACAGATCGCGGCCCATGCCCACGTACTGCGAACCTTGTCCGGGGAGCATGAAGACCACGCCCGGTGCCGCCTCGTGAAGCTCACGCGTGCCCATCAGGTTCGTGTCCTTGTTGGCGATCGCATCGATCACTTCCTCGTGCGTACCACCGACGATCAAGCGCCGGTGCTTGAAGGAGCGTCGACCTTCCATCAGTGTGAAGGAAGCGTCCGCGAGCGAGGCATCGGGATGCGCTTCCAGCCATGCGCGGAAATTCTCCGTCATGGCGTCCAAGCTGGTCTTGGTCTTTGCGCTCAAAAGGAACAACTGCTTAGCGCGTCCATCGCTGGAAGGTTCGGATAGCGGAGCTTCTCCGAGGATCACGTGCGCGTTCGTACCACCCACGCCGAACGCTGAAACACCGGCCACGCGGGGCTTGGTGGTCCTTGGCCAGGCGATGTTCTCATCCGCTACGAGGAAGGGGCTGTTGGCAAAGTCGATGGCCGGGTTCGGTGTTTCAAAGCCGACGTTGGAAGGGATAACGCCCTCCTTCAAGGCCAGTGCGGTCTTGATCACGCCAGCAGCACCGGCGGCTGCGGTAAGGTGCCCCATGTTGCTCTTGATCGAGCCGATCGCACAGGTCTTGGCAGGTGTGCCCTTTTCGCGATTGGGCCCACGGAAGGCCAAGGTCAAGGCTTCCACTTCGATGGGGTCGCCCAACGGGGTGGCTGTGCCGTGCGTTTCCACATAGGAGATCTCCTCGGGCTTTACACCGGCGTCGGCCTGTGCCATGGCGATCACTTCGGCTTGTCCGCGAACACTGGGTGCGGTGAAGCTTGCCTTGTCGCTGCCGTCGTTGTTCAACGCGCTACCTTTTACGGTAGCGTAGATGTGGTCATGGTCGCGGATGGCATCGTCCAAACGCTTGAGCACGATGATGCCCACGCCATCGCTGAAGCTCGTGCCCTTGCCTTCGGCATCGAAGGTGCGCGTGCTGCCATCGGGGCTGTACATGCCACCATCGTTGTATGTGATGCCGCTATTGATGGGCACGGTGATGGCGATGCCGCCAGCGAGCGCCATGTCGCATTCGCCATCGCGCAGGGCCTTGGCGGCCTGTGCGATCGCCACGAGCGAGGTGCTGCAGGCGGTATGGATGCTTAAGGCCGGGCCGCGCAGATCGAACTCGAAGGCCAAGCGCGTTGCGATGTAGTCCTTCTCGTTGCCGGTCATCACCTGGAAATCGCCCACCTGTTCGATCAGCTCCGGATGGCCGATCACGTTGCGGGTGAAGTAGGTGTTGTTGCCCATGCCGGCGTAAACACCGATCAGGCCTTCGAAGCGGGCCGGGTCGTAGGCGGCATCCTCCAAGGCGGCCCACGCGGTCTCCATGAACACGCGCTGCTGCGGGTCCATCAAGGCCGCCACGCGGGGATTGACACCGAAGAAGCCGGCATCGAACTTGTCCGCATCGGTGATCACGCCGCGTGCCGGCACGTAGTCCGCGTCGTTCTTCACCGCATCAGGGATGGAGGGGTCGATCTCGTCGAGCGTCCACGTTGAGACGCTGTTCTTTTTGTCGATCAGGTTCCGCCAGAGCTGCTCCGTGTTCTCCGCGCCGGGAAAGCGGCCGCTCATACCCACGATGGCGACCTCGCCATGCTCTTTCGACTTGCTGGAGGAAAGCCGGGCCTGTGCCATTTCCGCAGGGGATATTCCGCTGGAACCACCTTCCAGATACTCCGCGCATGCCCGAATGGTGGGGTGCTGATAGAGTTTCACGATCGGCAGCTTCAAGCCATGGCCTTCCAATTGGGCCACGCACTGGATGCTCAACAAGGAGTTCCCGCCGAGATCGAAGAAGTTGTCGTCGATGCCCGCGCGATCGATCCCGAGAAGATCGGCCCACACCGCCGCCAGGGCCTTCTGCACAGCGGTTTGCGGAGCGGCGAACGCCACGTCCAGGTCCGGCCGTTTCATATCGGGCGCAGGAAGTGCTTTGCGGTCGATCTTTCCGCTCGGTGTACGGGGCCATTCGGCCACGGCTACAAAGGCCGAGGGCACCATATAGTCGGGTAGGAGCGCGCCGAGGTGGGTGCGCAATGCATTGGTGGAAACCTCCTTTGCCGCGACGAAGTAGCCGATGAGCCGTTTCACGCCGGGCCGGTCCTCGCGCACGCAGGCCACGGCCTGATCGATCAATGGATGTTTTTCCAACGTGGTCTCCACTTCGCCCAGTTCAATGCGGTAGCCACGCACTTTCACCTGGCCATCGATACGGCCTTTGAAATCGATCTCCCCGTTGGGGAGTTCCAACGCGCGATCGCCTGTCCTGTAGAGTCTTCCGCCATCCTCGAAAGGGTCGGCCACAAAGCGTTCGGTGGTGAGTTCAGGCTGCCCAATATAGCCGGTGGCCACGCAGGCACCACCCAGATAAAGCTCACCTTCCTCGCCCTTTTTCACAGGTTTCATGCCCTCGTCGAGCACCAGTAGTTTCACGTTGTCGATGGCCTTGCCGATGTTGGGCAGTGCAGGCCATGCGGCGGGATCCCCGCTCAATTCGAGCTCGCTGACCACATGCCCTTCGGTAGGGCCGTACTGATTGCAGAAACGGCAGCCCGGCAGCTGTTTGAAGAGATTTACGATGGCAGGCGTGATCTTCAACTGTTCGCCGCTGGTGAAGACTTCCTTCAACGAACTAGGCGCTTCACCGGTGCGTTCCACGGCCTCTGCCAGATACTGGAGCGCTACGAAGGGTACGATCACCCGATCGATCTTCTCCACGATGATCTTCCGCAGCAACTGCGTACTGTTCAACCGGTCCTCGTCCGTGATCATCACCAGCATGCCGCCTTGGGCGAACGTGGTGATGATCTCTTGGAAGCTGACGTCGAAACTGATGGGTGCGAATTGCAAGGTTTTCGCGCTTTCCTTCAGCACCGATGTCCGTAACTGCCATTGGATCAAATTGACCAGTGGCGCATGGTGCATGGCCACGCCTTTTGGGCGGCCGGTGCTTCCCGAGGTGAAGAGGATGTAGCAGAGGTCGTCCGGGCCTGCAGGGCAGGGGCCGTTGAACGGCTTTTCGGCGGAGAGGTCCACCTCGTCGATCAGCTGAAGGGTAGTGCCGGAGAAAAGATGGGCATGCGCCCGGTCGGTGATCACCACGGGGGGGCGCGCATCTTCCAGCATCAGGGCGATCCGGTCCGTTGGATAGGCCGGGTCGATGGGCACATAGGCGGCTCCGGCCTTGAGGATGCCCAATACGCTGGTGATGAGTTCCGGAGAGCGCTCCAAGCACAGGCCCACATTTGCCCCGGGCTTAATGCCTTGATGCTGGAGGTGTGCTGCCAGTTGGTCCACTTTCCCGGCCAGTTCGGAGTAGGTCAGGGTGGAGTCATTGCCGCTCAGGGCGGGAGCATCAGGGAGTGTGGTCGCGGTGTGCTCAAAAAAGGCAAAAATGTGGTCAGGGATGGGCCTGGGTTGCTTATACATGCCTATTCGAAGGTCTATGGATTTCAAATTTACGCATCAGTTGTACGGCAGATCCTGACAAAAGTTAAGGTGGTTGGTGTGCTGGGAACCATCCGTCATCGGAAATTATGCCCAATTCGTCGTTAACTTTCGTGCATTCGGCTGATGTGACCGTGCCATGAAGATGAACCTCTTGGCCGTCTGCGTGTTGCACAGAAAGCGGTTTCCAAGCGGTCGTTGTACCTTCTTGGCCGGTTCATAGGGAAGTCAATTGCTGGTCCCTCAAGGTCAAACCATCTAAATTCGTGGCCCCTATTGAAGATGCAGGTACGTAAGTTGCTCATATTGAGCCTCTCCCTGTGGGCCTTTGCGCAAACGGCCCAGGTCCGTGCGCAGGCCTATGAGCGGAGCGTACAGGCATCGGCACAGATCCAAGTGTCTCCGCCCCGGATCACCTTGAACTGGCAAGGGCTCTACAATGTGACCGGCTACCAGATCTGGAGAAAGCTCAAAGGGGGGACCAGTTGGGGCGATCCCGTGGCGGTGCTGGGGGCGAATACCCAGACCTGGGCGGACCACAACGTCACAACAGGGGTATCCTACGAATACAGGATCGTGCGGCATACCACCAATGTCGGTGACGGCTATTCCTACATCAATTCGGGCATACTGATGCCCATGGTGGAGGCCAGGGGCAAGGTGATCGTGCTGGTGGATGACTATTTCAGCTCTGCGCTCGCATCCCAATTGGAACAGATGCAGAAGGACATGGAGGGCGATGGCTGGACCGTTGTGCGCCATGATGTGAGCAGGAATGCCAGCGTGCCCAGCATCAAGAACATTATTGTGAACGACTACAATGCCGACCCCGCGAACACCAAAATGGTCTTCCTGGTCGGCCATGTTCCGGTCCCCTATTCCGGTAACATGGCTGCGGACGGCCACTGGGAGCACCAAGGCGCCTGGAGCGCGGATGTGTTCTATGGCGAAATGAACGGTACGTGGACCGATTCGCAGGTCACCGCCACGGGCGCGGTGGACCCGAGGAACCACAACCTGCCCGGTGATGGAAAGTACGACCAAAGCAGCATTCCCGGTACGGTGGAACTTGCCGTAGGCCGCGTGGACTTCCATGATCTGCCGGTGTTCCCCCAGAGCGAGACGACGTTGATGGGGAATTACCTTACGAAGCTCCACAACTGGAAGATCCGGGCCTACACTGCGGTATCACGGGCCTTGGTGGACGATAATTTCGTTGGCTACAACGACGCTTTCGCCTCCAATGGATACAGTGGCTTCGGCCCCCTGGTAGGCCCTTCCAACGTGGCCGACCTGGACTACTTTACCACGATGCAGAGCCAGAGTTACCTCTGGAGCTACGGCTGTGGCGGTGGTTATTGGGATTCCGCCAACGGGGTGGGGCATTCAAGCGACTTTGTCTCCACCAGCGTCAAAAGCGTCTTCACCATACTCTTCGGAAGTTCCTTCGGGGATTTTGACAGTGAGAATAACTTCATGCGGTCCGCACTGGGAAGTGGAACGATCCTGAGCTGCTTTTGGGCCGGCTACCCGAACTGGTACTTCCACCATATGGGGATGGGAGAGACCATCGGCTTTGCCACCCGATTGACGCAGAACAATGGCAACGGCCACTATTCGCCCGCAAACTCAAGTGCAGGCATGGTCCACATCGCCTTGATGGGCGATCCCACCTTGCGCATGTCCATGGTGGGGCCGCCTTCGAACGTTGCAGGCACGGTGAACGGGACCACGGTGAACATCACCTGGTCGGGGAGTCTGGACAATGTGCTTGGCTATCATGTGTACCGGTTCATTCCGGCGACGGCGTCTTGGCAGCGCATCACGAATACCCCGGTCTCCGGTCAATCCTTCTCGGAAACCGTGTCCGGGGCGGGCGGTACGCTCCGATACATGGTCCGTGCGCTGAAGCTCGAACAGTCCCCGAGCGGGAGCTATTACAACCTCAGCCTCGGTGCGTTCGGTCAGGCGGTGGCCGGTTCACAACCGCCGGATTGTCTTGGGGTGATCGGTGGTCAGGCGCTCACGGGCACGCCTTGTGACGACGGCAGTTCCTGCACCGTGAACGACCTTTGGGATGCCTCCTGCCAGTGCCAAGGCACCTATCAGGATTCGGACGGGGACAACATCTGCGACACACAGGACAATTGCCCCGGAGTGCCCGGACAGATCGGTTCAGCCTGCAATGACGGTAACCCCTGCACGATCAATGATGTGTTGAACGCGAACTGCCAATGCACGGGCACCTTTCAGGACAGCGATGGTGACGGTATTTGTAATGCGCAGGACAACTGCCCATCCGTCCCGGGCCAGATCGGTTCTTCATGCAACGACGGAGATCCCTGCACCACCGGGGATCTGATAAACGGGAACTGCCAATGCATCGGCACATTCCAGGATGCGGACGCGGACGGGATCTGCAATGCCTTGGATAATTGCCCGAATGTGCCCGGTGTTCAAGGATCCCCTTGCGATGACGGCGATCCCTGTACGGTGAATGATGTGCTCAACACGAACTGCCAATGTGCGGGAATGCCCTTGCCGGACAGCGATGGCGACGGCCTCTGCGATGCGATCGACGGCTGCCCCGGGATCACTGGTGAGACCGGTTGGCAATGCGACGACGGAGATCCCTGCACCTTCAACGATGTGCTGGACGCCAATTGCAATTGCGTGGGAACACCCAGCCCGGACAGCGATGGAGACGGGATCTGCGATTATTTGGACGATTGCCCCGGGCAGCCTGGACAGTCCGGCTCCGCTTGTGATGATGGTGATGCCTGCACGATCAACGACATCTTGGATGAAAGCTGCCAATGTGTGGGCGCGTTCACGGACAGCGATGGCGACGGGCTCTGTGATGCTGTGGACGGTTGCCCCGGGGTTACAGGTGAGACAGGTTGGCAATGCGACGATGGCGACCCATGCACCACCAACGATGTGCTGGACGGCGATTGCAATTGCGTGGGAACTCCAAGCCCGGACAGTGATGGTGACGGGATCTGCGATGCGTTGGACGATTGCCCCGGACAGCCTGGACAGGCCGGCTCAGCTTGTGACGACGGCGAAGCTTGCACGATCAACGACATCTTGGATGAAAGCTGCCAATGCGTGGGCACTTTCGTGGACAGCGATGGAGACGGGCTCTGCGATGCGGTGGACGGATGTCCCGAGGTTACCGGTGAAGCCGGATGGCAATGTGATGACGGAGACCCGTGCACCACCAATGACATACTGGACGGCGATTGCAATTGCGTGGGAGTATCAGGCCCGGACAGTGATGGTGATGGGATCTGCGATGCGCTGGACGATTGTCCCGGGCAAGCGGGACAGATCGGTTCCACCTGCAATGATGGTGACCTCTGCACCGTGAATGATGTGCTGAATGCCAACTGCCAATGCACCGGTGTTTTTCAAGACAGTGACAATGACGGCAGCTGTGATGCCGAGGACGGCTGCCCCAACGACCCGAACAAAATTGATCCGGGAAACTGCGGGTGCGGTGAACCGGAACCGGGTGAAGCCTGTGATGACGGCTTGTCGACCACAGTAAATGACATGGTGGATGCGAATTGCCAATGTGTGGGCCAGCCGGTGGATTGCGAGGGTGTCCCGGACGGACCGGCGATACCGGGAACTCCTTGTGACGATGGTGACCAAGCGACGACGGAGGACATTTGGGGGCCGGACTGCAACTGCGCGGGCCTGCTCACGGATTGCCTCGGGGAAGTTGGCGGTCCCGCGCTTCCGGGGGCGGCCTGTGATGACAGCTTGGCCACCACCGGAAACGATACGTGGACCAGCACATGCGAATGCGTCGGGCTGTTCATTGATTGCCTTGGTATACCGGGTGGTCCTGCATTGCCCGGCAGCATTTGCAATGATGGGAACAACACGACCATGGAGGATGCTTGGACCGTCGACTGTGAGTGCATCGGACTTGTTGTGGATTGCGAAGGTGTTCCCGGGGGAGAAGTGCTGCCGGGCACCCCCTGCGACGATGGAAACCCTTTGACCACGGGCGATACATGGTCGGCCGGTTGTGACTGCACGGGCGCCCCGGCGGATTGCCTTGGGGAAGTGGGCGGACCGGCATTGCCCGGAACTTCATGTGATGACGGGGATCCGGACACGGGCATTGATGTATGGTCGACGGATTGCACTTGTATTGGTGTGCCCTTGGATTGTGAAGATGTCCCAGGGGGAAGTGCATTGCCCGGAACCGCCTGCGATGACGGGGACGGATCGACCGGTGACGACACTTGGACCATGGACTGTACGTGTGTGGGACTGCCTGTTGATTGTGCGGGAACACCTGGTGGGCCCATCCTGCCGGGCACGCCTTGTGACGACGGGGATCCCGCGACCGGCAATGACGCATGGTCGACCGATTGCGAATGTGCGGGCCTGCAATTCGATTGTCTCCATGTAGCCGGGGGTACGGCCCTGCCGGGAACACTGTGTGATGACCAGAACATCAGCACCGGTAACGATAGATGGACAGCTAATTGCACATGCCAGGGCCAAGCATATGATTGCCAACAGCAGCCGGGTGGCCCTGCATTGCCCGGAACACCGTGCAATGATGCCAACCCGACGACCGGGAACGATACATGGAGCGTGGCGTGCATCTGCTCGGGCATCCCGATCGATTGTGCGGGACTGGTCGGTGGGAGCGCTTTCGTGGACGGTTGTGGCCAGTGTGCCGGCGGCACCACCGGTATCATCTCGGACCTGGACAGTGATGCGGACGGCGTGTTGGACTGTCATGACAACTGCCCAACAATGTGGAACTCCTCGCAACCTGACCTTGATCAGGACGGGATCGGTGATGCTTGTGACAATTGTCCGTGGACATATAATCCGGACCAGATCGACATGGACGGGGACGGGATCGGTGATGCGTGCACGATGGCGTCCGTGAGACAAGAAGGAACGCTGCCGGGTATCCTCCTCCATCCCAATCCCACAACGGGTATTCTCCACATCGGCGAAGCCGGCCCGAACGCTGCGGTCACATGTATTTATGACCTATCGGGCGCAGAAGTTCGTCGGTCAGGATTCAAGGAACAGATCGATGTTTCCGACCTGGCCCGCGGCACGTACTTGCTTGTGCTTCGGGATGCCCAAGGGAATGCTTTGGCCCGCACTCCGGTCGTTCGCCAATAGCGGTTCGGTGGAGTGGGGATGGCCATCGATACGGTCCATACATCTATTCGTCGTATAAGGGGAACAGAATTGTAACCTGCGCGTTTCGGGTTACGCTATAAGGCCTCCTGCCCCATGTGCCCGTCAAAAGGCCAAGCTCCATTTCCGGGACATGGATAACAGGGTCAGCCCTTTAGCATGATGGTGAAACAGCTCCTCCTTACATTTTTCGGGTCCATCCTTGCCTTTGGGCTTTTCGCGCAGTCCGTTTCCCAGGCCGATGCGGTCCAGATGGCGGCGACGGTTCAAAACGCACCGCCCCGGATCACTTTGTCTTGGGAACCCTATGGCACGGCCACGGGTTACACGGTATATCGTAAACTGAAGGATGGCCAAAGTTGGGGAAGCAGCATCGCCAGCCTTGGCGGCACCACCAACCTGCTCGTGGACAATAACGTGTCTGTCGGCGTCTACTATGAGTACAAGGTGGTCCGGTCGGCGGCAAGGACCGGCACCGGTTATATCACCTCCGGAATTGACGTTGCTGCGGTGGACAACAGGGGGGTCATGGTGCTGCTGGTGGACAATGACATCGCCGGCGGCCTAACGGCGGAACTGGATCAGCTGGCTACGGACCTTCAGGATGATGGTTGGGGCGTGATCAGGCATAACGTGTCCCGCTCCACTTCAGTTCCCAACGTCCGTGCACTTGTGCAGGCCGACTATAATGCGGACCCGGAGAATGTCAAAGCAGTCTACATCATCGGCCATGTGCCGGTGCCCTACTCCGGGCGTTTGAACCCGGACGGCCATTCGGACCACTTAGGTGCATGGCCCTGCGACGGCTATTACGGTGAGATGAACGGAACATGGACGGACAACTCCGTGAACATCACAAGCTCCCAGTTGGACCGCAATTACAACGTTCCGGGTGATGGCAAATTCGACCAAAGCGACTATCCCAGTGCTATCGAGCTCCAAGTGGGACGCATCGATTTCTCGAACATGGGCCTGCCTTGGTATTCGTTCCCTTTTAGCGAGACCGAATTAACGCGCAGGTACTTGAACAAGGCCCACGCATATAAGACCCGGCAATTTGTGCCACAACGGCGCGGGATCATCTTCGACAACTTCCAGGATGCTGGGATGCCGTATCCATTGGCGGGGTCTGCACAACGGTTCATACCCGCTTTGGTAGGTGCTTCCAACACCACCAACTGCGATCCGGCAGGAACACCGTTCTACAACCTGATCAATGGGCAAAGCTATCTCTGGACCTACGCCAGTGGCGGAGGAACATGGGTCAGCGCGTACAACGTCGGTACCTCGGACAATTATGCGAACATCGATTTCGGGGGGATCTTCAACATGTCGATGGGAAGCTATTTCGGAGACTGGGACGTCACGAACAATTTTCTACGTGCCACCATTGCCAGCGGCAATGCACTGACCAATGTTTTCTCCGGAATGCCCAATTGGTGGTTCCAGCACATGGGCATGGGCGACAATATCGGGTTGAGCGCCAAGGTCACCATGAACAACACCACGCTCTATACTCCGCAAAATGGGGGATGGCAGGGGCAGCCGTTCAGCAGAGTGCATCTTGCACTGCTCGGCGATCCCTCCTTGCGAATGACCGTCGTACCCCGACCCTCCAATTTGCAAGTGGGCAACAATGGTGGTCTCGCTGCATTCACATGGTCAGCTCCAGTGGGCGCGGTGGACGGATACCATGTCTATGAGGTCAATACCAACAATGGCCAGCTCGTCAGGCTCACGTCCAACCCGGTCACACAGGCAAATTTCAGTAGTGCCGCGGTCCCGTTCGTCAGTGGAAAGCGTTATATGGTCAGGGCCGTGAAGCTGCAGACCTCGAACACCGGGAAGTACTACGACCTTTCGCTGGGCGTGCAATCGACTTCTTCGGGCACCGCCACACCGGATTGCAATGGTGTGGTCGGAGGCCCGGCGGTGGCAGGTTCATCCTGCGACGATGGCAGCGCCTGCACAGTGAACGATATTTTGGACGCCAATTGCCAGTGCGTTGGCACGACCAGCCCGGACACTGACGGCGATGGTATCTGCAATGCCCAGGACAATTGCCCCAATGTGCCCGGTCAGATCGGTACTTCGTGCGACGATGGGAATGCGTCGACGATCAATGATGTGCTGAACGCGAACTGCGAATGCGCAGGCACCCCTGCGACGCTGGACTGCAACAACGTTCCGAACGGTCCGGCGATGCCGGGTACCGCATGCGATGATGGGAACGCGAACACGGGCAATGACACGTGGACCTCGAACTGTCAGTGTGTGGGGCAAGCGCTGGACTGCAATGGCACTCCCGGCGGCAGCGTATTGCCGGGTACTTCGTGCGACGATGGGAATGCGTCGACGATCAATGATGTGCTGAACGCGAGTTGCCAATGCGCAGGCACTCCTGTGACGCTCGATTGCAACAGCGTTCCGAACGGCCCCGCGATGCCGGGCACGGCCTGCGATGACGGGGATTCCTCAACGATCAACGACGTGCTGCAGGCGAACTGCGAATGCGCAGGCACCCCGGCGACGCTGGACTGCAACAACGTTCCGAACGGTCCGGCGATGCCGGGTACCGCATGCGATGACGGGAACGCGAACACGGGCAATGACACATGGACCTCGAACTGTCAGTGCGTCGGGCAAGCGCTGGACTGCAATGGCACTCCCGGCGGCAGCGTATTGCCGGGTACTTCGTGCGACGATGGGAATGCGGCTACGATCAATGATGTGCTGAACGCGAACTGCCAATGCGCAGGCACTCCTGTGACGCTCGATTGCAACAGCGTTCCGAACGGCCCCGCGATGCCGGGCACGGCCTGCGATGACGGGGATTCCTCAACGATCAACGACGTGCTGCAGGCGAACTGCGAATGTGCAGGCACCCCTGCGACGCTGGACTGCAACAACGTTCCGAACGGTCCGGCGATGCCGGGTACCGCATGCGATGACGGGAACGCGAACACGGGCAATGACACGTGGACCTCGAACTGTCAGTGCGAGGGCCAAGCACTGGACTGCAATGGCACTCCCGGCGGCAGCGTATTGCCGGGTACTTCGTGCGACGATGGGAATGCGTCGACGATCAATGATGTGCTGAACGCGAACTGCCAATGCGCAGGCACTCCTGTGACGCTCGATTGCAACAGCGTTCCGAACGGCCCCGCGATGCCGGGCACGGCCTGCGATGACGGGGATTCCTACGATCAACGACGTGCTGCAGGCGAACTGCGAATGCGCAGGCACCCCGGCGACGCTGGACTGCAACAACGTTCCGAACGGTCCGGCGATGCCAGGTACCGCATGTGATGACGGGAACGCGAACACGGGCAATGACACATGGACCTCGAACTGTCAGTGCGTCGGGCAAGCGCTGGACTGCAATGGCACTCCCGGCGGCAGCGTATTGCCGGGTACTTCGTGCGACGATGGGAATGCGTCGACGATCAATGATGTGCTGAACGCGAACTGCCAATGCGCAGGCACTCCTGTGACGCTCGATTGCAACAGCGTTCCGAACGGCCCCGCGATGCCGGGCACGGCCTGCGATGACGGGGATTCCTCAACGATCAACGACGTGCTGCAGGCGAACTGCGAATGCGCAGGCACCCCGGCGACGCTGGACTGCAACAACGTTCCGAACGGTCCGGCGATGCCAGGTACCGCATGTGATGACGGGAACGCGAACACGGGCAATGACACGTGGACCTCGAACTGCGAGTGCGAGGGCCAAGCACTGGACTGCAATGGCACCCCCGGCGGCAGCGTTCTTCCCGGCACTTCGTGCGACGATGGGAATGCGTCGACGATCAATGATGTGCTGAACGCGAACTGCCAATGCGCAGGCACCCCGGCGACGCTGGACTGCAACAACGTTCCGAACGGTCCGGCGATGCCGGGTACCGCATGTGATGACGGGAACGCGAACACGGGCAATGACACGTGGACCTCGAACTGTCAGTGCGTCGGGCAAGCGCTGGACTGCAATGGCACTCCCGGCGGCAGCGTTCTTCCCGGCACTTCGTGCGACGATGGGAATGCGTCGACGATCAACGACGTGCTGAACGCGAACTGCGAATGCGCAGGCACCCCGGCGACGCTGGACTGCAACAACGTTCCGAACGGTCCGGCGATGCCGGGTACCGCATGTGATGACGGGAACGCGAACACGGGCAATGACACGTGGACCTCGAACTGTCAGTGCGCGGGCAAGCGCTGGACTGCAATGGCACTCCCGGCGGCAGCGTATTGCCGGGTACTTCGTGCGACGATGGGAATGCGTCGACGATCAATGATGTGCTGAACGCGAACTGCCAATGCGCAGGCACTCCTGTGACGCTCGATTGCAACAGCGTTCCGAACGGCCCGGCGATGCCGGGCACGGCCTGCGATGACGGGGATTCCTCAACGATCAATGATGTGCTGCAGGCGAACTGCGAATGCGCAGGCACCCCGGCGACGCTGGACTGCAACAACGTTCCGAACGGTCCGGCGATGCCAGGTACCGCATGTGATGACGGGAACGCGAACACGGGCAATGACACGTGGACCTCGAACTGCGAGTGCGAGGGCCAAGCACTGGACTGCAATGGCACCCCCGGCGGCAGCGTTCTTCCCGGCACTTCGTGCGACGATGGGAATGCGTCGACGATCAATGATGTGCTGAACGCGAACTGCCAATGCGCAGGCACCCCGGCGACGCTGGACTGCAACAACGTTCCGAACGGTCCGGCGATGCCAGGTACCGCATGTGATGACGGGAACGCGAACACGGGCAATGACACGTGGACCTCGAACTGTCAGTGCGTCGGGCAAGCGCTGGACTGCAATGGCACTCCCGGCGGCAGCGTATTGCCGGGTACTTCGTGCGACGATGGGAATGCGTCGACGATCAATGATGTGCTGAACGCGAACTGCCAATGCGCAGGCACTCCTGTGACGCTCGATTGCAACAGCGTTCCGAACGGCCCCGCGATGCCGGGCACGGCCTGCGATGACGGGGATTCCTCAACGATCAACGACGTGCTGCAGGCGAACTGCGAATGCGCAGGCACCCCGGCGACGCTGGACTGCAACAACGTTCCGAACGGCCCGGCCATGCCAGGTACCGCATGCGATGATGGGAATGCGAACACGGGCAATGACACGTGGACCTCGAACTGTCAGTGTGTGGGGCAAGCACTGGACTGTGAGGGCATCCTCGGCGGGAATGCTGTTCTGGATGATTGTGGTGTCTGCGCTGGAGGCTTTACGGGGGTCATTCCGAATGAGGATCTGGATACGGACGGCCTGTTGGCCTGTGAGGACAATTGCCTCACGGAATACAATCCGGTCCAGGCTGATTTCGATGGAGACGGGATCGGGGATGCCTGCGACAATTGCATCTGGGTCGCCAACGAGGATCAGTCTGACTCCGATATTGATGGTATCGGGGACGCTTGCCAGGCCGGGTTCAACACAGGGGTCGATGAACTCAGCGGTGAAGGGCAGGGTATGGCCATTTGGCCGAACCCGGCACGTGAGCACATCGTGGTGCGCTGTGACGCGGGCATCGCACACATGCTTCGGATCTACGAGCCGTCCGGACGATTGATCGAGGAATTGCCTTACAGCCAACAAGTGAATATTTCCAAGCTGGCAACGGGGACCTATGTGGTCTTTGCCCTCGATGCGAAGGGCAGGCCATTGGCCCGGGTCCGTTTGGTCAAGCTTTGATCGGTCGCGGTCAATGCGGGAAGCTCTGGCGTGGGCTTCCCGCTTCGGGCTATCTGAGCAGGGTCACATGTCCGTAATGTTCCTTGCGGTCAGCTGTGACCCCGTTCCCGACCCGCAAGGACCATACGTAGACAGCCTGCGGAAGTACGTCGCCTGAATTGTTCAAGGCACCGTTCCAGGCCTCGCCAAGTTCATCGGATCCAAATATCTTCATGCCCCATCGGTCGAAGATGAGGAATTCGTATCCCGAGCCGTCCGTTCCCGTGATGACCGGGAGGAAGTCATCATTCCGGCCATCCCCGTCCGGGGTGAAGGCCGTGGGAACGTTGATCTGGACCGGTGCGTTCACGGATACGGAGAGGCAATAGGAGGCCATGCAATCCATACTGTCGTGGACGGTGAGGCATACTTCGTACCGGCCACCGAAGTAGTCGTTGAACCGGTTCATCCATGGATCCACGTTCCCGCTTGTGAAGCCATCGATCGCCCAAGCATAGTTCGTATATCCGTGGTGCTCGGGTGTGAACGTGATGTCCGGATGGTCGGAGTCCGTGGTCGGTGGGTTAGCCGTGAAGACCGCCGAAGGAGGGGGCTGCAGGAAGACAAGGTGCTCCGCGTTGCCGGTTGCCGTGCAGCCATTGGCGTCCGTTACATCAACAGAGGCGGCCAACCATCCGGGGGTGTCGAAGCTTTGTATAAGCGAGCCGGCCCCGATAGCCGAGGAGCCATCATTGAAATGCCAATTGCTGCCCACGATGCTTGGGTCGTCCAAGGTGAAGACAACGCTCAACGGTGCGCAGCCTTGGACAAGGTCTGTCGTGAATGCCGCAGAGGGCGGTTCCGCAACTATGATCTCCACCTGGGTGGTGAACACGATGTGGGAGCAGGCCCCTGAGCCGTGCAGCTCATAGATCAGTGTCCCTCCGGGCATGTTCGATGGATCAAAGGTCCCATCCACGGGTGATCCGTCGGCGGATGTCCAGCCTCCACCCGGAGTGGTGCCAGCACCTATAAGAGGGAGCAGGACGAACGGTTCCGAATTGGCGCAGGTCAACACGGCCGTGTTGGATCCCGGTACCGGCAGTGGGTCCAGGCCCACGGTGATCACGGATGAGGCGGATGGGCAGGGGGCAAGCCCTGGGACCGTATAGGTGTATTGACCTTCGGTATTGCTGGTTGGATCGAAGAGACCGTTCAACGGGGAACCGCTCGGCGTGGTCCAAGTTCCTCCGGGGTCCGGTGTTCCACCAAGTTCAGCGGTCAGGTCGACGGCATTCCCGTTCGTACACCAATGGAGCAGGGTGTCCGATCCCGCGTTGGGTGGATCGTGTACTGCAATGGTCATCATTGCGGAATCACTGTGGCACGGTGTTGTTCCGTTGAGCAGGTAGGTATAGATGCCAGCCTGATCGGTAGCGGGGTTGAACAATGTCGCCACCGAAGCACCGGAGGGGCCCGTCCAAGTTCCTCCGGGGTCGGCCGCTGTCAACAACGTGTTGAGGTCGATGGTCGAACTGGTGCTGCATAGGGTCAGGCCCGCATCCGGCCCGGCATGCGGCATGGCATTCTCGATGACCGTAACGGTGGCGCTGGCGTCGCTGCAAGGAGCGCTGCCAGCGATCGTGTATGTGTATGCTCCCGGTCCGTCCACGATCGGGTTAAAAGAAGAGGAATGCGGAAGCCCTCCCGGACCCGTCCAAGTTCCCCCGGGGCCGGCGGATGATCCAAGTGAAGAGAAGAGGTCGGTCACCACACCTTCATCACAAACGGTCAAGGAAGCATTGTTGCCGGCTGTAGGTGGTACGTTCACAGTTACGGTCACGGTCGCTTGATCCCCGGTACAAGGAGCTGTTGCGGTCAAGGTGTAGATATATGCACCGGTACTGGCGGTCGCAGGGTCCAGCATCGACGTTTGCGCTGATCCATCGGGATCTGTCCAGCTTCCCCCGGGGTCGGCCCCATTGAGCAGCGTGGATAGGTCGATCGTTGAGCCATCGTTGCAAAGGGCGATGGTCGCATCAGGTCCGGCATTCGGCGTGGAGTTCTCCGAGACGGTCACGGCGGCGCTGGCATTGGCGCACGTGGAGGTACCTGGTACTGTGTAAGTGTATACTCCTGGCCCATCCACGATCGGGTTATAAGAGGAGGAGTGCGGAAGCCCGCCCGGCCCTGTCCATGCTCCGCCTTCATCGGCGGAAGGTCCGAGGGATGGTAGGAGGTCGGTGATGGCACTTTGATCACAGAGGGCCAAGGAAGCATCGGTGCCTGCATTGGGCGGCAGGTTTATCGTTACGGTCACGCTGGCTTGGTCCCCGATGCACGGAGCTGTTGCGGCCAAGGTGTAGATATAGACGCCGGTATTAGCGGTTGCCGGGTCCAACAAGGAAGCTTGGGGCGATCCATCGGGACCTGTCCAGCTTCCCCCGGGATCGGCGCCGATAAGGAGAGTGGAAAGGTCGATGGGTGCACTGTCCGCACAGAGGGTGGTGCTGGCGTCCGGTCCGGCATTCGGAGTGGCGTTCTCCGTAACAGTGACCGTGGCGCTGGCATCGCTACAGGGAGCGGTGCCGGCTCTCGTGTAGGTGTATGTGCCGGACCCGTCCACCGCCGGGTCATAGTTGCCTGAATGGGGAAGCCCGCCCGGTCCCGTCCATGTTCCCCCGGGATCGGCGGAGATCCCAAGAGAGGCGAAGAGGTCTGTCGGCGCACCTTGGTCACAGACGGCCAAGGAAGCATTCACTCCGGCATCGGGCGATGGCTCCACAGTGACGTTCACGCTGGCTTGGTCTCCGCTGCAGGGGAGCGTGGCGACAAGGGTATATAGGTAGGCACCACTACTGGCGGAAGCAGGATCGAGCATGGCCCCGTGCGCGGTCCCATCGGGCGCGGTCCACGTTCCCCCGGGATCGGCGCCGATCAGTAGGGAGGACAGGTCGATGAGCGCACCGTCCGAGCAAAGCGCTAGGCTGGCGTCCGGCCCGGCATTAGGCGTGGCGTTTTCAGTGACAGTGACCGTGGCGCTGGCATCGGAGCAAGGAGCCGTTCCATCGACCGTGTAGGTATATCCTCCGGGGCCGTCGATGGCAGGAGAGTAATTAGAGGAATGCGGCAGCCCGCCCGGCCCGGTCCATGTTCCTCCCGGATCGGGTGATCCACCGAGGGAGGTGAAAAGGTCGGTCGGCGTTCCTTGGTCACAAGTGGTCAAGGAAGCATCGTTGCCCGCATTGGTCGGCTGGTTCACCGATACGGTCACGATAGCATGGTCGTCCGGGCAACCACCGGGCAACGTATAGGTGCAGGCACCCGCAGGCATGCTTGCCGGGTTGAAGATGCCACTGAAAGTGGAGCCGTCCGGAGCGGTCCACGTACCGCCGGTACCCGCGCCTCCAAGCAAAGGAAAAAGATCAATGGGGGCGGAATCAGCACAGACGGTGAGCACATTATCATTCCCGGAATAGGCACATCCGACAGTGGCAGGCAGGGTGGTGATGGTCTGTTGCCCGCAACCACCCAAGGTCCATGACCCGGTCTGACTGTCCGCAAAGGCCGAAATGACCACGCTGAGGTCCGCGCCCTGCACGCACGCGCCACCACTTGCCACGGAAATGGTCCAACAAAAGGTCCATGGGCCGGTATCCGAGTAATCTCCGAAGTTGTTCCCCGGATCGCCATCGTTGTCCAGGTCGAAAAAGAAGCCGGGTCCCTGCGGTCCCAGATTAGCAGCGCCCGGGTTGGTTCCTGTCACCGAGTTGTACCAACCCCAAGTACCAGTTCCATTTACTGTGGCAGGCGGCGTGCCGGGCACCAAGGTGCTCATGTCCCAGCCGGGCCCGAAGTCGGCAATGATCCCATGGAACCAGTTGGAGCTGGTGAGCGACCATCCGGATATCGTCACGCAGAATGTAACCGTCTGCCCGCAAGCGTATGTGCCATTTGTGGGAGGAGGCGAAGCGGTCGCGGTGTATGACGTGACGCACCCCGCATTCACTGGAAGTCGCAAGAGCACGACCAAGAGCACAGATGCCACGGTAAGTCGGGACAGGTTGAGATCTACCATGGTCGATCGGGCATGCTCACGCTGGGAAAGATAGAAGGAAAGATTTTCCGACCGCTACGCCGATCCTCCTTCATGGAGCAAGACGGGGGATCCCGGTCCCGCGACCGCTCAGATCGACAAGATGTGCAGGATCCGAAGCAGGTCCTCCTCCAATTGCTTCTTCTTGTCCAACACCTCCGTGAAGGGAATAAGCGCGATCTTCCCGAGCCATTCACCCACCATGGTGTCCGTGTGACCCGCTATCAGGGCCTCTACGGCAGCAACTCCGGACCGGCTGGCCAGCACGCGATCCGCGACGGAAGGATTCCCGCCCCGCTGAACATGGCCGAGCACGCTAACCCGGGTGTCGTAATGATGGTAGCGCTCCTTCACCTTTCTGGCGACCTCGTACGCGCCTCCCTCTTCGTCACCTTCAGCAACGATCACGATCACGGAGGACTTCGAGGTCTCTGCATGTTCCAGCGCTGCGATCAGCTCATCAATGCCCTGCTCCCGCTCCGGGACCATGATGTACTCCGCGCCCGCAGCGATACCGCATTGGAGCGCGATCGCTCCGCAAGTGCGGCCCATCACCTCAACAAAGAACATCCGGTCGTGCGAGGAGGCGGTGTCGCGTATACGGTCAACGGCCTCCATGGCGGTATTGGTGGCCGTATCGAAGCCGATCGTGGTATCGGTGCCGGCCAGGTCATTGTCGATCGTGCCGGTGATCCCGATGACGGGCACTCGGTGCTCTTGGGAGAACTGGGCCGCCCCCTTGAAGGTACCGTCGCCACCGATCGCCACAAGCCCGTCAATGCCGTGCCGGTCCAGCGTGGCCTTTGCCAGCGATCGCCCCTCCACAGTGTGGAAGGCCGCACTGCGGGCGGAGCGAAGTATGGTGCCGCCCCGTTGAATGATGTTGCTCACATCGCGGACTTCCATTTTTCGCACCTCATCCTCGATCAGCCCGTCGTATCCGCCATAGATCCCGCTCACGGCCAAGCCGTGAAAATGCGCGGTCCGCACCACCGCGCGGATAGCGGCGTTCATCCCAGGGGCATCACCTCCGGATGTGAACACACCGATATGTGAAACGGCCCGCGCTGTGTCCGATATTTCCTTCATGTGCTGGCGCCGGTCCGGGCATGCTTCAAGCCGAGTTCACGCAACCGTTCCTTGATCAGTGGGTATTGAGGACACCTCCGGTCCAGTGCGCCGCCCAGCAAGAGCCCGAGAAAATAGATCCGTTGGTCCTGATCAGGGAAGCGATGGAGGATCTCGAGCACATCCCCGGAATGCTGCATCACAGCGGTGTTCAGGCAGTGCCGCACCGCAAGGTCAAAGGAGCGGTCGTCGCTGGAGGGGTTGATCTCCCCCATGCAGGAACAGAGATCGTTGGCCAGATGTGAGGGCGGAACGGCCCGTTGGCCCGAAGCGGAAAGGACCACGCCGGTGAGTACGAAAGCAAGGACAAGACGGAAGCGGTTCAGGAGGGCCATGGAGCGGTAAAAATAATCCTAAGGTCCATAGTAAAGACCGGGAGTGCCCTACTTCCTGATACTTTTGTTCCGCATGCGCTGTTCCACATCCCGCTTGGCCTCAGCAACGTTGCTTTTAGCGGTGATGTTGTTCACGGCCTTGCCGCGAACGTTCTTTCACCATTGTGAGGAAGGAGTATCGTCGGCTGATCTCCATATCCTTTCGGGTACGTTGCATGCGGACACGCATTGCCCGGTCTGCGAGGCCCCGTTCCCCAATTGTGACGGTGTGGCCGACCTCTCTTTCCATATGGAGGAGGCCCTGCTGGGGACACGGGTCAGCCTGCCGGCCCTTGTCCCGGTGTATTCCGTGCCGACGACGCTCCGGTTGCGCGGCCCTCCCATGCTGAGTTAATGCCTGCCGAAGTGCGGGCAAGGGTGGTCCATTGATCACCAGAGGTCGCTCCATGCGGCTCCAAATAGTTTTCATGACACAGATCCGGACCGGTGTTTTCCACACCCTCCGTGCCATTGGCTGCAGTGGACAAAGACGATGGAAGTTCCGTCCAGCTTGGTCCGGTCACGTCGGCAAGACAATTGAAACGAATGAAACGAGTGTTCGAACTTTTCATCCTGCTCATTTCCACCATGCCCGCATTTGCGTTACCGGTGGGAGCGGATGTCAAGACATCCCTTACCGGTAAGGTGACGGACAAGGCCACCGATGAAACGATCCCGGGGGCGGAGGTGTATTTCCCGGACCTGCGTACGGGTGCCGTTACGGATATAGACGGCAACTACGCCGTGCATGATCTACCAGCCACAAAGGCCTTGGTGAAAGTGAGCATGGTGGGCTATGCGACGATCACCATGACCATCGACCTCAGTACGGTCACCACAAGGGATTTCGAGCTTTCAGGATCGGTGACGGAGATGGATGACGTAGTGGTGACCGGAACATCAAAGGCCACCGAACTGAAGCGCGATCCCGTTCCGATGGCCATGGTGAGCCGGGCGTTCCTGCGGGAAAATGCTTCCAGCAATGTGATCGAAACGCTGGGCAAGATCCCCGGTGTGAGCACTGTGAGCACCGGCCCGAATGTCTCAAAGCCTTATATCCGCGGCTTGGGCGGGAACCGCGTGCTCACCCTTTTCGACGGTGTGCGGCAGGAAGGCCAACAGTGGGGCGAAGAGCATGGCGTGGAGGTCGATCAGTTCCTCGTTGACCGCGTGGAGGTGGTGAAGGGCCCGGCCAGCCTGATGTATGGCTCCGATGCTTTGGCCGGTGTGGTCAACCTGCTCCCGGCACCACCGGTTCCGGCAGGCACGCTGAAGGGCAGTGTGCTCGGCACCTATGCCACGAACAACAAGGGTATCAATGGCTCGGTCAACATCGATGGGAACAATGGGAAGTTGCTTTACGGTGGTCGAATTTCAGGAAAGATCGCCAGTGACTATCAGGGCCGGTACGATGGACGCGTCTATGGGACGAAGTACAACGAGAAGGACGTCGATGCCTATGTCGGCGTGAACCGCGCTTGGGGTTTTGCCCGCTTGAATGTCAGCGC
Source organism: uncultured Flavobacteriales bacterium (assembly GCA_963706125.1). Classification (GTDB taxonomy): domain Bacteria; phylum Bacteroidota; class Bacteroidia; order Flavobacteriales_F; family PHOS-HE28; genus PHOS-HE28. The sequence continues at coordinate 524,619 of CAVPLQ010000008.1, forward strand.
CTACGACAACCTACAGGAGATCCCCGATGGCAGTCGCGACAGCACCTCGCGCAGATTCACGTATCAGGTGGACGAGGCCGATACGGTCCGCGCCATCGTGCCCGATCCGGTTTTGAATTCCTACGACATATCCACGCTGCATCAGCGTGTGCAGTACTACCGGGCCTATTCCATGGCAAGCTTCAATCTTGGGGATAGCAGGCTCACGGCCAACCTCGGCTTTTCGCGCAGCATCAGGCGCGAATACACCCATCCGGGACATGCCGACCTCGCGGGCCTCTACCTGACCTTGAGCACCTTTTCCTATGATTTGAAGTACCACCTCGCGGAGTACAACGACTGGGAGCCCACGGTGGGATTGAACGGCATGTACCAGGCCAATGATGCGTCCAAGGGAACCGAGCTGGTCGTGCCGGATTTTCATCAATTCGACATCGGGCCGTTCGTGCATATCAAGAAGACACTGGGCAAGTTCGATATCTCAGGTGGCCTTCGCTACGACATCCGGGACTACCATGGCGATGCGATGTACACCCGCACCGATCCCGTGACGGGCTTCGATATGAGGACGGAGCCGATCCCTGGGGATACGAATGTTTTGAAGCAGTTTGACCCTTACGTCCACACCTTTTCCGGTGGTAGTGGCAGCATCGGAGCAGCATGGAATGTGAACGATCGCCTCACGTTCAAGGCCAATATCGGCAGGGGCTACCGCGCGCCAAGCGCCGCCGAGACTTCCGCGAAGGGTGTCCATCCCGGCACGGGGCTACAGCAGCTCGGCGATGCGAACTTGAAGCCCGAGTTCAATCTGCAGGAGGACCTCGGCTTCTTTTACGATGGCACGCATGTCAGCGCCAGCATGGAGCTCTTCAACAACGCCATCCATAACTACGTTTACAATGAGAAGCTCGCCAGCACGAGCGGCGGTGATTCGCTCTTCACGCAGGAGGGTGCCGACTATCCTGTATTCAAATACCGCCAGACCACCGCGCAACTTTATGGTGGGGAGATCAGCATCGACATCCATCCGCACCCGCTGGACCAGTTGCATTTTGAGAATACGCTTTCGGTGGTGTACGCGGAGAACAAGGGTGGCAATGGGGCGCTGATCACCGATAGCACGCGTTACCTGCCGTTGATCCCGCCGCTGCACACCAACACGGAGCTCCGTTGGGACATGCCCAAGGGTATAGGTCGGTTCAAACGCATGTTCGCGAAGGTGGGCGTGCAGGTGTACGCTGCTCAGGACAGGTTCTTCGGTGCATACGGTACGGAGACGTACACGCCCGGCTATACGCTGCTGGACGCGGGCATCGGAGGTGATGTGGTGAACAAAGCCGGCCGCACGATCTTCACCGTGACGGTGCTGGGCTCCAACCTCGCGGACAATGGGTACCAGAGCAACATGAGCCGCTTGAAGTACATGGACGACTATCCGGTGAACGGCACTGGCCGACGCGGCATCTACAACATGGGGCGCAACGTGAGCATCAAGGTCGTCGTACCTTTTGATCTGAAGAAGAAGGAGCCAGCGGAGGGGCAGTAGGCAGTGGCAGTCGGCAGTAGGCAGTAGGCAGTGGCAGGGGGCGATCTAGTCACTTATCACCTATCACTCTTCACCCAAGTGCATTCCTCAGCGTCTCAGCGCCTCTGCGGCCACTATCCCTCACTCATCAAACCCGTTCGGGAATTGCTGCTGCAGGGCCTTGATGCCATCCTTCACCTTGGCCTCCTGATCTCTTTTGAAGGCCGCGAGTTTCTCTGCGAGCTTCGGATCGGAAGTAGCGAGGATCTGCACTGCCAACAATCCTGCATTGCGCGCGCCGTTCACGGCCACGGTCGCCACGGGGACCCCGGCAGGCATCTGCACGATGCTCAACAACGAATCCCAGCCGTCGATGCTGTTGCGGCTCTTGATGGGCACGCCGATCACCGGCAGTATGGTCAAGGATGCCACCATGCCCGGTAGATGCGCCGCACCGCCCGCTCCCGCGATGATCACCTTCAATCCACGGTCCACGGCGCCCTTCGCATAGGCCACCATGCGGTCCGGTGTACGGTGTGCGCTCACCACGGTCACCTCATATTCCACGCCGAACTCCTTCACCGTATCCACCGCTTCGCGCATCGTTTCCAGATCGCTGCGGCTGCCCATGATGATCCCGATCATTGCCTTGCTTGTTTGATAGGGGTTTGCGCGCCCCGTGTTTCCGTTATTTCCTGCATCGGCACCACCTTGCCATGCGCCTTGATGACGCTGATCGCCCGGTCTACCCTGTTCTGTGTGGGTGCCACCACCGTCACATGGCCCATCTTCCTGCCAGTGCGCGTCTCGTGCTTTCCGTAGAGGTGAATGAAGGTTCCCGGCATCTTCAGCATTTCGTCAGAGCCAAGCAGTTTCGGCACGCCCGTGCCACCTTCGCCCACGAGGTTCACCATCGCAGCTTCACCGTGCATGCGCGTGTCGCCTGCAGGCCAGCCCATATAAGCGCGCAGCAACTGGTCGTACTGGGAACTGGCGCAGGCCTCGATGGTGAAGTGCCCGCTGTTATGCGCACGCGGTGCGGTCTCGTTCACCAGCAACTCGTTCTCCGCCGTGAGGAACATCTCCACCGCGTAGATCCCCGGCGTGCCGAAGGCATCAGCGACATCCGTCCCGAGTTGCTTTGCACGATGGATCACCGAAGCATCGCAGCGTGCGGGGGCAAGCAACACATCGACCATGTTCAACACTGGGTCGAAGACCATTTCGACCGGGTCGTATACCACAGTGTTCCCGTCCGCGTCGCGAACGGCGATCACCGCCAGTTCCTTCGTGATGGGAATGCGTTTTTCCAGCACGGCCGGTCCTTCGAAAGCGGTCGCGATGTCCGCGGTATTTGTGATCGGCATCACGCCCTTGCCGTCGTATCCGCCGGTGCGCGTCTTCAAGAAGGCGGGAAGGAGCCCGGTGTGCACGGTGATCTCCGATGGGTCGTCGATCAACACGAAGGACGAAGTGGGGATGTTGTGCATCAAGTAGAATTCCTTCTGGAGACCCTTATCCTGAATGGTGCGCAAGGTGGCGGAGGAAGGAATGACCGACTTGCCTTGGCGCTCCAGTTCCTCTAAGGCTTCGGTGCTCACATGCTCGATCTCGATCCCCACCACATCAGCATCTTCTGCGAATTTCAACACCGTATCACGGTCGTCGAAGCGGCCTTGGGTGAAGCTGGTCGCGAGATGCGCGCAGGGGCACTCCGGGTCGGGGTCCAGCACATGCACCTCCACATCATAGCGCAATGCGTTCTCAATGAACATGCGGCCGAGCTGGCCTCCGCCGAGCAAGGCTATGCGCCGTGGTCGCTCCATGGCCGCGAAGATACCGGAGGGAGGGTAACCTTCAGGCCGGATCAGCTGCGGTGCCGCTTCCGGGAGAACTGCATGAAGCGATGACCGATGGTAAGTTGCAGGGTACGGTTACTCGGGTACAGTGCGCGATCCTCGGCCAAGGTGTTGCTCAGGCCGGTGAAATAGCGCAGGGTGAGGTCGAGTCCGGATATTGTGCCGATCCCCAGTCCGGCGTTCAGGCCGAGGTCCAATTGGCTCACTTGGTCGCTGATATCGATCCCGTCAGCCTTGGCGAGGATCAGATAGCCGCCTTGCACCCCGGCCTGAATATTGAAGGTCGGGCTGAGGAACAACTTCAGGCTCACCGGTACGATGGCGCTGAGGTTTCGCATGGTGGAACGCCCGCCTTCGGGCAGGTCACGTGCCGCACCCTCTAACGAGAGAAGCAGCTCCGGTTGGATCTCCACTCGGTTACCAGCCCAGATGGGCACATACAGCCCGGCCACAAAGCCGGGCACCGGCCTGTAGTTCACCGCCTCGGAGCGCCAAGTGGCGGCTTGCGGACCGCCCATGTACCCAAGCCCGGATCGTGATGGACGTTGGGCCTGACCGATCAAAGGATAGGCCAGTATGGCCAGTAGGAGCGGGATGGAGCGCGAATGCATGGCAGTGCGGGTAAGCACATGCCTTTACGCAACGGCCCGGTTGAAGTTTCCCGTTTTTGCGGGCAATTGGACAAGCTCGGCAATAAGTTTGCCGGATTGCTCCTTTGCCTCGACGAACACCCGATCTAACGCCCTCCTACGAAGAATCTCACCGTCTCACGGGTACTTCCCAAGGTGATGGTCAATTGGTAGATGCCTGCCGCAAGATCGGAGGTCTCGATACGTACTTGGCCGCCTGTGGGCGTTAATGAGCGGATAACCCGACCAGAGGCGTCCAAGACCATGGCGTGCTGGTCCATTGTTGCACGGGGCCAAGAGACCAGCACGTGGTCCGGGGCGTTCCGCACGGTGAGCGTCATTTCGGACACTTCAACTACCGAGCTTGTGATCGAGGTGATCTCGATGCCATAATCCTCGGTCTCGCCGTACTCATAAGCGAAGCATGGATCTGTGGGGCTTGGCTCGCTGCTCAGATGATACACCCCACGCACACGCATGACCGTATTCCCGATCTCGGCGTTGACCGGTACGGTGAAGGAAAAGGAGATCACTTCCCCTGTTTCAACATTGATGACTTCGCCCAGTTTTTCGGAAGAACTGAAAACATGGTCGCCGTTGTAGTCGATCCAAGCGGTGAAATGGTCATCTGCGAAATCGCCGCTCGTGATGGTAATGGTATATGGAGCACCTTGGTTCAAAGAGGTGGACATCGCCGTATAATCCACATAGCCGGGGCCCGATATCGATCCGGTGCTCGTATTGTTGATCGTGCCGAGCACCACTCCGTCGATAAAGTCACCATCGGAAGGGCCGGATCCGGACGTGGGGATGCAGACGGTGGTCGGTCCGGCATCGCATCCGGAGGAATTGAACAGTGCCGAGCGTGAGCCGTTGAGCACCCCGGACATCACGGCGGCCTGACCGGTGGTGAACATCATGGTGCAGTTGCTGTAATCCATGAAATTCTCGTATTGTGTCAACGTGCTGCACCGCATCAGGTTCTGGTTGCTGCAGCTGAAGGTGGGTTGGTCCGTTGCGGGGGTGTCGCTGATACCGTCGCCAGGCGAGCAGTTGCCATTGCCCCAAGGATGGTCCAAGCCGAGATAGTGCCCCACTTCATGCGTGGCCGTGCGGTCCCCGGCACCTGTGCCGTAGTTGTAGTCCAGCACAAGCCCGTCAATCGGACTTCCCACCATGCCGCCAAAGGGCAGATAAGCGTATCCCGCCGTTACCAGACCACCCGTGGCCCCGCTGCTGATGTCGCAGATCCAGATGTTCAGGTACTGGGTGGTGTTCCACGCCGCCGTACCGTAGGGTCCGAATTTCATGTCATCTGTCTGCGTTTCCGGATCGAACCATGTACGTGAGGTCTGAAAGCGGGTGATGCCCGTTGTGGGGTTGCCATCGGGATCCATGGTGGCCAAGCAGAAATCGATCATCGCGTTCGCCCGGGATCCCGCGAACACAGCACGGACATTATCGTAGTCTGAGTTCATCGCTTGGTAGTCTGCGTTCATCTGGGCGATGGCGGTCTGGACAATGGCATCGGAAACGTTCTCCGATGCGGTGTTGTACACCACATGTACTACCACGGGAACGGTCTGCACCCCACCTCCGCGCAGTCCAAGTTGTTCAAGCTGTGCGGCTTCCTGCGCCAAGTCGATGTGCAGGCCTTGGGTTTGCAACCATCGTTCGGTAATGGTGTGGGAAGTACAATGTTCCTGTGCGATGGCTACGGAGGAGGCGGCAATGGACAGGAGCGCAAGGGTCGTTTTTCCGATCATAATGCGAATTTAAGTGGTTTGCCGGGAATAATTCGATGCAATGGAGCGAGTGCTGTTCGGCCTAGGCGCTCAGGCGCTGGATAGCTGCGGCCGGATCCGGGGCATTGAACACGCTGTTCCCAGCCACCAGCACATCAGCTCCGTGCCTTGCCAGCTCCGACACGTTCTTCTCGGACACACCACCGTCCACTTCGATCAACAGGGAGGCTCCTCGGGCTTGACGCAGCTCCCGCAGCGCATCGATCTTGCGGAAGGTGCCGGGGATGAAGCTCTGCCCTCCGAAGCCAGGATTCACGCTCATCACGCACACCTGGTCGATGTCTTCCACGATATCCTCCAACAGATGTACCGGGGTGTGCGGGTTGATGGCCACGCCGGCCTTCATGCCTGCGGCCTTGATCGCTTGGATCGTACGGTGCAAGTGCGTGCAGGCCTCCATATGCACGGTGAGCCGGTCCGTACCGGCATCGCGGAAGGTGGTGATATACTGGTCCGGACGCACGATCATCAAGTGGACGTCGAAGATCTTCTTCGTCAACGGGCGGATGGCTTTGATCACCGGGAAACCGAAGCTGATGTTCGGCACGAAGACGCCGTCCATCACATCAAGGTGCAGCCATGGGGCGGGGCTTTTGTCCACCAGTTCCACGGCACTTTTCAGGTCGGTGAAGTCCGCGGAAAGGAGGGAGGGTGCGATGATGTGGGCCATGGGCTGCAAAGTTACTCCGAACGGACAAGGCCGCCTTTTCGGGGCGGCCTTGTCCGTACACTCCAAGATGCTGTCAGTCGGTGAGATAGGTGCGCAGGGAGCGTCCTCTTCCGGCCTGTTTCAGGCGTCGAATGGCTTTTTCCTTGATCTGCCGCACGCGCTCCCGGGTGAGGTCGAATTTCCGGCCGATCTCCTCCAAGGTGTGCGGTTGGTTCCCCGCGAGGCCGAAGTAGAGCCTGAGCACATCGCTTTCGCGAGCGGTGAGCGACTCCAACGATCGTTCGATCTCGTTCCTGAGGCTGTCAGTGAGCAAAGCTTCCATGGGGTCCGGCAGATCGTCGTTCTTCATCAGGTCATGCATGGTGCCGCTGTCGCCGTCGTCCCGCAGTGGTGCGTCCATGCTCAGATGCCTACCGGTATTGCTCAGGCTGGTCTTCACCTCTTCCAGGGTCATTTCCAAGGTCTCGGCCAGCTCGGCGGCCGTGGGTGCGCGTTCATGTTCCTGTTCCAATCGTGCGAAGGCCTTGTTGATCTTGTTGATCGAGCCGATCTTGTTCAGCGGCAATCGCACGATCCGCGCCTGCTCGGCCAAGCTCTGCAGGATCTGCTGGCGGATCCACCACACGGCGTAGCTGATGAACTTGAAGCCGCGTGTTTCGTCGAAGCGCCCTGCTGCCTTGATCAGACCAAGGTTGCCCTCGCTGATCAGGTCGGGGAGGGTGAGTCCTTGGCCTTGGTATTGTTTGGCGACGGAGACGACAAAGCGCAGGTTGGCCTTGCACAAGGCCTCCAAGGCATCGTTGTCGCCCTTCTTGATCTTACGGGCAAGCTCCACCTCCTCCTGGGCGGTGATCAATTTCACCTTGCCGATCTCGGTCAGGTATTTGTCCAGCGACGGAGTGTCGCGGTTGGTGACCTGCTTGGAGATCTTCAGTTGACGCATTCTTGCCATGGTACCCGTAGGTTGTATCGGTGGATCGTTGCCGTTCAACGGGGATCATCTGGCTGCGGTTACGGATCGGACCGTCCATATCTCATTGTGCTGCACCCTGCTGGCCGGAACGCAGCAGGGGCCGCCTCTTTCGAGACGGCCCCTGTTTTTTCGTTGTTTTGCGAACGATCAATTGTCGCGACGCGGTCCGCGATCGCGGGATTCGCGGCGGGGGCGATCACCACGGTCGCGGCGGTCGCCTTCCATGGCCGGCTCGCGCTCCACGTAGCCTTCCGGCTTCGGTAGCAGCACTTTGCGGCTCAACTTCAACTTGCCGGTGCGGGGGTCCTTGCCCACCACTTGGAAGTCGATCATCTCGCCTTCCTTCAGCACGTCCTCAACGCGCTCGATGCGCTTCCAGTCCAGCTCGCTCACGTGCAGCAGGCCGTCGGTGCCGGGGAAGATCTCGACGAAGGCGCCGTATGGCATGATCGTCTTCACCTTGCCGGTGTAGGTAACGCCGAGCTCCGCAGTGGGAGGGAAGGCGATGGCCTTGATGCGGGCAAGGGCAGCGTCGATGCCGGACTTGTTCTCGCTCATGATCTGCACGTGGCCCACACCGTCCACTTCGTCGAGGGCGATGGTGGTCTTGGTCTCGGCCTGGATCTCCTGGATCACGCGGCCACCGGGTCCGATAACGGGTCCGATGCTCTCCTTGGGGATCTCGATGCTCACGATGCGTGGCGCATGCTCCTTATAGTCCGCGTTCGGCTTGGTCATCGTCTTCATCATCTCACCGAGGATGTGCAGACGGCCGATGCGGGCCTGTTCAAGTGCCTGGGTCAGCACGTCGTAGCTGAGCCCGTCCACCTTCATGTCCATCTGAGTGGCGGTGATGCCCTTCTCGGTGCCGGTCACCTTGAAGTCCATGTCGCCCAAGTGGTCCTCGTCGCCGAGGATGTCGCTGAGGATGGCGTATTTGCCGTCGGGGTCACTGATCATGCCCATGGCGATGCCGCTCACGGGTGCCTTGATCTGGATGCCGGCGTCCATCAGGGCGAGGGTGCCGGAGCACACCGTGGCCATGGAACTGGAGCCGTTGCTCTCAAGGATGTCGCAGTTCAGGCGGATGGTGTACGGGTTGTCCGTGCCGGTGGGGATCATCGGCTTCAGAGCGCGGAGGGCGAGGTTGCCGTGACCGATCTCGCGGCGACCGGGGCCACGGATGGGGCGCACTTCGCCAACGGAGAAGCTGGGGAAGTTATAGTGCAGCATAAAGGTATCACTGCGCTTCACCAGCGCGGTGTCCACGGTCTGCTGGTCCATTTTGGAACCTAAGGTCACCAAGTTGATGGCCTGTGTCTCACCACGCGTGAAGATGGCGCTACCATGCGTTCCCGGCAGCACGTCCACTTCGCTCCAGATGGGGCGGATCTCATCCATTTTGCGACCGTCCAAGCGGACGCCCTTCTCCAGCATCGCACGGCGTACGCCGGTTTTCTGGGCTTTTTTGAAGTAGCGGGCCAGCATGGCCTTCTTCGCCTTTTGCTCGTCGGTAAGCGTGGCCACGAACTCCTCCTTCACCTTGGCGAAGGCCTCGCCGCGCACTTCCTTGGCGCTGGCCTGCAGGGTGATGTCGTAGTATTTCTGGAACGTGCCATCAAGGATGGCCTTTTCCAGATCGGCGTCATTCTCCTCGTGGTTGTACGTGCGCTTGGTCAGGCTCTTAGGCACCTCGGCGGCCAGTTCGTTGATCACGCGGCACTGGTCTTTGATGGTCTCATGGCCCAGCTTGATGCCCTCGATCATCTCGGCTTCGCTCACTTCGAGCATCTCGCCTTCCACCATCATCACGTCGCTGGAATTGCCGGCCACGATCAGGTCGATGTCCGCGCCCTCCATTTCTTGGAAGGTGGGGTTCACCGTCCACTTGCCTTCGTTGCGGATCACGCGGACCTCGCTTACGGGGCCATTGAAGGGGATGTTGCTCACTGCGATGGCGGCGGAGGCGGCCAAGCAGGCCAGCGCATCGCTGGGGTTCTGCTTATCGGTGCTCATCAGGCTGATCTGCACCTGGGTGTCACCGTGGAAGTCGTCGTTGAAGAGCGGGCGCAGGGCGCGGTCCACAAGGCGGCTTACCAAGATCTCACCGTCGCTGGGGCGGTTCTCCCGTTTGAAGAAGCCTCCGGGGAAACGGCCGGCGGCGCTGTATTTCTCGCGGTATTCCACCTGCAAGGGCAGAAAGTCGATGCCCTCGCGGGCTTCCTTGGTGGCCACTACGGTGGCGAGGATGATGGTGTCGCCACAGCGGACGGTCACGCTGCCGTCGGCTTGCTTGGCGAGGATGCCCGTCTCCAGGCTGATGGTCCTGCCACCGCCGAGGTCGATGGTCTTTTTTACTCCTGTTGGTTTCATCTGTTTTCGTGGCGCGCCTTTCGCGCCTTTTGTTGGTTGATTGTTTTCTGTGGGGTGCCTTCAACAACCTATCAAATGGCTGTAAAAGGAAAAAGGGCGACCGTTGCACACGGGTCGCCCTCCTGCCGGTAAGAATTGCAAGTTGTGTGCTCCACCGGCGTGGAACTCACTTGCGCAGGCCGAGCTTGCCGATGATCGCGCGGTAGCGCTCGATCTCGTGGCTCTTCAAATAGCTCAAGAGCTGCTTGCGCTTGCCCACCAAGCTCACCAGTGATGTCTCGGTGCGGTGGTCCTTCTTGTTCGACTTCAAGTGCTCGGTCAAGTGCTCGATGCGCTGTGTGAACAGGGCGATCTGTCCTTCTGCACTGCCCGTGTTGGTAGCGGCGCCACCGTGGGTCTTGAAGATCTCCTGCTTTACCTCTTTCGTTGCGATCATGGTCGTTGTGTCTGCCTCTTTGGTGCCGCCCGTTTGGCGGTTTGAGGGCGCGAATGTACGGTTTTTTGATGATCCGTAGTGCCTCAACCTCAGGAAAGTTGAAGCGAAAAGGCACCGATCCGGACCGGATGTCGGCCAAGTATGATGTTCGAGACTGAAAGCCCTCAGGACCTGAACATCAAGATCAACTGTGCCAGCTTGGCCTTCAGGTCCTTGCGCTCCACGATCAGGTCCAAGAACCCATGCTCCAGCACGAATTCGCTGGTCTGGAAGCCGGGCGGCAGGTCGTGGCCGATGGTTTCGCGTACTATGCGTGGGCCGGCGAAGGCCACCAAGGCTTTCGGCTCGGCGATGTTCAGGTCGCCCAGCATGGCGAAGCTGGCGGTGACGCCCCCGGTTGTGGGATCCGTAAGGATGCTGATGAAGGGCAGTCCCTTCTTGGCCATGAGGCTGAGCTTGGCGCTGGTCTTGGCCATCTGCATCAGGCTGAAGCCGGCCTCCATCATGCGGGCGCCGCCGCTCTTGCTGATGATGATCAAGGGGCACTTGCGGCGCATGGCTGTGTCGGCGGCCATGGCGATCTTCTCGCCCACCACGCTACCCATGCTGCCGCCGATGAATTTGAAATCCATGCAGGCGATCACCACGGGTTGCTTTTCCAACTTGCCCTCGGCGGCGCGAAGCGCGTCGTTCAGGCCGGTGGCCTTGCGGGTTTTGGCCAAGCGGTCCACATATTTCTTGGTGTCCACAAACCCTAGCGGGTCCCCGGCGATCAGCTTGGTACCGATCTCCTTGAACTTGTTGTCGTCGAAAAGAATGCTGAAATACTCCGCGCTGCCGACCTTTTCATGGTGTTGGCATTTGGCGCAGACCCATAGGTTCTTGGCATGGTCGTCGGAGGTCATGATCTCCGAGCACTCCGGGCACTTGTACCAGAGGCCCTCGGGGGTTTCCTTCTTCTCCTCGGTGGCGGTGGTGATGCCTTCCTTGACGCGATTGAACCAACCCATGAGCGATGTTTGATCAAGCGAAGTTAGAGTAGAGGAGTTACACCACGGAGACACAGAGTCACAGAGAAGACAAGGGAAAGTTGGCAGTTGGCAGCGGCAGTCGGCAGTGGTCCGATCACCGATCACTACCCACCTATGCTATCGTCACCTTCTTGTCCAAGTACACGTCCTGGATCGCGTTCAGCAGTTGCACGCCTTCTTTCATGGGGCGCTGGAAGGCTTTGCGGCCGCTTATCAGGCCTTGCCCTCCGGCGCGCTTGTTGATCACCGCGGTGCGCACGGCCTCGGCCAAGTCGCTGGCGCCGCTGCTGGCTCCGCCGCTGTTGATCAAGCCGATGCGGCCCATGTAGCAGTTGGCCACTTGGTAGCGGCACAGGTCGATCGGATGGTCGGTGGTGAGGTCGCTGTATACTTTCTTGTGCGTCTTCCCGTATCCGGCGATGGCGTTGTAGCCGCCGTTGGTCTCGGGTAATTTCTGCTTGATGATGTCCGCTTGGATGGTGACGCCGAGGTGGTTGGCTTGTGCGGTGAGGTCGGCGGCGGTGTGGTAGTCCTTGCCGTCCACCTTGAAGCCCGGGTTGCGCAGATAGCACCAGAGAATGGTGGCCATGCCCAGCTCGTGCGCGTACTGGAACGCCTCGGCCACTTCAGTGATCTGGCGGGTGCTCTCGTCGCTGCCGAAGTAGATGGTGGCGCCCACGGCCACGGCGCCCATGTCCCATGCGCTTTCCACCGTGCCGAACATCACCTGGTCGAACTTGTTCGGCAGGGTCATCAGCTCGTTGTGGTTGAGCTTCACGATGAAGGGGATCTTGTGAGCATACTTCCGCGCGACGCTGCCCAGCACGCCGTAGGTGGAAGCCACGGCATTGCAGCCGCCTTCCATGGCCAGTTCAACGATCTTGTCCCCATCGAAATAGATGGGATTCGGTGCGAAGCTGGCGCCGCCGCTGTGCTCGATGCCTTGGTCCACGGGCAGGATGCTCATGTAGCCACTGTTGGCCAGTCGGCCATTGCCGTAGAGCGCCTGGATGCTGCGCATCACCTGCGGGTTACGGTTGCTCAGGGCGAAAGAGCGGTCCACGAAATCAGGGCCGGGCAGGTTCAATTGGGCTTTTTCAATGGTCTTGCAGGTGTGCCCCAGAAGGCTTTCCGCATCGGCGCCCAACAGATCGTTCAAATTCCCGGTTTTCATAGTGCTCATGTGGCTACGCTAAAAAATTGGCCGCAAAGGTAGGGTTTGGTGGAGGCTATTGAGAACCGATCTCGCCATAGATGTACTGAGGGCCCGGAGGAGCAGGTGACAGTATGCAGTCGGCAGCGGCAGTTGGCAGTAGCAGTATGCAGTTGCAGTCGGCAGCGGCAGTTGGCAGCTAGCAGTAGCAGTCGGCAGCAGCTCGATCACTGACCACCATCCACATCTGCGGAACACCAACCGCATTTCTCCGCGCGTCTGCGCCAATTTAATTGTGAGCCTCTGTGACCCGGTAGATCAGAACGGGTACCCGATCCCCAAGTTGAAATTCAACTTGTTGCCAAAGGTGGTCGTCAGCTCAGGTGACTTTGGCTGGAAGAGCCAGCGTTGGCCCATGGGCAGGGCGGGGTCCTTGGTCTGCAGGCCGAGGTCGAACCGCACGAGGAAGAAATCGAAGTTGAGCCGCGCACCCACACCGGTGCCGAATGCCAGTTCGCCGGCGGCCTTGCCGATCTGGAAGCCGCTGCCGGGCTTGGACGGGTTTTCCTGCAGGTCCCAGATGTTCCCGATGTCCATGAACAAGGCACCTTCGAGGTAGCCGATCAGCTTGAACCGGTATTCCGCGTTGCCTTCGATGCGGATCTCGCCCACGCGGTCGAACGCGTCCAAGGGGGCATTGTAGGAGCCGGGACCCAAGGAGCGTGCGCGCCATGCCCGAATGCCGTTCGCCCCACCGCCGAAGAAGCTGCTTTCGAACGGCAGCACCCCCAGGTTCCCGAAGGGCACGCCCACGCCTGCATCCACACGGAAGGCCAGACTGCTTTTGGAGTGGATGGTGTGGTAATAGCGCATGTCGTTCTCTACCTTCACGAACTGGGCGAAACGCACCCCGGCCAACGTATAGAAGCTGTTGCCCGCCGTGTCGGTCTGCTGGTCCATCCGAAAGGCCTCGTTCGTCAACCGCAGCAGGTTTCCAGCGGTCTGGAGCGTGGGGCGCCACAGAAAGACGTTCCGCTTGCGGTCCCCGTCCTGCGTGTTCAAGGTGAGGGTGGCCCTGGCACCGGCGATCACGTGGTCGGTATAGCTGTCGCGCAGCACCGCGTCGTTGGAGGTCCGGATGAAATCCTGGAAGCCTGTGCTGATCAACGGGATCCGGATGATGCTCACCTCCGCCGGATACAGGGCCATGGACAGGGTGCGGCTCTTGTTCCATTCATAGCCGTAGCTCATCTTGGCGAGGGTGCGCGTATAGTCCGGCCGTCGCTGGTAGTTGTAGAGCAGGTTTATCGCTGTACGCCTGCCCCAGGTATTCGGCCAGCGGTCATCGGTGTTCCAGAAGGGGATGATGAAACGGGGAAAACGGATGGTGACCTCCGGGCCGATCTCCACGGTGTTGAAGAGCACGTCGTGGCCCACATCGGAGCTGGCACCACTGGCGGAACCACGGCCGTCCAGACTCTGTTGCGCCTCTAAGCCGAGCGCCATCCGGGCCTGTATGGAGCCCATGCTCCGGAAGAGGTTTTTATGGCGGTAGTTCAGGCTGACGGAGGTGCCTAGGAAGCCGCCGCGGTTGGTGCCGAAGCCTTCCAGGGAGAGGCTCTGCCGCTTGCTGGGGATGACGTCGATCAGGCAATCGGCCTGGTTCTGGAACCGGGTCTTGGTGGTGTCGAAGGTGATGTCAACGCGGTTGAACACGTTCAGGTTGAGCAGGCGGCGGTACGTGCGGTCGTTGGTGGTCTCGCTGAACTTGGACCCTCCCTTCAGGAGGAGGCTGCTGCTCAATGACTTCGGGCGGTAGGCCGGTCTCTTCCCGGTGAAAAGGAAGGTGTAGTTCTTGTATTCCACGGTGTCCGACGGCAAGGGTTTCTTGCCGAAGCCGGGGCGTTGCGTCATGTCCACCGTGATATCCTCCAGGAAGTACACGGTCCCTTCAGGGGTGCCCGCCAAGCCGCGCCTCCCGCGGGCCAAGGGACGCTCGAAGCGGAGCTGCAGGTCCACCTCTTGGTCGCCGGCGCTGGTGTCCGCCACATATTGCAGCAGGTCCCGCGTGAAATAGAGGTAGCCCTGCTTCCGGAGCATTTCGGTGATGCGGTTGCGTTCCTTATCGAGTACGTCGGCGTCGAAGCGGATGCCGGGGACCAGCAGGGTGGAAGCCCGGGAGGCGTGCACCAGGCTGTCGATGGCGGGATCGTCCACGGACCATTCCGCCGAACAGATCGTGTAGGGCTGGCCCGCCGCGATGCGGTATTCCACCTCCGCCTTGGGCTGGCGGAAGGAGCTGCCCCGCTTGTTCGAAAAAAGCCTGGAACGCTCGAAGAAGACGGTGTCGGATACGGTGGCATTGAAGAAACCCTCTTTGCCGAGGTAGAGCTTCAATTGGTCCACGCTGCGGTCCACCATGGAACTGTCCAGGATCACCGGGGCCTCACCCACATCTTCGCGCAGCCAAACACGGAGCGTCTGCCTGCATTCCTTGTTTTTTACCTCCTTGGGAGCCTTGCCTTTGGCGACGCGCTTGGCGTTCTTCGCAGCGGCCTTTTCCACTCGGCGGGCGTTCTTCACGGCACAGATCGAATCCACCTCGGCCTTGCGGCTCGCGGTCTTTTCCGGGCTGCTCCAGTTGTAGAAGTGGAGGTAGAGGCGCTGGCCCAGCACTTTGTTGTTGGGCTTCTGCTTAAGGATGCCCTTCAGCTCATCCGTAGTGAGGTCCTTGGCGTCGGACTTCACGATGTTCCGCACGAGGAGATGCTCGCCCTTGGGCACGCGTTTGGTCGGGTTGCACGCCGCCAGCAGGGCCGTGACGGCGACCAAAAGGGGAATATGGACCTTGCTGTAGCGCACGGATAGGCGGAAGGACGGCTAATTTGCGCGGCGATGTACGGAAAGACCATGCCACGGCGGGCGAAGATATTCGGCAAATGAGCGGGGCGGGCCACGTGAAGCGCGTGCGTGCGCTGCACCAACGCAAGTTCCGGGAGGCGGAAGGGGTGTTCCTGGTGCAGGGGCGGAAGATGGTGCGCGAACTGCTGGCAACCCACCTAGAGGTGGTTGAGCTGCATGCCACGGAAGAAGCGGCACGTGAAATGGGCCTTGCGGATGCGGTCATTTCCGCTGCGCATGATCTGGAGCGCATGGGCACCTTCACGCACGGCAACGAGATGGTAGCGGTGGTGCGGAAACCGGCCCCGGCCTCGCTAGTTCTGCCAGCCGCCGACCGTTTCGTGCTGGCCGTGGACGACGTTTCCGACCCCGGCAACCTCGGCACATTGTTGCGCATCGCGGACTGGTTCGGAGCGGAACAGTTGTGGTGCTCCACGGAAAGCGTGGAGGTATGGAACCCGAAGTGCGTGCAAGCGAGCATGGGCTCGATCTTCAGGGTGCCGGTGGTGCCCGCTGATCTTCCCTTGGCGTTGCGGCAAGCTGCCGAAGGGAAGGTTCGCATCTACAAGGCTGAAGCCAAGGGTGCGGATGTCTTCACCGTGAAGTTGGCCCGACCTGCGGTGCTGGTGATGGGCAGCGAATCACACGGACTGTCGAAAGGCGTGCTGGATGCGCCCGGAAGTTCCATCGCCATACCATCCTTCGGCGGGGCCGAATCCTTGAACGTATCGGCAGCGGCAGCAGCGCTCTGCATGGAATTGGTGCGGCAGGGAAGGTGAGTAGACGATCAGAGGATCAGAAAATTAGACGATCAGAAGATCCGACGATCGTGACCGAAGCTCTCCCCACCTTGTCATTTCGAGCGTTAGTTGAGAAAGACAAGGTGGGGAACCAAGTATTGAAAGTTCGTCGGGGTCTCTCCCCATCAGTAGAGGACACCGAGGAGGAGCTACATAACCTTGAAACCATGCGGCCATTCCTTAACTTAATGACATTGGCCGAGCGCCGGGATGAGGAACAAAGCATTAAAAGGAGGAAAGACAACGCATGCGGGCCGATCCGAGTCTGTTAGATAAAGTGTGTCAGTTGGCGGCAGGATGATTTCCTTCAACCAACCAAAACACGACGATGAAGAAGAACACATGGAAGCCCGGGAAGAGCAAGTACGATGTTGAGCTGACGGCCTTTGAAAAAGAGGCTGTTAAGGGTTTGTACAGCGGTAAACAGCTGATCGGTGAAGGAGGTATCCTTACTGCGATGATCGAGCGGATCGTGCAGGCCAGCCTGAAGGGTGAAGTACAAGCGCACCTGGCCCAGGAGGAAGAGGTGGGCAATCGGCGCAACGGTTACACCCACAAGAAGTTGCGCACCTCGGTGGGTCCGGTGGAAGTGTCCACCCCACGCGATCGCTCAGGCACCTTCGAGCCGCAACTGGTGGGTAAGCGCCAGCGCGTGTTGAACGATGAACTGGACAAGAAGATCTTGGGGCTGTACGGCCTAGGGTTGAGCTACCACGACATCAGTACACACATCCGGGAGATGTATCAGGTGGAGGTCAGCGATGCAACGATCAACGCCGTGACAGAGTTGGTGGTGGAGGACCTGCGCGCATGGCGATCGCGTCAACTCGAAGCGGTGTATGCCATGGTGTGGTTGGATGCGGCCTTCTTCAAGATCAAACACGAGGGCAGGGTGAAGAACCGCGCGGTTTATACCGTGCTGGGCGTGGACGAGAAGGGCTTCAAGGACATCCTGGGCATCTATGTGGAAGAGACCGAAGGTGCCCGCCACTGGCTGAGCGTGCTCAGTGACCTGCAACAGCGCGGGGTGCAGGACATTCTCTTCGCTTGTACGGACAATCTGAAGGGCTTCCCCGAGGCCATCGAGGCAATCTTCCCCAAGACCGAAGTGCAGGGCTGCATCGTGCATCATATGCGCTACACGTTGCGCTATGTGAGCTACAAGGAACTAAAGCCAGTGATCGCCGACATGAAGGCCATCTACAAAGCCCCGGACGAGGACGCAGCGCAGAGCGCCTTGGATGCCTTCGCCCGGAAATGGGAGCAGCGTTACCCCAAAGTGGTGGAGAGCTGGCGCAACAATTGGCCGCGCCTATCCACCTATCTGCGCTACCCGGAAGACATCCGGCGCTTGATCTACACCACCAATATCATCGAGGGCTACCACGCCCAGGTGCGCAAAGTGACCAAGACCAAACGCGTACTGGATGGTGACATGGCAGCACTCAAACTCCTCTATCTGGTCCAACAACGCATCAGTCGCGAACAATGGCAGAGACCATTGCTCAACTGGCGTTCGATATATTTACAATTGCAGATCCTGTTCAAAGAGCGGCTGACACACTTATCCTAACAGACCCTTACAATTGCAGATCCTGTTCAAAGAGCGGCTGACACACTTATCCTAACAGACCCGCCGATCCAGTTTTTCGGCACCTTGCATCCACGATGAGCTGCTTGGAAACATACGCGAAGGACTTTCCAAGAGTGACCTCTGCTGCATCAGTTCATCTTGCGAACGCAGTGAAGCAATCTTTTCAGCTTTTCAGCTCCTCAGTTCCTCAGTTCCTCAGTTCCTCAGTTCCTCATCTCCTCATCTCCTCATCTCCTCATCTCCTCATCTCCTCATCTCCTCATCTCCTCATCTCCTCATCTCCTCATCTCCTCATCTCCTCATCTCCTCATCTCCTCATCTCCTCATCTCCTCATCTCCTCATCTCCTCATCTCCTCATCTCCTCATCTCCTCATCTCCTCATCTCCTCATCTCCTCATCTCCTCATCTCCTCATCTCCTCATCTCCTCATCTCCTCATCTCCTCATCTCCTCATCTCCTCATCTCCTCATCTCCTCATCTCCTCATCTCCTCATCTCCTCATCTCCTCATCTCCTCATCTCCTCATCTCCTCAGCTCCTCAGCTCCTCAGCTCCTCAGCTCCTCAGCTCCTCAGCTCCTCAGCTTCTCAGCTTCTCAGCTTCTCAGCTTCTCAAAGAGCTAAAGTTAGCCCTCTCCTACATGCCCACAAAAAAGCCCCCGGTGCTTGTAACACCGAGGGCCGTATCTCAAGTCCCACGAACACTCGCATGAACATGAAACAGAGTTGACAAAGGTATCGCACCACCAGCAACGTGCCACTGCCCCTTGGCAGTAACTCCAAGGATGCCATCGTCTTCGCCGCGCAGCGAAAGGGCATTGGATGTAGCGGTAGTTTTTTGACCGGATTGATGCGAAGTGCATCATCACGAACGAACAAAACGAAATGCTTCCCTTAAGGATGAACGGTGAACGGTGTGCTGCCTTCTTGGCGGTATGCTGTTCGCTGTTTGTTGCTTCTCCGCGCTGTGAAGCGCAGAATTTGGTAATGAACCCGAGCTTTGAGCAGATTGACAGCTGCCCTGTTTCTCCAGCTCTAACAGGTTTCCAACCCGGTGCAATTCCTGACCACTGGTTCAGTGCAAGTGACACCCCGGACTATTACAATGCTTGCGTGGATTCTATCACCAGCGTTCCATGGAACATTGTTGGTTTCCAAGAAGCCTTCGATGGACAGGCGTACACGGGGATGGCAACCTTTCTGCCTGACGGGTATCGTGAGATGGCCGGTGTCGAACTGCTAAGTCCGTTGATAATCGGTGCGACCTACTATGCGAGCTTCTACGCGAATGCCACACATGGTGGAATCCAACCGTTCGATATCGGATGCAGCAATATCGGAGTTCTCTTCACTGTGGATCCCTACGAGTGGGAGTACAATATGCCGGAGTTTGGACTGCGGAACTATTCCCAAGTATACAGTGCCAATGTGATCACTGATACGTTGGGCTGGACTTTGGTAAGTGGCAGTTTTGTGGCTGATAGCGCATATCGCTACTTGGTGGTTGGCAACCATTTCGACAATGCGCATACTGATACCGCTTTCATTGCACCGGATCCCTCGGGGAATTACTATGGTTGGGCCTACACATTGGTAGACCAGTTATGCGTATCTCCTAATCCTCAAGGATGCCCGATGGCAACTGGAGTGATCGAGTTGTCTGGCGCGAATGCCGGAGTTTTCCCCAATCCTGTGAAAGGCGAGCTTCATGCCTACTTCGGAGAAAAGTTGGCGGGTATCATTCGAGTTGTGGACCTGCTGGGTAGACCGGTATGGATGGGAAGCGCAGCGGGAAAAGACCAATTAGACTTGCCTGTGGCGAATTGGGCAAAAGGGCAGTATGTACTGAATTGGATAGGAAAAGGAGGCAGACGTTCGTTCAAGTTCGTGATCGTGGAATAGCAAATCCGGTCTTGGTGCAAACAACACAAGACCATGAGACATACGAACATAAAAGTCTGGGCATTGGCCGGACTATTAGGCTGTGCGATGAATTCCACGGCACAAGTTTCCCAAGTGGGTAACAACGTGATTACACTTCCACCGTACGTTGGTTGCGATGCCAACAGCACTCAACCGCTGCGGGTAAAGACGGAGGCGAACTACAACATTGATTGGTACACCAACGCGATCCAGCGGATGCAGCTCACCAAAACCCTTACGGGCCAAGCGGTGAACGGCTATACCACCTTGGATCTGAGCGGACACCTGGGCATCGGGAATTTCAATGCTCCGGTATACACACCGTTGACCATGTTGCATTTGGACAGCATGGGCAGCGAAGTGGCCGGCTACCGCTCCTACATGGGCACCGGCGTACTGATGACCTCAATGAGCGACATGATGTATGTGGGGCTCAAGCGCCTTTCTGATGACCGGATCAACTCCGTGATCAACTGGGCGGACAATGCTGAATCCGACCCGACCTACGGGCCGGATGCGTTGACCTTCGTATTCACCAGCGAGCCGGACAATACCCGTATTGCAGGCCAACAGCATGGGCTGGAAGTAGCCCGCATGATCCCCGCAGCCAGCGGTAATGAAGGCTTTATGGGCATTGGTGATTTCCAGACCGCAGGGTTACAACCCACCGAACGGTTGGACTTACTTGACGGCAAGTTGCGGATCCGTGACTTGCCCACCGACCCCATCGCCTCCAGTCTGACCCGATTCCTTGTGGTGGACGATACCCCCGGCCCGAATTTCGGCGTGGTGAAGTGGCGGAACGTGCCTACGGGCACAGGCACCGGTTGCGAATGGACGCTATTGGGATTGCCCGGCAGTAATAGCAACATCGCCACGGCCTATAACGGGAACCCCGGTTGCCCGCAAGGGGATAAGAGTGTTGGTATCGGCACGCCAACACCAATAGGGAAGTTGACGGTGCTGTCCTTGGGTAGTGAATCCGGACCCTCAAAAGGTGCCACCATTACGGTGAAACGGGACGCGGTTGCCCAAGTGAGTGGTCTGAATGTCGAGGTTGATAAGGAAACCGTTTCAGGCACCTCGGAGTACCAGACAGGGATAACGGCGTTGGTATCAAACGCCCGACAGAACAACCTTGCGCTGAATTGTAACGGTATAATATCCTCTGTGGCCGCGAGAAAGAACCATGCCGTGTATGGGATTGCCAAAGTGGTCGGTGCGGATGCCAGTGCTGAGTGGAACTACGGTGGGTACTATTATGGTTGGGCCGCGAATGGAGCCACAATCGGAACAAACTATGGACTATACACCGAAGGCTACGGTGGCACTTCCAACTATGGGATCTATGCCCGTGCCACGGGCGGCACGACCAATTATGGTGTCTATGCTACGGCAAGTGGCGTTGGTACCACCAATTGGGCAGTCTGGTCACAAGGACCGCAATTCAGCTCAACTGGAACGGCTTGGACCACCTCCGACGAGAACTTAAAATCGAATATTGAAGACCTGAGCGGGGGGTTGGAAACAATCATGCAGTTACACCCGAAGACCTATCATTTCCGGACGGACGACTACCCCTATTTGCAAATGGCTGAAGGCCCCCAATATGGCCTCCTCGCACAGGATATGGAACAAGTTGTGCCGGACTTGGTGCGAGATGTCCATCGGCCTGCGGATATTGATAGTTCGGGGAATGAACTCGATGCCGCGATGGATTTCAAGGCAGTGAAATACGAAGGCTTGATCCCTATATTAATTGCAGCGGTGCAAGAGCAACAAGCCACAATTGCCCAGATGCAAGAGCAGATCAATGGTTGCTGCTCCGCCCAGGGCCAAGGCATGGCACCTAACAACGGCGACCTAAAAATCGCGCCAGCGGAAAATGTGAAGGAGCAGCGCCTCATGATCATCCCCAACCCGGTGGCGGACCTTACCCGACTGGAATACTACGTGCCCAAAGCAGGCAAGGTGAGCTTGCTGGTGAGCACCAGCGATGGCAAGCCCTTGTCCAATTTGCGTGAGGAACTCGCCGAGGCAGGTGCATACACCTACAGTTGGAACACCACCAAGTTGGCTGCGGGCACCTACTTCTGCACCTTTATGCTGGACGGTGCCGTGGTAGTAAAGCGCGCGGTGAAGGTGAAGTGAGCTTGACTTAACTGCAACGGGCGCAACGAAGACCATTGATCAGTTCCGTCCGCCACACTTCAACTCAAGTGAAAGGCCGTCTCAATTGAGGCGGCCTTTTACTTGTACGGTGTCAGGTCTTCCGGGGCCACGTTCTCGGCAATGGCGCGGGAGGACGGCTATTTGCCGGAGGTGTTGGTCGGCCTAACTCCCGTGCCAGAGTTGGGGGCAACGAAAACCTAGGTCTAGTTCATTGGTCAGTCTCGTCCTTCCTACTTCAACTCAAGTGAAAGGCCGTCTCCGTTGAGGCGGCCTTTTTCATGAAGCCCCCGCTCCCGCATGTCCGCCTGGCCCGTGATGAATACTACCTCACCTTCCTGCGATCGCCCGCGCCACGCGCAGCCCGTCCATAGCAGCGCTCACGATACCACCGGCATACCCGGCCCCTTCAGCGCAAGGATATAGCCCATGCACCTGCGGGTGCTCCAGCGTGCCCGGGTCGCGGGGGATACGGACGGGGGAGCTGGTGCGCGATTCAACGGCCACCAGCACAGCCTCGTTGGTGCGGTAGCCGCGCATCTTTTCGCCGAAAGCTTTCAATCCTTCACGCAGGCGTGATGCGATCGCTTGGGGCAGCACCTCGTCCATCGTCGCGGGGACGATGCCCGGCGGGTAGCTGCATGTGGGAAGGTCCGCGCTGAGGCGCCGGTCAATAAAATCCTCCATGCGCTGTGCGGGAGCGGACTGCCGCTCGCCGCCGAATTTCCAAGCGTTGCGCTCCACGCTCTGCTGCCAGCGCAGGCCCGCCAATGCGGCGTCCGGCCCTTTGCTTTCCGGAAGGTCCGCTGGGTCCACGGCCACTACGATTCCGCTGTTGGCGTACGGGTTGTTGCGTTTGCTGGGGCTCCAGCCGTTGGTGACCACTTCGCCGGGCGCGGTTGCGCAGGGCGCTATGATGCCGCCGGGGCACATGCAGAAGCTGTAGACGCCGCGCCCTTCCACCTGCTGCACCACGCTGTAGCTGGCGGGCGGCAGGAACGGGTCGCGGACGGCGCTGTGGTAGCGGATGCGGTCGATCACCGCCTGTGGATGTTCGATGCGCACGCCCATGGCGAAGGGCTTTGCCTCTATCGCAATGCCCTTGGCATGAAGCAGCTCGAAGATGTCGCGCGCGGAATGGCCCGTGGCCAGCACGACGGATCTAGCAAGGACCTCATCGCCTTGTGCCGTACGCACGCCATGGATGCGCCCGTCGCTGACCAGCAGGTCGGTAACGCGCGTGCCGAAGCGCACTTCGCCGCCCGCATTTTCGATGGCCTCGCGCATGGCGGTCACGATGCCGGGGAGTTTGTTGGTACCGATGTGCGGATGGGCGTCCACGAGGATGTCCGGCGAGGCACCGAACGCGGTGAAGGTCTTCAGCACCGCCGCCACATCGCCGCGTTTGTCGCTGCGGGTATAGAGCTTACCGTCGCTGTACGTGCCCGCGCCGCCTTCGCCGAAGCAGTAGTTGCTGTCGGGGTCCACCAGATGCTCGCGGTTGATCGTAGCAAGGTCGCGACGCCGTGCACGGACGTCCTTGCCACGCTCGAGGACGATGGGCCGCAATCCACGTTCAATACAACCCAAAGCCGCGAAAAGGCCGGCAGGACCACAGCCCACGATGATCACGGGTTCGGCCTTGCTGACATCGGGCAGTTCCGGCGGTGCTTCCGGCAGTTCCGGGAATTCTTCTTCCGTGGAAACTTCCACACGCAAGCGCACCAAGGGAAGTTTGCTGCGCGCATCGATGGAGCGTTTCAGCACGCGTGCGCCCTTTACTTGTTCAAGCTTCACCGAACAGGCTTCAGCGGCTGCTTCGCGCACCAGTGCCGGGTCGGCGGCCTCTTGCGGAGGAAGGGCGATGTCCACGGTGCGGTTCATGGGGAAGTCTTGAGTCGCGAGAGGTTCACCACAGAGGCACAGGGATCAGTGAGTCTGGAGTCGTGAGTCAAGAGTCTTGAGTACGACCGTCGGATCACTGATCACCATTCACAGTATCAACATCACCCTTCGAACGTGAACGTCAGCACGTAGGTCTTGGTGCGGAGGCTCTGGATGGGCCTGCTGAAGCGGGTGTCATCGTCCACCACCACGTTTGGGATGCCGATCCCGGTCTTCAGCTCGATGCCGAACTTGAAGTAGGGGAGAAACATGTCGATGCCGGCGCCGGCCTCGGCGCTGTAATCGTATTTTTTGAGCTTCACCACGATGTCCTCGTCGATGTCGTTATTCACGTCCTTCTTGCTGGCCATGTCGATGCCGAACTTGCCGCCACCGACCACATAGACCGCGAAGTTGTTGATGCGGTCGCTGCGGAATTTCAGCAGGAGCGGGAATTCGAGATAGGTGCTCTCGATGGGTTTCTGGAAGCTGGAGGTCGTGCCGTCGGCCTTGCGGAAGGAGTACTTGAGGATGCGGTCCTGGAAGGAGAGGGTGGGCAGGAAGCGCAGGCTGAGGTTGTTGGTCATGTTCAGCGAGGCCACGATGCCGAGGTTGAAGCCGGGCTGCTTCACGTGGTCGATCACCAGCACGGAATCCGCGAAGGCCGCGGTGGGCTTCAGCGTCATGAAGAAGTCACTGGTGTTGTAGCTGAGCAGGAAGCCGAAGTGGAAGCGGCGCAGGTCGAAGTTGGGCAGGTTCTGCACTTTCACGCCTGTGCGTTGGGCGGAAGCCGGGGCCGCGATGCAGAGGAGCAGGAGCGGAGCGAGGAGGTAGGAGAGCTTACGGAAGCGCATCGGGTAAAGCAACGAAAGTAGCGGGCAATTCGTGCGCGGGCTCATTTGCGGGCCGTGTACAGCGTGGCTACGCCGAAGGTGAGCAGGCGTGACTTGATCTCTTTCAGCCCGCAGGCGCTAAGGACTTCCTCGAAGGCTTTTCCCTGCGGGAACGCGTCCACACTTTCGGGCAGGTACGTATAGGCGGCGTTGTCCTTGCTCACCAGACGGCCGATCAGCGGCATCACCCGGTGGAAGTAGAAGCGGAACAGTTGCTTAAAGGGAGTGCGTTGCGGTCTGCTGAACTCCAGCACGAAGAGCCTTCCGCCGGGGCGCAATACGCGCACCATCCCGGCAATGCCCCGGGCGAGGTCCTCGAAGTTCCTTACGCCGAAGGCCACGGTGATCGCATCGAAGGAAGCATCCGGAAAGGGAAGCTCCGCCGCATCGGCCTGCACAAGTTCGATCCGCTCGGACAGGCCTGCTTTTTCCACCTTGATGCGGCCATGGGCCAACATGCCTGCGGAGATGTCAGCGCCGGTGACGCGCTTGGCCACCTTGCTGCCCATAATGGCGAGGTCGGCGGTGCCGGTGGCCACATCAAGCAGGCGGTCCACGGGTTCCTTGCCCACTCCACGGATCACTTTCCGGCGCCAGCCTTGGTCGGTACCCAAGGAGCAGAGGCGGTTCAACAGGTCGTATTTTGGGGAGATTCGGTCGAACATCAGTTCCACCTGCTCCCGCTTGGACCCTTCGGCCGCGTATGGTTTTACGGTCATGGTTTGCGGGCGGGCGTACCCGGTCCTAGGCGTTCGGCCTCCGCCGTCAACCGGGCGAGGTCCACGGGTACCACGCCCACGTGTTCGCAGACCAGCCCGCCGGCGAGGTTCGCCCATGCGGCGATCTTGGCGAGCGGCATTCCCATGGCTAGGCATATGCCGGCCACTGCGATCACCGTGTCGCCGGCACCACCGACGTCGATGATGTTGCGCTTGTGCGCGGGCAACGAAACCTCTTCACCGTCGCCGTGCGCGAACACACCGTGCTCGCTGAGGGTGATCAACGAGGCTTTGTTGGCCAAGCGCGCTTCCAACATGCGCACCGCGGCACTTACTGCGGCTTTGTCACCGGCCGGGATGTCCACCTTAAGGCCATCGCGCAATTCCTTCAGGTTGGGTTTGAAGAGGTCCACCTCGCGATAATCGAAGAAGTGCCTGCGCTTGGGGTCCACGGCCACGGGGATGCCGATGCGGTGCGCCTCGGTGATGAGGCCTGCGATCACGCCCGGGGAAAGCACGCCCTTGTCGTAATCCTCGAGGATCAGCACGCCCGGCTTCTCCTTCCGCATCAGTTCGATGACGTGGTGCAGGAAGCGGCGTTCCTCTTCCGCGGAAAGGTCGCTCAAGGTCTCCTCATCCACACGTACCACATGCTGGTCGCCGCTGATGATGCGCGTTTTCACGGTGGTGCGTCGATCGGAAGAGCGAAGGATCCCATCGGTGGAAAGACCTTCCTCGGCAAAGATCCGGGCCAGATCTTCGGCATGGGCATCCTCTCCGATAACGCTGGCCACCACGGCTTTAGCACCGAGCGCGCGGATGTTCAGGGCCACGTTGGCGGCGCCGCCGAGGCGGGCACTGCGGCGGCCCACCTGCACCACGGGCACGGGCGCTTCGGGGCTGATGCGGTCAACGCGCCCCCAGAGGTAGGCGTCCAGCATCACGTCGCCCACCACCAATGCGGTGATGCCCTTGAAGCCGTCGGTGATCTCTTTTGGGGTCATGGGCTAATGGTTCAACCAAGCGCGGCAACGGCTTTGGCGATGCGGTCGAGGGCCTCGGTGAGCTGTTGGTCGCTGGTGGCATAGCTGATCCGCACGGTGCCGGGCGCGCCGAAGGAATCCCCTTCCACAAGGCTTACGCCATGGTCCAGCAGGTACATGGACAGCTCGGTGCTGTTGGTGATCTTACCGTTGAAGCTGCTGGAGACATCGGGCAGCACATAGAACGCGCCGTCCGGTGTGGTGCATTTCCAGCCGGGCACTTTTTCCAGACCGCTCAGCACCAGGTCGCGGCGGCGTTTGAAGACGCTTCGAAGGCCGCCGATCACAGCCGGGTCCGCTTCCACGCAGGCCATGGCCACGCGCTGTGCGATCCCGTTCGCGGCGCTGGTGAACTGCCCTTGCACTTTGTTGGCCGCTTCCACGATGGCCAGCGGCGCGCCGATATAACCGATGCGCCAGCCGGTGAGCGCGAAGGCTTTCGAAAGTCCGTTCACCGTGATGGTCCGTTCCAACATGCCGGGCACGGTCCCGATGGAATGGTGCGTGCCGCTGAAGACGATGTGCTCGTAGATCTCATCGCTCAGCACGAAGAGCTCGGGCCATTTCAGCACCACGGCGGCGAGTTCTTCAAGCTCGGCCATGGAAAGTACGGAGCCGCTGGGGTTGCACGGCGAGCTGAAGATGAGCAGACGGGTGCGCGGGGTGATCGCGGCGGCGATGCGGCTGATCGGCGGCTTGTAGTTCTCTTCCAATGTGCTCGGGACCAATACCGGCGTGGCACCGGCGAAGCGGACCTGCGCCTCGTAGCTGACCCAGAACGGGGCCGGGATCACCACCTCGTCACCGGGGCCGGCCAAGGCGAGGATCACGTTCATGATGCTCTGTTTGGCGCCGGTGCTCACCATCACCTGTTCCGGTGCATAGTCCAGCCCGTTGTCGCGCTTGAACTTGTGTGCGATGGCCGCACGGACGTCCATGTAACCCATCACCGGCGGATACTTGTTCCACTTGTTCTCCGCGAGGGCCTGCTTGGCCGCTTCGATGGCGAATGCGGGCGGGTCCTGGTCCGGCTCGCCGAGGCTGAGGTCGATGATGTCCTTGCCCTGGGCGCGCAACTCACGGGCGCGGCGGGCCATCAACAGGGTGGCGGACTCTGTCATAGAGCGGACTACAGGGGACAATTGCATGCGCGGAAATGGGTTCGGGGCCGGGACGGCTATATCATACGAGGCCGCGAAATTAGCCGTTAGGCTGGAAGAAGGTCCGGGCCATGGTTGCAAGTACCGACCGTTATTCGTTGGATCACGTCTTCCGCCCGAACTTCGCCGCAAACATATCCGCATGACCGGTGATCAATTGTACCAAGTGCTGCTGACGTTGCTGCCCTCCATCGTGGTCTTCCTCACGGCCTACTACCTGCTGCGGCAGCTGCTGGGGTCGAGGAACAGCGCGCAGAACAACCAGATCATGGCAGAGGCGAAACGCGATGACCGGAAGCAAACACTTCCCTTGCGCTTGCAAGCGTACGAGCGGCTGACCTTGTTCCTCGAACGGATCGCACCGGGGGCCTTGGTGTTCCGCGTCCATAAGAACAACATGACCGCACGGATGCTGCATGCGGAGCTTTTGGCCACGGTTCGCGAGGAATTTGAGCATAACGTGACGCAGCAGGTCTACGTGAGCGACCGCGCGTGGGAGCAGGTGAAGATGGCCAAGGAGGAGACCCTGCGCATCATCAACATCGCGGCGGAAGGCTTGGGCGATACGGCCAACGGAACAGCGCTCAGCCAGCGGGTCTTCGAGACGGCGGGCAAGCTCTCGCACCTGCCCACGCAGCAGGCGATCGTGGCGCTGAAGGAAGAAGTGCGGAAATTGTTTTAAGAAAGGGTGGAGAAGTGGGAATGGTCGCAGAGGCGCGGAGAAATGCGGGTTGGTGATCGGACGGCTGCCGACGGCCACTGCCGACTCATCAAGACTCACGACTTCCCCGAATACCTCTTGAGCAACTCCTCAGCAGCATCGAATGGTCCGATCGCACCTGAGCGCACCCGGTCCTCCATGTCAGGCAGAAGTTGCGCTATCGATGGGTCGTTGTAGAAACCATCGATAAGATCCTCCTCGATCGCGGTGCGCATCCACCATTGGTCCTGGTCGCGGCGACGAAGTTGTTGGTGCCCGCTTTGGAGGTCGCGCGCGGCGGCTTCCTCCAGTGCTTGAAGGAGTTCGGGGATGCCTTTTTCGGTGGTGGCGGAGCAGAGCAGCACGGACGGGCGCACGCCATTGTCGCGCGGAGGAAGCAGGGCGATGGCCTGCCGGAGGTCCATGGCAGCGCGGTGGTTGCGCTGGTCGTTGTCGCCGTCGGTCTTGGTGATGGCGATCATGTCAGCCGCCTCCATGATCCCGCGCTTGATGCCTTGCAAACTGTCCCCGGTACCGCCGATCATCAGCAGGAGGTTGAGGTCGGTAAGGTGGTCTACGGCCGCTTCGCTTTGGCCCACGCCCACCGTTTCGATCAGGATGCGGTCATAGCCTGCAGCTTCGCAGAGGATCACCGCCTCCCGTGTTCGGCGCGCCACACCGCCAAGGGTGCCGCCGGTGGGGCTGGGGCGGATAAATGCGTTCGGCAATACCGCAAGCCGTTCCATGCGTGTTTTGTCTCCGAGGATGCTGCCACCTCCACGTGTGCTGCTGGGGTCGATGGCAAGCACGGCCACGCGATGTCCCTGCGCCACCATGTGGCTTCCCAGCACATCGATCAGTGTGCTTTTTCCCACGCCGGGAATCCCGGTGATACCGATCCTCACCGAATGCGCCTCGACTTTCAGTGCTTCCATGATCAGCTCGCGGGCAGCTGGGCGATCGGCGGGACGTGTGCTTTCCACAAGCGTGATCGCACGTCCCAACGCAACGCGATCGCCGGAGCGCATGCGGCGCAGTAATTCCTGCGGAGATCCGTCGGCCGCGCTGGTCATCAGCCGTTCCGGTATTTGACCACCCATTCCCGGATCCCCATGTCATGCAACAAGCGGAACATCTCGGGACCGATCACCAGGTCGGTGGTGTAGCGCATGCCGTATCCGTTCAGGATCTCCATTTGTCGTGTGCTGGGCGAGAGCGGTTTTTCGCTCCATCCTTTTGGCATCTGCCGGCCATTGTCCACCTTCAGCGGAAATTCCCAGTAACGGAGCTTCCACAGGTCGTCCAGCGTGCTGCAATCGGTGAGGAATCCCATGGCCGCGCTGTCGGGCGGAAGTGTGCATTGCTTCACGTCATACTTGCGGAAGAGGTCGTCGGCATCCGGATTGGCGGCGCTGAAGGCACGGCCCTGGGCCTGCCGGATGAAGTTCTCGCGCGTCAAGGGTCGGCTTTCCACGACACTGCCGTTCTTCACCTTCACCAAGAAAAGGCAGAACAGCTGCCCGTCGGTGGAAGGGGAGAGGCTCAGGGCGAATTGTTGGTCCGCAGTGGATTGCGCACCCGCTAGGAACGAAAAGCAGAAAGCAAGGACGACTATAAGGGTGCGCATCATGTCTGCGAAAGTACCGATGCGCGGATCGCGCCCGGAGTTCTATCTGGTTGGATCATTTCTTCGGCTTCCCCATGGTCAACTTCTTGGCGTCCTTCACGGCACCTTGCGCCTCCTTCAGGACGTCCGGCAGTACGTTCTCCATCATGCCTTCGCGCAGCCCGCGCCACAGGTAGTTGAAGATCTGCGCGTCCTTATCGCGGTCCACGGTGAAGTCGCCATGGCGGAAGTTACCCCCGCCGCGCAGGTTCTTGCTTCGGATCAGCTGGTTCGCAAGGAAGGACTTGAACATGTCCTTGTCCCGGGTGCCGTCGCGCTTGGCGATGCGGATCTTTAGGTCGGCGTATTCGATATCCACCCGGCCATGCCCCTTGTCCTTATTGGCCTCGAAGGTGAAATCGATCCCGCCAATGGTCCCTGCGGTGGTACGCACCAAGATCAGGTCGTTCGTCATGGCATTGAAGACATGGACCGGCAGGGGGCCGATCCGTGCTTGCACGCTGAAGTGATCGCTGCTGTCGAACACTGCAGTGCGGAAGTCCAATTGGACCGGGGCTTTTCCATAGACCGTGGCCGTGGCCACTAGGTGCATCTCCGGTTTCTTCTCCGGGTGCACGGTGCAGATGCCATGCGCCACCGCGTTGATGTGGGTGAAGCGTCAGCTGGCCGAAGTCCTCGGTCACATCGGCTTTTTCGTTGTATTCCACACCGAGGTCATCCACCACCAGGCTGTCCAAGCAAACGGTGAACGGCAGTTGCCGCAAGAGCCGGGCAGGCATGGGCTTGTTACTGAACGGGGCATCTTTGAGGGTCTTGTCGCGGAAGTCAATGATCTGGGTGCCGCAGACCCGGGCCTCGCCTGCGCGCAAAGATCCTTCGTTCAACATTGCTGAAAAGTCGAGGCCATGGAGTCCGATTGTGTCGCTCGTGAAGGTGATGAGATCTGTTTCGTAGGGAATCACCTTACCATATTCCTGTGGACCTTTTCGCGAGGTGAGCGCGATATCCTTGAGCCGGACCATACTGTCCGGGTGCGCTACGTACAGATGTGCAATGCTCAGGTCATAGAGCGGGGGAAAGTGCGCCTTGGTGCTGTCGACCGTGGCACTGGCGGAATTGAAAGCCAGGGAGAATTTCTTCCGGCCATGGGGCAACACGGCACGTAGTCCCTGAGCCAGCGCAACGACGTGGCCTGTGCTCGCGCTGGGCCTGTCATGCCGCACCTTCCGCCAGCGAAGGGAACGGCTGTCCAACGTGAGGCTGTCGATCGCGATGGTGTTGACCAGGTCCGTCGGCTTTTTTTCGTCATCCGGGCTGTCCTGTGCTTTCCGGTCGCTGGAGATCAGTTCCAGATCGGCACCTTGGATGGCAAGCGATCTCACTTCGAGGGTCTTCCAGGTGAGCAGCCTCCAGATCGAGAGGCCCTTCACCGCAATGCGGTCCACCTTTCCGGCGATCAGCACTGACCGCCCGTAGGTCCACGAGGTATCGGCGCTATTGATGCGTTGCTCGATGCGCAGGTCGTTCCACGTGATGTCACCCGGAAGGAGTTGGATATTCACGTTCCCGATCGTGATCTGGCTGCGCGGCCCGGCGGCCTGTTCCATGATCTTCAAGGAGCGTTCGCGGATGATGCGTGCCAACAGGTCCGGCCCGAACAGCACTGCGCCGGCGATGATGAGGCCTAGGATGCCGAGCACGGTCCAGCGCGTGGGGTATGGGTCGGCCATGGGCGTGGTCCGGGTTTACAGCGGATCCTTCAACGGGGTGAGCAGCGAATAGACCATGGAGTCGACAAATACGCCATTGGAGTAATAATTCTGCTTGAAATGGGCTTCCTTGATGAAGCCGTTGCGCTCCAGTACCTGGATGGAAGCCGTATTGTCCGGCGTTACCCCGGCCTCCACGCTGTGCAGCCCCATCTTGTGGAAGCCGTAGTCCAACGTGGCCGTCACCGCCTCGGTCATCAGGCCTTGCCCCCAGAGGTCCGGGTGGAGGGCGTAACCGATCTCGGCCCGGTAGTGTTCTTTCAGGATCCGCCAAAAGCCGATGTAGCCCATCACCTTTTCGGAACCCTTCACGGTGATCCCCCACAGGATGGAGTGGCCCTGCATGGCCGCATGGTGGAGATCGCGGATCATTTGCAAGGCTTCCTCATTGCGGCTGGCCAGCGGTTTGGGGATGAAACGCATCACGGCGGGGTTTGCCCGCAGCCGGAAGATGGCGGGGGCATCCGATCCCGACGAGCGCGCGCAAAAGCAGCCTTGGTGTGGTCAGCTCGGGGATGTACGTGAAGTCCGTGCGCAGCATGTGCACAAGGTAGATCGCCGCTTGCCCCGCAGTTCGCCGGAAGGTTCCTGGCACCGTAGTTTGGCACCATGAACGGATGGAAAGCAACGGTCTTCAATACGGCATTGGCAGTGATGGCGGCCGGCGCGTTCGCGGGCCCCTTGAAGGCGAAGGAATACGTGGTGCCCAAAGGCGATGTGGGGAAATGGTTCGCGACACTACCGGACGATGCGACCTCGGTGGTCTTTTCCGCGGAAGCGAAATACCATAGCAGCGGGGATATCGTGCTGCCGCTGAGACGGCTTTTGGTGATCGATGGGAAGGGATGCGAACTGACGTTGGGCGCGGCGTCCAACGGTTTCACGTACGAGATCAATGATATGAAAGAGGCGATGCGCCGCACGAGCTGTCGTTATGTGATCAAGGATTTCGGGCGGATCACCGGCGGGCGGAAGGCGATCGACCTCAAGGCCACCTTGGGGAGCATCGTGGAGAACTGTGAGCTGGTCTCCCAGACAGAGGCCGCGGTCGACCTGCGCTTTTGTCTGATGGCGACCTTGCGGAACCTCTTAGTGACCCATCCGAAGTACAAAGGGATCGTGCTCCGTCAAGGGGATTGGCCGGGTGCTACGGGCACCAACAGCCAATGCAACAGCAGCGTTCTGGAGCAATGCCGGGTATACTGCGCAAAGACCACTTCGGCGGCCTTCACCATCCTGAACAGCGGCGGCGTGCGCATGACCGATTGCGTCTCCGAGGGCGGCCCTTCGGATTATGACATCTTCCTCAGCGCAACACTGGGCGGGAATGAGGACAGGCCGGCGAATAATCCGGTGGTGAAGTCCTTCATGCTGTCGAATTTCCATGTGGAGCATAAAGTCCGAAAAACGTCGATCTATGTGAACATGCCGGCGCAGAGCGTCGTGGACCTGAAGAACGTGTACTGGAACGGGAACCAGCGCGCGCCGGTGGTACTGTATACCCGGGGTCAGCTGAACCTGTCGGATATCGGTTGGTGGGCGCAAGGGAATTGGATCGGCTCCCGGGTCAGTGCGCCACGGATGGACATCTCCAGATCGCACAGCGGATTGACCTTTGGGGACGGTAAGACAGTGAAGGACAATCAGGCGGGAGTGCTTCGTCTCACCGATCCGTTACCCGGCAATACAGAGCTGAAAATGAACCACGTGCGCGTGAGGCTGAAGGCCATGTAGTGCTTGGATCAACCGTGGTACACCCGCGAGGCCGTGATCAGCCCGTCCCGCAGCTCCAGTAATTCACCTACGGTCAGATCTTCTTCGGCCTCCACGTGCCGGGAGTACTCCATGAACACGGTCTTTTCATCCGCGATCAGCTTGGTGGGTTCATAGCGCAATGTGGGGAGGCGCTCGAAGGCATCGGCCCACCATTGCCTCAACTCATCCTTCCCTACGATGAATCCGTTCGTTTCCGGCCGGCGCACTTTCAGCTTCGGGCTGTAGTGACGGGCATCATCAGCGTAAAGCGTGAGCAGCTTTTCGAGGTCGTGCGCGTTGAAAGCGGCGAACCAGTAATCAGCGATCTGCGAATTCTTCTTGCACTCCTCCTCGACGACATCCGTCCGTCCCTGCTTTACTTGCAACCTGCTACCGTTCCGCCCGAACAGCAGCGTGTCCGTGAATGCCCCGTTCTGGTAAGTGTCCTCCTTCAGGTGTCCCTCCTGAACAAAACCGTTCCGCTCCAGTACCCGGATCGAACCCTTGTTTTCCGGGCCTACGCCAGCTTCGATGCTATGGAACCCGAGGGTGTTGAACGCATGCCGTACCACAATGTCGACCGCTTCGCTCATGATGCCTTGACCCCAATATGGACGGACGAGCGCATAACCCAGCTCGGTCCTGAAATGCTCCTTTTTCATTCGCAGAAGGCAAATGATCCCAAGGAGGTCCTTGGAAGGGCGCAAGGTGATCGCCCAGGCCATCATTTTACCGGCACGCTGGTCGGCATGGATCTTCGCGATGTGTTCCTCCGCGTCCTCCAGTGAGATCGCCATCGGCGTTGGGATATGGGCCATGGTCTGCCTGTCTGATCGGATGGCCATGACACCCGCCTTATCGGTGACCAAGATGGGCCGCAAGCGAAGGCGTTCCGTTTCCAGGGTGGGGATCGAGGAAAAGTCAAGGTTCAGCATGGCACAGCGCGAAGGTACCTGCGTGCCGATCAAAGACCGGACCTTCGAGTTCGCTTTGTGGATCAAAGGCTTCCGGAATTACCACGGACATCCGCTATTGCAATTGCCCTACAGTTTGCAATAAACCTTCCAGACATTTCCGAAGAAGGGGTATTCACCAGGGCTATCGGGTCTTAAATCCATTATGGTCGGTTGATCGATCAATGGGCGGGGGCTTGATCCTTGTCTACGGGAGTGAGTGCTTGCGTGCTCCTGCTCTCATGTGGGAACCGCATCATGGACCTGTTGGAACCCTTTGAGAAACTCGAAGACCCGCGTATTGACCGCACCAAACGATATCCGCTGAACTCCATGCTGCTGCTGACTCTTTCGGCGGTGGTGAGTGATTGCCAAGGGCCCAGCGAGATCGCCCACTTCGGCTTGGCCAAACTGGAATGGTTTAAAAGGCACGGGCACTTCACCGACAACAAGGTGCCTTCCCATGATACCATCGGCGACCTGCTCAAACGGCTCGATCCAGATGGCTTCGCCGCTTGCTTTGCTCGCTGGACCGTCCAGCTGTGCTCCATCAGTGAAGGAGAGTTGGTTGCCATTGACGGTAAGCGATTACGAGGCAGCTATGACCGCTTCGACGGCAAGGAGGCCATCCACATGATCAGCGCCTGGAGTCACCAGAACCAAGTCGTGCTGGGGCAATTGCAGGTGGAAGGCAAGAGCAACGAGATCACCGCCATACCCGTGTTATTGGAACTACTGGATCTGGCCGGGGCGGTTGTAAGCATCGACGCGATCGGCTGCCAAAAGCATATTGCTACGCTGATCCGCGAGCGCAAGGCCGACTACCTCTTGGGCTTGAAAGCCAACCAACCCGATCTGCTCGAAGAAGTCGAACTCGCCTTCGTCCACCACAAGACCGCCAGCCGCCACCGGCAGGACACCAAAGGCCATGGCCGGGTGGAAACACGCATCTGCGATGTGATCCAGGATCCCACCCTGCTCTCCAATGCCGATCAATGGCGTGACCTGCGCACACTGGTACGTATCCATGCCATCACCCATCACCTGCGCGATAACAAGACCACTGAACAAGTGCGCTTCTACATCTCCAGCCTGAAGGCCGATGCAGGCCGGTTCAACGAGTTGGTCCGTGCGCACCGGGGTATCGAGAACTCCTTGCATTGGGTCCTGGACGTGACCTTCCAAGAGGATGCCTCACGCGTGCGCAAAGGTCATGCGGACCGCAACCTTGCAACAGCACGGCGCTGGGCTTTGAATCTCTGTACGCTTGACCAAACGCCCACGCTCTCCCTCAACCTCAAGCGCAAACAAGCATCATGCTCAGACGCCTTCCGTGAGCATCTACTTCGAATTAAGACCCGATAGCCTAGGGTATTCAAGCCATGTCGCACACCGAACTCCGCCATCACTTACCTTCACCGAATAACCCATAAATCCCACCATCATGCCGACCCCGACCGTAGTTAAGGCAGTATCGGTTACCGCGTACTGCCACTCACCGCTCCATCAACCCAGAAATGGCGTGAGTTCTTCCGGAACGTCCGAGATCAAATGGACCTTCAAAGGCACTTACTCGGCGAATGACCAATGCCACGTGGTGATACAGGCCGAAAAAGGCCGGAACGGGAGAGGCAGTAATGTCAACAGTGCCAAAAGCGGCGGAGTGTTTCCCGAAGGTCAGGACGGGACTTACTGCGAACTTACTTTGGAAGAGAACGACCTGGACAACTGGACGGTATCAGTGGCCACGGATAAGGATGTCTCTGCGGAAAAGGAGGTGATCTTCCGTGGTGGAACAGGAGGAGGCGGACTATAGGTCCAATGGTTTTATTGAGACGCGGATCCCTCGTTTTCTTCGCGGCGATCGCCGTACTGATCTGCCGAGGAGGACCTACACCCCAAGTAGGCCCACAGACATGGGCGGACAGCGCCTTGACGGCGATCAAGAGCGATCTGTCCAGGGACCCGGAGGCAACGATCACCACCACCGGCCGGTTGATCAGCGCTTTCTCAACGAACAGTGACCACTGTGCCTTGGCGGAAGCCTGCGGGCTACGGAGCACGAGCTTCGCGGACATCGGCAAGTTGGATTCGGCCATGGCCTGTGCGCACCGGGCCTTGGAGGGTTTCCGGCAGGGATGCGACAGCCTCGTGCTCATGCGCGGCCAGGTGGCCTTGAGCTATGTCTACATCAAGTTGCGTGAATATCACCGGGTGGACTCGATCTGCAACGTCGGTCTGGCGCTTTGGAACACGTCTTGGCAGCCCACGGTCCTGCGCCATGCCTTACTTACCAACAAGGCCATTGCCGCCGCCCGGAACGGTGACCTTCCCGCCGCGGAGACCGCTTTCCGGACTATTCTGCAATTGGCCACGGCGGAGGGAATGCAACAGGATATCGATGATGCCATCGCGAATCTCGGCGTGATCAAGGACTGGCAAGGTCAACCTGACAGCGCGGAATTTTACTACCGCACCGGATTGGCCAGAGCGCTTGCCAACGGACAGAACAGCCGGATCGCGCAGGGCTATAACAACCTTTCGGGATTGGCCGAAGACAGGAAGGATCCGCGGAGGGCGATCGAACTGTTGGACTCGGCGCTTTCCTATGCGGATGCTGCAAAGGACCTCTCCATCCGCGCGGTCATCCATTCGCAGTTGTCGAGGAACTACGATGCACTGGGGGATTACAAGAACGCGTACGTGCAATCCAGGCTCCACTATCTTTTGAACGACAGCCTGCTGAGCGAGGAGAAGGTGAAGAGCATGGCGGAGATGCAGGCGAAATACGATAACGCCAAGCAGGATAAGGAGATCAGCGCACTGCGAGCGGAAGCGCTCCAAGCGGAGCTGGACAAGGCCAAGGTGATGCGTACACGGAACATCTACCTGTTCATCGCTTTGGGCGTGCTCGGCCTAGTGGTCGCACTGTTGAGCCGCCTGCGCTACATCAACCGGGCCAGCGTGGCCATGCGAAAGGAGAAGGTCATCTCCGAGGAGCTTCTGCACAACATCCTTCCGGAGGAGGTGGCGGACGAGATCAAGGCGAAGGGCTACGCGGATGTGCATGAGTTCGAACAGGCCACGATCCTCTTCACCGACTTCAAAGGCTTCACCGCGATGACCGAGCGCATGCGTGCCCCTGAGCTGGTGGCGGAGATCGACCATTGCTTCAAGGCCTTCGACGGCATCGTGGAGGCGCACGGTATCGAGAAGATCAAGACCATCGGCGACGCGTACATGGCGGCGGGCGGACTGCCGGACGCCAACAAGGGCGGCCCGTTGCAAGCGGTGCTCGCGGCGTTGGAGATGACGGAGTTCATGTGGGCCTATCAGGCGCAGCGCATCGCTGAGGGCCGCTTGTATTTCGTTATGCGCACGGGGCTGCACACCGGCCCGGTGATCGCCGGCATCGTGGGGGTGAAGAAGTATGCCTACGACATTTGGGGCGACACGGTGAACGTCGCCAACCGCATGGAAACCACCGGCGAGATCGGTAAAGTGAACATCAGCCAGACCACCTTCGACCTTGTGAAGGACGCGCCGGGCCTGCGCTTCACGCCGCGCGGGGCGGTGGACGCCAAAGGCAAGGGCAAGCTGAAAATGTACTTCGTGGAGCGGGCGTGAACGGTTCTTCGGCGCGAACATCGGTTGCCTGTCGGACCTCGATCGTGCCTCGGAGATTCTCAACGCAGCCCTTCGTGCACCTTCCGCAGCAAGGCATCCCTCCGGGCCAGATAGGGGTCCGGACCGGCCTCCGTGGTGGTCACCGTCAACCGCACGGGCCGCTTCAACCACCTACCAAGGAAGGATGCCCGTCGATAGGCGTATTCAGTGCGCTTGCCGTTGCCGTAGACGATGTACTTCTGGCCCGGCCGCATATGGAAGGCGTGCAACAAGGTCTTGTTCCCGAGGTCATAGGATCGCACCACAGCACTCTGCTGTGAGCGGCCCAGACTAGCAAGCCGGACCATGGTGTGGTCTGTCGT
The DNA here is from genome assembly GCA_963706125.1 of uncultured Flavobacteriales bacterium. Taxonomy (GTDB): domain Bacteria; phylum Bacteroidota; class Bacteroidia; order Flavobacteriales_F; family PHOS-HE28; genus PHOS-HE28. Next base: position 562,951 of record CAVPLQ010000008.1, read on the forward strand.
GAGCGTCTGTCCCGGCTTGAGACGCACATGGACCACCGGCCCGCTGGGCTTGCGCTTCGCCGATCGCTCCGGCGGCAAAAGCTCCAATGCTCCGGAAGTGTCGTTCATCAGCACATGTGCGCCGTAGCATCGCCGGTTCAGTATGTCCCAAGTCGCTGTGAAGTAGCCGTCCCCGCCCCAGTGTTTGCCGAAAGAATTGATGAAGGTGAAGAGGCTGTCCCCGGAATAGCCGGTGCAGACCACGGCATGCCCACCATAAAAAGGCACGATCCCTGTGTAGCGCCAATGCAGCATACTGTCGCCATGGGTGGCATATCCCTTATAAATGAAAAGCGAGTCGATGGTGATCTCCGCAACAATGGGCCGCCCTTGGTCCAAGTGGTATTGCCATTGCTTCAGGTTGGTCTCTTCGATGTCCTGGATCTCCGGTCGGAGACTTTGTAGGGCGGCACCCAGGGCAGTTGTCGGCACGGGTTCCATGCAGGCGTTCACGGCGGTATCGTAGGGCATTTGCTCCCATGTGCAGACGCCTTCCGATCTGGCAAGGCGTACAATGCCGACAAAGGAAACATCGGTGGTACAGGGATCGCTGCTTCGCTGCTTCAAGAGGTTGAACAAGAACGCCGGGCTGTAGGTCGTTGTCAGGTCAAGGGTGTCCATGGGCGTGTACGTCCGGTCATCTGCCCGGTTCCACCAGTAGCTCATGGCGGCATAGCAAAGGGACCATGTAGTACAGGAGGCCTGTCGGCCTTGGTTGCCCGGCGGGGGGAACCAGCGGGAGTTGTCCACACTGTCCCTTAACTCGTAGTTGTCGGGCAATCGAAAATCCGATTCCAACGGGGACTCCGGCACGGAGCCCGCTTCCGGGATGCTGGCACCGGAGTTGAAGACCTGGGCCGTGGTGGCCAGTGACGTCGCTGCCAGAAGCAGGCTTCCCCATCGTAGTAGCCGCCCCGGTCGGGAAGGCGCCATTGGGCCAGCAGGCAGGTTGAAGGGCATGAACACGAAGCTATGCCTTTCCCGGCATGCCCGATCTCCCCATCAGATGGTATCGAGAGGTAGCCCAGAAGGCTTGCTCGGTACGAAGGCCGTTCTTTGCGCCCCGAAAAGCAACTGCATGGCCCAGCCTATGGTCCTTCATCTCGCGGTCCTGCAGCCAAGCCATCACGGAATTCTGTTCGGTGGTCTCGGGATAGCTCATCCGTACGGTCAAGGCCATGGAACCACGACATGGGCCGAGGCCCATGCGCGAATAGTAGGAAGGGAGAGGAGCTAGTGTGCTAACCCGTAAGTTGGTGAACTAAAGCTTTGCCTGAATTTCTTCCTTATGCAAGGCGGAACATGTACGGCGTAGCCGTAGCTACGGCGAAATGTTCCAACGCCGCAGAAGGGAGAAAGGGAGGTGAAGACAGTTCAGGAACTTACGGGTTGGTACACTAGGAGGCGATGCGGTCGGTCGGCACAGGGACTTCAGCGTCCGCAGGCTTCCGGGCGGGCATGCTACTGGCGGCGCGGTTGAAGGTCCAGTCGTACTTGCCGCCGCTGCGGGGCATGGCCTTGCACTGGGGAATGAGGTTGAGCATGTTCGCCTTCACCAGCTTGGTGAGGAAGAGCCGGAAGTTGTTGCCATGCCCGGGGTCGCGCTCCACCAATTCGCGGCTCGCCAGCATGCTATAGAGGTCGGTGCTGTTCACGTTCACCGTGCGGTTGTTCTCAAGGTGCTCCTCGATGGCCTTGCTGATGCGAAGGGCTTGTTGGATCTCGGCGTTGGTCAGTTGCATGTGGCCACAAAGGTCGGTAGTTTCGGATGAAACGGACTTTTGGCCACCGGACGGGGGCAAGCGGACGTTCAGCGCGCTCGCCGCGCCACCACGAACCAGTCCCAAGGATAAGGCGCCTTCATCCAACGGGGTGGCGCGGCGAACTCCGTGTCCCAGCCGTATTCCAGCTTTTCGACCGTATCGACCGCGAAGCCGCGATCGGCCAAGGAGGCTTCCAGTTCCTCGCGCAGGAAATGTTTGGTGGGCACACCGTCGATGTGTACGATCCCCTGTTCGAGGCCTGCGTCATTCCGCGCCGCTTCCCGTTGCGCCTTGCGCGGCGGCATGCCGTCCCGCAGGTTCCATTGCAGGCGTCGGTAGGCGGTGAGCAACGCGGAGCCCAATGCGGGCACCACCAGCACCAGGTGGCCGCCGCACTTCACGCTGCGACAGGTGCGGTCGAATAGCGGCTCGCGCACGTCGATGGACGCGTTCAGCAGGGTGTTGATGCAGAGCACCGTGTCCGTCGCGGGATAGCTGTTCCGGTCCTTGGAAAGGTCCGCATGCACATAAGTGATGTTGTGCAGTTCGGCACAGGCCTCCGAGGCCACGGCAAGGCACTGGCTGCTGACATCCACGGCATAGACGGTCGCGAAATGCTCCGACAGCATCGGCAACGTTCTCCCGACGCCGCAGCCCAGGTCGGTGGCCACGGCATCCGGCGTGCCAAGCCGTTCGATCGCATCGCGGATCAAGCCTTTCGTGTCGTTCTCCGGCACGTTGAAGATCTCCTCCTCAAAGGAGGTGGACACCTGGTCCCAGTCCTTTTCGTTCATGCTGCGGGCGTTGTGCCGATGCATTCCAGTATGCGCATACCGGCGGATGAGTGATGGATGCAATGTAGCCGTGCAGATGCGGCATCACGGATCGGACGTGGAGCGTCTTTCAACCGGTAGTAGTTGAACGCAGTATGGGGAGACCGATCACGACGAAGGCCCCTGCCAGTAGTTGCGCATCACCGCCTTTGTCCACAGGGGCGAAGCGTTTTATGCTGTGTCGAACAGGTGTGGAGTTCACAGATCCACGCGGAATACCATCGCTGGCACACTGTGGTGCACGGTGTCCTTCTCGTAGTGCATGCCGTTCCGCTTGGCCACGGCTTGGCTCTTCGTGTTGTCGTGATCGATCAGCGAGATCACAGAGGGAGCCAGTGTATGCTCTTGTGCGAATGCTTTGCAAGCCATCGCGGCCTCAGCGGCGTATCCATGTCCCCAAGCGGAAGGCAGCAGGTGGTAGCCGATCTCCAGTTCCGCGATACCGTCCACATCCTGTGTCAACAGGCCGATCATGCCCACGGGCTTATTGCTGGCGCGTTCGCTCACCACGTTCAGGCAGGAACCGTCGCGAGCGATCCGGTCCAATGAACGTTGGATGAATGCCTTGCAGTCGGCCTCACTTCCTATGGTGAACGGCATGAAGCGGATGGCCTTGGCGCTGTTCATGTATTCCATCCACCACGAGCGGTCTTCCAGCGAAGGGCGGCGGAAGGTCAGGCGTTCGGTGGTGAGGCCTTCGAGGGAAGGGATGGGAAGGGTGAGCATTGGGCAAAGATGTCGATGGCTTGGAAACAGGTACTCGCGACCGTGCCTCTGGCAGGCGTGCACGCGAGCATCTGCGTCGGGTTCAACGCATGCCATACAGGTAAAGGACATCCTGCTTGCGGATATGCTCCAGTATTTCCGCGGAAACATCGATCCCGCCGCGTGAATTCGCAATGATGGATGCGATCGTCGTGATGGGACCCGTGATGAACCACCACCTGAACTCCGCCTCGCTCATGCGGCTGAAGCGATGCAGGTCCAGATTATTGTCTTTTGCGCCTTGGGGAATGGTGATCATGATTATCTGGTCGATGCCGATATATAGGAGTTCCATATGAGACTGCTCATTTATTGGGTAATCAATCAAGGGTCATGAGCATGGTGGGAGCCTCACTTCGGAGCCAACCTGCCGAACACCACCGAATCGAAAAAAGCACCTTCCCAGAAGCTGTTCTCCTTGAAGTAGGCTTCGCGCGCAAAACCGTTCTTCTCCAGCACGCGCATCGAAGCGACGTTCCCAGCTTGGGTCCATGCCTCCATGCTGTGCAGGCCGAGGACGTTGAACGCATGTTCCGCCACGGTAGCGATGGCCTCGCTCATCTGGCCTTGGCCCCAGTGCGCGCGGCTGAGCATATAGCCCAGTTCGCCACGATGGTGCTCCGGCTCGATGCGCCACGGACCGACAACGCCGATGCATTTCCCGGCCCCCGAGCCGGGATCGTCCCCCTTCAATGTCATGGCCCACTGCGCGCATGTGTTGGCGCGCTGACCATCCTGGACGCGCATTATGAAGGCCTTCGCGTCATCGATGGTAACGGCCCGTGGCCGATGCACGAAGCGCATCACCTCGGGGTCGCTGCGCATTGCTAAGAACTCGGGTGCATCGCTCATGCGGACCTCGCGCAGGACGAGCCGCGACGTGGTGAGCGTGGGAAGGGGAGTGAGGTGGAGGGAAAGCATGGGCGGAACAAAGATCACTCGGGATGGCGTTTCCGCACTTCAGGGATCGATCGACTGATCCAGCCGGGATGGCGGGTCAGGCCCGCCATGACGCTAAGGAATCATTATTGGGCGTCGACTAAGGACGTCACTGCGGGCCTGACCCGCAGTCCCGGTCATACGAGGAACTTTCCCTCACTCCCGCATCATTCCCATCACCTTCTCCACCACATCCTCCACGCTCGGCTTGCTGAAGTAGTCGCCATCGCTGCCGTAGGCGGGGCGGTGGGCCTTGGCGGTGAGCGTTGCTGGGCGCGCTGTCCAGCCAGCGGTAGCCGCCCTGCACTTCGAGGATCTGCTGTAGGATGTACGCGCTGGCGCCGCCGGGCACGTCCTCGTCCACCACCAGCAGGCGGTTGGTCTTCTTCAGGCTTTCCACGATACAGATGCTCGCGGTCGAAGGGGAGGAGGGTGCGTGCGTCGACCATCTCCACATCGATGCCGAGTTCGTACAGTCGTTCCGCGGCCTGCTTGCAGATGTGGAAGGTGCTGCCGTAGCTCACCAGCGTGAGGTCGTTGCCTTCGCAGCACGATCTCCGGGATGCCGATGGGCACGGTGAATTCACCGAGGTTGCTGGGCAGTCTTCTCCTTGCTGCGGTAGCCGTTGAGGCATTCGATCACCAGTGCGGGATCATCGCTTTGGATCAGTGTGTTGTACATGCCTGCGGCCTGCTGCATGTTGCGCGGCACGCACACCACGATACCGCGGCAGGCTATTGATGATCATGCCCATGGGGCTGCCGCTGTGCCACACGCCTTCCAGCCGGTGGCCCGCGGGTGCGCACGATCAGCGGGGCTTTCTGCCCGCCCTTGGTGCGCCACTGCATCGGTGGCGAGGTCGTCGCTCATCGGTTGCAGGCAGTAGAGCAGGTAGTCCAGGTATTGGATCTCCGCCACGGGGCGCAGGCCGCGCAGCGCCATGCCGATGCCCTGCCCGAGGATGGTGTTCTCGCGGATGCCGACGTCGCTGACGCGCAGTTCGCCGAAGCGCGCCTGCATGCCTTCCATGCCCTGGTTCACATCGCCGATCTTGCCGGTGTCCTCACCGAAGGTGAGCAGCAGCGGCTCCTTCTCGAAGAGCGCGGCGAAGTTGTCGCGGATGATGATGCGGCCGTCCACCTCTTCGTCGTCGCCGTATTCCACCGGCACTTCGGGGACGTTCAGGCAGCTCTTTGCGCTTTGGCTGTACAGGTGGCTGCCGTAGCGGTCGGCGTTCGCGGCGTTGGCGTTCTCGACCCACGTTCGCAGGTCAGCTGCATGCGCTCCGTTCGGCGACCTGTGCGGCGATCAGCGGCGCGTCGGGCGGTGCTCAGGATGTCCTTGCGCCCGGGGTCCATGGCGCTGCGCAGTTCCTTGCAGCGAACGCTGGCGGCGCCATCGCACGCGGCAAGGCCTCCACCAGCGCGACCACTTCGTTCCGTCTCGGCCTTGATCGGTGCCAGGAAGGCGGCCCATGCGGCTTTCTGCGCGGCGCGTACATCGGCCTTGGCCTGCTTCTCGATCGCATCCAGCTCTTCCGCCGTGGCGATGGGCGTCGCCACCGGGCTTGAAGGCGAGGATCCATTCGCGGAACTTCACGTTGCAGTCGAGCTCCTTGTACCACTCCAGCAGTTCCGTGCTCTTGTAGCGCTCGTGGCTGCCGCTGGTGCTGTGGCCTTGCGGCTGCGTCACCTCTTCCACATGGATCAGGCACGGCACATGCTCTTCGCGGCAAGTGGCGATGGCCTCTTCGTAGGTCTTGTTCAGCGCGGCGTAGTCCCAGCCCTTCACGGTATGGATGCGGATGCCGTTGGTGCCTTCCTCCTTCTGGAAGCCTTGCGAGCAGCGTGCTGATGCTGCCCTTGGTGGTCTGGTAGGTCCTTGCTCACGCTGATGCCCCAGCCATCGTCCCACACGCTCATGGCCATGGGCACCTGCAGCACACCGGCGGCATTCATGGCCTCCCAGAACGGTCCTTCGCTGGTGCTGGCGTCGCCGATGGTGCCGAAGGCGACCTCGTTGCCTTTGTCGCTGAAGTGCGTGTAGCCGTGCAGCGCTTGGTTGTTGCCGGAACATCTTGCTGGCCTGTGCAAGGCCCAGCAGACGCGGCATCTGACCGGCGGTGGGGGACGATGTCCGGACTGGAGTTGTATTGCTCGGTCAAGGTTCTTCCACTCGCCATTGTCATCCAGGCTGCGTGTGGCGAAGTGGCCGTTCATCTGGCGCCCCGCGCTGGCGGGCTCGTGCGTCTACATCGGCATGGGCATAGAGCTGCGCGAACCATTGCTGCACGGTGAGCTCGCCGATGGCGAACATGAAGGTCATGTCGCGGTAGTAGCCGCTGCGCCAGTCGCCGTGGCGGAATTGCTTGGCCATGCACACCTGCGCCAGTTCCTTGCCATCGCCGAAGATGCCGAACTTGGCCTTGCCTGTGAGCACTTCCTTGCGGCCGAGCAGGCTGGCCTCGCGGCTGAGCGAGACAAGTTTGAAGTCGCGGAGGATCTCTTCCCTCAGTTCGGTCAAGGTGATCGATCCTTCTGCTGTGGATGTATCGGTAGAGGCCATGGGGATAAAAATACGTTCGTCGCGAAGTTAGCGCGTGGACGGGATCATGTCCGCGCCGCTCCTGCATTTCCATGCCTCGCAGTTTTGCCAGGATAATTGAATGGCCATGACCCGTGCGGTCCAGGCCCCTGAATGAGAAAGGGGGCCGATGCTGGCCCCCTTTCCGGTGTCGGTGTCGGTGTCAAAAAAAAGCTTAGTCTGCCCGCACCAATGGCTTTTGCGCCACGAGATCCGCAGTGGTCACACGCAGGATGTAAAGGCTGGCGGGAAGTTCGGCCCCCAGCTCAAGCCGGACCGCATTGCCGCCCTCCAGCATCAGGTCGCGCTGCACGAGCACGCGTCCGTCCACTGAGAGCACTTCCACGCGTGCCTTCCCGGAGATGCCTTTCAAGGCGATGTTCACCGCGTCCCGGAACGGGTTGGGGTAGACCTCCAGCAGGTCGTTCGCAGCGGTCAGCTCATCGATGCCGACAGCGCTGGCCTCACCTTTCGCTGCGTTCACGCAGTAGCGGTCCGTGTTGGAGATGGCATGTTCGAGCACGCCGATCATCTTCAGGTCGCCCAGTTTGAAGTTGGCGGGCACGGTGTAGGTATACGTCTTGGTGTAGGGTGTGCCGACAACGGGGTTCGTGGGTACGATGCCGGTGGTGCCCGTCGCGCCGCCGAGAAGTGCGCGGACCACCTTGTTGTGGAGATATCCGGCCGGTGCGTTCTGCTGGGCACCGGGTACGGCATCCTCCAGCACCCAAGCGTTCAGCTTGAAGGGGCCGGCGAAGGTGTATGTGAAGGTGGCCGTCACCGAGACTGTGAGCACACGTGTGGTCCAGTTCAGCGAGGAGGTCATTGCCACCGAGGCCGGGGCCACGCCAGCCGCACGCGCGGTCATTTCATCCTCCCAGCGGTTGCTGGCGGAGTTCACCGTATACCCCCCGTATTCGCCCATGTCCAACACGGCCGCCGGGGTGAAGTTGGGATTATAATAGGTGGTGTAATACAAGGTGCCGTCCGTGGATGCGAGGGCATCGGCGGTGTGGAACTTGGCCACCGCGAAATTCGGGTTGAGCGCCAAGTCATTGGTCACGGTGTTGGCGACCGGGCAATACTGGCACCAGGTCTCTGTGCGTCCTTCCAACAGCACCATCTTCGGTGCCCATGTGCTCAGGGCGGTAAAGGTCACGGTGAGCACGTTGTTGCTTGGGTCGGAGTCGGGCGTGGACAGGATCTCCACGTCCAAGGTGTGCGAGCCTTGGGAGGTGCTTAGCTGTACGGGGTGTATCGCCGTATAGTAATAGCCTCCGGTCTGGAGCCCAGGGGCCTGAAAGGTGATCGTCGAGCCGTTGTGCCAGGTGCCCGCGTCCAACCGCCAGCGGATGGAAAAGCTGAGCAGTGGGGCCGGCCCGAGATTTTTGACGTTCACCGAGACCGGGTAGTTCGTGTTGGCCTTGATGTACCGCGGAAAGGACAGGCCGTCCAAGTACGCGTTCTGGGCAAATGCCGAGCAGGCCATCGAACCCATGAGCAAGGTGACGATAGCCGCCTTGAGGGTAAAGTGTTTCATGTATGGTTTTTTTAAGGTGCTCAAAGATAGTCGTCTGCCAATAATTTCAAACGCAGTGATCGGGCCGTCGGCTGCCCTCTCTAGCGCGGTCAGCACGGATGCCCAGGAACGGCACAACAGCGATGCGGTCCTTGCCAAAAGGGTTGGAGATAAAATTCACAGCGCCAACCTATGTGCCGGCAAAAACGCCTCGCAAAATGAAGTTTACCAACGTTCTTTTCCTGCTTCCCGCCCGGCTGATCGCTTCCTGCACGCAAAACACCTCCGTCTTCGACGCGCCGAATGCGGTCGATCCCGATAAACTACCCCATGTGGAGCAGGTGATGGTGGCGCCACCCGCCCTTCCCGAGCATGACCAGGTGGCCAAGGGTGGTCCCGTGGTGATCGACGTGAAGCTGACCGTGGAGGAGAAGAAGATGAAGATCGGACCGAACGCCACCATCTGGGCGCTCACGTTCAACGGTTCGGTGCCGGCTCCGATCATCGTGGCCCATGAGGGGGATTACATGCAGGTGACCTTGGTGAACCCGAAGACGAACATGCTTACGCACAACCTCGATTTCCATGCGGCGACCGGTGCCATGGGCGGCGGGGACCTGACGGAGGTGGCCCCCGGCCAAGCGGCGACCATCCGTTTCCGGGTGATCAAGCCCGGTGTGTTCGTGTACCACTGCGCGCCCGGCGGGGCCATGGTGCCCCTGCACGTAGCCTCAGGCATGAACGGTGCGATCATGGTGCTGCCGCGCAACGGACTGGCGGACGAGAACGGCAAGCCCGTGAAGTATGACCGCGCCTATTACGTAGTGGAACAGGATTACTACATCCCCAAGGACGACCAAAGAAAATACAAGGAGTATGATACTCCGGCTGCCGGCTTCTCCGACATGCTGCAGGTGATGAAGACCCTTATCCCGTCGCACATCGTGTTCAACGGCACCCCGGGTTCGCTTACGAACGAGCATGCGATGAAGGCCGGCGTGGGCGAGAAGGTCCTCTTTGTAACCGCCTCCTGCAACCTCGATGCGCGCTTCCACCTGATCGGCGGCCATGCGGACCTGGTATGGAACGGCGGCTCCTTCAACGATAGGCAGCGACGAACTATGAGACCTGGGCCGTTCCGGGCGGGTCCGCCGTGGCCGCGCTGTACCAATTCAGGGAACCCGGTGTCTACGCCTTCCTCGATCACGAGCTGATCAAGGCCTTGGTCTTGAACGCGGTGGGGCATGTGAAGGTGGACGGCGACTGGAACGACGACCTGATGAAGCAAGTGGCCAAACCTCACGCATCGGAATGAGCCCGGCCCGGGAAAAAAGATCCATGCACTCCGAGCACAGAAATGGCGTTCATCTGTTTCTTTGCCGGGCGGGGAATTTCAGAGAACTTCGCCCCGTGGGAATAACCCCGGAACTTTAGATCCAACATCAGCCATGTACACTTCGATTTCACTCCGCCGATCCTTCCTGCCGTTGAGCATTGCCTTGCTGGTAGCCGCTTGCAGCAGCGATACGCCCAAAGAGGCGGCCCCGTCCGATACGCCCAAAGCAGCGGCACCAGTGGAGGAAAAAGCACCTGGAACATCATCCATTCCGTCAGGCTTCATTACTGCACAGGACATCACCTTGGACAAGGACATCGACCAAGGCATGGTCGCCGAGGCTAAGAAGATCTTTGATGCCAAGTGCCATGTGTGTCACGGCCTTACGGAGGAGAAGGTGGTGGGTCCCGGTTGGAAGGGCGTGATCAATGAGCGCAAGCCGGAGTGGATCATGAACATGATGCTCCACACGCAGTGGATGGTGGAGAATGATGCCGATGCACAGGCGCTGGTGGAAGAGACCAAGACCGTGATGCCTGACCAAGAGCTCACGAAGGAACAAGCCCGCGCCATGCTGGAGCTGATCCGCTCCCTCTGAGCACAGCATTGCCAACATCTTGAAAGGCCGGCCTGGAGGGGTCGGCCTTTCTCGTGCTCTTGCTCTTTCAGAGCCTCTGCTTCGGGATGCTGCGGGAGCGATCTTCCGCTAGGCCGCTGAAGGAGCAATTCGCTGCCCCACGCGGACGACCGCCTTCCGGTGTTCGTAGATCGCATGCACCAGCAGCGTGATGATCCCGGCGGGGAGGAACATGGAAACGCCGAAGATGATCCAGTAGTAGCCGGGGATCATGCCCCAGCCCACCCAGAAGAGAAGGCCTTGGAGAAAGAGAACGCCTTCCGTCAGTATCATGCCCGTGGTAAAGAGGGAGAGGCCGGAGCGAGCCACCCAAGAGGTGCTCACGAACCAGCCGCGCACCAAGGCCATGGCGAAGAACATCATGCTGATGGCGCCCAAGGTGTTGAGGTGGATGAAACCCATGGTGAAGTTGCGCACGGTGAAGGCCATGATGGCCACCTGCGGGATGGCCACGGCCGCCTGCATCACCACCTTCAGGCCCATGCCCACGAGCGAGTAGGTGACGCAGCGCCAGGCCCACAGCGGTGCTTTGTCGTGGAGCATCCTTTGAACCTTGAGTATGGCCTTCGCCGTGCGCCAACCGGCCCAGAGCTGCAGCACCACGCCTATTGAGTTCACGGTATATACTGACCAGTGGTGTTCGCTCCAGGCGATGGCCAACGCGAAGGTGAGCACAACGGAGACCAGCCAGAGGCGGATGGTGAAGCGGTCCAGCACATGGCGTGCGCCGTGCGTCTCGGCCCAACGGCTCCACAGCGCCAAGGCACCGAACCAGAACCAGCCGTTGAGCTGGAAGTGCAGGTAGAACTGGATGGACCAGTAGTACAATTCCGTGCCGAACCCGCCGCCGGAGACGATCGGCCCCATGGCCCAGATCCCGATGGTGGAGATGAACATCAAGATCACCGCCATGCGCGTGAGGAGGCGGCTGCCGTTCGCCCGCCAGGTGCGCGTTGCCTTCCATACCTGCACGCCGAGCCAATAACCGGCCAACATGTGCAGCACGGAAACGGTGATGGTGAAGGCGCCGTAGCTCTGCACCGGAAAGCCCAAGAGCATCCCCGTCACGGCGATCTGGGCCGTGGCAAGCAGGATGTTGCTGCGCCGCGAGGGGCCATCTTCGGTCTCGTCCTGTAGCAGAAAGACCACCATGGCGATAAATGCCCAGCCCAGCATGGCCACGTGGGAGTGTGCGTTCAGCAAGGGCTTGAAGCGGATGAAGGGGATCTCCCAGATGTAGATGGCCCGGAGCACGCATCCAATAATGGAGGCGATACCGAAGTTGAGCAGAGCGATGTTGAACCAGCGGCGCATGGGGCGCGAAGGTCCGCATAAACAGGGAATGGACGGGCATGATGAAACTCATTCAATGGCTTGACAAGCATCATCTATATCTTCGCCGCGATCACGACTTTTGAACCCGAAAACATTTCGACCTTATGGTAACGAATAAGAAGCTCACACTGAACTCCCTCAAAGCGCTGGCATTGGTCGGTTTGACCACTTTCGCAATGGCATGTGGCGGTGGGGAAAGTACCCCTGCCTCCACGACCGAAACCCCGGCAGCGGTCGAGAATCCCGAAGCCGCAGCAGCGATAGCAGGTCTCATCACCGCCGATGATGTGAAGCTGGGCCCCATTGACCAAGGCATGGTGGCGAAGGGCAAGGAACTCTATGATTTGAAGTGCCAGGCCTGCCACAGCTTGGGCACCAACCGCGTGGTCGGACCCGGGTGGAAGGGCTTGGCCGATCAGCGTAAGCCGGAGTGGATCATGAACATGATCATCCACACCGATGCCATGCTGGAGAATGATGCCGAGGCACAGGCCATGCTGGAGGAATGCTTGGTCCGTATGCCGAACCAGAACCTGAGCAAGGATGACGCCCGCAATGTGCTTGAGTTCATTCGCTCCCTGGAAAAAAACCCGGCCTAAAGGCCATACTCTTGACCAACCAACCAACCTGAAATGAAAAGGACCTCGTTGACCACCACGTTACCACTGGTACTGGCCGCCGCGATCGCCCTGCCACTGGCCCAAGGCTGCAAGCCGGCCAACACCAAGAGCGCCGTCACCGGCGATGCCGCCTCGAAGGTGTTCGTGCCACCTGGGCAGTATGATGAATTCTATAGCTTCGTCAGCGGCGGCTTCAGCGGACAGATGTCCGTTTACGGCATCCCCTCGGGGCGGCTCTTGCGAGTGATCCCCGTGTTCTCCGTCGACCCCGAAAAGGGCTGGGGCTATAGCGAGGAGACCAAGCCCATGCTCATGACCACGCACGGCTTCATCCCTTGGGACGACAGCCACCACGTGGAGGCATCCATGAGCGACGGCATCCAGGACGGTAAGTTCATGTTCATCAACGGCAACAACACGCCGCGCATCGCGATGATCGACCTGAAGACCTTCAGGACCTCCAGCATCATTGAGATCCCCAACAGCGCGGGCAACCACAGCTCGCCGTTCAGCACACCGAACAGCGAATACATCGTGGCCGGCACCCGTTTCAGCATTCCCATGGGCACTGATGCACAGCGTGACGTTCCCATTGAGACGTACAAGGAGAACTTCAAGAGCACCGTCTCCTTCATCAAGCCTGACACTTCCAACGGCAGCATGAAGATCGCCTTTCAGATCAAGACCCCCGCGATCGACATTGACCTGAGCCACTCCGGCAAGGGCCCCAGCGACGGTTGGTTCTTCTTCACCTGTTACAACACCGAGAAGGCCCACACGCTCTTGGAGGTGAACGCCACCCAGAACGATAAGGACTTCATCATGGCCGTGAACTGGAAGAAGTGCGAGGAATACGTGAAGGCCGGCAAGGGCAAGAAAGTGCCCGGCAAATACTACAACAACGCACTACGACGAGGACACCCACATGGCCACCTCGAAGATCGGTACCGAGGTGCTGCAGCTCGACCCGAAGGAACTCACGGACCTCGTCTACTTCATGCCCTGCCCCAAGAGCCCGCACGGCTGCGACATGGACCCCACCGGCGAATTACATCGTGGGCAGCGGCAAGCTCGCCGCGACTGATCCCGGTGTTCTCCTTCGACAAGATGCAGAAGGCCATCGCCGACAAGGACTACGAGGGCGACTATCGACGGCATCCCGGTGCTCAAGTATGAATCCGTGCTCCACGGCGAGGTGAAGAAGCCCGGCCTGGGCCCCTTGCACACCGAGTTCGACGACAAGGGCTTCGCGCTACACCTCGATGTTCGTGACCACCGAGATCGTGAAGTGGAACGTGAAGACCCTGGAAGTGGTGGACCGCGTGCCCACCTACTACTCCGTCGGCCACCTGAGCGTCCCCGGCGGCGACAGCCGGAAGCCTTGGGGCAAGTACGTGATCGCCTACAACAAGATCACCAAGGACCGCTACCTGCCCACCGGCCCCGAGCTGACACAGTCCGCCCAGTTGTACGACATCGACGGACGACGAAGATGAAACTGCTGCTGGACTTCCCGACCATCGGCGAGCCGCACTATGCGCAGGCTATTCCCGCCGATCTGGTCGGCCCAACTCGGTGAAGTTCTACAAGACTCGAGGACAACAAGCACCCCTACGTCACCAAGGGCGAGAAGGACGCCCGCGTGGTGCGCGACGGCAACAAGGTGCATGTTTACATGACCGCCATCCGCTCGCACTTCGCACCGGACAATATCGAAGGGATCAAGATGGGCGACGACGTGTACTTCCACGTGACCAACCTCGAACAGGACTGGGACGTGCCGCACGGCTTCGCTGTCAAGGGCGCGACAGACCGCCGAACTGCTGATCATGCCCGGTGAGACGCGACCTTGAAATGGACGCCCGATCGGCGTCGGGGTGATCGCCCTTCTACTGCACGGACTTCTGCTCTGCGCTCCACCAGGAGATGCAGGGCTACATCCGGGTCTCCCCAGCGGGCAGCACCGTACCGTTGAGCGCCAACACCAAGAGCGTGGACGCGGGCCTTTGAGCCGGGACAAGAATGAACACAACGCGCCCGGCCCCCATCCGATGGATGCGGTTGGCCGGGCGCGCTGTTTCGGTGCGATCGGAACAGACAATGATCGGTCTTTCCCGCAAAGACGGCTTGGATCGTGTACCGTGATAACGATCACGAACTCATACTGCCAGCGGGGATCACCATCCCAAGCGCATAAAGGACCAGAAGGCAATAACATGCCCGCCCACACATTTCCAGGAACTCATCCCCAGCCACCGCCCATCATGACCCCCAGCCCCAGCCACCCGATCCAGAACATGCGCCCGTTTTCCCGCATCCTGATCGCCCTCGCCGCTATCGCCATGACCTTGTTGCTGACGCAGCCTATCTGGGTCATCTACTTGATGGCACCGCAATACCCCGAAGGGCTGCAACTCCAGATCTTCCACGACAGCTTCGTCGGCAACGTGGACCAGATCAACGGCCTGAACCACTACATCGGCATGGCCACTATCCAAAACGAGATGTTCCCCGAGTTCCAGGTGATGCGCTACTTCATCGGCGGGCTGGTGATCTGGGGGCTGCTCGCGGCGCTGATCGGCAGGCGCTGGTCCTTGGGGAGTTGGCTCTTCGGCCTGTTGGCCTATGTGATCTGGGCCATGTGGGACATGTACTCCTGGGGCTGGAACTACGGCCACAACCTCGACCCGCACGCGGCCATCAAGATCGAAGGGATGGTGTACCAACCGCCGCTCTTCGGCCATAAGACATTGCTGAACTTCGATGCCTGGTCCTATCCCGATGTGGGCGGCTGGGTGCTGTTCGGAACAATTACCTTGGCGGTACTTGTCTTCCTCTATGAGTGGAGATCCCCACGTAAGGTGGCCGCCTGAAACTCGTGAACCCATGAAGAATTTTCTGATCAGTGCGTCCTTGGTGATCATGGTGTCCGGCTGCAGCGTTGGCCAGCCCAAGATCAACTACGGGCACGATGAATGCGCGCATTGCCGGATGAACGTGATGGACCAAAAATTCGCGGCGGCCATTTCCACCGTGAAAGGACGCAGCTACGTCTTCGATGGCCCGGAATGCATGGTGCCCTTCGTGGTGAATGACGCTAAGGTGGCGGAGTCCGAGGTGAAGGCCTGGTACGTCGCGGACTTCGCGCATCCCGGCACGTTGATCGACGCCACCACCGCGTTCTACCTCCACAGTCCGGAACTGCACAGCCCCATGCGCGGCAATGTGGCGGCGTTCACCTCGGAAGCGGACCGCAAGGCCGTTGAGGGAGAATTCCCCGGGGAGGAAATGGACTGGGCCGGAGCGAAGAAGCTATTGGCGGAATAATTGGAATGCTGATGACGCTGAAAGTGTTGATCCACACAGATCTTGAATTTCTCCGACCCATGGAGGTGCGCGCATGAGGCCTTGGATGCGGCTTTGCGCCGTTACTTTTTTGTTTGGTGCCGCGAGTTCCTTGTCGGCCGTTACTTGGACGGTGAACGCATCGGGCAAGGTGAAGAAGCTGGGGCTTGTTCTTGCCGCCGCGCAGGCCGGGGACACCGTGCGCGTGCTGGAAGGGACCTACGCGGAAGGAACGCTCACCATAGACAAGCCGCTGACGCTGATCGGTGTCGGAAGACCTGTGATCGATGGCACCGGGGGCGATGGCAATGTGCTCACGATCACCGCATCGGATGTCACCGTGCAGGGTTTTTTGATCACCGGCACCAAGGTGAGCAACATGAACGATAACGCCGGCATCGAGGTGGAACGGGCCGACAACGTGAAACTGCTCGACAACGTGGTGGAGCACTGCTTTTTCGCGTTCCACTTCGCGAATGCACGCAACCCGACGGTTATTGGGAACACCATCAACGGCGACCCGGAACAATCCGAGACCAGCAGGGCCAACGGCATCCACTTGTGGCATTGCTCGGGCGCCACGGTGGAGGATAATGTGGTACGGAACCACCGCGACGGCATCTACTTCGAGTTCGTCTCCGACAGCCATGTGCGCCGCAATAAGAGCCTGCACAACTCGCGCTACGGCCTGCACTTCATGTTCAGCCACCGCGACACCTATTCGGACAACCTCTTCCAGGACAACGGTGCCGGTGTGGCAGTGATGTTCAGCAAGAACGTGGACATGAGCCGGAACCGTTTCATCCGCAACCGCGGCGCCAGTTCCTATGGCATCTTGCTGAAGGAGATCAACGATGTGAAGATCGACAGCAACATCTTCATCGACAACACCACCGCGCTGCTGGTGGACGGCTGCAACCGGGCGGAGGTGAAGGGCAACATATTCCAAGGAAACGGCTGGGCGCTTCGCCTCTTCGCCAATGCCACCGATTGCCACTTCGTCGGGAACATCTTCACCGGGAACACCTTCGACATGAGCACCAACGGCAACCCGGTGTACAACAGCTTCAGCGGCAACTATTGGGACCGCTACCAAGGTTATGATCTGGACCACGACGGCACCGGCGATGTGCCTTTCCGGCCATTGAGCCTGTTCGCCATGGTGAACGAGCGCATGCCCTATGCCGTGGTGCTTTCGCGCAGCTTGCTCACCCAATTGCTCGACCAGGCAGAACGTTTGGTGCCCTCGATGACGCCGGAAGGCTTGGAAGACGACAAACCCTTGATGAAACCTCCGCATGTCACGCGTAATTTTTGAGAACGTCGGCAAGAAGTACGGCAAGCTTTGGGCGTTGCGCGAATTCAATGCGCGCTTCGAGCCCGGCGAGACCGTATCGGTGATCGGCCCCAACGGATCGGGGAAGACCACCATGATCAAATGCTTGCTGGGCTTGGTGCAGGCCACGACCGGCACGATCACCGTGAACGGCGAGCACGTTGGCCGCGATCCGGAATACCGCCACCATGTGGGACATATGCCGCAGATCTCGCGCTTCCCCAACGAACTGAAGATCGGCCAGTTGATCGACCTGATGGACGACATCCGCGGCAGCAACAAAGGCCGCAGCGAGGGCCCGCTGGTGAAAGCGCTGGGCGTGGATGCCATGATGGACAAGCGCCTCGGCACGCTCAGCGGCGGCCAACGGCAGAAGGTGAGCGCCGTGCTTGCCTTCCGGTATTCCCCGAGCGTGCTGGTGTTGGACGAGCCCACTGCCGGCCTTGATCCCCTGAGCTCTGAGATCGTGCTGAAGGCTGTTCGTGACATCAAGCGGGAAGGTTGCACGGTGCTCATCACAAGTCACCTCATGGAGGAAGTGGAAGCCCTTGCCGACCGCGTGGCCTACCTGCAGGAAGGCACCTTGCGCTTCCTGCTCCCGCCGGAGGACCTGCTTGCAGTAACAGGGGAAAAGCGGCTGTCGAAGGCTATTCCCGCGATGCTCACCGCCAAGACCGAAGCCCATGTGGAAAGTCTATAAGTACACCCTGATCGACCTGGCGCGCAACAAATTCGTGCTGGGCTGGACGTTGCTCCTTCTGGCCATCAGCCTGGGCCTGTTCCAATTGGAAGACCAACCGGTGAAGTCCATGCTCAGCCTCTCACAAGTGCTGTTGGCCCTGGTGCCTTTGGTCGCCTCGGTGTTCACCATTGTCTACCTCTATGATGCGATGGAATTCACTGAGCTGCTGGCGGTGCAACCCCTTCGCCGATCCAAGATCCTGGGTGGCCAGATGCTGGCCTTGGGCACGGCCTTAGTGATGGGCGCGCTTGTGGGCGCGGGGATCCCGTTGATGCTCTTCCTTCCGGGCGGTGCATCGCTCACGCTCCTGCTCGCGTGCGTGATGCTCACGTTGGTGTTCGTCGCCATCGGTTCGCTCATTGCGATAAAGAACCGCGAAAAAGCGCGCGGTGTCGGCCTTGGCCTGGTGGTCTGGTTCCTCTTCGTGCTGGTGTACGACGCGGTGCTGCTGTGGGTGATGTTCGCCTTCAGCGAATACCCCATCGAACCGTGGATCGTACCTTTGGCCGCGCTGGACCCGATCGACCTGGGCCGCATCATGGTGCTGCTGAAGGTGGACCTGGCCGCGATGATGGGATACAGCGGCGCGGTGTACGAAAAGTTCTTCGGGAATGTCCGCGGGATCATCGTGGCCTTCGCGGCACTCCTTGCCTGGGTGGCGCTGCCCTCGTCGTTCGCGTTCCGGGCTTTTCGGAGGAAGGACCTGTGAGTTGGGATGGAACGCTGATGACGTTGAAAGTGCAGATCAACGCGGATCGGGGAATGCGTAGCTTGCGGCTTGAAGCTGCATGCCATAAGCCGCAAGCGTGACAATAATCAGTGCAGCACCTGTCATCGGTCAAGTTCATTTCGATCGTACTAGTGGACTTTTGATGCATAGAAAACGCCATCCTCGATAAAACGCCCCACCATGAAACTGAAGCATCTTACACCGTTCGCACTGATCGCACTTCTTGCCGCATGCGGGGGAAGCACGGATACCGCATCGGCGGACCAAGCCGGAAACACCTCGTCCGCATTGACCGACGGAGGCCAATCCACCGTGGTGGATGACGAATCCGCAAAGAACGTGGTGCAGGTGGCTGTGTCCTCCCCGGACCACACCACCTTGGTGGCCGCAGTGCAGGCTGCCGATCTGGTGAACGCGCTGAGCAACGCGGGCCCGTTCACGGTTTTCGCGCCCACAAACGCCGCATTCGACGCGCTCCCTGCCGGTACGGTGGACGGCCTGTTGAAGCCCGAGAAGAAGGATGCGCTGGCCGATATCCTTCAGTACCACGTGGCCTTGGGTGTCTTCAAGCCGGAGAATATCAGTGATGGGCAAGTGCAAGGCATGGTAAACGGCGGCAACGTCACCTTCCATGTAAAGGACGGCCAGGTGATGGTCAACGACGCCAAGATCATCGGTACGGTCCCGGCCTCGAACGGCTTGGTCTGCGTGATCGACAAAGTGCTGCTTCCCGGAAAGTAGAAATTGCCATCGCCCTTATCCTTGGGGCATGGTGAAAGTCGGTAGAGGCGTCCGCGAGGGCGCCTTTGCTGTTGTAGGGCGATAATTGGATGGTGGTCGGTGACCGGGCGTATCGGCGAGTTGCGCCATACTCCGGGTACGTGGTCACTTGCGGCTTGAGGATTCAAGCTGCAACACAAGCTTGGGAAACTCAAGATGCCGGACACCACGCAACTGAATGGTGCGCGGACGCAAGAAGTTATCAACGTCGGCCTTCAGGTCAGCCTCCATAAGCGTTCCAGTATCAGGTGGTCTTGATCGTTCATAACGCTGTGGATGATCGACATTAAAAATGGTCTCCATCAGCGAATTGATCTTGCAGCTTTGAGACCCGCAAAAATCCCATTTTCCAATGCCGCAAGCCATCCTCTTTGACCAAGCAACCTCAATGACCACCGCCGCCAGACCCAAGCCCAGTACCAGCTATTCACAGGAAGAGGTCTTGGCCGCAGCGCTCGAGTATTTCCAGGAAGATGAGCTCGCCGCCACCACATGGATGAACAAATACGCCCTGCGCAATGCCAAGGGTGATCTGGTCGAGATCACACCCGCCGACACGCATGCCCGCATGGCCCGGGAGTTCGCCCGCATCGAGCGTTCCTACAAGCCTCTTCCGGCGGAGAAGCAGGCTTTGCTCTCCACCTACGGCCAGAAGCGGAAACCCTTGGACGAGAAGCGCATCTTCGACCTCTTCGACGGCTTTCGGGACATCGTCCCGCAGGGTAGCGTGATGGCCTCCCTCGGCGATCCCACGCGCTTGGCATCGCTCTCCAACTGCGTGGTGATCCCCGCGCCGGTGGACAGCTACGGCGGCATCTTCCGCAATGACCAGCAGCTCGCCCAGCTCTTCAAGCGCCGTTGCGGCGTGGGCTTTGACCTCAGCACGCTCCGCCCTGAAGGCGCGGCCGTGAGCAATGCCGCGCGCACCAGTACCGGCGCGGTATCGTTCATGGAACGCTTCAGCAACACCACGCGGGAGGTGGCGCAGAAGGGCAGGAGGGGAGCGCTGATGCTCACCATGGACATCGCGCATCCCGACGTGGAGCAGTTCATCACCATGAAGCAGGACCTGAAGAAGGTGACCGGCGCGAACATCAGCGTCCGTGTGAGCGATGAATTCCTGCAAGCGGTGGAGGACGATGCCGAGTACACGCACCGCTGGCCCATCGACAGCAAGAAGCCGGAAATGACGAAGAGCGTCCGCGCCCGCGAGCTGTGGGACACGCTGATCAAGTGCGCGCACAACAGCGCCGAGCCCGGCATCATTTTCTGGGACCGCCAGCACAAGTATTCCACCTCGTCCGTGTACCCGGGCTTCAAGAACGAAAGCACCAACCCGTGCGGCGAGATCGCCATGCAGGGCGGGGACAGCTGCCGCTTGATCGCCATCAACTTCTATTCCTTCGTCACCGATGCGTTCACGCCGAAGGCCCGTATCGACCACAAGCGTTTGGCGAAAGTGACCTACGAGGCGCAGCGCCTGATGGACGACCTCGTGGACTTGGAGCTGGAGGCCGTGGAACGCATCCTCGTGAAGATCGACAAGGACCCCGAACCGGATGCCGTAAAGCGCGTGGAGCGCGAGACCTGGCAACTGCTGGGCGAAACGGGCCGCAAGGGCCGCCGCACCGGGCTGGGTTTCACCGGCATGGGCGACGCGCTTGCCGCACTGGGCCTTGCCTACGACAGCGAGGCCGCCGTGGAGGCCGCCGAGCACATGCTGCGCACCAAGTGCGAGGCGGAGTTCAACAGCAGCATCGACATGGCGATCGAGCGCGGCTCCTTCGTCGGCTTCGACCCCGCCGTGGAACGCACGTCCGAGTTCACCGATATGCTTGCCAAGGAATTGCCTGAGCTGCATGAGCGGATGATGATGAACGGCCGTCGCAACATCAGCATCAGCACGGTGGCGCCCACCGGCACACTGAGCCTGCTCACCCGCACCAGCAGCGGTATCGAGCCGGTGTACATGCTCGGCTACACCCGCCGTCGCAAGCTCGGTCCGAATGCACCCAAGGAGGCTGTCGCCTTCACCGATGCCATGGGCGACCAATGGGAGGAATTCACCGTACACCACCCGCGCTTAGTGGATTGGATGAACGCCACCGGCAAGACCGACGTGAAGGAAAGCCCTTACGCCAACAGCACGGCGAACGACATCGATTGGCACCACCGCGTACGCTTGCAGGCCGCCGTGCAGAAGTACACCACGCACAGCATCAGCAGCACCATCAACCTGCCGGCGGACGCTTCCGCCGAGCTGGTGGGGAACATCTATCGCGAAGCCTGGCACAAGGGCCTGAAGGGCGTTACCGTGTACCGTGACGGCTCGCGCAGCGGCGTACTGGTCTCCAATGAGAAGAAGGACGCCGCCGCAGTGGCGCACACGAAGCGTCCGGACGTCCTGGAAGCCGACGTGATCCGCTTCAATAACGAACTGGAGCAGTGGATCGCCGTGGTGGGCCTGCTGGACGGGAAGCCCTACGAGATCTTCACCGGCAAGGCCACGGGCGTGTTCCAACTGCCGAAGTGGGTGGAGAAAGGCTGGGTGATCAAGCGCAAGGACACCAAGGCCAAGAAGAACATCTACGACCTGCAATATGCGGATAGCGACGACTACCGCGTGACCATCCAGGGCCTCAGCCGCAGTTTCGACAAGGAGTACTGGAACTACGCGATCCTCATCAGCGGCATGTTGCGCCAAGGCGT
This sequence comes from uncultured Flavobacteriales bacterium, assembly GCA_963706125.1. Taxonomy (GTDB): domain Bacteria; phylum Bacteroidota; class Bacteroidia; order Flavobacteriales_F; family PHOS-HE28; genus PHOS-HE28. Next base: position 584,963 of record CAVPLQ010000008.1, read on the forward strand.
CTCCGTGCCGCACGTGGTGGACACCGTGGTGAACCTGAACCTCTACGACGCCACGCTGAACACCTGGAAGAACGGCATAGCCCGTGCGCTGTCCCGCTACATCGCCGATGGCACTAGTGCTAGCGGTCGCAAGTGCAACGACTGCGGCGACAGCGAAGGCGTGTACTACGAGGAAGGCTGCCTGAAGTGCCGGAGCTGCGGAAGCTCCAAGTGCGGGTAGACGGGCGAACCAAGCGATCGGACGTACATGGTGCCAGGGTACAGGGTACGGGTACAGGGTACTGCGCTGCTCTGAAGGGTACAGATTCCCACAAGGATACTGCCTCAGGGCTGAAGCACTGTACGTCCTCGTTGGTACTCGGTACTGTTCCGAACATATCGATAATTAATTGTTAGGCAACCTTGCTATATTTGTCGCGTGCCGAGCTTCAAAACCCCAACACGATGACCAAGGCGAGTTTTCTACCATACCGGGTGCCCCGTATGCGTGAATGCCGAAGAGCGCATCACCGAGATCGTGGACCGGAGCAAGTACTTCGTGCGACCACCTTTCGGTCACCAACCCGTCCCTCCAACGGCCGCATCGCGGAGGCGGATCTCGCCGGAGGCCGGGAAGAACTGCCCGCACTGTGTTGGCGCATGCTGTCCTTGCGCAAATAACCACAGCACCATCGTGTCCAGGTGACGGCCGAAGATAGCCTGGTAACGTCCAAGCACAGGGGAAGGTGCAGCCACCCTTCAGGCTCTTGTACTCCGTTCCCTCAATGTGCATCAGGGAAAATTTTTCGCGAGTGAAAGGTCGTGCCAGCCAACATGGCCGTTGTCAGGGTGCAATACTATACAAAAGGACAGCTCTTGTAAATAAGTTAGTTACCACTCAATTTTGCAGTCCCGATGAAAATGGACCAAAAACAACCTACCTGAAGATCGCAGTTTTCGGTACCGACCCCGTGGGGCAGACCATCGCGGATAAATTGAACAGCTTGGGCCACGACGTGGTGCTTGGCACGCGCGATCCAAAGGCATCCCTGCAACGGGTGGACAAGGACAGCTTCGGTCGTCCTCCGTTGAAAGACTGGCATAAGGAACATCCAACGGTCAAGATCGCCACGTTCGCCGAGGCTGCGGCGCACGGCGAGTTCCTGGTGAACGCCACAAACGGCACGGGAACATTGCCTGCCCTGGCAGCGGCGTGCGCCCACCTGGCGGGCAAGGTGCTGTTGGACAATGCCAATCCGTTGGACTTCTCAAAAGGTTCCTCCCGCGCTCACGGTCGCAAACGATTCCTGGGCGAGCAGGTCCAACGCGCATACCCTGATTTGAATGTGGTGAAGAGCCTGAACACCATGAACCCTATCTCAGGTCTCACCGCGTTCGCTTCCGAGAACCCATACGTCTTCCGAGCGGGAACGTCCCGCCGAAGGAGCACGTGCGGGAATTGTTGCGCTGTTCGGTTGGGAGCATGATGAAAGTCCATCTACGGGGACATCACCACCGCTCGCGGTACTGAGCAATTGTTGCCCAAGGGGGCGGTCTATGGTGCATTGGGCCATGGCATTTCACTTCAACATCGTAAAGGGAGAAGCGTCGAGCATCGGTGCCAGCTCGCTCAGGGTCTCCGCCGGTCGCGGACCCTGCGGAGTTGCTGATTGCCGGTGCCCCTGAGGTGGTGGAGTATCCTGAGAGGCTCTGGTTATAGCGATCTCAGCTCCTCAAGTCGAAACTCCTCCACTACGATGGTCCTTCTCCGGGAAAGCTTAATTCCTTGAACCAAGCCTTGCCGTCCATGTCCACCAGCACACCGTGCTGCACCGCGTGCCATAGCCGGGTGTGCGGATGAAGATCGACGAGGCCGCACGTTCCATCTCCAGTGGAAGACCCGTGTCGGGGAGCTTTTCGTCCGGCGCGATGGCATCATCGGTGAGCAAGGTGAAGAGCGCTTCAGGAAGGTCCGCGTCCGGCAGCTCCAGCAACTCCTTCATCCCGTGTTCCGCCTTCACCACCTTGGGCCAGGGTGTGTTGAGAAAATGGTTGCTCAGCCCATGGATGCCGGGCGTCAGCGCTTCATCGGTGCCTTCGATGTTGTTATGGTACCGCAGGTCGTCCACGCTTCCGTAGATCAGGTTGAAGCCCGCGTAGGCTTTCGTGCTTTTCGGATCGATGCCGTGCTCCAAGGCCTCGCGCACGAGCATGCCGCGTGACGGACCGGCGGGAAAGCTCATCCGCATCTCCCGGTAATTGGTGATCGCGGCGAACCTGCCGTTGCGCGTGAAGCCCAGCCAAGTGCCGCCTGCGCGTTGGTCGCGGCCGGCGAGGATGTCCGGGGCGTCTTTCCACCAGTGTGCGGGCTCCGTGGGACGGTCCAGGAACTCATCGCGGTTGGCGGCCAGGATAAGCGGAAAGCGGGGATTGACCTTGTAGGCCAATGCGATCAGGCACATGCCACAAAGTTACCGTTGGCCGTGCGGGAAGGTGAGTTTCGTCAGGTTGTGGCACGGGAGGACCATGGAACTTTGACCTTTATGATCCCCGGAGCCTTTTCGTCGCCGTCGGCCACCAATGCCAGCGGCCAAGCAGCGGCACGCTCAATGTCCGACTATGAGCTTGTGGAGGACATCCATCGCCTGAAGCGTGAGAAGAACGCCATCATCCTTGCGCACTACTACCAACAGCCCGAGATCCAGGAACTCGCCGATTTTGTTGGCGACAGCTTAGGCCTGGCGCAGGCGGCGGACAAGACCGGTGCGGAGGTGATCCTCTTCGCGGGGGTACACTTCATGGCGGAAACGGCGAAGATCCTCAACCCCGGGCGTACCGTGCTTTTGCCGGATCTCAATGCGGGCTGCTCGCTCGCCGATAGTGCTCCGCCAGAGAAGTTCAGGGCTTTTCTCGATCAGCATCCCGACCATGTGGTGGTGAGCTACATCAACTGCAGCGCCGAGGTGAAAGCGATGAGCGACATCATCTGCACCAGCAGCAACGCGGTGCGCGTAGTGCAGAGCATCCCGGCGGACCGGAAGGTGATCTTCGCTCCGGACAAGCACTTGGGCGCCTATGTGCAACGCATCACCGGGCGTGAGCTCGTGCTCTGGGACGGCGTATGCGAGGTGCATGTGGACATCAGCCTGGACAAGATGAAATTCCTGTTGGGCAAGCACCCCGATGCCAAGTTGGTAGCGCACCCTGAATGCCCGCCGCACATCCTTGCGGAAGCCGATCATATAGGCAGCACCACCTCGCTTCTGGCCTTCGTGCAACGCGACCCCGGCAACACCTTCATCGTTGCCACCGAGGGCGGCATCCTGCACAAGATGCGTCAGGCGGTACCGGGCAAAACCTTGATCGCGGCCCCGGCGAACGTGGAGAATTCCTGCGCCTGCAGCGAATGCCCGTACATGAAGATGAACACCTTGGCGAAGGTCCATTCCGCCTTGCTCACCGGTTCGCCGGAGATCATTCTGGAGGAGCGCATACGTGCCGGGGCCGAGGTCGCACTGCGGCGCATGATGGACTTGGGATGAGCAGGCCGCTGAAGGTGATCGTGATCGGGAGCGGCGTCGCGGGGATGGCCTTCGCACATCGCTTGTCGGCCCTGATGGTGATCGATGAGGTGGACATCCGCATGCTGTCCAAGGCGGCACCTGAGACGAGCAACTCACATGCGGCACAAGGCGGTGTGGCAGCGGTGACCGACCCCTCGGATTCCTGGGAGCAGCATCGCGACGACACCTTGGAGGTGGGCGCTGGCCGCTGCGATCCGGAAGTCGTGGAGCGTGTGGTGAAGGAAGGACCTGCGTGTATTCAGGAGCTACTGGCAAATGGTGCCCGCTTTGATACCAACTCGGAAGGCCGGTTGGATGCGGCGCTTGAAGGTGGACATAGCGCCGCGCGGGTGGTGCACCGCGGTGATCGCACCGGTGCCGAACTGGTGCGCGTGTTGCGCGCACAAGTGAAAGGCGACCCGAAGATCTCCGTGACGGAGACACTGATGGCGTTGGACCTTTTGGTGACCGGAGGCTCTGGTGGCCGACGGTGCCACGGTGTCCGCACGATCGATATCCATACCGGTGAGGTCCGTGAACAGTTCGCCGATGTGGTGGTGCTGGCCACGGGCGGTGCCGGCCAAGTGTACCGCCATACCACCAATCCTGCGGGCGCAATCGGCAGCGGCGTGGCCATGGCGGTCCGGGCCGAAGTCCCGCTGCGCGACATGGCCTTTGTGCAGTTCCACCCTACGGCGCTGTATGCGCCTGAGCAGAAAGGGACGTTCCTGATCAGCGAAGCGGTGCGTGGCGCGGGCGCCGTCCTGTTGAAGCCGGACGGGACGCGATTGATGGAAGGGCTGCACCCGATGGCCGACTTGGCACCGCGCAACGTGGTGGCCCGGGCGATCCATGCCGTGATGCGCGATCAGGGCGCCCCCCATGTCCGGTTGGACGCCACACGGATCGGGGAGGCACGGTTCGCCAAGGAGTTCCCCATGATCCTGGACCACTGCTGGTCGATCGGACTGGACCCGTGCAAAGAGCCGATCCCCGTGATGCCAGCGGCCCACTACCTCTGCGGTGGTATTTGCACCGATGGGCAAGGGCGTACGGCACTGGAAGGTCTCTATGCCCTTGGTGAATGCGCCGGCAGTGGCTTGCATGGCGCCGACCGTCTGGCCAGCAACTCACTCTTGGAAGCCTTGGTGATCCCTCGGCACGCCGCTGCTTCGATCATGATCACCCAATGGCAGGCATCCCTTCCGGAGGATGAAGGGACCGGCAGGTATGTTTTCACTGCGCCATCGCCGTTGACGCTCGCCACGCTGGATGAACTGCGGGATCTCATGATGGACAGCGTCGGTATTGTCCGCGATGATGCCGGGCTCCATGCTGCGTTGGATACCTTGGCGGGGTTGAGGTCGCATGCTGATGCCGCATGGTCGCAGGGCGAACGGTCCATGGAACTGTTCGAGCTGCGCGACCTGGTGCTGGTGGGCGTCGCTATCTGTGAGCAGGCCATGGCGGAGCCGTTCAACGCCGGTACGCATTGGAACCGGGATAGGCAGGTCCGGGATATCAAGGAAAGCGGGATAGCGGACACATCCGGTCCGACCGGACACCCCCAAGCGTTGAAATAACGGTCGCAAGCAGCATAAACAGGGATATGCATATGGCCAAGGGACGGCGAACCCCTGTTTTCTACCGGATGCAGGGCATGGTCAAGAACATGTCCCCGGCCTATTTCGCCATGGTGATGGCGACCGGCATCGTCTCCATCTCGTCCCATCTTTTTGGGATGATGATGATCGCCAAGGCCCTGTTCGTATTGAACATATTCGCCTATGTGGTCCTGGTGACAGCCACGGTCTGGCGTTTCCTCAAGTACAGGGCTGAGTTTCTCAAGGACCTGTTCAGCCACACCAACGGGGTCGGGTCTTTACGTTGGTCACCGCCACGTGCGTGCTGGGTTCCCAGTCCGTATTGCTGAACGGGAATTACGATATGGCATTGATCCTGTGGGTGACGGGGATCGTCCTTTGGTTGATCGTCACCTACACCGTTTTTATCACCTTCACCATCAAGGAGGACAAGCCGCCGCTGGAGGTGGGGATCAACGGAGCATGGCTGCTCGCGGTCGTGTCCACGCAGGCCCTGGCCGTCCTGAGCGCGCAGCTGTCCATGCACTTCGAATCGCACAAGCTGATCATTAATTTCTTCGCTTTCTCCATGTGGCTTTGGGGCGGCATGCAGTACATCTGGATGATCTCGTTGATCTTCTATCGTTATACATTCTTCAAATTCTCCCCGAGCGACCTTTCATCGCCTTATTGGATCAACATGGGTGCCATGGCGATCTCCACGCTGGCCGGCTCCCTGCTCATCATCAACGTTCCCCACGCCCCTTCCTGTTATCCACCTTGGCCTTCCTCAAGGGCTTCTCGATCTTCTTCTGGGCCACCGGCACGTGGTGGATACCGATGCTGATCATTCTGGCGTATTGGCGGCATATCTACAAAAAATTCCCCCTCACGCATGACCCGCTCTATTGAGGCGCGGTCTTCCCTTTGGGCATGTACACGGCATGCACGTTCATGGTGGCGAAAGCCATGGGTCTTGAGTTTTTAATGCCGATACCGGAGTATTTCATCTATTTGGCCCTGCTGGCCTGGTGCGCCGCCTTCATCGGGCTGCTCCGCAAGCTGGTGAAGGATCTTTTTTACGGCGTGTAAGCGAATGCCTGCCAGATGGTGCAATACACTACGGACGGCACACCCGGCACAGGCTTTAAGGGCCGTATGGTATAAGAACGCCAACAGGTTGGCCATCCAAGGTTCCCTGATGAAGGTCAGCGGCTTATTCGCCATAAATCACGACCTTTGATAGCTTGAAGCATCAAGGCCGGAGCCCTTGCTGCTGTGCTGGCAACCCAACATGACCTCTTCCTGTATGCCCCATACTTCCCCCCACACCTTCCACATCCCAGTGATGGGCCTTGGCTACACCATCGATACGCCCGTGAAGGTGGCCCACTTCGGCATCTCATCGGTGATCTCCATCATCGAGGATGAATTGGTGGAACGCATGCGTGAATTCCACTGCAAACAGGCCGGGGAACCCTACACCGAGATCCCATTGAAGGAGATCGATCACCGCGCACAGCGAATCACCGCCTATTTGGACCTGGTGCAGCGCATCGTGAAGCGGAACACGGAAACCTTGCGCGCGGAGGCCTTCACCAAAGGCTCGGACATTGAGAAGTACTTCCTCCTGCTGCCGGACGAGCACCCCCTGCGCATGAAGTTCGAAATGATGAGGGTCTGGCCGGAAGGCGAAGCACGCCTCCTGATGCAGGAGGAGTTGCGCGCCGCGATAGTCCCGGGTGCGATCGACGTGAACATCATGGCCAAGATCGACCGCGAGGTGCAGGCCAAGGACGGCACCAAGCTGCCGGTGGAATATGCCGAGGGCATGGCCGCTTTCCGCGGATTCGCATTGAGCGCGCTGGATTCCTCCATCGTTATCAGCGCAGGCTACAACCCTAGGATCTACAGCTATATCGCCACTTTCCCGGATTTTTTCCCCGATGCCGAAGGTGTGATCCGCAAGAAGGTCATCCTGAAAGTGAGCGATCTGCGTTCCGCCTTGATCCAAGGGAAGATCCTCGCCAAGAAGGGGGTCTGGGTCTCCGAATTCCGCATTGAGTCCGGTTTGAATTGCGGCGGCCATGCCTTCGCCACGGACGGTATGTTGATGGGCCCGATCTTACGGGATTTCAAAGAGAGGCGTGAGGCGGTGACGATGGAATTGTTCGAGCTGTGCAGCACCGCACTTGCTGAGGGCGGCCACCATCCGCTGCCTGCCTCACCGGAAATACGCGTCACTGTGCAAGGCGGCATCGGCACCGTAAAGGAGGACGAGTTCCTGCGCAGTCACTACGGCATCAACGGCACCGGTTGGGGTAGCCCATTCCTGCTGGTGCCCGAGGCCACCAACGTGGACGACAAGACGTTGCAGCAGATCACCGTGGCGAAGCAGGAGGACTATTACATGAGCTGGGCCTCGCCGCTGGGGATCCCCTTCAACAACTTCCGGCCCAGCACCTCCGAGGCACAGCGCAAGGCACGTATCGTCAAGGAGCGGCCCGGCAGCCCGTGCTACAAGAAATTCCTCAGCACCGACACCGAGTTCACCGAGATCCCCATCTGCACCTCCTCACGCCAGTACCAGGACCTTAAGCTCAAGCAGTTGAAGGAGCAGGGCCTCGACCCCGTGAGCTATGCGATGGCGGCGGCGCGCATCACCGAGAAGGACTGCCTGTGCGAGGGCCTTGGGGCCAGCGTCCTACTGAAGGACAACATGACGCCCGCTCACAAGCTGGAGGCCGTGACCATCTGCCCCGGCCCCAACCTCGCCTACTTCTCGAAGGTGGTGCCGCTGCGGACCATGGTGGACCACATCTACGGACGCATCTCACTGCTCAATGAGAACGATCGTGCCCACATGTTCATCAACGAGATGAAGCTGTACGTGGACTATCTCAAGCGGGAATTCGAGCAGGTGAAGCACGCGGCCACGGTCAAGCAACGCCGCTACATCGAGGCTTTCAAGGCCAACATGCTCAGCGGTATCCACTACTACGAGGAGCTTGCTCCGGTGCTGCACCGGCAGGCATCCTCGGCCTTGCACCGCTTCCAGGACGACCTGCGGGGCCATGCCGCCGAGGTGCGCGCCATGCTCCTGCCCGCCCCGGTGCTGGCTTGAGTACGTGGTGATCTGTCCCATTAGCTGAAGAACCGACCTTTTTCATCCATTTTTTTCAATGACCGAGACAACAACACCCTGGGCCGAGCCCTACAAGATCAAAATGGTCGAGCCTTTGGCGATGACCACCCGTGAACACCGCCAAAAAGCCTTGGAGGAGGCGGGCTACAACACCTTCCTGCTGAAGTCGGAGGACGTGTACATCGACCTGCTCACCGACAGCGGCACCAGCGCCATGAGCGACCGCCAATGGGCCGGCATGATGATGGGTGACGAGGCCTATGCGGGAAGTCGCAACTTCTACCACCTGGAGTCCGCGGTACAGCGCTACTATGGCTACAAGCACATGATCCCCACGCACCAAGGGCGCGGCGCCGAGAACCTCATCTCGCGCATCCTCATCAAGCCCGGCGACATCGTGCCCGGCAACATGTACTTCACCACCACGCGCTTGCACCAGGAGCTTTCCGGCGGAACGTTCGCGGACATCATCGTGGATGAGGCGCACGACCCCAACAGCCTCTTCCCGTTCAAGGGCAATGTGGACCTGAACAAGCTGGAGGCTTTGATCAAGAAGCACGGCCCGGGGAAGATCCCCTACGTCAGCATCGCCACCACGGTGAACATGGCCGGCGGCCAGCCGATCTCGCTGGCGAACATGAAAGCGGTGCGTGAGCTGACCAGCAAGTACAAGATCCGCATCATCCACGACATGACGCGCGTGGCTGAGAACGCCTACATGATCAAGCTGCTGGAGGAAGGCCAGAGCAAGCGGTCCACGGCGGAGATCGTGCATGAGCTTTGCTCGCTTACGGACGGTGCCACCATGAGCGCCAAGAAGGACGCGCTGGTGAACATCGGCGGCTTCATGGCTACCAACGAATGGGATGTCTTCGAGGAGGCGCGCAACCAAGTGGTGATCTACGAGGGCCTGCATACATACGGCGGATTGGCCGGACGCGACATGGAGGCCATGGCGATCGGCATCTCCGAATCGGTGGACGAGGACCATATCCGGGCCCGGGTCGGCCAAGTGTTCTACCTCGGTGAAAAACTGATAGCAGCGGGTATTCCCGTGGTGCGCCCCATCGGCACCCATGGCGTCTTTCTGGACGCGAAGGCCATCCTGCCCCACATCCCGCAAACCTCTTTCCCCGCGCAAACGTTGGCGGCCGAGCTCTATTTGGACGCGGGCGTGCGCAGCATGGAACGTGGCATCGTGAGCGCAGGGCGCGATAAGGACACCGGGGAGAACTACCTGCCCGAACTGGAAATGGTGCGCCTCACCATCCCTCGGCGTGCCTACACCCAGGCGCACATGGACGTCATCGCCGCATCGGTGATCAACGTGTATAAGCGGCGCGAGAAGATCACCGGCTTGAAGATGGTCTATGAGCCGAAGTACCTGCGCTTCTTCCAAGCCAAATTCGAGAAGCTGTGAAGAAGAGCGTCCCAGAGTTTTACCGCAAAAGGGCCACGTTGATGTCGTAGGCCGGACGCCTCAACGGCATTATCCGTGTCCATCCGTGGTTCGTTCTAAAATCGACAACATGCAACACAAGACCATCATCGAGCCCTTTCGGATCAAGAGCGTGGAGCCCATCAGCGTGGGCACCGAAGCGGAGCGCACGCAATACCTGAAGGACGCCCACTACAATCCGTTCCTGCTGCGATCGGACAATGTGGTGATCGACTTCATGACCGACAGCGGCACCAGCGCCATGAGCGCCCGGCAATGGGCGGGCATGATGGAGGGCGATGAGGCCTATGCCGGTTCGCGGAGCTGGGAGCGCATGGAGCGGGAAGTACGGGACCTCACCGGCATGGCGTACATCCTTCCCACGCACCAAGGTCGTGCCGCGGAACGCATCATCTATGGCCACTTGGGCGGCCCGGGCAAGGTCTTCATCAGCAACACGCACTTCGATACCACGCGCGCCAACATCGAGTTCAGCGGCGCCACCGCGATCGACATTCCCATCCCCGAAGGGAAGGACACGGCCTTGGAGCATCCGTTCAAGGGCAACATGGACGTGGGCGAGCTGGACCGCTTGCTGAAGGAGCACAAGGGCCATGTGGGCGCGGTGATCCTCACGGTGACCAACAACAGCGGCGGCGGCCAGCCGGTGAGCATGGCCAATGCGGAGAGCATCGCCGCGATCTGCAAGCGGCACGGTGTGCTCTACTTGCTGGATTGCTGCCGCATCGCGGAGAACAGCTGGTTCATCAAGCACCGGGAGGAAGGCATGGAAGGCTTGACCTATCGCCAGATCGCGCAACGCATGTTCGCCCTGACCGATGGCGCCGTGATGAGCGCCAAGAAGGACGCGCTGGTGAACATGGGCGGCTTCCTGGCCTTGAAGGATGAGGTCCTGGCCGAGGCCTGCATCAACCTCTTGATCATCACGGAGGGCTTTGCGACCTATGGCGGACTTTCCGGCCGCGACATGGAGGCGATCGCGATCGGCCTGCAGGAGATCTTCGATCCGCACTACTTGGACTACCGGATCAAGAGCACGCTTTTCCTCGGGAAGAAGATGCACGAGCTGGGCGTTCCGCTGATGATGCCCATCGGCGGGCACGCGGTGTACGTGGACGCGAAGAAGCTTTATCCCCACATCCCGCCGCATGAATATCCGGGGCAGGCCCTGGTGGGCGAACTGTACAAGCTGGGCGGCATCCGCACGGTGGAGATCGGCTCCGTGATGTTCGGCACCTACAACGCCGACGGATCGCTGAAGCCCGCGCCCATGGAGCTGGTGCGTCTGGCCATCCCGCGCCGGGTGTACACACAGAGCCACATCGAATACGTGGTGGAGACCTTCGAGGAGATCATGAAGCAGCGCGACCGGGTACGCGGAATGAAGATCACCAAGGAGCCGCGTTTTCTGCGCCACTTCACCGCACACTTCGAGCCATTGACATGAGCAACGGACCGATGGACCGGCCGGTGCGCGTCACCAAGCGCTTCACCTTCGAGATGGCCCATGCGCTGCGGTGCCACGATGGTCTCTGTGCCCAGATCCATGGGCATTCGTACGTGTTGGACGTTACGTTGACCGGGGCGCCGCGCAATGAGCCGGAACACCCGAAGGACGGCATGGTGATCGACTTCGCCGAGCTGAAGAAGCTGGTGAATAAGGCCGTGGTGCAGCATTACGACCATGCACTGGTCCTGCACGAGAAGGACCGCGATCAAGCCTCCTCCGGCCACGAGCTGTTCGGCCGGACGCGCTTCACGCCGTGGCAGCCCAGTTGCGAGAATGTGCTCTTGGACATCGTGGAGCGCTTGCAGAACGCACTGCCGGAGAAGGAAGCACTGTACGCTGTCCGCCTTCAGGAAACGGCCACGAGCTGGGCGGAGTGGGGGCGGGGTTGATCAGATCTTCGGCAGCGACGTTTATTATCCCCGGCGCTCGGTGTCGTGCATGCCGCTCCGAAGTAACGCTGTGCAGCAGTCTGAAGACTGCCAATGGCTCCTGTGCATCTGTCCACTCCGGGGAGCAGGCCCACCAGTGACCCCTGCCGTTCATTCAGGAACCCACGTTCAGGTTGGCAGGGAACACTGGCGGGAGCGGGTGGAGCGGGGGGTTGAGCGCCTACGGCTGAAATCTCACACCCTTTCCACCACGCGCTTCAAGGCGTCGCGCACTTGTGTCGCGAGGGGCTCTATGGCCGGGTTGTCCACGGCGCTCATGGCCGCCGCTGGATCGATGGCCGCCACTTGATGCTTTCCGTCGGGCAGTTGCCGGATGATGACATTGCACGGCAGCATGGTGCTGATGAGCGGCTCCAAGGTGACCACCTGGTCTGCGAACACCGGGTTGCAGGCGCCCAGGATCAGGTGCGGCAAATGGTCCTTGTTGAGTTTCTTCTTCAACGTGGCCTGCAGGTCGATCTCCGTGAGCACACCGAAGCCTTCGGTCTTCAGCGCTTCCACGGTGCGTTCCTTCAAGGTGGCCATGTCGGTGTTGTCGATGGTACGGGTGATGGCGTAGTTCATGGTGATGTGGGTTGATCCGATACTTTGATGTGCAGATGATACAAAGGTCCGCCGGATACCGCGAACAAAATGTGATGAAGGTCACGGAGGCGTGGGATGCCGTGCCGGTAAGGTGGACCGCATCAGTAGTTCGGCGGTGCTTCGCGTGGGATCCCGCCTCAGCCGCCAATGGCCTGCATGGCCCGGTTCCCGGTATGGTTCCCCGGATCGCTGAACTCCTCCAAGGACTCCATACCGCCGCGTGCCTTTTTCTTATGAAGGACGTTGCTGCGGATCAGCTCGGTGATGTCCTCACCCTTACGGTAGGCGCTCAACAGATCGCTCTCCGTGCCGGAGAAGAGGCAGTTCTTCATGCGGCCGTCGGCGGTAAGGCGCAGCCGGTTGCATGAATCGCAGAACGGGTTGGTCACCGTACTGATGACGGCGAACGATCCCTGGTGCCCTTTGATCCGGTAGTGTTTGGCCGTGTCGTGGGGGCCGTCGATCATTCGTTCGATGTTGTCCGCTCCGAACCGGGTCCCCACCGTGTCAAGGACCTCCTGCAAGGAGACGCCCTTGCTCCAGTCCCACTTGTTCCCGTCAAAGGGCATGAACTCGATGAAACGGACCCGGACGCCCTCGTCGGCGGTCCATTGCACGAAATCGCCGATCTCATCGTCGTTCGTGCCGCGGATCAATACCGTGTTCACCTTCACGTCGAAGCCCCTGTCCATCAGCAGGCGGATGTTGCCCATCACCTCCTTGTAATGGTCGCGCCGGGTGATCTGCTGCATGCGTTCCGGCTTCAAGGTGTCCAAGCTCACGTTGACATTGCGCACCCCGTAACGCTCGAACACGTCGATGAAGCGGTCCACCAGTATGCCGTTGGTGGTGATGGCGAGCTCTATGGGAAGCTTGGACAGGCCCTCGATGATCTCCGCCGCATCGTTCCGCACCAGCGGCTCGCCACCGGTCAGGCGGATCTTGCGCACGCCCATGGAAACGAAGGTGCCAGCGATGGCAAGCAGTTCCTCCTGCCGCATGAACTCCTCCCGGGGCCGAAGTGCGATGCCCTCCTCGGGCATGCAATAGAAGCACCGCATGTTGCAGCGCTCCGTAAGGGAGATGCGCAGGTAGTCGTGCCTCCTTCCGAAGGTATCGGTCAACAGGGTGCTGCGGTCGGTCATCGCCCGTTCAGTTCGCGATGCGGTCGAACTCCTCCGTGGTGATCAGCTTATGCGCCAAGGGGAAGAGGATGTTGTCCTCCCGATGGATGTGCAGGCGGAGCAGCTCGGTGAGCTCCCTGCCCGTGTTGAAGGAGGTGTCCAGTACGAACATGGCCGAGCGGGGGTCGGGCAATCGGGCGGCCAGGCCGAGCATGTTGAAGCAGAGCGCCCCGAGCTGGATGAATTTCACGTGGTCGTCCTCCATCAGGTCGATGGCCGTGCGTGGCTGCTTGTCGATGCTGTGCTCTCCGGAGGCGACGAGCTTGGTGTGGAGCAGGGGGAAGAGCTGCCTCTCCTCGCGCCGGTTGTGGTCGAGCAGGTGTTCATCATAGTATTCAAAGAAGTCATGGAACTCCCCGTTGGTCTCCTCGTCCATCCGGTACTGCTGTTCCTTGAATTTCGCCAGCGCCTTGTCGAAGCGCTCGATCATCTCCACGGCCTTCACGTGGTCGTCCATGTAGTGCTGGAGCAACGGGTGCAGGGCCTCGTAGGGAACATCCTCGATCACCGCGCCACCGTATGCGTCGGGCGGGTCCATGGGCGAGTTTTCCTCACCCTCCATGCCTTTCTCGGCGTTCACCTTGAGCGGATCGGTCTTCTTGAGGCTCGGGTCCAGCTTGGGCCCTTTATTGTCCAATCGTTTTCCGGTCACGGGGTCGATGATCTTCATGGCTCAGGTCTTGGGGCTATCGGTCTTGAACCGGGTTGCTTGATGTTGTTGTGAAGGGGCACGCCTGCCCGTGGCTTTCTTGTACAGCACGTCGTGATAGGTCTTCGCGGCTGCAAGTTCCGTTGCGTATTGCTCGATGCGCTGCCGCATTTCGCGAAAAATAGTGATGCCACGCTTACCGGCCTCGGTCAGTTCGGCACCGCCGCCACCAACCCCGCCCTGGACCTTGCGCACCAAGGGTTCTCCTGTGCCCGCGTTCATGTCCTGCACATGCTGCCAGGCCTGCCGGTAGGACATGTGCAACGCGTTGGCCGCCTTGGAAATGGAACCCGTGCTGCCGATGAGTTCCAGAAGACGCACCCGCCCTTCGCCCAGGTACAGCCCCTCCTCCGTGTCGAGCCATACACGCACATGCACCGGTGATCGTTGCTGGCCGCCCATGTTCAGGATGCCGTGTTCATTCGGTCGCAAATCCCAATGTCCCTGATCCCCATGGTGGAGGTAATATCCGTGCGGCGCATTCCCACGATGGTCACCTCGCCGAGATCGTACATGCAGCTAGGCAGCGCGGCAACTGCCGCATCGCTCGGGGTTTGTTCCGAAAGTGCCATCTGGAACAGCACGATGCCGGTAGTGATCAGGAGCTTCACGTGGTGTGGATGCGATATGTTCAACGGAGCATAACGCAAAGTATGGGCAACGCGAGCAGGTGAAATATGATATGTGTCATAAAGTGGGATGATCCATGCATTTCCTCGAACCCTTGAGCAGAGGTTCTGGGTCGAGAAGGACCGGAGCGGGATGGACCGCTCGGTCCATGGCTATCGGGCCATTAGGAGTGTTCGAAGGTTTCTGTTAGAACTGAACACCCGAGAACCTGTTCTTCATCCCGGGTCGGTAGAGGATGGCAATGTAGGCCCAGTTCTGCAGTGCTGGCGGGGCAGGCACCGCCTCCACACGTTCGAGGCTCTCGGTCTGGAAGAGTTGGGAATAGCCGAACTGGAACGAGACCACCTCATTAAGCAAGTGTCCTACCGTGAGATCGATCTCGTTGCCCAGCCTGCGGTCCATCTTCTTGCCGTCTTTTACGACATCGGCCGCGGCCTGCAACTCGTGCGCATTGAGCGAGAGGAAGGTGCGCTTGTTCAGGTCGTAGCGCACGCGGAGAAAGATATCGTTGAGTCCTACGGAGTTCCCGAAGCGGCCACCCACGTAGAAGTGGTCCATGTAGCCGTTGAATGCGTGGTTGGTGCCGTACATCGGGTTGTAGGAGCGGTTCACGTTGTCCGTGGCATCCTGTGCCGTTCCGGAAAGCAGCTCAACTCCCAAGGTGGTGCGTAAGGCCGATTCCTTCTCCTTGTTCAGTTCGAACTTGTACGAGCCCTGCACACTTGCATCGTAGGCCTCCACGGTCCGCTTGCCCACGTCCTCGCCGATCTGATGATAGTAGGATCCGGAAAGGGTCAGTCCGCCGCGTTCATAGCGCACGGTCGGTAGGCCGAAGGTCTGCGTGTAGCGGATGCCTTGCTCCTTCACCGCACCCAGGCTGTCCAACTTCACCCATTGCAAGCCGTTGTTCCAGAACAGGGCGCTCACGGTAAGGTGGTCCCACTTGTGTTCGGCCCATAGCATCTGGGCGGCCTTGTACTGGGGGGAGGTCGTGTAGCGCTCGTTCACCAGCGATTCGCGATCGGCGTTGTAGGCCCCGCCCAAATGCAGTTTGAATTTCTTCTTCTCATACTTCACCAGGGCGAGATCATGCGATCGGGCCTGGAGTGCCCAATCCAAGTTCCCCAGGAAGCGGCTGTTGTCGTAGTTGAGTTCCTGCCGACCGAGTTTCAGGACCCAGCTCGAATCCAATTGGATCTCGCCCCATGCTTCGTGAACGGACAGTAGTCCATCCGTAGCATTGATCTGCGGTGTACTTCCCCAGGTCCGCACATCCTGCGCGCTCACGAAGAAGCGCACTTTCTCGTGGGTGTAGGTCACTTGGAGCCGAGCGCGATGTCCGATGAAGGCTGCCGGGTCCTGAACGGTGTCGATCAGTTTGCCGTAACCGTTCCGGAATTCGCTGCGCTGCAGGATCTGCCCGCCAATGCTGAACTGGGCTTGGGAAGGAAGATGGGCCATGATGCACAGGGTGATCATCACGGCGTGCAGGAGGGGGCGTTCCATTTTCTTGGGCTCAAGGCTTAGGGTCATTCGTTATGGGTTGGTGCCCGCATCGTTCGGTGCGTACATGCGTTCGATCAGCCGCATGGCACGGATCATCGCCGGCAGGCCGATGGTGGGCAGGAACAATAGGACCACATGTTCCATTTCGGCACGCGTGATGCCCGCCTCGCGGCCCTTCCGGATGTGCGTTTTGAATGCGCTGCCCAGCCCGGCCGTACCGGAGATGGCCAGCTTCACCAAGGCACGCTCGCGATCGTTCAATGGGCCATGTTCGTGTACCGCTTTGCCCAAGGCTTCGTAGCGTTCCGCGATCTGCGGAAAGCGGGTGCTGAATTGCTTGAAGGCTGCCGGTGTACCGGTGTCGTCGTTCGTGTTTGCCATGGTGTGTGCTGTTCGAATTGGTCTAGCTGGGGCGTGCGCAACCGCGACGATGGTAGAACCACCAATTGATGGCGGTGGCCAGGACGAAGAAGGCCACCAAGGCCATGAAGAACCCGTTGGCGTTGCCCGTGGCGGTGATCACAGCGCTTACCGCGATGGCGAAGATGAAGGGGCCGAAGGCGGCGATAGCCGCAGTGAAGCCGATCACTCCTGCCGCCTGCCTGGGGTTGTGGCCGAAGATGATGGGGAACTGGCGGAAGGTGGCCGCGTTGCCCATTCCTGTGATGAAGAAGAGGGCCAGCATCAGGTAGAGGAAGGTCGGGAATTGTTCAACGGAGGTGGGCGTAAGAAGGCCCAAGCCCACGATGGCCGCGCTGCCGATGATGAGGCCGATACCGGTCAGGGTGGTGAGGACAGCCCCACCGGTCTTGTCGGCCACGAAGCCGAACAATACGCGGCTGCCAGCACCGATCAACGGCCCAAGGAAGGCGTACTTCAACGGGTCAGGCGCACCAGGGAAGTCACCATAGATCGATTTGATCAGCAAGGGAAAGATCGCCGCCAATCCGGAGAACCCGCCGAAGGTCATGAGGTAGGTGAAAGTGCAGTAGAACGTGTGCTTGTCCTTGAAGATGTCCAACTGTTCCTTGAAGGAGGCCCTGATCGGCACACTGCGGATGAACAACCACGCAAGGATCGCGAACACCAGCAGCAATGGCACATACCAGAAGGCGGCGCTCTGGAGGTAGATCTCCGAGGTGCTCAGCGCTTCCTTGGTTACGGGATCACGTCGGGTGAACACCTGCGCAGCGCCGAAGGTGGCCACACCAAGCATCGCCGGGGTCATGAACTGTGCTACGCTCACACCGAAGTTACCGATGCCCGCCTGGATCCCCAGTGCTGTTCCTTGCAGCCTTTTGGGAAAGAAGAGACTGGTACTTGGCATGTACGAGGAGAAGTCGCCACCACCGAAACCAGCGGTGAAGGCCAGTACCAGGAATACCCAATACGGGGTGTTGGGGTCCATTACGGCCAAGCCCAGACCGATGGCCGGAATGAACTTGATGATGGTGGAGATGGTGATCACATGCCGCGACCCGTAAATGGGCAACAGGAACGTGTGAACTATCCGCAGCAGACCGGCGGCCAAGCCAGGCATGGCCGTGAGCCAGAAAAGTTGGTTCTGGGTGAAGCTGAACCCGATGCCGGGGAGCTTCACGGCAATAGCGCTCACCATGAACCAAGTGGCGAAGGAGATGATCAACGCCAGTGTGGTGATCGTCAGGGTGCGCCACGCGATGCGGCTACCTCCATCACGCCAGAAAACGGGGTCTTCGGGCGTCCATTTCTCGATCCAGGTGGCCATGGTGAAGGGGTTGAGCGGGTTTAGGTCTCGGTGTGAAAGTGTTCTTGTATCAGTTGGGCGATTGGCGCAACATGCGGTTCACGACCGTGTTCATCCACCAAAGGCTTAACACGGAGATCAAGAGCATGAGCATCCATGAGCTGGTCCACAGCCCAGTGCCATCCAGCAGGTACCCGAACAGGATCGGACAGAAGAAACCACCCAGACCACCGATCACACCCACCATGCCACCGACCACACCCACCTCCGTGGGGAAGTACTCCGGGATGTGTTTGTATACGGCTGCTTTTCCGATGCCCCAAACGATACCGATGAGGATGACCAAGCAGGTGAAGACCCACATGTTGGCCTGGAAGTAGATCTGCGTGACACCCTTAGCCAATAGCTGGCGCTTCTCCACCCGATCGCCTGCCTTCACCACCGGCTCATGCCAGCTATCCTTGGTCGGCATGATCAGCTGCCTACTGTCCGCCTCCTCGAATTCAGTGCCCTTCATGATCAAGTGATAGTCCCGCCCGTTGACACGCACCAAGCTGTCGCTCACCTGTTCCACGGTACCGGAGGCAAGGGCCATCAGCCCGCGACCGGGAGATACCACCTGCATCTTGGGCACCGTCAGCATCAGGCTTATCAACACCGAGGAACCCAATACCCAGTACATCACCTGGCGTGCCCCCCACTTGTCGCTCAACCAGCCCCCAAAGGCACGTATCACACCGGAGGGAAAGCTGAACAACGATGCGAACAATCCTGCCAGTACCAAGGAGATCCCGTACACATTCACATAGTACGGTACCAACCATTGGGCGAAGGACACGAAACAGCCGAAGACCAGGAAGTAGTACAGACCGAATCGCCACACGCGCACATCACGGAGCGGCTTGAGAAGATTCTTTACGGTGCGCGGTTCGGCGACGGGCTTGCGGTTCTCGGTGAACATGGCGAACACGATGGCCATTACCACCAGCGCCGCCGCATAGAGCTGAGGAAGCTGGCGCCAACCTTCCACATCCGCACCGTCATTGGTCATGTACAACAGCAGTGTGGGCGCGAAAAGCGTGGTGAGGGCCGCACCCGCATTGCCCGCACCAAAAATGCCCAAGGCAAGGCCCTGCTGCCGCTTGGGGTACCACACCGAGGTGTTGGCTATCCCCACGGCGAAACCTGCCCCGGTAAGGCCGAACCCAAAGCTCATCAACACGAAACCAAAGTAGGAGTCCACGTGGGAAAGGAGGTACATGGGGATGGCGGCCACGATGAGCAACAGGGTGAACACCCATTTGCCGCCGAAACGATCCGTGAGAATGCCCATGGGCAGCCGGAAGAGGGAACCCGTGAGCACCGGGATGCCCAGGAGCCATCCCACTTGGACCGTGCTCCATTCGAATACGGAATGGTCCACCAAGAAGGTGACCAGAACGCCGTTCAGCATCCAAGCCGCGAAGCACAGGGTGAACGCGAGCGTGTTCAACGTGAGCATGCGGTGCGACTTGCCTGTGGCCTTTTCCATCGTGTCCATCGTGCCGGGTGAGTTGGTGGTCGGGTCGTGGGAGGCGGAAACCGCTCCGTTCCTCAGCAAGAGTAAGGCTCAGAATAGGCTGAAATATGATATGTGTCATATAATTGAAAAAGGACCGGAATACCTTGCGGGTCCGAACGGAGGGCGGGATCGATCCATGTCCTTTTTTCTTGATCGTACCCCGAATGTGCTTAACCTTGAACGCGGATCAAACAATACCCGGACCATGGCAGAAGTGAAGGATAAGGTTTCCTTGGAGGTCGTTCGTGAGAGCCCGGCGCTTCACGAGACGATCGAATTCTGGTTCTCCGACCGCGACCATTTGAGGTCGCCTTTCCCGCCCGGTATCCGGGAGGAATTGACCGAGAAGGCCGCATTGCGGTTCCACAAATGGGTGAACCTGCTTGACCCCAAAGCCCAGGGCGAGGTGGACAACGAGGCGATCGGCGAGAAGATCGAGGAGATCATCTTCACCTGCGCCATGGAACTGGTCACCGACCCCGAGCAACGCATCACCATCGGCTTTCCGTTCATGCCCCGGCCCGGCGACCCGATCCAGTCATCGGACGGCGCGGAGTCCAAGGTGATCGCACGGAAGATCGAGAAGGAAGAGAAGGACGCCTTCCTCATGGTGCTTGCCCGGGAGACGGATTCCGGGAAGGAGTGGAGCACGCGGTTTGAGCTGCCATAAGCGCGCCAAGAGCTTTCCCGTACCAACGCGACCAAGCTCCGGAACATCGGCGAAGCCGCATACACTGCACATAAGATAGAACAACAGAACCGACCAAATGAAGAAGACGTTACCGATCACCACCCTGTTCATCGCGACCGTGGCATTGATGGCCTTTGACTACCCTGGCGGTCATATGCAGAAGAACGCGGGAGGGGCGATCGCAGGTTATTGCGGAGACCCTGCGGGCGGGTCCCTTACCTGCACCTTTTGTCATTCCGGACCGCCCGCAACACCTGTAGGTGGGCTGATCACTTCGGATATTCCGGTGGAGGGGTATATGCCCAATGCGACGTACACCATAACCGCTACGGTAACCCGCGCAGGACACAGCAGGTTCGGATTCGGGATCTCACCCCAGAATTCAAGTGGAGCGTTCATCGGAACATTGGTGAACACCGGTCCGGAAACACAGTTGATCGGTTCGGGTTCCAACTACATCACGCATGCTTTTAGCGGGATCGGTGGGGCCGGTTCGAAGACCTGGACATTCAATTGGACCGCTCCTCCACAGGGTACGGGCAGTGCGACCTTCTATGGTGCGTTCAATGTGACCAATACGGATTTCACCATGAACGGTGACACCATCTACACTTCCACCCTCCTGGTCCCGGAAGCCCTGAACACGGGCACTACCGAGCTTGGCTCCAACGAGCGGGCGTTCTCGGTGTACCCGAATCCTGCCACGGACCGGATCACGATCAAGACCAACAGCGACCTGATGGGTTCCCTGTTCACGATCACGGACCAGGCCGGCCGGCAAGTGTCGTCCGGTAAGCTCCTCAATGAAAGCACCACCATCGACCTGAGTGGATCGGCGGCCGGTGCGTATTTGATCCGGATCGGAGAACAAGGGAGACAGACCTTCAAGGTGGTCAAGAAGTAGAGACCTGGACTCCCGCCACGGTCTCTCTAAGAAGACCCGGCGTAAGCTGATCGATGACGCAGGGGCGGGATCCCTGCGGAAAGGTGAGATCGTGAAGTCCGAAGACTTCACGGATAAGCCTGGTTGAAAGCATCGTATTTCAACCACAAGTCGTTTTCGCCGTCCCTGCCGGAGCCATGCCTCCGGCAGGCAGGCGCAGAGCTTGGTTTGCGGGGAAGAGTGGCGGGAGCGTGGCAAGCGTGGGCCACGTTTTCGGGTATTTTCGTGTCCTATTGGAGATGGGCACGCAGGAACGTTTACGGATCGCAGCCGGCTGCCTGCTGATCGGGTCGGCGTACATGTGCGCCACGGAGCTGCGCGCGCAGTTGGTGATCAACGAGGTCTGCTCCGCCAACAATGCGGTGCTGGAGGCCCCGGAGGGCGATCACCCGGATTGGGTGGAGCTGCACAACGCGGGTTCGTCGCCGATCCAACTGCACGACCACTACTTCTCGGACAAACCCTCCGAGCCCGCCCTTTGGCGCTTGCCGATGATGGTGCTGGACCCCGATGCGTACATCGTGCTCTTCTCGGGGAACAGCGCGGGGCGCTTCCCCTTCGGCATCGACAGGCAAGGCGAGCGGATCGTGCTCTCCGACCTCGCGCTTCAGCCGGTGCAGATCATGGACGTGCCGGAACTGGGCTTGGACCATTCCTTCGGCGGTGATGCGGGCGGCGCGGGCGCGTACTTCTTCGCGGTGCCCACGCCGGGAGCGGCGAACACCACCACGGTGTATCCGGGCTATGCGCCGAAGCCCGTCCTCGATCGCGCACCGGGCTACTACGCGGGCAGTGTGACCGTTTCCGCGAGCGCGTCCTCCGGGGCCGTCCACTGGACTTTTACCGGACGGGAGC
Organism: uncultured Flavobacteriales bacterium; assembly: GCA_963706125.1. GTDB lineage: Bacteria > Bacteroidota > Bacteroidia > Flavobacteriales_F > PHOS-HE28 > PHOS-HE28. The sequence goes on from CAVPLQ010000008.1 coordinate 607,041, forward strand.
CGGACCCCGGTTCGGCGGTCGCTTCAAGCCCGGTCGAGCTCACGGCCACGACGGTCGTCCTTGCGCGCACCTACCGCGATCAATGGCTGCCTTCCGATGTGGTGACGGCGACCTACCTCACCGGTGTGCATCATGAACTGCCGGTGGTCTCGCTGTCCGTGGATCCCGACAGCATGTTCCATGAAGACCTGGGGTTGTACATGCTCGGGCCGAACGCCGATCCGGAGTATCCGCACTACGGCGCGAACTTCTGGAGCGAACGTTCCCTGCCCGTGCGTTTCGAGTTCTTCGAAGCGGACGGCGCGCGCGGCTTCGTGCAACAGGTGGATGTGAAGATGCACGGCGGTCGCCGGTCGCGGAACAACCCGCAACGCCCGCTGCGGCTCACCGCCAAGGGGAAGTACGGCAAGGAACTGATGCACTATCCCTTCTTTCCCGAGCGGCCGGAGGTGGCCGACTACAACACCTTGGTCCTGCGCAACGCGGGCGGCGATTTCTGCATCGCCAACTTCCGCGACGGCCTCTTTCACGAGATCAGCCTGCACAACGACCTGGACATCGATGAGCTCGCCTTCCGGCCCGCCGCCCTGTACATCAACGGCGAATACTGGGGCCTGGTGGAGATCCGCGAACGCATCGACGAGCACCACTTGGAGCACAACTACGGCGCGGACCCGGACTCGGTCCTGATCATGGAGGAGGAGAACCTGAGCGTGCAAGGCGATACCATTCACTTCTGGGACCTGATGCAGTTCATCTACACGCAGGACCTGAACGATCCCGTGAACTGGGCGCACGTGGAGAACCTGTTGGACATCCACAGTTGCAAGGACTACTTCGCGCTGGAGATGCAGGCCGGCAACGTGGATTGGCCGAGCAACAACCTGAAGTACTGGAAGCCCTCCATCGGCCAAGGGAAGTGGCGCTATTTGATGTACGACCTGGATGCGACCATGCAACTCTACGGTTGGATCCCCGAGGACCTGGACATGTTCTACTGGGTCTTCGTCCACCGCCAAGGATTCGTACACGCCGAGCTCTTCCGCGGGCTGATGACCAACGACGAGTTCCGGCGCACTTTTCTCAACCGCTTGGCCGACCTGATGAACACCGTCATGAACCCGGAGAACTTCCAAGCGGAGATCGATCGGATCACGGACACCTTCAGCAGCGAGATCGAGCGCCACTACGTGCGCTGGGACTGCTGGTACCAGATGTACCTGGACCATGCCTTCGGGATCATCCCGCATTTCGCGCAAGCGCGGGATGCCTACGTGCGGCAGAGCGTGCTGGACTACTACGCCTTCCCGAACGCACCCTTGCTGGACTTCGAGGTCTTCCCGCCCGCAGCCGGCTCCGTCCTGATCAACACCATCACACCGGAGCTGCCTTTTTCCGGCTATTACTTCAACGGCAACGCCATCGACCTTACCGTGCAACCGACCGCTGGCTTCGTCTTCGATCACTGGGGCTACAGCGCAGGGACGGAGACTTCCTCCGCCATGCATTGGAAGCATTCCTTCGCCAGTGACGGCAAGGTGACCGCCTACTTCCGCTCGGCCTCCGGCGAAATGGCCGTGTACCCGAACCCGGCGACGCATGCCCTGACCATCGGGCTGGATGCACATGCGGCAGGGCAGGCCGATGTGCGCATCACGGACATGCGCGGCCGGGAACTGGCGCGGTATTCGCCGGCTGTTGCCAATGGTGTCAACGGGCTCACGATCGACATCGGTGCGCTCAGCGCCGGGGTGTATGTGATCACCTCGGAGGTGAACGGCGATCGGCGCATCGCACGGTTCGTGAAGCAGTAGGGTGGGCGCGTTGAAGGTTCAAGTCTTCAGATCGCGCAGTCCCGGCGTCGTCTCGTCACTGCGGTCGGTGTCGACACTGCGGGCCCCGACCCGCAGTCCCGGTTCCCCAGCAACCCGCGCAAGGCAACTCTCGGGAGCGATCGTCCTTATTTAGCCGGGATGGCGGGTCAGGCCCGCCATGACGGATCTGACCCGTCCTGAAAAAAGTTTACAGGTTTAGGTTGGTGTCCGAAGATAGGTTTACAGTTGGTTGATCGTCCTGATCTGGGTTTACGGTCGATCTTTTCCGGTAGTAGTTTTTCCAAGTACGCTTTACTGGCATCGATCCGAAGTGGACCTGGTCCGGGGTGAACATGCTGATGCTTGCGTGTGGTCGTCCTCCATTGTAAAGAGCTACTGCTCGATCCAGTGCAGCTCGAGCTTGTTGGCCCGTATCCACTTGGTCGAGGTCCAAGTACTCTTGCTTGAGGATGCCATTGAGCCTTTCGGCCACCGCATTCTCCAAGGTATCTCCATTCTCGGTCATGCTGATCGCGATACCATTCTGCTGAAGCAGGTCGACGTATTGCTGTGAACAGTACTGAACGCCACGGTCACTATGATGGATAAGGCCTGCCGGCAGATCACTCGCTTGACCAATGGCCATGCGCAACGCCATGATGCTGCTCACCGCTTCAAGGCTAGTGGAGAGGTGGTAGCCAACAATGCGATGGGAGTATGCATCCGCGATCAAGGAGATGTACACCACACCTTCCTTGCGGGTCCGGATGTATGTGATATCGCTGACCCAGAGCTGATGGGGCCCTGTTAGGACCAGTTCCCGGATCAGGTTCGGCCATTTCCGCAGCCAATGTGAGGAACGTGTTGTGATCACGCGTGAACGCAAGCGCCTGACCAGCAAGTGATGGTCGGCAAGCAGGTCAAAGAGCCCATCGCGCCCCATCTTGATCCCGCGTTCGAGCATGAACGGCTCCAGCATGCCATGGAGCTTACGACCACCCAAACGCTTGTGGTCGCGCCCTATGGCATGCACCCGTTGCAACACCAGCTCCTGCTTAATGCCCAAGGCTTGAGCCTGCCAGTGGTTTTGATAGTAGGCCTGTCGTGTAACACCAAGCAACCGACAGAAACGCACCAAGCTGATGTGCGGATAGCTGTCCTTCATGTCGCGGATCACTTGGTATTGTCCTTTATTCGGATGCTGACCCCTTGCTCTCGCTCGGCCAGTTCGATCAGTCGCACATAGGCTTCGCTGCGCAGCTTCTCATCGTCGAGCTCCTGTTCAAGCTCTTTGATACGCCTGCGCAGCGTGCTGATATCCTCCTCCTTGGGCTTGCTCAATGTGTGGGCTGCCGATACGTTGGTGTACTTCGGCAGTCTGCGAATATCCACATGACCAAGCGCTGGCATCCAGGCTTGGAAGGCTCCCCCGGTAGGTGATGCCGTATTTGTCCAGAATGTGCTGTTTGGGAGCGCCGGTAGCCAAGTACTCCTCGATCACCATCCGCTTGAAGGCCTCGGTATAGCGCGATTCAAATCTTCCCTTCTGGTTATGCTTGAACTTGTCTTTCATGGGTCGCTGGTTTGCGTAAACCCAATTCAGGACGAGTCACGGCTGAAAGTAGTGGATTTAGTTGTCGGTTGTCGGTTGTCAGGCGTGGCCGCGATGGCCGCGACGATCGGCAGCCTTGAATGCCAAAGAGGCCTGAGGCCGGAATGCGCCTGAGCCTGAAGAAGCCAAGAGGCCGATGGCCATGTGCGTGTTCCGGGAGTAACCGGGACTGCGGGTCGGGCCCGCAGTGACGCGAACGCCTTTCCTACTAAAAAAGCCGAAGGCCTGAACGCGCCCAAAAGCCCAAAACCAAGAGCTTTTCAGCCTATCCCTCCACCGCCAGCTCCTTCCGTAGCCCCCGCACCATCTCCGCCAGCTCCTCCTTCCTTTCCGCCCCGGTCTCGCGGTCGTGGTCCTCGAACTGGAAGCCGATGCGGTCGAGCATATTGTCGTCCAGCAGGGTCATCGCCATGTGGAAGACCTCGTCGTTCTCCACGGCGATGTGGTCCAGCAGGGCTTCGCTGTATTGGGCCAGTCCGTCGCGCACCTCGGGCAGGCGGCCGGCGTCGAGGTCTTTTGTGATGGCATCGAGCATGTCGCGGAAATCGGCGTGGTTCTCGAGCATCTCCTTCAGCACGCCGTCGCCGAGCATCTCGTTGCTCTCCAGCATCAGGGGGAAGAGGACCTCCTCCTCCTTGTGGTGGTGGTATCCGTCGGCGTAGGTGCGGAAGAAGTCCATCAGGTGCTGCACGGTGCTGGCGTAGCGGGCATCGTCCTTACCGATGAGGGCAGCGGCTTCCTTGGCCACCTCGGTGGCTTCGACGATCATCTCGTGCTCGTCGTACAGGGATCGGATGGTGTTGTGCATGGTCGGTTATGTTTTTGATTGCGTTCAATTCTTTTCAAGTTCCTCGAAGCTGCGTTCCAGGAAGACGGTGATCATTTCCTTGCGGTAGAGGCGGGGGTAGGGGTCGTTGTCGATGATGCGGGCTTTCTTCACGGCTTTGGTGATGAGGGCGGCTTGGTCGTCGGTACGTTGCCCATCGACGATGATGGGCTTGGGGTCCACGGCGCCCAGTACGATCCGCACTTTCCCGGCGGCATCGATGGCCAATGCGGTGGTGAGGGAGGAGAAGTCCACGGCCTCGCGGGGTCGGAGCTTGTGGAAGGCGACGCGGAAGCCGCGGCCGAGCGGCAGCAGGATGGCCTGGATCAGTGCGGTGGGCGGCAGGTTGCGCGATTCCACGCCGTCGCCGGTGTAGATGCTTTCCAACGGGACGGTCCGGATCCCTTTGGCGGTGACCACTTCCAGTTGGGCTTCCATGGCGATCAGCACGGGTGCGGTGTCGCTGGCGAGCTTGGAGAAGCAGGCTTTGCGCCCGCCGGTGGCGATGCAGATGTCGCCGTCGCACTTCAGGCAATAGCCCACGGCGTTGCGCCACCATTCGCTCTGGTTGTAGAAGGAGCAGCGGTTCTCGCAGAGGAGGTTGCCGCCGAGGGTGGCGCTGCGGCGGATGATGGGCGAGGCGACGGCATGCGCGGCCTCGATCAGGGCGGGGAAGCTTTCGCGGATCGACCGCATCGTCGGCCAATGCGGAGAGGCGCACCATGGGGCCGATGCGCAGGAGGTCGCCTTTCGTTGTCACGTCCTTCAGCGCGGCGATGCCGGTGAGGTCGATCAGGCAGGTGGTGCCGTCGTTGCCTTGGAAGGCGTTCACCAGCACGTCGGTGCCGCCGGCCAAGAAGCGGAAATCCTCCGCATGTTCGCAGGCCATGGCCACGGCCTCCGCAGCGGTGCGTGGTTTGAGGTAGCGGCGTTCGGCGGTGATCATGGTTGCTCGGATAAGGGTGCTGCCTCCTGTTCCTTTTTCTTCTCCTTCATCAGTTGCAGCACGTGCTCGGGGCGGATGGGCAACTGCGTGACGCGCACGCCCACCGCGTCATAGATGGCGTTGGCGATGGCGGGGATCACGGGATGCAGGGCGCCCTCGCCGCATTCCTTCGCGCCGAACGGGCCTTCCGGGTCGTTCGTCTCGATGATGGCGGTGTGCAGGTTCGGCGTGTCCAGCGAGGTGGGCATCTTGTAATCGAGGAAATTGTTGTTGATCAACAGGCCTTCGTGGTAGCGCATCTCCTCGCTCATGGCCTGCCCGATGCCCATGTGCCAAGAGCCTTCGAGCTGGCCTTCCACGGCGAGCGGGTTGAGGGCCTTGCCGCAGTCGTGCGCACCCCATACGTCGAGGATCTTCACGCGGCCCGTGCGCGGGTCCACCGTCACTTCCGCGGCACAGGCACCGAAGGAATACGAGGGGCTGAGGCCCGCGCCTGCTCCTTTGAAATCGCCGCCGAGCTTCGGGCTGATGTACTTGCCGCTGTAGTTCACCGCGCCCCTTCCGGCGGTGATCAGGTCCACCGCTTCGATCCACGAAAGGTCCACGGAACGGTCGTTGCTGCGGATGCGCGCGTGTTCGAAATTCAGTTCCTCCGCTGCGATGCCGTGGCGGCGCGACACGGCCTCGGCGATCGCGTTGCGCAACTGCTCCGCCGCGTCCTTGGCGGCGTTGCCGGCCATGAAGGTCACCCGGCTGGAATAACTGCCGAGGTCCACCGGCGTGAGGAGCGTATCGGCGCCGAGGACGAAGAGGTGCTTCAGGTCGAGGCCGAGCACTTCGGCCACCACGATGGCGAGCATGGTATCGCTGCCCTGCCCGATGTCGTTGGCGCCGGAGGTGATCAGCACGCGGCCGTCGAAATCCAGCTTGAGGTGAACGGTGCTCTGCGGCAGCTCGTTGCGGATGATGGGCAGCGCGCTCCCGCTGATGAAGAAGCTGCAGCCCACGCCCAGCCCATGGCCGTAGGGCAGCTTACCATGGCGTTCGCTCCAGCCGGACCGCTGCGCCACGCTCTGGATGGATTCGCGGCTGCCGTTGGAAGTGATGCGGTATTCGCCGACGGTGAGGGTGTTCGACTCTAAGAAGTTCTTCATGCGCAGCTCCACGGGGTCCATGCCGATGCGGTGCGCGATGTCGTCGATCAGCGATTCCACGGCGAAGCGCGTGTTCACCGCGCCGTGGCCGCGCATGGCGCCGCACTGCGGCTTGTTGGTGTACACCCGGTGGGTGGTGAAGCCGAAGTTATCCAGCTTGTACGGGGCCTGTAGGAGCACACCGTTGTAGTAGGTGGTCACCACGCCGAAGCTGCCGTACGCGCCGCCGTCGATCACGACATCGGCATCGAGCGCCTTCAGCATGCCGTTGTTGCTTGCGCCCAGCTGGATGGTCATGCGCGAGGGGTGCCTTCCGTGGTTGGTGAGGAAGACCTCCTCGCGGGCCAGGCGCACCCGTACCGGGCGCCCGGTGCGCCGCGCGATGTGTGCGATGATGATCTCATGCGGGAAGGGATCGCTCTTGCCGCCGAAGCCGCCGCCAACTTGCGGCTTGATCACGCGCACCCGGTGCAGCGGCACTTCCAGCACCTTCGCCAAAGCGCGGTGCAAGTAGTGCGTCACCTGCGTGGCGGTGGTGATCGTCAAGCCGTTCTCGTCCCAGAACGCGTTGGCGGCGTGCGGCTCGGTGAAGCCGTGGTTCACGCCTTCCATGCTGAAGGTCATCGCGCTCACCACGTCGGCTTCCTTCAAGCCTTGGGCCTGGTCGCCGAAGCGGAGTTCCGCCTTCTTATGCACGTTGTTGCCATGGCGCGTGTACGCGTGGATCTTCTCCTCCGTCCCCACGTCCGCCAGGCTGTCGTCCATGGTGAGGAAGGCCTTGATGGGCTTGTATGATACATTGATCAGGGCGCAGGCGGCGGTGGCGATGGCCTCCGAATCCGCCGCCACGGCCGCGACGATCTCGCCGATGTAGCGGGTCTTTCCCAGCGCCATGGCGGTCTCATCCTGCGAGATGGGCAGCACGCCGAAGGGGATGGGCAGCTCGGTGCCGGTGGCCACGTAATGCACGCCGGGCAGGCGCATCGCCTCGGCGGTATCGATGCCGAGGATGTGCGCATGGGGATGCGGGCTGCGGAGGAACTTCACGTGCAGCGCGTTCTTCGGGGAGAGGTCGTCGGCGTAGTCGGCGATGCCCTGTGCCTTGCGCGCGGCCTCGATGTAAGGGCGGCCCGTGCCCACCATGCCCACGGGTGCCGCTACGGGTGGAGCGACTTCGCCCTGTTGCTCCTTGGCATATTCGGCCACGGCCTCGATGATCTTCTTGTAACCGGTGCAGCGGCAGACGTTCCCGGAGAGCGCCTCCTTGATGCCCTCCACATCGGTGTCCGGCTTACGGCCCACATGGTCCATCGCGGTGAGCACCATGCCCGGCGTGCAGAAGCCGCATTGGACGGCTCCCTTCTCCACGAATTTCTGTTGCAGGCGGTGCAGTTCCCCGTTGGTGGAAAGACCTTCCACGGTGGTGATGGCGGCACCCACGGAACGCATGGCGGGCGTGATGCAACTGAGCACCGGTTCGCCGTCCACCAGCACAGTGCAGGCGCCACAGCTGCCCTGCGAGCAGCCGATCTTGGTGCCCGTGAGCCCGACCTTCGTGCGGATCACTTCCGAAAGCATGTCGTGCGGGCCCACCAATACGTGGTGTTCCCTGCCATTGATCGTGAACCGGGCCTGTTCCATGGGTCAGCGGTTTGCGGTGAGCTGGGGTGAGCGGAGGGTCATCGTGGTGGCGTGCATGTTCTTGGTCATAGTCCGGCGCCGATGCTTTTGCCGCCGTCCACGTAGATGGTCTGGCCGGTGATGAAGCGGGCCTTGTCGGAAAGCAGGAAGGCGACGGTGTGCGCTACATCGACCGGATCTCCCATGGTGCGTGTGGGCTGCGCTGCGATCAAGCGCTCGAGCACTTGGGGATCGAGGTTTTGGGTGAGCGGCGTGTCGATCAGGCCCGGTGCCACGGCGTTCACGCGCACGTTGGAGGGGCCCAGTTCCAGCGCGAGCACGCGGGTGAGCGCCACCACGCCGGCCTTGGATGCGGCATAGTTGCTCTGGCCCGGATTGCCGAGCCAGGCGCGGGAGGAGATGTTCACGATGGCCCCGGCCTTGCGCTGCCGCATGCGGATGGCGGCCTCGCGGCACATCAGCCAAGTGCCTTGCAGGTTCACGTCCAGCACCGCTTGGAAGTCTTCCAGCGGCATTTTCCAGATCGGCTTGTCGCGGATGATCCCCGCGTTGTTCACCAAGGCATCTATCTCTCCATGGATCTCCGTTACCTGCTCGAACAGTTCCCGTACGGCCTCTTCCTTCCGAATGTCCACCGCTATAAAGGTGACCATGTCCTTGCCGAATTCGCTCAACAATGCCTCGCCTGCAACCTGATCGATGTCTACGGCGACCACGTAGTAGCCCTCCGCTACGAGCTGCTCGGTGATGGCAAGGCCGATGCCCTTGGCGGCACCGGTGACGATGGCGGTGGGTCCGTTGCTCATGATGCGGTGATCTTGTTCTTCACGTGGATCAGCTTGGCGAGGATGCTCACGGCGATCTCCTCGGGCCCTTCCGCGCCGATGTCGATCCCCATGGGCATGTCCACCCGGGCCAACTCTTCCGCCGTGGCGATGCCGCCTTCCTGGAACATCTTCCGCGTCATCTCCACCTTGCGCTGGCTGCCGATCATGCCCAAGTAGGCGAAGGGCTTCTTCAGGCAGAAGGCGAGGATGTCGCGGTCCATCGGATGGCTGTAGGTCATGATGGCGATGTAGGTGCGTTCATCGAAGGGGAGGCTGGGCAGCACTTGGTCGTGGGCCACCGGCATTTTGTTGATCGGCGTGTCGGCGAGGTCCTGGAACTGGTCCTTCCGCTCGTCCACCACGAAGACCTCGAAGCCCGTGCGCTGGGCGAGCATGGCCAAGGCCGTGCCCGTGTGGCCCGCGCCGAATACGTAGAGTTTGTTCTTCTTCATCACCGGCTCGATGTAGATGTCCACGCTGCCCCCGCAGCACATGCCGTGGTGCTGCACCAGGTCGTGGCGGCACAACTCCGGACGGCCGTTGCGGATCACCTCCACGGCCTGCTGGATCACCGAGCGCTCCAACTCGCCACCGCCGATGGTGCCGTGGATCTTCCCGGATGCCAGCACCAGCATCTTGGCGCCCACGCGCCGGGGCGTGGATCCCCGGGTGGAGACGATGATGCACAGGGCCGCGGCCTCCTTCCCGTCCCGCAGTTGGATGGCTCGCTCGTACAGGTCCATCAGCATGCATGATCATGGCTGTGTATACAATGCCGGGCATGGTCCTCCGGCGTATTGATGTTCACGAGCACGCGGGGGTCATCGGTCGGCACGCGGTGGCGATCGAAGCCTGAGAACAACAGGTTGAGCGGGGTGTCCCTGCCGGACCCTGCCAACACGCACTCGATCACCGAGCGATCGATGAGCACCGGGTGGCCGCTTCGTCCGTTGTGCTGCGGCGTGATGTAAGGCGCTTGATCGCGCGCCGCGAAGAGGGCATCGATCAAGGTCGGCTCCACGAAGGGGTTGTCGATGTTCTGGACGAAACAATAGCGGACAGGGGAGAGCGCCGCCAGCCCCATGCGAAGGGAATGGGAACGTCCGAGGCTGTGGTAGGGGTTGCGTACGATGTGTACGCCGGGGATGTCCGTAAAGGAGGCCGTCGGGATGGTAGGCGCCACGACCAAGGCCATGGTGCCGATCCCGGCGGCCCGGTACGAATCAATGATATGGGACATATAAGTACCGCCGTCCGGGTAGGGGAGGAGGGCCTTGTGCGTCCCCATCCGGCCGGAGCGTCCGGCGGACAGCACCACGCAGCCCAGATCGTGCTTGGGCGGTCGCTTCAAGGCCTGTGATGTCGGCAGGATCATGGCACTTGCTCGGTGTGGCGGGTTTTTTTCGGAAGGCGTTCCTGCCGGATGCGCATGTTGCCGATCGGGCCGGACCTGTACTTTCAGGATCGGCAATGTCGGGGCATGTGTTGGTAATAAATATGATATAAATCATATTATAGAATGAAGGTCGATCTATCTTGAGCCCGCATTACCCATCCTTTGATGGGACGCCAACACCACTGCGAATGGCCGAACAATTGACGAAACCCGCGCGCCTTGGAGCGATCCTGACGGAATGTGAAGAGGTCGCCTTCGACCTGGAATTCAAACGTGCAAAGCAGTGGCGGGCCGCAGCGCCGGACCGTTTGCTGGTGGGCTACCTGCCGATCTACATCCCGCGGGAGGTGCTGCACGCGGCCAACGCGCTGCCGGTGGGCATCATGGGCGCGGGCGACCGCAAGCAGATCATCAAGGGCGATGCCTACTACCAATCGTACATCTGCCACCTGCCGCGCGGGGTCATCGAGATGGCGCTGGACAGCAACCTCGTGGGCTTCGACGGCTTCCTCTTCCCCGCGATCTGCGACTGCGTCCGCAACCTCTCCGGCATGTTCAAGCTGGCGCAGAAGGGGAAGTTCACCCGCTACTTCGACTATCCGCAGAACTTCACGGAACATATCGGAGGCACCTTCTTCCGTGAGCTGATCCAGACGGTCCAGGAGGACATGTTCAAGCTGAACGGCGTGAAGGTCACCCCCGAGCGGCTCGACCATGCGATCGCGCTGTACAACCACAACCGGCGGATGATCGAGGAGATCTACGACATCCGGCAGCAATACCCCTGGCGCCTTTCCGCCGTGGACACCTATTACATCCTGCGCGCCGGGCTGGCGATGCCGGTGGAGGACCACAACGTCATCCTCGAAGAGGTGCTGACGCTGATCAAGCAGGACCATGGCGAGCCCATGGACAACATCCGCGTGGTGATCACCGGTTCCTTCTGCGAGCAACCGCCCATCGGCATGCTGAAGTCCATCGAGATGGCCGGTTGCTACATCGTGGACGACGACCTGATGCTCGGCTCGCGCTGGACGCAGGGCGACGTGGACGAGAACACGGCGGACCCCTTGGGCGCCATCGTCACCGCGTTCCTCACGAAGAGCCCGGCCTCTTCCGCCGTGTACGACGTGGGCAACCCCAAGGGCGCGCGCCTCGTGAAGCTCGTGCGCCAACGCGAGGCGGACGGCGTGATCTTCTGCGCGGCCAGTTTCTGCGACCCCGCCCTGCTGGACCGCCCCGAGCTGCAAAAGGCCTGCGACGCGGCCGGCGTGGCCCACATCAACTTCCAGTTCCACGAGAACACCGGCCAGTTCAAGGTGATCAAGGAACAGGCCGGCACGTTCTCCGATTCCATCAAGCTCTGGGTCTGACCCACCAACGCACAAGCACAACCCCCTAACACCAGCACCCAATGGCACAGGCGATCGAAGCTGTAAAGGAAAAGAGCATGCTCATCCAGAAGGAGATGCTCGCGGAGCTCTTCACGGAACTGAGCACCGCCAAGGAAAAAGGCCGCAAGGTGGTCTACACCTTCGTGCCGGGGAACCTCACGGAACTGATCCTGGCGATGGACATGCTCCCGGTATACCCGGAGATCAACGCCCTGCAGTCCGGCATGCGGAAGAAGTCCGCCGGCTACATCAAGGACGCGGAGAAGGCGGGTTTCAGCGAGGACGTCTGCACCTACGTGAAGTGCGACATCGGCATGATGCTCAACGGCAACATCGGGCCCACCGGGGAGAAGCTGCCGGAGCCCGACCTGCTGCTGCTGAGCTACACCGGCTGCTTCACCTTCATGAAATGGTTCGAGAACCTCGAGCGCCTGTACCCGGGCGTGGAGATCGCCATGCTGCACACGCCCTACCAAGAGGACGGGCGCATCACCGACGACCAGGTGGCCTACATGGTGAAGCAGCTGGAGGAGGAGGTGATCCCCAAGATGGAAAAAGTCGCCGGCAAGAAGCTGGACCGGGAGCGCCTGTCGAAGATGCTGGAGGATTCCTCCAAGGCGGAGGACCTCTGGGTGAAGGTGCTCGAGTCGGCCAAGAACGTGCCCTCGCCGATCGACTCCTATTTCGCCGGCGTCTATTACATGGGCCCGTTGTTCACCGCCTTCCGCGGCAGCGAGCGCGCCTTGGAATACTACCAGGAGCTGCACGACGAGATCATGGCCCGCAAGGCGAAGGGCTTGCTGCCGATCACGCCGGAAGGGGAGATGAAGGAGGAGCGCTTCCGCTTGGTGGTGGAAGGGCCGCCGAACTGGACGAACTTCCGGGAGTTCTGGAAGATCTTCTACGATATGGGCGCGGTGATCGTGGCCTCCACCTATACGAAGGTCGGCGGCGTGTACGACCAAGGTTTCCGCCATGACCCCAAGAACCCCATCGAGAGCCTGGGCCGTTACTGCATGGGCTGCTACACCAACCTGAGCCTGCCCCAGCGCGTGGACCTGCTGGAGAAATACATCAAGGAATACAAGGCGGACGGATTCCTGATCAACTCCATCAAGAGCTGCAACTCGTTCTCCGCGGGCCAGCTGCTGATGATGCGCGAGATCGAGAAGCGCTGCGGCATCCCGGTGGGCTTCATCGAAAGCGACCTGGTGGACCCGCGCTACTTCAGCTATGCCAACATCAAGAACCGTTTGGAGTCCTACTTCCAGATGCTGGCGCAGCGCAAGACCATCCTGGCCCAGCAGCCCACCACTGAAGAAGCCTGAAACCCACGAGCAACGATAAAGCACCGGCCATGAGCAAGTACTATCTCGGCGTAGACCTCGGGTCCACCACCTCCAAGTCGATCATCATCAACGAGAAGGATGAGATCATCGGCAGGGGCATCACCAACACCCGCGCGAACTATTCGGTGGCGGCCGACATCGCACGTGACGAGGCGGTGTACGACGCCCGCTTCTCCGTGCTGAAAAAGAACCTCGAGGCCGAGCTCGCCGCCAAACCTGCTTACCGGAAATACATCAACGACCTGGAGAACGTGTTCCGCTACGAGCAGTTCAAGGTGCGCTTGGACAAGCTGGGCGAGGAACTGGTGAAGACCTGCACCGAATACTTCCCCGAGAAGGAGAAGCAGGAGGAGTTCCTCGGGCACCTGCGCGCCATCCGCCGGGCCTTCAAGCCGAAGATCAAGCACGACTACCTGTACAACGACCTGGGCTCGAAGAACCAGTTCTTCCGCGACATCGTCTCGGAGAAGTACAACGAGCAGGTGAACCAGCTCGGGGCCGATCTCTTTGAGCCGCTGATGACACTTTGGGACAAGAGCATCACCCCGGCAGAGAACGAGGTGGTGAAGTTCGACTTCAAGACCTTGGTGCATGAGGCCATGGAACTGCTGAAGGACAAGTACGCCAGCCTGCCCGACGAACCGCAAGTGACGCCCATCAAGGACGGCCCCGCTTTCGATCACGAGATGTACGTGCTGAAAGGGCAGTTCGACACCGTGGCCGATTCCCTGCGCGACCGCATCGACGAGGTGGCCGGCTTGGAGTTCCACATCGCCAACATGACCGGCACCGGCTATGGCCGCGCGTTGCTGCCCTTCCCCGAGGACTGCATCCGCTCGGAGATCCTCTGCCATGCCTTCGGTGCCCATGCCGTATTCCCGGACACGCGCACCGTGCTGGATATCGGCGGGCAGGACACCAAGGCCATACAGGTGGACCAGTACGGGCTGGTGACCAGCTTCCAGATGAACGATCGTTGCGCCGCGGGCTGCGGGCGCTACCTCGGCTACATCGCCGATGAGATGAGCATCTCGCTGAACGAGCTGGGGCCGTTGGCCCTGAAGGCCGAGAAGGAGGTGACCATCTGCAGCACCTGCACGGTGTTCGCGGGGGCCGAACTGCGCGAGCTGACCAACCTCGGCGAAAAGCGCGAGGACATCCTCGGCGGCCTGCACAAGGCGATCATCATGCGCGCCATGTCATTGATCGCCCGCTCGGGCGGCGTGTTCAACGAGTTCACCTTCACCGGCGGCGTGGCCCGCAACCAGGCCGTGATCAAGTACCTCGGCCAGCTGGTGCGCGAGAACTACGGCGAGGGGATCAAGATCAACATCCACACCGATTCCATCTTCATGGGCGCGCTCGGCGGTGCCATGTTCGCCCGGCGCAACGTGAAGGCGGAATTGCCCGACCAAAAAAGGACAAGCGCGAAAGTCGCCTGACACAAGATGAGCCAGAAGAAGGTATTGGTCCTGGGTGCCGGCCTGATCGGAAAGGCGATCGCAGCCGATCTGTGCAGCAGGCATGCAGTGACCACTGCCGACCGAAGCTCCGAAGCGCTCGCAGAACTCGCTCGCCATCATCCCGTCGACACGCTCGTTCTGGACATCACGGATCAACGCGCCTTGGCGGAAGCCGTGCTTCCCTTCGACCTGGTGATCGGCGCGGTGCCCGGTGCCTTGGGCTTTGCCACCCTGCGCACGGTGATCGAAGCCGGACGCGATGTGGTGGACATTTCATTCTTCCCGGAGGACCCGTTGGCCTTGGACGCACTGGCGCGGGAGAAGAACGTCACCGCCGTGGTGGACTGCGGGGTGGCACCCGGCCTGTGCAACATCATCGCCGGCCATCATCACCGGAAAAGCCCGCTCACCAGCTATGCGTGCCTAGTGGGCGGACTGCCGCGCAAACCCGAATGGCCCTTCGGCTACAAGGCCGTCTTCTCGCCTGCTGATGTCATCGAGGAGTACACCCGTCCGGTACACATGCGGGAGGACGGGAAGAACGCGGTATACGAAGCGTTGAGCGGGACCGAAGCGATCGAGATGGACGGTGTGGGCAGCTTGGAAGCCTTCAACACCGATGGCCTGCGTACCCTGCTGAGCACGATGCCCGAAGTGCCGGACATGGTGGAGCGCACGCTGCGCTATCCGGGGCATGCTGAATTGATGAAGGTGTTCCGCGCCACCGGCCTCTTTTCCCCGGGGCCCATCGATGTGGACGGGGCGCAGGTGGTCCCCTTGCATTTGACAAGCGCCCTGCTCTTCCCCCTGTGGAAGATGAAACCGCAGGACGAGGACCTCACCGTGATGCGCGTGACGCTGAAGAACGGGAATGGGACCATCACCTACGACCTGCTCGATCATTTCGACCGCGAAAGCGGAACCAGTTCGATGGCGCGCTGTACGGGGTACACCTGCACGGCGGTCGCTGAACTGGTGTTGCAAGGCACGTTCACGCGGAATGGGATCAGCCCGCCGGAGACGGTCGGGGCGGAGGACGCCTGTTTCGATGGCGTGATGGACTACCTGAAGGAGCGCAACGTGAATTGCACGGAACGGACAATGGAATTACAACCGCGAAAAGCTTAGAACGGAACAATGGAGCACAGCACATACACCATGGGGATCGACGTGGGCAGCAACTTCATCAAGTTGGTGCTCA
Source organism: uncultured Flavobacteriales bacterium (assembly GCA_963706125.1). Taxonomy (GTDB): domain Bacteria; phylum Bacteroidota; class Bacteroidia; order Flavobacteriales_F; family PHOS-HE28; genus PHOS-HE28. Next base: position 622,664 of record CAVPLQ010000008.1, read on the forward strand.
TGGGCTACGACGGGGAACCCGAAATAATAGACAAGCGCACCGAGAAGATCCGCAAGCGCGACCCGTCGGCACTGGGGGATGAAATGGTGCAGTCCATGCTGGAGCGCAACAAACTGAAGTATGAGGACATCGCCTACTTGGCCAGCACGGGCGAGGGGGACATGGTGAAGCGCAAGCGCGGCCACTTCTACGGCATGACCACCCATGCGCGCGGCGGGAACTTCTTCTTCCCGGAGGCCCGCACCGTGGTGGACCTCGGCGCGCTTTACGTCCGTGCCGTGCGGATCTCCACCGAGGCCCGCGTGGAGGACTACAAGATGACGGGGCAATGCGCTTCGGGCTCGGGCCAGTTCTTAGAGAACATCTCACGTTACTTGGGCCTGAGCATCGAGGAAGTGGGCGACGTTTCCTTGACGAGCACCCAGCCCGAGGTCAGCTCCGGCATTTGCGCGGTACTGGCAGAGACCGACGTGATCAACATGGTCTCGCGCGGCATCTCCACGCCGGACATCATCAAAGGCATCCACGTCAGCATCGCCGCACGCATCATCAAATTGATGAGCTCGCTGAAGGCCGTTTCGCCCATCGTGCTCACCGGCGGCATGGCGCTCAACAAAGGCATGATCCAAGCCATCAACGAGGCCTTGGCCGAAAGCAGCAAGGGCTTCGAGGTACGCACCCATCCCGATGCGATCTACGCCGGGGCCATCGGTGCCTGCCTCTGGGGCGGCTTCCGCGACGAGAAGCTCCGCGAGAAGGAGGCACAGCGCGCGATGGAAGCCGGATGAACCAAACCACCATGGTCGGGTAACGACCTCTCTAACGCGGCCCAAGGAACACCGCCGAAGTACAAGTCACGGAACCAAACCGATAAGCGATGCAACTCAGCGGACCCGAACTACCTCCCGGTGCATTGATCCCCAACGTGGCCACGTTGTTGGAGATGAACGCGCATCTTTTTGGTGACCGGCAGGTGTACTGTGAAAAGCGCAACGGTGTGTATGAAGGCATCACGTGGAAAGCGCTCTTCGCCGACGTGCGCTCGATCGCCCACCAGCTGCGCACGCGCTACGGGTTCAAGCCGGGGGAGAAGCTGGTGATCTTCTCGCCGAACCGATCCGAGATGCTGCGGCTCCAATTGGCGGTGATGGCCTCGGGCGGGATCGCCGTGCCCATTTTCGCCTTCTTCCACCAGGAGACCGCGGAGCTGCTGATCCAGCACAGTGATGCGCGCTTCCTCGCCGTGGCCGGCGAACTGCAACTGGACCGGCTCGATCCGGAACTGCCCATGGAGCATGTGTTCTGTTTCGATCGCGTCAAGCGCCCGGAGCGGAAGAACCTTGTGCCTTTCAGCGAACTGCTGACGCCTCCGGCCAATGGTGCCGACGTTCTCGAACCCAACGCCGACCCGGACGCGCTGTGCCTGAACATGTACACCTCCGGCACGATGGGCACACCGAAGTGCGTACAACTGAGCCATCGCAACATCCTTTCCCAACAGGCGGCCTTGGCGATGCTCTGGGACCTTGGCCCGGGCGACCGCTTCCTCAGCTACCTGCCGTGGCACCACAGCTTCGGCGGCATCTTCGAGCTCTTCACCGCGTTGCGCTCCGGTGCCACCCTCTACCTGGAATCCAGCTACGGCAAGGACGCGAAGGAGATCATGGAGAACTGGAAGCTGGTGCGGCCCACGGTCTTCTTCAGCGTGCCCAAAGTGTACCAGAGCTTGGTGGACCTCACAAGGCAGGACCCGGAGGTCGATCGCATCTTCTTCCACGCGGGGCTGAAGTTCATCTTCACGGCGGCTGCGGCCCTTCCGCAAAAGCTCTCCGAGGAGTTCGAGCGCCGCGGCGTCCCGGTGATCGAGGGATGGGGCCTCACGGAGACCTCGCCGTGCTGCACCCTGACGGACCCGGTGCGGAAACGGACCACCGGCGTGGTCGGCAACCCGATCCCCGGCGTCACCCTCCGCTTCGCCGAGGACGGCGAGGTGCAGGTGAAAGGCCCCAACGTGATGTCCGGCTACTACAAGAACGACGAGGCCAACGCCGGGCTTTTCACGGACGACGGCTTCTTCCACACGGGCGACATCGGTGAGGCGACGCCCGATGGCCTTAAGCTCATCACACGCAAGGACCGCATCTTCAAGCTCAGCAACGGCGAGAAGGTCATCCCCTCGGACCTCGAGAAGCTGATCGAGTTCAAGTGCCATTACATCTCCTTCGCCATGGTGGTGGGCAGCGGGCAGGAGTATCCCATCGCCCTGCTTTTTCCGAACAAGAAGCAACTGGATCATCCCGATTATGCGATCAGTCCGATGGAAGGCTGCTTCTGCCCGCGCAGCTTGGACGAACTGAGCAACTGCCTGCGCGGTTGCCTGCATGACGCCAACTGCGGCATCGGCCAGAAGTTCGCCAAGATCAAGGCCGCCATGATCATCGACGGGGAACTGTCCTTGGCCAACAACACCCTTACGCCGAGCATGAAGGTGGCACCGCGCAAAGTGCTGGAAGCGTACCGCTCACACTTGGAAAACCTCTACGGCGCCGAGAACGCGCTGGAGGAGGAGGTCTTCATCATCAAGCTCGACGAGATGACCACCGCGGGAAGAAAGATCGATTGACATGCGCACGATAGAGGCTACCACCGAGTTGAAGCGCCTGATGGGCGCATACTTCCAGGGCATCAAGAAGCCGGTGGCCTGGTGTACCAGCGTGGGCCCTGCGGAATTGCTGCGGTCCTTCGGCTTCGAGGTGTATTTTCCGGAGAACCACGGCGCCCTCCTCGGCGCCACGCGTACGGCAGGCGACTACATCCCCGCTGCGGTGAAAGAAGGATACGCCGGCGACATCTGCTCCTACCTCACCAGCGACATCGGTGCGCACCTCAGCGGCGAAACGCCCTTGAAGAAGCATTACGGATTGAAGGAGGTGCCACGCCCCGACCTGATCGTGTACAACACCAACCAGTGCCGCGAGGTGCAGGACTGGTTCAGCTTCTTCGCGAAGGAATACGACGTGCCCGTGTTCGGTATCACGCCGCCGCGGCACTTGGACGAGGTGACATCGGCCCATGTGGCGGACGTCGTCGCGCAGTTCAAGGACCTTGTGCCGGTGTGCGAGAAGATCAGCGGCAACCGCTTCGACATCGACCGCTTCCGCGAGACGCTCCGGCTCAGCCGCGAGGCCACGGACCTGTGGAAGGAAGCTTTGGCCACCGCGGTCAACAGCCCGGCGCCGATGCTCTTCTTCGATGCCACGATCCACATGGGGCCCATCGTGGTACTGCGCGGCACGCAGGAGGCGAAGGACTACTACGCGCTGTTGCTGAAGGAACTGCAGGGCATGGTGGCGAAGGGCGAAGGCGCCATCCCCCGCGAGGCCTGCCGCATCTATTGGGACGGCATGCCGATCTGGGGAAAGCTCCGCTCCCTCAGCGACCTCTTCGCCAAGAACCAAGCGGCGGTGGTGGCTTCCACCTATTGCAACAGCTGGGTCTTCGACGCCTTCGATGAGCGCGAATCCCTTCACCTCCAGCGCGCTGGCCTACACGGAGATCTTCATCAACCGCAGCGAGAAGGCTAAGACGGCCATCCTCGGCCGCATGGTGAAGGACTTCGGGATCCACGGCGTCATCTTCCACGATGCGAAGACCTGCCACAACAATTCCAACGCGCGCTTCGGCATGCCGCAACGCCTCAAGAAAGAGGCCGGCGTGGAGACGCTGGTGCTGGAAGGCGACCTGTGCGACCTGCGTTTCTACAGCGAAGGCCAGAGCCACACCAAGATCGAGGCCTTCATCGAACAACTGACCTGATCACCATGAAAGAGCAGAACGGGACCTTGCGGGTAGGCGTGATCGGCATGGGACCGGTGGGGCAGATCTTGGCCGTCCACCTGAAGGAGGCGGGCTGCCATGTCACTGTGTGCGACCGCAACAAGGAGCGCGTGGAACTGATCCGGAAGGAGGGCCTTCACTTAGAGGGGAAGATGGCCAAGCAGGCCGTGCCGGACGAGGCTTTCAGCACGGTGAGCGAGCTTGCTATGCAGCGGCCGGACGTCATCATTTTGGCCATCAAGGTCTACCACACCCAAGCGGTGATCGCCGAGCTGATCGCGGCGGGAGGGGACAAGCCCCACATCATCTGCGCGCAGAACGGCATTGATGTGGAGGAACCCGTGATCGACGAGTTCGGGGAGCCGCACACCTTCCGCATGGTGCTCAACTTCGCCGGCAACCTGGCCCGGCCCAACGCGGTCAACGTCACTTTCTTCAACGCGCCCAACTTCATCGCGTCCGTGGATGATTCCCAGGGCGCCTTCGCGGAACGCTTCGCCGGAACGCTCACCAGCGTCCACTTGGACACGGTGGTGGTCGACTCGTTCTCCTTGGTGGACAAGGTGTGGGAGAAGACGATCCTGAATTCCTCGCTCAGCGCGCTCTGCGGCATCTCACGCCTCACCATCCGCGAGGCCATGGAGCAGCCGGGCATGGCGGAGATCATCGAGCAGGTGATCGCGGAGAGCGTGCAAGTGGCCAAGGCGGAGGACATCCGCTTCGGCGACAACTTCGTCAAGCTGTGCATGCGCTACCTGCGCAAGGCCGGCAACCACTTCCCCTCGTTGGCGGTGGACATGATGAAGAACAACCAGACCGAGATCGAGCACTTCAACGGCCAGTTCGTGAAGTACGGCCGGAAGCATTACGTGCGCACGCCGCTCAACCTGCTCTTCACCAACATGGTGCAGTCGCACACGAAGAAGGGGGGCGCACTGGATGCGCCGGAACCCTTGACCCTCGCGGGCATGTTCGCCATAGAAGGCACCGGTGCGATCAAGGAGACCAATGTCGGCGCGCATTACGTGGGGGTTGACATCGGTTCCTACTACACCAAGATCAGCGTGATCGATGAGGCCGGTGAAGTGGTGTACCGCGAACTGCTGCGCACGCTGAACCGCGACAAGAACGCCGTGCAGAACACGCTCAAGGACATCGAGAGCCGCTATACGGTGGAAGGACTCTGCGCATCGGGCTACGGCCGCGAGCATTTCCCGAACGCCCAGAGCACGAAGACCGAGGTGAGCTGCGCGGCGTTCGCGATCGACTCCCTGTACCCGGGGCGCAAGAACATCGTGGACATCGGTGCGGAGGACATCAAGCTGATCCGCGCGGGCGACGGCGGCAAGGTGGAGGACTTCTACATGAACAACAAGTGCGCGGCGGGCACCGGCGCCTTCATCACCGAAGTGGCGGAGCGCGCCGAGATCGACCTGCGCAACATGAGCGAACTGGCCGGCCGGTCCGAGGCGATGAAGGAGCTCAACAGCTTCTGCACCGTCTTCGCGAAGACCGAGATCATGGGCTGGATCTTCGCGGAGATGCCCGTGGAGGACATCGCCAAGGGCATCTACCTCAGCGTGGCCAACCGCATCTACAAGATCCGCATGGAGCCCGACCTCCCGATCTATCTGGTCGGCGGTGTCATCGCCTATCACCCCTATTTCAAGACCATCCTCTCCGAACGTTTCGGGCAGGAGGTGGTCATCCCGGACCATCCCCAGTTCATCGTCTCGCTCGGCGCCGCCCTTTACGCGCGCAAGCATGCACAACTGCAGGAGGCCGATACCAACGCGCAGAAGGAAAGGGCATGAAAGCCATACACGATAAAAAGAAGGGATTCGGCATCCAGTACGACGGGATGTTCCTGGTCCATGGAGCACGCACGGCATTCGGCAAACTGGGCGGCACGCTCGCCCGGATATCGCCAACGGACCTGGCCATTTTCGCCAGTCGCGCGGCTATGGAAAAGTCGGGCATCCGTCCGGACGAGGTGGACCAAGTGATCATGGCGAACATCGGGCAGAGCTCCTACGATGCCTACTTCCTGCCGCGCCACATCGGGCTGTACGCTGGCGTTCCCCAAGGCGTGCCCGCCGTGATGGTGCAGCGGATCTGCGGCTCCGGCTTCGAGACCATCACCGCCGCCGCGGACCAGATCACCTTGGGCAAGGCCGGCGTGGTGCTGTGCGGCGGCACGGAGAACATGTCCTTGGCGCCAACGGTATCCTATGGCAACCGCATGGGCTATCCCTTGGGCCGCGTGGAATTCAAGGATGTGCTTTGGGAGGCCCTCAACGACAGCGCCGCCGTGCCCATGGGCAACACCGCCGAGAACGTGGCACGCCTGTACAGCATCACGCGAGCGGAAACGGACCTCTTCGGAAAGCTCAGTGTGGACCGCGCAGTGGCCGCCACGGAACGCGGTTGGTTCAAAGAGGAAGTGGTGCCGATCGATGCAACGGTGTTCGAGGCCGAAGGGCTACGGCCGCGCAAGGTCGGCCTGCCCAAAGGCGTGAAGGGTTTCATCACCGACGAGCACATCCGGCCGACCAGCTTGGAGAACATGGCCAAGCTGTCGCCCACCTTCGACAAGGACGGCGTGCAGACAGCGGCCAACTCGAGCGGCATCGTCGATGGTGCAGCGGCCGCCGTGGTGGCGGGCGCGGACCAAGTGCAAGCGCGCAAACTGCAACCGCTCGCCCGCATCGTGGCATCGACCACCAGCGGCGTGGACCCACGGACGATGGGCTTGGGCCCCGTGCCCGCCATCCGGCTGCTCCTGGAACTCACCGGCCTGAAGCTCGCCGACATCGGCCTGTTCGAGATCAACGAAGCGTTCGCCGCACAGTTCATCGGTTGCGAGCGCGAGCTTGGATTGGACCGTTCCATCTGCAATGTGAACGGCGGTGCCATCGCGTTCGGCCATCCACTGGCCGCCACCGGCCTGCGCTTGTCACTCACCTTGGCCCGCGAGATGAAGGCGCGCAAGGTGCGCTACGGCATCGCTTCCGCATGCATCGGCGGAGGGCAGGGCAACGCCATCCTTTTTGAGAACACGGAGCACTGATCACATGGCAACAATGGAACAATGGCAGATGACCGCGCTGAAGGCGGACTTCGCGCGGGTGGAAAGTGAACTGCCCGCGATCACTGCCGATGAAGCTTTGGTGAAAGTCGCCGGCTGCGGCGTGTGCCACACGGACCTCGGCTTCTGGAACGATGGTGTGCGCACGAAAAAGGAATTGCCCCTGACGCTCGGCCATGAGATCAGCGGCACGGTGGTGGAAGGCCCCGCGCACCTCAAGGGCCGCCACGTGATCGTGCCCGCCGTGCTGCCCTGTGGCGAGTGCGACCTGTGCAGGAACGGCCGTAGCAACATCTGCCGGAAACAGTTGATGCCCGGCAACGACCTGCACGGCGGCTTCGCATCGCACGTGGTGGTGCCCCACCGCTACATCTGCCCGCTGCCGGAAGATCTGCTGCAACGCTATCCGTTGGAAACGCTCGCGGTGATCGCCGATGCGATCTCCACGCCCTACCAAGTGGTGCGCAAGAGCGAACTCGAGAAGGGCGACCTGGCCATCGTGATCGGTGTAGGCGGCGTGGGCATGTACGGCGCCTTGATCGCTGGGATCATGGGGGCCAAGGTGCTGGCGTTGGACATCGACGACGGGAAGCTGGAGCGGGCCAAGGCGCACGGCGTGCAGGCCACCCTCAACACCAAGGGGATGAGCGGCAAGGAGATCAAGGCACGGGTCCGTGTGCTGGCCTCGGAAATAGGGGCACCGGCACTCGGCTGGAAGATCTTCGAGTACTCCGGCACCACGGCGGGGCAGGAGCTGGCCTTCAGCCTGATCACCTACACATCCACCCTCAGCGTGGTGGGCTTCACGATGGACAAGCTCGAAGTGCGCCTGAGCAACCTCATGGCCTTTGATGCCAAGCTGATCGGCACTTGGGGCTGCAAGCCGGAGCTCTATCCCGAAGTGGTGGACCTGATCGCCAGCGGCAAGCTCGACATCCACGACTTCGTGGAAGCCATCCCTCTGTCGCGGATCAATGAGGTCTTCCGCAGCTCGCTCGCCCACAAATACACGAAGCGCATCGTTCTCGTGCCCGATCACAACAATTGAAACCGGACCCCTCCGCACGCCATGGAAGCACTGCACAGCCACAACATCGTTGAACACACGTTCACCGAGATCATCTTCGAGAAACGCCCCTGCCTGGACCGCGATGGCAGCCCTGTGAAGGGCCTGTTCAACGCTTGGGTCATGCTCAACAATCCGAAGCAGTACAACTCGTACACCACCGCTGCGGTGAAGGAGGTGATCCTCGCCTTCCGCACAGCGTCCAACGACCGCAGCGTGGTGGCCGTGGTATTCACCGCCGTGGGTGACAAGGCCTTCTGCACCGGTGGCAACACCAAGGAATACGCCGAATACTACGCTGGCAATCCGCAGGAGTATTCGCAGTACATGCGCTTGTTCAACGACATGGTGTCGGCGATCCTGATGTGCGAGAAACCCGTGGTGTGCCGTGTGAACGGCATGCGCATCGGCGGCGGACAGGAGATCGGCATGGCCTGCGATTTCAGCGTGGCCAGCGACCTGGCGCGTTTTGGTCAGGCCGGGCCCAAGCATGGCAGCGCGCCCATCGGCGGCGCCACGGACTTCCTGCCATTGTTCACCGGGATCGAGCGGGCGATGGTATCGCTCACCCTCTGCGAACCGTGGACCGCTCACCAAGCCTATTGGAACGGCGTGATCAGCGAGATCGCACCGGCCTTGAAGGTGGACGGGAAGTTCATTGCGAACCCCTTGGTGCACCTGGACCGCGTGACGGACGATCATGGCCGCATCGTCTTCGGCACCATGAAGACCGGCGATGAACTGGCCAAGGCCAAGGCGGTCATGGCCAAGGGCGAAGTGGACCTCTCGATGCTGGACGCGGCTGTGAACGGGCTCATCGCCAAGCTGCTCCACACCTTCCCGAATTGCATGAACAAGACCATCAGCGAGGTGCGCAAAGTGAAGCTGGACCGCTGGGACCGCAACAAGGAGAGCAGCCGCGAATGGCTCGCGTTGAACATGATGACCGAGGCCCGCTCCGGCTTCCGCGCCTTCAACGACGGGCCCAAGGAGAACCGCGAGGTCGATTTCATCAAGCTGCGCCGCATGCTCGCGGAGGGGCATCCGTGGAATGATGAACTGGACAAGGCGATCTCGCCCCAGTACCAAGCGGCGAAGCAATGATGACGGATCATCCCGCATGCACGCGCTCGGCTTTTTGCCGAGTGCGTTCCTTCATAGGGCCTCCGGCCCGCCTCAAGGCATGATGCGTTCGGGCTTGGACGGGCCGGAGGCCCTAGGATACCGCCCACTCGGCAAAAAGCCGAGCGGGTGCGCGCGTTGGGGACACGCGAGTTGGTGCGAAGAAGCAATGATCACAACGAACTAAAAAAGCAACGGCTCAGCCGAGGACACCGACGATGGCGACGCAACAACTGGAGAAGACAAGGCTGATGATGGAGCACGACGGCGCGGTAGCGCGGATCGTGCTCGATGACGGAAAGGGGAACGTGCTCGACCACGTGATGATGGAGAGCTTGCAGCAGATCCTGGACGGATTGAAGGACAAGCCGGACATCAAGCTCATCACCTTCGAGGGCAGCGGCAAGCACTTCTCCTTCGGGGCCAGCGTGGAAGAGCACCAGAAGGACATGGCGCCCGCCATGCTGCGTTCGTTCCACGCGCTGTTCTTCACCATTCGCGATCTGTCCATACCGACGCTCGCGCGCATCAGCGGCCAATGCCTCGGAGGCGGAATGGAAGTAGCCATCATGTGCGACTTCCTTTTCGCGGACCAAAGCGCGCGCTTCGGGCAACCGGAGATCGTGCTCGGCGTGTTCCCACCTCCTGCATCGGTGATCCTTCCGGAGAAGATCGGCCTGTCGCGTGCCACGGACCTCTTGCTCACAGGGCGCACCATCGACGCGCAGGAGGCGCATGCGATCGGTCTGGTGAACGCGGTCGTTGCGGACCGTGCCGCGCTCGAAGCGCACGTGGAAGCTTTCATCGTTGCGCAGATCCTGCCCAAGAGCGCATCCTCTTTGCGCTTCGGGGTGAAGGCCGCCCGTGTGAAATTCAACCATGTGCTCGGCAATTTCCTGCCTGCGCTGGAACAGCTCTATGTGAACCAACTGATGAACACCGCCGACGCCAACGAGGGCATCACCGCCTTTATCGAAAAGCGCGCGGCGAAGTGGACCAATCGCTGAACGAAGACCAGCTATGAAAACGATCAAGACCGTCGGCGTGGTCGGTGCAGGCACCATGGGTGCGGCCATCGCGCAGAAATTCGCGCAGGAAGGATTCACCGTCCTGCTGGCCGACCGCGATCAACCTTCCGTGGAGAAAGGTCTGGGGCATATCCGCGCGATGCTGGCCCAAGGCGTGGAGCGCAAGGTGTTCAGCGAAGCGCTCATGAACGATGCCTTGGCACGCATCACCGGCACCGCAGACCTGAAGGACATGAAAAGCTGCGACCTCGTGGTGGAGGCGATCTTCGAGGACCGTGATGCGAAGGCACAATTGTTCCGCACGCTGGACGCCATTGTTCCGCCGACCACCATCCTGGCCACCAACACCTCTTCGTTCTCGATCACCGAACTGGCCACGTTCGCGTCGCATCCCGAACGCTTCATCGGCCTGCACTACTTCTACCATGCGGCGAAGAACCGCTTGGTGGAGATCATCCCCGGAGCGCACACATCGTCCGAAGTGTTCGATGTGGTGCGTGCCTTCTGCGACCGCTCGGGAAAGGACGCCATCACCTGTAAGGATGCGAATGGCTTCGTGGTGAACCGCTACTTCGTTCCCTGGCTCAACGAGGCCGCGCGCCTGCTGGAGGAAGGCGTGGCCGACATCCCCACCATCGACGCCGTGTGCATGCGCACCTTCGGGATCGGCATGGGGCCGTTCGCCTTGATGAACGCCACCGGTGTTCCCATTTCGTATCACGCACAACGCACGCTGGAAGTCTTCGGCCCCCTATATGCCGTGAGCGATAGCCTGAAGCGGCAGGCCGAGGCCAAGCAGCCTTGGACGCTGGAAGGGGAGGCCGATACGGACGAGGCGAAGGCCCGCACGATCTCGGAACGCATGCTCGGCACCGTGTTCCTGGTCTGTTCCCAACTGCTCGATGAGCAGGTCTGCGGCGCGGTGGAGATCAACCGCGGAGCGCGCATCGGCCTGCGTTGGCGCAAGGGTCCGATCGACCTGATGGAGCGCTACGGCGAGGCCGAGGTGCGAAGGCTGGTGGCCGCCATGGCCGCGAGGTATGGCACTCCGGCTCCCAAGTCCATCGGCCCTGCGCATTGGAGCATGGAGTTCGTGAACTTGCGGAAGAAGAAGAACATCGCGGTGATCGAACTGGACCGCCCGGAGGACAGCAATGCGCTGAACGAACTGGTGGTGCGCCAGTTGGACGCGAAGTTCAAGGCCGCGGATGAAGACCCGGCGATCGATACCATCTTCATCACCGGTTCCGGCAAGGCCTTCATGGCCGGCGCCGACATCAAGTTCTTCGTCGATCACATGAAGAAGGGCGACCTGGAAGGGATCGATCGATTCACGGCCTACGGACAGGAAGTGTTCGCGCGGATCGACGCCTCGGCGAAGCAGGTCGTGGCCGTCCTCAATGGCCTCACCCTGGGTGGCGGTTTGGAACTCGCCCTGTGCGCCGATCTGATCCTCGCGCTACCAAGTGCGAAGCTCGCCTTCCCGGAAACGGGGATCGGGATCTACCCCGGCCTGGGCGGCACCCAGCGCAGCGTGGCGCGGGTAGGGAAGGGCATGGCCAAATACCTCATCCATACCGGCCGCATGCTGGATGCCGCGCAGGCGGAAGAGATCGGCTTGGTGGACCAAGTGATCGACCGCGATCGTATCGCCGATCTGTTGGACGGCCGTGAGGCTCTGCCGCATCGCTGTGACCCTGAGCTGACGACCTACTGGAGATCGCTCGCAGAATTCTTCGGGAATCATGGGATCGATGAACTGCTGGCCATGGACCAAGGGCCGAACGGCATCGACCCCAAAGAATCCGAGCGCATCTTTAAGATCCTGTCCAGCAAAGCGCCCATCGCACTGCGCATCGCCGACCGCTTGATCGACGAAGCCAAGGGGCCCAGCTCCGAACTTGCGCACCTGCAGACCGTGTTCTCCTCGAAGGACGCCATGCTCGGCCTTACCTCGATCGGGAAGAAGGTGGAGTACACCGGGGTGTAGGGGGAAGCGGCGCTACTGCGGTCGCGCTACGGCGGTCGTGTCCTGTCCCACGGGCATATCATCCACATAACGGATGTGTGAGGTCAGTTTGCCCTGCGCGTCCCACTGGCTATAGTCGCCGTTGAGCCGGTCGTTCACGTACATGCCTTCGGTGAGCATGGTGCCGTCACTTGCCCAGGTGGTCCAGATGCCTTGGCGTTTGCCGCGGTCGAACTGACCTTCCATGCGTCGCTTGCCGTTCTCGTAGTACCAGGTCCATCGGCCGTTATTGAGGTCGTTCACCACATTGCCGCTGTACCTGACCTGCCCGTTCTCGTAGCGCGTGGGGTCCTTGTCCCGGGCGGTGAAGTGGAAGGCCGCCCACAGCACGATGATGATCCCGGTGATGATCTTATGGTTGCTGTTGTAGTTGAACATCGTCTGTATGGGATACCTGTATTACCGGATAGTGCCGTTGCAGGCCGGGGCTGCGGGCTGTTGGTGTTGACCCTGTCCGCCGAGGGGACGTGGATCCGTGTACCGGTGCGGTTGATTGAACATGTCCATGACGCCGATAATTCGCGAAAAGTAATACGGACGGGCTGCTTGCACCGCGGGCGGGGCACTGTGCGTACACGCTGCATGGCTATAAGTCGGCCGGGAGCATTACAGCTTCCAGGAAGGCTTTATGCGCAGCCTCGATGGACCGGAACGCGGCGATGAGCCGGAGGCATTGATCGGTCAGCTTCGTGCCCCCGCCGTCCGGGCCACCGCTGGTGCGGACCACAAGGGGGGCCACGGCCATTGCGTTCATCGCATCCACCAACCGCCATGCCTTCTTGTAGGACATGCCCATGTGCTTGGCTGCTTGGCTGATCGAGCCGGTGGAGGCGATCTCCTCCAGCAGCGCTACCCGGCCGCGGCCAAGGAAAGCGTGGCCATCACAGATGACCCAAATGCTGCCCATCACGGCAAAGGGGGAAGGGGAGGTGGGGAGGGAGGTGGAGCGGGGGGGCGTCATAGTCGTAGGGGGATAACGGGCGCAATCTATGCTCCGGAGGCGGATGCGCTCACTGAGCTTGGTCAGGTGATACCGCCCTGGTGCGGCACGTGTACATGAGCTGAAAGCCTCGTGGGACAACGGATGTAAGCATATCTGCACGTTCCCCCAAAAGGTGCGCGGAGGGGCTTCGAATGCATCGGAGCGCCATCGGGTCCGTCCGCAGCTCGGGTGGTTGTCCGATGCAAAAATGACATGGGTCATATTCTGTTCCGCGCTGTGCGTGAACATTGGCCCAGCGGAATTGAACCTGCTTCACGCTTACGATCACCAACGATCACCACCGATGCGACAACCGATCAAGCTTCTTCCGATCCTGTTCTTCCCCTTGCTATTGGTCCATCAACCGGCCTCGGCCCAGGATGGCGAAAAGCTCTTCAAACAGAATTGCGGTGCGTGCCACGTGATGGGCCGCCGCTTGGTGGGGCCTGACCTTACAGGTGTCACGGAAAAGCGGTCCAAGGAATGGATCCACTCCTTCGTCAAGTCCTCGCAGACCATGGTCAAGGCGGGCGATGCGGACGCGGTGGCCATTTTCAAGGAATACAATGAGATCATGATGCCGGACCAGCCCCTCAGTGCAGGGGAAGTGGACCAAGTGCTGGACTACATCAACAGCTTCGGTGCAAAGGGTGCCACGGCCTCCGTGGATACGGCCGCGGCAGCACCCATCGTTCCGTTCACGGACGCGGACCGCGAAACGGGTCAGGCCCTGTTCACGGGCCGCTCCCGCTTTACGAACAAGGGTGCCTCGTGCATCTCCTGCCACAACGTGACCAACGACCAAGTGATGTTGGGAGGGAGCTTCGCGAAGGACCTCACCGGCGTGTACGGTCGCATGGGCCAAGCGGGCGTTGCGGGGATCATGGGGGCGCCGCCTTTCCCGGCGATGGCCACCGCCTATGCCAACACGCCGCTCACCGAGCAGGAGATCCATTCGCTCACGGCCTTCCTCGAGCATGCCAACGCGGTGAGCGCCGATCAGGCGGCACGGTCACCCTACAGACCTTTCGTGATCTATGGGGGCGGCGGCTTGATCGCGCTGCTGGCCTTCATCGGCTTTCACTGGCGCGGACGGATCAAGAAGACTGTGAAGGAGGACATCTACGATCGGCAACTGCGATCCAACTGAAGAAAAACGGAACACCATGAGCTGGATAGAAGACATCATTTCGCCCAAGTCCCGACAGTGGGAGGAGTTCTACCGCAACCGCTGGCAGTATGACAAGGTGGTGCGCAGCACCCACGGCGTGAACTGCACCGGTGGTTGTTCTTGGAACATCCACGTGAAGGACGGCATCGTGGTATGGGAGATGCAGGCCCTGGATTACCCGCTGCTCGAGGAGGGGCTTCCGCCCTACGAGCCGCGCGGTTGCCAACGGGGCATCTCGTATTCGTGGTACCTCTACAGCCCGATCCGCGTAAAGTACCCGCTGATGCGCGGTGCGTTGATGGACCTCTTCCGCAAGGAGAAGGCACTGACCGGGAACGACCCGGTGCAGGCTTGGGCCAACATCCAGAACGACCCGGAGAAACGCACGCGCTATCAGCGTGCCCGTGGTAAAGGCGGCTTCCGCAGGGCGCATTGGGACGAGGTGCTCGAGCTGATCGCCGCGGCCAACATCCACACCGTACAGAAATACGGACCGGACCGGATCATCGGCTTCTCGCCCATCCCGGCCATGTCCATGATGAGCTATGCTTCCGGCGCACGCTTCCTGCAGCTCATGGGCGGTGTGAACCTCAGCTTCTACGATTGGTACTGTGACCTGCCGTGCGCATTCCCCGAAGTGTGGGGCGAACAGACCGATGTCTGCGAGAGCGCCGATTGGTTCAACTCGAAGTTCTGCGTGAGCATGGGCGCCAACCTCGGCATGACCCGCACACCGGACATCCACTTCTTCTCCGAAGCTCGGCACAACGGCACGAAGACCGTGGTGATGTCGCCGGACTTCAGCATGGTGGCCAAGCACGCCGACCAGTGGATCCCCTGCCACGCCGGCAGTGACGGAGCGTTCTGGATGGCCGTCACCCACGTGATCCTGAAGGAATGGCACTCGGACAAGCGGACGCCCTACTTCCATGAGTATGTGAAGCGCTACACGGACTGTCCTTTCCTGGTGGAACTCGAGCCCAACGGCGAGCACTTCAAGCCCATGAAGATGGTGCGTGCGAACCGCTTGGAGAAATTCAAGGACATCAGCAACGGCGATTGGAAATTCCTCTGCCTCGATTCCAGCACCGGTCAACCGGTCACCCCCAAGGGCACCATGGGCTACCGTTGGGACAAGGAGCCGGGCAACTGGAACTTGAAGTACGAGAACGGTCCGGACAACAAGCCGTACGATCCCGAATTGACCTTCTTGGAGAATGCCGAGGAAGTGCTCCAGGTGGAGTTCGTGGAGTACGGGTTGAAGAAGAAGGTCCTCCGTGGCATCCCGGTGAAATACCTCACCGGTGCGGACGGCCGTCGCATCCCGGTCACCACGATCTATGACCTCACGATGGGCCAATACGGCGTGGGCCGTGGTCTTTCCGGCGAATACCCGAAGGATTACGACGACAAGGAGCAGGCCTACACACCGGCTTGGCAGGAGATCTTTACCGGCATCGGCAAGAAGACGGTGATCAAGTTCGCCCGCGAATGGGCCTCCACCGCCGAAGCCACCGAGGGCAAGTGCATGGTGATCGTGGGCGCTGCCATCAACCACTGGTTCCATGGCAACCTGATGTACCGCGCGTCCATCATGGCGCAGATGCTCACCGGGTGCAACGGCAAGAACGGTGGTGGCATGAACCACTACGTGGGCCAGGAGAAGCTCGCACCGGTCGATTCGTGGGGCACGATCATGGCGGCCAAGGACTGGGTCGGCGCCAACCGGCTCCAGCAAGGTCCCATCTGGCACTACATCAATTCCAGCCAATGGCGCTACGACGGTTGCCAAGCGGATTACAACAGTATCCCCGATGATGCCAACCCGCTCGCGCGGATGCACTCGGCGGACTGGATCGTGAAATCCGTCCGGAACGGATGGATGCCCTACTATCCGCAATACAACAAGAGCAACCTGGAGATCGCCAAGGAGGCCAAGGCCGCCGGAGCGAACACCTCCGCGGAGATCGCGGACCATGTGGTGTCCCGCCTGAAGTCCGGCGACCTGCTGCATTCTGTGGCCGACCCCGACGATCCCGTGAACTTCCCACGGGTCTGGTTCATCTGGCGCGGGAACGCCCTGATGTCAAGCGCCAAGGGCCATGAGTACATGCTGAACCACTACCTCGGCACGCACCACAACGACATCGCCGATGAGGTGGCGGGCCCCATGGTCAATGACATCGTGTACCGCGACAAGTCGCCCTCGGGCAAGATGGACCTCGTGGTGGACATCAACTTCCGGATGGACACCTCCGCGCTCTACTCGGACATCGTGCTGTCCACCGCCTCTTGGTATGAGAAGGCGGACATCAACAGCACGGACATGCACTCCTTCATCCACCCGCTTTCCGAGGCGGTGCCACCGGTGTGGGAGGCCAAGACCGACTGGCAGATCTTCCAGATCATCGCGCAGAAGGTCAGTGAATTGGCTAAGCATCACCTGCCCACGCCCGTGACGGACATCGTGAACGTGCCGCTGCAACACGACAGCGCCGACGAGATCACGCAGACCAGCATACAGGACTGGAGCAAGGGCGAATGCGAACCCATCCCCGGCAAGACGATGCACAAGATCGTTACCGTGGAACGGGACTATACCAAGATCTACGACAAGTACATCTCGCTCGGTGGGAACATGAACACCAAGACCCTGGGCGCCCACGGCAACTCGTACATGGCCGACGACGTGTATGCGGAAATGATCGAGGACAAGCGGCACGTGCAGCGGATCGATGGAAAGGACCTGCCATCGCTGAGGGAGGATGTGGAGGCCGTGAACGCCGTGTTGAAGCTCTCCACGCTCACCAACGGGATGCTGAACGACCGCGCGTACAAGAACATGGAGGTGAAGTCCGGCATGGTGCTGGCCGACCTCGGCGAGGGCAGCAAGGACGTGCGGATCGATTACAAGGATCTGCAGGCCCAGCCCCGGCGGTACAACACCTCGCCGCTGTGGTCCGGCCTCATGAACGATGGCCGTGCCTATGCCGCGTACACCTACAACGTGGACCGCCTGATGCCTTGGCGCACGATGACCGGGCGGCAGCACACCTACCTCGACCATGATGGCTACATCATGTTCGGCGAGCACTTCACCACCTACAAGCCTTCACCGACGCCACAAGTCTATGGCGACCTGCGCAAGACGGTGAACGACGGCAAGGCCAGGATGCTCAACTGCCTCACACCGCACGGCAAGTGGCACATCCACTCCACCTACGGTGATACGTTGCGGATGCTCACCCTCTCCCGCGGCATGGAGCCGTGCTGGATCAACGAGAAGGATGCGGAGGAATTAGGCATCAAGGACAACGATTGGGTGGAGGTGTACAATGACCACGGGGTATACTGCACGAGGTCCTGCGTCAGCTCGCGGATCCCACGTGGGGTATGCATCGTGTACCACTCACCGGAGCGCACCTATTCCGTACCGAAATCGCAAGTGCGCGGTGGGCGTAGGGCCGGTGGACACAACAGTTTCACACGCGTACACCTGAAGCCCAACCTGCTGATGGGGGGCTACGGCCAGTTCTCCTACCACTTCAACTATTGGGGACCGGTGGGTGCCAACCGCGACACCCACGTGCTGGTGCGCAAAATGGACAAGGTCGAATTCTGAACCACGATAAAGCCAAGACCATGAACGTCAGATCACAGATCACAATGGTGTTCCACCTCGATAAGTGTATCGGGTGCCACACCTGTTCGATCGCCTGCAAGAACATCTGGACCGATCGCCGGGGTGCGGAATACATGTGGTGGAACAACGTGGAGACCAAACCCGGTACCGGATACCCCACCAAATGGGAGGATCAGGACGTCTACAAAGGCGGCTGGGTGAAGGACGGCAACTCCGTCTCACTGCGCGGGGCGGGCAAGTGGAAGGGGTTGAAGAACATCTTCCATAACCCGAACATGCCCGTGCTGGAGGACTACTACGAGCCATGGACCTACAAGTACTCCGACCTGTTCACCGCACCGGAGGGGGATGACCAGCCCACGGCGCGCCCCGTGTCCTTGGTGACCGGCGAGCATATCGACGTGAAGGCCGGGCCCAACTGGGACGATGACCTTGGCGGCTCGCAGGATTACGCCCGCAAGGATGTGAACTTCAAGGAGCTCTCACCGGTGGAGCAGGAGAGCCTGTTCCAGTTGGAGCGGATGATGATGTTCTACCTGCCGCGTATCTGCAACCATTGCCTCAACCCGGCCTGCGTGGGTTCCTGCCCGTCAGGTGCCCTGTACAAGCGTGGTGAGGACGGCATCGTCCTGCTCAATCAGGAGCGTTGCCGGGCATGGCGCATGTGCGTCACCGCGTGCCCGTACAAGAAGAGCTACTACAACTGGAACACCGGCAAATCCGAAAAGTGCATCCTGTGCTACCCACGGCTTGAGTCGGGCCAGGCGCCTGCCTGCATGCACTCCTGCGTGGGCCGCATCCGCTACCTCGGCGTGATGCTCTACGATGCCGACATGATCGAGGCCGTGGCCTCCTGCCCGGAGAACGAGCTGGTGGACCGCCAGATGGCCATCTATCTGGACCCGAACGACCCGCAGGTGATCGCCGCCGCCAAGGCCAATGGTATCGCCGACTCCACGATCCGCGCCGCACAGCAATCACCGGTGTACAAGTTCGTGAAGGAATGGGGCATTGCCCTGCCCTTGCACCCGGAGTACCGCACGTTGCCGAACCTCTTCTATGTGCCGCCAATGCTGCCGGCCATGGCGAGCGTGGACAGCGATGGCGTCTATGACTCCACCACCAAGTCTCTGTGGGGCGGAGTGGAAACCTCCCGCTTACCGATGAAGTACCTCGCCAGCCTCTTCACCGCAGGTGATGAGGAGAAGGTGCGGAACGTCCTGCGCAAATTGCTCGCGGTGAAGATCCACCGCCGTGATGCCACTGTGGGCGACCTGTCCAAGGAGGAGGTCGATGAGGCCATGCAGATAGGCCATACCGATCCGGCCCAAGCGGACGCCATTTTCCGGCTGACCTCGCTGGCCACCTTCAATGAACGTTTCGTGATCCCGCCCGCACACCGCGAGGAGAGCATTGAGATGATCGAAGCCACCGCCGACGTGAAAGGCGAGACCGGGTTCGGATTCAAAATGAAGCCCGCACGCGGCCTGTAAGATGAATGCTGAACGATATGCCCTGATGGCCGGATTGTTCCGGTATCCAAGCCCTGAATTGCCCGGGGCCGTGCAGGCATGCCGTGGAATGTTGAAGGCCACCTGCCCGGAGGCAGCGCCCGATCTGGAACGCTTTGCGGCCTGGGTGGACAGTACCTCGTTGTACGACCAGGAGGAGATCTACACCCGGACCTTCCATGTGCAGGCCATCTGCTACCCCGATCTCGGTTATGTGATCTTCGGGGAGGACTACAAGCGCGGTGAGTTCCTCGTGAACATGAAGCGCGAGCAGGCGGAAGCACAGAACGACTGCGGAGGTGAGTTGCCGGACAATCTGGTCAACGTCCTGACCTTGTTGCCGTTGATGAAGGACCATGCCATACGCGATGAACTGTGCGTGCGCATCGTCATGCCCGCGCTCCGCCTCATGATCAAGGAGTTCGAGACGGCGCGCATGGCGCTGCGGGAGAAGATGCTCCTGCGCAAGCACAACGCCATCGTGCTCCAAGGGTGCGAGGACGGGAACGTGTACGGCAACGCGCTGAACGCCTTGCTCACCCTCCTGCAAAGTGAACATATCGAGATCGAAAACCACGTGGACGAACTCCCGGCCTCACAAGCATTCATTCACGGTGTCGCCACATGCGGCACCTGCAGTACCCCACATCCTAAGACCTTAAAAACGACCTGACCATGGTGATGCTTACCACAATACTCGGCGATTGGGCCCTCCCTTTGTTGCTCGTGATCGGGGCGGCGGTACTGTATTTGGCGATCGGCGCATACCTCAAGGCCAAGCGGACGATCCAGGAACAAGGCATCGCACCAAGGACCCACAGACCCAACTATGTCATGGTGTTCCTGGCCATGCTCGGTGTGGCGGTCCTGGTTTCCTGGGGGCTGAAGCTCGGCTGGGACGCGGGCGGGGCGGTCATCAACATGATGACGCTCGTGGCCTTCCCGTACATTGCGTTGGCCATCTTCTTGATCGGTTCGGTCTACCGTTACATCAACCGGGGCTTCCAAGTCTCCTCGCTCTCTTCGGAATTTTTGGAGCGTAAGAAGCTCTTTTGGGGAAGCCAACCTTTTCACTGGGGCCTGATGTGGCTCTTCTTCGGCCACCTGATCGCCTTTCTCTTCCCGGCAAGTGTCCTGGCTTGGAACGGTGAGCCCGTGCGGTTGTTGATCCTGGAGATGAGCGCCTTCGCTTTCGGACTTGCCACCTTGATGGGATTGGTGCTCTTGATCCGTCGCCGCCTCGGAAGCCGCAAGGTGATGATGGTGACCAACCGCATGGACATGCTGGTGTACGTGGTCCTGCTCGTCCAGATCCTGAGCGGATTGATCGTCGCCGTGGCCAACAACTGGGGTTCCTCCTGGTTCGCTTCCTCGATCACGCCCTACATGCGCTCCATCTTCGCTTTCAACCCCGATGTGGCTGCGGTCAGCGCGTTGCCATGGACGGTGAAGATGCACATGTTCTCCGCGTTCTTCATCATTGCCATCATCCCCTTCACCCGCTTCATGCACTTCCTGGTGGCGCCGGTGGATTACATCTGGCGCGGTTACCAAGTGGTGATCTGGAACTGGAGCCGGAAGGCGATCCGTTCCTCCACCAATTACTTCCCGGGCAAGAAGGGGATAAACCACTGAGCGCACCCACCGGCATGCCCGGACCCAAGTGTCAAACCCTGCGGAATGATCAGGTCTTGACCTGAAAGAACATGGCCTGCCGGGCGTTGACCGGTACGTCGATCAGGACGATTGCATCGCCTTTTCCAGCTCCCGCTTCTTCAGCACACGGATCTCCTTGCCCACGAGTTCGATAATGCCTTGTTGTTGGAATTCGGCCAAGGTCCGGATCACCGATTCATAGGTGGTGCCGGCCATGCTCGCGATGTCCTTTCGGGAGAGCGTGAATGCGAATTTGCGCTTGTCCGTTTCATCGAAGCCGAAGGTATCCATGTTCCGCAGGAGCGTCTTGGCCACGCGCTGGGGCACGTCCAGTTCCATCTGGTCGCGCATGTCCTGGTCCAGCTTGCGCATTTCTTCAGTGAAGTAGAGAAGGAAGTGGTAGCAGAACAGGTTGTTCGCCCGGAGCGTGCTAAGGAAGAGGGGCATGGGAATGGAGTTCACCCGGGTCTCGCTCAAGGCTGTGACCGCTGCGGTGTAAATGGGCTTGTCGCCGATGGCCCGATGGCCCAGCACTTCGCCGTCGCCGGCCACGCGGATGATGCGTTCGGACCCTTCGGCCTGGCGCACTACCACCTTCACCCGGCCCTTGTAGATCATGAACATGTGCGTGGCCACTTGCCCATCGCTGAAGATGTGCTCGCCCTTGCGGAATGTGAGCACGGTGTTGCCCTCCCGCAGTAGTTCCCGCCATTCCGGGCTGCAGTGTTCGGCGATCAGTTTGTCAAGGCGAACGGGTTGCGCAGGTGTCTTTCCCATGGCCGCCAAGTTAGCGGTCCGTGCGTTCAGAAGGGGCTGGCCAATGCCGTGTCGGTCAGGAAGGTCTGGTCGGTGAAGGTGTGCAGGAAGGCCACCAGGTCGGCTTTCTGCTGCGGCGAAAGGTTCAGCCCGGTCTCCTTGCCGGGCTTGGTCATGATCGGGTCAAGGCTGGCCGAAGGTTTTACGCCGGAGTTGTAATGCTCCACCACTTCCTCCAGCGTGGCGAACCGGCCGTCGTGCATGTAGGGCCCGGTCTGTGCGATGTTCCGCAGGGAGGAGGACTTGAAGGACCCCATGTCCGTGGAGCTGCCCGTTATCATATAGCGGCCCTGATCATTGCCAGTGAAGACCGAGTCCAGCCCGATGTTGTGGAAAGCATTGTCCGTGAGGAGCGGGAATCCGTGGCAGTGGAAGCAATCGCCTGTCTCAGTGAGGTAGACCATCATCCCGTTCATCTCCGAGGGCGTGAGCCCGATCTCGTACCGGAGATACTGGTCCAGCCTGCTGTTGGAGGAGATCATGCTGCGGAACCATTGTGCCAATGCTTTGCTCACCGCATCCTGCGTGATCGTGGAACTGCCAAATGCGGTTTGGAACAACTGCGGATAATTGGGGTCATTCTGCAGGACGCTCACGTCCACTTCAAAGAACTCCTCCACCTCGAAGCGCATGATGTCCTCCAGCGTGCCCTGCACGTTGCCCTTCCACAAAAAATTAGTGCTCCAGCCTAAGTTGACATGGGGCAGCACGTTGAGAAAACCGGCGGGGACGGTGGGCACACTGAAGCCCAGCTCCTGGGAATGGCAGCTACTGCACGAACGGCCTGCCCTGGGGCCGTTCGTGGAGAGGAGGGAGTCGTAGTAGAGCCTGCGCCCCAGTTGGATGCCTTCCTGCGTGGTGGGGTTGTTGGCAGGCACGGTCATCTGCGGGAAGTATCCCGGCCCTGCGAGGTCCACGGGTGTTCCGGATGGGCCGGAAACTGCCGCTGTTGGTTCAACCGAGTCCCGTTTGCAGGAGGAGGCCAGAAGCACCGAGGTGAGGAGGAGGCCCGCAAGAAGGTATTTGTTCATGGCTGGTATGCGATGGTGAAGGCATTCGCGCAGTTGTCCCGCAGCTGGCCCATCAGGTCCATATTGCCCATGGAATAGTTGCCAGCGGCGAGGTCATACGTGTTCGGCGTGCGGAAGACCTCGTTGAGGTTGAAGGTGAGCAGAAGCTTTCCGCCGGTACCGGTGATGGTGAAACCTTGCTGCAGTTCGCAATGGGGCAGGAAGGCGTTCTTGCCGATGTGCATGGCGAAGCCCGGTGTTGTTCCTTCGGAAACGAAGCGGCCCTCGAACTTGATAAAGTGGTACCCGCCTCCCATCGGTTCCGGCCAGGCCATATTGATGTTCTCGATGGTGTTGGGCAAGGCGCCCGTGATGTTCAGCGCGGGGGGCAGGCCCAGCAACATGGTTGCCCCACTGTACGTGCCGGCGCGCAAGCTGTCGAGGTCGAAATCCGTCACCCCGGCGGCATTCACGTACCAAGGGCCGTGCAGGGTGTCGTTCGCGCTTCCTCCCGTACCGATCAGGACCAGCTCGCTCAGGTAGTATTCCACCCGGGTAACACTGTAGAGCGTGCCCGCCTCATTGGTATAGAGCAAGGTGTCATAGGTCAACGGCAGGCCGTCCACCACATGGCTCACGCTCAGGACGGCCGTATCGGTAGGAACAGTGGTGTCCGTGTTGGGAGGGGCAGCCTCCTCCTTTTTACAACCGGTGACGACCAAGGCGAGCAGGGCAGAGGGGAGCAACAGGCGGTGGAGCATGACCATGGGGTTAAGGTTGTGTGTTCTACAAAGAAAAGCAGTGGTCGATCATATATGGTGATATATATCACATAGGATGAATGTGGATCAGGCATGGGTTGATCTGAAAAGTCAATGAAGACGGGGGAAGGAAGGTGTGGCATCGTCGATATCCACGATCAAGTTGAAAAAATAATATGACATAGGTCATACAAAAGGCTGTTGATCCCACTACCTTGCCCTCACAAACGCCCCCACACGATGCGACACTTGTACCTTTTGCTCCTACTGCTGTTGATGGTCCGGACCGGTACGGCCACGGCCCAATGCACCACCAACAATGCCACCTCCTGCGCTTGCCCTGACGGGAGTCAGGAGTGTGAGCTGCTTCCGGACGTGACGATCTCGTGGTATGCCCTGTTGAACTACTTGAACGGGCCCAACGAGGAGGCTGGTCGGATCTATGTGACCGGCTCCACACCGAACATTGGCATGGGCCCATTGGAGGTGCGCGGCGTGGACCTCAATGGCTATCGTCGCTTTACCTGCGGCACGGACACCTTCACGGTGTACGATCCGAACGCGCAGCAGCAGTTCGCCTGCCCGAACGGTGGCACGGCCAAGCAGCTCACCACCCAGCGCATCTTCCACAAGAACGGACCGACCATGACCTCCCGGGAGCGCGTGATGCCGCAAGGCATGACCTATCACCCCACTCATGGGCATACGCACTACGACCAATGGGGCATCTACAGCTTGCGGATACCGGAAGCCGGGGTGACGGACCCGCGGGAATGGCCGATCCTGGGGCAGGGCTACAAGCTCGGCTTTTGCTTGATGGACTATAATAGCTGTGGCAGCTCATCGGTGACGAACCATTGCAAGGATGACAACACCGTGTACAACGCGGGGAACAGCTTGACGACATCGGATTTCCCGAATTACGGGCTCGGAGGGCCTTACGGCTGCAGCATGTCCCGCCAAGGGATCTCCTCGGGCTATACCGATATCTATAGCGAGTACCTCGATGGCATGTGGATCAACATTCCCGCCAACACCTGCAACGGCGATTACTGGATCGTCTACGAGGTGGACCCGCTCAATGTGGTGGAGGAGGCCAATGAGGAGAACAACTTCACAGCCGTTCCCATCACGCTGACCCAGCAGTCCTCATCCGGCACGCCCATGGCCGCTATCCATTGCGATGAGCAGGCCTATGTATGCCCAGGCGGTCAGGTGAAATTGCAGGCCAATGCAGGCGTCTCCTACCAGTGGTCCAACGGGGCGACGACCAATTCCATCATGGCAGACCCCGGCACGTACTCGGTGGTGGTGACCACCTACTGCGGTACGGCCACTTCCGCGCCGTTCACCGTTACGGAACTCCCGCAGCCCGGGCCGCCCGTGGTGGATGACGCCATTGTCTGTGAAGGTGGGACCGCCGTGCTCACCACCACCGCTTCGGATCCGATATGGGCCGATGCCCAGGGAAATCCGCTGGGAACAGGGGACACCTTTGAAACACCACCGTTGTACGCTTCCACTACTTATCAGGTAAGCAGCACGAATACGATGGCCGGTGCCTTGTTACATGGCGGAAAGCTTGATAACAGCGGCGGAGGCAACTACCATGCGGGAGGATCTCCTTGAAATTCGATGCGCAGCAGTCCTTCCGCCTGAAGTCCGTACGGCTCTTCGCGGGCAGCGCTGGCATGCGCACCATCGAGGTGGTGGACGTGATCGGTGTGGTGCGCCATACCCGTTCGGCCATGGTACCCACCGGTGAATCGCGAATGGACCTGGATTTCGATATCCTTCCGGGAACGGACTATACGCTTACGGTCGCCGGCCAGGTGGACCTCTGGCGCAGTACCAGCGGCGTTTCCTATCCCTACACCATTGGCAACGTGGCCACCCTCACCACATCGAGCGTGGGGATGTCGTACTACCCCTATTTCTTCGACTGGGAAGTGGAGGTGGGCGGTGGGCAATGCGCCAGTGCGCCCACCACGGTACAGGTGGCCGTGGAGATCTGCACAGGGGTTGACGAGCCGCTGTCGCTGCGCGGCTTCGAGGTGTACCCGAACCCGAGCAACGGCTACTCCGAGGTCTCCCTGCATTTGCTGGCTCCCGCCGAGGTGCTGTTGGACCTCACCGATGCACTGGGCCGGAACGTCCGTTCCGAACGCTTCCGTGCGGCCAGTGGCCAAGTGCTGCGGCCGTTGGACACGAGCGTGTTGCCCAAGGGCATCTACCTGCTTTCCCTGCGGATCGAAGGGCGCCTCTTCCAGCGCAGGCTGGTGGTCCAATAGCAACGGGATGATGGGCCATGGGGACTAAGCGGACCCGCTCGTTCGGCAAGTGGCGCACGGCCACCCTCGTGGGCGTACATCTGCTTTTTATCGCCCATTTCATCCACTGGAAGCTGCGCGGGCGCACCTTGGCACCGCTGGAGTTCAACGAGGTGTTGTACACGATCCACCAGGGCATCGTAACGGCGGGCTTCATCTTCATGGCGTTGGTGATGGTGGCCACCTTGTTCTTCGGCCGCTTCTTCTGCTCGTGGGGATGCCACATTCTGGCGTTGCAGGACGCCTGCGGCTGGATGATGGACAAGCTGCGCATACCACGGACCTCGATCCGTTCGCGCACCTTGGTCTGGATCCCTTTCGTGGTGATGGGCTACCTCTTCATCTGGCCGCAGATATTGGCCTTGTTCCACGGGCTGGACCCCGCGTCGCTCCATGTGGTAGAGGCCAGTGCAGCAGGCGGTTGGTCCTCCTTCAGCACCGACAACCTCTGGCGCAACCTTCCGCCACCGGGCATCGCGGTGCTAACCTTTTTCATCTGCGGATTCCTCATAGTGTACCTCTTGGGCAGCCGTGGCTTCTGCTTCCAGGCCTGCCCGTACGGTGCGCTCTTCAGCATCGCCGACCAGTTCGCCCCGGGGCGAATCGCCCTCAATGTCGCCAAGGATTGCACCTCATGTGGCTTGTGTACCAAGGCCTGCACTTCGGACATCCTCGTGCATAAGGAGCTGGCTCAGCACGGCATGGTGACGAACCCGCGCTGTCTGAAGGACCTCGACTGCATTGCGGCCTGTCCCGAGGATGCCATTACCTACGGGTTCCGCAAGCCGCCCCTGTTCCGCAAGGGTCATCCCTTGGGCACCTATGCAGGGCGGTACAGCTTCTCCTTGGGAGAGGATATCCTGCTGGCGGTGACCTTCATAGTCACGCTGTTCATTTTCCGGGGGCTCTATGACGCTGTGGCTTTCTTGATGGCCGTGGGCCTGTCGGTGTGTACTGCTTATCTCGCTCTGATGGGTATCCGCCTGTGGAAACGGAAGTCCATGAAGGTCCGTGGACTGGTGCTGCGCAGCGATGGCCGCTTGCACACGGCTGGTGTGGCCTACGGTGTGGTCGTGCTGGCCTTGGTGGCATTCACGTTCCACAGCGGTTTTGTGCAATTCCTCACCTGGCAGGGAAGGTCCGCCTTCAAGGAGTTGGCCGGTGCTCCTGCCGGGAAGATCGACCGTGCCGAACTCGACGAATCCATCGCCTATTACGAAAAGGCATTGCATTACGGCCTGGTAGCACCCATCGATCGGCGCAAGGAGCTGGCGAACCTGTACCTGCTTGCCGGCCAAGCGCCCAAGGCCATCGTCCTGCTTGAAGGCATCGTTGAGCAGGACCCCGAACATGTGGAGGCGCGCTACCGGTTGGGGGAGCTGGCCATGGCAGCAGGGGACCGGAAGCGGGCGCTGGAACATTGGAGCAAGACCCTTGAGCTGGGGAAGCCCCGGCCGCATGGCAGGGACGAGGAACTGCTGGGGAACGCCGCGCTCCAAGTGGGGATCGATCTGGCTGGTGCCGGTAAGATGGCGGAAGCTCGGGGGATGTTCGAAAGGTCGCTCCATGGGATCCCTGGCGATCCGCGTCCGCAGTTGGCTATGTCCGCGCTGGAAAGTGCGGCCGGCCATGATGATGCCGCCATCGACCTGCTGGAACGCGCCTTGCGCAACGGTGCCGAAGAGGCGCTGGTCCGGAACAATCTGGGTGCGCTCCATCTTCGGCAGGGGCAATGGCAGGAAGCACTTTTCCAATATGATCGCTTGGTGCAACTGCGCCCGGGCGACAGCAATGCACAATACACCCTTGGCGTGATCCTGGCCCGTACCGGCGATACGAGCGGTGCACGATCTACCTTGCGGCACGCGCTTGCGCTCGATCCCGGGAATGCACGTGCCCGAACGGCCTTGTCCACGCTTGATCACCAAGGGGGCGGCGCCGGAAATGCGATTAACGAACAATAACCATGGCACACCGATCGATCCCCTTCATCCTCCTTGTTTTCATGCTGATCACCGCATTCCAGCTTTCCCCTAGTATGGGAGACCCTTGGAAGGCCCCCCCGGAAGCGGACGCCTTGGTGGATCCCTTGGCTAAAGATGCCAAGGCCGTGACCAAGGGAGCGCGGGTTTTTACTTCGCTGTGCTGGACCTGCCATGGCATGCAAGGCAAGGGCGATGGACCGAGCGCGAGCTCGCTCACCGTCCACCCGGCCGATCTGGGTTCACCGGGGATCCAAGCACAATCCAACGGCGCATTGTACTGGAAGATCACCCACGGACGCGGTGAGATGGCTTCCTATGAACAGGTGCTTTCGCGCGAGCAGCGCTGGGCCGTGGTGCATTACCTGCGCACCTTGAAACACGGCAAGGATGAAAAGTAGTCCGCTGTTCGTCCATTTATTTTTCGGGGCGCTCCTGTGTGCGGCCACGGTCGGGGTCCGGGCCCAGGAGGCCGGTAAGCCCGAGTTGGTAACGAACACTTTCTCATGGTCGCAGGTGATCAATGCGCAGTCCATCGAGGTGGTGCCTAGGAAGCGCTCCTTCGGCTTCATGATCCAGCACCGCTTCGGTGCGTTCGGCATGGATGATCAGTCCTACAAGCAGTTCTTCGGGCTGGATCTGCCGGCCAATATCCGCTTCGGCTTCCAGTATGC
This sequence comes from uncultured Flavobacteriales bacterium, assembly GCA_963706125.1. GTDB lineage: Bacteria > Bacteroidota > Bacteroidia > Flavobacteriales_F > PHOS-HE28 > PHOS-HE28. The sequence goes on from CAVPLQ010000008.1 coordinate 651,370, forward strand.
GGTGAGCGACCGGATCCATCTGGAGACCGGCCGTTCCAAGAACGGCAAGCTGGTGGACCTGGCGGTGAAGGCCAGATTGCTGCGACAGACCGTGGACAATAGTATGCCGGTATCGGTCACCGGCTTCTTCGATGCTGCGGTGATGACCGATGCGTTCCCCGCCGTGGCGGATAACTACTACTTCGCAGACTTGACCACGCCTTTCGAGTATTCCTTCAAGCACCGCATGTCGTACAGTACACAGCTCATCGTGGGCCGCCGCTTCAACGAGGTGTTCTCCCTGCAGGCCGCGGGCGCCTTCGAGTACCGGAATTTGGCACCTGCGGGTAGGGAGAACCTCACCGTGGCCGTTCCGGTCAGCGGGCGGGTCAAGGTCTCCACCAAGGGGGCCATCCTCTTCGAGTATGCGCCGGTAGTGCGAGGGCGGCAACCCGTTGACCACCTGGACCCGGTGGCCATTGCTTACGAACTGGCCACCTTGGGCCACGTGTTCCAGATCATCATCGCCTCGAGCGGGGAGATCATGGAGCAACGCTTATACACATCGCCGCAGGTGCGCTACGACGAGGGCAACATGCTGCTCGGCTTCAACATCTCGCGCACGCTTTTCGTCAAACCCAAGAGACCGCGCCCATGAGCACCTGTCGGGTTGTATGGCCCATCGCGGCATCCATACTGTTGCTAATGGCGGGCTGCGCCAAGGATGAGGGTCCTGTGGTGCTACCCCGAACGGCCGTCCCCGGGACGGTGGACACTGCCTACTTCAACACCGAGGTGGTTCCGATCTTCACTCAGCACTGTTTGAATTGCCATCCGACCAATGGCGGGCTGGATCTTGGTGCTGCGGCAGCTTATACCGACCTGGTGAACGTGGTCTCCATGGGATATGCGCCAGATGTGCGTATCGTGCCCGGTGATCCGGATGCATCGGTGCTGTGGCACAAGGTCTCGGGGTCTCCAAGCTTTGGTCTCACCATGCCACCGAGCGGTGCCACGCTGAACGCAGCAGAGCTTCAGACCATCCGGGACTGGATCGAGCAGGGAGCCTTGAACAATTGAACCATGCGATCCCGCCGAATACAATGGTTCATCACCGTCTCGGCGATACTGATAGTTGCAGCGTGCGCCAAGGAGGAAGGACCTGTGCCGGTACCTAAGCAAAAGCCGCCCGTCATGCCGACTGATACCACCGGAACGCCGATCGATACGGCCTACTTCACCACCGAGGTGGAGACCATATTTCAGGCGAAGTGCTGGCTCTGCCATCCGCCATACGGGGGCATGGACCTGACCGTATCGGAGGCCTACGGTAACTTGGTGAACGTGACCAGCACCAATTACGCTCCGGCGAATCGTGTGGTTCCGGGCAATTTGGACGCCTCGATCCTTTGGCATAAAGTGACCGGCGACGGGATCTACGGTGTCATGATGCCGCCTCCGGGCTACACGCAATTGACCTTGGAGGAAGTCCAGACCATCCGGGACTGGATCGAGCAGGGCGCCTTGGACAATTGATCGGCCTTATTCCCGTACCACACGGACACGTGCCGAGGATCCGGGCCCTCCCAGCACGATGGTATACAGCCCCGCCGGGAATGATCCCATGGCGATGCTGCCCTCTGTATTTCCGCTTCCCGGAGCACGTTGAAGGACACGCCCCGTGAGATCCATGATGGTCACGGACCGCACGGCGAACGGTGCCTCATAGGCTACCGTGGAGGATGTGGGGTTCGGGAATACGCGCACGTTTGCCGAAGCCGTGGCTTCTGTGATCCCCATGTTCGGGTCCGTCACGATGAACTGCAGCATCATCATGTTGTCCTCGTGCATCAGGTTGTGGCAGTGGTACATGAAGGGATAGCCATTGCTGAGGTGCTCGAAGCGCATGATCGTGCGCACTGTATCGAACCTGTCCACCAGTACCACGTCCTTCGCTCCGGCCTCTTCGGGTGCCACCACAACACCATTGCGGTCCAGCACGAAGAAAGAAACGCCGTGGACGTGCATGGGATGTGCCATGTTGGAGCTGTTCACGTAGGTCCAGATCTCCGTGGCGCCCAGATTCACCGTATCGTTCACCACGGAGAGGTTGAAGACCTGTCCGTTGATCAGGAACATGCCCATGCCTACCATGCCGTTGCCGGTGATCGTCTTCACACGGGTGCGAACAGCTTCGGCCTCGGGTACGGGTACGGCGCTGCCCAGCACGGCGGGGATGCTCGTGACCGGGTTTGCGGTGGGCGCCTGCACGCGGATGCGCAGCAAGGGGAAGTCGATGCCGTTGAGCGCGCTGGTCTCCCAGAGGATATTGGCGCTGCCCGGTACAGTGACAGGGAACTCGCTGCCAAAGCTCATCAGCAATAGGCTGTCACCTTCCATACCGGTAAGGTCCAGCAGCACTTCGGCGCGTTCCCCGTTGCTGAGGTCCAGACGTTGCAGCGGTACCGGTGCGTTCAGCAGTCCGCCGTCGCCGGCGATCATAGTGAAGGTGCTGCTGTCCTGCAGCCCCACACGGTACACACGCGAGTTGGAGCCGTTCAACAGCCGCAGCCGCACCACTTGTGCGGGCAGGTCGAGGTAAGGGTGCGGCGTTCCGTTCACCAGCACTGAATCACCGTACGGGCCGACGACGAATTCACCGCTGGCCAAGAAACGACGGTCTTGGAGCACCACCGGAATATCGTCCACGCCGTAGGTGCGGGGCAGGTCCAGCGCGGATTCCTCATTGTCCTGCACGATGATCAAGCCCGCTATGCCACGTGTGGCCTGCGTGCCGGTGAGCATGTGCGGGTGCGGGTGGTACCAATAGGTGCCCGCCGGGTTCACGACATTGTACTTCACGTCCCAGTCCATGCCGGGGTCGATGGTGTTCTGTGGGCCGCCATCCTGATCGCCGCTCACGTGCATGCCGTGCCAGTGCATGGTGGTGACCTGCGTGAGCCCGTTGTGGACGCGCAGCCTTGCCGTGTCCCCGCGATGGAAGATCAACGTGGGGCCGAGGTAGGGGCCGTTCACGCCCAAGGTGGTGGTGTTTACTCCCGGATAGAACTGGTGGGTGTGTTGACCCACGTCGAGGTGGAAAGTGTCTTGGTTCAGCGCTGGCGGAATGGCCAACGGCTGCTGGGCGAAGGCACTGGAAATGGAAAGCACGGCAACGGATCCGAGGAGAAGTGGACGCATGTATGAAGGATGTTCCAAGGCGGTGCAACAAACTGGGGAGCAATGTACCTATGGTGACATTGCTCACATCCCGGAAGGTGCGGTGGAAAGACCTTTGCGCAACACCGATCGGATGTTCCGGGCGGCATAATTCAAAGACGATGACACACGATGTAGATGCGGTATGGATGGGGAAGATGCAGTTCAACGCGCTGGTGGGAGGCCACACGGTGATCATGGACGGTCCCGAGCGCGCAGGCGGGGAGGACCAGGGGCCGATCCCGAAGCCCTTCATGCTCACCGCGCTGGCGGGCTGCACCGGCATGGATGTGGTGTCACTGCTGCGCAAGGCAGGCAAGCCGTTAGACCGCTTCGAGGTCCGCGTTTCCGGGGAGATCACCAAGTCACACCCGATCCAGTATTCCAGCGTCCACGTGATCTACGAGATGCACGGTGACGTGGCGCATGAAGAGGAGGCCTTGCGCATGGTGGACCGCTCCCAGAACGAACTGTGCGGGGTGAGCGCCATGATCAAGAGGGCCTTGCCCGTCACATGGGAGGTGACCTACAATGGGGTGGAGCGCTTCAACAACAAGGTGGCAGAGGTCGTCGGCGCGTAGTTCCACACAATATCTCACACAGGGTCTTCCGTCGTACGGCGGAAGATCCTGAGCAGAAGGAGGTCTTGAGTGTGACGCGCTCCCGTGAACCATTCAGCCGGACAGCGTTTTTTTTCTGACAATGGTCAGCTTCCCGGACCACCTTGTTGGCCACTTTTGGAACGACCCATGAAAAAGCAACTCTCCTCTCCGCGCGGATCTCTGATCATAGCGGGGGTGATGGGTCTTTTCGGGCTCATCACCTTGGCGGCCAGTACCTCGTTGCTGTTCAACCTTGGGGGAGCGCAGGAGGCGGCAGGCCATACCGTCCCGGTAGTGCTGTGGATGAACTTCTTCGTAGCCTTCCTCTACCTGATCGCAGCATACGGTTTGATCTCCCGCAAGGGATGGACGCCGGCCGTACTTGCCATCGCCGTGGTGCTGATGCTGGTCGCTGCGCTCGGATTCTACTTCCAGGCAAGTGGTGGCGGCGCGTATGAGCAACGCACGATCGGCGCGCTGTCATTCCGCATCTTTGTCACCGTGCTGCTCTATGCGGCCGCACGGTACTACATCCGACGTTCAAACCCATGCAACTGATCAATACAACTCTTGAGCCCATGAAGACCACACCCATCATCCCCTTCTTCCTTGCAGCCCTGCTGGCCACGGCCTGCGGCACTTCTGACGCGACCCACGAGGGCCATGACCACGATACCACCGCGGTGGAAAGCACGGAACATGATGACCACGCCGGCGAGGAGGGCAACGCGGTGCAACTGGACAACGGCAAGACCTGGGAAGCGAACATCGAGACCACGGATGGTGTCAACGCCATGTTGGCCTTGGTAGAGGGCTACGATCCCGCCAATGGCGAGGGCGCCATGCTGAAGGAGGAGCTGGAGGCGGAGTTCAAGGAGATCTTCGCCAAATGCACCATGACCGGTGAGTCGCACGAGCAACTTCACAACTACCTCATCCCGATCCACAAGATGTTGGATAAGCTCAGCCCGGAGCCTACGCCCGCGGAGCTTTCGCAAATGCGTGACTACTTGAAGACCTATGGGAACTACTTCCATTGAGGAATAGCGTGATCCCGCCGGGGAATTGAACATCCGGAGGACAAGGACCCCGCCCGACGCAACCGCGTCAGGCGGGGTCTTTTACGTCTGCCCGTCATAGCGCCCATGGTCCATGCGGCACGCAGGGGTATGTGACAATTCTCACAGACCACGTAAGTTAGTAATCACTAACTTCGTCCCCGAAAGAAAAGAACAGCATCATGAACGGCAAGAACAACATTGCGATCGGCTTCCTCATCATGGGCGGATTCATGCTCTATGGCTTCCTATTGATCTACCTGCGCGATTTCGCACCGGATAAGCAGGCATGGGTGGACACCTACTCCACGGGCAAGCACTTTGAATCGCGCTTGGCGCACGTGCATGGCAACCTCTTCGCCGTACTGAACGTGATCATCGGCTATCTGCTTCTGCACTTCCACGGAAAATTGAACAATTCCAAAGCGATCTCCTGGTTGGCCATGGCCGGTCTGCTAATGCCCATCGGCATACTGGCCGAGGTCTATTTAGGCGTACCGCCGGCACTTGTTCTGGTCGGGGCCATCGCCATGACCTCTTCCGTGATCTGGCTTGGCATCTCGTTCTACACCATGAAGCTCACAGCAAAGGAAGCGGCGTAAAAAGGCCGGCCCACCATGGAAAAGAGAAGCTATCCCGCCATCTACCGGATCGTCCACTGGGCCATCGCGGTTTCATTCATGCTGTTGCTGATCACGATCTTCCTGCGGTTGACATGGATGAACAAGTACAACGTGGCGGCCATCATCCAGGACCAGCTGGCCGTTACGGGGCAACAGCTCTCCCAAGACCAGGCCATCGCCTTGGCCAAGAAGATCAGGCAGCCCATGTGGGACTGGCACATCTACACGGGCTATGCGCTCACGGGCTTGTTCGCGCTCCGCTTCATGCTTCCCGCCTTCGGGCGAATGAAGTTCCAGAACCCGCTGGGCAAAGGCTTGTCCACAACGGCGAAGTTCAGGAAGTGGACCTACCTCATTTTCTACGCCTTTGTGGTCGTCTCATTGGTCACCGGGCTGCTGATCGTCTGGGGGCCGAAGGGATGGAAGGAGTCGCTGGAGCAGGTGCATGTGCTGGGCATCTACTACCTGCTGGGGTTCATCGTGGTCCATTTGGCAGGTGTGCTGAAGGCTGAGTTCACTGACCGGAAGGGGATCATTTCAAGCATTGTAAGTGGTCCTGATGATGCCGGACGATAAAGAAACGGTCATGGATCAGGAAGGGACAAGTGCCCTGTTATCCGGTACCATTCCTGTGCAGGAGGAATCCCTGTTGAAGGCTTCCGTCCAACCCATGGATGCGCACAATACAAGCGAACAGCGGAAGCCGACACCGGAGGAAGTGATACCCGGCTCGATACGCTTCAGAGCGGAGTACAAGCGCCAGTTCAGTTTCTTGGAGATGTACCGCTCTTTCGTATGCGTGCCAAGCGCGATCATGTGCATGGTCGGGAACAACAAGAGCAAGTTGGTGGACCCCGATCTCGTGCGGCGGATACAATTGGCCGTGACCGAGGTGAACGGTTGTGCAGCGTGTTCCTACGAGCATGCCAAGAGGGCCCTGCGCCAAGGGATGAGCGGTGCGGAGATCAGCAGCTTGCTAAGCGGAGCGGATGGCTTCATCAAGCCCGAGGAAGCAAAGGCCATCGTGTTCGCCCAGCATTTTGCGGACTCACGGGGCTTTCCGAAGGAGTACGCCTATGAAGCGATAGTGAGGGAATACGGGGAAAAGAAAGCGCGCATCATGCTCGCTGCGGCCCAAGTGATGATCGCCGGGAACATGTACGGCATACCCTACAGTGCCTTCCAGTCCCGGCTCAAGGGAAAGCCCTTTAAGGACAGTTCCCTGTTCTTTGAGCTGGGGATGTTGATAGGCGGTGTGCTTTGCCTGCCGGTCGCGATCCTTCATGCGGTCCTGCGGGGCTCGTTCGACTTGGAGAACGAACGGCTGGACAGGTCCACTACCGATCAACGGGCAACGGGAAACATTGAACAATGAGAACGGACATCACCCATAGGCAATTGGAGATCATCGCCGCAGCCGGCCAGTTGATCAGTGAGGACGGCTACGCCAAGCTCACCACCAAGCGCCTGGCAGAGCGCATGCACTTCAGCGAAGCCGCACTTTATCGGCACTTCGCCAGCAAAGAGGACATCCTGGTGAAGATGCTGGAACTGCTCACCGCATCGGTGCAGGAACGCATGGAGGCGGTGACCGCACAGGAGGAAAAGCCGGACATGCGTTTGCGCGCCATGTTCGACAGCCACTTCACCTACTTCAAAGCGCACCCGGAATACCTGATGGCCATTTTCGCCACCAACTTCATGGAGCCATCACCGGTGATCGATACCGCGATCAAGAACTTGATGGAGGTGATGCGACATCATCTGCGAGCGGTGGTAAGCGCTGGTCAGGAAGCGGGCACCTTCACCCGGGCGATCCCCACCGACATGCTGGTGCAGATCGTGATGGGAACCTTCCGGCTGCACATGCTGCAGTGGCGCATGACGGGCAAGAGCACCGATGTGAAAAAGGCAGGCAACAAGTTGATCAACACCGTACTCACCTTAATAGCTGCACGATGAAGACCATACGGAATACAAAGTGGGTAAGGTGGGCATTGACCGCGGTGCTGCTGCTATTCGGCGGTGTCACGTTGTTCCTGAGCACCTCCGTCCTGTTCGATCTCTTCGGCATGCGGGAGAAGGAGGGCAACTATGTGCAGTTCGTGGTGCTGGCGAATTTCTTCGCATCGGTCCTCTACATCGCTGCGGCGATCGGCCTTCTCGCGCAGCGGCTCTGGGCGCGCTATCCATTGTGGATGGCCAGCGTGGTCCTGATCACGGCATCCATTGCCTTTGCATGGCACGTGTACCAAGGCGGCATCCATGAATCACACACCATCGGCGCATTGGTCTTCCGCACACTGTTGACGATCACCTTCTACGCCACGGCGGTCTGGATCGGTCGTAGGCACGCTCAGCAACTGCACCCAACCATCGAGCGCACATGAACCATAAACTCGCGATCATCACCGCAGCACGTACGCTCCTGCGTTGGCCGGCCGTGGCCTTGTTGCTGCTCAGCCTCGTGCCGGTGCATGCACAGGTGATGTCCCTGCAGCAATGCATCGACTCTACACTGGCGAACGAACGGCGCATTAAAATGGCCGATACCGATGAGCGCATCGCCGACGAACGGCTCCGCGAAGCGCGTGGCGGAATGATCCCCAAGCTGCGTGCCGGCGCCGAATACAAGTACTACACGGACCTGCCTTACCAGCTGATGCCGGCGTCGATCTTTGGCGGACCGCCGGACACGTACCGGGCGATCCAGTTCGGTACCCCGCAGAACGTGACGGCCAACCTCGCCTTGCAGGTGCCGCTTTACGACCCCACGGCCCTCGGCGCCATCCGGGTGAACAAGGAAGCCTTGGCCATGGCCGGCATACAAGGTGAGCGGACGCGCGAGGAAGTTGTGCTGGAAGTGAGCGCGGTGTACTACAACGCGCAGATCATCCAGAGCCGCTTGGCATTCGTGGACAGCAACATTGTGAACGCCGAGGAACTGGTGCGTTCGCTACGCCTTCTGCACGAGCAGGCCTTGGCGCGCGGCACGGATGTGGACCGTATGAAACTGCAACGCGATCAATTGAAAACACAGCGCGAGCAAGTGCGGTCGCAGCGTGAACAGGTGCTCGATGTCCTTCGGATCTTCATGGGTATGCCTACGGATGCTCCCGTAGCCGTTGCGCCCGTGGAGCCGGTCACGGTAGAACCCGTGGCCGGATCGGGCACCACAACTGCGATGCGCCTGGCAGACCAATCCTTGCGCCTGCGCACCGCGAAGCTGAGCCTGATGAAGCAGGCGCGCTATCCGAACCTGAGCGGGCAAGGCTTCTATGGCACCACGGGATACGGGCCCATCGGCACGGACGATCAGTTCGACTTCTATCCCATGAGCTTCCTCGGGCTTCAATTGCAGGTACCGCTTTTCCAAGGCACCATCGTGCAGCACCGCATCAAGGCGGAACGCTTCGAACTGGAGAAGGCCGAAGAACAACGGGCTGCACTGAAGGACCGTGAAGGCATGGAACGGCGGACGGCGGAGCGGCAGTTCACCGTGGCACAAGGGACGGTGGTGAACGCCGAAGCGCAGCTCGAACTCGCGGGCCGGATCCGGAGCAATACCGTCGCACTGCATCAGCAGGGATTGGCCGCTGTCTCCGATCTGGTGATGGTGGACCAATCCCATCGCCAAGCACAGCAGAACTACTTAGACGCCTTGGTGGACCTACGGAAAGCACAACTCGAACTGGAACGCCTCAACGGCGGACTCTTGAAATGATCAGACCATGAAACGCAGCATCATCTGGATCGTCCTCATCGTTCTTCTCGCCTTGACCATCTGGAAACTCGCCAGCAACAAGAGCATTCAGGAGGAGCGCGTCTACCGGCACGACCGCAACGCGGCGGTGAATGTCACGGTGGACACCGTACGGCAACAGGCCTTCACCGAGGGCGTGCGCTACACCGGCACCATCAGCTCTTTGCTGGAAGGCAAGGTGATGGCAGAGGTCCCCGGCCGCGTGGTGACCGTGGCGGTCGCGGAAGGGCAATGGGTGGAGAAGGGCCAAGTGATGGTGAAGCTGGACGGCGACCTGCTGCGCTTGCAGATGCAGGCCGCCGAAGTGCAGGTGGAAGGCTTGGAGAAGGATCAGCAGCGCTACAGCATCCTCACTGGCGCGGATGCCGTGCAGGGCGTGCAGTTGGAGAAGACCGAACTGGCCTTGCGCGGTGCGCGGATCCAGCTCAGCACGCTGAAGGAACAAGTGCAGCGCACCACGATCACCGCACCGTTCAGCGGCTTCGTCACGCAGCTCGGCGTGGAAGTCGGCACGGTGCTGAATCCCTCGATGCCGGTGGCCATGCTCACCAACGATCGCGCCATGGAACTGGTGGTATCGGTGCCCGGCCCCGAGCTTACCGCATTCCGCAAGGGACAGACCGTAATGGTGATGCCGGAAAGCGGCGAGGCGCAAGTGCCCGGCACCGTGGAAAGCGTTGGCAGTCGCGGTGACATGGCGCACAATTTCCCGGTGCGGATCGACCCTGAAAGCCGATGCGGACCACGGCGTGAAACCCGGCATGGCCGCCACCGTGCGCTCCGTCCCCACGGATGCAAAGGCGTGGCCCACCATCCCTTCCACAGCCCTCATCGGCTCCTCGCTGGATCCCGAAGTGTACGTGGTGGAGAACGGCATCGCCAAGCGGAAACGCATCGTAACGGCCGGGCGCGTCGAGGGCATGGTGGCCGTCTCCCAAGGCCTCGCCCCGGGAGAGACCGTGGTCACCAGCGGATTCATCAGCCTGGCCGATGGATCACCCGTGAAATTCCGCTGATCAACAAGAACAAACGGAAACAAACCCGGCACCATGAGCATCACCGAACTCGCCATCAAGCGCCCATCGCTGATCATCGTCATCTTCGGCGTGTTGCTCCTCGGCGGCATCGTGGCATTCAAGGGCCTCGGCGTGGAACTGATGCCGGACTTCAACCAGCCGGTGATCACCGTGCGCACCATGTACCCGGGCGCCGCGCCGGAAGAGGTGGCCAATAGCGGTGACCCGCCCGGTGGAGGATGCGCTGAGTTCGTTGGAACACGTGGACTTACATCGCGAGCCGCTCGTTGGCGAACGCTTCCATCATCATCGTCAACTTCAAGTACGGAGCGAACCTCGACCTGGCCATGCAGGATGCGCAGCGCCAGATCGACAACATCCGCAAGGACCTACCGGACGGATGCAGCCGCCGGTGATGACGAAAGTGTCGCCCAACGACCTGCCGATCATGAGCGTGAGCGCCCTGAGCGACGTTGCCCGCTCCGCAGTTCTACCAACGATGCACGATGAACTGCTGCCGCGCTTCCAACAGCTGAAGGGCGTGGCGGAGATCACGCTACTGGGTGGCGAGCAGCGTGAGGTGCAAGTGAAGGTGGACCAGGCCAAGTTGATGCACTACCGCGTCCCGTTGCCCCAGCGTGACGGAGGCCATCCTGCGCGCCGGACAGCGAGGTGCCCGCCGGTAACGTACGCACCGAACGCGACCTGATCACCGTGAAGCTGGCAGGCAAGATCCACACCGTGCAAGAACTGGAGAACGTGGTGGTGGCCATGCCCGCACCGGGCACCGTGGTGCGCGTAAAGGACGTAGCCACCGTGGTGGATGGCATCGCGGAGATCAGTTCGGTGAACCGCTACAACGGCGAGGAAGGCATCGGTTTGCTGGTCAAGAAGCAAGGGGATGCCAATGCGGTGGAAGTGAGCAGTGCCTTGCGTGCAGAATTCGCCCGGATCGAAAAGGAGCATACCGGCTCGAACATGCGCTTCATTCTGGCGGATGACAGTACCGACATCACCATCGAAGCGGTGAACGGCGTGCTCTTCGACCTCGGACTGGCCGTGTTGCTGGTCTCCTTCATCATGCTGCTCTTCCTGCACAGCCTGCGGAATTCGCTGATCGTCCTGGTGGCCATCCCGGCTTCGCTCGTCAGTGCGTTCCTCGCCATGGGCCTCTTCGGCTACACGCTGAACCTGATGACCCTGCTGGCCATGTCGCTCATCATCGGCATTCTCGTGGACGACTCGATCGTGATCCTGGAGAACATCCAACGCTATTTGGACAAAGGCCACGACAAGGTCACCGCTGCGATCGAGGGCCGTGCGGAGATCGGCTTCAGCGCGCTGTCCATCACCTTGGTGGATGTGGTGGTGTTCCTGCCCATCATCTTCGTGCAGGTCTTCGTGGCCGACCTGCTCGAAGCAGTTCAGCGTGGTGGTGGTGGTGAGCACGCTGATGATCGCTTTTCGTGAGCTTCACCCTTACGCCGTGGCTCGCATCGCGCATGGGCAAAGAAGAGCGAGCTGAAGCCCACGAATCTCTACACACGCATGCCTCATCCGCTTCGAGCATCGGCGTGGATAACCTGAGCGAATGGTACGCCGGCGCATTGCGTTGGGTGCTGCAGCCACAAGCTCGCTTTCATGGGCATCATTGCTCGCACTGTTCGCGGCCACGGGCATCATGATGATGCAAGGGATCATGGGCAAAGAACTGATCGCCACCGGCGATCAAGGCAAGTTCCGTCTCGCGCTGGAATTCGACAAAAGCACGGCGCTGAAAGAGAACAACCTGCGTGCCTTGGAGGTGGAGACGCTACCTGTTGGCGCAGCCCGATAGTACACTCCGTTTTCAGCAACGTCGGCGGGCCCAGCACCGGCATCGGAAGCATGGGCGTGGGCGCGGAGAACAAGACCGAGCTCACCGTGTCGCTGCTGCCGAAGGACGAGCGCGGCGGGCATCAGCACCGATGCCTTTATGAAGGACGTGCGCCAAGCTTTGCAGGACAGTTTTCCGGGGATCGACTTCACCATGTCCGCCATCGGGTTGATCCCGCGCACCGCACCGGTGGAGATCACCCTCAGCGGCGCCGACCAAGAGCTGCTGATGCGCACCGCGAACACGATGAAGGACACGCTCATTGGCATTCCCGGGGCGAATAACGTGCGCCTGAGCATCGAGGCGGGAAGCCCTGAACTGCAAGTGGAACTGGACCGCGACCGCATGGCCAACCTCGGGCCTGAACACGGCCGTGGTGGGTGCCACGCTGCGCAATGCCCTGGCCGGGAACGACGATGCCAAGCTCTTACGAGGAAGGCACTGAATACCCCATACGCATCCGGCTGGACGACCTGGACCGGCGCCATGAACAGGACGTGGACGAGATCCGCTTCATCCGCCCTGCCGGCTCATCCGTGCAGACTGGACCAATTCGCTACCGTGGTGCGCCAAGAGCCGCCTGCCATGGTGGAACGCATGGACCGCAGAACGCCGTGACCCTCACCGCCGATGCGCTGGGCCGGGGCAGCGGAACCGTGGCCGACGAAATGGTGGCCTACGTGAAAAAGCATCCCCTGCCGACGGGCATCCACATGGCCTGGGGCAGCGACATCAAGCGGCAGAACGACAGCTTTGGCGCGCTGGGCGGGGCCTTGCTCATCTCCTTCATCCTCGTCTACCTGATCATGGTGGCGCTATACGACAGCTTCGTCTATCCCTTCGTGGTGCTCTTCAGCATCCCGGTGGCCATCATCGGCGCCTTCCTCGCGCTCAACCTCACCATGTCCACGCTCAGCCTGTTCACCTTGCTTGGGCATGATCATGTTGCTGGGTCTGGTCTCGAAGAACGCCATCCTCATCGTGGACCGCACCAACCAATTGAAGGCGCAGGGAATGCACTTCAGCGAGGCCGTTGTTGAGGCCGGCCGCACGCGCCTACGTCCCATCATGATGACCACCTTCGCCATGGTCTTCGGAATGCTGCCCATCGCCTTGGCCACCGGTACGGCCAGCGAATGGAAGAACGGCTTAGGCTGGGCACTGATCGGCGGCCTCACCAGTTCCATGATCCTCACCGTGTTCCTCGTGCCCGTTGTGTACTACGCCGTGGATGCTGTGAAAGAGCGGTGGACCAAAAGAACCGCAAAGTGATATGCGAGCGTTGATCTATACTCCGTTGGCCTTGCTACTGATGCTCAGTTCATTCGCGACCCCGAATGACACATCCTACTCCTTGACCGTAGAGGTGAAAGGGCTGCGCAACTCCATCGGAGAAGTCCAGTTCGCGCTATACAACAAGGACGGCTCGATCCCGGATGAACACTTCGAGAAGTATTACAAACTGTTGAAGGCAGAGATCATCAATGGGTCTGCTACGGTCACGTTTGAGAACCTCCCTCAGGGTACGTATGCCGTGAATATCTTGCACGATGAGAACAAGAACGGCGAGATCGATAAGGGCTTCATTCTCCCCAAAGAGGGCATCGGCTTTTCGAACATCGCATCGATCGGACTTCGGAACAAGCCGAACTTCTCAAAAGCCAGCTTTCAGTTGAAAGGCAATCGGACGATCGAGGTGAAGGTGATCTATATGTAGGTGGGGGCTCTGAAAGCAAGTGTGAACAAATGTCCACCTCAATAGCCTGTATGCTATTCCCCATTTGCAGAGATCGGCTCCAAAGAACATTCACAGCTTGGTCGGTCTGTGCCATCCAAGTCCCCGCATTTGCACTCCCGACCAATAAGTACCCATCGCTGTTGGGTACAACATGATCCAGTGAACTGGGGTGGCTTAGGGCAGGAAACTTCTTACACCAAATGAGCTCTCCAGCATCATTGGTCAGCAAAAGTCCGGGATAGACCGTCCCGCCTCCGTTGGGGTCCGAGAGTTGCATGCCAGTGGCGATCGTATGGTTGTCCAGGATAGCTACCACGTTCCTTGTTCGGAAAAATTCGCGCCGTATGATCGGAAGAACGAAATGTCTTGAGCGTTCAGGTCAATGCTCGAACAAGCCGAGATCGATCCTGCCAAGAAAGTCGCAGAAATGGACACGCGCAGATAGCGCAACAGATAAATGGTTTGGTGCTTGATCGACATCATGTGGTAATGAGACGCTCAAACGATCCGATAGGCTGCTTGTGCAACGAATTATGCCGCCTGCCAACCCTGTATTGGATGTCCGGGCCGCTGTGCACGATGTGCATAACGCTGCCCAAGAGCACGCTCTCTGGCCGATTGTTCCAGCGCCGCATTCACTTCCTCCTGTGCGTGACCTTGTATTCCTTGCCGTCGGCGGCCTCGCCAGCAGCATGTTCCTCAGTGCTCCTGGTGCCCTAAGCGGTGGATGTGATGAAGGGCGTAGATCCAAGAGAAGCATTTCGAGAGGAGCGGCCGGTTGAAGGGATATCGATATGTTGGTGCCAGAAGTGCATAGCGCGGCATCTCCTAAAATATGACCTATGTCATAAAAAGGAAGGGTCGGTCCGGTACGTTTGTACGTGCATTCATGTCCGAGAAGCAAATGGTACCGAACGGGTCGAATGATCCGAGTGGGGTTGGTGTACGCCAGCGCCGCACGGTCTATTTCATCTTGATCGGGCTATTCGTCCTACAATCCGGGCTTACCTATACGGTGTCCACGGAAGCGTCTTCGCCTGCTGCGGAGCTGAATGCTTCGGCACAACGCGGCGAAGCGCTCTACCGCGAGTTCAACTGCACGGCCTGCCACCAGTTCTACGGCTTGGGCGGTCACATGGGGCCTGACCTCACCAACGTGGCCATTGCGCAAGGCAAGGGTCCGGAGTATGCGCGTGCCTTCATCCTGCACGGCTCGGGGCGTATGCCGATGTTGGGCGTATCGACTGACCAGGCCGACGATCTCGTCGCCTTCCTCGAAGCCGTGGCAGCGACCGGCATCTATCCGATCCGGAACCTGGACCTCACACCGTGGGGAACCTACCAACAGATGCACGGCGATGCGAAGTGAGCTGACTCCCGCCAAGGGCTTTGTTATCGCGGGTCTGCTGTCCTTGTGGTGCGGGGCGCTCTTCGGGGTCATTGGATCGTGGCAACATGTTTTGCCCAATGTGGTGGACGCCATTCCCTTCGTGAAGTCGAGGCCCTTGCACGTGTCCTTGGTGATCGCGTGGATCTTCCTCACCGCGGTGGGCGGCGTGTACCACTACCTGCCGCGGATCGTTGGCGCACCCTTGCACTCCACCCGGCTGGCCTGGTTGCACTTGGCGGTGTTCATCGGAACAGGCATCGCCGTGGTCGTATCGTATTCCATGGGCCGTTTCGGTGGAAGGGAATACTGGGAATTTCCTCCCGTGTTGGGCATTCCGATCGCCTTGTCCTGGGGTTTGCTGATCTACAACTTCTTCCGCACGGCTAACAAGCACAAAGATCCGTGGCCGGCCTACCTGTGGATGTGGGCCACTGGTATCGTGTTCTTCCTGATCACCTATGCCGAGGCGAATCTCTATCTCTTTCCGCACTTCACCGGCAACATGGTGCGCGAGATCACCGTGCAGTGGAAGGCCTATGGCGCGCTCACGGGTTCTTGGAACCTGCTGGTATATGGCACCGCGATGGTGGTGATGGAACGCAGCACCGGCAACATGGCCATAGCCCGTTCCAAGACGGCGTATCTCTTGTTCGGCCTCGGCTTCACCAACCTTCTGTTCGGCTGGGCACACCACATCTATCCCGTGCCGTCCGCCTTGTGGATCCGCATACTCGCCTATGCGATCAGCATGACCGAGTGGATCATTCTGGCGCGTATGATCCACCAATGGCGGGCCACGGTGGAAGATGGCAAGCGCGGCAGTTCCACCCTGTTCGGACGATTCCTATACGCCGGTGAAGTCTGGGTCTTCCTCAACCTGGGGGTCGCGTTGCTGATCTCCATACCCGCCATCAACCTGTTCGCGCATGGCACACACATCATCGTTGCGCACGCCATGGGCAGCACCATCGGGATCAACACCACCATCCTGTTCGCATCGGTGTTCTTCATTGCGGGAAGAGCGCCATCCGGATCGATGCGGGCAGGATTCTGGATCTTCAATGGCTCCCTGCTCGCCTTCTGGCTCTGCCTCATCGGTGCGGGGATGGTGAAGGGCTGGTTCACGGTAATGAGCGATCTGCCCTTCCAAACGATCACGGAGAAGATATGGCCCTACATCGCAGGTTTTGCCGTGAGCGGTATCGGCTTGTTCACGGGCCTGAGCATGTTGGTGTGGGGTGCATTGAAGGTCTTGTTGGCCACCAACAGCAAAGAAGTGGTGTATGGGCACGAGGCCTATGGGCTTGATGCGGTCCCGGTGGAAGATGGGCGCCCTTCCGTGCCTGAGAAGCCCATGCTGCACCGGCGATGAGCCTTGCGAGGAAACGGCGCTCAGATATTCGCTAACCGTGCCAACCCGCGCTTGTCCGCGATCTTGATGTCCCTTCCCTGGGATTCGATCAGCCCTTCGTCTTTCAGGTCGGTGAGGCAGCGGATGAGGGATTCGGTGGCGGTGCCTACGATGGCCGCGAGGTCGTCACGGCTGATACGCACGCCGAGGTTTTCCGACGGGTCCTTGCTGAAGCGGTCATGCAATTGCAGCAGGGCCTGTGCCACCCGCTGGCGCACGCTGGCATAGGCCAATTGCAGCAGGCGCTCCTGCCGTTCGTTCACGTCGTGGGTGAGCATGCGGATGAAGCGCATCGACACGTCGCGGTCCCGATAGAGCAGCCGTAGCAGGTCTTCGCGGGGTACCAAGGCCACTTCGCTTTCCTCTAAGGCCTCGGCGGTCTCCGTGGCATGGCCGCTCTCCAGCAGGCCGAGGTAGCCGATGAAGTCGCCCGGTACGTGCAGGCCGGTGACGAACTCTTTGCCGTCGTTGTTCACCTTGAAGGTGCGCACCTTGCCGGAGACTAAGAAGGGCACGGTGCGCATTTCATCACCCTCATGGAAGAGGATGCTCTTGCGCTCCAGGTTCCGCACTTTCCGGTCTTTGCTGACATCGTCCAAGGCGGAAACGCCGCGCGCCTGGTCCATGAAATCGTTCAATCCGTCGAGGGTCCGGTCGAAGCCCTTCCGGAAAAGGTCGCTGCGCTTCAGGCGTCCCTCGATGGCGTTCAGCAGCTCGCTTTCCTCAAAAGGCTTGGTGAGGTAGTCGTCCGCGCCAAGTTCCATACCGCGCCGGACGTCGCCGCGCTCGGCCTTGGCGGTGAGGAAGATGAAGGGGATCTCGGCGGTGTCCGGCGAGCGGCCCAGCATGTGCAGCACACCGTAGCCGTCCAGCTCGGGCATCATGATGTCGCACAGAATGAGGTCGGGCATTTCCTTGCGCGCAATGTCCACGCCCTGCTTGCCGTTCGCGGCCTTGAGAACGCGGTAGTGGGCGAGTTCGAGCATCTCGGCGGTGTTGTCGCGCACGTCCGCATCGTCTTCGATGAGCAAGAGGGTCTTCATGTTCTGTGTTGGATTTTCGGGATGCGCACATTGAACGTGAGTCCTTCCCCGGGCATGCTGGTGAAGGTGATCGTGCCGCCCATCAGGTCAAGGTATCGTTTCACGAGGTTCAGCCCCAGGCCGGTGCCTTGGATGGTGAGCACGTTCTGGGCGCGGAAGAAGGGTTCGAAGAGATGGGCCTGGTCGCCGAGCGGGATGCCCATGCCTTTGTCTATCACCGCGATGCGTAGGCAGCCATTGTCCACCGACGTGCGCAGGATGACGGGCCGCCCTTCGGGTGAATATTTGATCGCGTTCGTCATCAAGTTGGTGATGGTGTTCACGAGCGTGTTGCGGTCCAACGTCACGGTGCGCTCCTCGCTTGTGTGGTCAAACTCCAAGGCCTGTCCGGGCTTGGTCATGCCGCGCAGTTCCTCGATGAGGCCGATGCACAGATGCACGATGTCGAGGTCTTCGGGAACGGAGGGGACATCGCCTTGGCCGATGCGTTCGAAAGAAAGGAAGTCGTTGAGGATGGCGGTGAGATCGCGCACCTTGGCACGGATCCGTTGCACGTGTTTGTGGACCTTTTCATTGCCCGGTCCCTCGGTGTAGCGCGCGATGAGGTCCGCCGAGCCCATGATGGTGCTGAGCGGCGTACGGAATTCATGTGAGGCCATGGAAACGAAGCGTGATTTCAGTGCGCTAAGTTCCTTCTCCCGCTCCAGGGCAAGTTCTACCGCGCGCGCGCCCTTCGCAAGTTCCGCCGTGCGTTCCTCCACGCGCTTCTCGAGCTCCGCCGTATTCTGATGCAGCGCGGCCTCCGCCTTCCGTCGTTCGGTGATGTCCGTCACCAAGGCCATCACGTACAGTTCCTTGTCCACCGTGAAATGGTTCAGGCCCACCTCCACGGGGAAGATGGTACCGTCCTTGCGCACCCCGTTCAGTTCACGCCCTCGACCCATGTGGCGTTTGGCGGGCCGGGCATTGTAGTTGGACCGTTGGGCCAAGTGCGCGGTGCGGAAGTTCTTCGGCAGAAGCAGCTCGATGGAACGGCCGAGGACCTCTCCCTCCTCATAACCGAACATCTCCAGCAGGCGCGGGTTGTGCATACGGACAGTCCCGGAACGGTCCGCCAGCACCAGTCCTTCCGCCGCAGTGCTGAACAGCAGTTCGCGCACCCGTTCTAATTGGACCGGATCAACGTTGGATTCTCCTTGGGACATTTAAGTCCGGGCGAAGTTATTCGCCATCGGCCTCGGCCGTACCCAAAAGCGAGGCCAAACCGGTACGTTCATCGTAGACCCGCCAGCGGCGGATGGGCCGCGAGTAGAGGTTCAGCGTGATCGCACGTCCGGTTCCGGCGTTGGAATGCCGGTGGATGCAATTCTTGGCCGCCATGTACGAGAGGCTGCCGATACCGAGGGTCTTCTCCCCGTGCAGCCTCAACTTCCCGTCGGCGGTGGCCTTGAAGCGCTCTTCCAGCACCGACCCCAGTACCGGCTTGATCCATGCCATCTGGCTGTCATAGTCATGGATGCTGGTGCTTTGCCCCGGTTCGTAGCCGATGAGCATCAGCTCATGATCGTGCGTGCGGTGTATGCACTGCCGCGTGTAGTGCCGGCTGTTCCATGGGCTGAACGAGGCCAGTTCCTCGGGTGAAATGGAGGCCCGCAACAAGGCATCCGTAAAACCCGCAGGATGCAATTCCCGGTCGAGGACACGCACAAGTTCGGCCAGTGAATCGATGGTTTCCGACATGAGCTCGGGTTCAAACATTAGAGCCATGGCCCAAGGTTAGCGGAACGTTGGCGTTTGGACGATGACCTTTGTCAGCCGGGCCATGCCGCCGGGGGTGGGAGCGGTCCGCTACCTTTGTGCCTTCGATCCCGCACCATGGCCCACATTCTGCTTCCCACGGACTTCAGTGACAATGCACTTCGCGCCTGTGCCTATGCCGGTAGTTTGTTCGGCGCGGAGGACAATGTCTACACCTTGATGCACGCCTATCTCGACGCGGCCCCGTCCATCAGTACGTGGCCCGGCATGGCGGATGAGCTCTACAAGGCCTCAGTGACGGGCATGGGTACATGGGCTGAACGTGCCCGGGCCTTGCCCGAGCTTGCCGGGGCGGTCGTGAGGACGGAGGTGATGTATGGCATCTTGCCTGACGTGCTTATCGGACTGGCGGAGGAAAAGCGCGGGGATATCGTGGTGATGGGCACGCAGGGGAGCTCTGGCAGCGACCTGCTGGGCAGCAATGCAGGGGCTGTGGTGAAGCACAGCAACATACCCGTGTTGGTGGTGCCGAACAAGGCCGTACCGAAGCCCGTGAAGAAGATCTTGTACGCCAATGACGACCGGCATGTGGAGGTGACCGGCAGCCGTATGCTGCTCGACATTGCCCTGCGCACCAAGGCCGAAGTGGTGCTGGCCCATGTGTTGGAGAACCCCGATGATGTGCCGGACCCGGTAGTGGTGGCCATGTACGAGGAGCTGCTGCAGGCCGTTCCGCACCGCTTTATTTCCGGTGAAGGCAAGGACATTGCCGGGGTGATCGACTACCTCGCGGACCAGGAAGGTGCGGACATGGTGGCCGTGCTGCACCGGCACAGCGGCTTTATCGAGGGCCTCTTCCGCACCAGCACGGCCAAGCGTTTGGCACTGCACACGCACATCCCGTTGCTCGTGCTGCAGCAGCTCGATCGGCAAGCCTGAGCACTATTCAAGGAAGCGCTCGCGCAGTTCCGGCGTCGGTACCATGCAGGCAACGCGCTTTCCGAACCAGCGATAGCGTTTGCGCGCCACGAGGTCGTACACGGCATCGCGGATGAAGCGTGGCACCAAGGTGAAGAGGTAGGCCGCTGCCAATGCCCCGCCGAGGTCCCGTGCTACGTTCAGGGCCGCGGTCGAACGTATCAGCACCTTGCCCTTGCGCCAGTAGACCAATGAATCAAGGGGACTTCCGTCGCGTCCATGCGTGCTGAGAAACTGCTTGCCCGCTTCCGATTGTAGCGATGCGAAGCGGAAGCGCCTACGCTTGTCACGCCGGATGATGAAGTGGACCAAGCCGTTGCAGAGATTGCACACACCGTCGAAGAAGAGGAGGTTTTCAGTCAATCCGCCCGCACTGCCGTTGTCCTCATCCGGGATCATTGCGCCTTCGCCAACACCCCGCACAGGTGCCAGAGCGATCGCGCACCGACGTTGGCGTCCCAGTCGCCGTGTGGCCCAGGCGTCACTTCCACGAAGTCGAATCCGATGATCGTCCTTTCACTCGCCGCCAACCGAGAGAGCAGATAGGTGGCCTCCTCGAAAGCAAGGCCGCCGGGCACGGGTGTTCCGGTGTGTGGACACAGTGCAGGGTCCAGCGCATCGATATCGAAGCTGATGTGGACCTTCTCCGGCAGTTGGTCGATGATGCGGTCGCATTGTTTCTGCCAGGTCATCCCCTCGAATTGCTCGCGACGGAGTTCGGCGCTGCGGTGCAGGCGTACACGAAGTTCTTCCTTGGCGAAGACGCGGGCCTCCTCTTCGCAGAAATCGCGGATGCCCACCGAAACGATGTTCTCCACTTCGGGGATGGCCAGCGCATTGAACATGATGCTGGCGTGGCTGTACGTGAAGCCTTCGAAGGCCTTGCGGAGATCAAGGTGTGCATCCAAGTGCAGGATGCCGAAGCTCTCGTGGCGCTGCGCCAAGGCGCGGTAGAAGCCGAGCGGCGTGCTGTGGTCCCCACCGACAAGCCCCACGAGTTTTCCTTGGTCCAGCCAGTAGCCGATGCGCTGCTCAACCCAGTCGTTCATCACGGCGCTCTCCTCGTTCACCAGCTTCAGGGCCTTTGCGGCGCGGTCCTTCTTCGCCTTGGTCCCGCCGTGTACCAACAGGTCGATCACATGCACGGCTTCTTTCTTCAAGGCATCGCTCTGCTCCAACAGAGCTACGGGGATCTCGTCCATTGCGATGCCGCGTTTCCAGAGGTCGGCGAACTCCGGATGGAAAAGGTCCACTTGGAATGAGGCCTCGCGAATTGCCTCAGGCCCGTGCGCTGTGCCGCCCCCGTAGCTTGTGGTCACTTCCCACGGGACAGGGACGAGAACGATATCGCTTTCCTCCGCGGTGAAAGGCAGTCCATAAATCCCGGCGTTGGCGTTGCCCGGGCTGTTGGGGTCGAAGGCTTTGATCTTGGCGGCTTTGGTCATGGGGTCCGGCGTTGAGGGCGCGAAGTTCGGTACTGACGGGGCATCGTGGTTTTTTCACCACAGAGGCACAGAGAGCACGGAGGAAGTGGGTGAGAAGGGGCCGCAGAGGCGTTGAGGCGCAGAGAAGAGAAGGGGGTACATTGTTCTTCGGAGGAAGATATTCATCGGCGTCCATCTGCGGTATCTGCGGTTTGCATTCAATTCATCCGCAGTTGAAAATGCGAACAGCCCCGGTATGGATACCGGGGCCGCCGCTGGCCGATCGAACGAAACCCCTCGTCGCGCTGCCGGCCTGAAATATTAGACCTATATGCGGACCACTGAACTAAGCAGGCGGTACAGGTTGGGCATGGCGGGGGCCGGACCGTGGTAGGAAATTGTCGCTCCATCGGTCGGGGCCGCAGGTGGTTGCGGGGATGGCGCGACGGGAGTGGGAGCGGGCACCGGATGAGGCGCGTTCGGCGCGGGATCCTCCAGGTCCTCCAATCCCCTGGAGGTCATCGTCCAAGTGCGCCCCACCATGTTCCCGTCATAAGTGTTCGTGGTGTTGTCTATGTCATCGAGCAGGGTCCTGGAGCCTTCCCGGAAGAAGACGCTTTTCTCCAAGGGGACCTGCACGATGAAGCGCACTTCCTGAGCGCGCACCTTGTCCGCAGTTGAAAAGCGTACCACCGGTGAGAGCTGGAGCACGTCGTCCTGCTGCCGGTAATCAAAACCGATGTTTCCGGCACGGGCACTGGCCACTTTTACCGTTCTTCCACGGGCCTCACGCAGTACCAAAAGATGATAGAGGCTGTCGGGGCTGCGCTGAACGTCCAATTGGCCCCAGGCACCGCTGATGTTCCCGTTGTCCACATGGATCCCGCTCAGGTCCGCCTTCAACCAGCCTTGCTTGTAGCTCACGCTCCAGCCCTGGCCCAAGCTGTCCTGCGGTTGCAACATGTCCAAGTACAGGGTGTTGCCTGCAGGCTGCACAAGGGTGACCTCCTTGCGCACGGTCGTCTCGCGGCGGAAATCATTGGCCAGATCCATACAGGTGGCGACCATCAGGACCAAAGCGGCGATCCAGACCAAGCTGATGGTCCAGCCCAACCAACGGGGAGCGGGAGAGCCGAGGAGCAGGCGGAAACCGGCTAGAAAGATGCCGAGGATGGGCAAGGCAACAAGGAGGAGCAGAGCGAGCCCGGCCCAGATCACCTGGGTCGGACTGTTGAACACGTAGCCACCGAGATCGAGCAAGCTGATGTCATCACTGCCCCAGGTGCTGTGCCAAAGCGAGACCGAACCACCGACAAGCGCGGTGACCAAGCCTAACAGCAGGCTGATGCCGAAAATGACCAAGGCGATGCCGATCAATTTCAGGAGGACCACCCCGGCGCGGGTGCCCGTGCCCCGGGAGCGCCGCCCCCAGTTTTTCCCGAAGTCCCTCGCTTCATGGGCCATGCGCTCACCGCCCGCTTTCACACGGTCCGCACCTTCCTCGAACACGCGCTTGATGTTGTCAACTGTCACGGGCTCGCCCTGCATTTCCAGTCGTTCAGCCGCCGTAGCGGCTTCAGGGATGAGCACCCACAGGACCAAGTAGAGCAGTATCGGCGATCCCCAGCCGGCGATCAACACCACGATGAAGGCAACGCGGAACCAGAGCGGCTCCGTGCCGAAGTAGTTGGCCAAGCCGCCGATCACGCCGCCGACCCATCGGTCCTCCGGGTCGCGGAACAGGCGTTTGTTCTTGCGTGACCCGCTGTGCTGGTAGCTGCGTTCACTTGTGGAGGAACCGCGATCGCTGGTGTCATCGTCCACATAATCCTCCGGCTGGCCCATCACCTGCTTCACATGGTCCACATCGGCCATGGAAACGGCTTGGCGGCCCTGAAGACGCTCATGGAACAGCTCGGCGATGCGTGCCTCGATGTCGGACATGATCTCCTCGGCCTCGCCGCTGCCGCTGAATTTCGCGCGGATGTTCGCGAGGTAGCGTTGAAGCTGGTCGTAGGCGTCCTCTTCAATGTGGAAGACGGTTCCGTTCAGGTTGGCTGTGAATGTCTTTTTCATCACGAGGGGTTGTTGCGGGTGGCTTTTTTAACGGCTTGCACGAGTTCGGCCCAGGTCTCATCGAGCTCTTTCAGGAATTTACGGCCCACAGGCGTGAGCTTGTAGTACTTGCGGGGCGGGCCGGAGCGGCTTTCTTCCCAGCGGTAGGCCAGGTAGCCCGCGTCCTTCAGCCGGGTGAGCAGGGGGTAGAGGGTGCCCTCCACCACGATCAACTTTGCATCTTTCAGTTTGGCGATGACGTCCGAGGGGTACATCTCCTCCGCGCTCAGGAGCGAGAGGATGCAATACTCCAGCACGCCTTTGCGCAT
The DNA here is from genome assembly GCA_963706125.1 of uncultured Flavobacteriales bacterium. Classification (GTDB taxonomy): domain Bacteria; phylum Bacteroidota; class Bacteroidia; order Flavobacteriales_F; family PHOS-HE28; genus PHOS-HE28. Next base: position 675,632 of record CAVPLQ010000008.1, read on the forward strand.
CTGAGCTTTGGTGTTTTCCACTTTCATCGCTTGGTGCTCTTCGTTGTCATCGGGCAGTACCCGGTAGCTGACGATGCAAATATATGGGCGTAGGATGGTACTATGCAAAACAAAGTACTATTTAGTGATGAATGGTCACCATGCCAGGATGGGCGGCTCCCGATCAAGGTCTTCCGCCGTACGGTGCTTGAGTTGAGCTGTCCTCATGCAAACGAGAAAGGGCCGCGATCTGCGGCCCTTTCTTGAGAGAGAAGCATTGTGATCAGTCCAGCATCAACTTCCGTGTCACCGTGCCTTGGTCGAAGGTGAGGGTCACGAGGTAGGCACCCGGCATCAGGCCGTCGCGGTGGAGGTTGAAAGTGGTGTTCTCCACGTTCTCAGCGCGCACGCGGCGACCGTTCACGTCATACACCTCCATCATGCGGATGGTCTCTTTCGCGCTGCTGATGCGCACCACGTCATGTGCGGGGTTGGGGAACATGTCCACGCCCACAGCGATGGGATCGTTGTCCTGCAGGCCCACCAAGGCGCAGGGGCCAAGGTCCAAGGCGCAGGCGATGCGCGGGTTCATATAGCCCATGATGGTGTCGATGTAGGCGCGGCCTTTGGTCGGGCTGAAATTCGGATTGCTGGCCTGGCTGGCCTGCGTGGCGGTGATGGGCGGGGGGCCGGCGGAAACGATCGTCTGGGCGATCGCGCTGTTCGGGTCCCACCATTGCCATGGGCCGGCTTCTTCCAAGGGAGCTACTCCCATGCCTGGCCAATCCGGAGTGACCATGGGGAAAAGGCCCTCGACATTGGAGTTCACGTGTACCGAGACGGGACCATGTACTTGATCCGTTCCATAGAGGGACCGCGCGCGTTCCGTGAAGGCTTCGTTACCCGGGTTCGGCAAGTTGGCGAAGCTGGAGTTGTTCCCATAGGTGTTCGCGAGTTCCATAAAGAGGTTGCTTCCGTGAAGCGGTAACACCTGCTCGCCCGTCGTGGGGACGATCACCACACCTTCGGTGAAGGGGGCGAAGGGGTCGAACACGGTATGGAAGGATACCATGGGCACATCGCCCGGTGCCAACCAGCTGGTGTCGGCCAAAGCACCACCGGCGTTCACGCAGAAATGCACACGGCTGTCAAAAGTATTGGGGCGGTAGAGTGTGAGGGAACCGCCGAAGCCGTCAAGATTGCCCACCGTGGCGGAGTCCACATAGCTCACGTCGGGTACGAAGGGGTCGGGCAGGAACTTGTCGATATAGAGCTCGGCGGGATGGTCCAACGTGACGGTGGCCAAGGTGATGTAGCCGCCGGTGCCCTCACCGTACAGGATGACCTTGTTCGCGTCGATCGCATAGGTGTTCGGTCCGGCCGCATCAGCCTTGAGGTTCCGCACGCACTGCTTCACATCGTGGATGGCGCGGTAGATGGCATTGAGCAGGGTGCCCCGGCGGATCTCCACGGTGCTTCCCAACGGGTTCCATCCGTGTCGGTAGTCCATGCTGATGGCCACGTAGCCGCGGCGTGCCATGCGCTTGCACACCTCCACGGCGCTGCTGTCCGTTCGTGTCCCCGTCGGGCTCCCGTTCAATGGCGGTGGCAAGGCGTTGCCGGTATGCACAAAGATGAAGACCGGTCTGGCCGTCTCAATGTCCACGGCCTGATCGGGCTGGTACACGTCCATCTTCAGGTTGGTGACCTTTACCACGGTACTGGCGTCCTGAGGGTCGAAGTAAGGCGCCGGGATCTGTTCGCCCGAGCTTACTAAACCCTGTAGCTGCATCACTTCAGGACCATACAACGCAGGGTTGGCAAAGGATGAGGTCAGGAAATCGATGTTCGTGCCAAAGATCTCACCACTTGTGATGGTCACCTCCGATGGGGTGAAAACCTCAGAGAGGTACCGGTCCTGGGCATGGACCTGAGCAGAGAAGGCCAGAGCCGCGAGCGGAATGGCGTAGCGTATGTTTCGTTTCATGATGTTCAAGGTTTGATCCTCTAAAGTTACGGTTTTCAGCGTTTGCTCCCCTAAAGTTACGGTTTTCAGCGTTTGCTCAGTTCATAGGTGATCTGGGCATAGGCCAAGCGCCCGATGCGGGGGCCGCCATATACCAGATACACGTCATTGTTCAGCGCACGATCGAGGCGGTCATTCTCGGGAACGGCCTTGTCCCACAAAGGCAGTACGCCGAAAAGGTTGCTCGCGCCGAGTTTCAGTGTGAGGTGCTGTTCGGGGAACTGGATGCTCACTTGAGCGTCCACCATGTCATAGCTGGGAATGGGCCCGGTGAACTGTGGCGAGCCTTCAAAGGTGTAACCTTCCACGTATTTCCAGTTCACGCCGTAGCCGAACCGCTTCAGTTCGGTGAACGGGATCTTCCGGTCGCGGGCGTTGAACCCGACATTGAACTTGTTCAGCGGGGTGTTGAAGGCGGGGATGATGGGGTCGTCCTCGCCGGTGATAAGCTTGTTGTAGCTGTAGTTGAAGGTGTATGTCAGCCTGGGGCGGTACAACGTTAAGCCAGCGTTCACCCCGCGTGTCACTACTTGGGAACTGGCGTTCGCCGCTACCCTGAAGACCTGTAACCCCCCAACTGGGAATCCGGTGGTCTGGTCGAATTGCGCATGCAGCCCGACCACGTAGCCGATGAAATCCGTGTACCAACTGTTGTAGGCACCGATGTCGATATAGACGTTCTCCCAATGGGTCCCGCGGTAGCCGACCTCCACTGTCTTCACCTGTTCCGGCCGGATCCGGTCCACGTTGAAATAGTCCAGCTTCCCCAAGCCTTCGAGCAGTCCGCCGGGGGAGTCGCGGTATTCGTTGAAGCTGTCAATGGTGAACATCGAATCGCGCCCGGCCTCGAACTGGCCATCGATATTGCCCAGCAGCAAGGCACGGCCCACGTTGTAATAGAGGTATTGGTCCGCCAAGGTGGGGTTGCGGATGGCACTGCTGAAGCCGACGCGCCAGACGTGCGCCGGTGTGTTGGCGTAGACCAGTGAAAGAGCGGGGGAGAAGAGCGCTTTGAAATTCTCGTTCTTGTCCATCCGGAAAGTCACCGTGCCGGTGAGCTTGTCTTTCAATAGCTTTTTCTCCAAACCGGCCACGAGGCCGAACTCGCTGTTGCGGATCTGCACGTCGCCGGTGTCGCGGAAGATGGTGCCTGCGCTATTGGGCAGGTACTGCCGGAAGTTGCCGCCTACGGTCACCTCCCCGAACGCGGGTTTGAACTTGTATTCCCCAACGGCATGGGCCAAGATGCTCTTGTCGTAAAAGAGCGATCCTCCGTCGGAGAAACGCTTGTGGGTGATCTCGTCGAACTTCTGGTCGTAGCGCTCAGTGCCGGGGACATAGAAGGGATCCAAATAGGCGGTGTTGACGGCGTTGGTATGCTCAAGCGTCTGCTCGTGGTAACCGTGGAACACCGAGATATTGTCCTGGATGAACTGGTCTTGCCACGCGATCCATTGGGCTTGGTTCCAGCCCATCCCCGCCGCCTGTGTGGCAGTGATATAACCGGGCGTGCCATGCACTAACGGAGTGATCACGTTGCCCCAGTACTTGTTGTATTCGAAGTTCCAGCCATTGGCTCCTCCCGTGGGGCCAGCGGCATCTTGTAAACGCAAGGCCGTAGTATAGATGTCATAGGTCTGCCCGGCATCCTCGTGGGTGACATATCCACGCACGAACCATTTGCCTTCATGCATGATCTCCAAACGGTGTTGAAAAAATTTGATGTCCTTCAGGCGGTAGCGGTTGTCGCCTTGATACACCGTGTTCCCGGTGCTGAAATTGCTGGCCGCGATGATCTCAAGGCTGTCATTGATGCGGTAGTGGAGCGATCCACCGAGCTTGAGGTTCTGCGTTCCGTAGTCCACCAGTTCGCTTTCCGTATACCCGTTCCGTATGAATTTGCCCAAGCCCGGATAGCTGCGCCGACCGGAGAAGGTGCTGTAGTTGTTGTTCAAGCTCACGTCCTCATCACCGTAGACGTTCACCGCATCGTATCGCCCGGGGTTGTCGGTGCCGGTAGGGCTGTCCTCGGTGGGCGAATAGTTCTCGGCCTGCCAATCGTCCGCACGCAAGGCATAAGCGTTCAGCTTATAGGCCCAACGGGCCCGGCCTTCCTTGTTCTTGAACACTTGGGCCCAGCGCACGGCGGCCTCCAGCATGTTGCGCTCGCCGCCCTTCACGCTCACGCTCAGTCCGGGGAAATTCCAAGGGCTTTTGGTGGTCATGTTGATCACCCCGTTAAAGGCGCCCGGCCCGTAGTAGGCCGTGCTGGCACCCGCGATCACGTCCACCTTCAGCACGTCGAGGTCGCTGGCCCCGAGGAAATTTCCGAGGGAGAAGTTGAGGCCCGGGCTCTGGTTGTCCACCCCGTCGATCAGCTGCAGCGAGCGTACCGGACTGGTGCTGTTGAAGCCGCGCGTGTTGATCACCTTGAAGCCGAAGCTCGCCGCGGTCATGTCCACACCCTTCAGGTTGCCTAAGCCTTCGTAAAAATCGCCGCCAGCCACCTCCTTGATCGCCAGCAGGTCCATGGTCTCCACGGTCAACGGCGCCTGTTTCTGTTTATCGCTGATGCGCTGCCGCACCACCTGTGCATCGCCGAGCAGCACGGCGTCCGTGGCCATCTTTACGTTCACCTCCTTGTCCAAGCTTATAACGGCAATTTCCTTCGGGGTATAGCCGAAGTAGACCACCGAAAGGGTGAAGGGAGGCTGATGGTCCACCTTGAGGGTGAACTTTCCATCGAGGTCCGTCACCACCCCGCCCGTCATGTCCTTCACCTTTACCACCGCACCGATGATGGGGTCGCCATTTCCAGCATCGCTTACAGTGCCCTTGATATTGAGCTCTTGTGCGTTCGCACAGATCCCCAAGAGAAGACCGGCAACAAAAGGGAGGATGCGGAGGCGTTTCAAGTGGGGGAAGAGTTGAATGGATGGTGGCAGCGGAGGCAATATAGCGGCCCTGACAATAGCCGGATGCTATGCGCGCATACATTTTATTCACCGGCGGTACAGGACATGTTCCGGAGCAGGTATAGAATGAAGGGGAGCGTGGACGTGATCGAAAGTGGATCAGCGGGCGAAGTTCCTGCATTGTTACGCACAGGGGCGGCGTGTGGAAACGCGCATTGCCGTACCCTTGGGGGCATGCCCCTCGCGGCGGTCGGATACCGAACGTCGCGCAGCGGGTGGTACATCCGCGATCAAACCTTTTGGCACGGTCCATGTCATACTTCCCGGAAACCAACCAACAGCCCCGTCGGCTTTATGACGGAAAGAACATGAAACGGATAATGATCGGAATGGCCTTGGTCCTCTTCACTTTTGGCGCGGCCAATGCACAGGACAAGCAGCAACGGACCCCTGCCGAGCGTGCCAAGAACCAAACGGAGCACATGACCAAGGAATTGGGGCTCAACGCGGACCAAGCGGCAAAGGTGGAGGCCATCAATGCGAAATATGCCGAGAAGACCGAAGCCATCCGTGCCGAGCGTAAGGACAAGATGGCCGCGACCAAAGGCAAGGGTGCAGAGGTGAACGATGCCCGCATGGCCGAGCTCAAGAATGTGTTGACGCCCGAGCAGTATGCCAAGTGCGAGAAGAACATGGAGGAGATGAAGGAGAAGCGCATGGAGAAGCGCAAGGAGAATCGCAAGCAGATGAAGGTCGGCGACAAACAGTAACAGCCTTTGCCCATTGAAAAGCCCCGTACCAGTAATGGTTGCGGGGCTTTTTTGTAGGGGTCCGACCGGGTGTCGTCGGGGCCGAGGGGGGGCGTATGCTACCTGCAAGGCTAACTTGCATGCCATCAGATCACTCTTTTATTCGATCAATATGCCCATATCCATCACCTTTCACGGCGCCGCAGGCATGGTCACCGGCAGCAAGCACTTGCTCGAACTTCCTGATGGAAAACGGGTGCTGCTGGACTGTGGCATGTTCCAAGGCGAAGGTCCCGCCAGCGATGCGCTGAACCGGCGTTTCGGCTTCGACCCCCGAAGCATCGACGCGCTGGTGCTCTCCCATGCGCACATCGATCATAGCGGACTGATCCCGCGGTTGGTGGCCGAAGGCTTCCGCGGACCGATCTATGCCACCGGGGCCACCAATGACCTTTGCGAGATCCTGCTCGCCGATAGCGCCTACATCCAGGAGAACGACTACCGCTACGATGCCAAGCGGGCTAAGAAGCAAGGCCAGGCAATGACGGAGATCGGACCGCTCTATACCAGCGCGGACGTTGACACGGCGATGTCCTTGTTCAGTATCGTTCCGTACGATACGCCCACGAAGATCCTGCCGGGGCTCACGCTCACCTTCATTGATGCGGGACATATCCTTGGCAGTGCATCCGTACACCTCACCGTTGCCGGCAGGGAAGGTGTGCGCCGCATCACCTTCAGTGGGGACGTGGGGCGCTATGTGGACCGACTGCTGCCGGACCCTAGGCCCTTTCCGCAGGCGGACGTCATCATCTGCGAAAGCACCTACGGGGACCGCGACCATCCGGAAGCAGGGGCCACATGGAAGGACCTGTTGGACCATGTGCAACGCGTGTGCATGGAGCAGCAGGGCCGATTGATCATCCCCGCGTTCAGCGTAGGGCGGACCCAGGAGATCCTTTATACCCTGAACCACCTGTTCAACGAGGGAAAGCTGCCCCGAGTGCCCATCTTCGTGGACAGCCCGCTCTCCATCAACGCCACTGGGATCTACCGCAAGCACTCTGAACTGCTGCAAGCGGACATCCGCAAAGAGTTGGAGACAGACGCCGACCTGTTCGGATTTCTGGGCGTGGAATTCATCCGTGAGGCGTGGCGCAGCAAGGAGCTGAACACGCGCAAAGGCCCGAGCATCACCATCGCGGCGAGCGGCATGATGGACGCAGGCCGCATCCGGCACCACCTGCTCCACGGCCTGCCGGATCCAAGAACGCCGTGTTGATCGTGGGCTTCTGTGCACCGGGCACCTTCGGCGAGCGACTTTTACAGCGACCGGAAACGGTGAAGATGTTCGGTGAGGTCGTGCCCGTCCGTGCGGCTATCCTCACCATGGACAGCTACAGCGCCCATGCCGACCGCAACGAACTGCTGCGCTGGATCGGCTGCCAGGACCCGGCCTTGGTGCAGCAGGTTTTCCTTGTGCATGGCGCGGACCATGCGTTGGAAGGATTGCGCGATAGATATGCGGAGCATGGCTTCCGCAAGATCCATATCCCGGGACAGGGGCAGCGCTTCGAGATATAGCGTGCTGCTCCTAACCGGCGAATTTCACCGCTTTCTTCAAAGTCGCGGGCAATGGCGGCAGTTTCCGGCGCTCGAAGAGGAAACTGCTGAGGTCCGCGACCTCTGAGAAAACGTGGTGGCTGTCCATCGCGCCCTTCAGATAGGATTGGCCGGTGCTGCCGCCGGTGCCCACGCGCAGGCCGATCATGCGGTGTACCATGCTGATGTGCCGTGCGCGCCACGAGGCCATCACCGTGTCGATGTCCAACAGCGAATCCAGGAAACGGAACGCTTGCTGGAAGATCGGCTCGTCACGGTAGAGCATGATGAAGAGCGCGCTGCGGGCCGCGGCGGGGGAGAAGTGCCGTTCCGGCGAACCGTTCACGAAGATCTTTTTCCACAGTTCCGCGTTGCCCTCCTCGCCCTTCACGAGGCTGCCCACGTACAGTTTTTCCAGGCGGCCGAAAAAGTCCGGTTCGCCGTGCCAGAAGCGCTCCTCTAAAAAGGGCATGCGCTCCAGCCACTTGTTCACCAGCTCCAGCAAGGTGGGCTGTGATTCCAGCTCCTCGATCTGCGCCTTGTGGTCCGGGCGCAGTTGGCTGGTGTAATACTGTTTGCCGAAGCGGGCCTCCATGCGCAACCCGAGGCGGGCCTCCAAGATCTTGAACTGCATGCTCTGGAATCCGCTGGCGGGCCGCAGCAGGTCGCGGAAGTCCAAGAAGTCCAGCGGCGTCATGGTCTCGATGATCTCCCACTGATGAACCAGCACATCGAGGATCGTCTTCACGCGCTGCAACCGGTGTACGGCGATGTTCAGCTCGCCGCCGTTGTCGTCCACCTCCTTGCGCTCGAAGATCTCGATCACGCTGCCCACTTCATAAAGCACCTGTTTGAACCATAGCTCATACGCCTGGTGGATGATGATGAAGAGCATCTCATCGTGGGCGTGCTTACCGGCCTTGTCGCCTTCAGGGTCCTGTGCGCCGAGGATCTTCTCCAGTTGGAGGTAATCGGGATAATAGACGTTGCTCATGGTGTTGGATATGGGTTCCGCCAAATGTAAGAGGGGGAGTATTCCCGATCCTGAAGCTGGCGGGCACGTTAACTTCGGGCATGCGGAAGAACGGATGGATCTTGGCCATGTCGATGGTATCTCTTGGGAACATGGCGTTCGGGCGATCCAGCGTGGGTGCTTTGGGCGGTGCGTCCGATGCGGCACAGCGGGTGTTCGATGGGGTCTCCGGAAGGACTGATAGGGATACTGTAGCGCAGGATGTTCTTGTTGGATGCGAATACTCCAAGGGGATGGAAGCCTACTTGATAGAGAATGTCCGTTTTCCACGATCGGAATACGACGAGGGAATACATGGAAAGGTCTACGTGCAATTCATGGTGAACAAGGACGGGAGTATCCAGGATGTGAAGGTGGTCCGAGGTGTTCGTCCCGGGCTTGATGCGGAAGCCGTACGGGTTGTTGAAGGCATGCCCGCAGCAACGCCGGATAGTATGGGCGGCAAACCAGTGAGTACCCGCTATGTCGTGCCCATCAATTTCGTGACCAACTGAACCGGGTATCCGAATATGGTGAACTATGTTTTACGTTGTATAACTAAAAAAATAGTTATACTTGCACCATGGAACAGTTGACCCGTGCCGAGGAGCAGGTGATGCAAGTGCTGTGGAAGCTGGGAAATGCTTTCGCCAAGGACGTACTGGCGCAGCTCCCCAAGCCTAAACCGGCGATCACCACCGTGAGCACCATCATCCGCATCCTGGAGCAAAAGGGATTTGTGGGCCACACGGCGTTCGGCAAGAGCCACCAATATCATCCACTTGTAAAGAAGGAGGCGTACAGTGCCCGCCAGATGAACAAGGTGGTGAAGGACTATTTCGACGGTTCGCTGCACGGCCTCGTATCCTCGTTCGTGGAGAAGAATGAACTCGACATGCAGGAACTGGACGACATCCTGAAGCTTCTCAAGACACAGAAAAAACGCTGACCATGGATCCGCTCATCTTCTTGCTTCGTGCGAACATTGCGTTCGTCATCCTCTACGGGGCCTACCGGCTCCTGCTTCGCGGCACGCCCTCGTTCGCGGCCAACCGCGCATGGCTGCTACTGACACCGGTGGTGGCGTTCGTACTTCCCTTGATCGAACTTCCGTCCACCGTACAACCCCTCGGAGTGATCGAACTTCCGACCGTGGCTGTTGGTGGATCCGGTGAGGTCCTTGCGATCACATCGTTCCACTGGTCCATGTGGAATGTCGTGTTCGTGCTCTACGGCGCAGGTGTGCTGATCGCTTTGATCATCCTAGCGGTCCGTTACGTGCAGGCATGGCACATGAGCAGAACCGCGGAAGGAGAGGCGTTGTCCTTCTTCGGCCGGATCGTTCTTCCTGTCGGGCTGGAAGGGGATGAGGAACGCTCTCTGGTCGCGCATGAGCGCGTACATGTCCTGAAAGGCCACAGCTATGACGTGCTCTACTTCGAGCTTCTTGCCGCCATTTCCTGGTGGAATCCCGTCTGGCGATGGGCTTTGCGGGACTTGCGTACGGTACATGAGCTTCAGGCCGATGCCGTCGCAAGTACCCTTCATCCCGATTACGGCCTCTTGCTGCTTTCCCGTGCGCTCGGTGTTCCGAAAAGCACCCTCGTCAACAGTTTCCGTTCGTCCAACCTTAGGACACGCATAGCCATGTTGAATAAGAAAGGTTCCCGTTTCTCCGGGCTGAAGTACGCCATCGCGATACCCGTACTGAGCGCAGCACTGCTTGCTGTTTCATGCGTTAAGCCCGAAGCTCCTCCTTTGCCGCCGCCGCCATCTGCTCCGGCTGCACCAGCATTACCTGCGCAACCTGTAATGGACCTTTCCGAACTGGATGTTCAACCGGAATTCCCCGGTGGGATGGAGGCGGTTTATGCCTTTATGCAGAAGTCCGTCCACTATCCGGAGCAGGCGCTGAATGAGAACGTTCAGGGGAAGGTCTATGTACAGTTCACGGTGGACCGCGATGGAAAGGTGAAGGACGTACAACTCAAAAGGGGCCTGCGTGAGGATCTGAATGAGGAGGCTTTGCGCGCAGTGCGTGCCATGCCGGATTGGTCACCGGGCAGCAAGGATGGCCAAGTGGTGGCCACGAGGTTCGTCATCCCCATAGAGTTCCGCTTGGACAGCACGAATTCCACCGGAAAGGACTGAGCATGCTCTTTGAAAAACAGGACGGCCCGGGATCACCGGGCCGTCCTGTTTTATAGACCGATCAGCGGTCATTCCGTCGATTTTACTTCTTGTATCTCCCTGCCGTCCTCCGTGCGCTTTTCATGTCTCTTCTGCAACTCCGTCCACTTTCCGTATTGCTCCGGGGTGAGGATCGCTTTCAGGTCGGCGTCCATCAGTGCGGTCAGTTTTTCTTTCTCATGGTTCGTGTTGCCGGTGGTTTCCCCGGCCTGCCGATCGTCCAATTGTTCCGCATACTTCACGTACATCGCATTCACCTGATCCACCTGCTCAGGGTTCAGTTCGAGCTGCTTCGTCATGCGCTCAGTAGCACGCGTGGCGCGCTCGGTGGGGGTGGGGGACTGCCCTTTTGTGCTCTGCGCGAAAGCATTTCCCAGCAACAGAAAGGAAAGGGCGAGGGTCATCAGCAGTTTCATGTGGTGGGTGTTTGATCCGACCAAGATAAGGAGCTGGGCACCAAGCCGGGGGAGCTGTGATCCCTGTTTTTCCGGATGCGGCTGATCGCGTCCCGCATAGGACGTTCCTGTGAAGGTTGCGATGTATTTCCTCAGGGACTATGACCCACGTACCCATGTGATCTCTCAATTACACTGTTGCCATTGGGACGCGTTTGCTGGCTGGCCTAGTGCCGGTGGTACTTCGGACGGTACAGCGCCGATGGCTATGAACTCCGCTCCGAGGATAACCTCGCCCCGCCGATCGACAGCATGAAGGTCGCCGTGCCGGGATCCTCAGCAGCGGGCAGCAGCGGAAGCGGGGAGTAGTCTCCCCGTGCAGCGGGCAACATACTGCACCGTTAGTGGTCCTTTCGTGCTGAATACTGCCCACCGCGATGGTCATGGTGGCATGGCCCGTAGTTTGCCTTTCCCGCCGTGATGGAACGCAAGGACAGGCCAAAGGAAACTGCCACCCTCATGTTGGTGGACAACGACAAGGACCTTCTTTGGTTGATGACACATGCGTTGCAGCGCCGTGGTTTTGTCGTAAAGGCTTTCGACCATGCCCCGACCCTGGCCCAGGTGCGTAGCGTGCGTCCCTCGGTGATCTTTCTGGATGTGGAGATCGGCGAGGAGAGCGGGGAGGAAGTGTGCGGAAAGATCAAGGGAGGGGCGGAACCATCACGGGTCCCGGTGATCCTAATTTCCAGCCATCCCATGGACAGGCTGCGGGAGACCGCCCTTCGCTGCGGCGCGGACGGCTACTTGGCCAAGCCCTTCGATGTGGAGCACATGATCCGATCGGTCCACCAGTACGCCAAGGAGCGACCGCTGGCTTGAAGCGGCTATCCAAAGATCGCGTTCAGCAAGCCCGCCAAACGAACCCCTCCTTTCAGCAATTGCTGCTGCACCAAAGACCAGTTCAGGTATTGGTACTCATAACTGAGCTTGTCCCCGGCCTCAAGGTCATAGATCTTCGGCCGATGGGCCAAATTCTCCTGTGCCCAATCCGCAGCGGTGCCACGCGTCCAATCCCGCATTTGCACCTTGCTCACGTGGTCGATGCTGCAAGCGAGTTCCGTGTAGCTTAGGCCGTTCGTATCGATCATTTCGCTGTCCCACACGCGGTGCAAGTTGCTTCCCTTGCCGAACCATTGCACTTGCACGGTGTTGCCACCCTTGTCATCGCCCTTGCCCACATGCAATGGTTGATGGAGATCGCCGACAAGATGGATCAGCACCTTCAGGCAGAACAGTTGGCGGGCGGGGGAAAGCGTATCACTCTTCAGCTTGGCCACCATGCGCTCGATCGCCTCGATGGCATCTCCGTTCGGGTTTTTCTCCGCAGCGGCGTAGGTGCTTCCGTCCGGTATGGTCACCCAGTGCCAATCGCGCATATGGTCGTACGCGTGGTCGCTGCGCACCTCGTCCATCCAGATGGCGGCGGTCGCCATGGATGCCTCGCCCAAGATCCGGTGTACCGCCTTGCGGGCCTTCCGTGAAAGGTGGTCCTCCGCGATGGCGCCCACCACGCGGTGGCCGGTGGCTCCCCATGCGAAAGCCGACACCGGTTGGAGCAGAAGGACAGGCAGAAGTGCTTTAAGCAATTTCATGGTGCAAGATCACATGCAAACGTACATGGCCCGGATCTTAGGCAAGTCGGGGAGGGGCAAGCCCGCTCGATCATCGCAGGGGAAGAGGGCCGATCAAACAAGCCACCAGCTTGTTCATCTTGGCTGCGGACGAGCGCCACATGGTCCGCAGCCAAGGACTCCGCGGCTTCATGGCCCGGTCGTACCGATGGCACGGTCATAGGTCGTGTTCTGCTATGTTCTAGTTCTTCAGCACGCCACCATCTTGGCTTGTCACCGGTGGCTGCATGCTTTCGGGTATCCGGATGGCAAGTAGCGGGCTGTCTTTGCCAAGACGGTACTGCAGTTCGATGAAGCGGTACAGGTCATGGTCGTAAATGGCATAGTAGAAGGGGAGCAATTCCTTGCGGATGATGTTGGTGGAAGTACGTGAGTATGGGGGGCGTGATGGCACGGGAAGCGATCGTTCCAGAAAGCGATGAAGCAGCTCCTGTTCAAATTCCGGGTCCCGTCGCTTCACGGACGTACGGCCTGCGTTCTGTTTTTCCATTTTGGACGGCCCGCACTACAAGCTGTGTTGCGCCTTGCAACCGGGAATAGCGAAGTGGATGCCATGGGCAACGAAAGCCCCGTTCGTAGGATCACCCGGTAGGACGATGTGGCTCCAGAGTGATCGGAAAGTCCCGCGCGCGCCTGCATGGGCATGGGTCGGGCCAATGTCGCATCACCGGACATGATCCGGGGATGTTCGCACTCGGTGCAGGCCCCTGTGGTTCGCCATGGCGTGCAGCTATTTCCCCATAATCAGGAAGGAATGCCCATGTTCTTCATCATCGGTCTATTGCTGATCGTGGGGGCGATCATTGCGGTGTACGCGTACCGACACTACAATAGTCCGGAGAGCATCCAGCCCGTGCCGGAGCAGCAGGCCCTGCCGTCGACACTGTGATCCGGTACGTGTTGGAAGGCTAGAACTTCACGCGGAGCTCCATCTTCAGGTCGCTCTTATTGCTTCCCGAGATCTCCTGCAGTCCGGAGCTGATCCGGTCGCGGTCCGTGAACATGGTGATGCCATAGCGGGCCCACACGTCGATGTTGCGGGCCACGGACCAGCGCAGCATCGTGTACCAGCGCATGCCGCGCCCGTAGATCGGCGGCAGGCTGAACACGCCGGGGATGTCCGACTCGAAAGCGTAGATCCTGGAATCATAGCTGTCCGTGGAGAACAAGGCGATCCTTCCGGTGAACTCGACCCGGCCCTTCTTGGGGCGGTGGATGATGTCCTGATAGATCAGGAAGCCGTGGTCCACAGGGTTTGATCCGCGCTGATAGTCCACGCTTTCAATGCGCGTGCGCAAGGTGACGCCCGGGCTTACGCGATAGCTGGCGTTGAAGCGGTAGTTATTCTGTTTGGTGTCCACTAATGGGAGTATTCCGCTGACGCTTTCAGAGGTATTCCGCGGCTTCACCTGGGTGCGGGCCTTCACGTAGACCTGTACGGCCTTGCTGGGCGTCCATGTCAATTGGCCCAAGGCCTCGTAGCCGCTGCTAAGGCCGTTGGTCTGGTAGCGCAACCACGGGAAGGTGAACTGGTCGTAATAGGCATTGAAAACCCATTTCCGGCTGGGCTTCAGTTCGATGCCGGCATAGAGGCCGCGTTCGTTCCACGGGTTGGAGCTTTCCGCGAAGGCGCTGCTGTACAATCCTTGGAAATCACGTTGCAGCTCGCGGTACAGCATGGCCAAGGAGAGCCTTTTGTCCAACGCCACCAGCACCCCGGTAACGCCCGCCATGCCCCCGTTCGAGCTGCGCGCACCCTCGCCGAACCAAGTGACGTTGCGGTAGACGGCGTTCCAGTCAAAGCCGTAGGTGGTGTTGCTGTTCCCTTGGAACTCGTATTGATTGTACGGCTGGGTGCTGCTCTTCACCAAGGTGTTGTCGAAGTTCACCTGCGCGGCCGTGGCGCCGAGGGTCCATCCTTTCCCTTTATAGTCGATGTGGCCTCCATAGATGAACTCCTCCAACGCGTTCTTTTTCCCCAATTCGGTATTGGTGCGGTGATAGCCGTCCTCAAGGAAGGAGCTGAAGGTGCTCTGTTCGTCGCTGAAGCCCGTGCTGCTGGTGTCGGTGATGGACTGCACGTTGGCATCGTACTTCTTTTTGCTGATGAACGCGGTGCCCTCGAAGTGCCTGCCGAAGCTCATCGTGGCGCCCGCGCCGCGCAGGAACTGGTTCTCGTTCACGCTGGCATAGGGGGAAAGCCCCTGCGCGTTCTTGCTGATGTTCATCGTATAGGCCGACTTCCGCGCAAAGGAGAGCCCGCTGGAGAACACGAGGCCCTGGCCGAACTGCGCTTGGTAGTCGCCGATCGCCACCGCCTTCATCGGGCCGATGTCCCGCAGAAAGAGGTGCGCCGAATAGAAATCGAAGCCCTGTTTTTGGCTGCCTTTGAAAAATTCCTCGCCCTCGTCCTTCTCGGCGGTGATGCCGAAGTCCAGGTTGCGCCGGTACTTGAAGCGGTAGCGCGCATAGACCTTCCAGGGGCTGCCTAAGTACACCTTGTTGTTCGCACGCAGGGAATCATACACCTGCGGATCGTCCACGTCCGGCAACGGGTCGCCGTCGGGGTCCCTGTACGGACTGTTGAAGGGGTCGCCACCACCGAGAAAGCCCTTGCGCTGTTCGATGTTGATCTGCGTGCGGAACAGCACTTCGCTCTTGCCGTTGGCCAGCATCTCCTTCAGTGAGGTACGTGAGCTGCCTTCCCCGCTTACGGTGATAAAGGGCCTCAGGATCTCCAAGGTGGCGTTGTCCAAGCCGTCCACCGTCTGCAGCTCATAGATGCTGATGAACTTGCCGAAGCGCTGGATGTGCGCGAGGATGGCGTTGATCTGGATGTCGGTGAGCAGGTGCAGGGATCCCAGCTCCTCCGCATCCGTGCGGTTGAGGTTGATCGGGTCGCTGAGGCGCTCGGTGAGCTGGTCGGCCAGCGAAGAGAGGTCCACATCGCTGTCGTCCCCGAGCTGTTCCGCGATGGTGGAGATGCGCTGTTCGATCAGGTCGCGCAGTTCCGGGGAAATGTCGTCCTGCGCACGCAGCGTCATCGCCCCGGAAAGAAGCACGATGCACAACAGCAGATACCGCATCATTTGAAGCGGTAGTTCAGGTTCACCATCGGGGTGAGGCCCAATTGCGATCGCATCACCGCGGCCAGGTCCAGGTCCAGTTGCCCCACGCGCACACCGACGCCAAAGTGCGCCTTTGTGGGGCCGGTGCTGATGCCGGTGCGCAGGAAGAGCGCCGAAATAGGCCGGTATTCAATGCCGGCATGGTATTCCTCCGGGCGGTCGATGTCCTTGGAAACTTCGCCCGTCAACATGACTTGTTCGCTGAAAGTGTAGCCTAAACCTGCGCGGACCACCGTGGGCACCTTTTCATTGTAGGGCCCGCCCAGCTTGGCGCGGTTGGGGTTGTACAGGTGCGCGCCGATCCACAGGTGCTCGGTGAGCTTGGCCTGTACGCCCAGCTCGGCGGTGATGGCGCTCGTGCTTCCGTAGTCATCGCCCAGCCGGAGGTTGAGGTAGTCCAGCTGCACGCCCACGTGCAGCCCGTCGTTCAGCTTCATGGCATAGGCCAGCCCGAAGGTGCGCTGGGCATAGAGCGTGTTGCCGAAGGAATTGGCGCTGACGGCGAAGGTGCCCTTGCCCACGGGCAGCGCGAAAGCCAGCCCCTGCATGGCGAGGTCCGGGGAGAGCCAGTGCTGCTGGTAGTAGGCCCCGGCCACCGGACGCTCCAACCCCGCAAGGCCTGCCTGGTTGCTGCTCACGCTCCAGAGGTCCACCAAGGTGACCCCCGCATTGCCCATGCCGGCGAAGCGGGCGCTCGTGGGGAGATGCTCGCCGCCAGCGAGCGCGGTGGCCGGAGCAAGGGCCACGGCCAAGAGGAAGATCGTCGTGCGCATCGGTCCGAAAGTAGGTATCCGGAGCATTGGTAGGGAATTGAACATCCCGAAACAAGAGAATGCAGCATGCCGATAGCGCTGCGTTCGATCATGTCCGGTGCTGGAAATGGAAGCATGGATGGCTCGAATACCGTCTTCAATGGCGATCGGGGAGCGCCACCGCCCCCGATCGCTACCTTCGGCCCCTGCCCATGGAAAAGGTCACCCTTCACGACAAGCAGTTCGAGCCGTTCATCAGTGCTACGGACCTGAGCGCGGCCATGGACGCCGTGGCCAAAAAGATCGCAGCTGAATACGCGGACAAAGTGCCGCTGTTCGTGGGCGTGCTCAACGGGGGCTACTTCTTCGCCTCGGAGCTTCTGAAGCGGCTTCCCATCACCTGCGAGATCACTTTCGTGAAAGTGGCGAGCTACCACGGCACGGTAAGCTCCGGCACGGTGAGCCAGTTGATCGGGCTTAACGAGCGCATCGCGGACCGCCACGTAGTGGTGGTGGAGGACATCGTGGACACCGGCAACACCATCGCGCACATCGTGGAGGCCCTGCGGGAGAAGAACCCGGCGAGCATCGCCATCGCCAGCCTCTTGCTGAAGCCCGATGTGTACAAGAAGGACATTCCGATCGATTTCGTGGCCATGGAGATCCCCAATGTCTTCGTGGTGGGTTCCGGTCTGGACCACGATGGCTTAGGGAGGAATCTGCCGGGCATTTATCGGATCGTAAACAACTGAAATTCCAGCGTCGGGCATCGGCGTTCACCAATGGATAAAATGAACATTGTGCTTTTCGGCCCTCCGGGGGCCGGCAAAGGCACGCAGAGCAAATTCCTGATGGAGCGCTATGGCCTCGACCACCTGAGCACGGGCGACCTGCTGCGCGCTGAGATCAAGGCGGAAACACCGCTTGGCTTACAGGCCCAGGAGCTGATGAGCGCCGGCGAACTGGTGCCGGACCACGTGGTGGTGGGCATGATCCGCAACCTGCTGGAGGAAAGCCCGGATTCCAAAGGCTTCATCTTCGACGGGTTTCCGCGTACGCGTGCGCAGGCCGAAGCGCTGGATGAAACACTGGAAAAGATCGGCAGCGACATCTCCCTGATGCTGGCCTTGGAAGTGGAGGAGGAGGAATTGGTGAAGCGCTTGCTGGGCCGCGGTGCCACCAGCGGCCGCCCGGACGATAAGAGCGAGGAGGTGGTGCGCAAGCGGATCCGCGAATACGAGAACAAGACCGCGCCCTTGAAGGAATATTACGAGGAGCAGGGCAAGCTGCGGCGCATCGACGGCATGGGCGGGATCGCTGACATCACTGCGCGGCTCACGGCTTCCATTGACATGTGACGTTTAGTTGTCCGTTGTCAGGCTACCGACGGATCCAGCAGGCAGCCCCTTTCGGGCAATGCGTCCGTGATCTGCGCCATCCCTGTTCAGGTCGGGACCCACCTGCGGAAATCCATTCCTCCCAGCCATTCACCACCTTTGCGGCATGTCCTCAGCGAACTTTATCGACCAGATCAAGATCGAATGCCGCTCCGGCAAGGGTGGCGCGGGCAGCCGCCACATGCGGCGCGAGAAGTACATCCCCAGGGGCGGCCCCGATGGTGGTGACGGAGGCCGCGGGGGCCACATCATCCTGCGCGCCAACCCCCAATTGTGGACGCTGTTGCACCTGCGCTATACGAAGCACGTGATCGCCAAGGACGGCGAGAGCGGAAGCAGAAGCCAGAGCAGTGGCAAAATGGGGGAGGACCGCATCATCGAAGTGCCGTTGGGCACGGTGGCCAAGGACCCGGAGACGGGTGAGATCTTTTGCGAGATCACCGAACCGGGTCAGGAGCTGGTCCTGCTCGAAGGCGGCCGTGGCGGACTGGGCAACCAGCATTTCCATAGCTCCACCTTCCAGACACCGCGCTTTGCACAACCGGGTGAACCCGGGCTGGAGCAATGGTTCGTGCTGGAGCTGAAGGTGCTGGCGGACGTTGGCCTCGTGGGCTTCCCGAACGCAGGCAAAAGCACCTTGCTTTCCGTGGTGAGCGAGGCACGGCCAAAGATCGCCGACTACCCGTTCACCACCTTGGTGCCCAACCTCGGCATCGTGGCCTATCGCGATAACAAGAGCTTCGTGATGGCGGACATCCCCGGCATCATCGAGGGCGCGCACGAGGGCAAGGGCATCGGCCTGCGCTTCCTGCGCCACATCGAACGCAACAGCGTCCTGCTTTTCATGGTGGCCGCGGACAGCCCGGACATCGCGGCGGAGTACAAGGTGCTGCTGAACGAGCTGGCGCAATACTCGCCGGAGCTGTTGGACAAGGACCGGTTGCTGGCCGTGACCAAGAGCGACCTGCTGGACGAGGAACTGATCGCCGCCTTGCGCAAGGAGCTGCCCAAGGATGTGGAGCACGTCTTCATCAGCTCCGTGGCGAACCATGGGCTGGACAGTTTGAAGGACTTGATCTGGTCGAAGATCCATACTACGGTGGAGCCGATACCTCCGCCAAGCCGCTTTTGATGAGCTGGGCGGAAACGATACTTGCCGCCGATCGTACCGGATTTCTGGCCGTGAACGGTGCGCATAGCGCCGCGGCCGATCCGTGGATGGTGCTCATGAGCGATCCGCGCGTCTGGATACCGGTATACGTGCTTTTTCTGGTGTTGATCAAGCTGCGCTGGGGCTGGCGCGGGCTGTGGTGGTCACTGCCGGTGGCCACCCTGATGATCTTTTGCAGCGACACCGGTTCCGTAGTGCTCTTCAAAGACACCGTGCAGCGCTTGCGCCCCTGTCATGCCCCGGACCTGCAAGGTCTGGTCCATTTGGTGAATGACCATTGCGGAGGGAAGTACGGCTTCATCTCCTCCCATGCGGCCAATCATTTCGCGCTGGCCGCGTTCATGGCGGGCATGCTGCGCCGTGATCCCTGGTGGGGCTTGCCGCTGCTGCTGCTCTGGGCCGGGGTGATCGCATACAGCCGCGTGTACCTCGGTGCGCATTATCCCGGCGACGTCATCGTAGGAGCGCTGTATGGCTCGCTTATCGGCGGCCTGGCCTACTCACTTTTCCGTGCCATTCACCAAAGGACCGGCGAACGATGAACATCTGGGCAGCGGTATTCCTCGGAGGTGGCATCGGCAGCCTCATGCGCTTTGGCGTTACTCGGCTGCTGCTGGCGTTGGACCTGCGGGGCGCATTCCCTTGGGCCACGCTCATCGCGAACGTTCTGTCCGTTGTGATCCTCGCTTGGGTGCTGCTTCGCCTTCCGGCACATTTCCAGCAGCGCCCGGCTCTTTCCGCATTCATCACCATCGGGATCTGCGGCGGCTTTAGCACCTTCAGTACGTTCAGCTACGAGAATTTTCTCTTGATCCGGGAAGGACTTCCGGGCATGGCGTTGGCCAACATCGCGCTGAACGTGGTGGCCTGCTTGGCGATCTTCTTCATCATGGCACGAAGCGTATGAGACTTGCATTCACGGGAGCTTGCGCGCTCCTTTTCCTGGCCGCTCGATCACAAGATCCCCAATGGACGAAGCCGCCTAAACTGGTGGTGGGCATCGTGGTGGACCAGATGCGCGTGGACAACATCTATCGCTATTGGGACAACTTCGGCGATGGCGGATTCAAGCGGTTGGTGCGTGAAGGTTCCTTCCAGCGTGATGCGCACTACGACTATGTGCCCACCTTCACGGCACCGGGCCACACGAGCATCTACACCGGCACCACGCCCGCCCACCATGGCATCGTGTCCAACTATCCCTACGTCCGAAGCCTTCGCCATAGCTGGTATTGCGCGAAGGACACTACGGTTGACCCGGTGGGCACGGCCGATCTCAGCGCCGAACGGTCGCCGTACCAGCTGCTGGCCAGCACCTTGGCGGATGAACTTGAGCTGCGCACGGACCGCCGGTCACGCACCGTGGGCATCGCCTTGAAGGACCGCTCCGCGATCATGCCCATTGGCAGAACTGGCGATGCCGCCTACTGGTACGTGGGCGGTGAAGAAGGGAAGTTCGTGACCAGCTCGTGGTACAGAAAAGAGCTACCGACCTGGTTGAACGCGTTCAACCGGAAAGGGCTGGCCGCCAAGCACCTGGACCGCACTTGGGAACTCTCCCTGCCGCGCGACCGCTACCATACGCCCTTGCCGGACGATAATCCTTACGAGGAAGCCTTGGGCAAGGACCTGCGTCCGACCCTGCCGGTGGACCTGGCCGCCTTGCGGAAAGCAGGGGCCGATCTACGGCTGCTCGTATACACGCCCTGGGGCAACACGCTCACCACGGACATGGCCATCGCCGCCATCGCCGGGGATTCATTGGGCATGGACGCCGTTCCCGACCTGCTGGCCCTGAGCTACAGCAGTCCGGACGAACTGGCCCATGGCATGGGACAACGGTCCATCGAGCTGGAAGATATCTATGTGCGTTTGGACGCGGACCTCGCACGCTTGCTGAGTTACTTGGACGAGCATGTGGGAACGGGCGAATACACCGTCTTTCTCACGGGCGATCATGGCGGTGCCGACGTGCCCGCCTACCTGCGTGACCTGAAGGGCAGTGCGGGCTACACGTCGATGGCGGAGCTACAGGTCTGGATCGGTGAGCAAGGATTCGCGGGCATGATCGACACCGTCCGGCAGGGGCAGGTCTACCTGAAAGTGAATGCCCCGAAGGAAACCGCAGAAGCGGTGGCCCATGCCCTGAGCATGCACCCGGCGGTGGCCTGTGCCGTTTCCGGAGATCGCCTGCAGTACATGGGCCAGCTTCGGGGCATCGCGCACGCCTTGGCCCGGGGCTACATGCCGCAACGTTGCGGGGATGTGCTCTTCGCCCTGCGCCCCGGCTATTTCGAGGCGGAATACAGCAATGACGGCAAAGGTACCGAGCACGGGGCGGCGTGGAATTACGACACTCAGGTGCCGGTCGTTTTCTTCGGGAAGCACGTGGTGAAAGGGGTGGTTTTGCGGCGCACCTCGATCACGGACATCGCGCCCACGGTCTCCACGATCCTGGGCATGGCACTGCCCAATGCCGCTGATGGACGGGTGGTGCCGGAGGCCATCAGCCCACATTGATCATCCTGACCGGCGAACCTAAGCTCAAGATGCTCCTTGCGAAAGGGCCTGGATCGGCAGGTGTTGGAGCGGATTGTTAGAGCTTTCATGCCGGTGGACTGGCGCCGCGTTGTGCAGTGCTTTAAGTTAGCTCCGCCAATGCCACCGTACATTCCTCTTCGGGGGATCCTCTTCTTCTTTTTCCCGTGGACCTTCGGCTCCCTGTCCGCGCAATCACCGCTGTCGTTGGTCGCCCAAGGGACCGTTGATTCCATCGCCGTGGCGGGGTTCGTGGGAGATCCGATGTCCGGTGCGGCCGTGTTCCGAGCGGATTGGACCGGTGTGGACGGCCGGGCACCTGCATTCAAGTTCAGAATGCTGACCGGTCATCAGGAAGACGGTAGCACTGCCTTGGACGAGCTGATCATTTCCGGGGTTGAACAGTACTTGGACCAGCGGGTCCATTTCACCCGCGATGGTGTGCAGGTGGACATCCCCGTATCGCGCTTGGCTTCCGGTATTGATGGGATGATCGGCATGGCGGCTGCGCGCTTCGGGGCGCCGGCCATACCCATGTCCGCTGCCACCAAGGAGCAGTTAGGCCGTGTTTCCCGGATCGATTGGAGCCAGGCGACCTTCGGCGTTGACGGGGGCGACGACCAGGAGAAGTACCTCGCGATCTACTACTACGTAAGGGCGCAACGCCAAGAGCTGGAACGCCAGCTGCACAACGACCTGATCTCGCTGTCGACGGTGGATGTGCTTCCTCCGCAGGGAGCGGCACAGCGGGATCCCGGCAAAAGCGAACCCGTGCCCACCGTCTGTAGCACCGTCTTCGATGAGGACAACTACCTCTGTGCCTTGGACCTGAAAATGGACGGCGGCAAAGCGTCTCCGGACGTGAAGTTGACCGATGCGATGCTTTCGGATATCGCGGCGAAGGCCAAGGGAGCGGAAGAGCTGCCACCGGCACCCAAGCTGCGCAAGCGGGACCGTTGGTTGAAGGCGGAGCTGGACGCCATCAACCGCAGGATCGACCAGAGCGATCAACGCAAGGAGCTATGGGCATTGCGGGACCGGATGGACGACATGGAAGGACGCTTGGACGACATCGGCATGCAGGTGGACGAGCTGAAGACGGACCGGGCCTCACCGGGGGCAGCAGAGAATCCGGTGGCTTCACTGAGCGCGCTCACCGGGCGGAATCTGACGGTGCGTTTCAGCAAAGGATCATCGGAACTGGAGCGGAATGAAAGGGCATTGCTGGATGAAGTTGCCCTCTTCATGAGGCAGGCTCCCCTCGGCCGGGTGCTGGTGACCGGCTATGCGGACAGGAGCGGTGACCTCGCCTTGAACTTGGCTCTTAGCGAAAGGCGCGCAAAGGCGGTACGGTCCTATCTGCTCGGGCAAGGCATTGAAGGCAGCCGAGTGCTGATGAACTACTACGGTGCAAGCCGGAGCACGGGTGTGGACCCGTCCGAACGAAGGGTTGAGCTGGAGTGGGTCCGCTAACGGTCCCCGA
The DNA here is from genome assembly GCA_963706125.1 of uncultured Flavobacteriales bacterium. GTDB lineage: Bacteria > Bacteroidota > Bacteroidia > Flavobacteriales_F > PHOS-HE28 > PHOS-HE28. The sequence continues at coordinate 698,663 of CAVPLQ010000008.1, forward strand.
TTCCTGCCTCGCTCATTTGGCGTACCTGTCGCTGCGGAAAGTCACTTCCACAAAAGTGCCGCCGTCGTGGGTCACGCGCATGGTGCCGTCGAGCTGGTCGGTGAGTGCTTCCACCACTTCCAGTCCCAATTGCGTCTCTTTGACATCCTCTGGGCTGAAGCCTTTGCCATTGTCCTTCACGCCAAGGACGAACGTGCCATCACCAGGGTCCCGCACCGTGATCTCAATATGCCCGCCTGTGGCGTAGGGGAACGCATGTTGGTGGCAGTTGGCGAGCAGTTCGCAAAAGACCATGCCTAACTGAATGGCGGTGTCCGCGTCGCAACGGACACCGGCGGCGTCCACGTTGAAGCTTACCGAGCGGCTGTCGGGGTCGAACATGGCGGCGATGGCCTTGGCCAGGTCATCCAGGAAAACGCCGAGGTCCACGGCGGAAAGATCGGTCTGGCGGTAGAGCTTATGGTGTACCAGGGCCATGGAATCGATGCGGCGCTTGCCGCGCATGAACTCACTCTGTGCCTCGCTGCCGGGAACGCGTTGGGCCTGGAGGTTCAGCAGGCTGCTGACCACTTGCAGGTTGTTCTTCACCCGGTGATGGACCTCGCGGTCCAGCACTTCGCGCTCGTCAATGGCCTTTGCCAAATGCCGGGCTTGCAGGCTCGAGCGCCGTTCCTGGCGCCGTACACGCTTTTCCGCGCCCCGATTGTGGAGAAAGACCATCGTCAACAGCGCGGCCAAGAGCACCAGCAGCACCAACACCGACCAAAGGGCGATGCGTGCTTCCTGGTTCCATACTTCGATCTCACGCGCACCGATCATCACCCCGGTGTAGAGCTTGGCTCCGTTCAGGTTCAAGGGAACAATACGCCCGATCCACGGATCTTCTCCGATCGATCCGTGGAAGTCCGTGATCGGCCGGTCCTCGCTCCAATCCTTCAGCACCCTGTCCCACGATCGTCCGACGGAGGATGTGTCATGCGCATTTCTCAGTGACCGGCCTTTGGAATTAAGCTCGATCGTGGAGACTTCAGTGGACCATTGCGATAACTGGGAGAACATGGCATCGGCGTCGATGTCGAAGTGGACCACCCTGTATGCCGCATCGTCCGACCCGCCCCGGACCAACAAGGAAATATGGAGGATCTCCGCTCCATTCGGACCCTTTCCCTCAGACCATGCAGGCTGGTCCCGTCCGTTCTCCAGTGCCTGGCTGAACCAAATGTCCTCCCGCGGGTCATTGTCAGCTTCAGCGGCTACGGGCATCGGTATTTTTGCGGTCCGAACGGGCCATTCCCAACGCAAAGTGCTTGCCGGAACGCTGGCACGCATGGTCGAGGTGAAACGCCACATGCTGTCCACAAGCTGGAGGATGTGCTCATCCCCCCGGTCGTTGGCGACCCCGATGGCCCGGATCGCAAACCGGCTGCGCATCACGGGCAACCAACGTTTGATCAATTCCGTGTCGTTGACCGTATCGTTTTCCTGTAAGTACCCGGATTCCTCGTTCAGGCCCCAGGAAAAGGTGTTCGTGAGCAGTTCCATGCGCCAGCGCTGCTCGTCCAACGAGCGGTCCAGCGCCAGCTTGGTCAATTGCTCTCCGCGTTCGGTGTTGTGTGACAGACCTCGTGCCAATAGGGCCAAGGCCAACACCATCAGTATGGCGACACCGATGATCGTCCACCGTTCTGATATGCGCTTCTTGATCAAAGTCGTGAGCTGATTGGGTCGATCAGGGGCATGATCCGGTGCGTTCCACGTTATACTCGGTCAGCTCCACTTTGGCATCGGGGCTGGCGGTTTGTTCCGGGGTGAGTTTCTGCGGAACGAAGTAGATGCCGTTCAATTTACCGTTGAACGTCCGCCCCGCAGGAATGCAGGTATCCGTCGTGAACTGCTCCACGGTGAAAGCTTGATAGTAGAGGTCCAGCCCCAATTGCAACTGCTGCGCGGCCGGGCTTGCGTTCACGATCTTCAGCAACAGTTCGCTCGGCTTGCCGGCCCTGTGGTTCCAGCGGTAACTCACGGACACATCGTCCTTTTGCCCGGCCTGTATGAACTGGGGTGCCGCACAGCCCAGAGCGGGCATCGACAAAAGGAGGAGCAGGGCTTTTCTCATTTCTCAATAGACCGCATCACGGTGATGGTTTGGTCGATGGCGTCATCGTCCACGTCCCGGTGTGTCACCATGCGCACCATGAACGTACCGAACTGCGACGCCAGAACGCCGTTCTCTTTCAGTTTGACGATCAATTGCGTGGCGGGCATTATGGGTTTCAGGACGGTGACCACGATGTTGGTCTGCACGGGCAATACGTGTTCAACAAAGGAAAGACCGGCCAGGGATGCTTCCAGCCGCATGGCACGGGCATGGTCTTCCGCAAGCCGTTCCACATGATGGTCCAAGGCATGCAGGCCAGCCGCCGCCAGAATGCCCGCCTGCCGCATCCCCCCTCCGATCCGTTTCCGCACGCGACGGGCCTGAAGAATGAAGTCCTTCCTGCCCACGAGAACACTTCCCACCGGCACACCAAGGCCCTTGCTCAGGCAGATCGATATCGAATCGAACGGCGCGCCCCACGCTGCGGGTGTCCGTCCGTCCACCGCCATCGCGTTGAAGATCCGGGCCCCGTCCAGATGGAGCTTCAGTTCATGCCGGTCACAAACCGAGCGGATGCGCTTCGCCTCGCCCAGGTCCCAGATGCTGCCCCCTCCGCGGTTGTTGGTGTTCTCGATGTTCACCAAGCGGGTCCGCGCCAGATAGGCGGCATCGCGGTCGTTCACGGCATCGGCCACGGCTTCCGCAGTGAAACGGCCCCGGTCCGCAGGTACGAACTTCACGCTGCATCCACTGGTGGCCATCACGCCGCCACCTTCGTAGCGGTAGATGTGGGCACCTTCCTCGCAGACCACCTCGTCGCCCGGCCGCGTATGGACGTTGATCGGCGATCTGGTTGGTCATCGTGCCGCTGGGGCAGAAGAGCCCGGCCTCGTGGCCGAAGAGCAAGGCCATCCGTTCCTCGAGCGCGTTCACCGTGGGGTCCTCGCCGAAGACGTCATCGCCCACCACCGCTGTTGCCATGGCCTCGCGCATGGCCGGTGTGGGCATGGTCACGGTGTCCGAACGCAGATCTATCGCCATGAAGGGGCCAAGATAACAAGGTGCGAAGGGCGGATGATGCGACGGTTTAATGCAAGCGCCGCTTCAATTCGGCGAGCATCCGCAGTTCCTTGGCGTTCGCCCCATGGAACGCGTGGGCCACCACGTCAGCGGCCCGAAGGACAAGTTCCTTTTGCTCGGCACAGATCCGGTCCTTATGCTGGGTGAGGTACATGGCGAAGGAGTCGAACGCTTCTTCAGGAGCTTCCCCGCGGTCGGCCTGAATGTCGAATTCGAACTCGGTGATGTAGGCCTGATCCGTTCCGAAGTGGTCCGTTGAGGCCTCCTGCGGCACCAATTGCTCGGAGACGACGCGCTTCATCGTGGCGGCCTCCTTGGCATGGATACGCCCGTCCACTGCTGCGATCGCGTAAAGCAAGCGCCCGAGTTCAGCATAGAATTTCTTCTGGTCCACGCCGAAAGGTAATGCATAAGCAAGGAGCTGTTGGCTGCGACGCGGGCTTTTCTGCGGGTCAACACATGGTCGATCCTCCTGCCTGTGGTGTCGGCGAGCTAGAGGTTGCCGCGGAAGGGGGCAAATAAACTTTTCGACCTCCGGGACGTAACAATGCCGATCAATTCAGAACAGATGAAGCGTAACTACGTGATGATCCTTGCCTGCGCATTGGCCACCGGGACGATGGCTCAATGGCAGCAAATGGGTTTGGAGGGAATGTCATCCACCAGCGGCGGCGTCCAAGTCGTGGACGGGACGGTCTACTTCCACCCGGGGGAGGACCAGGGCACCATCCACCGGTCCGATGACATGGGGGTGACCTGGCAGATCTTGCATTTTGCGGATGAAAGCCGTTCATGGAAATACCTAGGCAACAAGCACACCCAGTACATCAACTACGGGACCATGGATACCGGCCCCCACGGGCTCTACCGCAAGATGGAGCTTCAGGATTCCTTCACGGACCTGGGCGCGACCATCACGGACTTCGATGTGTTGGACAATGGCCGCGTGGTGGCTTCCACCGGGTCGGCCGGTGAGGGTTCCATCATCGTGAGCGATCAATATGGTGAGGCGTGGGTATCGGTTTTCCCTTCCACGGGGAACGTTCAGACCCGCTTGGTCGGTCGTGATGGGCAGGATCGTCTGCTTGTGCAAGCTTTCGTGGAGACCAGCGAGAATGATCTGGACCTGGGACTTTTCCGGTCCTCGGACTCCGGTGATTCCTGGGATCGGATCAACGGGATCAAGAACGACCTCACCGGGGCCAGTGCCAACGTGGACCATTCCATCTACTGCTCCAATGGGCTAAGGATCTTGAAAAGCATGGACGATGGCGAGAAATGGGCGCTGTCGTCCGTGGATTTTCCCTATGCGGGCCTCACGGGCTCCCGTGTCTTCAACATGGGCGGTGGGCACGTCTTCTTCATGTGCCACGAACCCGGCATGACCAACGGGGTGAACTTGTACCAGAGCCTGGACTTCGGTGTTAGCTGGTCCCCCGTGGAAGAGGAAGATCTCCGAGCATTTGATCTTCAACATGGCCCGTGATGGATCGGGCCACGTCTATGCCGCCACCGATAACGGTGTATACCGGCTCGACCTTGCGACGGCCGTGGGCATCAGCGACCCCGGGCACGCGGCAAGCGTGTTCGCTTACCCCGTGCCCACTTCGGATAACCTAGTGGTGAACGCCGGCGGTGCGATGATGACCGAATTGCGCTTGTTCGATGCGGCATCGCGCGAAGTGATGTTCAAACCGAACGTGGACAAACCTGCTGAACTGTTGCACGTGGGGCATCTGTCCCCCGGGGTCTACATCCTACGCGCGGTGACCAACAAGGGCATCGCCACCACCAGTGTGGTCGTGGAGTGATCCATCCTTCCTGAACGGCAACGGGCCGATCGCAGTGATGCGGTCGGCCCGTTGTGTTTTTGGGAATGCTTCAATCCATGCGTCGGAACAGATGGCCGCAACTATCGCAGCGCATGGAGCGGTCCAGCGAGAGCGGATACACCGAGAAGAGCAATGCCAGTGCCCAATGGAAGATGCCGCTGGTTGTCCGGGGTTTTGAAACACCGTTCATCAGCTCTTCCGATCCGCACTTCGGGCAGCGGATGGGCTGCTCTTCGTCATCGAGAAAGGGGCGGTGCTCAGTTACGTTCAGGATGCGCAGTGCATCCGCTTTGGACCCCACGGGAACCTTCAACTTGATGCCGCCCAGTGCATAGCTGAACATCCGGTTGAGGCTGATGATGTGCTCATCATGCACGAAAGCCTCGATCCCTTCATTCTCCAGCAGGCAACGGGCCAAATGCGCCTCGATCGGATCGTCATAGAACCGGATGGGTACCAGGTCGTACTCGTTCATCCGCCTATTTCTTCCGGGCTACCAGCAGGCCATCGCGTAAGGGCACCATCACAGTCTCCAAGCGCGGGTCGGCATTTACGCGGCGGGCGTACTCCACCAGCGCTCGGGTCTGGTCGTCCTGTTCGCTCCGGGGCTTCAGTACATCCCCGCTCCAAAGCACATTGTCCGCGATGATGAGGCCGCCGGGGCCCACCTTTTCGATCACCGCCTCGAAGTAGTTCGGATAATTCGGTTTGTCGGCGTCGATGAAGACGAGGTCGAACGGCGCGGGCAGATCAGGGATGACCTCCAGCGCGGGCCAGTGGTGCATGGTGATCCGGTCCTGCATACCGGCCATCCTGATGTAGCGGTCCACCATCTCCGGCAAGTAGGGGTCGATGTCGATGGTGTGCAACATGCCGCCCTCGGCCAGTCCTTCCGCGAGGCACAACGCGCTGTAGCCGGTGTAGGTGCCGATCTCCACGATGATCTTCGGCTTCACTAAATGGCTCAGCATGGAGAGGAAGCGTCCTTGCAGATGGCCGCTGAGCATCTGCGGCATTTCGACCTTCGCCCTCGTCTCTGCGGTAAGTACCTTCAGGTAGGAAGGCTCGATGCCACTGTGTGCTTCGCAGTATGCATCAAGCGCGGGGTCAAGAAATTTCATCAAGGAAGTTTGTTCAATATACCGCGAAGTTGCGTCGGTCCATGCAGGGCTTCCACCACATAGCGACCGGGTGCCAATCGACTAACATCGATGGGCGAGCCACTGTTCACCTGGAGGTCATGGACGGTGCGCCCCAGTGCATCCATGATCCGGATGCGGGCATCGGGCCAAGTGGTGGGCCAGGTCACCGTGATCAAGTGGGTTGCAGGATTCGGGTAGAGGCCGATCCGGGACATATCCTTATCCTCGATGCCTACGGCGAAATCCAGTCTCCACCAATCGTTGTGGCGCGTACGGGCCTGATCCAGACCGAGGCCGAAGAAGAACGAGTTGCTCCAATTGCTGGTCACCTCGATACCGGCACCCACGCCTCCACGCCGCGGTCCGCCGGGAAAAGAGGGGAGGGTGGACCAATCACCCGTGTACCCGCCCCAAGCATCATCGTGAAAGCTGGTGTCGCTATCTGCTCCTCCCACTATCACCATCACATATTGCGATCCGCCCTTCATCTCGTATCGCGGTGCGGGCAGGTCGGCGCGCTGATAGTATGTGCCGGTTTCAAACCAGACGGGATAGCTCCATGCATCACTGAGGGCGGTCCCCGTGGAATCAGCTCCTCCAGCGATCAACATACCGCCACCATCCTGAATGGCAACCGCACGGTGTCGGGATGGACCGGGCACCGGGTTCATTTCCTCCCACGAATCAGTGGCAGGGAAATACTTCCAAGCCTCCTTGGTAGGCACGCCGCTCGCCAGCATGCCGGTGGCCAGGATCCCATAGTTCCAAGCCTCCACGGCAGCACAGGCGTAGCGGGCCTCTGCGGGCATGGAGCTCTTTTGTGCCCACTGGTCGGTCTCCGGGTAGTAGGCCCACAGTTCGCTCACGGCACCGATCGCATCCACGCCGCCAAAGACATAGCCTGTGTCGCCTACGGTAAAGGCAGCGCAGTATTGTCGGGGAGTGGTGGGCATGGCCGCGATGGCCGCCCAGTTCCCGGTCTGCGCATTGAAGCACCACCAATCGTTCGTCAGTCCCCAGCCCACCTCCATGCCGGTGCCCACGTATGTCTTGTCCCCGATGCTGAAGGATGCCGCATCATCACGCGCCGTACCGGGGAAGTCGGGGAGTTGCTGCCAGGTCTGGGCGGATACCAATAAAGGGATAAAAAGCAGCAGGGGAATGAGGTGGCGCATGCCCGAAGGTAGTGACCATGGTCTGCTGCATCGTTTTCATGGCCATGCGACGAATGATGGCGGCACACGGATACATTTCAAGGATGGGCATCCCGCTGTCACGAACGAATGAGGCTATTCCATCAGTCAACGCTTAGTAGGGGCCTCGCCATGGTTCTCCGAGACCTTCACGATCCCGATGGTGTCCTCCCAACGGATGCTTCGGTCGCGTGCGATGGCCGTCCTCACCGCGCCACCACCTCCACGCGGCGGTTCAGCTGTCGCCCATCGGCCGTGGTGTTGGTCGCCACCGGCACCAGCGGCCCCACGCCGTGGCCAGGTATGCGCCTTTGGTCGATGCCTTGCTCAGTGACCAATAGGCGCACCACCTCGTCGGCTCGGCGTCGGCTCAGGTCCAGGTTGTGCTCCAACGCGCCGGTCATGTCAGTGTGCCCCACGATGTACACGTTCAACTTGGGGCGGGCCTTCATCAGCTTGCCGATCTCCGCGACCATGGGCATGGACGCGGGCTGCACGGTGGCCCCGTCGGTGTCGAACAGGAGGTCGTTGAGTGCCACCTTGCCATAGTTATCGATCTGCTGCATCATCCATTCGGCATTCACGCGGATCTTGTCCGTGGCGATGCCCACTTCCTCGATCACGTCCACCAGCACCAGCTTGGTCCCGGTGGTGTATTGCGCGCCACCGATCACTACGTGTACAGGAGTCCCTTGGTCGTCCAAGGTGCCTGCCAGCATGAAGGTCCCGCCTGAGGTGGCGGACCCGTTCAACAGGAGGATGCCCGTGCTCGGCGGGAATTCATTCCGGCCGTAGTGGACGCCCAGAAAGGAGCGGCTGCCCACATTGGGCGATGTGGACTTCATCTCAATGCCGTCGGCAAGCATCCGTGCCCCGGCCCGCTGCAATGCACCTTGGTAGTTGAGATAAATGTCCCGGATGCTCATATCGCCTTCCACCGTGTAGTAGATGCGCGTGCGCTTGCCCGTCACCTCGGTCCATTCGTCGATCTGCCGATAGCCGATGATCGGCCCGTGGGCGATGGCGTACGCAACATGGTTCTGCTCCTCGCAGTAGCCGATGAACGATCCCGGATAGCGGGTGATCACCGGATGGTCCTTGCAGCCGGACTTGTCCTGCGCTTTCGCTTGGAACGGAATGGCCAAGACCATCAGCACACAGGCCCTGACCAGCAGGCGGGAGCCATGCATGGTCATTCGACGATAAGGCGTTGAAAGACCCGGTCCTCCGGCCTAGTGCCGACGAGTTGCAGGACATAGCTGCCCTTCGCGACCGGAAGTTCAAGTGTCGGTTCCGACGTGACTTGTTCCTCCAGGACCAAGCGGCCTTGGGCGTCAATGAGGCGTATGTGCTCGAAATACTGGTCCTTGGGAAGGTGGATCCGGACTGTTTGTCCGGCGCGCACCGGGTTGGGGAAGAGCATCTGTGCGTCGCTTAGGAGTTCCGATACGGAGGTGTTCCCGGCAGACGCCGGATCCTTGTCGTACCACACGAGGCTCTCCACGCCGAAGCCGTCGTTATTGATCTCCATCAGCAGCAGCCAAAAGCGGTGGTCTTGTGATACCCATGCCCATTGTTCCTTGGTCTGCGTGGCGATGTTACCGAAAATGGTATTGCGCTGCACCCGGCTGATGTGGTAGCGCACCACGTTGGAATAGGTCGCGTTGGGCAGAACCAAGGTGCCGTAGCCGTCCGCTTCGAAATCCACGGTCCCATCCACCGTTCCAAAGAACGTGTTCGTGGTGAAGGTTCCGCTGAAGGTGTCGTCGAAGCTATCCCCGTAGGTGTACGGAATGGGGATGATCCGCTCGTTGTTATCGGAATAGTTGAGCTTCATCGTATCGGCAGTCGGTCCGGAGACGATCAGTACCTGGCCTACGGTCTCCAGTGCGTCCGGCCCCACGGCATAGTAGCTGTGCGCCTGCTCCCAGGAGACACCGCAGAGCGTGGAACCGGGAAAATCCGTGGGCCATAGGGTGGTAGCGGGGTCCACGAAGTTGAATTGCTCCTCGCTGGCCTCGGTCAGTCCGCTGAAGTCCCAGTTTTGCAGGGCACCGGCACTGGTGCTCAACGCGTTCTCATCCACCATGTCGGAGCAGATGCCGATGGTGGTGATGTCACCGAGCTGTGGGATGTTGTTCACGGTGATCGTCGGTTGCGCTTGGACGAAGGCGGCGGCACAGAGGAGTGAAAGGATGGTGGGAATACGCATGGCTCTGGGGTTTATGCGCCGGTATTCGGCACAGGTGTGTAGGGTTCTTCGCATGTCGGTACTGTTCACAGGACAAAACAAGGCCTTTGCACCATGCCCCGCCATCACCCATTTGGGTGGATCAGATCAGCCGGTCCTGCAAGGCTTTGCGTACGGCTTCCGCGCGCGTATGCACCTGCAGCTTTTCGTAGACGCGCTTGATGTGCGCCTTCACCGTGTTGGTGCTGATGAAGAGCGCTTCCGCAATGCTGCGGTAATTCTCCCCGTCGCAGAGCCTCGCCAACACTTCCGTCTCGCGCTCGGAGAGTGTCGCATGGTTCCGTACCGGCTGGAAGGTGCAGACCACCATGCGGGCGATCGCGGGCGACATGGCCGAGCCGCCTTCATGGACCTCGGTGATCGCCTGGAGGATCGCCTCTGGCGACGCGTGCTTCAGCAGATAGCCCGATGCCCCGGCGCTCAACGCATGGAAAACGGTCTCTTCGTCCTCGCGCACGGAGAGCATCAGGAACTCGGTCCCCGGCAGCTTTTCCTTCAAGATCCGTACGCCCTCCACGCCGTTCATTCCCGGCAGGTTGACGTCCATGAGCACCACGTCGGGCGGTTCCTCGGGCAGGAGCTGCAGGGCCTCTTCGCAGGAGGGGAAACCATGGGTGAAGTGGAAGCCGTCCTGTTCCTCAAGGATGAGCCGGAGTGCCTCGCGCACCTCGCGATCGTCCTCCACCACGGCCACGGTGATCACGCGCGGAATGTCGATTTCCCGTCCCATGTTTCAGCTGGGTTCCGGTGTGGCTTGCAGGGATCCCATGGGTACGCGCACGGTGATCTTCGTTCCTTGGCCAACGGCACTATGGATGCCCAAGGCGGCCCCGATCTCCGAGGCGCGCTGGCTCATGTTGCGTAGGCCATGGTGGTCCGCCGACCGCGTGGCCAGTGTGTCGAAGCCGCTGCCGTCATCTTCCAGGTCGATCACCAAGTGTGCCTCCTCCATCCGGGCGCTCAAGGTACAGCGCCGGGCCGCTGCGTATTTGGCACAGTTGTTCATGGCCTCCTTCATGAGCAGAGTGATCGCACGGCGCGTCTCCATGGTGACGTGCATGCGCAATGCGGGTGGCGGCGGGGCGGTCACTTTGAAGGCCGTGGGTGTGGCATCGAAGAGGGCCAGCCCGAAGGAGGTGAGCCGTTCCAAGGTGTCCCCGAGGCTGTCCCGCGTGGGGTCCATGGTCCAGATCAGGTCGCGGATGCCGGCCGAGAGTTCCCGGCTGGCGGTCTCGATCTTCAGGAGATGCGGGACCAGTTCCGGGTTTCCGGCGGCGCGTTGGCGGACCAGTCCGGTGAAGAGATTGATGCGGGTGATGCGCGCCCCGGCCTCATCGTGGAAATCGGCAGCGCTCCTCCGGCGGAAGTTTTCGAACTGCTCCGCCTTGGCCTTTTCGGCGCTCGCATGCGCCGCTGCTTCCCGGCGGACCATCCGTAAGCGCATGCTGAAGACCGCATAGAGCACTCCGGCCAGCAGGCCCGCATAAGCGAGGTAGGCGTACCAGCGCAGCCACGGCGGGGCGAGCACATGGATCGCGAGCGAGGCCCCTTCGGTATTCCAGACCCCGTCGTTATTGGTGGCCTGCACATGCAGCCGGTATGAGCCCGGCGCCAAGTTGGTGAAGGTGACATCGTTGCGCGGGCCAAGGTCCACCCACCGTTCATCGAAGCCTTCCAGCCGGTACCGGTAGCGGTTCTTCTCCGGGGCGATGAAGTTCAGCGCCGCGAAGGTGAAGGTCAGCACATGGTGGTGCCAGGCCAAGTCAAGACGTTCCAGCTGATGCGGAGGGCGGTCGAGCGCGAGGCCGTCGCCGGTCCCTGCGGGCCGGACGGGCAGGGGCTTGTTGTACAGGGCGATGCCGGTGAAACGCACGGGAGGCGGGCGCATGTTGGTCGCGAGGTCCGCTTCCCGGAACCAGGACAATCCGTTCGCACCACCGAAGTACAGCGTGCCATCGCGGCTCCGTATGAAGGCGTTCTGGTTGAACTCGTCTCCCGGCAGGCCGTCGCCTTGATCGAGCATGCACAATACCGTCCCGCTATCGGGGTCCCATTCCACCAGTCCGTCGTTGGTGCTCAGCCAGAGATGGCCGCCCTCGTCGGGCTGGATGCCATAGATCACCTCGTTAGGTAATCCGTCCGCACGGTTGTACCGCTTGAACATCCCTTCCTCCGCGCGGCCCTCCAGTACGGTGCGGCGCAGTTTCGTGTTCAATGGTCCGCGCGTGCGACAGAGGCCGTTCACCGTTCCCGCCCAGAGCCGGCCCTTCGGGTCCTGGTACAGGCAGAGCACGAGGTCCGCGCTGAGGCTGCCCATGTCCTCCGGTTCATGCTTCACCGTCCCGAAGGTGCCATCGGGGGAACGCAATAACAGGCCACCGCCCGCCGTGCCCGTCCAGAGGAATCCGGCATCATCCACAAGCAGGGTGAAGAGGTAGGGATGCGAAGGGCCGTCGCTACCACCGGTAGGACCTTGGCAGGAAAGGGCGCCGGCGGCGCTGTCCAACCGGCAGAGCCCCGCACCGCCCGTGGCGAGCCAAACGTTCCTGGACGTGGTGGTCAGGATGTGGTGAACGATGTCCGCACGACGCGGGTCGGTCAGGCCGACGGGCCTGTGGCGCTTGACCCCGATCTTTCCTTCGCGCTCGACCACCTCGTTCAGCCCGCCGCCCAAAGTGCCCACGAGGATCCGTCCCTGATCGTCCATGGCGAGTGACAGTACGTAGTCCGCGCCTAAGGAGCTGGGGTCGCGTGGATCATACCGCAGGTGCCGGAACGCGTCCTTCGCGCGATCCCAGATCGTCAAGCCGGACGGGGAGCCGATCCAGATCCGGCCTTGCAGATCCTCGATCAGCGCGGTCACGCTTGTATGTAACAGGCCATTGGTGTCCCCTGATGAATGCGTCAAGGCATGGACGGTCGGCTCCAGGCGATCGATGCGGTCCAGCCCGTTGCGGGTGCCCACCCAGATCTCGCCGCCGCGCCCGGCATGGATCGAAAGGACGTGGTCGTCCGCAAGGCTCGATGGGTCGTCGGGCCGGTGCCGATGGATGTAAGTGGCACCGCTTGACCGGACCATGAGGACCAGGCCGTGCGTGGTGCCGATCAGGATGTGATCCTTCAGAAGCAGGAAACACTGGAAGCCCATCTTCGGGTCGGCCGTGGAAAGCGAGCCTGCGTCCACCAGTACGGCTTCCTCCGCAGTGCGCGGGTCGATCCGGTAAAGCCGGCGGTTCTCCAGCACATGGACAGCCTCCGGGGTGGCGGTTAAGGCGGTCACCTCCTGTTCCGTGCCGGTCCCCGGGCCCTGCTTCAAGACCTCCACCCCGCCGGTGGACATTGTGAACCGCAGCAGTCCCGCCCGGCCTTGGAGCAGCAGGTGGTCCGCATCACCGGGCGCCATGGCACCGATCAGGTCCCCTTCGGCCATGCCGCCCTCGATATAGCGTTGGACGCTTCCGGTTTCCATGTCCAACCGGTCGAGGCCCTTGCCGGTGCGCACCCACAGCACACCGGCAGGGTGCTCCAGCAAGCCCAGGACGCGGTCGCTGCTCAGGCTCCGGGGATTCTCCCTCGGCATGCCGGAAATGGCTGAACGCGTCGGTGCCGGGGTCATAGCGGTCGAGGCCGCCCCCGTAGGTGCCGATCCACAGTGCGCCGTCCTGCGCTTCCAAGGAGGCCCACACATAGTTGTTGGAGAGGCTGTTCGCCGTGCCATCATTCCGGTAGGTGATAAAGCCGTGCCCGTCATAGCGGCACAGGCCGTCCTGTGTGCCGGACCAGAGGAAACCGTACCGGTCCTCCAGCATCGTGTTCACGGAATTCTGGGGAAGCCCGTCGGTGTTGTCCAAGTGATGGAACCGCAGCGGGCCGGGTTGCGCGCATAAGGCTATGGAGACCGCCGCATAGGCGATGAGCATGGCGGTTCGACCGGGGCTATGTGGTTCAATGCGCATGCGGGGCCAGCCTCGAACATACAGAGGATCCGCGGAAGATCCACCCAAATGGGTCATGGACGGGCTATCTGAATGGCCGAACTTCGCGCTCAAGAATCCACGACCATGTATACAAGCTCCATGAAGTTGTTATTCGGCATACTCTTGCTCTCGGCCTGCGGCACCGGCACCACTGCGGAGGAGACCACAGGAACGGAACAGGTGATCCCCGCCGTGGAGGCGGCTGAAGCGTGCGATCCACTGGTGGGCGAGTTCCGCGATCTGATGGCGGACTATGAGGGCGACCTCAAAGCGATGATCGCCGATGGCAAGGTGGATGAGGAAAGGCAGAAGGAATGGTCCGCGAATGCCAAAGACCTGGGCGAGCGGATCAACGCCAAGGGAGAACGGGAGCTGGGCCTGAAGTGCTACCAGGAGTTCAATACCATCGGGCAGGTGTACGCGCCGCGTATCGCGGAGCTCGGCATGCAACTGGCCCTTATGCAGATGAAGGACAAGGGCATGGACCCGGCCGCCATGGAGCAGGTGAAGAAGGCCATGGGGCAATAGCTTCTGCGCAGCATGGAGGAGAAGACACGGACGTCCAAGGTGTTGCCGGGCTTGGGCCTTGCGCTAAGTGCTACGGTGCTCGGGCTTTTCGCCGGGGGGCTGGTCGGCAGGCTCACTGTACCCAAGACCGACGGGTTGGCAGGCGCGGTGGAGGTTTTGGCCTATGCGCTTCTCGGAGGGTTGCTATTTCTGATCTTGGCGGTGGTGCTGGTGAGGCGGTCTCCAAGGCGTGTCAGCATCCGCTTGTTGATCTTTTCGGGCCCGTTGGCGATCATCTTGCTCTCCTTCGCCACGTGGAGCTTTATGAAGAACAAGGCCGAAAAGGACCGACAATGGGAGGAGGAGCAAAGGCGCTATAAGGAGCTGAAGCCCACCGCACCCGCCGCACCGGTCATGTTCGCAGCATGGAGCACCGCCGGCACTGCTGCAACGGGACCACAGGAGCAGGGCCAGCAGCGCTTGGGCCTCGGCATGGCTGCACCTGTGATGGAGGCCGGTGTATTCTATTTCTACGCCGGACCTGACATGGACCGGATACCCGATCCCGCCCAAGCGTTGGACAGCTTGGTCTTTGAAAAGGGGGAGCACTACATCGGGATCACGTCGGCCCCGCCCTGGTTCGTGCCTGCCCACATGAAGCTGGACTACGGTCTGCTCTTACTGAAGGTCATCACGCTCTCGCGCAACTGGGTCGAGGTAGAGGTGAATACAATTGATGGGACGTCGCGATGGGTGGATCGACAAGAACTGGGCATCGTACTGTGGCCGGAATTCATCAGTACCGTCGGAACCGTGGAGATCCTTGATCCGGAAACGAATCCGATCCGCATCAAGCCAATGGATCATGCGTCCATCATGGCCGATGGAGCCAACGCTTTGCTCAAGCCATTGGCCGTGCGAGGCGATTGGTTGATGGTCGGTACCTCCGAACTCGCCGATCGCATCGCGCCCACCGGTTGGATCCGCTGGCGGAAAGGTGAGGAGTTGCTGGTGCGGTACAACTTGTTGTGCTGATGCTTGAGACCTTGCGATGAAAAACGTTGCGCAGATCGCCAAACATTTCCGCGACGTTCACTTCGGTGGCAATTGGACCAGCGTGAACCTGCGTGACACGCTGAAGGACGTTACCTGGCAAGAGGCGACATACAAGCGCGAAGGCTTCAACACCACTGCGGTACTCACCTTCCACATCAACTACTTCGTGGATGCTACGTTGAAGGTCCTCGAAGGTGGCCCACTCGATGCCCATGACAAGTTCAGTTTCACCCATCCACCGATCACAAGCGAAGCCGATTGGCAGCGCATGTTAGAGAAGGTTTGGAGCGATGCCGAACGTTTCGCCACCCTTGTAGAGCAACTGCCTTAGGAGCGTTTGCACCAAAATATGGCCGACCCGAAGTATGGTACGTGGTTTCGCAACCTGCACGGCATCATCGATCACACGCACTACCACATGGGGCAGATCGTGATCTTGAAGAAGTTGATTCGGGGGTGATCAGGGGGGCTCGAAAAGACGCATAGACCATTTTCGTGGATCCACGAAAATGGTCGAAATTCAAGAACGCCGGAGCAAACAAATCTGCCCCGGCGTTCAATTCTCTGAAGTCACTCCGGGCTTGAACCGGAGTCTCCAATTCAATTGGTCAGATCAATAGCCGTATTTCCCCTCGGCGATCATTATCTTCGATATCGCCTTCCGCAATTCCGCCGTATTCAAGTTCGTGCTCTTGCAAAAGCGCTTCGCGCCCATCAGCATGGCACGCTGTTCGTCGCCATCGGAGAAGTTGTTCACGGCTTCTTTCGCGTACTTGTGGATCCGATCGGCCGCATCATGTACAAAGAGCTGGCACATGGCCAACTGCTCTTTCACGTTATCAGTGCCCTTCATCTCGGCCAACTTCAAGGTCCGCAGTAATGCGCTTTCGGCGAGGTAGGTGTCGATCACCATATCGGCGATGTGCATCAAGGTCTCTTGGTGCTTCGCCAGTTCTAGACCGAGTTTCTGCGCAGCGCCACCGGCCACCATCAGCACGGCCTTCTTGAAATTCGTCTACCATACGCTTCTCGTCGCCGAGCAGTGAATCGTCAGGCTCCGGCATTTCGGGGAGGCCCATCAGTTCAGCGGCGACGGCTTCTGTGCAGGACCCATCAGGTCCAGCTGGCCCTTCATCGCGCGCTTCAGCAGCATGTCCACCGTGAGCATGCGGTTGATCTCGTTCGTTCCTTCGAAGATCCGGTTGATGCGACTGTCGCGGTAGGCACGCTCTACGGGGCTTTCGGCGCTGTAGCCCATGCCGCCGAAGATCTGCACGCCTTCATCGCACACGTAGTCCAGGCATTCGCTGCCGGCCACTTTCAGGATCGCCGCTTCGGCAGCATACTGCTCCACACCTTTCAGCAAGGCTTTCGCGTGGTCCGCACCAGCGGCTTCCAAGGCTTCGATCGCCTGTTCCATATCGTAACTGCAACGGTAGGTCGCGCTTTCCACCACGTAGCAGTAGGTTGCTTGGTCGGCAAGCTTTTGGCGGATCGCACCGAACGAGCTGATTGGACGGCCGAACTGCTGCCGTTCGTTGGCGTACTGCACCGAATGGTCCACCACGGCCTTCGCGCCACCGAGCGCAGCCCCCGACAATTTGATGCGACCGATGTTCAAGATGTTCACCGCGATCTTGAAACCGTTGCCGCGCTCACTCAGCAAATTCTCCACTGGCACCTTGCAATCGTTGAAGAACACCTGCCGCGTGCTGCTGCCCTTGATCCCCATCTTCTTCTCCTCCGGGTTCAGCGTGATGCCGCCGAAACTCTTCTCCACGATGAACGCGCTCAGGTTCTCATCCGCCTCGCCGGTCTTCGGGTCCACGATCTTGGCGAACACCGTGAAGATGTCCGCGAAACCACCGTTGGTGATCCACATCTTCTGGCCATTGAGGAGGTAGTGCTTGCCGTCATCGCTCAGCACCGCCTTCGTTTTCCCGCTGTTGGCATCGCTGCCGGCTCCGGGTTCCGTGAGACAGTACGCAGCCTTCCACTCGCCGGTGGCCAACTTCGGGATGTACTTCTTCTTCTGCTCCTCGGTGCCGTAATAGAGTATCGGCAGCGTGCCAATGCCTGTATGCGCCGCGATGGCCACGCTGAAACTATGACCCGCCCCGGTCACTTCCGTCAGGAGCATCGTGGTCACGAAGTCCTTGCCGAAGCCGCCTAACTCTTCCGGCAAGGAGATGCCCAGCAGCCCGAGTTCACCGGCCTTGTCCAGTAGGCTCGGCATCAGGCCCTCCTCCATGCTGTCGATGCGGTCCAAGTGCGGCCAAACCTCCTGCGACAGGAAGTCCTTTGCCGTCTGCGCAATCATGCGCTGCTCCTCGTTGAATTCTTCAGGAATAAAAATGTCCTTCGGGTCGCTTTCGCGGATCAGGAATTCGCCGCCTTGAAGGGCTTTGGGTTTGGTCTCTGTTGCCATTGTTCGGTTCGAATGTTCAGGCTGTTGATGTCTGCTGCCAAGTGTAACGAATTGTGGTATGCACTAATTCGCATAAAGGTATGCACGCATACTATATCCTGCAAGTACCGAGTGTGGAATGCCGGAAACATCCATTGGCAGCGGGATAACATCGAAGTAGGGAGGACGTTCTCCTAGTTCCAAGGACCGGTCTTCGTCACATGAAAGAAGCGCTTTCCACCTGTCCTGAGCGATGCCGAAGGATCGAAGCGGAAGAGCCCATTCCAGCCACCGAACCAGAACCGTCCTTCCCGGTCCTCCATGATGGTGAGGATCCCGTTCGTGTCGAGGCCATCGTCGGTGTAGAAATTGGTGAAGGCCTTTCCGTCGTAACGATAAACCCCGAAGTTCTCCGCAGCGAACCAGATGTTCCCCTTCTTGTCCTCGTAGAACGCACCGACCTCCACACCTTGGATCACGCCGTCCTTGGTGAAGTTCTCGAAGGTCTTGCCATTGTATCGGCTCACTCCACCGAAGCTGCTGCCGATCCACAAGTTGCCCTTGCTGTCCTCGAATAGGCCGGTCACGCTGTTGTCCGCCAGGCCGTTCTCCGTAGCGTAGTGGGTGAAGGCTGCACTCGCATCGCTTATCCGCGGATCGTATTTGTACAAACCACCGGCATCGCGACCGAACCAGATGTTCCCCTTGATGTCTTCCAGGACGCACGTGATGCGTGTTCGGGATAGCATGGCGGTGGTGTCTTGTGCCCGCACTGCCGAAATAGGTACGGTGGTGAATGCCTTGCCATCGAAGCGGCATAGCCCGTCCATCGTGCCGATCCAGATCGTGCCATCGCGCCCCATGGTCATGCTCCAGATCTCATTGTGGAGCAGCCCATCCATTGTGGTGAACTGGCTGAAGCCATGGCGAGATGAGCCGCGCTCGGCCGGCCCCCCCTGAGCTCGTCGAAGAGTGGGGCCGTACTTGAAGAGGCCTTCACCATCTGTTGCTAACCAAATGTTCCCTTCGTGGTCCTCCACGATCCCGTTGATCCGGCCCGACGTGATGCCGACGCTATCGGCGAGGTACTCCAGTGTATCGTTCTGGTAGCGGATCGCGCCGTAGTGATTGGTGCCGAACCAGAGCGCACCGCGTTTGTCCTGATGCATGTTGCGCACCCAGTGACAGAGTTGCCCCTCGTATGAAAGGCGCACGGGCCACTCGCTCGGGATCGGGACGGTATCGTTCGTGATCACCACCGGTTCCTTGATGCTGCTCTGTCCGTTGCAGGAGTAGAGGAAGAGCAATGAGCCGAAGGCTTGGCAGGCGATGGTGTGCGTGGTCTTCATTTCTTCCTGCCCTTTGTGATCGCCTTCTTCCCCGGTGGCAGAAAGTTACTCCCTGAAACTACAGAACGCCCTGTGCGCTCTTCCAGCTCAAGCCGAGCCTTCTTCGCGATGCCACCACCTTTCCTTGCCGCCACTTTGTTCTTGGGCATCCCCTTGGCCTGATCACTCTCCGCGATCTGCCGTGTGCTCAGTTCCGCCAGAGCCGTGAAGGTCAGCTCCGCTTCGGTCCTATGGTCGCGCAGGTTCTGGGTCTTCAGGCCCTTGATCCCTTTATGGTCTTTCACGGTCACACCACTCCACTCCTGATGAATGATGTTCGTGAGGATCGCATACTCTTCACCCTCCTTGTTGTCATGTTCCTTCCATTTGTCCGTGAGCTGGTTGCGCGTCTCCTGGCCCATCATGCGCTGCTGGATCCACTTCTCGCTACGGCCGTGCTTCAACCAAAGTTCGCGGGCGCGGTCCACGCCGAGGCTCGGGTCGGCCAGCTCCTGCATGCGTTCGTAATCCACCTTTGCCAGCCACAGTTTGATAGGTTCCGCCTTGGGGCTTGGAACGGACTGGACAAGTCGCAGCAAGGTCTCGGCGGTGGCTACATCGGTGAGGCGCAACCTGCCATCCTCGGCGGGCAATTTCAACCGGTTACAATCTGTAACCAGTTGACTTCCCTCTTTCTCCAGTCTGTGTATCAATACCTTCCAGTATTCCGGGCAAGCTGGTAGTCTGGCTGTTGGGCCAGTGCCTGAATGATGTCGATCACAGAGAACCACCAAGTCTCCGTGGCTTCGTCGTAGAGACGTCGAATGTGGTGTTGCTCAAAGAGGGCGGAAGAGGGTAGCAGGGCGCTCATGGGTTCAGCTATTCACCGTCGGCTTTCTCGTCGATCGGTGTTTGACAACATACTGCCTTCCGAACTCTTTCCGCTCAATTCAACAACTCAAACACACTCGCCGCACCCTGCCCGGCGCCCACACACATGGTAACAACGCCATACTTCTGTTTGCGACGTCTCATCTCATTGAAGAGCTGCACGCTCAGCTTCGCACCTGTGCAACCCAGCGGGTGTCCCATCGCGATCGCGCCACCGTTCACGTTCACAATGCTCGGGTCCAGCCCAAGCTCACGGATCACCGCCAACGACTGCGACGCGAAGGCCTCGTTCAGCTCGATCAGCTCGATGTCCTTCAGCTTCAGTCCGGCCATTTCGATCGCCTTTGGCACTGCTGCGATCGGACCTATACCCATGATGCGCGGCGGCACGCCGGCCACGTGGTAGGAGAGGAGGCGCGCGATCGGCTTCACGTTCAATTGCTTCAGCATGCGCTCGCTCACCACCAGCACGAAGGCCGCGCCATCGCTGGTCTGTGAGGAATTGCCGGCGGTCACGGTACCTTTTGGATCGAACACGGGGCGAAGTTTTGCCAGCCCTTCCAAGCTGCTCGTGCGCGGACCTTCATCCGTGTCCACCACGTATTTCTCCACTTGACGCTTTTCCCTCGCATCCAAGAAGACCCGCTCCACCTCGAAGGGTACGATCTCGTCCTTAAAGCGCCCGGCGGCGATGGCGGCCAGCGCTCTTTCCTGGCTCTGCAGTGCGAAAGCATCCTGGTCCTCGCGCGTCACCTTGTACTCGCGCGCAACGGCCTCGGCGGTGAGGCCCATGCCCCAATACCAAGTGGGATGTTCCTGCGCCACCTTGGCATTCGGCACAATGCGCCAGCCGCTGAAGGGGATGGGGCTCATGAACTCCACGCCCCCCGCGATGATGCAATCCGCCATGCCGCTTTGGATCTTGGCACTGGCGATCGCGATCGTCTCGCTGCCGCTGCTGCAATAGCGGTTCACCGTCATGCCCGGCACCTTCTCGTTGTTCAGGCCCATCAGGCTGATCATGCGGCCGATGTTCAGGCCCTGCTCCGCCTCGGGCGTGGCGTTGCCCACGATCACATCGTCCACTTGGTCGGGTGCGAGGTTGGGCACGGAGGCCATCAGGTGTTTGATCACGTGCGCGGCGAGGTCGTCGGGGCGGGTGAAACGGAATTTGCCACGAGGGGCTTTTCCTACTGCGGATCGGAATCCGGCTATGATGTATGCGTCCATGGTATGGTTCAATTGCGGAGCACCTTGCCCGTAGTTATGATCGATTGAAGTCTTTCCAGCGTCTTCCGCTGCATGCACAACTCCAAGAACGTCTTCCGCTCCAGGTCCAGCAGGTATTGCTCGGAAACCTCCGTCGATCTCCGAGAGGTCGCCGCCGCACATCACGTACCCCAGCTTCTCGCTGATCAGCGCGTCGTGCTCGCTGATGTAGTTGCCGCTCTGCATGCTGTTGGCGCCGACGTAAACAATGCCGAGGCCTTCCTTGCCGAGCACCTTGATGTCGCGGCGCATGGGCGGCTTGGTGTAGCCGCGTTCCCAGAGGGCGAGCGCGCATTCCTTGGCGTAGGCGAGCTGGTGTGCGCGGCTAACGATCACTTCGTCGATGCCTTCGCGCAGGTAGCCGAGGTCGAAGGCTTCTTGCCCGCTGGTGCTCACTTTGGCTTGGCCGATGGTGAGAAAGCGCTCGCGGAGCCGGTTGATGCGGATGTCGCCTTCCTTCAGTTCATCGCTGAGGCGCAGTGCGAATTCCTTGGTGCCGCCGCCGCCGGGTATCACGCCGACGCCGAATTCCACGAGGCCCATGTAGGTCTCTGCGTGCGCCACCACTTTGTCCGCGTGCATGCAGAGTTCGGTGCCGCCGCCCAAGCAAAGCTGGTGCGGTGCGGCCACCACGGGGATGCTGCTGTGGCGCATGCGCATCATGGTGTTCTGGAAGGTGCGGATGGCCATGTCGAGGTCCTCGTACTCCTGTTCCACGGCCATCATGAAGATCATGCCCACGTTGGCGCCAGCGCTGAAGAGCGCGCCGTCGTTGTAGACCACGAGGCCTTTGTAGCCTACCTCAGCGATGTCGATCGCTTTGTTGAGGCCCAGGATCACCTCTGCGCCGAAGGTGTTCATCTTGCTGCTCCAGCTCACGGCAAGGATGCCGTCGCCGAGGTGGCGCACTGTGGTGTCCTTGTTCTTCCAGACGATGCTGCTTTCCGGCAGGTCGGCAAGCACGATCAGTCCTTCCTGGCCCGGCACCGGCTTGTAGCTCTTGCTCGGGATATCGTAGAACAGCCGCTTGCCACCTTCACGTTTGTAGAAACTCGTGTTGCCTGCGGCCACGAAGTCCTTCACCCAAGGCGCCACCTTGACACCCTTCGCCTCCATCTCCTCCGTTACCTCCTTCACGCCAATGGCCTCCCATGCCTCAAAAGGTCCCAGCTCCCAGCCGAAGCCGGCGCGCATGCCGTCATCGATGCGGTAGAGCTCGTCGCTGATCTCGGGGATGCGGTTGCTCACGTAAGCGAACATCGCTTGGAAGGAACGGCGGTAGAACTCGCCAGCCTTATCCGTGCCGTGGTAAACGAGCTTGGTGCGTTCGCGCAGGTCGTCCACCTTCTTGGCGGCGTCCAGCGTGGCGAACTTGGGCTTCACCTGAGGCTTGTATTCGAGCGTTTTCAGGTCCAAGGAAAGGATCTCGCCTTTCTTGGTACTGCGATCCTTGAAGTAGAAGCCCTTGCCGGTCTTGCTGCCGAGCATCTGCTTCTCGACCATCTTCTGGAGATATTCCGGAATGGCGAAGAGGTCGTTGCGTTCATCCTTCGGGCAGTTGTCATGCACGCCTTTCGCGACGTTCACGAGCGTGTCCAATCCGACCACATCGGCGGTGCGGAAGGTGGCGCTCTTGGGGTGGCCGATCACGGGTCCGGTGAGGCGGTCCACCTCTTCCACGGAAAGGCACATGTCGTTGATCAGGTGGAAGATGTCCATGATGCCGAACACGCCGATGCGGTTGGCCACGAAGGCGGGCGTGTCCTTGGCCAGCACGGTGACCTTGCCCAGCACGCGGCGGCCGTATTCCTCAAGGAAGGCGATCACCGCCGGGTCGGTCTTCGGGCTGGGGATCAGCTCCAGCAGCGGCAGGTAGCGCGGCGGGTTGAAGAAGTGCGTGCCGAGGAAGTGTTTTGCGAAATCATCGCTGCGGCCTTCGAGCAAGGCGTGAATGGGTATGCCGCTGGTGTTACTGGTGATCAACGTGCCGGGCGTGCGGTATTTCTCCACGTTGGCATACACCTGCTGCTTGATGTCGAGGCGTTCCACCACCACTTCGATCACCCAATCGCAGTCCTTGATCTTCGGGAGGTCGTCGTCGAAGTTGCCGGTGGTGACGCGCTTCGCGAAACGCTTGTCGTAGATGGGAGAGGGGTTGCTCTTGAGAGCGAACGCCAGAGCATCGTCAACGATCTTGTTCCTCGGGCCTTCCTTCGGAACGATGTCGAGGAGCAGTACCTCGCAGCCCACGTTGGCGAAGTGGCAGGCAATGCGGCTGCCCATTACGCCGGATCCGAGGACGGCTACTTTTTTTATCTGTCTGTTTGCCATTATTTGAAGAGTTCGTCGTTGTCTAAAAGCGTATTGATCTTGTTCATCACGTTGTGAAAGGTCTGTAGTTGGCCTGCGGGAATATTGGCGCTCACGGCCTCGTTAAAACGGATCACGGTGTCCTTGCTCAGGTCGCGCATCTGTTTGCCCTTGGCCGTCAGCATCACCCGGCTCATGCGGCCATCGGAGCTGTCCGCCACGCGCCTGATCAGGCCTTCCGCTTCCATGTTCTTCAGGGTGCGCGTGAGGCTGCGCGCCTCCATGCCCATCTTGGGTCCGAGCTTGGTGCTGGGCGTTCCCTCGGGATCGATGTTCAGCAGCACGTAACCGATGCTCATTGAGCCGCCATGCTCCGATGCCTTCTCATTGTAGCGCCGCATGATGCGATGCCACGCCCAGCGGATCGGATGGTCTATGGTCTCCTCGGGCCTCATGGTCGTCACAAGGTCCGAAGGTAATCAGGAATAGTATGCGTGCATACAAAATAACAAACGTGAACAAGCTGCTTTCGCTGGATGTTTGGATCACGCCTAAATAAGGAAAGAAGTGCTTTAGCGCATCAAGCTCAAGTGCCCGTGGAAGCTCTCGTCGTTGATCTGCACTTCGTAGAAGTAGACCCCTTCGCTCGCGGGTCCACCGTTCTCCTGCTTCCCGTCCCAGCCATTGTTGCCGCCGTTGCTTTCATGGACCAGTTTGCCCCAGCGATCAAAGATCCGCAACTGGAAACAAGGGTCAAGCGTTTGCGTCGACTTCAGCTTGAACCGGTCGTTCACATTGTCGTGGTTTGGCGTGAAGACATTGGGCAGCTCGAAGTGTACGAGTTCACCGTACGGGGCGACCTCGATGGTTTGTTCGGCGTAGCCGGTACAGCCCGTGTTGGTGGTGGTCTGCAGACCGATGGTGGTGGGTCCGTTGAAGGGCAGCAGGAATTCGGGACCGTTCTGCCCGACGGTCGTGGCCGATCCGTTCACGGTCCAGGTGGAGCCCACGGTGTTCGGGCTGGTATCGAGGGCCCGGGCGAGGATGCCTAAGCAGGTGGTGTCCGTGGTGACGGTGAATTCCGCCGGTGGGGTGGTGAGGATGTTGATCGGTTGCATGGTCTCCATCGTGCATCCGTTCAGGGAACGCTCCACGGTGATCTGCCCGATGCCGGGGTCTCCCCAAGCGATGGTGACACAGCTACTGTCGGAACCGGAAAGGATCGTGCCCCCGGTCACGGTCCACGCATAGGTGGCATTCTCGATCAGTTCGGTGCAGTATTCCGCGGTGGTCTGGCCGGAACAACCGATGCCCAGTCCGGAGATCGTGGGCGGCGCCGAACTAGGCACTACGTTGATGGTGACGGTGGCGCTGAAGGTCCCGGGCGGACATCCTTCATCATACACCAGTACAGAGAAGTTGTACGGATCCGTGCTCCCCTGTGCGCAGACCGTGGGCCAGCAGAATTGCGTGGTGAGCAGGCTGTCCCCGGTGGAAGGCCCGGTGATCGTCGCGGGCGGGTCGGTCTGGGCATTGAGGAAGATCGCGCCGATGGCACTGAAGTTGATCACATCACCGTCGGAGTCCGTGAAGGTCATGGGGAAGCACAGGGTGTCCCCGGCCACCACTTCGTAATTAGCGACGAACTGCCCGTCCAAGGGCTGCGGTGCGGCATTGCTTCCGCTGCATGGCACGCTTAAGAGCTGCAGGTCGCTCCGGATCAGGCCGATCAATTGACCGTTCCGGTATTCCCTCACTTCCACCACCACCACCCAGTTGCCGATCATCGGCGCGACATATTCCGTGGCGCCGGTCACCGGGTCGATACTGGCGTAACCAGAGGGTCCGAAAGGCATCCCCGTGGTGATCCCCAGGCCGTATTGCACCGGCTGCAGGGGCCAGTCCAAAAGGGTGGGCGGATTCGATCACGCCACCGATGTCGTCCTGAGAGCCATAGGGCGTATCAAAACTGAACACGAGTGAATCTCCGTCGCTATCGATGGCCGCATTGCTGAACGCTGTGGTGTCGGAGATGCAGATGTACGGCACCGGTGTCCCGGTGAACACGGGCGAAGAATTA
This sequence comes from uncultured Flavobacteriales bacterium, assembly GCA_963706125.1. GTDB lineage: Bacteria > Bacteroidota > Bacteroidia > Flavobacteriales_F > PHOS-HE28 > PHOS-HE28. The sequence goes on from CAVPLQ010000008.1 coordinate 724,084, forward strand.
GCGATGGAGGTGGGTGGCATGTAGGAATAGAACCCCATGCCCGCTTCGCCGGGGTCTTGCAGATTGACGATCGCACCATTACGGGCGAAGAGCTGCAGATAGAGGTGAAAGCCGGTATTGCTGGCCGAGAGCACCACCTCGCCCTCCAATCGGCTTTCCTCCACGCACTGGCCATCGCCCAGGTTGCAGCCGGCGGGTATGTTGGGCGTGATCACGCCATAGGAAGTCAGATAGACCATGGCGGTCTGGATCTGGTTCTTGTCGGCGCCGGGCGCGGTGGGGTCGTCGGCATAGACCCCGATGGGCACGCCAGTCGATGCGTTGCCGAGCAGGTCGATGATCGAAGGAAAGCTTGAACCGGAGCCGCAGTTGATAAAGAGCCTTACGATCACTTTATACCTGTATTCCCCGGTCCCCGGAGCGGTCTCACCGAGATATTGATAGCCCAGATCACCACCGACGATATGGGTGGCGCGTGCGCTGAATGATGTGGCGAAGCAGGCCAATAAGAACAAGATCCGCACAGGCCGAATAATGAATTGTATCATCTGGCGTTTTTTTTGATAGGGTCCCCAAAGTAGGGAGATGGATCGATCTCGTGGGTTTTTTCGCCGAAAAAGCGGATGTTGGTGCTTCCCGGTCCATATTTGACGACCGACCTGACGAAAATGTAGATGAACACAAGCCCCATCCTTCCGCTGCTCGCCGTTGCCGTTCTTTTTGCCTGCCAGAAGGAACGACCGGACCCGGTCCCATCGGTTCCTGCGGCAACAGCTCCCCGCTTGATCATGAAGTTCAAGTTCGACAGCACCCAGGTACGCTTGGGCAGCTTCGGGGAACCGGTGTCGGTACCGGCAGGGCATGGGGCGCAAAGCCCGCGCTTCAACGTGATGAGCGCGCACTATGTGGAATTCACCCCCACGGCATCGACGGCGCTGGGCAATGGTTCGGTGGTGTACCAAAGCCCGTCCACCACATCAGGTGGTGCCACGGCGATCGATTTTTCGCATGAGGTGATCGTGGGGGATGGCGGCACCTTCCTCAATATCCCGCTTTCCTCCTTGGCAGCTGGCACCTATGAATGGCTTCGGGTCTCCTTGGCGTACCAGAACTACGACGTCGATTTCCGCTACACGGACCCGCAATTTGGCCAGTTCAACCTCACCGGCACCTTGGCCTCCTTTATCGGGTACAACACCTACATCGGGAGCTATCAGATCGGCCAGCAAACGGTCACGGTTAATGGCAACAGGCTCCAAGGCTACTGGGGCTTTGAGGTGAACGATCCACCGATCCCGATGGCGCCCATCACCGGGCAGGCCCCCGGTACCACGGTGGTCAATCCTTTATTCGGCACTTCGGCCATTCCGGCCGGATCCTGCGTGGTCACCGGAGGTTTTGCACAACTGCTCACCATCACAGGCAACGAGACGCAGGATATCACGATTACCGTTTCGCTCAGCACGAACAAGAGCTTCGAGTGGAGCGATGCCGCTGGCGACAATATCTATGAGCCGCTCGCCGGGGATACGGTGGTGGACATGGGCATCCGCGGCCTGGTGCCGATCGTGGAGTGATCAAGCCGGGTCCCTCGGAAGGCGGGGCATCCCGTCCACCACAAGGATCATCCGGTCGCCATCGTACCGGTATTTGACCCGGCTTGCGGGGAACATCACTTCCGTTCCGCCTTGGAGGTCATCATATAGTTGGAGGCTGTCCCCGGTGAAGGAGAACTCGAAGTGGCCGTCCGCGCCATGCACCATGGTGAGCGGTGCGATGTTGCTGCGCCTTTGCTGAAGGCTGTCAAAGCGTGTCTTCCATCCGCGGTCGGCCACGTCCAACCAACCGAGGTCGATGAAACGGTGACCTTTCAGCCAGAACGCGTTCTGTCCCCAGCTCTCCAACCCGCCATAGTTGGCCAGGATGATGGTGCCGTCGGCGGTGTCGCCGGTGGAGAAGTAGGTGGGGAGCATCACTTCACTGTCGTAGGCCGGTTTGGAAACGGCGAGCACCTCGGCGCTGCTATCCGGTCTTGGCCTGTATAGAATGAGCCGAAGTCCTTCCCGCATTTCGTCCACGTTCTTGGCGGCCATTACGAAGTCCCCATTTCCCAGATCGTGGGTAGTGTAGACCAGCAAGGTGTCGTTGCGCACGTTCTCGTCCAAGTTCGGTAGGTCCTTCAGGCTGAAGGTCTTGGCATCCGCCAAGGGAGCCAGCGCACCGGTCTGTGCGGTGGTGTCGGAGGATGTTGTGCCGACGGGGGCTTCTTCCGGTGAAGAGCAAGAGGCCAGCGCCAAGGCTGAGAACAGGATCGGAGAGTATTTCATTCCAATGGGGATACGGAACCGCTTCCGGAGACGGAGGATCTTACATCAGGTTTACCTGCGTACTTGACCTCGCCGCTCCCGGAGACTTTCGCGTTGAGCGTACTGATGGCCGTGATGGTGGCACTGCCGCTGCCGGATACCTTCAGGTCCACCTCGTTGGCCGTGAGTTCCTTCCCATACAGGTCACCGCTGCCGGAAAGCGAGGCATCCAATTCGCTGCATGTGCCGCTTACGGTGATGGTGCCGCTGCCGGATATTGCCAGTTCCAATTCCTTTTCGTTGATCCCGGAGACCGTGATGCTGCCGCTGCCTGCGGTGCTCAGTTCGGTTTGGCCGGTGCCGAAGACGTCGTCGGTGGTGACGTCCGAGCTTCCATGCACCTCGATGTCGTTGAGCAGGGAAGGGGTGACGATGTGTATGGTGAATTCCGCATCGGATATCCAGCACTGGGAGGTCCGGATGTTCCAAACATCCCCTTTCACCTCCGTGTTTAGCAGGTCGATCAGCTCCGGCTGCGCGGTCACGGTGATCTTCTGTTCCGCTCCTTTTTCGATCGTGACCCGCATGGAGCCGCCCACCTCGATACCGGTGAACGAGGCCACCACAAGGGTCCGTTCTTCCACGGGGCCGCTACCTTTTATGCAGTTGATGTTGCAGCCGGTGGCAAGCAAGGCAAGGGCTGCTGCGAAAGCAAGGGTCTTCATGGGCGTGATGATGTTGGAAAGGGAGGTCAGGACGTGGTCGACCGCGTAAAGGAATGAAGGATCCCGGACTTTTTGAGAACCATGCCTCGCAAAAGGACGTATGACGCAATGATAAAAGCGGTTCTGCCAAGTTGCCGCCGAACAGGATCATGGAGTACGCCCTTCCGCTTCCGGAAATGAGCCATCGCTGGCTGGACAAGGCGAGGTCGCGTCTACTTGTGGAGCCCTCGGACATGCTTGTCTTTGAGCATTCCGGCGCCGTGCATGCGGACCTCATTCCCGACATGCTCGACCTTGTCGAGGCTCGAAGCCATGCCTCCGGTGATCCGGTAGTGCTGCGCAAACGGTTGATCCACGTTCTGGTGGAGTCTGTTGACAATATGCGTCGGCATGCCTTGGGCATCATGGCCGATGCTTCGTTCGCCCTGTTGGTCAGGAACAAGGATGGGTACCGGTTCACTACGGGCAATGCCGTTCCCCATGCCACGGCCTTGCTTCTTGCCAAACGGGTGGAGATCTTGAACGCGATGGCGGCGGAGGACCTGAAAGAGCACTATATGAAGTTGCTCACCAATGATTCGCGGTCCACGAACGGCGGAGCAGGATTGGGTTTGTTGACGCTTGCACGCAAAAGCATGCGGCCGATCATCACCACCAGCGATACCCTCGGACCGTTCACCTCATACTTTTCCTTCGAGCTGCACGTGTGCGGGGATATCGACTATACCGACTCTCCGGTGGCATAAGTGGTGAGATACGCGTACTTCCCGGTCAAATGTCCACCCGTGGCGATGGTGGCGCGCTCGATCATCCCCTCGGCATCCGCGCCCGTCAGGTTTGGCAGCACGTTGGTCATCAGGTCGCGCCCGAAAGACTTTGACGAGTCGCGCGGAAGCTCGCAAGGAAGATTGTCCACGGACATCACGGTAATGCTGCCGGGCGCGCCCACGGAGCATTCTTTTCCAGTAGCGATATCGTAGCCGAAGAACGGTTCGGCAATGGTGCTGGCCCGCAAAGTGCTGTCGATGGGGCCGTCGATATCACAACTGATGTCGGCCACCACTTTCAAGCTGATGCCTTTGTCGCGCAGGTCCTCGGCTGAGAGGATCTTGGGGCCACGAGCATCCCAGAAGTGGCAGGCGATGTAGATCTGTGCCCGCTTGGCATACGGGATGAAGTCGGCATGATGGCCACTTGGGTCCGCGTGGAACGCATTACGGTCGAACGGTTTTCCATCGTCCCGTACATACAGGTCCTCGCTGCCGAGCAGGGTGTACACAGGCCGGTCGTAGGTCTTTCCAAGGAAGTCCGCTGGGCTTACCCTGGTCATTCCCGCGCGATCCAAGGTCTCCATGGCCCCGTGCCCCACACGGCCCGTCCCGGTGAGCACCACCCGGAGGTCCTTCGGAACAGGGAAGCTGGCCAGGTGCAGGTCCATTTCAGCTCGGTCGTGGCAAGCATGGGCTGGTTTCAAGGTCTTTCCTCCGCCCTCTGTGGCCTGCCAAGCGCGTACAGCGTTGTAGGCACCCACCACGCCGGCCCATTTGCCGAATGCGAGCACCCGCTTTCCCGTGGTATCGGTGAGCAGTTCATGGTCCAGCAGGGTAATGCGACGCTCCAGCACGGTGCGCAAGAGCTTGGCATTGTGCGGCTGCTGCTTGATCGTGTGCGAAAAGAAGAGGTAGGCCTTGCCTGCCATCAGCATGTCCAACGGCACTTCCTTCACGCCGATGATGAGGTCGCGGTCCGTTAGGTCCTCCGTCAGACGCACCGCCTGGGCGGTGTATTCGGCATCGGTGTAAGCCCGCACAGGGCTGCGCTGCACGGCGATGTCGATTCCTTGGAGCATGGCCTCGTGGCATTGCTTGGGAGTGAGCGGGACGCGACGGTCAGGCGGTTGTTTGCCTTCGCGGATGATGCCGATCTTCTTGAACATGTGATGGTTTGCGGGCGGCGAAAGTAGAAGTTGTTCCCGAGGCGTTCCCTGTCCATCGTCAGGGGATCGTTCACCGGTGATCGCAGCCCGGGATGATCTCCCTGTGGATCGCCGTATCTTTGTGATGTTCTTTGAAAGCACACAGCAGTATTGGGGCCGACATGGTTTCGACAGCGGCTACGTGGTGCGTGTAAGCATGCAGAGCGGTGGGGAACGGCTCTTCAAAACGATCTCCAAGCCCTAACAGGCAACACTGAGTACGCACTTGCTGCTTAATAGCCCAAGGCTATGAAGCTTTACCCCGTGAACAACAGTAGCGGGGGCAAGTATCCTTCGGGGAGGCCCGCAACCCTCCTTCCCGGCCCAAGGATATCATCATGGGAAGCTGGTCAGCGCGGTGGTCCGTAGCGCTGATGAGACAACAGGACCTAAGCTGTCAGTAGGGTGTCCTTCCCCGGCTGACTTTCGAAAACCAACGGAGGAAGAAGCATGTGGAAAGCTCGTGTTGCGGTCGTTTGGACGAGGGTTCGAATCCCTCCGGCTCCACAGGAGATGGAGTGGTGACGCGAAAGCGGCACCGCTTCGCGAAGCGAAGTATTCGGGGTTTACCCCGGGCGTAGCCCCGGGGGATTCCTCCGGCTCCGCCAATGCAAAAGCCCGCCATCCGGCGGGCTTTTGCATTGGCGGCAACGTCTCCTCTGGTGGCTTGGCCAACGCATTTCACCTAAAACCCGATGCCCACACCGCCGCTCAAGATCGGTCCTTGGCCATAGTGCATGCTGTTGGGGTCCTGAAGCACCTCGAACAGTACTTGCAGATAGAATGAACTTCTGCCGCCGATCGGTTGCACATAGCCTGCCCCAAGCAATAGGTGAGGCACCCAAATGCGAACGAGCTGGTTTTCGAAGTTATAGTAGGCGGTATTCATATGTAGGAATTCCGCATGCAGGTAAGCTTGCGGGATCACCCGGTACCGAGCGAAGGTCCGGTAGCCGTATAGGCTAAGTTCAAGAGGAGGCGCAGATCGGTTGTCCCGGTAGTAAGTATAGCTGGGGCCGAGGCCTACCGACAGCTTGCGTGGCCGGTCCAAATAGATGCCCACGATCGGGTCCAACTGCACGGCGGTCACCGTGCCGAAGCTGAGGCCGATCCCGCCACCGAACCAGATCCGGTCCTTGAACGGGACGGGCTTCTTCTGCGGCTTCTCGGAAACGTATGCCGTGCTGTCCTGTGCATAGGCTGCTTGCAGCGAAAAAGCGATCAAGATCAGGGAGAGCAAATGCCGCATGGTGACGAAGGTACGTGGGCTGTGCGAGGTCTGCGCGGTGGTCCTATCTTTCTTCCTCGTTCCGGAATGGGGATGAAGTTGTCATGGTCATCGCTCTTCGAACAAAACCCATACTGGCTTCGCGTTCTCCCATGCGTACCACCGCAAGGCCTGCACTTTCCACCAAGGTAGCGTGGTCATTTTCTGTTGCCATTCCCGCGTGCCGGCTTTTTCGCAATGCCTGAGACCCGGACCGGCAACAAGGAGTTCAACGCCCGTGCCACGAACGGTAAGCAGTGGACAGGGGTCGGTGATCATGCTGTCCGTGGTGGTTGCGGACAGGTAGAAGGAGGGGATGCGGATGTCCCAAATGTTGGTCTCATCAGCGAGGTAGTTGATACGGACTGACCTACCCCGATAGTCCCCTTCTATGCATTTGGCCAAGGTTGTCCGGCCGGCACCGGCGGGAGAAGTGGAGACAATGGCAAGGGCCAGGCAGTTCACCGCGAGGATCAGCATGACCGAGACACGCAGCACCGGTTTCAACGATGGCCGGGCAACTTCTTGTAGATCTTGCCAGGTCAATACCAACATGAGCGGTACAAAGTCCACCAAGGGAAAGAGGAAGCGGAGTTCCTTGTGCGGGATCACCATCAACAGGAAGAGGTAGGGCCAGATGCACCAGACGATGAAGGACCGGGGCCGCTTGATCGTGGTCCAGACCAGGGCAGTGAGTATTGCCACCCCGATCGGCCATGAGGCGTATTTGGCGGTCCAGGCGAAGTAGTACCACCAAGGGAAAATTTCCACCACGTTCGGCAATGGCCGGATACGGAGGATGCTCTGGGTGTTCAAGTGCAGGTAATTCCAGAATGACCAAGTGAACTCTTGATAGAACCAAGAGTCGGCAGCCAAGCCGATGACGGTGGCCAGAACCAAGCCCATTGTAAACCTCGCGGCCGCAACCGTGCGTCCGCCCCGGGCAGGCAAAAAGGAGATCATTGCGAATGCGCACACCAGCAGCATCACCGGTTTGATGAAAATGCTTAGGCCGAGACAAAGGCCCGCGACGGTCCATGTCCATCGGCCCTGTGGCGAGCGCAATAACTCCGCGATGCCCAGCAGTAGCAGAAGCCCCGCCCAGGTCTCGCTGGAGAACCGGACGTGCTGATAGGGCAGGAACCAGATGAAGAAGGAAAGAAAGAGAAAAGCGGGGCGGAACGGTTCCTTCACCAAGTGCCAGGCACTGCCCACGAAGCGCTTCACGATGGCCAGCGCCACGATCGCAGTTAATGCGCGGAGCAGGAAAGCGAGCAGGAAAGGGGAGGATGCCCCGGCGGCTTTTGCGGTCGTGAACACTGCAACACAAAGCGTCGGCAGCAGCCCTGATCGCATGCGGTCGGCATATTCCCAAGCTAATTGGTCCTTCGGGATCTCGCCCATGCGCGCTTGGGCGAACTCGATGATCTGGTAATGCTCGTCCGCCGCGTAGTAGCCCGTACTGAACCACGCCGTGATCAAGTGGACGACCACGGCCACGATAAAGATCCAACGTGTGCGTGAGAGGCGCATGCCCCGCGAAGATGAGGCGATCCAGTCTTTGGAGCGGTTTAGGCTCAGGTGCGCACGCGTTCCATCATCCGGTCCGGATGCGCCAGCGCGGAGAAGCCGAGCTTCGCATAAAGCCCATGAGCATCCCGGGTGGCGAGCCGGACCGTGGGAACGGATGCCAGGTCCGGATGGTCCAATACCTGCCGTAGGAACCATACACCGTATCCGTGTTTCCTATGTTCCTCCGCAATGAACACGTCCATCAGGTATGCAAAAGCCACACGGTCGGAAAGGACACGGGCGTAGCCGATCTGCTTTTCATGGAGAAAGAGCCCGAAGTTCAACGAATGCTCCATGGACCCACGGACCTCTTCCTCGGAACGACCTTTCGCCCAATAGCTCTGTGCAAGGAATGCATGGATGAAGGGGATGTCCATTTCCCCCGTTTCAGTGACGATGTGCATACCTTGGGTCACGGGACCTGCTCTTCAAGCACGCCGGTGGCCAACTTGCTACCCAGGTTCATCTGGAGAAATCGGGGTCGATCCGCATCCTTACTCCTCACTTCATCCCACGCTCCAGTCCTTCGCGCAGTGCCGCCATAAAGGCCTCGCTGGTGAGGTAATGGTCCGGTGTGGCCTTGCTGCCGTGGATGCAGACCGCGAGGTCCTTGGTCATTTTGCCGGCCTCCACGGTCTGGATGCAGACGGCTTCGAGCTTGTGGGCGAATTCCACGAGGGCTTGGTTGCCGTCCAGCTTGCCACGGAAGGCGAGGCCGCGGGTCCAGGCGAAGATGCTCGCGATGGGGTTGGTGCTGGTGGGCTTGCCCTGCTCGTGCTGGCGGAAGTGGCGCGTTACGGTGCCGTGGGCTGCCTCGGCCTCCATGGTCTTTCCGTCGGGCGTCATCAGTACACTGGTCATCAGGCCCAGCGAGCCGAAGCCCTGTGCCACGATGTCGCTTTGCACGTCGCCGTCGTAGTTCTTGCAGGCCCAGATGAATCCTCCGCTCCACTTCATCGCTGCGGCCACCATATCGTCGATCAAGCGGTGCTCGTAGGTAATGCCCGCCTTGCCGAAGTCGGCCTTGTAGTGCTTCTGGAAGATCTCCTCGAAGATGTCCTTGAAGCGTCCGTCGTACTTCTTCAGGATGGTGTTCTTCGTGCTCAGGTACAGCGGCCACTTCTTCTCCAACGCGAGGTTGAAGCAGCTATGCGCGAAGCCCTCGATGCTCTCGTCGGTGTTGTACATGCTCATGGCCACACCATCGCCCTTGAAATCGTACACGTTCCAAGTGGTGGCCTCGCCTTCTTCCGGGGTGAAAGTCATGGTGAGCTTTCCCTTGCCTTTGATCACGGCATCGGTGGCCTTGTATTGGTCTCCGAAAGCATGGCGGCCGATCACGATGGGCTTGGTCCATCCGGGTACCAGGCGTGGGATGTTATTGATCACGATAGGTTCTCGGAACACGGTGCCGCCTAGGATGTTGCGGATGGTGCCGTTGGGGCTCTTCCACATCTGCTTCAGGCCGAACTCCTTTACGCGTGCCTCGTCCGGGGTGATGGTGGCGCACTTGATGCCCACGTGATGCTTCTGGATCGCATGTGCGGCATCCACGGTCACTTGATCGTTGGTCTCGTCGCGATGGTTAATGCCAAGATCATAGTAGTCCAAGGGCACGTCCACGTATGGCAGGATCAGTTGGTCCTTGATCCACTTCCAGATGATGCGCGTCATCTCGTCACCATCGATCTCCACTACAGGGTTCGCCACCTTGATCTTCTGCATGCTTTCGCTATTGACTTGTTTTACGGGCCGCGAAGGTATCGCGCCGCGTTGAACCCGCGAATGGTGATCAGTGAGTAGTGATCGGACGACCGGACTCCCGGCTCAGGACTCAAGACAATAGGACTCTTCGAAACTACCCGAGGTCCAGATCAAGATCCTCCCGGAGCTTCAACAAAGCGGGATTTTTCTCCGCCATGATCATGAAGCGGTCCTTCGCGGTGTAGCGGGGACGCAGGTCTTTCGCTTCCTGCTTGGTCACTTCCAGTTCCAGACCGGGGACCCCCATTTCGCGCCGCAGATGCCCGAGCAAGGCGGACTTTTCCTCCTTCATGTAGTTCTCCTGCACAGTGTTCACGATGGTGAAGGAGATGGACTGTGGCCCGGTGATCACGGGTTTGTTGGCGATCAGCGTGGCATGCATGCTGCTTTTTCCTTGTTGCTTCAAGGCCTTGGCATGATCGCCCCAGGTCTTTAGCAGCAAAGCCTGGTTCAGCTCCCGGGTGGGTCCGGCAGGGCTTTTCCCCATCGGTTGATCACCGGGGTGGTCTGCCAGGTCCGTTCCGGCCATGGTTTCGGCAGGGGAGTCCAGATGCTGCCGGATCGAGACCGCGCCGGCCATGCGCCTGGAGGGACGATCCGGTGCCGAAGTGACCGGCACTGCGGGAGCGGGCCTTTCGGCAGGTTCAGGCTTCGGCTCCGCAACGGTCGTAGCCGCTGGTGCCGTCGGGCGCACCGTGGCCGTGGTCTTGGTCAGGTCAGGGCTTTTTTTTTCCAGCGCCACGGCAGGCCGTTGAGCCGTCGGGGCGGTCGCTGTGCGGTCGCCATGATGGGCCAACTGGATCAGTGCCAACTCCACCAGCAGCCGTGGTTCCTTGCTGTTCTTGTACTGCGAATCCACTTGCCCGAGACGGTCCAGCCCCTGCACCAGCAGTTCCCGTGGTACCGCTTGTGCCTGTTCGGCGTAGCGTGTGCCAAGCTCCTCGCTCACCTCCAGAAGTGGAATGGTCCGGGGATCTTGGCTCACCAGCAGATCGCGGAAGTGACGTGCAAGACCGGCTACAAAGAGATGGCCGTCGAAGCCTTGGAAAAGGATGTCGTTGAAGATCACGAGCGCATCGGCGGGATCGGCCTTCACCAAGCTATCGGTGATGTTGAAGTAGTGCTCATGGTCCAGTACGTTCAGGTTCTTCAACACGTCCGCATAGGTGAGCTGGTTCCCACCAAAACTGACGAGTTGGTCGAAGATGCTGAGCGCGTCGCGCAGCCCGCCGTCGGCTTTCTGCGCGATGGTGTGCAGGGCCTGGGCCTCGGCGGTGATGCCTTCTTTTTTGGCGATGCCGGCCAAGTGCTTGGCGATGTCCGACACGGTGATCCGCCGGAAATCGAACACCTGGCAACGGGAAAGGATCGTGGGGATGATCTTATGCTTTTCGGTGGTGGCCAATATGAAGATGGCGTAGGAGGGAGGTTCCTCCAAGGTCTTCAGGAAGGCGTTGAAGGCCTGTGGGCTGAGCATGTGTACCTCATCGATGATGTACACTTTCTTCGTTCCGACCTGCGGGGCTATTTGCACCTGTTGGATCAGGTTGCGGATGTCGTCCACACTGTTGTTGCTGGCGGCATCCAGCTCGAAGATGTTCAGCGAGTGGCCTTCCTTGAAGGTCATGCAGGATTTGCACTCGCCACAGGTGCTGAGGTCCTCGTTGAGGTTCTCGCAGTTGATCGTGCGGGCAAGGATGCGCGCGCAGGTGGTCTTTCCCACGCCGCGCGGGCCGGTAAAGAGGAAGGCCTGGGCCACATGGTCCGTGCGGACGGCGTTCTTCAGCGTGCCGGTGACATGCTCCTGCCCCACGACGGAATCGAAGGTGACGGGGCGGTATTTCCGGGCGCTGACTACGTATCGATCCATGGGCGGGGCTAAGATAGGAGTCTTGAACTTCGTTGATCTCCTAGAAGCTGACAGCCACAAGCCCTAAGCTGCAAGCTTGAGGCTTATGGCTTGCGGCTGTGGCACCCGGAGCAAGGGCGATCCACCTTTTCTGGCCCAGATATGTATCATTCCGACCAAAACCCTACATTTGCACCCCAAATTTACCAAGAGTCACATGACCAACCGGTACGAAACCGTCTTCATTTTAACTCCCGTTTTGTCTGAGGACCAGGCAAAGGAGGCGGTAACCAAATTCAAAGACCTTCTGAAAGAGGGCAATGGCAAGGTCCGCCATGAAGAGAACTGGGGGATGCGCAAGCTCGCCTATCCCATCCAGAAGAAGTCCACGGGCTTCTACCACCTGATCGAGTTCGAGAGCGACCCTTCGCTCATCGCCAAGCTCGAGACCGAATACCGCCGCGACGAACGGGTGATCCGTTTCCTCACGGTGGCCATGGACAAGCACCACATCGCATTCGCCGAAAGCCGTCCCGCAAGGGGAGGTAAGGAGGCCAGCGAAGGTCGCGCACCCCGTAAGAAGAAAGAAAACGCCTGATCCCAACGGAAATGAGCGAAGCAACGACCACTTCCGCCGCCCCGGCATCCACGCCGGCCCCCGCTAAGACGGGTGGAGGCGCCAGCAATGAGATCCGCTACCTCACGCCGATCTCCATCGAGACCAAGAAGGACAAGTACTGCCGCTTCAAGAAGCTCGGTATCACCTACATCGATTACAAGGACGCGGACTTCCTGCTGCGCTTGGTGAACGAGCAGGGCAAGATCCTGCCCCGCCGCCTCACCGGCACCAGCCAGAAGTATCAGAAGCGCGTGGCACAGGCCGTCAAACGCAGCCGCCACCTCGCACTGATGCCGTACGTGGCCGATATGCTCAAGTAAGAACGCACGACCATGGAAGTGATCCTCAAACAAGACGTCGAGCACCTCGGTTTCGCCAACGACCTGGTGAAAGTGAAGGACGGCTACGCACGCAATTTCCTGCTTCCCCGTAAGCTGGCCGTGGCCGCCACCCCCAGCGAACGCAAGCAGCTCACAGAGACGCTGAAGCAGCGCGCCCACAAGGAGACCAAGCTGCGCGACGAGGCTGATAAGAACGCATCCAAGCTCATCGACCAGACCATCAAGATCGGTGCGAAGGTGGGCGAGAAGGGACGCATTTTCGGCAGCGTCAACACCATCATGCTCAGCGACGCCTTCAAGCAGCTCGGTATCGATCTGGACCGCAAGTACATCAAGCTGAAAGGCGAAGCTATCAAGACCATCGGAACCTATGAGGCCGAGGTGACCTTCCACCGCGACGTGGTGAAGACCATCCCCTTCGAGGTGGTGGAGGAGTGAGCCTGTAGCTAACGCAATGAAAAGGGCCATCTCGGAATGAGACGGCCCTTTTTCGTTGAAGTCATTCCGCGTGTGCAAGGCCATGGAATTGACCATGGATGTCCTGCCGTACAGAAGGACGCTGAACTTTGTCAGTGGGTCGAGGCTGCGGTACACCGACATTCGCAGGCTATGCGCTTATGCACCTTGGTATATCTGTTCAGTGCCCTTACGGCACGGACCATGGCTCAACAGGTGGAAGTGACGTGCTATGGCATTGCCGGGGGTCTGCCGCAGAGCATGGTGAACCACGTACTTCAGGATGCCGATGGATTCATTTGGTTCGGCACCGGCGATGGGCTTGCCCGCTTCGACGGGTCGCGCTTCACCGTGTACAAGTATGATCAGGAGGACAGTACCAGTCTTTCCCACAATGAGATCTGGGGGATCGCCCAAGCGGACTCCCGCCACCTGTTCATCGGCACCCGCAGTGGTTTGGACCTATTGGAGACCCGCTCCGGTTTATTCACGCACCTGTCCGTTGGATCGCGAGGCGGGCAGAATGGATGCTGGCAACAACTGTGGGCAGGAAGGGACAGCGCGTTGTTCTACTCTCCGCTCACTCAGGAACTACTGTCCCAAAGCCCCGACGGCTTCCACCGGAAGGCCTTTGCGCATGGTGCGTCTTATTGCATGCGGATGTCCGCGGGCGGCCGCTACTTGGACCAGTACCTGTTCCCGGACACCCTTCTTTCCTCCGACTTCCAAAAGGGTGTGGAACATGTGCGCATCCTTCCACGCAAGGGCGAAGTCTTGGACATGATCCGGCTCGACAGCAGTTGGTTGATGTTGGGGAAGCACGGCGCTTGGCGATGGATGGATGATGGTAGCGAACGGGAACTGCCGCTGCCATTGCGCGAGCTCGTCAGCCGTGTCCCGGGGACCAAGTATGTGGAAAGGGATGCGAACGGTGTCCTTTGGATGGGGGTCAGCGGCGTTGGAGTGGTCGTTCTCCGGCCCGATCTGTCAGTGAAGCGTCTCTATCCGTTGGAGGACGACGCGCGTTCATTGAGGATCACGAGCCTGTTCTTCGATCGTCAAGGGAACATTTGGGTAGGCAGCGACGGCAAAGGTGTGTTCCGCATCGCCCCGCAACGCATCAAGTTCGGACGGGCGATGCCCGGGACGCTTGGCTGGCGACCAAACTCTTGGTTCGTGCGGGATCTTGTCCAATGGGATGCGCACCACGTGCTGGTCAGCTTCGACCAAGGAGGGCTGGCCCTGTTCGATGAGCGAAGCCTGACACTCTCCCCGTTGAAGATGGCGACGATCAATGAGAACGGCACCTACGCCAAGTTGAAACGTGATGTGGACGGGATCATCTGGTTCTTGGACGGGAACACATTGACCGCCATCGATCCGGCGACCTCCCGCGTGGTGATGCGGGGGGATGCAGGAACGAACCGGAAGTTGTTGCTGGACCCCGACGGTCACTTGCTCGTGATCCAGCTTGATGGTGTACGGCGTTTCGAACTCCTTGCGGGTCGGCTGGTCAAAGAGGATGTCCCCATGCCGGCCTTTATAGCTTGGCTGGACAGTGCCCGGAACCTGCCGCACCATGTGCAGTTCGACCCGCTAGGTCGGCTTTGGAGTTCCCGCGCTGGGCGTTTGACGGACGTCTGGCCAAAGGGGGCGGAGCGACCGCCCATGCATCCCTTCCCGATGGACGTCCGGCTGAACCAGCTCTTTGACATCGGGGACGGCACCGGATGGGCATGCACCAACAACGGGCTGTATGAGCTCCGATGGAAGGACTTGCACGTGCTGAAACATCTGTTTCCGCCGCATGGTCCTTCCGACGCGTTCGTATACGGCATGTTGGCTGACGGTGCCGGGCATCGATGGATCAGCAGTAACAAAGGACTCGATCGGGCCACGACCACGCTCGACACGATCCGGAACTACACCATCGAAGATGGGCTTCAGAGCATGGAGTTCAATAGCAACGCCTTCTTCCGCAGCGCCAGTGGCCGGCTGTACTTCGGCGGCATCAACGGCTTCAACCACTTCCTGCCGAACGAAGTGAACGACGACCCGGACGGCCCGCCGGTAGTCCTCATGCGGACATGGGCCCAAGACAGTCTGATCACCTTGGCGGAACATGATCCGACCATCGTACTGCCCTATCCGTTCAACCGTTTGGAACTGGAGATCGCCGTGCTGGAGATGAGCGATCCGGAGCGGTCTGCTTTCCGCTATCGCATGGCGGGATTCCAAGGCTATTGGCGCAACGCTTCACCACAGCGCACTCTTATTTTGGAACGCATTCCAGCCGGTGCCTTCACGCTGGAGGTGCAAGGGCTGAACGCCGACGGTGTTGCCGGTCCCGTATCGCTTTTGCTCAACATCGTCGTGCCTCTTCCGTTCTGGGCCTCTATTTGGTTCAATGTGCTCGTCGGTTGTGTGCTGGCCGCTGCGGTCGCGTGGTTGTTTTTCATCTATTATCGCCGCCGTAGGAACGCTGAGCTGGAGCGCGCCGAAAGGGGGATGGACGAGCTACGCCTGCGCACCCGCCTAGCGCAGGACATCCACGATGACATCGGCAGCGGTCTGGCCCGTATCACCGCCTTGTCACGGTCTCCAAAGCGGAGCACCGATGCGGAGGCGCGGTTCGAGAAGCTGGGTGGGATCAGCAGTGAGATGCTCCATGACCTGCGCGACGTGGTCTGGATGAACACCCCCGGGAACGGGACGTTGGGTCCGCTGTTGATCCGTATCCGCGAACATGCGACGGATCTTTTCGAGGGGACGACGACCAAGGTGACCTGCGAATTCCCCGAACCACTGCCCACACGCCGGATCGGGGGGAAGGCGCGTCGCAATGTGTTGCTGATCGCCAAGGAAGCCTTGCAGAATGCCCATAAATATAGCGGTGCAAAGAACATCGTTCTCCGTTGGACCAATGATACCAGTGGATTTTCATTAGCCATCAGCGATGATGGATGCGGTATCACCGGCGATGTGCCTCAAGGGGGCGGTCAGGGTTCGTGGAACATGCGGCAGCGCGCGGAGGAAATGAATGCGGATTATGATCGCTCCTGTACTGCAGCAGGGACCACGGTGCGTATTTTCGGCCCAACGGCACTACTGAATGAGTGAGGAGTTGATCAGTGTGGATATCGTGGAGGATGACCCCGTCCTGCGTGAAGCCTTCGTGGAGGCCGTGGAGGCTGACCCTGCCTTGTGGTTGGCCGGGGCCTTCCCGGATGGGGAGGAATTCCTGATCGCATTGCCGGAAAGGGCACCGCAGGTGGTGATCATGGACCTGAACCTGCCCGGCATGCAGGGGGGCGAATGCACGCGGCGTGCAAAAGCACTGTTGCCGGACCTGCTGGTCCTTGTCAGCACCGTGCAGGATGATGATGACAGCCTGTACAATGCCTTGTGCGCAGGTGCCACGGGCTATCTCTTGAAGGATGCGCGACCGGCGGACTTAGCGAACGCCGTGAAGACCCTTTTCGCTGGCGGCTCGCCGATGAGCCCCGGCATCGCGCGACGGGTCCTCGCCGGTTTTGTTCCGCCGAAAAAACAGGCAAAGGAGATGAACCTCCTCAGTGAACGTGAACGCGAGGTGCTGGAGCAACTGGCAAAGGGATATCGCTACAAGGAGATCGCGGACGGCCTGAACCTGAGCATCGATACGGTGCGCACGCACATCCGCAACCTGTACCAGAAGCTGCATGTGAGCTCACGGACCGACGCTCTGAACAAGCTCTATCCACGCGGGTAGGTCTCATTTTCACATGAAAGTGGTATTGCCGCCGCAACGGCGCTGGCGGAGCTTTGTCCCATGGGCCAAAACTCCACCATCATCATGAAACACTGGATGCTCACCGCGCTGCTCCTTCCCACGATCGCCTGCGCCCAAAAGGAATTCCCGAAGATCTGGGAAGCCAAGTTCACCGTGGATGCGGACTGGAAAAGCTGCACCGACGATCTACAGTATGTGATCGGCGGGGACATGAGCGAGGTCGAAATGCTGGACGGCAATACGGGCAAATCGCTTTGGACCTACAATTTCAAGGAAAAGAACGGGGTAAAGAAGTGTGAGAACATGAAGATGGATGATGCGTCCGGGACGTTGGAGGTGACCCTTCAGCAGAATGGAAAGGATGCCCCGCTGGAAACCTTCCATCTGGACTTCCGCACGGGCCAACCGGTGGGCGAAAGTGAATTGACCCAACGGGAGGTCAAGATAAAGACCCGGGTAAGGCGCCAAGGCTGGTGTCATGATGAGGCCACCGATACTTGGGTGGAAACCAGCTATGACTCCAAACTCTTCATGAATGCGGGAGGTGGTACAAAACTCAATATCACGGTGGAAGCTTCCGGTGGGAATAAGTGGAAAGCCAATTTCACCGGTAAAGTAGTACGGCACTTGAACAACGACATGCTGCCCTCAAGTGAAGGTCAAGTGATCCTCAGCGTTACCAGCGGCCAGGGTAAGGTCTTCGTGGTGTATGAGGGCATCACCTGCATTGACATCACCACCGGCAAGATCCTTTGGACCACCACCTTCGACAATGTGCAGATAAGCGGCGGCCTGAAGATCGTACAGGAGATCGGCCGCAGTGCCATGCCATTGATCGCTGCCGACGGCGTGTATGTCTGTGACTTCACCAAGGGGGAGCGCACCATCAAGAAGCTGGACCTCGCCACCGGAGCGGTGATCTGGAGCGCGGACAAGCTCAAGCAGAACGATATTGTCTCCAAGCTCATTCTCGACGGAGGGAACCTCATCGCCCGCTTCGGTGGGCTGATCCGCATCGAGGAGTACATCCCCGGAATGAACGGCAACCCCAGTGTCTACAAAGTGAAATACTCATTCGAAGGCTCCTCCGCCCTGCATGCCTTTGATGCGGCAACGGGCAGGCCGACCTGGGACACGGAGGCCATGGAGCTGGGGGACAACTTCAAGAAGAGCGAATGCACCGTCTACGGAAGCCCGGGCCGCGTTTATGCCTGCGGCGACAAGAACATCTACATTTTCGAATCTGCTACGGGCAAGGTCCTCAACCAGGCCGGGTACGACACCAAGGCCATAGGCAAGGCGTCGGCGCTATACCCCTTCCACGAGGCGATCATGATAGAGGGCGAAAAGGGCGTAGCCCAAGTGGATGCTGAACTGGCCCCGAAATACGCCACCAATACGGGGAAATGCCTGATGACCGAGTTCGAGGGGGACGCCTTCATCGTATGGACCGGAAAGAAACCCGATGAGCGCAACGAATTCGTCCGCCTCGATCCCGCGACGGGCACGATAATGGGCAACATGAGTGATTGCCGGTGGCCGCATTTCGATACCACCGGGGATCGCTTCGTGATGTTCGACGGAAAGAAGGCGATGATGTACCGTACCAATTGAACGTGGCGATGTGGGCAAGTATCTCTCCGGGGTTTCAACGGCTTCTTGCGGCAGCCCGACCGCAGATTGTCACGGAATATGATGCTTCCCACTACGTCCGGGTCGATCCCCGGCTGTTACGCGGCTTCGGGGGCTGCGCCACGTTCCATAACGACCGGTATGCGCCCGGCACCTTCACGCAACACACGATCGGCCTACGGTTCGGGGCGATCTACTGAACCGATCACTTTCATCAACCCCAAACCAACACACGCGCACATGAAACAGATCATTACCTTCTCTTCCATCCTGAGCATCGCAAGTCTTTTCGCTCAGCCCACCATACAATTCTCCGATGTGTCGACCGGGGTCACTACGCTCAGCGTCTACTCCATGACGGACCCGGGCACAGCCGATGAACCGAGCAACGGTGCCAACCAGACCTGGGACCTCAGCAGCGTCCAATTCGCCGCTACTGGCACAGCGGCGTTGGGCACGGCCAGTGGAACCCCATATGCGGCATCCTATCCAGCCGCCAATTGGGCGTGGGTCAACTCCCCGACCGTGGGTCCGGCGGACTACCTGTACATGGTCCTGAGCGCGTCCGGCATGGAAAACGTGGCCACCCATGTGCCTGCGGCTCCGAACGAGTACACCGACTATCAAAAGATCATGCAGTTCCCCTTTGCCTTCGGATCCTCGTTCACGGATACATATGCTTCTCCCGACCACACCGGCTCGGATACTTGGACGTACGAGGGCCATGGCACTCTCATCACATCCATCGGCACCTTCACCGACCAGTTGAAATTGAAGAGCAGTGATGATGACGTGGTGATCTGGAATGCCTCGCCGCTCTATCCGCGGGTGATCGCGAGCAGTAGTGGGGTCATGCTCTTCGGACCATTGACCACGGGCGTGGCCGACGCCGGAGCTTCACCCCTTGTCGTGTTCCCGGTACCCGCCGGCACGTTCTTGACCATCCTAGGCATCTGCGGCACTGCGCAATGGAAAGTCATGGACCTTCAGGGCCGGGTGATCCTCAACGGGGGCTCCTTCACTGGGCCGCAAGCGACGGTGGACATCGCCTCCTTGGCCCAAGGTGAATACCTCATGTCCGTGCAGGAAGTCGCTGGTCGGCGGATGGTCCGGTTCCAGAAGCAGTAGTCTCAGGTTACGGGGCCGGTGGAGGATCATCCACAGGTCCGGTCACCTATGCTTCCCGCGCTTTCGGGATCCCCTGTAGCTTTCGCCGCCATGGCCGAAAGCGATCCCGATCAGCGACTCTTGCTCCAATTCCTGGCACGCTTGGGCCAGGCCGAACTGGCCGCAGGCAACGCAGTCGCCTTGATAGAGCGCGACTTAGGGCAGATCGCCAAGCGCAACGGGCAGCCGAGCATCGTGGTGTTCGCCCTGCCCACCGTGCTGATGGTGCAAAGTGATGAGGGGGCGGAGCACCGTGTGCAGATCACTCCCGGGCCTTACCGCGTGGGGGAGCTACGCTTCGACCAGTTGGAAGGCGTGCTGGAGATCGCCCGCGAGGCCCGTGCCGGCCGGCTTTCCCCGAAGGACGGCCTGCGCAAGCTCGACGCTATCTGGCGCATGAAGCACCGCTACGGCGACTTCGGCTTCGTGGTGGGCTACCTGATCACCACCATCGCTACTGCTTTGATCCTGCGGCCCACCTGGAGTGGCTTAGGCTATATCGCCGTGCTCGGCCTCATCTGCGCCCTGCTTTTGGTGGCGGTGCGGCGCCAGCCCGCATGGAACGCCGTGATGCCCGTGGTGGCCGCGTTCGTCCTAGCCTCGGTGGTGGCCGTATTCTACCGCTATGGTGTGCAGGAAGCTCCCTTCCAGCTGCTGATCCCGCCGTTGATCATTTTCCTGCCGGGCAGCATGCTCACCGTGGCCGTGGTGGAATTGGCCTTCGCCAATACCGTTTCCGGAGCCTCAAGACTGGTGGCGGGTTTCGGCCAGTTGATCCTGCTGGCTTTCGGGCTGCTGGGCGGCTTCCGGCTTTTCGGGGATGGCACTCCGGAGCTCGTTGACCATACGGAACGCTTGGCACCCTGGCTGGCCTGGGCGGGCGTTGTGCTCTTTGCCATCGGGCTGCACCTGTTCAAAAGCAGCCGCAGGCGGTCCCTGCCGTGGGTCATCCTCACCATGCTCATGGCCTACCTCGGGCAGTACGTCTCCGGCCGCTTCGTCGACGGGGCCTCCACGGCGTTCTTCGGCGCGGCGGTAATGGCCATCACCGCGCTGGTGATCGAATACCGCTTCAAGGGGCCGCCCGCATTGGTGAACATCCTGCCGGCGTTCTGGCTGCTCGCCCCCGGTTCCTTCGGCCTGGTCAGCGTCACCACCATGGCCGCCGATGGCATGGGCTCAGCGGGCAACATCCTCCGCTTGCTCTTTATCCTCACAGCCATAGCTTCCGGGTCCCTCATCGGGGCCTTCTTGTACAGTGGCCTGCTGCACGTGCGCAAAGCGCGCCTGTGGCGGAAGGGGCCACCGTTGCCGGTGGATCCCATGGTGGGGAATGAAGAGGAGGGGACGTTGTGAGGACAGCGCTTTCACTGGTGCTTTCGATGAAGCCTTTCCCGCTATGTACCTTTGCGGCCTCTTAACTATCGCGCAGAACAGCCATGGCCCACATCTTCGATATCGACATGATCAAGGCGGTCTATGACCGCTATCCCGAACGCATCGCCGCTGCCCGCAAGGCATTGGGCAAGCCGCTCACCCTTACGGAGAAGATCCTGTACGCCCACCTCACTGAGGGAGCCGCGACCAAGGCACTGAAGCGGGGAGAGGATTATGTCGATTTCGCGCCGGACCGCGTGGCCATGCAGGACGCGACCGCGCAGATGGCTTTGCTGCAGTTCAAGACCACTGGCCGACCCCATGTGGCCGTGCCCAGCACCGTGCATTGCGACCACCTGATCCAAGCGCGTGTCGGCGCTGCGAAGGATCTGCAAGAGGCGCTGCTGAAGGGCAATGAGGTGTTCCAGTTCCTGGAAAGCATTTCGAACAAATACGGCATCGGATTCTGGCGTCCGGGCGCGGGCATCATCCACCAAGTGGTGCTGGAGAACTACGCCTTCCCCGGTGGCCTGATGATCGGTACCGACAGCCATACGCCCAATGCTGGCGGCTTGGGCATGCTCGCCATCGGCGTGGGCGGCGCGGATGCCTGCGATGTGATGAGCGGCTTGCCTTGGGAGCTGAAGATGCCGAAGGTCATCGGCATCAAGCTTACCGGTAAGCTCAGCGGCTGGGCATCGGCAAAGGACGTGATCCTCGTGGTGGCCGGCATCCTTACCGTGAAAGGCGGCACCGGTGCCATCGTGGAATACTTCGGCCCCGGCGCTGAAAGCCTCAGCTGCACCGGCAAAGGCACCATCGGTAACATGGGCGCGGAGATCGGCGCCACCACCAGCACATTCGGCTACGACGACAGCATGCGCCGCTACCTCAACGGTACCGGTCGCGCGGATCTCGTAAAGCTGGCCGACCAAGTGGCCGAGCACCTCACCGGCGATCCCGAGGTGTATGCCGACCCCGAGAAATACTTCGACCGCGTGATCGAGATCGACCTCAACACGCTGGAGCCGCACATCAACGGCCCGTACACTCCAGACCTCGCGTGGCCCATCAGCAAATTCGCCGCCGCGGTGAAGGAGAACGGCTGGCCCGAAGAATTGGAAGTAGGCCTTATCGGATCCTGCACCAACAGCAGCTATGAGGACCTCACACGCAGCGCATCCATCGCACAGCAGGCCGTGGACAAGGGATTGAAGGCCAAGAGTGAATTCACCGTGACGCCCGGCAGCGAGCAAGTGCGCTTCACGGCGGAGCGCGACGGCATCCTGCAGACCTTCGAAGAGATAGGCGGAATGGTGCTCGCCAATGCCTGCGGACCCTGCATCGGCCAATGGGCGCGGCACAACAAGCACCCCGAGAAGAAGAACTCCATCCTCACTTCCTACAACCGCAATTTCGCGAAGCGCAACGACGGCAATGCCAACACGCACGCCTTCGTCGCCAGCCCGGAGCTGGTCACGGCCATGGTGCTCTCCGGCCATCTCTCCTTCAATCCCCTCACCGATGAACTGGTGAATAAGGATGGCAAGAAGGTAAAGCTGGACGAACCCAAGGGCTTGGAGATGCCACCCAAGGGCTTCGACGTGAAGGACCCCGGCTTCAAGGCCCCGGCCAAGGACGGCAGCAGCGTGGAAGTGGTGGTGAAGCCGGACAGCGACCGCATCCAATTGCTGGAACCGTTCCCCGCATGGGACGGCAAGAACATCACCGGCGCGGTGTTGCTGATCAAGGCCATGGGCAAATGCACCACCGACCACATCAGCATGGCCGGTCCTTGGCTGCGCTATCGGGGTCATTTGGACAACATCAGCAACAACACGCTCATCGGGGCCATCAACGCCTTCAACGGCGAGGCCAACAAGGTGAAGAACCAGCTGACCGGTGAATACGGTGAAGTGCCGGCGACGCAGCGCGTTTACAAGGCCGCCAAGCAACCCAGCGTGGTCGTGGCCGACCAGAACTACGGCGAGGGAAGCAGCCGCGAGCATGCGGCCATGCAACCGCGCCACTTGGGCGTGAGCGCTGTGATCGTGAAGAGCTTCGCGCGCATCCACGAGACCAACCTGAAGAAGCAGGGCCTCCTAGGCATCACCTTCGACAAGGAGAGCGATTACGACAAAGTGCAGGAGGATGACCGCATCGACTTCACCGACCTCATGGATTTCGCGCCGGGCAAACAATTGACCGTGGTGTTGAACCACAAGGACGGGTCGACGGACACGATCAAGTGCAATCACACGTACAATGAGGCGCAGATCGGCTGGTTCAAGGCGGGTAGTGCGTTGAACGAGATCAGGGCGGCGATGGCGAAGAAGTGATCCCGCCGGAATACTGTAAAAGAGACCCCGCGTTGCAGCGGGGTCTCTTTTTTCATGGGCTTAAGGGGGAGGGGTGGCATCCCCCATTTGTGGGGTTGCGGGGGGAAGGCGGATGTCTAAGTTTGGCGAAATTTCAACTATCCAACCATGAAGCGCGTTTGCACTGCACTCTTGATCGGTTCCGCCCTATTGTTCACGAACACCCTCACCGCGCAGGTGAAATTCGGCATTAAGGTCGGTGGCAACTATCTGATCGCCTCACAAAAGATCCAGCCGGAGCCCAAGAACCCGCCGACCAGCCCCAAAGGATTGGGTCTCATGTTCGGCGTTTACGGAGAGATCCCCTTCTCCGACATGGTGGGTCTTCGTCCTGAACTGGGTTTCTCCTTCCGCCGTGCAAAGTCGGAAACCACCGACAATCAGACCCTGACCAACAATACTGTGGTGACGAACAACCAAGGAGCCTATACGGGGAGCCGGGATTACAAGCTGGAGGATGACCAACGCCTTTCCTATTTCCAGATCACTACACCCTTGACCATCAAGGCTACCGAAGAGTTTCGCGTCATGCTCGGCCCATCGTTCAACTTTTTGATGGGGGGTAAGGACAACATGGATGAGACCACCACATGGAAAGGGACCGTCACGGGTCAGGACCAGAATGGGCAAACAGTCACTCAACAGATAGACCAGCAGGATTTCTTACCAACGAAGAAGAAGGGCAGCGCGGCCATCAAGGACTTCAAGAAATTCGATATCGCGGTGATGGCAGGGATCGGGTATACGCTACAGATGGGCTTTGACCTTGACCTGCGGTATTATCGGGGTCTCACCCCGACCTACGACCGTACCGAAAGCAGCACCCGGGCCCGTTACTGGACGAACCTCATTGAGTTCTCCATGGGTTGGACCTTCGGAGGCTGATCTGTCCGATCGGAGCCGTGTCCGGAAGACGACCCTGCTAACGAAAAGAGCGGCCCATGAGGTCGCTCTTTCCGTTTTTCCTTTGATCGGCATGAACTTCGCAAGCGGCCGGGACCTTGTGGAACACAAGATCGCTAAATTGCCGCCGTTCAGCACAACCTTGACCCCTTATCAACAACTCCCCGCATGATCCTCCGTTTCTCCTCGATCACCCTCGTTGCTTCCCTTGGCCTTACCCTTTCTGCACAGGAAGTTCCGGACAGCCTGAACATGATCGCCAACGGCAGCTTCGAGGAGGTGGAAGGAAAGCTGCGGAGGCTGGGCGGCATCGAGTCGGCCAAGGGTTGGGACAGTCCCACCGACGCCAAGGCGGACCTGTACAGCGAATCCGTGGACAGTGAGTCACCGATCAAAGCTCCCAAGAACGCCTATGGATTTCAAAGCGCGTTGAGCGGCATCAACTACGCGGGGGTATTATGGTACAGCTACATGGACAAGGAGCCGCGCAGCTATCTGCAGGTGAAGTTCAAGAAGATGCTGAAGAAGGGGCAGAAGTATTGCATCAGTTACTACGTGAGCCTCGGCGACCTGAGCAAATACTCCAGCGACCACATCGGGGCATATGCGAGCCGGATCGCCCTGCATAAGAAGGATGAGGCCAGCCTCACTTATGAGCCGCAGGTCCCGGCCCTGATGACCAAGGTGTATGATGATGTCAACGGTTGGCAAGGCGTGTGCGGCGTATTCGAGGCCAAGGGTGACGAGCAGTACTTGATCATCGGCAACTTTGCGCCCACCGAGAAGGTTAATGCGGAGAAGGTCCGCAGGCAGCGCGGGGAAACGCGACCGCAGAAGCCACATGCGTACTACTTCATCGACGATGTGAGCGTGAAGCCCATAAAGCGCCTCAGTGACTGCTCGTGCGAGCAAGTAGACAAGGACCAGAGCGAGTACATCTACGACCGCAAGGTCACCATCAATCCCAACTTGGCCCCGGCGGAACGGGTGGATCGCAGCGTGATCTACTTCAAGCGCTACAACAAGGACATCGATCCCTCCATGATGGCACTTGTGGATACCTTGGCCTCGGTACTCAAGGCCGACCCGGCGATCAAGGTGAAGTTGACCGGCAATACCGATGTGAAGGAAGTGGACCGCGTGCGCATGCGCCCGGACCTGACCGAGCTCGGCAAGGAGCGCGCCGAGGCGGTGAAGAATTATCTGGTGGACGCCGGGATCGCCGCGGACCGCATCAGCGTTGCGGGCGACAAGGGGGACAACCCGGCCGTGGAGGGCGACGACGAGGTTTCCACCAGCCAGAACCGCCGTGTAGAGGTGGATTTGGTGAAGTAGATCCGTGCCGGGCGATAAAGCAGCGAGGGTGCGAGGAGGCGATATTCCGTCCTTCGCACCCTCGCCTATTTTTTACCATTTGCACCGTTCTCACCGTTTGCTTCAGCAACCTACCTTGGCCCGATGCAGAAAGGGAATCCCCGTCTGATCCGGGCATGGACGATGTACGACTGGGCCAACTCGGCCTATTCGCTCACCATCACCTCAGCCATCTTTCCGATCTACTTCGCCGCGATCACCACGATCGGCGGAGAGGACCAGGTGCTGGCCAACTACGGCCTTCCGGCTGCATCGCTGCAATCCTACACGCTCTCGTTGGGCTTCCTGATCGTGGCGCTGGTGGTGCCGATCCTCTCCGGCATCGCCGACCACCGGGGCAACAAGAAGAACTACCTCAAGTTCTTCTGCTATCTCGGTTCCATCAGTTGTGCGGGCCTCTTCTTTCTCACCTATGAGAACCTCTGGCCTGGACTGCTCCTGTTCATGTTGGCCTGCATCGGCTTTTCAGGAAGCCTTATCTTCTACGATGCCTACCTGCCGGAGATCGCGGAACCGAAGGACCATGACCGGGTGAGCGCACGCGGCTATGCGATGGGCTACATCGGAAGCGTGATCCTGTTGGTGTTCAACCTGCTGATGGTGATGAAGCCGGACCTTTTCGGCATCCCCGACCGGGACGGCCTCCCCGCACGGCTCTCCTTCCTTTCCGTGGGCATCTGGTGGGCCGGTTGGGCGCAGATCACGTTCAGGAATCTTCCCGATGCACGCGCACCGAAAGAGAACAAGGTGAACGTGTTCACCAACGGCTATAGGGAACTGCGTAAGGTGTGGCAGCAGATGCTCGGCCTCAAGCGCCTCCGCCGTTTCCTCACCGCGTTCTTCGTCTTCAACATGGGGGTGCAAACGGTAATGTACCTCGCGGTGACCTACGCCAAGCAGGAGATCAAGGATCCCGACGGCTCACCCATCGCCGATAGTGGATTGATCGTCAGTATCCTGGTGATCCAGCTCGTCGCGGCAGTGGGGGCGTTGCTCTTTGTGAAACTGAGCAAGCGGTTCGGGAATATCGTGGCCTTGATCATCGGTCTGGTGATCTGGATGGGCATTTGCTTGGCGGCCTGGCGTATCAATTGGACGAACGAATTCTATGTCCTGGCCGCCTTCGTGGGGCTGGTGATGGGCGGCACTCAGGCCCTTTCGCGAAGCACGTACGCCAAGCTGCTTCCGGAGACCGAGGACCATGCCTCTTTCTTCTCCTTCTATGATGTGACCTTCTATCTCGCCACCGTTCTGGGCACCTTGGCCTTCGGGCTGGTGAATCAGATGACGGGCGACATCCGCTATACCATCATCGCCATCGGTTCCTTTTTCGTGGTCGGCTCGTTGCTTTTGCTCCGGGTCCCGCGGGGGAAGGCATTGCTCCGGTGGTGGACCCTGCGCGGTAACTTCGCCGACCTACATGAAAACATCGTTGAGTGCCGGTCCGTGGGACGTGGTCATTGTAGGCGGCGGCATCGTGGGTGCGGCCACCTTGTACAAGCTGCAAAGGCGCTTCCCGGCCAAGCGCATTATCCTATTGGAGAAGGAAGCCGTGCTGAGCGATCACCAGACGGGGCATAACAGCGGCGTGATCCACAGCGGGATCTACTACGTGCCCGGCACCAAGAAAGCGATCACCTGTGCCAAGGGGCGCAAGGAGTTGGTGGCCTTCGCGAAGGAGCACGGGGTGAAGCACGATGTCTGCGGAAAGATCATCGTGGCCATGGAGGCCGATGAACTGCCGCGTTTGGAAAAGATCCACCAGCGGGGCATCGCCAATGGCATTGAGGACCTGAAGCTGATCACCGCGGAGGAGATCAAGGAGATCGAGCCGTACTGCACCGGCATCGGGGGGCTGTGGGTGGGCTGCACCGGCATCATCGATTTTCGCGGGGCAACCAACAAGATGGCCGAACTGGCCTTGGCGATCAATCCTGCCTCGGAGGTACACATTGGCGAAGAGGTGCTGGACTCGGTGACGGGCGACGACACCAGCACCGTGCGCACGAGAAAGGGCACCTACCACGCCAAGTGCGTGATCTTTTGCGCGGGCCTGCAGAGCGACCGGCTTGCACGTGCTGACGGGATACCCGTGAAAGAGCAGATCGTGGGCTTCCGCGGAGATTACTACGAGTTGACGGAAAAGGGTAAACACAAGGTGAAGAACCTGATCTATCCCGTGCCGGACCCGCGCTTTCCGTTCCTAGGCGTCCACTTCACACGCATGACCGACGGCAGCACCGAGTGCGGACCGAACGCCGTGTTCACCTTCAAGCGCGAAGGCTATGGTAAGACGGACTTCAGCCTGCGCGATACCTGGGACGCGCTCACCTACGGCGGCACGTGGAAGCTCTTCTTCAAGAACATGTCCTACGGCATCGACGAGTACCGGCGGGCCTTCAGTAAGAAGCTTTTCCTGAAAACGTTGCGTCGCCTGATCCCGACCTTGGAGATGGATGACATTGAACCGGGCCGTGCAGGCGTCCGTGCCATGCTGTTGGGCACCGATGGCGAAATGGTGGACGATTTCCGGATCGAACGGCGGGGCAACCACATCCATGTGCTCAACGCCCCGTCACCGGCGGCAACGGCCTGCTTGGCCATCGGTGAGCACATCGTGGAGATGGCGGTGGAGGAAGGGGTGCTGGGGTAAACTTGAGAAAAGCTGAAAGTTGAAACCGGGTACTTGGCGACGACTCTTTCAGCTTTCAGCTTTACCTCAACAACCTCAAGAAGTCACCTTCCAATCATCCAGCAGCTCGGCCCAATCCCACAGGCAATACTGCATCAGCTTGTTGATGCGGCCGAGGATGATGGGGTTGGGAGCCTTTTGTTCGCGGAAGTACGCGTCCTGGTGGCGGAACAGGTCGTACTTCTGAAAGATCACCTTGCTCATCGCGTACACCGTGTTCTTGCTGGGGTGATTGATGCGCGACATGAAATGCTGCAACGCGATGGTTTCCGTCTCCAGCTCGGCGGCGGAGGTGTCCATCAGCGGGGCGAACTTCGAGTAGGCATGCTGGGCTAAGCGTTGATCCTGACCGGCCGGCATGTGCTTAGGGGCTTCCATCAGGTTGCCGGCGAAGAGGATCAGGGCGAAAAGCT
Source organism: uncultured Flavobacteriales bacterium (assembly GCA_963706125.1). Lineage (GTDB taxonomy): Bacteria > Bacteroidota > Bacteroidia > Flavobacteriales_F > PHOS-HE28 > PHOS-HE28. The sequence goes on from CAVPLQ010000008.1 coordinate 752,666, forward strand.
CGTCGTCACCGGGCCCGAACACGGGACGGGTCACGAATTCGCTGGCTTCCTCCAGCTCGGCCACCACGGTGGGGTACCCCTGTTCAGTGAGGCGCAGCACGGCATTCACGAACACGTTCGCGAATTTGTCCTCACTGATCTTCTTCTTTCCGAAAATGGTTCCGATCATGGCTGCGCCGTTCACTGCGCGAACGTAGTGGATCCCTTTGGGGGCCCGGTTCCGGAACCTTGCGTATTTTCAACACCGTTATCCACGTGAACACGAACATGAAAGACCTCATCCATCAATATGCCGCCTATGACCTGTGGGCCAACACACGCATGGTCGAACGTTTGCAACGCGAAAATGGCAACTTGTTGGGCCGCCATGTGAAAAGCAGCTTCCCCGCGCTGGGCCTCACGCTCATGCATGTCCGGGATGCGACCAACACATGGATGGGAAGGATCTTCGGCGCACCCGTGGCAGGGCTGGACGATAGCATCGGCTCACTGCTGAAGGTGAGCGTGGGGATGAACGACAAGGTGCAGGGGCTGGATGAAGAAGGATTTCACGAGATGGCCCACTATGCGAACACCAAAGGCGAGAAGTTTACCCAGCCACGTTGGCAGTTGCTGATGCACTGCTTCAATCATGCGAGCTATCATCGCGGACAATTGGTGACGATCATGCGGCAATTGGACATGACGGACATCCCGACCACGGACCTGGTGGCCTACCAGCGGTTGTTGTTGGCAAGGAAGTGAGGGAGGTGTATCAGTGAACGGTGAATAGTGATCGGTGATCGGGGCCTCACGACTCCAAACTCAATTCACCTCTGTGCTCTCTGTGCCTCTGTGGTGGATCCTTCACGGATCAAGACTTCTGGCTCGTGTCTCAGGGAAACAGGTCAACTCCCAAGTACGTACTTGGCGAGAGGCTGCGCAACCGGGCTTTCACGGGCTCATCGACATCCAGCGCCTCGATGAATTCCGCGATCTCGTCCTTGCCGATCTTATCCTTACCACGTGTCAGCTTTTTCAGCAGCTCGTAGGGCTCCGGATAGCCTTCGCGGCGTAGGATCGTCTGGATTCCTTCGGCCACCACGGCCCATTGCGCGTCCAGGTCGCGGGCTATCGTGGCCTCGTTCAACAGGAGCTTGTCCAAACCTTGCATCACCGAGCCGATGGCGATCACGGTGTGGGCCATGGGCACGCCGATGTTGCGCGTCACGGTGCTGTCGGTAAGGTCACGTTGCAGGCGGCTGATCGGCAGTTTTTCACTGAGGTGCCCGAAGAGGGCGTTCGCCAGGCCGAGGTTGCCTTCCGCGTTCTCGAAGTCGATCGGGTTCACCTTGTGCGGCATCGCGGAGGAGCCCACTTCGCCGGCTTTCACGCGCTGGCGGAACCAGTCCATGCTGATGTATGCCCAGAGATCGCGACAGAGATCGATCACGATCGTGTTGATCCGTCGCATGGCATCGAACAGGGCCGCCATGGAATCATAGTGCTCGATCTGCGTCGTGAAACGCTGGCGTTGCAGTCCCAGCTTTTCTTGGGTGAACCGGTCTGCCAGCGCTACCCAGTCCAGCTCCGGGTAAGCGGCATGGTGTGCGTTGAAATTGCCGGTGGCCCCGCCGAATTTGCACGAGAAGGGAACTTCGCGCAGCAGGCGCAATTGATTGTCCAGGCGCTCGGTGAATACCTCCAGCTCCTTGCCAAGGCGCGTGGGGGAAGCGGGCTGTCCGTGCGTGCGCGCGAGCATGGGCACCTGCGCCCACTGCATGGCCAGCCCATGGATGCGGTCGCGCAGGGCGGTGATCGCTGGCAAGTAATGTTGCTCGGTGAAATCCTTCAGCAGCAGAGGTAGCGCCGTATTGTTGATGTCCTGAGAGGTGAGCCCGAAATGGATGAACTCCTTGGCCGCGCCGAATCCCAGCGCGTCCAGTTGTTCCTTGAGCCAGTACTCCACGGCCTTCACATCGTGGTTCGTGGTGCGTTCGATCGCTTTTACGGCCCGGGCGTCCGGCCCGGTGAGCACTGCAATGCGCTTGGCCAGATCGTTCAGCCCGGTGGACTGGACGCCCTTCAGCTCCGGCAGCGGGACCTCGCAGAGGAAGCGGAACCAGTGGAGTTCCACCAGCAGGCGGTAGCGGATCAGCGCCAGTTCGGAAAACCAGGCGGCTAAAGGCGCGGTGCGCGCACGATAGCGCCCGTCGATGGGGGAGATGGCGGTGAGCGGGTCAAGTTCCATGCGCGGCAAAAGTAGCCCGCGCACCCCAGCGGCAAGGATGCGGCCCGGATCGGCACGGTCTTCGCCAACGAGGGATGCAATTAACTTCGCCCCATGCAGATGCCCACATTGATATTCGCCGCCGCTCTCCTCGCCATTACCGGCGGATGTAAGGGCAAGGAGAAGATGCCCGACGCCACCGCGAACGGCACGTCAACAGCACAACAGGTGGAACCAGTGAAAGAGATGCCCCGGGATGAGGCGGAAGATGCGGAAGCTCTGGCCCAAGTGGAAGGGGACAGCGTCTTTTTTACCATCGAACGGACGCCTTGCTTCGGCACCTGTCCCACCTATAAGCTCACGATCCTCCAAGACGGTTCGGCGACCTATCTGGGGCGCCGATTCGCGGCGCGCGAAGGACACTTCACGGGCCATGTGAACGCCGCGACGATGAACGCATTGAAGGCTGCGGCGGACTCGCTGGGCTTCTACAAGTTGGAGGACAAGTACGACCAGCCGGTGACGGACCTCCCGAGCGTGATCATCCGCGTACATGCGGACCAGCGTGATAAGCAAGTGATCGGCAGGGTGGGTTCGCCGGAGGAATTCAAGGCGCTGACCAAGCAAGCGGAAGCGTTACTGGCCGACGTGGAATGGACCAAAGTCGGTGACCTGCGTTGACAACGGTCCGAACTTACCGTTCCATTCGCCGTCCATCACGGCAAAAGGCCGCTTTTCCATGGGGCGGCTGGCACTTGGCCGTAAACGCTAAATTCGCGGCTCCGGAGCTGTTCGCGGCTGCGGCCATCCAATTACCCAAAACGATCCCAGACGACCGATATGAAAAAGATCATTTCCGTGTTCCTCGTAGCCGTGCTTACGATGGGCAGCGCCTTTGCCGGAGAAGGCATGTGGCTGTTGAACAAATTGAAACAGGTGAACGAGGCGCAGATGCACAAGCTGGGCTTTAAGCTCACTGCGGAGGACATCTACAGCCTGAATCAGGCGAGCATGAAGGACGCGGTGGCGCGGCTCGGCGGTGGCTTCTGCACGGGCGAGGTCGTGAGCGCCGACGGACTGATGCTCACCAACCACCACTGCGGCTTCGACGCCATCCAGAAGATCAGCAGTGTGGAGCATGATCACCTCACTGACGGCTTTTGGGCCATGACCCTCGACCAGGAGAGCCCAGCGGACTTCGAGGTCAGCTTTCTGCAGTACATCACCGATGTCACGGACACGGTTTTGAGCCAGCTCAGCGCCGAAATGACCGAGGCCCAGCGCGATTCGGTGCTCGGAGTGGTCGGCCAAGCGTTGGAGTCCAAGGCCGCTGAAGGCAAGCCGCACATCCTGGCCGATTTCAAAGTGATGTTCGAGGGCAACGAATTCTACCTCTTCGTCTACAAAAGTTACCCGGACGTCCGGCTCGTGGGCGCCCCGCCCAGTGCGATCGGCAAGTTCGGCGGCGACGCGGACAACTGGGAATGGCCCCGCCACACCGGGGATTTCAGCATGTTCCGCATCTACACCGGCCCGGACGGCGAACCCGCCAACTATTCCGAGGAGAACATCCCCTTCAAACCCAAGTGGCACTTCCCTGTGAGCTTGGACGGCGTGAAGAAAGGCGATTTCAGCATGATCATGGGCTTCCCCGGAAGCACCGACCGTTTCCTCAACAGCGACGGGGTGAAGTTGGCCCTGGACGTGGAGCAGCCCGCCCGCGTGAAAGTGCGTGGCGAGAAGCTCGATGTGATGAAGGAGCACATGAACGCCAGCCCGGAAGTGCGCATCAAGTACGCCAGTAAGCATGCGCAGATCGCCAACTATTGGAAGTATTTTATCGGCCAGCAGAAGGGTCTGAAGCGTCAGCATGTCTATGACAGGAAGAAGGAGCAGGAGGAAGCCTTGATGGCCTGGGTGAACAGCGACCCGGTCCACCAGGACAAGTATGGCGACCTGGCCAAGGACCTTTCGGAAGGCTACGCTCAACGCGCCAAGTTCGAAAAGTCCAGCACCTACATGCAGGAGGGGGCTTTCGGTTGCGAGGCCGTGATCTCGGGTTTCCGCCTCTATGGCTTGAAGATGCAACTGGAAAAGGATCCGAAGGCCACGGACAAGATCTCCGCAATGTCCGCCCAGGCGAAAGCCACCGTGCGGAAGATGTGGAAGGACTATGACCCGGCCACTGATCAGGACATCACCGCAGCGATGTTCAAGATGATCTATGAGGACGTTGACCCGGCACAGCAGCCGGACATCATTGCCGTGGTCACCAAGAAATACAAGGGTGATTTCACCAAGTGGGCTGCGGACATGTTCAAGACGAGCATCCTGACGGACAGCACGCGCATGATGAAGTTCCTGGAGAACCCCAAGGCAAAAACCTTGCAGAAGGACATGGGCATGCAGACGATGTTGAGCTGCCTGAGCCTGTACCGTGGCGTGCTCGCTCCGGGCATCCAAGACGCACAGGTGGAGATCGATCGGGGCTACCGTTTGATGGTGGCCGCCATGCGCGAGAAGGACCCCGAGCAGATGTGGTATCCCAATGCCAACAGCTCCGAGCGCCTCACATACGGCCAAGTGAACGATTACTCCCCGGCGGACGCCAAGCACTACGAGCTGTCCACGACCCACATCGGCATTCTGGAGAAGGAGGACAACTCGGACCCGGAGTTCGTGGTCCCGAAGCGCGAGCATGAGTTGCTGGTCGGCAAGGATTTTGGCCGCTACGCCAATGTGGACGGCAACCTGCCCATCTGCTTCATCAGCGAGAACGACATTACCGGCGGCAACAGCGGCAGCCCGGTGATCAACGGCAACGGCGAGCTCATCGGCATCGCCTTCGACGGCAACTGGGAGGCCATGAGCGGCGACATCTCGTACGAGCCTGAACTGCAGCGCACCATCAGCGTGGACATCCGTTACGTGCTGTGGGTGATCGACAAGTACGCCGGTGCGAAGCATCTCGTGGACGAGATGACCCTGGTGTCCGCGCCCAAGACCGTGGAACCAGCTCCGGAAGCGGCTCCTCCCGCGAAGAAACCCGCAGGTGCCAAGAAGTAAGCACTGCTTGATCCGAATGCGAACAGGCCGCCCCGGACGGGGCGGCCTGTTCGCATTCGGTCCCCTCTGGGTCTACTCAGAGTTCCCTTAGTGGTTCTCTGTCTCGGACCCTGAGCCACAGCATCTTTCCCGAACCACCCCCACCCCTCCTTCTTGGAAGAAAGGGAGGTCACAAGCTCACTTCGGTCGCAGCACCAGGTCGAAGCGGAACTGCTTCACCCCCTTGGGGACCTTTGGGGCGCGTTTCTCCAGGTCGATGTAGCCATCCTCGCGCTCAATGCGAAGCTCGAACGGGATATGTACCGGGATGAACATGGCGTACTGGCCGTCGCTGTTCACGGAGGAGACGGACCGGCGGTCGCCTTCGAGGTCGTAGTAGGCCACGAGGCAGTCATACACTGGTTTTCCGGTGATGCTGTCCGTCACCGTGCCGAACACCTGCACGCGGTCGAGTGGGCCAACCGGAGGCACGGTCAATTGCAGGCGCTGAGCATAGGAGGCACCGCACAGCACCACGAAAAGGAAAGCAAGTCGGCCACGCATGGCCGGTTTTTACGCCGCTGCAATGGGCTTGGTTCGGTGTTGGTGCGGGTCGTTTGCCAGGACGGCCCCCACGGCGCCCAGCAGGGGTGCGGTCATCATGCCCAGCACTGGTACCTTCATCAGCAGGTTGAACAGCATGCCGTTGGCCAATATCAGCCCGCGCCTTCGGCGAGCGGCACGCACACTGGCGCCCAGCCCCAGCCCCTGTCGTTCGTGGATGTAGTCGAACATGGAGAAGCCATAGAACCAGCAGGAAACACCCCAGAGCAGCAGTGCCGTTACCGGTGCCAGTACCGGTAGGAAAAGCGTGGCCGACCACGCCAACAGCGTCATGCCTATTTCCACCGCGCCGTTCCGGAGGGCCATCACCACGCCGCGCCACATCTCCCGCAGCCAGCGCCCTAATTGGAAGGGTGTGCCCGTCCCGCTGAGCAACTCTTCCGTGCGCTCGCTCGCATATGCCATCAGGGGGGAAAGGAGCACCAGCACCACGTACTTGCCCAGCAGGCCCACCAGCCAGAAGGTCGCCAGCTTCAGCACCACCCACACCAGCACATCCCGTGCGCCGTTCACAACGGCTTTCAGGTAATCCCACAGCCCGGGCCATCCGTCGCGGCCCGGGGTGGGGAATATCCAGCCCCAAGTATTTTCCGGTCCAAGCCTGTGCGACATCCACCAGCCAGTGACCTGTTTGGAATGTTCCGAACGCGAAAAGTGCCCAAAGCAGGATGGGCACAAAGAACATCCAGCCCATCCGGTGACGGAGGATGAAGGCCGGTGCACGTCCGAAGCCATCCAACCCACGGAGAAAGCCGTTCATGTTCCGGCCCATTCTCCCGTGGATGCCGTGTTGGATCAACGACGACGCTTGGTGGTCGCCTTCTGCTGCTTCTGGATCTCCTCCATGCGCTGCTGCCACTTGCTCTTCTTGCGGGGCTTCTTCATGTTGGCCAGCAATTGTTCACGCAGCTTATCCTCGTCCAGGAACCACTTGGTGATCACCGTCATCTGGAGGATGCTGATCACGTTGGCGAGGAAGTAGTAATAGCTCAGGCCGGCGGGGAGCGAGTTCATGAAGAAGAGCATCATCACCGGGAACATGTACATCATCACCTTCATGTTCGGCATGCCCTGCTGCTGGGGCATATGCTTGCTGTTCACGAGGGTGTAGATAATGGTGCTGGCGGCCATTAGCAGGGTAAAGAGGCTTACGTGGCTGCCATAGGCGGGGATGTGGAACGGCAGCGTTAGGATGCTGTCATAGCTGCTGAGGTCGTCCGCCCAGAGGAAGGATTGTTGCCGCAGTTCAATGCTGCTGGGGAAGAAGCGGAACATGGCATAGAGAACGGGCATCTGCAGCAGCATGGGCACGCAACCGGCCACGGGGCTCACGCCGGCCTTGCGGTAGAGGTCCATGGTGGCCTGCTGCTTCTTCATTGCGTCGTCCGAGCCGAACTTGGCGGTGATGGCGGCGATCTCCGGCTTCAGCGCCCGCATGCGGATGCTGCTCTTCTGGTTGCGGTATGCGATAGGCAGCAATAGCATTTTGATCACCACGGTGAGCACCAGGATGATGATGCCGTAACTGAGGTTGAACTGGCTGAGGAAGTTGAAGATGGGGATCACCAGAAAGCGGTTCATCCAGCCGAAGATGCCCCAGCCCAGGTCGATGACGCGGCTGAAATCGGGGATACCCGTTTGGCGCAGGGTATTGTACTGGTTCGGTCCCAGATACATCTGCATCGCCAGGGTGGCGTGCTCGCTGGGTTCCTGCCCGAAGAACAGCTTGGCGTCGTACCGTTTGGAATAGAGCGTGTCATCGGGGAGCGTGGTGATGGAGATCTCCGATCCGTTACTGGTGAAGCCGTCCTTCTTCACCATGGCCACGGTGAAGAAGTCCTGCTTGAAGGCCACCCAGTTTGTCTTGGCCTCGAGCTTCTTGGAGTCGTCCTTGCTTTCGCTCAGGTAGTCCCGGTCGCTGTTTAGGTATTTGTAGTACACGGTGGAATGCTGCTCCTCGGTGGGGCGGTGTTTCTCATTGTGGAAACCGGTGAGGTTCCAGTGGAACATCACGTTCCTCGGATCGAATCTCCGGTAGCCCCACCAGCTCGGCGGTGGTGTTCATGAACCAGGTGCCGCTGTCCAATTGGTAGGTGATCTGGAGATATTTCGAGGGGTCCGTGGTGGAGGCCCTTAGGCGTACTCCCGTGGTGCCGAGCTTCTCAGCGGTAAAGTTCATGTCCTTCGTGCTCAGCTTACGGTTGCCGAGGAAGAAGTTGTATTCGTAGGCGCCGCTGTCGGGCACGGAAAGCAGCAACGGGTTGTGCTCGTGATAGGTCTTGTAGCCTTTGAGGCGGATCACATTAGGCCGCGCACCGAAGGTGTTGATGGCGACTTGCAGATTCTCGTTGGAGATCGTCACCACCTCGTTATGCCCGCTGGCGGAGGGGCCGAATATGCCTAATCGATCGTGCTGTTTGGCGGCGAGGAGGCTGTCGGTATTGAGACTGTCCGCGACCAAGCCGGTATCCACCGGAGCCACCAGCGTGGCGTTCTTCACTTGTTGCTGCTGTTCGGCCAAGGCGGAATCGGCATGGTCCGCCTGCTTCTGAATGGCCACCTCGGCGATGCTGTCCTGCTCATGCTGCATCAGGGCGCGTTCTTCCGCGCTGGGCATGGTGAGGTATTGATAGCCGAAGAGGATGGCTATGATGAGGAGGATGCCGATGATCGAATTGCGGTCCATACTGATCCTTGGTCGCTGTGGTGGGAACGGGGAAAGGCCGCGAAGATAGCCGCTTGGGTCCGGGTAAACGTGCCCTTTTCGCCCCGGAAGTGCCAAGAGGTCCGAACGGCCGTGCTATCGGGCAGGCTCAGGCCTCGGCTTTTTCGCTTTTCGCGACCGCGGCATGCTGCGTCAGGGCCTCCTTCACGAAGCGTATAAAGAGAGGATGGGGCCGCGCCACGGTGCTCTTGTATTCCGGGTGGTATTGCACGCCCACGAACCAGGGATGGTCCTTCAGCTCCACCACTTCCACCAGCTTGGTCTGGGGGTTCACGCCGGCGGCGATCATGCCGGCCTTCTTGAACTCCTCGGTGAAGGCGTTATTGAACTCATACCGGTGCCTGTGGCGTTCCTTGATACTGGTTTTCCCATAGGCCTGTGCGCTGAGGCTGCCCTCGGTGAGCTTACAGGGATAGGAACCCAGTCGCATGGTGCCGCCCTTGTCCACTTTGGCTTTTTGCTCCTCCATCATGGCGATCACCGGCCACTTGGTGTCGGGGTCCATCTCGGTGCTGTTGGACTCGGCATGGCCCAGCACGTTGCGGGCGAATTCGATCACGGCGCACTGCATGCCCAAGCAGATCCCGAGGAAGGGGACTTTGTTTTCCCGCGCATAGCGGACCGCCTCGATCTTCCCCTCGATCCCTCGGTTGCCGAAGCCGGGGGCCACCAGAATAGCATCAAGGCCACCGAGCTTTTTATCCACGTTCTTCGGAGTGACCTTCTCACTGTGGACCCAGCGGATGTCCACCTTGGTCTCGTTGGCCGCACCCGCATGGTCCAAGGCCTCCTTGATGCTCTTGTAGGCATCGCGCAACTCCACGTATTTGCCCACCAGGCCGATCTCCACAGTGTACTTTGGTTCCTTGTGCCGGCGCAGGAATTCGCGCCATTGGGTGAGGTCCGCCTCCGGATAATTGGCGATGCCGAGCTTCTCCAGCACCACCTCGTCCAACTGTTCCTGCTGCATCAGCAAGGGCACGTCGTAGATCGTCTCCGCGTCGGCACTTTCGATCACTGCGTTGGGGTCCACATTGCAGAAGAGGGCGATCTTCTCCTTCATCCCCTTGATCATCGGGTGCTCGGTACGGCACACGAGGATGTCCGGCTGCACGCCGAGGCTGAGAAGCTCCTTCACGCTGTGCTGTGTGGGCTTGGTCTTCAACTCGCCCGTGGTGCTGAGGTAGGGGAGCAGCGTGAGGTGGATCGACAAGGCGTCGCGGCCCTTTTCCCACTTCAGCTGGCGGATGGCCTCGACGTAGGGCAGGCTCTCGATGTCGCCCACGGTGCCGCCGACCTCGGTGATCACAAAATCGTAGATGCCCTTCCGTCCTAGGAGCTGGATGTTCCGCTTGATCTCGTCGGTGATGTGCGGGATCACCTGAACGGTCTTGCCGAGGTATTCGCCTCGGCGCTCCTTGTTGATCACGTTCTGGTAGACCCGGCCGGTGGTGATGTTGTTCGCCTGGCTGGTGGGCGTGTCCAGAAAGCGCTCGTAGTGGCCCAGGTCCAGATCGGTCTCCGCGCCGTCCTCGGTCACGTAACATTCCCCGTGCTCGTAGGGGTTCAGCGTGCCGGGGTCGACATTGATATAAGGGTCCAGCTTCTGAATGGTCACCGTGAAGCCGCGCGCCTGCAGCAGTTTGGCCAAGGAGGCACTGACAATGCCTTTGCCGAGGCTGGAGGTGACCCCTCCTGTAACGAAAATGTACTTTGTGGAACCCGTCATCACATGTTGATCCCGCCCTGAATGGGGATGGTGATCACGGGGTGTAAAGCTACTCCGATGTTCGGAACCAAGAGGGAGAAAGCTGAAAGATGAAACAGGAAAGCTGAAAAGGGTGGTCGCCGAGCGCCCGGTTTCACCATTCAGCTTTCCTGTTTCAACTTTGGCTAGAATGTGTACGAGAACCCCAAGCTCGGAAGCACAGGCAACTGGTACACCTCCGTGCTGGTCACGCGGTCACGGTAGAAGATGTTGTCGCGGTCGTAGGCATTGGTGACGCTGAGGTCCAACTGGACGACTTGGTGCTCGTCGAGCTTCCAGATCTTGGTGATGCCGACGTCCAGCCGGTGGTAGTCCGTGAGGCGTCCGCCGTTGAGCGGCCCGTAGATCACCGTGAGGTCACCGTTGGTGTTATTGATATCGCTGTTGACGCCGTCGCTGAAGGGCAGCCTTTCGTAGAATCCTTGGTTCTGGGTGAAGGGGAACCCGGAGCCGTAATTCCAGCGGGCGCTGGCCTTCCAGCTGTCGTGCTTCCCGAAGGTGTAGCTGGCCACGAGATTCACGTTGTTGCGGCGGTCCCAGATCGGGTTGTAGGTCTGCGTACCGTCGAAGCGGTCCACGAAGTTGAGCGAGTAGACCACCCAGAGGTAGAGGCCCTTGTTTTCGTACTTCAGCAGCATGTCCGCCCCGTAGGCGCTTCCGGTCTCCACCACGAAGTCCTTCTTCAGCTCGTCGGGCTGGTTGATGAATTCCGGCGTGTCGTTGTAGAGCTTTTCGCGGTTCAGGTTGGTCACCTGGCGGAAGTCTTTGTAGTAGCCTTCGATGTTGATGCTGGTCTTGGGGGTGAGGTCGTACTCGAAGCCGCCCACGAGGTGATTTGCGCGCTGCAGCGGGTCCTTGATGTCGCGCGTGTTCCCGTTGGAGGTGGTGATGGTGGAGGGGATGTCGTCAGGCGCGGTGATGAAGCCGTAGAAGAGGTTCACCACATCGCGGTCGTTGTTGGTGGCGATGAGGTTCTGGCTGTAGATGCCGGCGGCGCCCTTGATGCGGAAGCGGTCGCTCACGTTCCACTTGAAGCCGAGGCGGGGCTCGGGGTTCAGCACGGCCAAGGTGGCGTAGTACTGGAGGCGGACACCGGGGTTCAGTACCCATTTGCCGATGCGCAGTTTGTAGTTAATGTAGCCGGCCAGCTCGGTGCTCACCTTCTGCTGGCCGATCTTGTAGCCCAGCGAATTGTAGTAGCTCAGGTCGGTCTTCACACCGGTGACGTTGATGCCGTACTGCACCTCGTTGTTGCCCAAGAAGTATTTGAAGTTCAGGCCGGCGGTGAAGTTGTTGATGTTGCTGCTGCGGGGCTGGAGGTCGCCTTCCAAAAGTTCGATCTTGTAGTTGCTCAGCGCGAACACGCCCTCGATCAGCACGGCGCTGCCCGAGGGGACCAGAACGAAGTTGGTGCCCGCGCCCCAGTTCTTCCAAGCCAGGTCACTGATGCCCCTGTACTGGGCGCCGTCGGTGAAGTTGAAGCCGAAGAAGTTGACCTTGCTGCCGTTGGCGGCGTTTATTGAGATCTTGCCGTAGAGGTCGGTGAACTTGAAGGGCAGCCCTGCGGAGTCCACGTAGGTGTAGAGGCTCTTACTGCTCTGGTCCAGGTAGCTGTGCTTGAAATTGAGCAGGAAGGAGCTGCTCCCCTTGCCCGGCGCGCTCTGCTTTTTCAGCGGTCCTTCCAGCAGGGCCTTGGCCGCGAAGGTGCTGGCTGCCACCTTACCGCTGAGGCGGGTCTTGTTGCCGTCGCGGGTGGTGATGTCCATCACGCTGCTGATGCGCCCGCCGTACTCCGCGTTGAAGCCGCCGGTGAGGATGTCCGCATTGCGGATGATGTCGTTGTCGAACACGCTGAAGAGTCCGATGCTGTGGAAGGGATTGTAGAGCGTCATGCCGTCCAGTAGCACCTCGTTCTGCACCGGCGAACCCCCGCGGATGTAGAGTTGCCCGCCCTGGTCCCCGGTGAACACCACGCCCGGCACCACCTGCATGTACTGCGCCAGATCGGCCTGCCCACCGATGGCCGGCAGGCGCTCGATCTGCTTCGGGGTGAGCTTGGTGACGCCTACGCGCACGTTGTTCTGCGCCTTCTGCTTCTCCGCCGTTACCACCACGGTCTTCATCTCGATGCTGCCTTTCTTCAGGTAGAGCTGCTCGGTCTGGATCAGGTCCGCTTTGATGTCGATCTCCTTGCTTACCGTGTCGTAGCCCAAGTAGACCACCTGCAACTTGAAATGCCCCGGAGGCACCTTGCTGATGGAGAAGTAGCCGTTCACGTCCGTCTGCGCGCCATGGTCCGTGGCACCGCGCAGGGAAACGGGAGTGAAGATGGAGGGTTCACCGGTGGACTCGTCGTACACAAAACCGCGGACGGTACCGGTCTGCGCGAGGGTGAACAGGGGAAGGGCCAGCGCGAAGGACAGCGCCAGACGGTTGAGCAGGGTTCGGGTCATCAAATAAGGGCTTCCTTGCAGGGGCGGCTAAAGTAGGTGAAGCTGCCCGGAGGAAGGATGGCGAACTTGGGGAACGGTAGAAAGGCTTCGGTGCGAGGGGCTGGAACGCTGATGACGCGGATGGAGGAGATGTGTCGCTGGTTGGCGTAAATCCAATTCAGGACGGGTCACGGGCAATTTACGTAGACGATGGCGTAGTTAATGCGCATATCACGTTCAGTTCCTTTGATCTAAAGATCGGCATTGGTATGTCGAATCCTAACTGCGGGTCGCGATATACCGGTGTGTTATCATGACAAGGTGCCTATTGGACATGCATGGCGTGGCCGGTATCCGGTATTCGGGAAATACATTATTCGCTGAGATCCCTTAGATTGCCATCTTAAAATACGATCATCATGATGCGAATTCTCCCCCTCATTCTAGTTGCGAGCCCTTTTGCCCTGCTCGCCCAGCCCGTCATCGACATGGACAACCTACCAGTGGTC
>CAVPLQ010000009.1:0-212281 GCA_963706125.1 uncultured Flavobacteriales bacterium
TCGCGCCAGTAAAGGGCTGCGAAGAGGCACGAGCGTGGATGCTCGCGCCGGTAAAGGGGACTGTCCTTGACAAGAACGAGGCCGCTGAACCGCCTTCCTGCGGGAGGATAAGGCATCTTCTTTACACGTTCAGGAGGAAAATGATCCATGAATTTGGAAGTGTGCTCGCCATCCCACTAATATTGGCTCTCACAAGCCCTCCGGTCCTACCCGGATCGCCTGCTGCAATTGTCAGTAGCCATGGAGAACACGTTGGAGGGCGTTCTGTTCCTGCTGGATATCCGACATGTGCGTGCGCACCACGCCCTGCCTTCGCAAACCGGCACAGGAGCGTACTTACCGCTACTTCCCGTACACCATAGCTCCGGATCCGTCGATCCGGCTTTTCCGCTACCTGTATCCCACCAACCAATCCTTCTGCCATGTGCTTAGTAAGGAACCTCTTGCTCGCCCTGCCATTGCTTTTGGCCGGGGCCAGCCTGCACGCCAACAACATCCAGATCACCAACCCCACGCTTACGGGCAACAACAGCGGCAGCGGGTTCGTGCTGGTGCAGTTCGACATCAGTTGGGCCAACAACTGGCGCACCAGCAGCGCACCCAACAACTGGGATGCGGGCTGGGTCTTCGTGAAATACCGTACCAGCAGCGGGGTGTGGGAGCACGCAAGGTTGAACGATGCGGGCCACACGGCACCGGCAGGCAGCACCATAAGCACCGGGCTGCTCGATCCGGGCAGCGCCTTCGACGCCAGCACCAACCCCGGCATAGGGGATTTCGTGTACCGCTATGCCGATGGTACGGGCACCTTTACCGCCAACGGCACCCAGCTGCACTGGAACTACGGCGCCAATGGCATCACTTACGCCGACATCGTGGAGGTGAAGGTATTCGCCGTGCAAATGGTGTGGGTGCCTCAGGGGAGTTTCCCGGTGGGTAGCGGAGGAACGGAGAACTACGCCTTCAAGAACGGCACCACCACCACCCCTTTTTCCATTACTACAGAAGCCGCCCTTACTATGGGCAATGTGAATGGGCAGCTTTGGGCCACAGGTGCCATTGGAGCGGCCACCCTGCCTGCCGGCTTCCCCAAAGGCTTCGCGGGCTTCTACTGCATGAAACACGAGATCAGCCAGCAGGGCTACGTGGATATGCTGAACACCCTGACACGCACCCAGCAAAGCACGCGGGTGGCCACGGGGATCACGGGCACCTCCGTCACCAACCGCTATGTGATGGCCAATACCTCGTCGGTGGGCTACCGCAACGGCATCCGGTGCAACGCCACCATACCAGCGGCACCCACACCGGTCAGCTTCTACTGCGACCTGAATGCCAACGGCACGGGTGGCGAAGCGGCCGACGGCCAGTGGATCGCCTGCAACTGGCTAGGCTGGGCAGATGTGGCGGCCTATCTGGACTGGAGCGGCCTGCGGCCCATGACGGAGCTGGAGTACGAGAAAGCCTGCCGGGGGCCGGTGGCGCCGGTGGCCAATGAATACGCATGGGGCAACACCAGCATCACCGGTGCGGCCAACATCACCAACGGCGGTGCCACTAACGAGAGCAGCAACACGGCCGGCGCCAATGCGGTGAACAACAGCAATGCGAACGTGCAAGGCCCTATGCGGGTAGGCGTCTTCGCCGGTGGGGCCACCACGCGGGTGCAGAGCGGCGCCAGTTACTACGGCATACTGGAACTGAGCGGCAACCTGTGGGAGCGGCCGGTAACGGTGGGCAATGCCACGGGCCGCGCGTTCACCGGCGTATTGGGCAACGGTGCGCTTGATGCCACGGGCAATGCCGATGCGGCCAATTGGCCAGGCACCAGCGCACAAGGCGCGGGCTTCCGCGGCGGCGGTTGGAGCGACGCTCCTGCGCGTTTCCGACCGCTTCAACGCCGCCATCACCTTCGGCGATCGCAACTACTACTTCGGCGGTCGTGGTGTGCGCGTGTTTCCTTAGGCCGGGGCTATGTTCATCCACGGTAGCACAGCACTGCTTTCAACCCATCAACCCACCTTCCCTTGCACATTTCAAACCCCCTATACACCATGAGAGTATTTCTCCTTACCCTGTTGCTGCTACCCCTGCTGGCCGCAGCCCATTACACCGGCGGCCAGGGCCGCGGCGATGTGATGCTGGCGTTCAGCGCCCCTGCGTTGGACTGCCCCCTGCTGGGCCTCGACATCGGCGACCCCTGCGATGATGGGGACCCATTCACGGTGAACGATGTGGTGGATGGTACCTGCACTTGCGCAGGCAACAACATCCTCAGCCCTGTGAACGGTTCCGGCATTGCCGCCAACCTGCCGGGCGCTGCCGGCCAGCATGTGAGCACCTTGGGCAATCCGATCACCTTCGGTCCGGCCGTCACCATTGAGGCTTGGATCCGTTGCACCGCGTTCAACTACGGCGAGGTCTATGGCCTCTGTGATGACCCCAACTCGGCCTGCACCGGCTCGGATTACAAAGTGCTTGACATGCGCGTGAATATGAGCGGACAGGTGGAGATCGGCTTCTCGCCCAGCACATGGAGCGCGCGTCGTCTGTACCGCGCCAGTTCCACGGCATTGGTGAACGGGCAGTGGTACCACGTGGCGGGCACCATGGACCTGGCGGCGAACACCGCGAACATCTACATCAACGGGGTGCTCGCGAACGGAGCGGACCAATCCGTCGGCAGTGGCTCGGGAACCGTCACGGGTTCGCCCGCCATCGGCGGCTTGCAAGTGAGCGGTGCCACCAGTGGCTTGCAATACCCCTTCACTGGGCAGATCGATGAATTGCGTGTGTGGAATTCGGCTCTGACGCAACAAGAGATACGCGACCACATGTGCCTGCACAACGTATCGGCGCATCCGCAGCTCGCATCACTCCAGGCGCTCTACCACATGGACGATGCCAGCGCACCGGACCTGAACATCCAGGACCATGCCGGTGGTCACCACGGCACGGTCACGGGCATCACGGTGCCGAACGCGTACGTCGCCTCCGGTGCCGGCCTCGGCAACAGCAGCGCGCACAACTACGGCGGCACTAGCGTGGCGCTCGCGGCGGGCGGCAACAGCTTCAGCACCGCGTGGGGTGCGGGCGAGAGCGGTGTACAACTCTACCATGTGAACGCTCCCGGACATTTGCTCAACGTTCCGGGCCTTCCCACCGTGCAACCGGATGCTTCCTATTTCGGCATCGTACACACGGACGGCACACCCACCGCGCAAACGGTGATCTGGGATTACAGTGGAAATGGCCTATTGGACGGACAAGCCTATGAGCCGGGACTGAAGTTGTTGCGCGATGCGGGTGCGGCAAGCACCACCTGGACCCAACCCGCAGGACAAACCTTGAATATGGGTGCCAATACCATCACGGTCGCTCATACCCCCACCTACCTGAGCCAATGGGCCGTGATGGTCTCGGACAGCGATGGTGATGGCGTGGACGATAACGTCGATAACTGTCCGTTGGTGGCCAACCCGTTCCAGGAAGATCTGGATGCCGATGGCAAAGGCGATGCGTGTGACAATTGCCCCAACGACCCGAACCCCTTGCAGGAGGATGCGGACGCGGACGGGACAGGGGATGTTTGCGATCCTGTCCGTTCCTGCCCTACCTGAGCAACGGGGCATCCTGTGATGATGGCGACCCGAACACGTACGGCGATGTGGTAACGGCATGTGTTTGCGCGGGAACGCCGTGTACTTCGCCCACCATCAACAGTGCTTACGCCGTTCCCGACCCGGTCTGCATCGGAGCATTGGTGAACCTGTATGTGGTCGCCACCGGCACCAATCTGGACTACGCATGGACGGGTGCTGGTGTGATCAGCTATGCGAACACCTCCAACGCACAGATCACGGCCGTGTCCTCGGGCAATTACCACATCGTGGTCAGCAACGCTTGCGGTACCGATGAGGCCGACGTGGCACTGGTGGTGAACACACCACCGACGCTCAACGCGGTGATCACCCACGTAAGCTGCCCCGGCCAGAGCGATGGCGCCATCGACCTCAGCGTGATCGGTGGTGGCACGCCGATCACCTACGATTGGACGATCACAGGCAGTTGCGCCACCAACGGTGATTGCCCGGCCGGTTTCCCGACCTGCCAATTCGGGGCCTGCCATGCAACAGGCATCGAGGACCTGAGCAACTTGCCCATGGGTACCTACACCATTGCGGTGGATGCCGGTGGATGCTATGCGACCCAGCAATTCGTCGTGGGCACTGCTTCACCGGATAGTGACAACGATGGCACGGCGGATTGCTTGGATGCATGCCCGCTCGCCTTACCGGGCCTGTCCAACTTCAACACCGGCACATGCACCTGCGATGCGGGCTATACCCAAGTGACCACGCAGATCGGGCCGAACACGGTGATCACAGGCTGCCAGCTGAACAGCATCTGCACGGGCAACCGGATGGTGGTGATGATCAATACGGACCTGAGCCCGGCCCAGGTCACTTGGGAGATCACCGATGCAGGGAATGCAGTGATCGCTTCCGGTGCCCCCGGCACAGCCAACCAACTGGTGACCGACACTGTATGTTTGGGCACCACTGCCGCCCCCGCCTGCTACGGCTTCCGACTGATGGACAGCTTCGGCGATGGCATCAGCGGCGGTAGCTGGCAGCTGCGCAGCTTGAGCGGCAGGGTGCTGCTGGGCGATGATTTTGCCAACGGGTCTGATTCGCCTTCGCTCACCCCGGCCTATGCCGGCTACACGGAGCACAGCTTCTGCCTGCCCTTGGGGAACTCGCACACTGCGGCCAAATCCTGCGGACGCTTCAACTTCATCATGAACAGCAAGGTGTATTGCAACAACGCGCCGGGAGCCACCAGCTACCAGTTCGAGTTCTCGGACCCGGACGCCGGCTTCATCCGCCGCATCGCGGTGCCCTCCAACTCCGTACGCTTCAGCCAAATGCAGACCAGCCCACTAACGCCCGGCGTGAAGTACTTCGCCCGCGTGCGCAACAACGGGTCCGGAGCGATGGCCAGCGCACACTTCGGTGGTGGCTGCGAGTTGGGCATGAACCTACCGGCGACGGTACCCTGCACAGAGCTGATCAGCGCGCCTACCTATGGGCATTCCTGCAACGAGACGCGCGCCTTCAACACCAACAACAGCTTCATCTATGCGCTGCCGGTGACGGGTGCCACGGAATACCAGTTCCGCGTCTACAACACCAACGAGGGCTACGATGAGACCTTCATCCGCAGCACCTACATCCTGCAACTGAAGTGGAACATCGGCGTAGCACCGCCCTTGGCCAACGGCTCCACCTACAATGTGACGGTGAACGTGAAAGTGGGAACGCTATACAGCGGCTTCTGCGGGAACGTCTGCACCATCACGATCAACAACCCTGCCCGCCCCGACCCGAGCATGACGCAGACCGCGGGAACGGCGACCATGTGGCCGAACCCCTTACACGACGGACAGGTGAACCTGAGCATTGATGGCATCCGGGACGCGGACCAGCAGATCACGGTGAACGTCCAGGATGTCTATGGCAAGCAGGTCTTCACCAAGGAGTTCGGCAACAGCGGTGAGCGCTTCACCACCATCCTCGATCTGCCGAGCAACATCGCCAGCGGCGTATACATGGTGAACATCACCGTCAACGGACAGAAGACCGTCCAGCGGTTGAGCATCATCCGGTAGGCTTGGTTTCCTCAGGGTCTCCGCCCTGCGGCGGATGACCCCTGAGCGAGCAAAAGCAAAGGCCCCTGCGGGAACGCGGGGGCTTTTGGCGTTCACCCCATTTGACGCGCGAGCATCCGCGAGCTGCGGGTTCAGATCTTCCGATCTTCTGATCCCTGATCCCCGGATCGGCCCTACTCCCGCACCGCCTTCCGTTCTTCCATGAAGGCGATAATGGTGGGGCCGTTCCCTACCAACCAGAGCACATCGTTCTCCTGGAACACCGCAGTGCCCTCGGGATTCATGATCCGGTTACCGCCACGCTCGATGCCCGCCACCATGGCGCTGGCCTCGTTGCGCAGCCCACTTTCATGGATGCGCATGCCCACCAAGGGGGATTGCGGGGTGATGCGGAAGCGCTTGAGGCGGATGTCCTCCTTGGTAATACGCGCTTTTTGTTGCGCTGATACCGGGGCGTCCAGTGCGCGCTGCAAGTTCACCAGTTGTTCATCCGTGCCGATCACGAACAGGTTGTCGCCCGGAAGGAGCAGGTGGTTCCGGCCGGGCGCAGGCACTGAATGGCCGCTGACGCGTTCGATCATGGCAATGTTCACCCCGTATTTCTCGCGAAGCCCCAGCTCTATCAGGCTCTGGCCAGCGAGTCCGGAATCCACCTTCACGCGGACCTGGGTCAAGTGCATGTCCCACGGGGCCAGGTCGGTACGCCGCAAGCTCAGCTCGCGTTGGTTCAGGTTCTGGAAGAAGCGTTCCTCCATGCGCAGGTAGAAAATGTGCAGGCGCTGGCGGAAGAGGAACAGGGTCAGGATCATCAGCACCAAGAGTACCAAGAAGGCCCACCCCGTGCTGAAGAACACGTTCACCAGAATGGCCAGCACCACCACCGCAGCGGCAAGGCGGACCACCTCCATCATCACCAGCGGCCCCCGTAGCATCCGTTTGTTCACCCAGAGCTGCCGGTAGGCGTTGCGGCTGATGCGCCGCAGGGACATCGCCCAGATGAAGGGCAGCACCAGGAGGAAGGTGGTGAGTCCCGCCAGAACGCGCCCGTCCATGCCCATGAAATGATCGCCGTAAAGCACAAGGAACGCAGGGCCCGCGCCAAGCACGACGGTCAGGCACAGCACTGCGAAAACGGCGAGGTTGATGGCGTAGGACCGCAGCAACTTCCGCCACGCACTGGTCTCCTTCACCTGATCGGCTTGCAGGCTGTACCGGCCAAGTGCTTTTGCCCAGCGTTGGGGGAGCATCCGTTCCACGAAGCCGGCGAACGGACCGGACGCCTTGATCATGTACGGCGTGGTGAAGGTGGTGACCGCCGATACCGCCACGGCGATGGGGTAGAGGAAGGCACTGGTCACGTTCAGGGTGAGCCCCAATGTGGCGATGATGAAGGAGAACTCACCGATCTGCGAAAGGCTCATGCCCACGCGCACCGCACGGAACAGGGGTTCGCCCGCCAGCAAGGCACCCGCCATCACGCTCAACGGCTGGCCCAAGATCACAACCACGGAGATCAACAGCACCTGTTGCCAATACTCCACCAACATGGCCGGGTCCAGCAGCATCCCCACGGACACGAAGAAGATAGCACCAAAGAGATCCTTCACCGGTCGCACCAAGTGTTCGATCCGTTCCGCCTGTACCGTCTCAGCCAGTAACGCCCCCATGATGAAAGCGCCCAACGCCGCGCTGAAGCCCGTATTCACCGCGAACACCACCATGGAAAGGCAGAGCGCCACCGCCACGATAAGTAGCGTCTCGTCATTCATCAGCTTCCGGGTCCGCGCCAACAGCGTAGGGATCAGGAACACGCCGGCCGCGAACCACAGGATCAGGAAGAAGCCCAGCTTGCCCAGCTCCCAGAGCATCGCGCTGCCGGAGAAATGTTGGCTGACCGCAAGGCTGCTCAACAGCACCAACAGCAGCACGGCCACGATGTCCTCGATCACCAGCACGCCCACCACCACACCGGCGAACACCTGTGTCTTCAGCCCCAGCTCCTCCAAGGCGCGGACGATGATCGTGGTGCTGGAGATCGACAGGATCCCGCCCAAGAACAGGCTGTCCATGGCGCCCCAGCCCAACCACTGCCCGGTGAGGTAGCCCACGCCCAGCATGAAGCAGACCGTAACCAAGGCGGTGATGCCCGATGTGCCGCCTACCTTCGCCACCTTCTTGAAACTGAATTCCAGCCCCAAGCTGAACAGCAGGAATATCACGCCCAGTTCCGACCACACCTTGATGCTCTCTTCGTCCAGCACCGTGGGCATCAACGTTACATGCGGGCCGACCAGCACGCCAGCGATGATATAGCCCAGCACGAGCGGCTGCTTGATCTTCTTAAAGACCAACGTGGTTACGGCGGCCACCGAGAGGATGAGGCCGAGGTCGGCGATCAGGTCGGGGAGGTGGGTCATGTACAGGCCCGTTGGGGATGCTGCCAAGGTAGGTGGTTGCGGGCAGGTTAACCGCTCCCTTCGCATCTTCGTCCCCGCCCTTAATGATTATCGGGGTATTACATGAAGAAACGCACGATCAAAAAGATCCTCATCGCCAATCGCGGCGAGATCGCATTGCGCATCATGCGCTCCGCGAAGGAGATGGGCATCGCCACGGTGGCCGTTTATTCCGAGGCCGACCGCAA
This sequence comes from uncultured Flavobacteriales bacterium, assembly GCA_963706125.1. Classification (GTDB taxonomy): domain Bacteria; phylum Bacteroidota; class Bacteroidia; order Flavobacteriales_F; family PHOS-HE28; genus PHOS-HE28. The sequence continues at coordinate 8,316 of CAVPLQ010000009.1, forward strand.
CGCCCCGTTCGTCCGCGTCGCCGATGAGGCCGTGTGCATCGGGCCGCCGCCCAGCAAAGAGAGCTACTTGGTCATCGACAAGTTGCTCAAGGTGTGCACGGACCTGAAGGTGGACGCGGTGCATCCGGGCTATGGCTTCCTCAGTGAGAACGGCGACTTCGCACAAGCCTTGGAGAAGGCCGGTGTCATTTTCATCGGCCCCTCGCCGGAGGCCATGCACATCATGGGCGACAAACTTTCCGCCAAGGAGGCGGTGAAGAAGCACGACGTACCCTTGGTGCCCGGCACGGAAGGTGCCGTGGCGGATCTGAAGGAGGCCATGGCGGTGGCGAAGACGATCAGCTTCCCTATCCTCATCAAGGCCGCCGCGGGCGGTGGGGGCAAGGGCATGCGCATCGTGGAGAAGGAGAGCGAGTTGAAGGAAGGGTTGGAACGCGCCATCAGCGAGGCGGAGAATGCTTTCGGCGACGGCAGCGTCTTTATCGAGAAGTTCGTTGAAGGCCCGCGCCACATCGAAGTGCAGGTGCTGGCGGACATGCATGGCAACACCGTACACATCTTCGAGCGCGAGTGCAGCATCCAGCGCCGCCACCAAAAGGTGATCGAGGAAGCGCCAAGCGCCGTGCTTACGCCTGCGTTGCGGAAGAAGATGGGTGAGGCTGCCGTTAACGTGGCCAAGAGCGTGGATTATGTGGGGGCTGGCACCGTGGAATTCCTGCTGGACGCCAACGGCGACTTCTACTTCATGGAGATGAACACCCGCCTGCAGGTGGAGCATCCCGTCACCGAAATGATCAGTGGGCTGGACTTGGTGAAGGAGCAGATCAAGATGGCGCAGGGGGAGAAGCTCTCATTCAAGCAGGAGGACCTGAAGATCCAGGGCCACGCTATCGAAGTGCGTGTGTATGCCGAGGACCCGACGAACAACTTCCTGCCGGACATCGGCACGCTCACCACCTACCGCCTGCCCCAAGGCCCCGGCGTGCGCGTGGACGACGGCTTCGAAGAGGGCATGACCATCCCCATCCACTACGATCCGATGATCGCCAAGCTGATCGTACATGGTGCCTCACGCGAGGAGGCCATCGCACGCATGGAGCGCGCCATCGACGACTATGCCATCGCCGGTGTGGAGACCACCTTGCCCTTCTGCCGCTTCGTGATGGGCCACAAGAGTTTCCGCAGCGGCATGTACGATACGCTTTTCGTTCGGGACCACTTTCGCCCGGAACTGCTGGACGGTACCGACCCGGACGAGATGGCCGTGGCCGCGATGGTGGCGGCCCACTTGAAGGAGGAGGAACTGCGGAAGCCGACCCCCGGCGGCCTGGCTGCCCATCAGCCCTCTCCGTGGTGGCTGAACCGTAGATGAGAAGGCTGTTTTTATCGACGTAACCTAGGCATGGGCCCGCCAGTGTTCGTTTACAACTACACTGGCGGAACGAACGTTAGAATGGTAACTTGGCACTGCCGTTCATGAACAGGTTTTCGATCATATTCCTTTTTGGCGTCGCGCTTCTTGCGGCCGATCGGGCATATGCCCAGGCGCCGGCGGACCTGGTGCCCGTTATGATCCAAGGCACGGACACCATCCCCATGTACATGCTGGCCCCGGTGGAGGTGGAGGCCGTGATGAGCCGCAAGTCACGCCGCAATGCCACCCGCACGGACCGCCTTACCCGCTATGTGCAAAAAGTCTATCCGTACGCGCTGATCACCGCCAAGTTGCTGGATGAATATGACCATGACCTCGCCACCATCCAGCGTGAAAGCGACAAGGACCTTTACCTGAAGCTGGCCGAGGCCGAGCTGAAGGCCGAGTTCGAGCAGGACATCAAGGGCATGACCATCACCCAAGGGCGCATCTTGGTGAAGCTCATCGACCGCCAGACCGGACACACCAGCTACGACCTTGTGAAGCAGCTCCGCGGCTCCTTCCAGGCATGGATGTGGCAGGGCGTGGCCCAGCTCTTCGGCAACGACCTCAAGGGCGAATACGACCCCGAAGGCGACGACCGCCTCGTGGAATCCGTCGTGCGCCGCATTGAGAACGGCGAGCTGGCCACCACGCCCCGCGCCCCGCGCACGGAGAAGGCCACCGCAAGGCTCGTCAAGCGCAAGGCACGACTGTACCGCAAGTACGGGGTGAGCATGCCGGTGGTGTCTGCGAATTAGTTGTCAGTTGTCGGTTCTCAGTTGTCAGGACGGGCGCGGCGATACTGCCTCCGGAACTTCGTGCGAGCATTAGGGGACAGGGTGGCGCAAGAGTTCGAGGATAGGTCCTGACATCTGGAGGTTCCAACCTCCACATCATCTTATCTTGTCGCGATGATCAGTGAGGGCATGACCGGTTGTGGCCATAACTGGGTCAGGTTGTTTATCCTGCTCCTTGCGGCATTCTCCTCGCCACTGGTACGCGGGCAGGCAAATTGGTTAGACAAATTCGACGGTACCCAGGCCTGCCATATCGTGGATGTGGTTACGGATGTAGCGGGCAATGCGTACGTTACCGGGGACCTCAGTGGCACCATTACCATCTCCTCCGGAGGAACTGCCCAGGGGAACACCTCGACGGCCGGGGCGCAGGACGTGCTGGTGGCCAAGTTCGCCCCGGACGGCGCGTTGCTTTGGGCAAAACATGCGGGAGGGCCTGCGGTGGACGTGGGCCTGAAGCTGGCGATAGGCCCCTCCGGGTTGGCGCTTACGGGCATCTTCACCGGCACGGCCGACCTCTTCGGTTCCGTCGTGAACGCCCAAGGCGGAAGCACCGACCTCTTCATCGCCATGCTTGACCCCGCAGATGGGCAGGCCCAGTGGGTGCGCACGGCAGGCAGTCCCGGGTACACCGACACGCCCGGCGGCATCACGCTCACCAGCACGGGGCAGGTGGTGGTGGCCGGCAAGTTCAAAGGTGAAGCGGTCTTCGGTTCCCAGACCCTGCACGGTGCCATCAACCCCATAACGTCCTTACCCAGCTTCGACATCTTCATCGCGGCTTGGGCGGTCGACGGGACCTTCCAATGGGTGAAGCAGGGCACCGGCTCCAAGGATTGCTTAGCGGTAGACATCGTCAGTGCCCCGAATGATCAACTCTATTTGGCCGGCCAATTCAACGACACGCTCACCTTTGATGTGATGCACCCCAACACCGTATCGAACAACATCTTCGTGGCGAAGTTCGATCCGCAGGGCAACGAGCTCTGGTTCCGCAAGTGCGGCGGCGGCAATTTCAACCAAGTGAGCGACCTCCATTGGTCCGCAGCGAACGGCCTATTGCTGACGGGTGACCAGAGCGGCACCATGTACTGGTCCGATGGCGCCGCGTCCACCCCGGTGCCCAGCACGGATCCACATGCCTACTTCATTCTCCGCGTGGATGCTTCCGGGGCATTGCTGGATGCCACCTCCATGGGTTCAACTTCCGCCGTTCATGTGGCCTCCATCACCGAGCAGGCGGATTCGGTAGTGGTCTTCGGCGAGTTTGAATGTTCCTTCACCGGCCTTCAGAACGCCTACGGTGCGGACGGGCTTTTTATCGCCACGGGAACACCGGACCTCGTCATTGCCAAGCATGCCGCCGGGGACCTTGCCTTCGTGGCGGCCCAGCAGTTCGGCGGCTCCGCGCTGAAAAATGCAGGGGCGATCTCCAGTACACCGGACGGCCTGTTGTTCGCGGGTGCTTTCACTACCGAGCTGTACCTGCCTCGCGGAAGTGCGTTCTGGGGCGATCCAACACCTTTCTGTTCCTTCCTTTCACCGAACGAGGGCAACACCTTCTGCGACGATCCGGACTATGGATCATTCGCATGGGCGACGGGCACAGGCCCGGCCACAGGCTTCCTCACAAAAGGTTGGGTGGAAGGGCGCAAGCCGTTTGACTTCTGGGACCGGGACGGCGCCGCGCCCTGCGATCGCTCGGACCGGGGTCAGGATGTGAAGATCCTGTATCAGGGCATCGACGCGCCGGATACGATCCATGCATGCGATCGGGCGTTCCTGTCATCCTACGTCCCATTCCCGCGTGGAGGGGGTTTGCAGACTTGTGAAACCATCACGCCCACGGTAGGGCCATTTGGACAACAGCTTTGGACCAACGGTGCCAGCTTGGACTTCACCACGGTATTTTCCACCGGATGGTTCACGTTCACGGTGAACAACACGAGCGGCTGCGGACCGTGGAAAGACTCCGTTTACGTGGACATCATGGCTGCACCGGGTCCGTTCGTCACGGACAGCACGGGTACCTACCAGAATTATTTCATATCCCCCTCGCCGCCGTTGATCATTCCCACCTGTGACCCCCTGGTCTTCTGGGCGGACCCATTAGAGCCGGGGGATCAGGCCCATTGGGTGGTCGGCACGGATACGATCTTCAGCGACACGGTCCACATGGCCGTTTCCGGTGACTATGTTCTGTATTTGATCGGGATCAATGGCTGTATACGTTCCGGCACCGTGGTGGTGCAGTTGTTCGATCATAGCGAGGTCAACATCACCGGGGTGGTCTCCGAGCTGGTCGGGAGCGACACCATCAATACGTGCGAGGCCAATTGCATCTATGGTACGTTCACCAATATCTGGTATGTGGACGGCGTACCCGCCGCGTTGCCGGATGGGCTCTTGCAGAGTTATACAGGATCGGGCGGGTGTAACCAGTCCGGGATCACGGACTCCTACCAGCCCCTGTTCTGGGGGCTACAGCTGAACGGTTCGGGCTGGTACATGATCCAGTCCGAGGTAGCGGTGTTCGAAGAGTGCGGCACGGAGCTGTATGCGTTCACCTTCATGGACAGTGTCTACGTGGTCGAGGCCGATGCGGCGGTCTTGACCTTCACCGAGCATGAGGTGTACCGCTGCATTGGGGATACCGTAATGATCCCGTTCACTTGCGCCAACTGCGATTCGATCATCTGGAACGGACCGGGGATCGTCTGGGCCTCCCCGAGCGGCGATACCGTGCTGGTGAACATGGACGGGCAGTACTCCGCCATGCCCTTGTCCCTGTCGAACGGCTTGTACTGCGCAGGGACGCTACTGGCTGTCACGGTGACGGACCCGCCACCGCCAGCCGTGTACATGGATCCCTCGGATGGCGTGATCTGCACGGGTGATTCCGTGCGCCTTTACACGGATGCTGAAGGAAGCGACTATTTCTGGACCGGACCGGGAACGGCCTTCCTGCCGCACGATACCAGCATCTGGGTGCATGAGCCGGGCGACTATTACCTCTCTGTCTCCCTTTATTCGGGATGCACGGCCGCTAACGGTCCCGCCACGGTATCCTTCTTCGGTTCGCCCGTGTTCAGCGGCGGGTCTTCCGGTGTGCTCTGCCCCGGTGGCACCTTGCAATTGCAGGTGGAAGCGGGGCCGGGAAGCACGGTGCAGTGGCAACCGCCGCTCTCCGGGACGGACCCGGTGCAAATGGTTTCCGCGCCTGGCGCCTATTCATGCACCGTGTTGAGCTGTGGCACCAGTTGGAGCCTCTTCTACAATGTGGTGCTCAGCGAGGTGAGCGCAGATCTGGGCGCGGACAGTTTCACTTTTTGCGAAGGCCAGTCGGTCACCCTCACGGCCCCGCCCGGTGCTGTAAGCTACCTCTGGTGGCCTTCCGGGGATACGCTGCCGCAACTGGCCATTTTCGCAGCGGGAACGGTGGAACTGACGGTGATCGACAGCGCCGGATGCAGTACCTCCTCGGGACCCGTGCAGGTGGAGGAACAGGCGTTCTCACAGCTCGCCAACGCCGCCGGGGATTCCCTTTGCGCAGGGGAAACTGCATTCCTGAACGCATCGGGCTCGGGCGAATTGGCGTGGTATGCAAGTGCGGATACCACCATCCTATTGGCCACAGGAACATCTTACACTTTTATGCCCAGCGCGACGGACACGGTCTTCCTCCAGCAAACGGAGGATGGATGCTCCGGCGCTTTCGTGGCGGTGCCCGTCATCGTTCAAGATCCGCCATCGGCGCCGCTGATCATGGGCGATACCGCCTATTGCACCGGTGATGCCTTGCTCTTGGTCGCGGAGGCCGGTGCCGGTACACAGCTCTTTTGGTCAGCGCCGTGGGGCGCGTTCGCCGGGGATAGCATCGGACCGGTCGCTGCCTCGGCTATGCATGCGGGGCTGTATGCCTGCTTCGCCACGCTGAACGGCTGCTCGGGCGATACCGCCATCACAACAGTGATAGTGCTGGACAGACCGGACAGGCCGGTGATCACTGGCGACACCGTGCTATGCGCCGGGGATACCTTGTTCCTCCAGGCATCCGGCAGCGCCGGAAGCCAATGGCTGTGGACCACGCCCGCCGGGCCTTTCAGCGGACCCCTATTGGTGGTGCCGCACATGGATGCTGCGGACACCGGCCTCTACGCGTGCTACGCGATGCTGGGGAGCTGCCCCGGCGATACCGCGTTCACTTTCGTCCGGCTGGCCGACTGTACCGTGGTGCTACCGCCCGGTGAAATACCGAACGTGATCACCCCGAACGGCGATGGCGTGAACGATGTGTTCCACTTCGCGGGTGAAGGCTTTACGCGCGCCGAACTGCACGTGTATAACCGCTGGGGCCAGCAAGTGGCACTGGTGCTGGGCCGCAATGCCGTTTGGGACGGGCACAACTCCTTCAGCGGTGAAGTGCTGAGCGAGGGGGTTTATTTCTACACCATTGAGGCCATCACCGATGCGGGTGAGGTTTACAGGAAGGCCGGGTATGTCCAGGTGTTGAGGTGACTTGTTCAGTTGTCAGTTGTTCGTTGCCAGTTGTCAGGGTGCTTCTTTGACCGTTCGTGCCACCCTGCTCGTTCTATACCGGCATGCAGCCAGCGAGGTTCCGGAGGCACGATCGCCGCGCCGGCCCTGACAACTAACAACTGACAACCGACAACTACTCCACAGGATCCCTTCTCCGCGAGCCTTCATACAATTCATACCGTAGAAAACGGCAGTCCAGCGCACCGTTGAAGAGCCGGATCTTCGGCCTTGGAGTCAGCTTGATGTACCTAGCCGCTTCCATATTGGATGTGAGCACCCAGGCGTCGTAGCCCGCCCAGTTCTTTTTCAGGGTGTCGCCGATCATCTTGTACAGCCCGTTGATGTCCTCGTCCTCGTCCATGCGCTCGCCATAGGGCGGATTGATGATGAGGACGCCGCGGCCGGCAGGGGCCTCCAGATCCTCGAAGGCGACGTTCTTCACCTCGATCTCCTCCTTCAGGTCCGCAATGGCGATGTTCGTCTCCGCCTTGCGTGCCACGTTCTTGGAGAGTTCCCCGCCCAAGATCACGGGCCGGTTGCCGGAGATGCGCTCCATCGCCCCGGCATGCACTTTCGCCCAGAGCTCCGCGTCGAAATCGCTCCACCGCTGGAAGCCGAAGCCCTTGCGGTACGCGCCCGGCGGGATGTTCCCCGCGATCAGCGCCGCCTCGATCAGCAGCGTGCCCGAGCCGCACATCGGGTCCACGAAGTTGCTCATGCGGTCCCAGCCCGATAGCAGTACCATGCCCGCCGCCAGCACTTCGTTCAGCGGGGCCAGGTTGGTCTGCTCACGGTAGCCACGCTTGTGCAGGGAATCGCCGCTGCTGTCCAGGGAGACTGAGCAATGTTCGCCGGTGATGAACAGCCGGATGCGCAGTGCGGGATCCTCCGCGTCCACCGAAGGGCGCTTGCCCGTCTTCTCGCGGAAGCGGTCCGCCAGTGCGTCCTTTGCCAGCAGGGCCACATACTGCGAATGGCCGAAACGCTCCGAATTCAGCTTAGCGGTGAACGCGAAGGTGTCTTCCACGCCCATGAACACTTCCCACGGGATCTTCTTGATGCCCGCATAGATGTCCTGCTCGTTCCGCACCGGGAAGTCTTCGATCGGGATCAGCACCCGCAGCGCCGTGCGCAGGCAGAGGTTGGCTTTGTAGAGGAAGCCGAGGTCGCCCGTGAAGGCCACCGCGCGGTTGTGCTTCTCCACCTCCTTTGCGCCTAACCGCAGCAGTTCCTCGGCCAGCACCGGCTCCAGCCCGTACATCGTCTGGGCCGTCATCCGGAATTCGTTCGTGGGCTTGCGGCCGGGGCTATTGGGCATGGCCCAAACCTACGCAGGGAGGGGACTCAAGCGCGACCCGCCCCTTTCCGTCCGTGCCTTAGCTCTTCCAGGAACCGTCCCCGCTCGGGCTCTTGGCATACGGAACCGGGCACCACGGCCATCCATCAATTCCATTATAACTTCCCCCCGTCTGCCGGACCAATGACCGCTGACAACGATCCGAAAACCATGGAGACTTTGCAGATCCTCATCCGCACCGATAAGAACATTGAAAGCTCGGCAGGCTTAGAAGAGCATGTCCGCAACAACGTGAACAAGGCCATGGCCCACTTCGACGAGCGCCTGACCCGTGTAGAGGTCCACCTGCGGGACGTGAACGGCGACAAGTTCGGCGAACGCGACCACGAATGCATGATGGAGGCCCGATTGCGCGGCCTGAAACCCTTGGCCGTTACCCATGCGGACAGCAACCTGCATCAGGCCATCGCCGGTGCGGCCGAGCGCCTGCGCAATGCGGTGGCCAATCAGGTGGGGCGCTTGGAGCGGCGTTGAGGCCGGAGCGTGCTCAGGCAGCCCGGTCCCGAGGATCGGTATACCTTGCGGGGACCAACCCCCAAGACCATGACCTACCATCTCCTCTTGGCCGTTGCGGCGGTCGCATGGGTATCCTTGGATGCCGACGCACAGAAAAAGCGCGAGATCATCCCGCGGGACAGCATTACCAACAAGTACTGCTATCAGGACGTCAGCGCCGAGCTGCCCGCCACCAGAGCGGAGCTGCGTGATAAGCTCAGCCGATGGGTCAGCCAGAACTATGATACCCTGAAGAGCAAATACACCAAGCTCTCCGAGGTCGGCGACAGCTACTCCATCCACGACCGCGAGGCCCTGCCCGGCCGGGCGCGCAAGTTCGTGGAGTACGATCTCACCGTTGACCTCAAGGAGCACCGTTACCGCTACAAGCTTACCGACCTTCAGTACGCCGCCGTGGGCATGTACCCGCTGGAGGACAAGATGGCCACCGACAAGCGCAGCGACTTCGAGGCCATGGACACCATCCTCCGCCGCGTCATCGCAAGCATGGAAGCCGCCTTACAGAGCGAGTGGTGACCGCATTTTGGTCGCTTAGAACACCACCTTCTTCTGCTGGCGCTCGGGTACCAGTTGCTGGTCGTGTTCCACCATCAGGCCGCCATCAGCGGAGTTGAACGCCAGCACTCCGACCGGCCCGGCGTACACCAGCCCTTCGTTGCCCGTGATCGCGTCCAGCTTCACGCCGAAGGTGAGGCTGCGTTGCTTGCCTTTGAAGTTGCCGACCTCCATGTTGTGTGTATCCACCGACACCGTCTTGGTGAGGTGGCCGGGCTTCCGGAAACTGATCAAGGCCACCGCATCGGCGGGTAGCATCAGGTCCACGCGGCCTTCCGCATCGGGGCGGCCCCAATCCTTGGTGCCGTTCACGTGTACCTCCACGATCACGTCGCTTGAGTTTCCACCTGACAGATCAAGCCACGCCGTTAGTGCCACTTGGTCCATATTGGCCGCCGGGGGAGGTGCTGCCACCGACCGTCCGGAAGCGAAAAGGCCCAAGAGGATGGTGACGCAGGTGATCGCGGTATGCTGAAGTGTATTTGTCATGGTCTGGATGTTGGTCCGGATGCCTTAACGCCCGAGAGTTTGAGTTGTTCGAGAAATTCGATAAAGGCAGGGACCGATCTGGTCAGGGATTGAATTTCGGTCGGCGAAACTATCCGGCAGCTTGGATCGTGCCTACCCGAAAGGGGAGCAGTTTTCCACATCATTGGGCAGCGGTAGGAGGGTGTGTTTGCATTCTCGCTACAGGCCCCAGCGCCATTGCATGCCCGAAGGCGGTGCTGAGGTCCGATCTGTTGGAATGCTAAAGGGCTTTGCAGACGAGGAAGAGGAGTAAGCAGAGCGCCGGAATGGCACGCCGGTCATTCTTGGGGATCTGGTCACCGGTGAGGTTGAACATGCTGGGGGCGTCTTCTACCGGATCACCAATTCCTCCATTGGTCCGCGCAGGTCCGTTCGTTCCATGTCCTTGGCTGCAGCAGCTAAGCATCAGCGTTCCATCGCTCACCCCACCCACAAGATCGCCACCAACGACATCACGCTGATGATGATCCACAGCAGGATCCCCAATACCATCGGCTTCACGCCCACGGCACGCATGGTTTCCAAGGTGAGGCTGGCACCGATGAGGAAGAGCGTAAGCGTGAGGCCACGTTTCGCCGCCAGTTCGAGCCAACCGTAGAGTTCTCCGTATTGCGGAAAATAGCTGCTGATGATCATGGCCGCGATGAAGAGGCCGATGAACCATGGGATCTTCACCTTGCCGCCACCCTTCATCACCAGCGCGGTGATCAGCGATAGCGGGATGATCCAGAGCGCGCGCTCCAGCTTCACCGTGGTGGCTACCTGAAGCGCTTCGTTGCCGTAGGCCGCGCCCGCGCCCACCACGGAACTGGTGTCGTGGATGGCGATGGCGCACCACATGCCGAACTGGTGCTGGCTCATGCCCAGCAGGTGCCCCAGCAGCGGGAAGACCAAAAGGGCCACGGAGTTAAGGATGAAGACGGTGCCGAGCGCGACGGACATCTGCTTGCGGTCCGCCCGCACGATGGGCGATACGGCGGCGATGGCGCTACCGCCACAGATGGCAGTGCCGCTGGAGATCAGGAAGGCGGAGATGCCGTCCACCTTCAGGCGTTTGGCAATGAACCAGCCTGCGCCGAGGGTGATCACGATGGAGAACACGGTGAAGATCAGACCGTCCTTGCCCGCGGCGATGGCGTGCTGCAAATTCATACCGAAGCCTAAGCCCACCACTGAGGCCTTCAACAGCCAGCCCGTTGCCTTGTGATTGAATTCCACAAAGGGATCGCCGATGGTGATCGATAGCACCAAGCCTAACAGAAGTGCCAGCGGCGGCCCCATCGCCGGGCTGAGGCAGAGCAGCATGGCGATGATGAAGACGGCTTTGCGGGCGTTCGGGCCCACGTGCAGGGGTGGGCCTTTTTCGTTGGAGGCTCCAGCGGCGAAATTCCCCTCAGTGCTGCTCATGTTGGACGGGTAAGGTGCAAAGTATGGCCACGACATGACCTCCCTGACCGGGACCTTAACGTATTGTTAACGCGGCGGTCGTGGCAGTTGTTTGCGCGGACCGGGATGAAGAAAGGTGGCTACCGGATCGCCGCTGTGCAGATCACCTGCGCCGCTGCGGCCCGTTCCGCTCAGGCGGCAGCTTTTTCGCAAACCACAGCGTATGCCGCGTGCCCTTCGTACCCGTGGCGGGCACTTGCACTTCTTCCACGCGGAAGCCGCCCATGCCTAAGCGTCGTGAGAAAGGCTTGTCCGGATGCGTGCTCCATACCGCCAGCACGCCGCCGGGGCGCAGGCAGTCATTAATGGCACGGATGCCGGCGGTGCTGTAGATCTTGCGGTTGTCGTTCTGTGTCAGTCCCTCCGGGCCGTTGTCCGTGTCCAAAAGGATGGTGTCGTAGGCTTCTTTGCGCTCGCGGATGATGGCCGCCACATCCCCTTCGCGCACCAAGGCACGTGGGTCCTGTATGGGGTTTCCGGCTTTTTCGCCTAATGGCCCTTTGTTCCATTCGATCACCTCGGGTACCAGCTCCGCCACCACCACCTGCGACTTCGGCCCTGTGTGCTTCAGCGCCGCGCGCAGGGTGAAGCCCATGCCCAAGCCGCCCACCAGCACGCGGGCCGTCAGGGGAGAGGGCAGCCGCTTCAATGCCATTTCAGCAAGCAGTTCCTCGCTGCCATGCACCGCGCTGTTCATCAGGTCGCCGTCGATGCCCACTACCTCAATGGCGAAATCATCGCCGCGCTGGTAGAAGCGCAACGTGCCTCCGTTGTTCGGGATCGCCGCCGTGCCTAACAGCGTGTTGGTGCGCATCTTCATGGGCGAAAGGTCGAGCTTTTGAAGCTGGGAATTTGAAAGCTGAACTTCACCACAGAGGCACAGAGAGCACAGAGGGTCAGTTGGCAGCGGCTGTTGGCAGTGGGCAGCAGTCACCATCTGCATTCTCTGCGCCTCAGCGGCTCCTCTTGATCTACTTGCAATCCACCTCCTGAACGGGTTCCCCATACGTCACCTGCGACTTGTCCTTGAACAGGGTCACTCCCTCGGATGTGGCCATGGCGCCGGTGGCCACGCGCAATTGGCCATCCTCCACCTTGAAGAGCAATTCCTGTTTTCCGGTCATCCCTTCCGAGGTGTAGGTGAATACAGCGGTGACCAGATCATCGTCGATGGAGCCTTGGAAAGAGCCGGTCATGTGGTCCTTTTCCTCCGACAGCCTGTTGTACACGCCATTGGCCAGTTCGCCGAGGATGTCCAGCCGGATGTAGAGCGAATCAACAGTGCCGTGGATGGTGAGGCCGTCCTCGACGCTGGGCGCTCCTTTGGTGACCCGCAGGTAGCAGTGGGTCTCCACCTCTGGTTCACCCTGGGCGTTGGCGTCGATGTTGTAGCGGGAAGTGGACTCCTCGGGCTGGCCGCAAGTCGCAAGCAGCGCGATCGCGGCAACGGCGGGTGCAAGGCGCACGCGGCCCATGTTCAGGAAGCGAACGCTGGTGCCACCACCAGATCCTTGCTGCCGGGCGTGTACGTGTAGAAGCCCTCGCCGCTTTTCACGCCGAGCTTACCGGCCGTCACCATCTGCACCAGCAGGGGGCAGGGCGCGTATTTCGGCTGGCCGAAGCCGTCGTGCAGCACGCGCATGATCGCTAGGCAGGTGTCCAAGCCGATGAAGTCTGCCAGCTGTAGTGGCCCCATGGGGTGTGCCATGCCGAGCTTCATCACCGTGTCGATCTCCGCCACGCCACCCACGCCTTGGAAGAGCGTTTCGATGGCCTCGTTGATCATCGGCATCAGAATGCGGTTCGCCACGAAGCCCGCGTAGTCGCGCACCTCCACCGGCTCCTTGCCGATGGCGCGGCTCAGCTCCATCACCGTCTTGGTCACCGCGTCGCTGGTGTTGTAGCCACGGATCACCTCCACGAGTTTCATCACCGGAACCGGGTTCATGAAGTGCATGCCGATGACTTGCGCGGGCCGCCCCGTCACTGCCGCGATCTTGGAGATACTGATGCTGCTGGTGTTGGTGGCGAGGATGCAGCCCTTGGGCGCATGCGCATCGATGTCCTTGAAGATCTTCAGTTTCAGGTCCACGTTCTCCGTGGCGGCCTCCACCACGAGCTCGGCGTTCTTCACGCCTTTCGCAGTGATCGGTGCTGGTGGCAATGCGTGCCAGCGCGGCCTGCTTGTCGGCCTCGGCCAGTTTGCCCTTCTCCACTTGCCGGCCCATGTTCTTGCCGATGGTGGCCAGGGCTTTGTCCAAGCTGGCCTGTGCGATGTCGATAAGGACCACGTCGTGGCCGCCTTGGGCGAACACGTGCGCGATACCGTTGCCCATTTGGCCCGCGCCGATGACGGAAATTTTCATGTGGCGAATGTAGGGGCGTATGGGCGATCCATGCATCGCCCGTACACCCCTGCATGCGCGTCATTTGCCGTCGCCTTTCAAAATGATGATCACGGTATAGGCCAGGATCTTCAGGTCCACCGCGAGGCTCATGTTCTCGATGTAGAGGATGTCGTACTTCAGGCGGCGCACCATCTGGTCCACGTTCTCGGCATAGCCGAACTTCACCTGGCCCCAGCTGGTAAGGCCCGGCCGCACTTTGTGCAGGTGGCGGTAGTGCGGTGCCACCTTCGGTGATGGCATCGATGAAGTGCTGCCGCTCCGGACGTGGCCCCACGAGGCTCATTTCACCTTTGATCACGTTCCAGAACTGGGGAAGTTCATCCATGCGTGTGCGACGCAGGAAGCGCCCGATCGCGGTGATGCGCGGATCGGATGTGCTGCTGAGCTGCGGCCCGTTCGTGCTCCGCATCGCACACCATGCTGCGGAATTTGATGATCCGGAAGGGCTTCCGTACAGCCCGATTCGTTCCTGCCGAAAGAAGACCGGACCCGGGAGGACCGAGCTTCACCAGCAAGGCGATGACCAAGAGAACGGGGAACAGAACGATCAGTGCAACAGCGCTGACGGTCACGTCCATTATCCGTTTCAAAGCGAACTGCCACGCCGGCATGATCTGCGGGTTCACCTCGATCAGCGGCGCGCCGAAGATGCTGGTCATCTTCACCGAGCCCGAGAGGATGTCGTACATGTCCGGGATGATCTTGATCCGCACCGCCGTGCCGTCCAGCTCGTTGAGGATCTTGCTGATGTGGGCGTGCTCGCTGCTTTCCACGGCGATGATCGCTTCCTCGACACCGTGCTCCGGGATCAAGGTCGCGCAGCTCATCCCATTTGCCCAAGCGCGGCAGCCCGATCTCCGCCAAGCTGCTGGTCGCCGCCGTTCACGTTCACGAAGCCCACGAAACGGTTGCCGGGCGATTTCGGCAGGCCCTCGATCTCCTGATAGATCGCTATGGCCCGCTCGTTGCCACCGATCAGCAGGGTGTTGAAGCCGATCCGGCGGTCGTGAACCCGGCTCACCGTGCGGCTGGTGAGCAGGAAGCGGAAGAGGAAGAGCAGCCCGAAGTGGAGGCACGAACAAGGCGCCGAACGAGCGGTAGTAGTACGCCGGGCCGGCGATGGTGTCGTCCAGCAAGAGGGCGAAGAAGATCACCATGGAGCCGATGAAACTGATCAGCAGGGTCTGTCCCAGTTCTTTGGTGCGGAACCGCCGGAAGATGTCCGAGTAACCGCCGATCATTACGAAAAGCAGCACCCAGAAGATCGGCACCACGGCCAGACCCAGCCAATAGCGTTGGTCCAGTTCCACGGGCACCTGATAGTGGAACTTCAGCGGTTCCAAGTACATCTTCCGGAAGAGGAAGAAAAGCGTCCAAGCGAGCGCTGTTGCGACCAGGTCGGCCGCCACATAGAGCATCGTCTGCGACCGCCTGTTCATCTTCAGGGCCGGACCAGCTTGATATTGTCCATCTCAATGACCCCCGCGGTGGCGCCATTCTCCAGCTCCGCCCGGAGGTAAATGCGTTTGTCCAAGGCTCCCGGGACGTTCCACGGCGCGGCGAGGTCAATGTAGATCTTGTTCCAAGGCATGCTCCCATCCGCCCGTTTGGTCGGCAGCGCATAGACATAAGGCGCGAAGACCTCCGACCCGGCATAGGTGTAGTACACGCCCACGAGCAGCCGGGTGTCGCTTCGGTAGTCCATCTCCAGGAAGGCGGTGCTGCCGATGTTGGAGAACGCATCGCTGCTGACGCCCCTGTAGAGTGAATGGTCCGGGACCAATGTGATGCGCCCGTTCTGGATGCCCTGCCCGATCAAGGTGCTGTCCGAAGCGACCAGTTCAATGGTGGCCGTGCTCGCGTGTACGGTATCGAAACGCTGGCCGATCTCAAAGTCCACGAGCCAATAATTGAGGTTGTCGTAGTAATGAACCTGCGGAGCGATCTCCACCGTTTGCTCCGGCACCAATTGCACCTGCTGTTGCCAAGTGGCATAGAAAGGATACTGGATGCGGGCGTCCGTGAGGCCGTCCTTGCGCACGCCGGCGATCAGTTTCACGTTGGCGTCACCGGCGGCGATCATCGGGATCTGCTTGCCGGGTTCCCAAACACCCGACGGGCTGGTCGTTCACATAGACCCAAAGATCGGTGATCTTCGATGAGACGCCCCGTCCGCTGGCGTCCACAACGGTGGGCGTGTTGGTCCTCACGTATGCGGGCACCGCGCCGTCCTTTTTACAAGCGGCGAACATCAAGATGCAGAGGCCGGCGATCGGCAAGGCGCGGGTCATGTTGTATTCCTGTGCGGGTAACGGTGTGGACGGCGGATCAGTATGGCGGGTCAGACGGTCCGGATCTCCATGGCGTCCAAAACGCGGTGCGCCAGTTCCAGCGCGGCCAGGCCATCGGTGGCGGGCACTTCAGGGCGGCGGTCCGCCTGGATCGCCTCCCCGAAAGAGCGCAATTCTTCACGGATCGCATTGGTGGCGGGGATCTCCGGCTTCTCGAAGGAGATCTCCCGGTGTCCTTTTCCCGGGCCCAGATCGAGGGTCACAGCGAAGGGGTCAGGTGTTTCCACCGTCCGCATGCGCATGATCTCGGTCTCCTTGGTCAGCATGTCCACGGAGATGTAGGCATCCTTCTGGAAAAAGCGGCTCTTCCGCATTTTCTTCAGGCTGATCCGGCTCGCGGTGAGGTTGGCCACGCAGCCGTTGCTGAAGGCGATGCGTGCGTTGGCGATGTCCGGGGTATCGCTCACCACGGGCACGCCGCTGGCATGTACATCCACCACGGGCATGCCCACCACGTGCAGGATGATGTCCAGGTCATGGATCATCAGGTCCAGTACCACGCTCACATCGGTGCCGCGCGGATCGAAGGTGGCCAGCCTGTGCGTCTCGATGAACATGGGCGCGTTCAATGCTCCCTGTGCAGCCAGGAATGCGGGGTTGAAGCGTTCCACATGGCCGATCTGCACCTTTCTGCCGGTGGCTTCCGCCCGGCTTACCAACTGGCGTGCCTCTTCCAAGGTATGCGCGATCGGTTTCTCGATGAAGACGTGCTTACCAGCGTCCAACGCTTGCATGGCGCACTCATGGTGCGCCAAGGTGGGGGTCACCACATCCACCACATCGCAGGCTGCGATCAGTTCCGGGATGCTCCCGAACAAGCTCACGCCGAACTCGCTCTGCACCTTCTCGACTTTCTCCACGTGCGGGTCGTACACCCCCATGATCTCGAACTCCGGCAGTTCCCGCAGTTGCTGCACATGGATCCGGCCCAGGTGGCCTGCTCCCAGCACGCCGATACGAAGTGGTCTTTCCATTTAGGCGCGCAAAAGTAGCCGAAGCGGCGGGGTGCCAAAATGGGGGAGGCAAGCCTGCTCCTCCTGGCATCATGGTCCACTGCGTGAGACCTTGATGGAACCAGTTGCCTCAGCGGTCTGCCGAAGGCGACCCTCGGGTCCGGGTATTCGGCTACCTTTAGAGTTGGACCCATTCTTTTTCCTCAGGCCATGAAACGCTTCCTGCACCTTGTCGTGGTAGTCGTGCCGATTTTTTTGGCCGTTGGCGCATTTGCCCGGCCCCAGGCCAACGGACATGAGTTCGGGTTCGCGGTCACCACCGCCCAGGACGGCGACCTCGCCGCCGCTGTCGCCAAGGCACAGGCCGCGTGCATGTCCACCATCCTCATCTCCATCGGCTGGGACCGGCTCCATCCGGATACGCTCACCTGGAATGCCGATGTGCTCCAGGAGCTGGACCTGATCAACCTCTACTTCGCCGCGATCGGGGTAAAGCTGGACCTGCAGATCGGACCGGTGAACACCGTGGTGGAACAGCTACCCGCCGAGCTGATGGGCGTACCGCTCGATGATCCCCGCTCGGTCCGTGATATGCAACGAACGCTCGACACCGTGTTCGCCCACCTACCGGACGTACATGTGGCCACGCTCAACATCAGCAACGAGAGCGATGCGCTCTGGGGCATGGATGCGTTGAAGTACGCGCAGTTCGGCAACCTCATGCAGGTGATGGTACCGTATGCCAAGACCCTGTACCGGACTGACCATACGGATACGCTCAGCGTGGGGACCACGTTCACCTGGGCCGGTCTTACCGATCCGGGGCGATCCTTGTTGTGCCAGACCGCCAACGCCCATAGCGACCACATTTCAGCCACCTACTATGGCATCCAGAACGATTTCACGGTGAAGGACCCCTCGGCCGTGTACTTCGATCTGGACTTGCTGCTCGATATGCAGCCAGGCCCGCAGCCTATCCGCCTTACGGAGATCGGCTACCCGAGCAGCACGACCTGCGGTAGCAATGCCATCATGCAGGCCGCCTTTGTGAGCAACGCCATGGACGCATGGGACATCTTCGCGGACCGCATCCCGTACATGGGCTGGTTCATGCTCACTGACTGGGACAGCGCCACGGTGGACACCCTCGGCACCTATTACGGCATCAACGATCCGGTCTTCCTTGAATACCTGAGAACCTTGGGGCTACGTACCTGGTCCGGCAGCGGTACGGACAAGTATGCCTACGGGGTGCTCTTGTGCGAATTGTCCCACCGGGGCCTCTGCGATACATCCTGCGCCGGCGATGACGTGGCGGAGCACAGTGCTGATCTCTTCACGATCGCCCCCAACCCGGCCACTGACAAGGTCCGCATCACTGGATCTGGCACCAAGGACGGTACACCGGTCCGCTTTCTCTCCATGGAAGGCCGGACGGTGTCCGTACTCCCTTTTGCAACGGAAATGGATGTAAGGATGCTTCCGCTAGGCGCGTATGTGGTAAGTATTGTCGGTAGGCTACCGCTCAAATTGATGATCGCAGGCCACTAACGATGACGAGATCGCGTAGATGGCCTCTCTTCACCTCTCTTACCTCCCCCTGTTCTGACCGATCAAGCCAACGGCATAGCTTTGCCGCCGAACCATGCGACCTGATGATTTCCGCCACCAAGGCATGCGCCGCAAGCTGGTGGAAGAGCTGAAGCGAAAGGGCATTTCGGATGCCCGCGTATTGGCCGCCATCGGCAAAGTGCCCCGCCACCAGTTCATCGATGACAGCGCCTTTGAACGCTTCGCCTATGTGGACCAGGCCTTTCCCATCGGCTGCGGCCAGACCATCTCACAGCCATACACCGTAGCGTTCCAGAGCCAGCTGTTGCAAGTGAAGGCCGGGGAAAAGGTGCTGGAGATCGGCACCGGCTGCGGCTACCAGACGGCCATACTCTGTGAACTCGGCGCCAAGGTTTACAGTATTGAACGGCACCGGCCGCTTTACCTCACCACTAAGGAAGCGCCTTGCGGAAATGGGGTACCGTGCCCAATTGGTGCATGGCGATGGATATAAGGGCCTCCCGGTCCATGCGCCCTTCCAAAAGGTGATCGTTACCTGTGGAGCACCGGAAGTTCCGCAGGCCTTGATCGATCAATTGGTGCAGGGCGGTATCCTTGTTATACCCGTGGGCGGTGAAGGCGGACAGGCCATGTACAGCCTCGTGCGGACGGCAGAAGGAGAGGTGCGTACGGAGCACGGCGCATTCAGTTTTGTACCCATGGTGGAAAACAAAGTGAAGGGGTGACTACGTGATTTCACGGACTGTGCTACATTCGCCCCCGAAATCGATAAAACCATCCACCCGGGAGCATCGACGAAAAGCAGCAGGAAATCGACTATCAACAAAAAATGGTTGATATGTCCTCCGGATGTTTATAAGTTTGCGCCCCCGGTCGGATAGATTTGACCGACCAAGCAGAACGAACCACTAACCAAAGCACACGAAAAACCAAAACGTCATGAAGAAGACTGTACTTTTCACCGCAGCACTCTTTGCCGTAACGGCTGTTTCCGCCCAGACGGGTGAGATCACCAGCAACCGTGGCGAGAACTGGCTGTCACAAGACGGCGACTGGGGCCTCACGTTCGAGCGCGAACCCCTTGTTGAACTATGCCGGCAACCTGTTCAACGGTAAAACGAACAACGATATCGGCAGCGGCCTCACTTTCCTAAGCGATGACATGGTCATCCGTGGAAAGAAGCTCATCGATGCCAACACCGCATACCGCGGCCAAGTTCGCATCGGCTTTGGAAGCCACAAGAACACCGTATTGGTGGATGACGTGACTTCCACCAGCACTCCTCAAGCACAGGTGGATGACGTGGAAAAGATCGGCTACATGAACATCGACTTGGGCGTTGGTATGGAGAAGCGCGTGGGCAGTACCCGCGTTGTGGGTGTGTACGGTGCCATGTTCAATGTGGGCTTCGGCAGCGGGAAGACCACCTATGAATATGGCAATAGCCTCACCAGTACCAACCCGACCGCAACCAATACGTTTGGTCAGGGAGCAGGCGTGACCGAGGTAAAGAACGGCGGTACCTTCCGTATCGGCTTGAATGCTTTTGCCGGGATCGAGTGGTTCTGCGCTCCCAAGATCTCCCTCAGCGGAGAGTACACTTGGGGCCTCGCGATGAGCAGCACGGGCCACTCCTCCACCACTTCGGAGCGCTTTGTGAATAACTCTGTGACTTCAACGTCGGTTGACGGTGGTACGAAGCAGAGCGATTTCAGAATTGACACGGGTGTTAGCGGTGCTACCATGCTCGGCATCAACTTCTACTTCCAGTAAGAGAATTTCTCGCTTTGGTCCTGAAAGCCCCCGGAAACGGGGGCTTTCTCGTAAATAGCCTAACCGCTTTGTGGCCGGGCTATTTGCTTTCTGCTAATGACTGGGCGGTGAATGGACCTCAAAATGGACGTGGATGGACGTGTCCATCCACGTCCATTCGGGTCCATTGGGAAGGTGCCTGGCAACAAGATGAAGGGCGGATACCTTTGCTCCATGATCCCCTTGCTTTCCGCAGATCAGCTACGGCTGGCCGATGCGCACACCATCGCCAACGAGCCGATCTCATCCATCAATTTGATGGAGCGCGCCGCTTTGGCCTGCGCCAACAGGCTGATGGAGACCCTGCCGTATGATGTGCCCATAGTGGTGCTGGCCGGCATGGGCAACAACGGTGGAGATGGGGTGGCCATGGCCCGCATCCTGCACATGGCCGCCCAGCCCGTCCGGGTGCTGGTCCCACGGTACAAAGCAGAGGGCAGTCCGGATCTCGAGGTGAACCTGCGGCGAGCACAAGAGGCCGGAATATCCGTGGTCCTCCTAGAGGAAGGAAAGGAGCTGCCCCCCTTCACGCCGGATACCTTGGTGATCGACGCCCTCTTCGGTACCGGCCTGCAACGCCCTATCACCGGCTGGCTGAAAGAATGGGTCATGGCCCTGAACGCGGGGCATAATGAAGTGCTGGCCATTGATATGCCGTCAGGCATGTTCACCGAGAACAATACGGATAACGACCCGGATGCCATCGTACAGGCGGACCGGACTTTTACTTTGGAGCTGCCGAAGCTGTCCTTGTTGCTGGCAGATAATGCGCGCTTTGCCGGGGACTGGGAAGTGATCCCGATCGGTCTGGATAGGAATTTTATCGCTGGACTTGAGCCCGAGGCGGTTATGCTGGAGGCTGCTGAGATCGCTGCCATGCTGCCCGAACGCAAGCGCTTTTCGCACAAGGGCGATCATGGGCACGCTTGGATCCTCGCTGGAAGTAAGGGAAAGATGGGCGCTGCGATCTTGGCCGCCAAGGCATGCTTGCGCTCGGGCTGCGGGCTGCTCACCGTGCATGTTCCTGCCGGGGAGGAAATCGTGGTCCATATTGCCATTCCGGAGGTGATGGTGTCCTCGGACCAGGGAAATGCACACTTGTCCTCTTTGCCGGACTTCACCAAAGCCACAGCCATCGGTGTGGGCCCAGGGATCGGCACGGCCGAAGGGACGGCACGCATGCTCAAGCTGCTCATCCAAGAGGCGCCCGCGCCGCTGGTGCTGGATGCCGATGCGCTCAATATCCTCTCGGAGAACAAGACCTGGCTCGCCTTCCTTCCTGCTGGCAGCATCCTTACCCCGCATCCCAAGGAATTCGAACGGTTGGCCGGGAAAGCCGCGAACGATCATGAGCGCTTGATGAAAGCGAAGGAACTCGCCCAACGCTTGCAGTCGGTGGTGGTGCTGAAAGGCGCATACACCGCCATCTGCTCGCCGGATGGGAGGATCTTCTTCAATGCTACTGGCAATCCCGGTATGGCAAAAGGGGGAAGTGGCGATGCGCTCACAGGTATCATCACAAGCCTGCGCGCACAAGGGTTGGATCCCCTTTCAGCCGCGCTCGTCGGCGTTCATGCACATGGACTTGCAGGTGATCACGCGGCACAGGAGCTCGGCATGGACGGTATGCTGCCCAGCGATCTCATCGCTCACCTACCCAATGCGTGGAGGAAACTGAGGAGTGCCGGGGCATGAGCTGGTGAAGGCCGTGGATCCTCAGAAAAGTCCTTCCAACGAGCCCTTTCCCTCGCGCAGCACCTCGGGTTCCCCGCCGGTGAGATCGATCACTGTGGAACCTTCCATGCCACAGATGCCGCCGTCGATCACCAGTTCCACCTGCTTGCCGATGCGCTTTTCGATCAGTTCCGGGTCCGTGGTGTGCTCCAGCATTTCATCGTCGTCATGCACGCTGGTCACCACCAACGCATGGCCCAGACCTTCCACAAGAGCCAAGGGGATAGGATGAGCCGGCACGCGGATGCCCACGGTGCGCTTATTGTTCTTGAAAAGGCGTGGGATCTCACTGCTGGCCGGAACGATGAAGGTGTAGGGGCCGGGCAGCGCCTTTTTCATCAGGCGGAAACCCGGTGTGTCGATCGCACGGGCATAGGTGCTCAGTTGGCTCAGGTCCTTGCAGATCAAGGACAGGTCCGTTTTGTGTGCTTTCGTCCCTTTCAAGCGGGCGATGGCCTCGATGGCCCGGGGCTGGTGTGCGCTGCAAACGAAGGCGTACACCGTGTCCGTGGGACAGACCACCACGGCGCCGTTGTTCAGCCGCTGCACCACATCTGCGATCTTCCGGGGTTCCGGGTTCTTCGGATGGATCGTCCAGTAACATCCTACTTCGCCGCGACCTGCTGCTGTGCGGCCTTCTTGTGGTCCGCGAGGAATTTCTCCAGCCCGATGGTGGTAAGCGGGTGATCGAACAAGGCGAGAATGGCGCTCAGCGGGCAAGTGGCCACGTCCGCGCCCACCTCCGCGCACTGGATGATGTGCATGGGGTGGCGGATGCTCGCGGCCAGGATCTGCGTGTTGAAGCCGTAGTTGTCATAGATGGTCCGGATCTGCTCGATCAGCTGCACACCGTCCGTGCTGATGTCGTCCAAGCGGCCGATGAAGGGCGAGACGTAGGTGGCCCCGGCCTTTGCCGCAAGCAGCGCCTGTCCAGCACTGAACACCAGCGTGCAGTTGGTCTTCGGATGCCCTTGTCCGCAGAAATGCTTGATCGCCTTCACGCCGTTGCGGGTCATGGGCAGCTTGCACCGTGATGTTCGGATGCAGCGCCGCAAGGTCCTCGCCCTCACGCACCATACCGTCATAGTCGGTGGCGATCACCTCGGCGCTCACGTCGCCGTCCACGATGTTGCAGATGTCCACGTAGTGCTTCATCACCCGGTCGGTGCCGGTGATGCCCTCCTTGGCCATCAGCGAAGGATTGGTGGTGACGCCGTCGAGGATGCCGAGGTCCTGGGCTTCTTTGATCTGTGCGAGGCTGGCGGTATCGATGAAGAATTTCATGCAAAGAGTACCCGCACATGGTTGTAACGGACACTTCGGCAAAGGTAAGCCAGCGCGTCGCGCGGCCATGGGCGAAATCAGGGCAAACGTATCCATCCCTCACCATCATGCGACAACGGGGCCAATGGAAACGGGAGGTCGAACGCCCATTGGGCGTAACGCCCTCAGCATTTGAACCACGGATGTACACGGATAAACACGGATTCCAGCAGGTATCCATCCGTGTGGATCCGTGTCCATCCGTGGTTCCGAAAGACTTCAGCGCCGCCAGGCGCGATCATCATCCGCCGAGGGCGGACCGCAACAGGGTATTGGATGTCCGTGACCTACTTCATCCAGCGCACAATGCCCACTCGCCCGTTCCCGGTTACGCGGATGATGTAAATGCCCGGGTTCAGCCCTCTCAGCGGAAGTGCGATGCGATCCGTGGAAAGAAGTGTGGAGGTGTAGACCTTCCGGCCTTGGGCATCGAACACATCCAAGTGGTCCGCATCGCGGGATTCCTTATCCAGCAACAAGATCGGGTTGTCCGTAGGATTTTGCTCCAAACGGAGATCCGTGCTGCTCATGGCCGAGGATGCCATACCGGTGGTCAGTTCCGTGATGTTCTGGGCATACACGCCGTTCAGGGAGCGATCGTCGTCCCAGACAACAACTGCCTGATCTTCTCTAACGCTGGTCACAACAACATCGCCCTTGGTGCTGTTGGCAGTGGAAACATCCTGCACGGCCGGCGACCATACCGCTGCACCGGAAAGGTCCACACGCTTGGCCTTGAGCAGGTCCGAATTGACGGCCGTGGTGCTTTGGATGATGAGCGCACCATCAAGGGTGGAGGCAATGTCGACCGGCCAGGTATAGCTGCCGGTGAAAATGGTTGGTGGTACTGACGGGCCGAGCGGCAAGGTTCCCGCGGTATCCACGCGTTGCACGGCCACGGCCGATTGGCCTTGAGCGATGTCCGTCACTTGCAAGGGGACCATCAGTCCGTCGTCGTCGTTGATCCAGGCAAAGCCTTTGCCCGCAGTGAATTTCTGCACGTTATCGCTGTTGTCCAAGCGGGTGCCTTCAAGGGACCACGTTGAACCATCCGAACGCACCCGTTGCATGTACACGTCGCTGATGCCGGGATTGTTCGGATTCCCCGTGTTGAAGGCCAAGTAGAAGCCGTCCTGGCCGTCCGGTGCCGGTCGGGGGAAGTAGAAGCCGGCAATGGTCTTTATGGAAACGCGCACCGGATCGTGCCAAACCTCCAGCCCGAACTCGTCGTAGCGCAGTGCATACATGGTGGCCGGGGCCAGGAAATCGCCTCCTTCGAGCTCGTATTGCAGGATGAAGCCCCCATCCGTGGTGGCCACCGGCACGGGTCGCGATACTCTGGTGGCCGCGGAGATCTCACTTGCGGGCGACAGCAATAAGTTGCCTTCGGGGTCGAGCAATTGGAAGGCGATCCGCCCAGGCGTATCGTTGGTGTTCCATGCGATCACCGTGTTCCCGCTGCGTAAGCCAGCCACGGTGGGGCTAAGTCCGGTGCTGCCATCGGTGGGCAATTGAACTCCGTCCGGACCCCAAAGGAAGTCAGCATCCGGGCTGATCAGGTAGGCCACGATATCCAAGGCCCCCGTGCGTTCGTCCTGGAAAGCCACGATCGCATTGCCGAAGCGGTCACTCTTCAGGTCATAGCGGAAGATCGCACTGTTCTGGGGGAAGGCGCTGACGATCAAGCCGGCATCTGGCCACATCCGCATCCCGTCGGCATCCAACCGCTGCATACGCAGCTGGTAGTTGCCGCTGCCGTTCTCGAACCAGCTCACGTAGGTGCTGCCGTCCGGTCCGTCCGCTACCAAGTGCGAGGATATGTCGATCACCTGAGCCGCGCGTACGGTAGTGTTCAACGAAACATCGGTGGTCCATTGCGCTTGCGCGGAACCGACGACCAAAAGAAAGAGCAGGGCAGGAGTAATTGTTCTCATGGTTCTTGGATTTGGGAACACAAGGTAAAAACACCGGTCACGTTCAATGGCACCAGATCGTACTACAGGCGCACATTCCTATCCTTGCCCGCGCCTCAGCGGTACTCCCTCATCATCAGCCGCTGGAACAGCCTGCCCGGCAAAAGTTTCTTCAACAGCACCGCGGAACGCTGCAGACCATGCGCGGCGTAATAGACGGTCTTAGGCCGGGCCGCACCCATCGATCTTTTGCACCAGTACCGCCACTTCATCGGGGTCGTGGCTATAGTGCAAGCTACCGCCGAGCAATTCCATGGCGCGTTCATAACCGTCCTTGTATGCTTTGCTGATCACGGCGGGTCGGATGCGGTTGGCGCCGATATTGGTCTTGTACTCGCCGGGTTGCAAGCTCACCACATGGATGCCGAAAGGCTTCACCTCCATGCTCAACGTTTCCGTGTAGCGCTCCAGTGCGGCCTTGCTGGCGCTGTAGAAACCGCGGTACGGCAAGCCGAAGTTGGCAGCGAGGCTGGTAATGTTCACGATCAGTCCCGAACCATTGGCCCGCATGTGCGGCAGTACCGCGCGGCAAACGCGGTGCGCGCCGAGGAGGTTGGCATCGAAGAGTGCCATGACCTGCTCGGGCAGGAGGTCCTCCGTGGCGCCTTGGATGCCCAGACCGGCGTTGTTCACCACCACATCAACGCGGTGCGCCGCTGTGATCACCTCGTCAACGGCGTGCTTCACAGAGGCATCATCCACCAGGTCCATGGTGATGAGACGATAACCTTTGGGCTGTGTACCCACCTTACGCGTAGTACCAAAGACCGTGTGCCCTTGTGCGGCCAACCGTGTGCAAATGGCCTTGCCGATGCCGCTGGAACCGCCGGTGACCAGTACGACCTTCGAAGTGGTGGACATCAGTGGGGGGCAAAAAAGTGGGGCAAGCTCCTCATATCGCTCCGCTACGACCGCCTACCCTTGCTGCCTTCCGGCCCTGGGGGATTCAGCAGGAGCTGGACGTACAAGACTTGCCCCGCACAAAGGTAGCGCTTCCGGGGGATCCACCACGGCTAACGTCCAAGTTCAACCGCGACAGGCGCAACGGATACTACGGAAAACGTAAAGCACGACGTTTAAACCGTCCATGTACCGATAGGTGGTCCAGCGGGGCCGATAGCGCTTCGCCCGCATTGTGATCACCGCGCATCTCGGACGAACCGCCCAATACTGACCCGATCCGCTGCGGTGACGCGCAACGTCCACGTTCCGGGCCCGAGCGTGCTCACGTCGAGCGTGAGTCTGTTCACTGAGGACGCGGTAGTTGCAGCTTGTACGATACGGCCCGTGGCATCGATCAACTCCAGCCGGTCGATCCTTGAAGCGGGGAAGGGAAGTACCACGTTGACCGCATCCGTGGCCGGGTTCGGCCAGATCCCGATGGGCTGCCCTGCCGGATCTTCATCCACTGCGGTGGTGGCCGCCTCCAAGTCGTTCCCGTTGCGGGCCGCAGGGAATTCATTCGGGCATTCCAACACGTTCACCATCACCACGGCACTGGCGGAGGCACAGGGTGCAATTCCGAGCACCGTGTAGATATAGATCCCCGCTTCCATGGTCGCCGGGTTGAACACGCCATTCTCCACCTCGCTGGGCCCGCTCCAGCTACCACCGGGGTCAGGGGATCCGTTCAAAGCAGGGAAGAGAAGCACGGGAGGTCCATCAATGCACGCGGTGACCTCACCGTCCGTGCCGGCGTTTGGTGGAGGGATGACCAATATCGTCACACTCGCTGTGGCATCCATGCAGGGCGGGGTTCCAGCGACCGTGTACGTGTAGACGCCTGAGCTCATGGTCGCAGGATCGAACTGCCCGTTGAACGGCGCTAATCCCGTCATCCAAGTTCCAGAGGGATCGGTGGCGCCGCCCAGTGCATCATGGAGGTCGATGATGCCATCCGTGGCGCAAAGCACGAGTGAGGTGGAGACACCGGCATTTGCTGCCGTCACCACGTTCACGGTCACCGTGGCCACGGAGGGTGCGCTGAACGGGTTGTCCACTGTATAGGTGTAGGTCCCAGAAGGGTTGATCGCCGGGTTGAAGAACCCGCTGAACGCGTTCCCGTCCGGGGTGGTCCACATACCGCCCGGACAAGGATCGCCACCAAGGGCGTTGAACAGGAGGATGGCCTGATCGTTCGAGCAGATGCTGATGTAGGCGTCGATGCCGGCCGTGCATGAAGGTGGGCATGCCTTCACATGAATGGTGGCCCCCAGTAAGTCGAAGCTCGCACAAATGGAGCCTCCCGCCTGGGTCAGCGTAAGGTTCAGTTCATAGCCGGTGGTCTCGCCAAGTTGGACCATGGAGAGATCCCACGTGGAGGGATCATAGACGAACGCATGGATATGATAGAAGCCGGTATCAGATACGGTGAAGACAGGCTCGGTGCCCAGTTCCAACAGGACCAGTCCGGAACCCTGTGTGAGCCAATAGCCCATCACAAAGCCGGGTGGCACCAGCGTGTCGCCGTTGGAGATGGCACTGATCATGGCGCTTCCGACCCCTAGGCAGGGCACTTCGGTCTCTGAGCTCATGGATCCCGCGTCTGCTATGCAGGTCGGCGAACAGTCCACCACTTGGAAATCCGCACCGTCCAGGTCCAAGCTGGCGCAGATGCCTCCGCCGCCTTGCTGCAACTGGGCGTTCAGGTCCAGTAGGGTCGTCTCGCCCGGCACTACCGTGGTGAGATCGAAGGTCGCTGGATTCGTACACGAAGGGATGAATGCCGTATTGCCCCGGAGCCTGCACGGTGAACTCAGGCGTGCCGGCGTGCGCGAGGATCACCGGGATGCCGCTTTCCTGGGTGAGCAAGTAGACAAGCTCGTAACCGTCGGGAACGGTGGCGTTGCCATCGGGTGTGGCGCTGAGCATGGCCGACCCTTCCGTCAGGCACACATCAGCTTGGTCGGCGCTCACCACGCCCGCTTCCGCGAAGCAGTTGGGCGTGCATTCCCCGGTCTTTACGAAGGCCCCGTTGATGTCCAAACTGGCGCAGATGGAGCCACCGCCCTGCAGCAGCATGGATCGCAGGTCGTACGCGCTGGTCGCACCGAAAGTGATGGTGCCGAGGTCCAGGATGGCGGGATCGTACACCAAGTTGTGGATGCGCCACACATCCGTGCTGTGTACAGTGAAGCTGGACGTGGTGGACAGCTGCTCGATGATGAGGCCGTTGGTGCGGGTGAGCAGATAGCGCACTTCGTAACCGGCGGGCACGTTGCTCGGGCCGGAAGGCGTGGCCGTGAGCGTGGCCTGCCCGCCCACCAAGCATACCAAGGTGGAGTCCATGGCCATGCCGGAAGCGAATGCCGAACAGGGTTCTTCACATTCCGCTGTTTTCAGGGCAGCACCCGTCATGCTGATGCTCGCGCAGATCGGACCTCCGCCTTGCGTGATCTCGGGCTGCACATCATAAATGCTTGTGACGCCGAACTGCACCGTGGAGAGATCAAGGGTGGCGGGATCGAGAACCATTGCATGGATGCGCCATACGTCCACGGCACTCACGACGAAATTCGGGGACGGGCCCATCTGCTCGATGATGAGGCTGTTGGTGCGCGAAAGGATGTACACGGTGGTGAAGCCCGCCGGTACCACGGCGCTCCCGTCCGGTGTCCCTGTCAACGTGGCTTCACCGTTGTGCAGGCAATGGGGACCGAAGTCCGTGGTGATGATACCCGCATGGGCCGCACACTTGTTCTGGGCCGTGGCTGAGATGGGGGCCGCTGCGAAGAACAGGACCACCAACAGGAAAACCGATTTTTGGAAAAGGGTGACGATGGGTGCCATTTTTATTGGGATAAGGGTAAAGGGGCCTTGAAGGTAATGAGCCAACAACACCCACAAGCCGCAGTTCGACGAACCGCCGGAAAACGCCTACCGGATGCCGTGCACGGTCAATGTCTGTACTCGGTCCCCCAGCTTGAATTCCACCGTATCGCCAGCTTTTCGGCCCAAGAGGGCCTGTGCGATCGGTGCTGTGAAGGCGATCAGTCCTTCCGCGATCCGGGCCTCGTCAACGCCCACTAGCGTGAAGGTCCGTTCCACTCCTTCCTGCGGTCCGGGGGTTATACGGAAGATCACGGTACTTCCGAAGCGGACCTCGCCGTCGGGGCGCTCATCGGGTTCCGCTACACGTGCGCTGGCGATACGTTCCTCCAGCAAAGTCAGCCTGCCGTTGATCTCGGCCAGTTCCCGTCGGCGCGCCGGCCCCTCAGGCGTGTCCACCGCGGCACGCTCCCGCTCCAATTGCGCTCGCTCTTCCCGCAACAGCTTCAGGCCGCGTGGTGTCACCAAGTTGTCCATGCCGGCAGGGATGGGCGCACGTTGTGGGATGAACACCGGTTCCTCCTGATCATCCTCGCGAACGAATCCCCTGCTCATGCTACTGGATATCTACTGGTGTCCTTGCGGCTTGATCGGAGCAGGGAGGGCACTGGGAACGTGGGTATGACCAATGGGAAGGGCCACCCCGATCCGGATGGCCCTTCCCGAAGCGGGGTGTTGGCGTTATTCCTTCGTGAACTTGGCCGTAAGGGTGCCTGATGCGCCGTCCATTTTCAAAAGGTAGATGCCACTGCTCAAGTTGGAAACATCGACAGTGCCGTTGACGAGCGTCGGCCGAGCGACTTCCTTTCCGGCCATGTCCGTGATGGCCACGTGGTCACCATTGATGTTCCGGGTGGAACGAATGTGCAGGGTGTTCATCGCCGGAGAGGGGAAGAGGCTCAACTCAGCAGCCGGTGCGCTCGCAACTCCAGTGGCCACATTGTTGTCGGGGTCTTCCACCACGGTGATCGTGCTGTTGATCTGTGGGTCGGCGACCGTGTTCACGATGCCGGACGGCCAGCGTATGGTGATGTTCGAGATGGCATCGTCCGTGCCGATGCCGAAGTGCGTGTTGAGGCTGCTCATGTAGCGGAAGCCGTCGCCGCTGCGCACATCGCGGATCTGCGTGCCCATGGCGCTGGTGATCTCCACGCGTGCACCGATACCGTTCAAGTTGCTCACCGTGCCCGTGGTGATGATCTTGATCCAGTTGTTGTCGTTGCCGTCGTTCAACCAGATGGAGTTGCCGTTCTGGATGTCGATGAAGCCGTCGTTGTTCAGGTCGCCCGTGGGGCCGTTACCGGCGGGGATGTTCGTGTAGGTAAAGGTCATGTTCCCGTTGTTCGTCATCAGGGCGCCACCGCCGAGGATGTCGAGGTAGCCGTCGTTGTTGAAATCCCGTGTGATGAACTCGATGCTGGTGCCGTTGAAGAGGTCGTACCCGGATCCCGCCGTGATGTTGGTGAAGGTGCTGCCGTCGTTGCGCATCAGCATGTGGCCCCCGCCGGAAAAGGAACTGGCACCGATCATCACGTCCATGTCGCCGTCGTTGTCGAAGTCACCCCAAGCACTTGACCAGGACTGCTGATAGCCGTCCGAACTGCATCTGCGGGGCCACGTCGGTGAAGGTGCCATCGCCGTTGTTGCGCCATAGCTGATCGATGCTCGCGGGGGATTGCGCGCCCCGGCACTTGGCGATGAACATGTCCAAGTTGCCGTCGTTGTTGTAGTCGATCCAGATGCTGCCGTAGTTGCCGCCGTCGGGCGTGTCCCCTAAGCCTCCTTGGTGCCACGTATAGGTGCCGTCGCCGTTGTTCATGTAATACACGTTGGGGGCTACGTCATGGCAGCTGAAAGCGTCGAGGTTGCCGTCGTTGTTGATGTCCACCAGATTGCTCCGCTGGCAGAAGATGTATTCGGGCTGGGAGAGCTCGGTGTAGCCGGTGCCGTCGTCGTTGGCCAGCATGAAGGTGAGCCCGCTGCCGGCATACACCAGGTCGTTGTAGCCATTGCCATCGAGGTCACCGGCGCACATGCTCCAAGAAGGCTGGTAGTCCGCGTACGTGGTGGTGTGGATCGTATTGGTGAAGCCGCCGCCAGCGTTCTGGAAATTGATGTTGATGTGGGTGTTGTCCACCGATACGGCATCATCAAGCCCATCACCGTTCATGTCCACGATGCAGTAGGCAAGGGATCCCGTGGTGTTGACGAACTGCTGGAGAAGCCGTTGATCGAGGGTGCGGGGGCGGTCTTCATGATCCGGAAGCTGAAGGCGGAGTCCGTCCAACGATTGTCAAAGGCGATGATATAGGTGGTGCCGACCGTGACGTGGAAGGTGGTGACGGCCAGGTTCCCCGACCCGGAATCATCATCACCCGCGTAGCAGCTCAGGTTGCCGCAACTGCCGGTGTACACTTGGACGCGCGTATCGATGCCGGCGTTCTGGGGCAGGTCGGTGGTCACCGTGATGAAGGTGTCGATGGTGGCGGTATAACTGTACCATCTGCCCGCCGTGGCACCGCCGCCTCCCGAACTGCACACAGGTGTAGGGGCTTC
This sequence comes from uncultured Flavobacteriales bacterium, assembly GCA_963706125.1. GTDB lineage: Bacteria > Bacteroidota > Bacteroidia > Flavobacteriales_F > PHOS-HE28 > PHOS-HE28. The sequence goes on from CAVPLQ010000009.1 coordinate 39,982, forward strand.
CGGGCCATTGACCTGCGAAACATAGTAATCGCCCAGCACGGCGGGTATGGCGGTCGCACAGGTGCCCTGTGCTTGGGCCTGCCATGCGGCCATTGTGATCGCAGCGAGGAGTATGCTTCTTTTCATCGGGTGGTGGTTTGGAGCGGTGAATGTAGTTTTATTGGCAGGTGTCCGGCATGGCGTCGATCCACTGACCGATCAATGCGATGGCCTCTTCGTGCCGTACCGTGCGGCCCATCAACGGCATGCGTTCGGCCTCCTCATTGGAGCTCATCCGGTAGTACAGCATCGATCGGGCCTTGTTGCCGGCGTAGACAATGTATTGCTGTGAAGGTTGGATGGGGTCGTCCGGCGGCACGCAAACACCCAAGTTCACCGGATCGGTCGTCTCGTTCCAAGCGAAGCGTACCGGCCTGTAGTCGCAGTGGCGGCCTGTGGAGTGGCAATGCGCGCAGTTCATGTCCAAGTACGAGCGGACGCGGCGTTCCACGGTCTCGCTCGGGTCGTCCCATTTGGCCACGGCCTCGATATTGCCGGGGTAGCCGCTTTGCAGGTAGCCCTCCGCCTCCCATTTGGCCAACTGGTTCATGGGGCCGCCCGAATAGTCCATGGTGGAATTCAAGCTTTCCGGCTTCGGCCCGATGGGGATGGCTTCGTCATAGTACTTGTGACAGGTGAAGCATTCCGCCTCGGAAGGGATCCGGTAGATCTCGTCGTGCGGTTGGCTTCCATCGTCGTTCCACGTAAGTGGCACATAGGACCCGCTCAGGTTGAACACCGCCTCAGTCTGTTCATCGTTCCACACATAATCGGCGAAGATCCAAGCGCCGTTTTTTTTGATCATCAGGCGGGTCTCCAGGATGCGACGTTCGTTCCCGGGCTGCACATTGTCGTAGTAGAAGTGCTTGATCAGCACCGCGCTCTCCGGAAAGTCCAACAACTCACCGTCGGAAACATAGCTGGCCTTGCTGCCCGCCGGCATCCAGACGTAGCGCAGCTTATGCACATGGTCGGTGAACAGCGGCGTGATCAGCTCATAAGGCAGTACGCCGTACACCGGCTGCATGTCCGCCAAAGGGCCCTCGAAGAAATTGTAGTGGGACAGCGTGGCGTAGGGCACCGAGTCCAAGTTGAAGACCACCGGGGATGTGGGCGGGGTGGATGGTACGGGTTCCTCGGGAGGGTCCTTGCGGCAAGCGAGGAAAGACGCGATGATCACGCCAAGGAGGAGGAGCACGGACTTTTTCCCGATCATCGTTGGTTAGTACAAGTATACGGAAGCGGGGGGGGCGGATGTGTGACGAAAGAAGGGTGTTGGCCGTTGCCCGGGGGAGGGGGAATGAAAAATGCAGGATCTGATCACCAGAGGCCAGTCGGCATTGCAGTCGGCAGCGGGCACCGATCCCCGATCGCCAACGACAGTTCTCGGCGCCTCCGCGCCTCGGCGTCCCATACAACTTTACACTGCCACCTTCCGCGAACTCACGCCCCACAGGCCCAGCATCGTCAATCCCGCCACAACGAGCAGCACCTCGAAGCCCATCTTATAGCCGAAGAAGAGCTCCTGTGAATACATCCGGATGAAGTAGGTGATGATCGGTGCCGCGATGCACATCCACGGCACCCAGCGTTCCTGTGGCACGCCTTTGAAGAAGATGCCGAACGCGAACAGGCCCAGCAACGGCCCGTAGGTGAAGCCGGCAATGTCGAACAGCGTCTTGATCACCGTGGGCGTGGCCAACCAGTGGAAGTAGAGGATGAAAAGCAGGAAGAGCACCGCCATGCCGAGATGGACGCGCTGGCGCACGCGCTTCTGCTTGGCCTCGTCCCAGCCCCGGTCACGGATGCCGATGAGGTCGATGCAGGTGCTGGCGGTGAGCGCGGTGAGGGCGCCATCGGCACTGGGGAAGAGCGCGCTGATGAGGCCGATGATGAACATCAGGCCCAGCCACGGTGGAAAATGTTGCAAAGCGAGCGTGGGGAACACATCGTCCGAATGGCCCGGAATGGCTATGCCTTGGCGGTGCATGTAGAGGTAGAGCAATGAACCCAGCAGAAGGAACAACAGGTTCGCCCCCAACAGGATCACGCTGAACACGCGCATGTTCTTCTTCGAGCCTTCCACGGTGGACACGCTGAGGTTCTTCTGCATCATCTCCTGGTCCAGCCCCGTCATGGCGATGGTGATGAAGATGCCCGCCAGCACCTGCTTCAGGAAGAAGCTATCGCTGCGCCAATCCAGGTCGAGGATGCGCATGCTGCCGTTCGCCTTCAGCTCCGGGAGCCAATCGCCCATACCGCTGCTTTGCGTGATGTAGATGATCGTGCCGACCAAAGCGCCCAGCATGAACAAGGTCTGCAGGGTGTCCGTCCACACGATGGTCTTCACGCCGCCTTTCAAAGTGTAGAGCACGATCATCACCATCACAATGAAGGCCGTCACTTCAAAGGGCACGCCCATGGCGTCCAGCACGAAAAGCTGTATCACGTTCAGCACCACGAAGATCCGGATGGTGGCACCGGCCAGGCGGCTAAGGATGAAGAACGAGGCCCCGGTGCGGTAGCTCTGCATGCCGAAGCGCTCGCGCAAGTAGCCGTAAATGCTGGTGAGCTGTAGCCGGTAATACAGCGGCAGCAGCACGCCCGCCACCACCCAGTAGCCGATCGCGAAGCCGAACACCAGTTGGAAATACGTCCAAGCCTTGGCATCCACATAGCCTGGCACGCTGATGAAGGTGACGCCGCTGAGCGAGGTGCCGATCATCCCGAAGGCCACCACGTACCACAGGCTCTTGCGGTCGCCACTGTAGAAGCTGTGCTCCCCCGCGCCGCGCGAGGTGTACCACGCGATGCCCAACAGCACCAAGAAGTAACCGAGGACGATGGCAAGCAGCAGGTAAGGGCTCATGACCGGCAAAAGAACGTTGCGGGAAAGGCCGATGCATCGTGCCGGTCATCGAGTTGTCCATTGCCGGTTGTGGGATGTGATCGATCCATTGCCTTACTTGGCGCTGATGCCACCCACCGATGTCTCCCCATCGGGCCGGATCTTCGGCCTGGACCTCTTCCGCGCGGTGGCGATCCTGCTCGTGGTCCTGCGCCACGGCGGCATCGTGCTGGGCTTAGGGGGAATTGAAAGCCCCGGCTGGTTGGAAGTGATCGATGGCGTGGATCTCTTCTTCGTCCTCAGCGGTTTCCTCATCGGCACCATCCTGCTGAAGGAGATGCACCGGCCGGAAGGTTTCACGCCGCGCCGCCTGGCCCGCTTCTGGAAACGCCGCTGGTTCCGCACCCTGCCCGCATACTACCTCATCCTCGCCATGAACGTGGTGATGGTGCGCATGCATTTCATCAACGGGGACTTCAGTTCGTTCAATGGGCGCTTCCTGATCTTCCTCCAGAATTTCAACACGCCGTTCACCGGTTTCTTCTGGGAATCATGGAGCCTTGCCGTGGAAGAGTGGTTCTACCTGCTAACGCCGCTGATGATGGTCGCTCTGCTGTTGGCGATGCGCCCGAAGTGGTCCTTTCTGGCAGTGACCCTGGTGATGCTTTTGTTGCCGCCGCTTCTGCGCCTGCAACGCATGGACCCGGACCTCGATGCGTTCTGGGGATCCATCGTGATCGGCAAAGTGGTGCTGACACGCTTGGACAGCATCGCCTACGGCTTGCTAGCAGCTTGGAGCTGCTACCACTACCGGGTGATCTGGGACAAACTGCGGATCCCGTCATTGCTTGTTGGTGCGGTGGCATTTCTGCTGCTGGCAATGATCGGTCCGTTCAATGATGTCTTCCTGCGCCAAGTGCTGAGTTGGTCGCTCATTCCGTTCGCGGCCATGTTGCTGCTTCCCGCCGCCAACTCTTTGCGCGAAGTAAAGGGACCCGCAGCCGCTGTGGTTACGCACATCAGCAAGATCTCCTACTCCATGTACTTGGTGAACCTCGCGCTGGTGGCCGAGGTGATCCGCAGCCGCTTCCCGCCGACAGGCGCTACGGACGCGGTGGTAAAGTATGTTGTCTTTTGGATGGTTGTGGTCGCGCTGGCTTCCTTGCTTTACCGCTATTTCGAGCTGCCGATGTTGCGGTTGCGGGAAAGGAGGTGGTTCTTCTGAGCTGGGAACCCGTCTGCATTCATGGGATCCTTCGCTCCCTAGCTGCCGTCGGCACTGCATCCCTTCTCTGTTCTCTTCGCGTCCTTAGTGTCCATCGCCTGGGCGTAGCCGCTTCGGCGGAGCACGGTTCGTGGTATAAACCGCATTTCTCCGTGCCTCGGTGCCTCTGTGGTGAACAACCCGACGTCCCTACCTTCGCGGCCATGGCACAAAAGCCCTCCACACCCAAGGGTACCCGCGACTTCTCCCCCCAGGAGATGCTCCGGCGCAAGTATATCTTCAACACCATCGAAAAGGTCTTCCGCACCTACGGATTCCTGCCACTGGAGACCCCCGCGATGGAAAACCTCAGCACCCTCACCGGCAAGTACGGAGAGGAGGGCGACCGCTTGATATTCAAAGTACTCAACAGCGGTGATGCATGGAAGGGGGTGTCTTCCGAAGTGAAGACGATGCTGACGAAAGAAGAGGAGGTACATCCGGGAAAGCTGGCCACCGAGCTATCCGACAAAGCCCTGCGCTACGACCTCACTGTGCCCTTCGCGCGCTACGTGGTGCAGCATCAGAACGAGATCACCTTCCCCTTCAAACGCTATCAGATCCAACCCGTTTGGCGCGCTGACCGCCCGCAGAAAGGCCGATACCGCGAGTTCTACCAATGTGACGCGGACGTGATCGGCAGCAAGAGCTTGCTGAACGAGATCGAACTCGTGCAATTGATCGACGATGTATTCACGGCGCTGAACATGCAGGTGACAGTGAAGATCAATGACCGCAAGGTGCTCAGTGCCATCGCCGAGATCAGCGGGCAACCGGAGAAGGTCTTGGACATGGTGACGGCCATCGACAAGCTGGACAAGATCGGTCAGCTGAAAGTGGAGGAGGAGATGCGTGGCAAGGGCATCACGGACACCGCGCTGGCCACCATCGCACCGCTCTTCAGGCTTAGCGGCACGTGGCCGGAGCAACGGAAGAAGCTCGATGATTGGCTAGGCAGCGTACCCATTGCGCAGGAAGGGCTGAAGAGTTTGTCTACCGTCTTCGATGCGGTGGGAACACTGAAGAGCGCCACGCTGGAATTCGACCCTACGCTTGCCCGCGGTCTGGACTACTACACGGGTGCCATCTTCGAGGTGAAAGCCAACGAAGGAAGCATGCCGGGCAGCATCTGCGGCGGTGGCCGCTACGACGACCTCACCGGCATCTTCGGCCTGAAGGACATGAGCGGCGTAGGCATCAGCTTCGGCGCGGACCGCATCTACGACGTGCTGCTGGAGACGGAAAAATTCCCTGTGGAACTGGGGGAAAGCACCAAGCTGCTCTTCGCGAACTTCGGTGAGGCGGAAGCCCTGCACTGCCTGAAACTCCTGCGCCAAGTGCGCGATGCCGGCATTGCGGCAGAGCTTTATCCCGACGCGGTGAAAATGGCCAAGCAATTCAAGTACGCCGATGACAAAGGTATCCCCTTCGTGGCCATCATCGGCGAGACCGAGATGAAGCAGGGCATCGTGACCGTGAAGGACATGAAGAGCGGCGAGCAGAAGGCAGTGAAGGCTGAGGAATTGCTGAGCACGATAGGCTGATTGTGATCACGAACTCAATGCGGCCGAAGTATCGTTGTCCTTGTTGTGGTGATCTCACACTGAGTGAGCGCGCAGGTTATGAGATCTGCCCGGTATGCTTCTGGGAAGATGATGGCCAAGATGACCGGGACCAGGATGTAGTTCGAGGAGGTCCGAATAGGAACTTGAGTTTGACCCAAGCGCGTCGGAATTATCGCAAGTTTAGCGCTTGCGACCAGAATTGTTTACCGCACGTTCGCAGCCCCAAGCGCGATGAAATATGACAATTGTGAACCGAACACCTTGATGGAATAGTTGATTCATAGTGTGAGGCTGATTTCTTGGCCTGTTGGCACTCACTACCTTCGCTGCATGTCCGCTGTAGAGAATAGAGCACAACTACTTGAGGTCCTTCAGGGGAATTCGGCAGCTATCCAGGTCTTCGGTGTGCTGAGATTGGGCGTATTCGGCTCCTTCGCACGCGATACCGCAACACCACAAAGTGATGTGGACCTGTTCGTGGAGTTCATCCCCGAGGGGAAAACACTGAAGAACCTCTTGGGCCTTTCGCGATACCTCGAAACACTTCTGGGCCGGAAGGTGGAGCTGGTCACTCCCGGGTCCCTCAATCGCTTCATCGGCAAGTACATTCTTGAAGAGGTCCAGTATGTCCCCCTCGCTGCTTGATTTTTTGCGCCACATCGCGCACGAGTGTGAGTACCTCATGCAACTTAAGGATGGTCGCGATCGGGCTGCCCTGTTGGAGGATCCTACGAACAGCCGAGCTATCGTGCGCAGCCTGGAAGTGATCGGTGAGGCGGTGAAGAAATTACCTCCGGAGGTCCGCTCCAAATACCCGCAGGTGGAATGGGCTGACATGGCTGACATGCGCGATGTGTTGATCCATCATTACTTCGGTATCGATCTCGATATCGTTTGGGGCGTTCTTCAGAAAGAGATACCGGACCTCCATCATGAGCTTCAGCGCATCATCGCATTAGAAGGTGAATAGTTGCTACCCCTGTACCGTCGACCAATGAGGTCGACCATCCCAACATCCATGAAGCCGCATCAAATAGGAACCATCGGCCTCGAACTCGCCGAGCTTGGCCACATTCTATCATCCCGCAGCCCCATCGCGCTCAGCAAGGACGCCACCGCCGCCGTGAAGCGCTGCCACACCTACCTCCGCGACCGCCTGAAAAAGAGCGACGCCCCGATCTACGGCGTGAATACGGGCTTCGGTGCGTTGGCCGATACCAGCATTCCGAAGGACAAGCTCGCACAGCTCCAGAAAAATCTCGTGATGAGCCATGCGTGCGGCACAGGCGACCCCGTTCCGGCGGAGATCGTGCGCGCCATCCTGGTGCTGAAGGTGCAGAACATGGCCTTCGGTCACAGTGCCGTAGCTATCGGTACGGTGCAACGCTACATCGACATGTACAATGCCGACATGCTGCCGGTGGTCTACGAACGCGGTTCGCTCGGTGCTTCCGGCGATCTCGCGCCCTTGGCGCATCTGGCGTTGCCGTTGATCGGCTTAGGCGAAGTGGTCCTGAAGGGCAAGCGCATGAAAGCCGCGAAGGCGTTGAAGCAATTGGGCTGGAAGCCGCTGGAACTCGGCCCCAAGGAGGGCCTTGCGCTGCTGAACGGTACGCAGTTCATGTGCGCGTTCGCATCCCTGCTTACGCTGAAGGCTAACCGGCTGGCGCACGTCGCCGATGTGATCGCTGCGATGTCGCTCGATGCGTTCGATGGTCGCACGGAGCCGTTCCATGCCTCAGTGCATGCGGTGCGCCCGCATCCCGGACAGGCCGTGGTGGCCGGGCATATCCGGGATCTGCTGAAAGGCAGCGCCATTGCGAAGCGCGCCAAGAAACACGTGCAGGACCCGTACTCCTTCCGCTGTATCCCACAGGTCCATGGTGCATCACGTGATGCCATCGCCTACGTGGAGCGCGTGGTAGAGCGCGAACTGGAATCTGTCACGGACAACCCCACCGTCTTCGATGACGAGGACTTGATCGTGAGCGCAGGCAATTTCCACGGCCAACCGTTGGCGCTTGCATTGGACTTTCTGGCCATCGCCCTCGCGGAATTCGGGAGCATCAGCGAGCGCCGCACCTATAAACTGCTCAACGGCCAGCGCGGATTGCCGGCGTTCTTAGTGGCGCATCCCGGGCTGAACAGCGGCTTCATGATCCCGCAGTACGCATCGGCTTCATTGGTGAGCGCCAACAAGCAGCGGTGCATGCCCAATAGCGTGGACACCATCGACAGTAGCAACGGGCAAGAGGACCACGTGAGCATGGGCGCCGCAGCCGCGATCAAAACATGGCAGGTGGCGGAAGACGTGGAACGGATCCTCGCGATCGAACTCTTCACCGCTGCACAGGCCTTGGATTTCCGGAAGCCGTTGAGATCTTCCAAAGCGATCGAGGCGTTGCACGATTCTCTCCGGAAGCAAGTTCCCTTCGTGGAGGAGGATGTGGTGATGCACGACCTGATGGAGAACGCACTGGCATTCGTTCGATCTTCTGATCGTCTTATAGAGTGAGTCTGTAAGCAGGGCGGCGCATTTGGCCGCCCTGCTTACCTTCCGCGATGTCATTCCGGCCTTGAGCCGGAATCGCGGGAATGCAAATGAAGATCCATCAGTACTGGGTATACATGATGACGAACAAGGGAAACACCGCATTGTACACCGGTGTGACCAATGACCACCAACAACGGGTATTCGATCACCGAACGGGAAGGTGCGAGGTTGCCTTCACATGGCGATACCAATGATGGAAGATGGTCCACATGGAGGAGTTCAACGATATCGATATGGCCATTGCCCGAGAGAAGCAATTGAAGAACTGGAAGCGAGCGTGGAAGAATGAATTGATCGCTAAGAGTAATCCTGAATGGAAGGATCTCAGCGCGGAATTGGACTATTCCGGTTGGTTTGATCGTGCTGACCCACCTAAAGGATACTATCGGCAGGCAATGAAAGAGAATTGGGGTGGACCTTTACGCGATTCCGGGTCAGGCCCGGAATGACAACCAACATGGTAGGCTTGCAGCACCAGCCATTGGCTGGTGCTGCAAGCCTACCCGACTGATCGGCCAATGACCGTCTACTTCCTCCCCGGCGTGGGCTGCGACAGGCGGCTCTTCTCGCGGATCAATCTGCCGGGCCATGAGTTGGTCATGCTCGAATGGCCGCCCTTTCCCAAAGGGTGCACGTTGGAGGAACTGGCCGCTGAAATGCGTTCGGAGGTGGACGGAACGAAGCCGCACATGCTGGCAGGCGTTAGCCTGGGTGGCATGGTGGCACAGGAACTTGCACTGCTGACCAAGCCCGAAAAGGTCATCCTCATCTCTACGTGGACCGGGCCGCACGAGTGGCCGAGGCAGGTGCATTTGATGAAGTTACTGGGGGGCACATGCTTGATCGGCAGTTTCGCCATGTGGGCCACTTGGCCGATCAAACGGTTCCTGGGCCAACGCGACCGCATTTCGGACCAACTGCTCTGGGACATGGCGAAGAAGGAGACCGCGGCCAAGATCCGTCGCGGCGTGGAGGCCGTGCTGCGCTGGAAAGGCACACGGTGGAAGGGTGGCGTTGCGCGCATACATGGCACCAATGACCACGTCATTCCCATGAGGTTCCTGGTGGACCATGCCGTGGAGGACGGGGGGCACATCATGGTGCTGACCCGTGCGGAGGAAATATCGCGGTGGATGCAGGAGGTGATCAGCGCTTAGCGCGACATTTACGCCCCGGATGGAAGACCTCTTTACCCTAAGCGCGCTGGTGAGCTTGATCACCCTGACCTTGCTCGAGATCGTGCTCGGCATTGACAATGTGATCTTCGTCAGCATCATCCTCGGCCGTATGCCGGAGCAGGACCGTGCACGCGGCCGCAGGCTCTGGATGATCTACGGGATCCTCATGCGCTGTGCCCTGTTACTGGGCCTCACCACGCTCGTGAACCATGGCGACAAGCCGCTGTTCGGCATCGCCGGATACGATTTCACACTTCGGCACGTGATCCTCTTTGTGGGTGGCCTCTTCCTCCTCTACAAGGCCGTGATGGAGATCCACGAAAAACTGGAAGGGGAGGAGGGGCACAAGGAAACCCGCATTAAGGCCAAGAGTTTCGGCTCGTTGATGGCACAGGTCATTCTCGTGGACGCGGTCTTTTCGTTCGATAGCATCCTCACCGCCATCGGGCTCGGCAGCCATGTGGAGGTGATGATCGCCGCCGTGGTGATCGCCATGTTCGTGATGTTCTTCTTCGCGCAGGCCATCAGCAGCTTCATCGAAAAGCACCCCACCTTGAAAATGCTCGCGCTCTCCTTTCTGGTAATGGTGGGCTTCATGCTCTTCTTCGAAGGCCTGGAACCTCTGCACCACAGCGAGATCCCGAAGGGTTACGCCTACATCGCCATGGCCTTCAGCTTCGGTGTGGAGCTGTTGAACATGAAGGTGCGGAAGAAGAGGGGGGCCGGAGGTTAAGAGGCTGTCTTATGTCCAATGTCCTATGAACGCGCGAAGCACAGGACATAAGACAACCAGCATAGGACATTCTCCCTCCTCACTGCGCTCCCTCGAAAACATACTGCACCATGTTGGCCCCCATGCGCAATGCGGTGGTGTGCAGTTCCGGGGGGTCGTTGTGTACGTCGCGGTCCTCCCATCCGTCGCCAAGGTCGCATTGGTAGTCGTAGAAGCAGACCAAGCGGCCTTCCCAGATGAGGCCGAAGCCCTGCGCGGGCAAGCCGTCGTGCTCGTGGATCTTCGGCATGCCTTTGGGGAAGTCGAACTTCTGGTGGTAAATGGGATGCGCGAATGGCAGTTCCATGAACTCCAACTCGGGGAACACCATCTTCATGGCGGGCCGCAGGAAGTTGTCGATGCCATAGTTATCGCTCACGTGCAGGAAGCCGCCGCCGATGAGGTAATTGCGCAAATTTTCCGCCTCCTGTGGGCTGAAGGTGATGTTGCCATGGCCGGTGGCATCGAGCCACGGATAGGTGAAGATGTCAGGGCTGCCCACGTCCACGTTCGGCACGTCGGTGTTGATGTTCATGCCCAACTGCTCATTACAGAATTTCACCAGGTTCGGCACGGCGGTGGGGTTGGCGTACCAGTCGCCGCCGCCGTTGTACTTCATCACCGCCAATTGGTAGGTGCCTTGGGCGCATACGGCAATGAAGCTCAAAGCGCAGACCGCAACAGCGAGGAACCGGATCTTCATGGTGCGAAGTTACCGTCAACGCTGCGCAAAGCTCATCCACGTGCAGGCTGCGATCGCCGCGGTCTCCGTGCGCAATCGGGCCTTGCCCAAGCTCACCGCCTGAAAGCCGTTCGCGATCAGCCATTCCGCTTCTTCCGGCGTGAAGTCGCCTTCGGGACCGATCACAATTAGCGCGTCCTGTTCCGGGTCGTAGGCTGAGGTGAGATCCGCATGGTCGCCATCGCACCAGCCAAAGAATTTCTGCTGCGTGGTCGTGGAAGCCAAGTCTTTCAGCTTGATCAGATCGTCGAGCTGCGGCAGCCATTTGCGCTGGCTCTGTTTCATCGCCCCCACCAGCACCTTTTCCATGCGGTCATGCCGGAGCTTACTCCGCTCCGTGCGGTGCGTGAGGACCGGAGTGATGCGGTCCACACCGATCTCCGTGACTTTCTCCAAGAACCACTCGAAGCGTTCCATCTGCTTGGTGGGTGCCACGGCGATGTGGATGCGGGAAGTGCGTTCCGGTCCCACACTGTCCTTTCGTGCAATACGCGCCAAGCACCTGCGCTTTGTCGCTTCCTCGATCTCCGCTTCCGCGAAGCCGCCTTTCCCGTCCAGTAGGCCGATCGGATCTCCCACGGAAAGCCGAAGCACGTTCACAGCGTGGTGAGCCTCATCTGCGGGAAGCTCCGCCACGAGCTGGATCAGATCGGGACAGTGGAACAAGTGCATGCGATTTCCGCTATCACTCTCCGCCCGGTCCATGGGCTTCCGGCTCTTCCACGATCTTGGCGCCTTTCAGCGAGGTGCTGTCCGCGATGCCGCCGAGCACCTCGATGTTCACGCCATCGCTAAGGCCCGTTTTCACATAGGTCTTTTTCCAGTCCTTGCCGTTCTTCACTTCTACAAAGGCGCTGTCGCCCTTGTCATTGAAGGTGATCACGCTTTCGGGGATGCTCGCCACGCTGTCGCGCCGGTCCAGTACGATGTCGGCATTGGCGCTGTAGCCTGCGCGCAGGGTCTGGCCCTCCTTCACGTTCACCGCCGCACGGATCTCGAACTGGATGGCACCGTTATCCTCCACGCCTTTGGGGGCGATGTACTCCAGATCGGCATCCCAAGTGGCACTGTCGATGGCGCCCACGGTGATCACCGCCGGCATACCGAGACGCACTTTGCCCACTTCGCTCTCGTCCACGTTGCCTTTGAAGATCAGGTCGTTCATGTCGGCCACGGTGGCGATGGTGGTGCCCTCATTGAAGTTGTTCCGCTCGATCACGCTGGTGCCCACCTTCACGGGCACGTCCAGCACCATGCCGGTGATGGTGCTGCGCACGATGGTGTTGCTGGCGCTGCCACTGTTCTTGCTGATACCGTCGCGCACCAATTGCAGGGCGTCCTGTGCGGCGCTCTGCTCCTGCTTGACGTTGCGCAGTGCGATGTCGTAGGTCTGCATTTCGCTCGCTGAGATCACGCCTTTGTCGGCAAGCGGTTTGTTGCGGTCATAGTTCAGCTGCGCATTGGTCACGGCGATGGCGGCGCTGTTCACGCGGCTCTCGGCCTGGTTCAGCGAGAGCATGTCCGGCACGATCTGGATCTGCGCGAGCATATCGCCCTCATTCACCTTCTGTCCGGCCTCCACGAAAAGTTTGCGGATCACGCCGCTCACCACCGGCTTGATGTCGATCTCCTGCCGCGGCTCGATGGTGCCGTTGGCCACGGTCTTTTTGATGATGGTGGCCACGGACGGCTTCACCACCTTGTAGGCGGGCGGCTTGGTCACGCTCTTCTGGTAGAGGAACCAGAGCGTCCAGAGGAAGAGGACGATGAGCAGGGCGAGGAGGAGGTATTTGAGGGCTTTTTTCATGCTTGAAGCGCCGATGCTCGGCGAAGGCGTTTTGTTGTTGTTGGGGCAGTTTGGGGCGTGTATGGGCGATGCATGCATCGCCCATACACGCCCCTACTCCGCCCTGAGGGCGTCCACGGGTTTGATACTTAAAGCGCGACGTGCGGGGATGTAACCGGCGATGAGGCCGCTGATGACAAGGACGACGAGGGCGACCACCGCGACGTTCAGTTTTACTTCCGGGTTCTTGAAGAAGCCACCTTGGATACCGATGGCATTGATACCTTCCAGAGTGCCTACTCCTGCCAGCAGCCCGAAGTAGCCCGCGATGAAGGTGAGTGTGAGGGCTTCCAGCATGATCTGCCCGGTGATGTTGCCCGGCCGCGCACCGATGCTCCTGCGGATGCCGATCTCCTTGGTGCGCTCCTTCACGATCACCAGCATGATGTTGCTGATGCCGATGACGCCCGCGATCAGCGTGAGGATACCCACGAACCAACTGAGCGCCGCGATCGCAACGAAGAGCATGTTCATCTGCTGGAATTTCTCCTGCAGGTTGAACCCGCCAAAGGCCAACGGGTCGTTCGGGTCCACCTTGTGGCGCTTCGACATCACTTTGATCACCTCCTTTTGGATGTCGCTCACTTCCACACCGGGCTTCGCGCTGATGCTGAACCAGTGGACGATGTTCATGCTGTTGAACGCCTTTTGGAAGGTGCTGAAGGGGATGAAGATGGTGCTGCCCTGCCCGTCGTCATGCATGGCGGAAGCCTTTGGGACATGGACGCCCACCACTTGGAAGTACACGCCTTGGATCCGGATGTACTTTCCCAACGGTTCCTCGCTGCCGAAGAGCCCCTCCACCACTTTCGGTCCGATCACGCACACCTTGCGGTCGTCCAAGATATCCTTCTCGTTCAGGAAGCGTCCTTTGGTGATGTTCGATGCCTGGAAGTGCAGCACCTCGGGCATGTCGCCGTTCACGCTGAAGCCGCCGTTCTTGTCCTTGTAGTTCACGTTGTTCGCGCCCCGATAACCACCGAGCTGCAACCGTGGCGCCACATGGTCCACGCCTTCCACGGCCTTGATGGCGGCGATATCCCCGTTGTCGAAGTTGAAATACCGCCCTCGCTTGAAGCCCGCGTATGGCAGGGAGGTGGTCTGCGTCCACATGAAGCAGCTGTTGGTGGCCCAGCCGGAGAAGCCGCTCAGCACACCATTGCTCAGGCCCTTGCCCATGCCGAGCATGATCACCAGCATGAAGATGCCCCAGAACACGCCGAACATGGTGAGCCCGCTGCGGAGCTTGTTGCGGCTCAGCGTCATCCAGATCTCGCTCCAGCGCTCGCTATCGAACATGGAGGAGGGTTGTGTTTTCACCACAGAGGCACGGAGGACACGGAGGAGTGGATTTTTTGAATGGAACGGTACAGGGTATCAGGTACTGAGTACAGTGTGCCATGCGGCGAATCGGTCGCAAGATCCTGTGGTCAGTACTCGGTACCTGATACCATGTACCCGGTCCCGGAACCACCAGACACCAGTTCTCTGTGCCCTCCGTGCCTCTGTGGTGAACCATCTTCATTCGTCCCGGAGTGCTTCAATGGGCCGTATGGCCGCAGCCCTTCGCGCAGGGATCAAACCGGCCAGGGCACCGGCCACGATCAGCACGGTAGTGGCATAGAGCGCCACACGGATGTCGATGGTCGGGTTGCGGAACATCTCGTTGCCGGGGATCCCCTTCGCCAGTGTTTCCAACAGGCCCACGCCGCAGACCAGCCCGAAGTAGCCTGCCATGGCGCTCACGAAGACAGCCTCCATGATCACCTGGCCCACCACGTTCGCCGGCGTGGCGCCCAAGGCCTTGCGGATGCCGATCTCCTTGGTGCGGTCTTTCACCACGATCAGCATGATGTTGCTAACGCCCACGATGCCCGCCACGATGGTGCCGATGCCGATCATCCACAGAAAGGCATTGATGCCGCCGAAGATGCTTCCGAAGGTGGCCGCGTTCTCCACGTTATTGTTCACGTACACCGCCCGGTCATCCGTGGGGTCGAAGTGGTGCCGTGCGGCGAGCACGCCAATCGCTCGTTTCGCGGCTATTTCGGCCCCCACCAAAGAACCGTCACTGAAGCTGAACATGATCTTGTCCACCGTCTGCTGCGCGTTGAACACCCGCTGTGCCACGCTCAATGGGATGAACACTTGGCTGCTCTGGTTCATACCGCGGCCGCTGCTTTCGAAACGGTACACGCCCACCACTTGGAAGGGGATGTTGTTCACCTGCACCCATTGATTGATCGGGTTCTCGCCCTTGAAGAGCGCGTCCCGTGAATCTTCCGCGAGGATGATCACTTTGCGCGTCCGTAGTTGGTCCATCGTATTGATGAAGCGCCCCTCCACGATCTGCTGCTCCTGCAAGTAGGAGATCTCGGGCGTCACCCCGCTGATGCTGAAGTTGCCATAGTTCTTGCCCCGGCTCAAGGTGCTGTTGCCGCGCCACACCCGCAAATTGCCGCTGATGTGCTCCAGCCCGGGTATCGCTGTCCGAAGGGCCGCCACGTCGCGTGTGTCCAATTGTACCGGACGGTTCACCACCAGGCCCTGCCATGGCTTGGTGGTCTCCCCGCCGTAAAGCGTGATGGTGTTCTTTGCCGTGTCCCGGAAGTTGTAACTGAATCCGTTCTGCAGTCCAGCGCCCGTGCCCAACAGGATGATCAGCATGAAGATACCCCAGAACACGCTGAAGCCGGTGAGCACCGTCCGCAATTTGTTCTTGCCGATGGTGTCGAAGATCTCCGCCCATTTCTCAGCGTCGAACATCCGCGCCCTCGGTTATGGGTTGCCCGTCGTGGCTTTCGATCTCGCCGTCCTTCAACCGGATGATGCGCTGCGTCCGCTGGGCCACCTCCGATTCGTGCGTCACGATCACCAAGGTCATCCCCAGGTCCGTGTTCACTTTCTGCAGCAGGTCCATCACTTCGATACCGGTGGTGCTGTCCAGCGCTCCCGTCGGCTCGTCCGCTAAGATCACCTTGGGGTCGGCGATCAAGGCACGCGCAATGGCCACGCGCTGTTTCTGCCCGCCGCTCATCTCGTTCGGCATGTGCTTGGCCCAATCGCGCAGGCCCACGTTCGCCAGCATCTCCACCGCCATTTCGTTCCGTTTGCGGCTCGAAACCCCTTGGTAGTAAAGCGGCAAAGCCACGTTCTCCATGGCGTTCTTGAAGGCGATGAGGTTGAAGCTCTGGAAGACGAAGCCGATGTACTTGCTGCGTAGTTCCGCGGCCCGCGTTTCGCTGAGGTTCTTGATCGGCAGCCCGTCCAGCAGATATTCCCCGCTGTCCGGATTGTCCAGGATGCCGATGATGTTCAGCAGCGTGCTCTTCCCGGAGCCCGAGGAACCCATGATGCTCACCATTTCACCCTTGCGGATGTGCAGGTCCACACCCTTCAGTACTTCAAGGGTGTTGCTCCCCATGCGGTAGGACTTCCGGATGTTCTTCAGTTGCAGCATGCTCTGGATTCGGGTCCACGAAAGTACCGGTCAACGTCCATGCCATGAAGCTCCTTACATGAACGGTTGTCCACCTGTGCGAACGGAGGCCTGCGCGTACCTCGGAATGCAGGCAACGGTTTTGGCACAACCCTTGCCTTTCCCCACGCGATCTACATTCGCGGATCAAACGCCATCAGATGATACGTATTTACACTTTCGCTTTAGCCTCCTTCACTTGTTTAGCCGGGCTTTTCGCGCAAACCAGCGATATCGTGGTCTTCTCCGATGCGGGTGAGAAGTTCACCTTGGTCATTGATGGGGATGTGAAGAACGATGTGCCCGCCACGCGGGTGGTCGCTACCGGTATCAGGAACGAAACACCGATGCTGGCCGTGAACTTCGAGGACAAGGCCATTCCTGCGCTGAAGCAGAACGGATGGATGGAACCGGGCACGGAGTACACCTTGCGGATCACCACCAACAAGAAGGGCCAGCGCGTGCTGCGCATGCAAGGGCAGGCCCCGTTGGGAAGCGCCGCGTCGAATTCCGCGGGAAAGCCCGTGCCCACTGAGTTTGTTGAGGATGTAGAGGCCCCAGTGCGCACCACGCAGACCATTGTGGCCGATGCCCCGGTGGGCACGCAGACCACCACCATTGTCACTGAAGGGACCTCGGGCGAGAGCGTGAACATGAACGTCGGGGTCAACGGGATGGGCATGAACGTAGGGGTGAACGTTACCGACGGCACGGGCGGCACAATGACGACAACGACCACAACGACCACCACCTATTCACAGTCGGGCACCGTGATCAATGAAGATCCCACATTGCCCATCGAGGAAGAGCCGATCACCACCGGATGCATGCGGGCGATGAGCCCTGCTGATTTCCAGGATGCCAAAACCAGCATTGCCTCGAAGGGCTTCGAGGAGACCAAGCTCACCTTGGCCAAACAGATCGGCGGCAGCAACTGCTTCACCTCCGCCCAGGTAAAGGACATCATGGAGCTCTTCGGCTTCGAGGACAGCAAGCTCGATTTCGCCAAGTTCGCATACGACCATGTGATCGACGTGAACAACTACTACAAAGTGAACGATGCCTTCAGCTTCTCCAGCTCCGTGGACGAGCTGGACAAGTACATCCAAGGCCGTTGAACCGGTCCCAACCCTTCATCACCACAGGATGAAAACCGCATTGACAGTACTTTCCTTCTTCGTGATCCTCCTCGCTGCCTGCTCGGGGTCCAAGTCCATTTCCAAAAAGGCCGCCAAGCTGGATGAGAGCGGCATGTACGCAGAGGCCGCCGACATGTACCTGCAAAGCGCCGTGCGCAATGCCAAGAACATCGATGCCAAGATCGGCCTGAAGAAGACCGGGCAGATGCTGATGAACGACAAGCTCAGCAGCTTCTTCAAGGCCTTCAGCCTTGGTACGGACAAGGCGGCGGCGGTGAACGCCTACCTTGATGCCAAGGACTATCAGGACCGGGTACAACGTGCGGGTGTCACCTTGGAGATCCCGGACAGCTATGCCACGGATTTCAAACAGGTGAAAGGGGAATACCTCGTGCAGTTGTACACCCAGGGCCATGAGCTGTTGGACAAAAAGGACTATCCCGCAGCCGAGGCCGTGTTCTCCAAGATCGGCAAGCTGGAGCCGGGGTACAAGGATGCTGGAAGCTTGCAGGACATCGCCTACTTGGAGCCGCTCTACGTTTCGGGCAAGGCGGCATTGCAGGCGGGGCAGTACCGCAAGGCCTACACCGACCTGGAAAGGGTGGTGACGAGAAGCGCGGGTTACAAGGATGCCGCATCACTGAAAGTGGAATGCGTGCAAATGGGCAGGTACGCCATTGCCGTGCTTCCGTTCAATACGGCGGGCAGCAGGGTGCAAACGGCGCAGGCGGCCACCTTACAGGCGTACGTCACCTCCGCGCTCACGGACGTCAACGACCCGTTCATCCAAGTGGTGGACCGGGACAACATCCAGAGGATCCTGGACGAACAGCGCATGGGAATGAGCGGCGTGGTGGACGAGAGCACGGCCGTGAGCGCCGGGAAGTTATTGGGCGCCCAGGCCGTGGTCATGGGCACGGTGATCACCTACAAGGAGCAGCCGGGTAAAACGAAACGCAGCACCAAGGACGGCTACGAAAGCTACCAGGTGAAGGTACTCAACAAGGAGACCAACAACTACTCCTATGCCACGCGGTACAGACCGGCGAAGTACAACGAGTACTACCAGGAGAACAAGACCAATATCTCGTTCAGCTACAAGTTGGTTTCCTTGGAGACCGGACAGGTCCTCATGAGCAAGGTGGTCGACAAGCAGGCCGACGATCACGCCTATTACGCCACTTACGATGGCAATGCCAAGGCGCTGTTCCCCATGTTGAACGGAACGGTGAACACCAACAGCAGCGCACGTCAGCAGTTGACTTCGTTGCTGGGCGCACCACGGGAAGTGAAGTCCACTGCCGACCTTGGCACTGAGCTTCTGCGGAACACGTCAGTGGTGATGGCCAACAGTATTCAGCAGGAAATTGCGAGCAAACTGCCATGATCGGGGCCAATAGGCGATCGGCGTTGGGCTTCCGGAAGGGGCGGGTCGTGATGGCCTTCGCCTTCCTTGTCACCGTGCTTTTCGCGGCCTGCAAGTCCAAACAGCCAACGGTGCGGGCTGAAACACCCGTGGCCACCGAAGCGCAGCGCCCCGCCTGGGTGAACGCGCGCCCATTGGCCGATGCCGACTACATCGGGATCGGCCAATGCCCGAAGAACCGGCCGGATGTCCTTGAGACCGCCAAGAAGAATGCGTTGAACGACCTCGCGAGCGAGATCAGCGTCACCGTGGAAGGCAACAGCCTGCTCTACACCTTGGACCGCAAATACAAGTTCGACGAGGAGTTCACCAGTACCATCAACACCAGCACCAAGGAGCGCATCGAAGGTTACGAGCTGGTGGACAGCTATGACGGGCCCGATGATTACTGGGTGTATTACCGGCTGAGCAAAAGCGAGCACGCAAGCATCAAGGCCGCACGCAAGCAGAAGGCCATTGATCAGGCCACGGATCTCTATGGCCGGGCCAAGAACAGCCTGGCCAGCGGCGATATGAAGACCGCCTTCGATCTGGATCTAAGGGCACTGATCGCCATGAAGGAGTACTGGGGCGAGAGCGATCAGGTCATGCTGGACGGCAAACAAGTGCCTTTGGCGAACCAGTTGTTCAGCGACCTCCAAAGCATGACCAGCGGAGTGCGTTTGACCGTGCTGCCGGAACGTTGTGCCTTGAACTGGTCGAACCGCTTCAAGCGGGAAATGCTCATCTCCGCCACCTATTCCACCGCAGGCCATGCTCTGGCACAGTTGCCCATCATCATTGAATTCCCCGGGCAGGCCGGCAAAGTCACCGAAAGCCGCAACACCGATACGGAGGGCAGGGCACGCACCACCGTCCAACGGCTCGACCTGCAAGCGTCCGCCCCGGAAATGGTGGTCCGCTTGGACGTGGATGCTTTGGTGAGCAAGGACCTGGACCCCGCGTTCACCAAGCCGCTCATCGGCAGCCTCACCATTCCGGAGGTCCATGTGCCGATCGACCGTGTGATGCCGAAGGTCTTTGTCAAGGATACGGAGAGCAACCTGGGCAGGCCGCTACCGGACGCCCAGCTCGCCTTGGCCCTGAAGGAGGAGCTGACAGCCATGGGCTTCCGTGCGGTGGACCGTGCTGCGGACGCCGACATGGAGATGGAGATCACGGCCAGCACCCGTGAAATGGGCGAGAGCAACGGCTTCTTCACGGCTGCGTTGGACAATGCGCTCAAGGTGCGCGACCGCCGCAGCGGAGAAGTGATCTACGAGGGCGGCAAGCAGGGTGTGAAGGGCATACAGCTCAACTATGAAAAGGCCGGACTGGACGCCTACAAAAAGGCGGCACTGGACTTGAGAAAAGAACTTTTTCCTGCAATGGTCAATACCCTTTTGCAGCAATGACGGTACTTTTCGCACTTTGGCACGCCATTGGAAAGCACACAACAGACAACCACCTAAAACGAAGACCATGAGAACCTCTACATCGAAAGTCGCATCCATCGCCTTCATGGCCCTGATGCTCGTTGGCGGGCTGAGCGCCTGCAAAAGCAAGAAGAAGGCAGCCGAGGCCGCCAAGCCGCCTACCGGGGAGACCGAAGTGAA
Organism: uncultured Flavobacteriales bacterium; assembly: GCA_963706125.1. Taxonomy (GTDB): domain Bacteria; phylum Bacteroidota; class Bacteroidia; order Flavobacteriales_F; family PHOS-HE28; genus PHOS-HE28. The sequence goes on from CAVPLQ010000009.1 coordinate 60,428, forward strand.
GGTGCTCTGCTCAGGCCCCGAGTTCTTCACCGATGAGAAGAACTTCCGCGCCAACAACCTCGGCGAAAGCATGGACCAGGCCACCGCGAAGAAGAAGGCCCTCTCCAATGCACGGGCTGACATGGCAAGTGCCATCAACACGCAAGTGAAGAGCGTGATCGACAACTACGTGAACAGCCGTGAGATGAACAACAAGGAAGAGATCGCCGAACGTTTCGAAGGCCTTACCCGCGAAGTGGTCGATCAAAAGCTGACCGGCACACGCACCATCTGCGAGAAGATGATGAAGGTGGAAGGCAGCGGTAATTACAAGTGCTATGTGGCGATCGAGCTCAGCGCGCAGGACCTGCTTGCAGCCTACAACGAGCGCCTCAGCAAGGACGATAAATTGAAGATCGACTACGACTACGAGAAGTTCAAGGAGACCTTCGATAAGGAGATGGAGAATATGGGCAAATAAGCCCGTTGGAAATTGAAGGAAGCCCCGCCGGTCCAACCGGCGGGGCTTCCCTTTTCGGTGGCCCGATCATCTTCCATGGATCACTGCTTCAGCACCCGCATGGTGGAGCTCCCCAACCTGCTGGTGGCCTTCAGTGCATAGGCGCCGGGGGCCAATGATGAGATGTCAAGGAACAATCGGCCATCCGCTGGCATCGGTCCATCGCGCAGCACACGGGCCTGGCGACCGGTGGCATCGTACAGGGCCACGTGCACGGGCTCGTTGCGGAAACGCTCCAACGTGACCACGAGCGCGCCTTGCGTCGGGTTTGGGAACACCTCACTGATCAAGGGGCCTTTCGGGTCGGCAATGGCCGTTTCCACATCCAATACCTTGAAGCGCCACCAGCCTTCCGGGGCCACGATGGGGCGCACCTGCACCTTGCCGTTCTCAGCAAGCGCGCGGATGTAGTAGAACACGGTGGTCAAGGGGTCCTGTGCAGGGATCGCGGCCGTCCACATATTGTCGGCCCCGGCGGTCATCGGCACCGCGATATAGCCTTGGGCGGTGTCCGTGGTCCAATACAGCTCAGCGGATGCGATGCCGCTGCGATGGCGGATGTACGCGCTCACCGTGTATGGAATTACCGTCTCGTAGGTATCGCGCAGCTTTTTGTGGCGGATCAACAACGGGTCCTCCACGCCGATGGCCTTGGTGATGCAATGAATGGCCCCGCTCTGGCTGATGATGTTCGATCCCCCATCGTCACAATCGATCCCCACCACGCGGTAGCCCGGCAAGCTCTCCCGCAGGATCCGCAAGCCCGTGGTGTCATATTCCGTGCGGTAGGTGGGCACCAATACCGTTTTGTTGATGAACACGTTGTTCGCATAAGTGCGATACGATGCGCTTGGTGCATAACCGCCGCTGGTGCTGGGCGGCATCGGGATCCGCACCACTTCGTACGGGTCACCGAACACATTCGTGTAGCCGCTCATGATCCCCTGCAGGTTCTGTTCCAGCTGCGGTCCATCGCTCACGCCTTGCGGAAATGCGCCCACTAACAAGGTCTCCTCATCCAGCAGCTTCATGTGCATGTCGATGTGATGGATCAGATCATTGGGCAGCGTGGTCATCTTGACATAGCGCCCCAGATCGATCCCCATCCATTCGCTCATCAATGTGTCCACTTGTGCAGCGCTCTTCACCGTCTGGTTGAAATCGCCATCGGGGCCGTTCTCGTCCAGGACCAGGTTGCTGCTGAACGCCGTGCCGGCCCCGTCACACATGAAGTTCCCGCCGGTGTGTACGAGGTCGTACGGTGCCTGGGTGGTCCCGTAGATCGGGATGTTCTTCAGGTCGGCGATCGCATCCGGAAGCTCGTCATCCAACGGCCGGGGCCGGTTGTAGATCCAATCCAGCAGCATCAAACTGTCCACTTCGTTCCGGTAGATCGTTTCCGCGCCGTAGTCGCGTACCCAAATGCTGTTGAACCCGGCTTCGAGAAAGGTGATGTTGGAGAGGTTGTCCAAGGGACCGCCAGCGCTTGAGTTGTTCAGCACCTGCGTGATCGCGGCGGGATCGTCGCACACGATGATCACTTCGCACTCTTCCTTGGCATAGCGCACGATCTGCTTCAGAATGGACGGAAAGCCGGTCCACGCGATCACCAAGCTCTGTACTTCCTCCCATTCGGCCATGGTGCGCACCGGGAATGATGGTGGTCCATCAATGCTGCGGAGCAGGGAAGCGCGCGTGTCCCGGTATCCGGGAATTAGATGAAGTTCCTCCGGGGCAAGAGCGTGCGGTAGACCTTGCTCCTGTGCATTGGCGAAAAGGAACAAGCCGCATGCGACGGCAACGACAATAGATCTCATGGACTCTGGAAAAGGATCGGCAAGGTAGTGGATGGCCAAGCGTGGGATGCGCAGCGCTGGGCACGGGCCTTCCCTAAGGGGGCCTCGCTCATTCCGGCATGTTCCTTATCCATGGCTTTTACTACCGCGCAGCCAAGCGTACATCTTCACCACATCACGCACGTACCAATAGGTGTCCTGGCCGCGGCAATAGCCGGTACGGACGCAGCTACGGGTGAAATAGCTCGGGCGGTTCAGCAGCACGATCGCGCGTTCCACGTTATCGTCCCAGCGCTTCGGGTCGAGGCTCAGTTCTTCGGCTAGCCGCTGGGCATCCTTCACGTGGCCCGGCCCGGCGTTGTATGCGGCCAGGACGAATTTCAAGCGTTGCGCGGGATCCGGTATCTCCTTCAGCCAGATGCGGTCCAGCCGGTCCAAATAGCGCGAAGCTCCCTCGATGTGCCCGTTCAGCCCGCCTTCCGCAGTGACGCCCATGCGCAATGCCGTGGAAGGCATCATTTGCATCAGGCCGCCCGCCCCGGCATAGGACAGCGCCGCAGTATCGAAGCGGGATTCCTTGAACGCCACCGCCGCCAGCAGCCTCCAGTCCCATGTCAGGCTGTCCGCATGCACTTGGAACAAGCTATCATAAGGTGAGATCGTATCGCCGCCAAAGGCCAGTGTAATGAACGACCGTATCGTGCCGCGCGTTTCAAGCCCATTGTCATACGCCGTTATGATCGCCTTGCGCGCCTCGCGCTCCGAGGCAATGGCTAACCAAGTGTCCAGTGCGTGCAGCAGGTGGTCCGCGTTCGTGCGCACGGCGAAGACCAAGGGAACGGACTTTCCCAAGCGTGGGCCGAACTCCACCAAGGGCAGGCGTTTCGCCTCCATGTCGGCCGTGGCATCGCTCACTAACAGTGCAGGTACTTGGCCCAGTGCGCACAGCGCAAGCAGTTCCTCCGGTCGTTCGTCAACGATATGCAGTATGATACCACTATCGACGACAGTGCCCCGCTGCAGACTGTCCAGAAAGGGCGACCACGCGCTCACCGCGAGCGTGTCGACGGATCCTCGGTCGCTGGTGCCTGGCCTTGCGGCCCGGGGCCATGCGTACATCCCGGCCACAAGGCGGTAGGGCTGGGTACGGTGCGTGAAGGGAGCCGCCCAGCCATCGGTGGTAAGCTGTGCCGCGATCACATCGCCGCTGCCATCCTGAAGCATCAAAAGCATGCTGTCGCGGTCCGCGACAGGCACCGCTTTGATGTGCAGGCGTTGCCGTTTTGCGAAGCGTTCCAACAGCTTCCATTCCAAGCCCGTCATGGCGCCGGGGCGTTGTTCCCAGGTCAACGGATCGCTCAGCACCAGCACGCGCAAGGTGTCCTTTCGGATCTGCCTCAGGTCCCGCGCCACGTGGGGCTTCGACAAGGGCAAAAGGGAAGGATGCGCGCGTTCGGTCGCGCTCGGCCCCCAGACCAATGGCAGGCCCAGCATCACGGCGAAAAGGCCGGACCCGATGAGTTCCACCTTACCCATCCGGCCCGGCTAAGTGGTGTTGAAGCTGTGGCAAAAAGAGCATGCACTCCTCTTCAAAAGCCGCATGGTGCTCCTCCAGGACCACTTCGGCACCCAGAAGCGCCTCCCCTGCGGGCACACGTGAGGACAAACCCTTCAACGCACGCCGGATGCCCGCGATGCCGGCATAGGAGGTGAGCCAATCGTTCTCCACCATGTATGGCAGCATGTACCGGGTGCGCTCGGGCATTAGCGGGGCATGCTCTTGGAGCAGGCCGTACATCCGCTGGGTGAAAGCGGGCAGGGGTTCCGCGCTGAGGTCGGCCCAGCGGCTGGCGATGGCATGGTCGTAGAACAGGTCCAAGGCCACCCCTGCATACTTCCCGCAATGGGCGCGCAAACGTTCCCGGCCTTGGAGCGTGAGCGGGTGGTTGTCCGTGTAGCTGTCTATGCGACGGTGCATCCGGATGCCCGTTTGAAGACCGGCGGACCAGCCGGAAAGGTCGCGGCCCTTCACCGCGTCCGCCATGAAGTTGCCGACGATGGTCAAGGGGGCATTACCCGATACGAGAAGATGTCCCAAGAAGTTCATGGTACCGTTGGGAAAGGTATTGCAACCGTTTTCACCAGCCGGTCGGCCGGTCCGGTCCGGACCTCCGCAAGGTGCATGCCAAGGGTTGACACGCGTGCATCTGAGCGCTCGTGGTTTTCCCCTCCTTTTTCCAAGGAGGGGAGACGGATCCTCAAGCCCGCCTTTCTGTTCCGCACCGGTCAAAGGGAGGCCCGCCCGCTCATGGATCGCACGCTACGCAAAGGAGCATCCAACGGTAATTTGGCACCCATGTCCGTTAACCGGCGTAACCTCCTACTGTATTGGACCACCCAACTCGTGGCATGGACCGGCTACATGTTGTTGCTGGGCCTGCCCGCATGGATGGAGGGCTCCTTCTCCGCGACCTTCGGACTGGTCACCTTGGCCATGGTCGTTATCGGTATCGCCAGCAGCCACGCCCTGCGCCTGTTCTTCAAGGAATGGCACTGGCTGGACATGTCGGTGGGCAGGCTCTTCCTGCGCATGGTGATGGGGGCGGTTGCCTTGGGCGCGGTGGCCGGCCTGCTGCAAGCCGCCATGCACGATGCGGCGTTCCAGGCGGCCGAACCGCTGATCGGCGATAATGACCGTAGACTGTTCGAAGTGCTGCTCAGCTGGGTGCTCCAGCTCTTTGTCTGGTCCCTCTTCTACGTGGCCTACCACTACATCGTGCGCAGCCGCATAGAGGAATTGAGGGCGCTCAGGTTGGAGGCCGCCAACCGCGAGGGCCAGCTTTCCAACCTCCGCAGCCAGCTGAACCCGCATTTCATGTTCAACGCGCTCAACAGCATCCGTGCCTTGATCGAAGAGGACCCCGAACGCGCCAAGCACTCCATCACGCTGCTCAGCGCCATCCTGCGCAATGCCATGTCCACCGTGAAGCGAAGGACCGTGCCGTTGGGCGAGGAGATCGACATGGTGCGCTCCTATCTCCAGCTCGAATCCATGCGGTACGAAGAACGGTTGCGCGTGCATTTCGACGTGGACCCCGCGTTGGAACGGCACCCCGTGCCGCCCATGATGTTGCAGACGCTCGTGGAGAACGCCGTCCGGCATGGCATCGCCAAATTGAAGAAGGGAGGTGACGTACACATCGGTGCGCATGCCGGGGAGAACGGTATCGTGCTGACGGTGCGCAACACCGGCCACTACAACAAGGGCCGGTCAACGGAAGTGGGCATCGGGTTGCGGAACACCGAGCAACGGCTGGAGCATCTTTACGGGCGGAAAGCCTCGCTCCGCATCCGCAATGAAGGGGACATGGTGGTGTGCGAGGTCCACCTGCCGCTCATGGACGCTGGCGTGCCACAGGAAGTAACAGAGCAAAACAACGGAGCATGAAAGCCTTGATCATCGACGACGAACGCTTGGCCCGCAAGGAACTGGGCCGCCTGCTGGAACCGTTCGGGAACATCGAAGTAGTAGGGGAGGCCTCCAACGCCGACGAAGCGGAGAAGCTGATCGCAGAGCTTAAACCCGACCTGCTCTTCCTCGACATCAACATGCCGGGAAGGGACGGCTTCGAGTTGCTCGAAGCTTTGGAGATGGCACCGCACGTGGTTTTTATCACGGCATACGACGAGCACGCCGTAAAAGCCTTCGAGGTGAACGCGCTGGACTACCTGCTGAAGCCCATCGACCCCGAACGCTTGGCCGCGGCGATCGACAAGCTCGCCCAATTGCCGAAGGAAACCGACGGCCAACGGGAGAACCTCACCGCCGAAGACCGCATCTTCATCAAGGACGGGGAGAAATGCTGGTTCGTCACCCTGAAGGACGTGCGCCTCTTTGAGAGCGAGGGCAACTACGTGCGCGTGCGCTTCGGGGAGAACAAGCCGCTCGTCCTGCGCTCGCTGAACAACCTGGAGAAGAAGCTCGACCCCCACGTCTTTTTCCGGGCCAACCGCAAGCAGATGATCAACCTGGCCTGGGTGGACAAGATCGAACCTTGGTTCAGCGGGGGGCTCAATTGTTCGCTGTCCACGGGTGAAGTAGTGGAGGTGAGCCGCCGGCAGGCGCTGCGGTTCAAAGAGCTTATGAGCCTTTGAGCACGAACGGCACGGCCTTTGGTGTTCAGGTGGGCTAACTTCGCGCCATTCCTGAAAAAAAACATGTCCAAACGCGCTCTTCTTCTCCTTCTCGTTTTTTGGAACGTCCTGCTTACCGCCGCCATTGTCTGGTCATTGGTGCGGGCCAGGGTGCCGCAGCGCCTCTTGGAAAAGCAGCTTACGGAGATCGGTGGCACCAACGCAGTGCAGCCCCTACCGATGGTGCGGGATACGGGATCGGTCCCCGAGGGCCGGATCGCTTATTTCCTCATGGATTCCGTGGAGGCCAACTATGCGCTGGTGAAGGAAAGCTCGGACCGTGTGCGCAGCGAGGGGCAGCGGATGGAGAACAACCTGCAGCGCGAGATGCAGAAAGCGCAGGGCCGCTATGAGCAGCTCACCAGCAAGGACCACACCTACAGCACGCAGGCCGAGCTGCAGCAGGACCAGGCCGAACTTGAACAGCTGGGCCTGAAGATCCAGGACATGCGGACCAGTGCACAGGACCAGTTGGACAGGATGCAGACCGACATGCTGCGCGACATCACGCAGAAGATCCGCGGCTTTTTGGAGAGCTACAACAGCACGGCCGGGTACGACTACATCTTCAGCATCCAGGACGCCGGGCAGATCTGGGTGGGCAACGAGGGCCTGGACATCACCACGGCCGTGGTCGCCGGTCTGAATCAACAGCATCAAGCCGCGAAGGCCGCGAAGGCCGCGAAGGCCAAATAGGTGCCCGTGGGCTGCGGGGCGGCACCGGTCGAAACGTCGGACATTGATCCCCTGATCGGAGGATGACCACCCCCAAGATCTTTGCAACCGTGATCCTTGCCGCTTCTGCTTTCGCGGCATTTGCACAGCCGGGCGGGAAGATGAACGAGGACCGGGTGGAGATCCTCAACGCGGACCGCTGGGAGTTCGATCAGAGCATCGCGCCCGGCGCACAGCGGCTTATCGGCCATGTCCGCTTCAAACAGGCGGACGCGGTGATGGACTGCGACAGCGCCTACCTCTATGAGGATGAACGCGTGGCCGCCTTCGGGAACGTCCACCTTAAACAAGGTGATACGTTGAACATCAGCGGCGACCGCCTCCAGTATTCCGGAGCGGAGCACTTGGCCCGCATTACCGGGAATGTCCGGCTCAAAGACCCCGGCATGGAGCTGACCACCGAGGCGCTCACCTATGATGTTCGCGGCCACCGGGCGGAATATGCCGAGGGTGCGCGCATCGTCAGCCTTCGGGACGAGAACACGCTCACCAGCAAGCACGGCGCTTACCTCGTGGACAGTCGCCGTTTCATCTTCAGCGACAGTGTGCGGCTGGAGCATCCGGACCGCACCATTACCGCAGATACCCTGCAGTACGTCACGGCCACCGGCATCGCGGAATTCTTCGGCCCCACGCACATCACGCAGGGAAAGACGCGCATGTATTGCGAACGCGGCAGCTATGACACCCGCACGGGGAAGGGGCGCTTCACGAAGGCCGGCCGCATCGCCAACGAAGGTCAGGAGCTCACCGGCGACAGCCTGCACTACGACCGCACCACGGGGGAAGGGGCGGGCTGGGGCCATGTCACCATCGCCGACACGGTGAACAACTTGCTGGTGCGCGGCGAGCTCGGAAAGCACCGTCAACAGGATGGTTATTCCATGGTCACCGGACGTGCGGAGCTCGTGATGCTGATGGGCATGGATTCCTTGTTCCTGCATGCGGATACGCTCTTCGGCAAGGAGGACAGCCTCGGAAAACGGACCATCGACGCCCGTCGGAACGTACGTTTTTTCAAGAGCGACCTCCAAGGCGTCTGCGATACGATGACCTATACCGGTGCGGACAGCCTCATCACGTTGAGCGGGTCACCGTTCATCTGGAGCAAGACCGACCAGATCAGCGGCGATACCGTCCGCGTACAACTGAGCAACGGGCATGCCGAGACGCTCTTCGTGAACGGGGCCGCCTTCATGGTCTCCGTAGCGGACAGCCTGCATTTCGACCAGGTGGTGGGCACCACGATGATCGGCCATTTCCGCAACGACGAGCTTGCGCAGCTGACCGCGGAAGGCAATTGCAGAACGGTCTATTTCTCCCGTGAAAAGAAGGACACCACGGAACGCACCACCGGCATGAACCGCGCCGATTGCAGCCGCATCACCGTGGGGCTGGACAGCGGGAAGGTGAGCACCGTGAGCTTCATCACCCAGCCGGACGCCACGCTCTATCCGTTGGACAAAGCACCGACCGAGGAAATGCGTTTGGAAGGTTTCTTCTGGAACGCAGCGGCAAGGCCGGAGGACCGGGATGGGATTTTTAGGGAAACACCTGATGTGGTCTTAGCACCGAAGGCAGGCCCCTGAGGGTGGTGGTTTTGGCTATTCCAGGTAGCCGTTGGCAGCAGCTGTCGGCAGCGTGCGTCGGCGGTACCCTATACCCTGTACCCTGTACCCTGTACCCTGTACCCTGTACCCTGTACCCTGTACCCTGTACCAGAAACTTTGATCACCACTCACTAACTGGCAGAACGCACTGCACCCTGAGCCGCACGGACTCACAGTAACCGGACCTGACAACGGACAACGGACAACGGACAACTACTCCCCAAAATACCGCACAAATTCCGGCAACGGCTTGCGGTAGCCCTTCGGCCATTCCCCGGCTGGATAGCCCATGTAGAATAGACCAAGGCATTGGCCCTCCGGGCCCAGCTCCAGGAAATCGCGCATGGCCTCGCCGGTAAGCACGGCGCCGGTGCTCCAGAACGCGCCCAGTCCGTATGCCGCACAGGTGAGGTGCATGTTCTGCACGGCACAAGCCACAGCGTACTGTTCCTCGTGCAAGGGGATCTTGCCCTTCGGGTCGCGGGCCATGCCCAGTGCCACCACCACGCTGCCTTGCAGGGGGCGTTGTACATGGCTGTCATACTTGCGCTGCATGAATTTCTCCCCCGGAAAGAGCCGCATGTATTCCGCGCCCATGAACGCTGAGAGCCGCTCCCGGCCTTTCCCGGTGAAGACCGAGAAGCGCCAAGGCTGCGTCATGCCGTGCGTGGGCGCCCAGATGGCGTTGCCCAGAACCTTGTCGATCACGTCGAGCTGCACCTCCCGGTCGGTGTAGTCCTTGGGCTGGATGGTCCGCCGGTCGCGGATGGTCTCTGTGATATCGCTGATGCTGTGCCGCATGGGGATGGTTAAATGGGCCACAAAGAGACGAAGAAATGATCCTGGGCCGAGGTTGCTCCGGAATGATCGGGCAAGACCCAAGCAACGGATTGGCATTTGGCCATGTCTTACGTTTGCAACCTACAAAACCAGAACCATGGGACTTGATCGTTACGCTGCTCTCGCACTCGCTTTCCCCTTCGCCCTCGCCGCCGGTGCGCAATCCATCACCTTGGTGGCGCCGGGGAACGTGCCCAACACAGGAAACGAATTCATCGTGCAGCGTGGAGCCTATGTGGCCCCGGGAACGGGTGGCGCAGGGATGCTTTTCAACTTCAATTCCTTGGTGAGCACCGCCACCAATACGTACAAATGGGAGGTCCCTGCCGATCTGCCCAATGGTGCGCAGTTCCCGAGCGCGCAGTTCGCTTTGACCAACGGAGGTGCGGACACGATCTTCTACATGGCAACGGCCAGTGGCATTGAGCGGGTGGGGGATACCCAGACGATCAATGCGGCTGGTACCGATTACCACCTGGTCACCTCCTTTTCCAACAGCATGCTGGAACTCACCCTTCCGCTCACATACGGCGACCCCTCTTGGACCGATCTTTTCGTAGGATCAGTTACCGTGGACGGGAATACTACGACACGCAACGGAGGGATCACGGGAGCCGCCGATGCGTGGGGACGCGTGGTGTTGCCGGGTGGTGTGGACACCGTGGAGGTGTTGCGTGTGACCACGCGTTTGACCGAAACGATCCCGCTTACCGTTAGCGGTTTCCCGATCACTGTGGGGCATGTTCACAACGTCAATGCCTACTATCCCTTATGGGGCAAGTTCCCCGTGTTGCGCACGGTCTCGGATTCCCTGACCTCCCAATTCCTGAATCAGGATTATGCCTACACGGAATGGATCGACCATACATCCGTAGGCATTGTTGCCCTCCACGCGGACCTCTTCAACGTGCGCGTATTCCCCAACCCGGCCAGCGAGATCGCCGAAGTCATGTTCAATGGAGTGCAAGGTGCCGCCACGATGGAAGTGGTGGACATGCGGGGCGTAACGGTGATGCACAAGGTGATCGGAATAACAGGGAACACCCCGGCCGTGGAGCGCATCGATGTTTCGCAATGGGATGCAGGCGTTTACCAAGTGCTCCTGACCAACGCGAAGGGCATTCGCAGCACGCGGCGCTTCGTGGTGGCCCGTTAACTTCGTTCCGCTCAGAGCGTCCGAGCAATTTCCGATTGCCATGAAAGACCTGTTCGCTCTTTGTGCCGTCGGCATGTTGCCCGGCATGCTTGATGGCCCAGCCGGTGATGGATGAAAGTTCCGCTCCCCAAGTGGGGGACTTCCTCACCTACACGGCCGCCAGCTATGTACCGATCCCCCTCGGTGGGGAGAATGTGCTGTGGGACCTTTCCGGTCTTACGCCGGGGGCTGAGAGCACCCTGTCCTTCACCGATCCGTCGGCAACGGGTTTCGGGGACCTGTATCCCTCGGCGACCTTGGCGCTTGACGGCGGAACCGTTATCCAGTTCATGCGCAGTGATGCCACCGGGCTCTACGTTGTGGGGGTGTACAAGGAGATCGGGGTGACAACAATACAGATCCACTTTACGGACGAGCAACTCTTCCTTCCCTATCCCTGCACATACAACACGGTCTTCACCGACACGCTGGCCTACTACTATGATTATTCCGGCGGTACGGTGAACGGGGGAGGGAACAGTGCCTACACCGCGGACGGTTTTGGGACCTTGGTGCTGCCTTACGACACGATCTACAACGTGCTGAAATTGACCGGTGTCGATACCTCCATGGAGAGCATTCCGGGAACATCCTACCTCACCATTAGCCAGACGGTGTACTTCTACAAGCCGGGTCTTCACTACTACCTCCTCAGCGCAACCCAGTTGACCCAGACCGTGAATGGCGGGCAGCCGCAGTCCGCCAGCTATAGCTACTACCTCTCCGAAGGAATGTTGACGACGGTGGATGAGCAGGCCCGCAAGGGGATCGGTGTAGAGGCATGGCCTGTGCCCGCGCATGATCAACTGAACGTGAGCTACGGTGTCGCCGGCGATCATCAAGTGGATGTGCAGCTGTATGATGCCACCGGGCGATCCGTGCGTTCGGTGCGGCAGCGTACGGTCAGCTCCGGGATGCAGAACACCCTGCTGGACGTGAAAGGGCTGCCTGCGGGCATCTACCACCTGAGGGTGACCGATGACCACGGCCAACGCGGTAGCCGCAGTGTGGTGATCGAGTGATCGTTCGGGCGGGACCAACAGCGATCCTGGGCCCATCGACCCTCCGCTACCTTTGTACCTGTGTCGCAGGTTAGTCCTGCGGCCCTTGCGGAATGCTAGGCGTACGCTTCGAAAAATACCTCCCCCCGAAGGATGATCGCTCACCCTTCGAGAAGCTCCTGCCCATCTTCCTGGAGATGCTCACGCACACCAGTGGTGATGTGGAGGAGGCACTGGACTGGATGAAGGAAGTGGACAAGGAGCACGGGCTCTTCACGGCGGAATACACCATTGAGAATTTCAAGGAGGACCTGCTTCAAGCACGGTATTCTCGGCGTACCCACCAAGGGGAAGGGAATGGAGCTTACCGGCAAGGCGGAACGACTGATCCGTGAGCGTGCGCTGGAGCAGGTCTTCGGCAAGCTGAAGAAGAGCGATCGCGGCAGCCATGGCCTGCGCCGAAGCGGGCAGGGCGATGAGACCACCAGCGACCGCAGGGCCTACCGCTTCGGTGATGCCCTGGAGCAGGTGGCGATGAGCGACAGCATCCGGAACGCGCAACAACGCGGCATCGACGAGCTGCGCATGAGCGAGGACGACCTTGAGGTGGTGGAGACCGAGCACCAGAGCGCATGCGCCACCGTGCTGATGATCGACATCAGCCACAGTATGATCCTCTATGGCGAGGACCGCATTACGCCCGCAAAGAAGGTGGCGATGGCCTTGGCCGAACTGATCGCAGCGACGCTATCCGAAGGACACGTTGGACATTGTGGTCTTCGGCAACGATGCCTGGCAGGTGAGCCTGAAGGACCTGCCCTACTTGCAAGTGGGACCGTTCCATACCAATACCGTCGCCGGGCTGGAACTGGCCATGGACATCCTGCGCCGCCGCAAGTTGAAGAACCGCCGCATCGTGATGATCACCGATGGCAAGCCGAGCTGCATCAAGCGGGACGGAGAGTACTACATGAACAGCATCGGACTGGACGACGTACATCGTGGCCCGCACGCTGGACGCCGCCATGCGGGCGCGCAAGGCGAAGATCCCCATCACCACGTTCATGATCGCACAGGACCCCTACCTGCAGCGCTTTATCGAGCGCTTCACGGAGGTGAACCAGGGCCGCGCCTTCTACACCGGCCTGCAAGGGCTGGCGGACATGGTGTTCCGCGACCATGCGAGCAACCGGAAAGCCTCTTGATAAACCCCTCTGATCCGCCGTGTAAGGGCGGAAGATCTTCCGCCCCATGAAAGCTACGACCCTCGGCGAACTCAAGAAAAGCGGCTATCAGCCCCGCACCGTGAAGCAGGAGCTGCGCGCCAACCTCATCGCACGCATCCACGCCAAGCAACCGCTCTTCGAGGGCATCCATGGCTATGAGGATACCGTGATCCCGGCATTGGAGCGCGCGATCCTCGCGGGCCACAGCATCAATCTGCTCGGTTTGCGCGGTCAGGCCAAGACGCGCATGGCCCGCTCGCTCGTGCAATTGCTGGATGAATGGATGCCCGTGGTGGCCGGCAGCGAGCTGAATGATGATCCCTTTGCGCCGGTCTCGCGCTATGCGAAGGACCTCATCGCCGCGAAGGGGGATGCCACACCCATCGCGTGGATGCACCGGGACGAGCGCTACACCGAGAAGCTTGCCACGCCGGATGTTACGGTGGCGGACCTCATCGGCGACAGCGACCCCATCAAGGCCGCGAACATGAAGCTGGATTACAGCGATGAACGCGTGATCCACTTCGGCCTGGTGCCGCGCAGCCACCGTGGCATCTTCGTCATCAACGAACTGCCCGACCTGCAACCACGGATCCAAGTGGCGCTGTTCAACATTCTGCAGGAGGGCGACGTGCAGGTGCGCGGCTTCAAGATGCGTCTGCCGCTGGACATCCAGTTCGTCTTCACCGCCAACCCGGAGGACTACACCAACCGCGGTGCCATCATCACCCCGCTGAAGGACCGCATCCAGAGCCAGATCCTCACGCACTATCCGGACAGCATCGAGCTGGGCATGAAGATCACTGCCCAAGAGATGCGCTCGGCGGACGGAGCAACGCGCCATGGTGCGAGGTGCCGGACCTGATGCGCGTGCTGGTGGAGCGGATCGCCATGGAGGCCCGGGACAGCGAGTTCGTGGACCGCAAGAGCGGCGTGAGCGCACGCTTGACAATAGGCGCGCTGGAAAGCGTGATGAGCGCAGCCGAGAGACGGGCGCTGTACAACAAGGAGAAGCACACCATGGTGCGCATCGGCGATCTCTTCGCCGTGGTGCCGGCCATTACCGGAAAGATCGAACTGGTGTACGAAGGCGAACAGGAAGGACCGGAAAAGGTGGCCCAGCACTTGATCGGGCTCGCCTTGCGGAACACCTTCAAGAACCTTTTCCCCGACCCCTCCCCCAAACGGCGATCATCCGGTTCCTCCGATCCCTATGCCGAAGTGGTCACTTGGTTCAACGAGAACGAAACGGACCTGCTGCTGGACGGAGATGCGAAGAGCTACGCCGCCGGATTGGCCGCAGTGAACGGATTGGCGAGGCTGGTGGCACTGCACCAGGCCCCGGTGGCCGGGCCGGAGCAGGACCTCTGGACGGAGTTCATCCTTCACGGCCTTGCCGAGCACAGCCGCATCGGTCGCAGCAGCTTTGCCACCGGGGTCCGGTTCGGGGATGTGCTGAGCTCGATCCTCTCGGATGACGCGGACGAGGAGGAGGACCGTTCGGGAATGAACTGACGCGCGAAGATCGCACTTGCCGTCCCCGGGAACGGCGCGGTGGTCCAACGGGACCGGGCATCAACACGGATCGGCCACGGCGTTTCCTTTCGATCGTTGTGCAAGCTACCTTCGCATCGCCATGACGGCTCCGGACATCCAGCAGAACGTGCAGCACATCTTCAGCGAATACCTTGAAAAGCAAGGTCATCGCAAGACCCCTGAACGCTTCGCCATCCTCAACGAGATCTACGCCCAAAGCGGGCACTTCGATATCGAGCGGCTCTACGTGAGCATGAAGCGGAAGAAGTACCGGGTGAGCCGCGCCACGTTGTACAATACCATGGACCTGTTGCTGGACTGCCGCTTGGTACGCAAGCACCGCTTCGGCTCCACCCAGGCACAGTTCGAGCGCGCGCACAGCTTCCGCCAGCACGACCATGTGATCTGTACCGGTTGCGACAAGGTCATGGAATTCTGTG
The DNA here is from genome assembly GCA_963706125.1 of uncultured Flavobacteriales bacterium. Classification (GTDB taxonomy): domain Bacteria; phylum Bacteroidota; class Bacteroidia; order Flavobacteriales_F; family PHOS-HE28; genus PHOS-HE28. The sequence continues at coordinate 75,500 of CAVPLQ010000009.1, forward strand.
ACCCACGCATCCAGAACATACGGAGCACCATCGCCGAGGTGATGGGCTTCGAAGTGAGCCACCACGCACTGCACATCTACGGGCTTTGCCCCGATTGCCTCAAAGAACGCGACAAGAAATGACCAGCACCGCAACCGATAAGCCCACCTTCGAACTCAATGTCAGTGACCAGGAAGGCGCCAAGGTCTTCCACCTCAAGGGCCGCCTGATGGACCAGCAGCAGGCGGACCACCTCATGGAGGTTCTGGACAAGCACCTGGAAGGCAACGAAGGGGTACACGTGATCCTCGACATGGGGGAGCTGCTCTACATGAACAGCACCGGACTGAACATCATGATCAGCGTCCTCACCCGTACGCGCAAGGAAGGCGGGCAGGTATTGCTCGCCGACATGTCCCACGGGGTCCGTCAACTGTTCATCGTTACGAAGTTGGACACGGTGTTCCCGATCTTGGACACGGTGGAACTCGCTTTGGCGAAGCTGCGCGCGTGAGCCATGGCAGCAAAAGTGGATGTGCTGCTCGGCGCCCAATGGGGCGATGAGGGCAAGGGAAAGGTGGTGGACGTAGTAGCCCCCGACTACGACGTTATCGCACGTTTCCAAGGCGGGCCCAACGCCGGGCATACGCTCATCTTCGACGGTAAGAAGCATGTGCTGCACACGATCCCGAGCGGCGTGTTCCGCGAAGGCGTGTGGAACCTGGTGGGCAACGGCGTGGTGATCGACCCGGTGATCTTCCTCCGGGAAGTGAAGGAACTCGACGCTGCCGGTGTGGACGTGCGCCCAAGGCTGCTGATCAGCAGGCGCGCACACTTGATCCTGCCCACGCACCGCGCATTGGACGCGGCCAGCGAGGCCGACAAGGGCAAGGGCAAGATCGGAAGCACGCTCAAGGGCATCGGTCCCACCTACATGGACAAGACCGGCAGGAACGGGCTGCGCGTGGGCGATATCGAACGGCCCGATCTCAAGGCGCGGTACGATACGCTCGTTGCGAAACACCAGCGGCTCTTCTCCATCTATGACCATCAAGTGGAATGGCGCGATCAGGAGAAGGAATGGTTGGACGCGGTACAGGCGCTGCGCGGCTTCACTCTGGTGGATAGCGAGCATTGGCTCGATCAACAGCTCGGGGAAGGCAAGTCCGTCCTGGCAGAAGGTGCACAAGGAACGTTGCTGGACATTGATTTCGGAACCTACCCCTTTGTCACCTCCAGCAATACCATCAGCGCTGGGGCCTGCACCGGATTAGGCGTAGGGCCTTCCCGCATCGGCACGGTCATCGGCATCTTCAAGGCCTATTGCACCCGCGTGGGCAGCGGCCCGTTCCCCACTGAACTGCATGATGATGTGGGCGAACATATCCGGAAAGCCGGCAATGAGTTCGGCAGCACCACGGGCCGGCCGCGCCGTTGCGGTTGGCTGGACCTGCCCGCGCTTCGCTACGCCGTGATGATCAACGGCATCACGGAGCTGGCCATGATGAAAGCCGATGTGCTCAGCGGCATGGAGACGATCCGCGTCTGCACCCGGTACCGCATCAATGGCAAGGAGACGGACCGCCTTCCATTCGACATCACAGGGGATATGGAGCCGCTCTACACGGACCTTCCCGGATGGGGCGAATTGGATGCCGGGCGCCTGTTGCCACAGGAAGCCGAGGCATACATCCGCTTCGTGGAAAAGGCCACCGGGGTGCCCGTCCGCATTGTTTCCGTGGGGCCGGACCGCTCCGCCACGATGATCCGGGAGGTCGCCGCCGTGGCCCGTTGACCCGGCACGATGGGGCGGAAGATCTCGCGCCAGCACGGCAGTTCCGAAGCACCGGTGCAACTCCCCCCGTCCGTTCGGGAGATCTTGGGCGCTGACGCCGAACTCCTGCTGGAGGCCTTGAAAGGTCCCGCGCCGGTGAGCATCCGCCTGAATCCCTTGAAAGAAGCGTCAGTTGAAGGTGTGCCCGTGCCTTGGTGCCCGCAAGGCCGGTACTTGGAAGAACGCCCGGTCTTCACGCTGGACCCCTTGCTGCATGCCGGGGCCTACTATGTGCAGGAAGCCGGCAGCATGCTGCTGGAGCAAGCTTTCCGAGCGTGCTCCGCATTGCCGGCCGATGCCGTGGTGCTCGACCTTTGCGCCGCACCCGGCGGAAAGTCCACCCACCTCGCCGCTTTGCTGCCGGAAGAAGCCGTACTGATCGCCAATGAGCCCGTGCGCTCCAGACAGTTCGCGCTCACGGAAAACCTGTGGAAATGGGGTCGGCCGGATACCATCATCACCGGAAGCCTGCCAGAGGCTTTTCAGCCACTGGGACCGTTCTGCGACCTGGTCGTAGTGGACGCCCCTTGCTCGGGGGAAGGCATGTTCCGGAAGGTATCCCTTTGCCCGTGCTCAATGGAGCGAGCAACTCGTGGAAACCTGCGCCGCAAGGCAGCACGGGATCCTCGATGCGGCATGGGCCGCGCTTAGGCCCGGAGGCTATCTGATCTATTGCACTTGCACGTGGGAGGCACGAGAGAACGAGGATCAAGTGGAGCGGATGATCCAGCGCGGTGGCGAGGTGATCCCCGTTCCTGTTGAGCCGGAATGGGGCGTGCAAGCCACGGAACGCGGACAGCGTTGCTATCCGCACCGCGTGCGCGGCGAAGGTTTTTTCATCGCGGTATTGCGCAAGACGATCAATATATCCGCCACTGATCATCGGTCCGCCGACCGAAGTGTGACGCGGTCCGGTGGTCCGGAAACAGGCCACATCATGAGTTCGTTGAAAGATCCGGGCCGCTTCACGCTGATCGAGCATGAAGAGGTGCAGCATGCCATTTCGGTCCGCTGGGCGGAGCTTGCGGACGCTTTGACGGCCACGGTGCGCATGATAGCACCCGGTATTCCAGTGGCCCGGCGGAAAGGGGAAGCGTGGGGCCCGCACGCCGCGTTGGCCCTGAACACGCTACTGGACCAGGGGGCATTCCCGACAATGGACCTGGACCTGGCAAGTGCGCTAAGGTATTTGCGCGGTGAGGCCCTTTCCGCAACAGCGGCGAAAGGCACGGCACTGATGCGCTATCAAGGTCTCGGGTTGGGCTGGGCCAACGGGGCCGGTACGCGCTGGAACAACGGCTGGCCCGCACCATGGCGCATCCGCATGCGTTAGTACAACACACCATGGGGTTACTTTGCGATGCCCATGCTTGACCGTATTCTCGATCTGTTCGACCGCCACAAGTATGGCGTCATCGGGACGCTCATGCTCCATACGCTGTTGCTCTTCTTCCTCAACATCAGCACCGTGGACAACCGCACCGCGCAGGCCATGCCCGAACCGATCGAGATCGACCTCTCCAGCGATGTGCCGGAACCCGCCCCGCCTGAGCCACAACCCGGTGAGGCCACCGCGCAGGATGTCACCAACCGGGCCAGCAATACCACGGCGGACCCCGCGGAACAACACCTGTCCAGGGCGGCCCAGGAACGACTGGCCCAACGTGTGGATAAAGACCTGCACGATATGGAGAAGGAGGAGTTCGATCGCTTGGCCGATAAACGCAAAGCGGAGGGGAAGGAGATCACCGTGCCGAATTTGGACCCCAGCAAGTTCGATAAGAGCAACTACATGGAAGAAGCCCCGAAACCGGTGAAGGTGAAAGGGCTCACCACGGTATCCTACGATCTCGTTGGAAGAAGCGACATTGTATTAGAGGTGCCCGCCTATCTCTGTAAAGGCAGCGGTAAGGTGGTGGTGCGCGTGGTCGTGGACCGCACCGGGCAAGTGAGCAAGGCAGAACTGGACCAAGCCTCCACCACGACCGTGGACGCGTGTATGCTGGACAATGCACTTTCCTCCGCCGGTGGTGCCCGCTTTTCAAGCTCCACCACGGCGCCCCAACCGCAGCGCGGCACCATCACCTACATTTTTCTGGCCCAGTAGGCCATACCAATTCTATATTCAAGATGGCCCAAAGGGTCTTTTGGGATATAGAATTGGTGATGCGCGCCTGCCTGCCGGCAGCTACGGGGTGTGTACATAACTCCCTATGGATATAGGCAGGGCTGAAGGCCCGATGCATGGCACAGTTCACTACTACGAGCGGATCCGCTCCTGATCACTGATCACGATATTTATCCCTTCACGGAAACCATCACCGACCATGCCTCAGTCCCTTAGCCAAGTCCTTATACACCTTGTATTCAGCACCAAGAACAGGCAGCCTTGGTTGAAGGCTCCGATCCGGCAGTCTCTTCATGCGTACTTGGCAGGCACCGTCCGGGAACTGGAACGGTGCGAGTGCTACCGCGTAGGCGGTGTGGAGGACCATGTCCATCTGGCGATCCGCCTTTCACGTACGATCACTATCGCCGATCTGGTGCAGAAGGTGAAGACGAGTTCATCGCGCTGGATCAAGGAACAGGATAGGGCACTTGAACATTTCGCATGGCAAAAGGGCTATGCTTCGATATCGGCGTATTATCCTGATCTGCACCACCTGCTGGCATACATTGATGGACAAGAGGAGCATCATCGCAAGGCGACTTTTCAAGATGAGCATCGGGGCTTTATGACCGAAGATGGGGTCGAATTCGATGAACGCTACGTGTGGGATCGAGATCGCGCTCGAATGTGCCGGGCCTTCAGCCCTTGGCATCCACTCGACATACCAGCCCATGGCAGCGCCATGGGCTGGTATGTCCCGGGCCGTTGGCCCTATGAAAGTTGCGTACAGACCGTAGCTGCGGCAAGGCAGGTTCGCGAATTCGTTATCGACCGATCTATTGGGTGCTTACGAAATTGCGAAACGGCGCCAGAATGGCGAAAACCCGCGCCCAGAGAGGACAATACGTCATCGGGCAACAGCCGGGACAGCCGGTTTGTCAGCTTTTTTACGTTGGCATCACGTTGGCGGAACCGCCGACATCCGACCATCAAAAACAGAACACACCATGTACTACACCAAACAACACCCGTTCGCCACGAAGCAGCTGCCCTTCAACAGCGTGCTCGAGCGATTCTTTGGGAACATCGACCAGATGCAGGGGAGCGACGACTTGCCGAACGCCCACACCCGTGCCAACATCCTGGAGACAAAGGAGGGATTCCAACTGGAATTGCTCGCCCCCGGCTATACCAAGGACGAGCTCAAGCTGAACATGGACAAAGGCATCCTATCCCTCAGTGCGGAACCCAAGCAGAGCGAGCTGCAGGAGGGACAGCGCTATACACGCCGCGAATTCGCGTTGCGCCCCTTCAAGCGCAGCTTCCAGCTTCCGGAACATGTGGACTTGGACAACATCACCGCCGAGCACGTGAACGGTGTCCTCTCCGTGCACATTCCGAAAAAGGCGGAGGTGAAAGCGGCCGTGAAGGAGATCAGCATCGCCTGATCAGGGCTAATGGAACGCGGCACCCGCTCGGATCTTTCCGGCGCGGGTGCGCATTCCAGAGCTGCCGGACCGTCCACCGATCTCGGTCCAAGTCCATTCATCTTGGCGTGCAACATTGACCGGTCATTCATCGTAGCACCCTTACCATGGCTAAACCATTGATCGATTATTACCAGGAGATCTTATCGAAGATCAGCTATGCGGACCAGACCGTCTTTCGGAAGGAATTGCGGAAGGCGTTCCGGCGATTGGTCCCTGCTGAAAGGGAGACGCTGAAGGAATGGTTCCGCTCCGCCTGCGTGTGCAAGACCGGGCTTGATCCGGAGACCGGTGACACGGGCCTGCCCCGTGGCGGCGAGCTTAGTTGAAGGTCTCGCTGTCCCAAGCCTCTTCGCTGAACTGCCCGAAGAAGGCCAGCCAGCCAAAGGCCGTGGCGGCGCAGAGGAACATCGTGGAGGAGAAGACCGCCATCAACCGGTGGCCGCCCCACCAAGGCACTGTGGGATCCGCTGTCAGCCAGCCCGAGGGTATCAAAGTACCGATGATGACCGAGGCCAAGAACACGGTCACCACTAAGTTCTTCCAGTTTCTCAAGGGCCATCCCGTCACGGCGCGCCATGGGCCGAGCGAACGCCCCCATTGATGCACCAAGTAATATGATCCTCCGCCGACGGGGATGAACAACAGCGGGTCCGCATTGCCATCGCACAGCCTGAAACGCTTGGCGGGCGCCATGATCTTGAAACCGCCGAGAGGTGCGTCCGAGCGGGCCTCCAATTGGCGCAGGGCATGGATCGCCTTACGCGGGATATCCCCTTTGAACCGGCCGGCAGGCAAAAATCGAAGCCGATATTTCACACAGGCCCGGCGTATGTCCTCCACATCATAGGTCCGTGACAGATCCAGGCCGGCAACACGGTTCTCCCGATGCTTCATGCTACTGAGCACGACGGCCCGCAGCAGTTCATCCTTCTTCTCCTCCTCCTCAAGGATCGAGTATACCTCTTGTACGATGGCCCCCTGCCCCATGAGAAGGCCGCTGAGCTCATCTTCATGGGTGTGGGGCATCCCTTCAACGGATCGAACGGGTTTATCCTTCGCTCCGGCTGCCTAAGCTCAGGCTTTCAATATCACTTTCCGGATCATCGCCGAGCTGGGGAGGGCCCACATTGAACAGGTTCTCCTGTGGTGATGGCGGACACAGCTTGCTCGTGGCGGTAATGGCGTCATTCCCCTTTTCCACCACGGCATGCCAGATGCTGTCGAAGGGAAGGGTGAAACGGATCACGCCGTCTTCCTCCAGGCCTTTGAAGTACGTGTGCGTTCTGCTGCCGGTGTACTTCTTGAACTCCGCTGCGGTCATGAATTTCACGGGGGCGGGCGAGCTTGGGCCCAGCTCGATGATCTCCCCTTTCTTGGCCGGGTATTTCCTGAACAGGAACTTCATGTGCTGTTGGATGGTTTGTACCGCTAATATACGCTGCCTTGTACCGCACCGCTGCCGGGTGTGTGTTTTCAGAGCTTCACGCTGAGGACAGGGAAGGAGGTGTGATTGACGATATCCTCGGTTACACTGCCGTTCACCACATGAAAGAATCCCTTGCGGCCGTGGGTGGCCATGGCGATCATGTCCGCATCGATCCCTCGTGCAAAGTCCAGTATGCCTTCCTCCACGCTCAGATCATTGTAAATGGTGGTGCTGAATTTGCGCAGTTCGTGCCGCTGGAGGAACGCATCGATCGCCTTGTAGCTGTCGGCGCTGCGCTGGAAGCTGCCCGGCGTGTTCACCTTCAAGAGGTGGACCTTCGGGTCGAACAGCTTCACCATCGGCAGGAAGGCGTCGAACTTCTTGATATCGTCGGGCGTGAAGTTCGAGGCGTACACCAGGTCCTGCACGTCGAAATCTTCCACGATGTGCTTGATCACGAGCACGGGCATCGGTGCTACGCGCACCACGCGCTGGGTGTTGGAGCCTACCATGGCCCGCATGCCCTGGGCGCCGTTGCTGCCCATCACCACCATGTCCATGCTCTTCAGTTGGTCGTTCCGGAACATCTCGGTGATGTTGAACTGGCGAAGCATGAAGCGCTTCATGGGGACGCCCGCCAGAAAGGGCAGCTCCGGCACCTGGTCAAGGCGCAGCTCGATGTCCTCGCGCATCCGGTGGTTGCTCGAATGGAAGTCGGTCATGTCCTCATAGACATGCACCAAGTGCAGTGTTGCGCCGGTGAGGCGGGAAAGTTTGGCCGCTACGCGCAAGGCATCAGTAGCACAATCCGAGAAGTCGTAAGGGACGAGGATGTTGTTGATGGCCATGGTATGGGGGGTTCTGCCCGGCCTGAAATTACGAGTTGTGGCGATCCCCACAAACACCGCCTGCCCTTTGCACGGTCCGGAGGGTGTTTCAAGGCACGGTGCTTGTTCCCGTTTATCTTCACCGCCGCATATGCCACGCCTCCAACTTACACCTACCGAAAAGACGCCGGAAGATCCTCTTTGATCCGGCCACGGGGATGTTTGAAATACGCGGGTGCTCCATCCATGAGAATGCCGAAGGATTCTTCAGGCCCCTGCTGGAAATGGTGGAGGATTATGCCCAAAAACCCGTTCCGGTGACAACGGTGAGGCTGGCGATGAGCTATTTCAACTCCAGCAGTTCAAAGTACATCCTGGACCTGCTGAAAGTATTGGACGAGATACATATCACCGGTGCAGGCAAAGTCGCCATGGAGTGGCATTACGACCAAGGAGACCTGGACATGGAGGAGGCCGGGGGGGATTATAAGGCCCTTCTGGAAATGCCGGTGATGCTTGTCCGGAGCACTACTCGTTGAACCTATCGGTCCATTCCCGCTCGGAGATGGCGAGGCCGTCCTTGAAGTGGAAGGTCTGTCCCCACGGATGTACCACCTTTTTGTACACCACCGGTCGGCCGATGTCGTCAACGGTCCGCTCGGTCACTGTGGCGCCTGCTTCCATGTAGATCCGTTCGCCAATGGTGGCGGACAGGATGTCCGGTCCGGGTGTTGACACCGGCACAGGCGTCGGGCTTTTATCCGCTGGATGCGGGATGGGCGTGGCCGGATCGGGATGGGGCGTGCCGACTTTCGGTCCCGTTGGTGTTACCGGTGTTGCTGGGATTGCCACAGGTGGATCGGAAGATGCAGGCGGAAGGGGCGTGTCGATAGATGGCTCGGGCGTTGAATGTGATGGCGGAGCGGCCACAACGGCCGGTCCGGGCGGATCAGCAGTGGGCGGGGGAACCGCCGTGTTTTGTGCGGAGCGTTCCTCGTCCCGTTTCTTGATCAACGCCTGCAGGTCCTGGATCTTCACTTTGGGATACACGTTGTACGGCCGAAGGGTGCGGGCTTCCTGAAAGGCGGTCAAGGCATCCTCGTACCGGCCGGCACGGAACGCGGCGTCGGCCTGCTGCATGATGTCCTGGTAGCCACTGTCCGCAGCGGCCTCTTGGGTTTCCCGGGCGGCTATCTTGGAACGCTCCTTCGGGGAAAGCTTGTCGAATTCGCCGGTGAGGCCACCGTCCTTTCCTTGCGCCAAGCACGAGGCGGCCCATGCCGGTGCCAGCAGGAGGCACACCACGCGAATACGGAGTGCGGGGCGGATTTTCATGGGCGGATCACACCTGCAAAGATGCGGAATGGTCGCTACGTCCGTATACGTAATTTCGGCCCCGTACGTTCCGGCCTGCCCCGCACATTCACTGTACAAAGTCCCAAAAGCCACCGATCGTCCCGGACACAAAACAAACCCATCACATGAGAAACCTTCTGACCGCAAGCGCCGCCGCCACCATCTTGTTCGCCGCCTGCCATAGCGATCCCACCGAGAGTGAGCAGTACAAGCAATTGGAACAGGACAAGATCGTGGTGGCCGAGCAGAGCACCATGAAGGACTCCACGATCAATGCGATGTTCGGCGCCTTCAACAGGGTCAGCGAGAACTTGCGTCAGATCCGCGAGAAGCAGGGCCTGCTGAAACAGAACGGGATGGGCGTGGAGAGCGGCACCGACATGGAGCAGGGCATCGTGGACGACCTCCGGGCCATCGACTCGCTGATGTCCGCGAACCGGAAGATCATCGCCCGCATGAAAAAGAGTTCCGCTACGGACAACAGCAAGCTCTCGGAACTCACCAGGACCATCGAGGAGATGGAGCGCTCCTTGGCCGACAAGGACGCGGAGATGGGCTCCATCAAGGAGCAGCTGGCCAGCACCAATGCCTCATTGGCCAGCATGATCCAGATGTATCAGGACAAGGAGCAGCAGGCCAACATGCAATTGGGCGAGCTGAACGCCGCCTGGTACTGCGTAGGGACCAAGAAAGAACTGCTGGACAACAAGATCCTCACCAAGGAGGGTGGCGTGATCGGTATCGGCAGCGTGAAGAAGTTGAACAGCACCGACCTCAACAAGGACTACTTCAAGCAGATCGACATCACTAAGGTATCGGTGATCCCCGTGGAGGCGAAGAAGGCCAAGATCATCACCGCGCACCCTGCGGGCAGCTACGAGTTGGTGGGGAGGGACCGCGTGGAGAAATTGACCATCAAGGACACCGCCGCGTTCTGGAGCCTCAGCAAGTACTTGGTGATCGAGGTGGAATGATCGCGGAGCGCGGCTGTTCGCCCAAGTGATGGCGTTTCAGAACGGCAACAAAGCACATTAAAAAGGGCCGCGATCAGCGGCCCTTTTTAATGTTGGAAGTGATCGTGTTACTCCGCGGTCTTCGATGCGGGCTGTACGCTCTTCAGGGTTGTTCCCTTCTCGGTCTTCGCGCCTTTTTTACCTGCGCAGCAGCCTTTGCCGCCTTCCTTGCCACAGTTGTCCAGCTTGCCGGAAGCTTGGAGCTCCTCCAGCTTCGTCTTTTGGTCTTTCTTCAAGATCTCCGAGATGGAGGCGTAGGTGGCCTCGTCCTGTTTCTTGGCCTTCGCGTCCATCACTTCGCAATGGCCGCGCATGCCCATCAGGCTTTCCTCGTTTTTCATCAGCAGCTCGCTCACCTTGGCGGATTGGTCCTCGGTCAAGGCCAGTTCCTTGGTCAACATCTCGGCCTTGGCCTTGGCCATATCAGCGCAAGCCTTGGCGGTTTCCTTTTCGGATTGGGCGCTCGCCAGTGAAGCTACACTGATCAAGAGTGCGGCAGCGAACAATTTGAACGTCCTCATGGGCATGTTTGGTTTTTGTGGTACGAAGATAGAATGTTCTGGTCGACCGGTTCCCGGCAAGGTGTTGTTTTTTGCCAAGCCGGCACCGGTCGCTCACCCCGATGGCAAAGAGAGTGCCAGAAATGCAGGGAGTACCAAGTAACCTCCGGTATGGTCAACCCAAGACTCAGGACTGAAGGACTCAAGACTTCGCTCCTCTGACCATCCGCTCGATGGAATCCCACATCTCCGGCTCCACCATCTCCAGCATGTTGAACTGGCCCGCGCCCTTCAGCCATTCGCCGCCGTCGATGGTGACCACCTCGCCATTGATGTAGCTGCTGTACGTGGAGATCAGGTAGGAGGCCAGGTCCGTGAGCTCATGGTGCTCGCCAACACGTCCCAGCGGGACCTGCTTCGCCATGTCGAATTTTTCGACCATGTCACCGGGCAGCAAACGTTGCCACGCGCCCTTGGTGGGGAAAGGGCCCGGCGCGATCGCGTTGGTCCGGATGCCGTACTTAGCCCATTCCACCGCCAGCGAGCGCGTAAGCGCGAGCACGCCGGCCTTGGCGCAGGCGCTGGGTACCACGTAGCCGCTGCCTGTCCATGAGTACGTCGTGGTGATGTTCAGCACGCGCTTCTCCTTTTCACCCTTGGCGATCCAGTGCTTCCCGAAGGCGAGCGTACAGTTCACCGTGCCCATCAGCACGATGCCGATGATGGTCTCGAAAGCCTTGCTGCTAAGGCGCTCCGTGGGGCTGATGAAATTGCCCGCGGCATTGTTCACCAGGCCATCAACCTTCCCGAACTTCTTCATCACCTCCTCCACTAAGTGGTCCACGTCTTGCCACTTGCGCACGTCGCAGGCTACGGGCAGCACGGTCCCGCCGGTCGCTTTTTCCATCTCCGCCGCAGTAGCTTCCAGCACCTCCATCTTCCGGCTGGTGATGCAGACCTTGGCGCCCAAGCGCAGATAGGCCTCCGCCATACTGCGGCCCAAGCCCGTTCCGCCGCCCGTGATCACGATCACCTGCCCCTCCAAAGCGCCATCCCGCAACATGCCTTTTATGTTTTCCATTTTAACTTTTTCCAGTTTCAGCTTTCTCTTTTCAGCTTTCCTCACTCCGGCGCATTCGTCCGTGGTACGGGCTGTTCCGTCTTCCGGTCAATGGTGCCTTGGGACGGTTGCACGGGCACCATCGGTTTGCCGTCAGCGCTGCCTTTGCAGGAGGATAGCACCAGCTTTTCCACCTCGTCGCCGTACAGCGCCGTGAAGTCGCGGTCCAATGCCTGGCGCAGGAGCATGCAGGCCTTTGCCGTATCCCCGGTCTCCAAGGCGATCACGCCGAGATTGCGGTACACGTAGGGATTGTGGATCTTCTTCTTCCGTGCCCGCTGGATGTCCTTGATGCCCTTGTCCGTCCCGCCCATCTTGTATTTGCTCCAGCCCCGGTTGTTGAAGGCATAGCTGTAGTTCGGGTTCAGTTTGATGGCCCGGTCATAGTCCGCGATGGCGCTCTTGTGGTCGCCGCGCCAAGCATGCGCGTAGTAGCCGCGGCTGTTATAGTTCACCGGGTCGCTCGGTGCCAGCTCAACGGCGCGGTCCAGTTCGGTGCGTGCCAATATGCTGTCCCCCGCCATGGCCGCCACCTCGCCCTTCACGCGGTGCAGGCGGGCGGATGAAGGGGCTGCTTCCCCTTCCATGGCGATGGCTTGGACGATCTGCCTGGCAGCACTGGGGAGGTCTCCCCGCATCTGTTCCACAACGGCCAGCCGGTAATGCGTCTCAATACTCGATCGTTGTCGCAGCACCTGCCGGAAGTGGACCGCCGAACTGTCCAACCGTCCCAGCCCTTGCTCCGCCACGGCGAGCTGGAAAAGCCCGTCAACGCTGTCCGGCAGCAGGCGTATGGCCGTGCGTGCGTCCGCCTCCGCCTTCCTGAACTCGCTGATGTTGTTGTAGCCCTCGGCACGCAACGCATGGAATTCCGGGTGCGTGCCCTTGCCCAACATGCCCGAAGCGATGCGTATCGCCGGATACGCTTTGCCCTTGGCCAGCTGCTTGCGCACCTTGCGCTCTTGATGGGTCTGGGTCTGGGCCTGAACGACCACGAAGGAGGAAGCCAGCAGAAATACCAAGATGATCTTGACACGCATGCCGCGAAGATACTGGCCGGAGGACTTTAGCTCCCGCTGGCCGCCATCTGCGGAAATGGGTTGCCCGAGGTGCCACCGGATACCTTTGCATAGGAACCGGACCGGATACCATGCGCACCGAATACCCCGCCAAGATCCTCCTCGCATGGGGCGAGGCCATCAGTGGCAATACGCAGATCCGCGACTGGCTGATCAAGAACGGCTACCCGGAGCTGGGCATTTTCGTCTTCGCGTTGCATCTGAAGGCCGATGCCCGCAAATGGTTGATGGAGCACGGCCACCCGCATCTGATGGCGGTGATCCGCGGCATCGAGGATGATTACAAGGCGCTGGAATGGTTGGAGGCGCACGACATGGTGGTGCTGCGCAAGGTGGCCGAGTGCGGAGGGGACGAGGAGGCCTTCAAGTGGCTAGTGAAGAACAACCATCGCGAGCTGGCTATGCTGGGCCTGAAGATGTGGTCCATCAAGATGCAGATCGAGGACGACCATAATGACCCGCACAAGTTTTCCCGGGAGTGAGGGCGTCAGTTGACATCCTGTTCAAAGCTGAAGGTTGAAACCGGACAAGTGAATCTGGAAAGCTGAAACCGGGTGCTTGACGATCCCGGTTTCAGCTTTCAGCTTTCCAATTTCATATTTCAGAAAGCGGTCGGCCTAATGGTCCACTCGCTCCACGCGCCGCACCTCCGGTACATCGCGGAGCTTGTCTACCAAGGAACGCAGGTGCTCGGCGTCATGTACGTATGCCATCACCTTGCCCTCGAAGATGCCGTCCTTGCTCTCGAAGCTGATGCTGCGCATGTTGACGTTGTTCTCGTGGCTGATGATAGTGGTGATGCGGTTCACCAAGCCCACCGCATCGATGCCGCTGAACTGGATGCCGGCCAGGAACTCCACTTCGTCCTTGCCTTTCCAGCGGGCCTTCACGATGCGCATGGCGAAGTTGCTCATCAGCTGCACCGCGTTGGGGCAGTTCACGCGGTGGATGCGGATGCCGTCCTCGGGGGTGATGAAGCCGAAGACGTCGTCGCCGGGGATGGGGTGGCAGCAGGGCGAGAGCTTGTAGTCCATGTTCAGCAGCTCTTCGCCGATGGTGAAGGTGCCGCCTTCCGTGCCGCGTATTTCCGCGACGATCTCCTCCAAAGGGCGCTCATCCTTTGCGCGGACGCCCTTGGGCAGGATCAGGCGGCCGTTCTTCACCGGCGGGGTGTCCATGGCGTCCAGGTCATGCCGTTCGCGGGCGATCTTCCAGTAGAGGTCCATGGGCGATGAGGCGAGCAGGTGGTCCTCCAGCACGCCGATGTTCTCATCGTTCACCTTGGCGCCCCAGGCGCGCAGCTTGCGTTGCACGGCCTCTTTGCCCACGATGGCCAGCTTACGCTTCTGCTCGCGCAGTGCCTGCTTGATCTTGTGCTTCGCGCGTGCGGTCATCACGAATTTCAGCCACTCATCCTTGGGCTGCTGTTTGCGGCTGGTGATGATCTCCACTTGGTCGCCGTTGCGCAAGGGCTGGCTCATGGCCACGAGCTTGTGGTTCACTTTCGCACCGATGCACCGGCGGCCGATCTGGCTGTGGATATCGAAGGCGAAATCCAAGGCGGTGGCGCCCGCGGGAAGGTTGCGCATCTCGCCTTTCGGCGTGAAGACCATGATCACGTCGTTGAACAGGTTCAGCTTGAAGTCATGTACGAAGTCCAGCGCGTTGCTGACGGGATCGGCGAGGATCTCGCGGATCTTGTTCAGCATCCCGTCCATGGCGTTGGCGTGCTCCTCCTCGCCCTTGTAGCGGTAGTGCGCGGCCAGGCCCATCTCGGCCACCTGGTCCATACGGCGGCTGCGGATCTGCACCTCCACCCATTTGCCGCCGGGGCTCATCACCGTGGTGTGCAGGCTCTCGTAGCCGTTGGCCTTGGGCATGCTGATCCAGTCCCGCAGCCGGTCCGGGCTGGGCTGGTAGTAGTCGGTTACGATGGAGTAAACCTTCCAGCAATCGGCCTTCTCCAGCTCCGGCTTGCTTTCCAGGATGATGCGGATGGCGAAGAGGTCGTACACCTCGTCGAAGGTGACGCGCTTGGTGAGCATCTTCTGATAGATGCTGTAGATGCTCTTGGGCCGGCCTTTGATCTCGAAGTCGAAGCCCTCTTTTTCCAGAGCCTCGCGGATGGGCAGGATGAAGCGGCTGATGAAGCGCCTGCGCACGGATTCGCCCTTCTTGAGGCGCTGCTCGATGTCGAGGTAGATGGCCGGTTCCTGGATCCGGAGCGCGAGGTCCTCCAGCTCGCTCTTGATGCTGTACAGCCCGAGCCTGTGCGCCAGTGGGGCATAGAGGAAGAGCGTCTCGCTGGCGATCTTCAGTTGTTTGTCCCGCGGCATGCTCTCCAAGGTGCGCATGTTGTGCAGGCGGTCGGCCAGCTTGATCAAGATCACGCGCACGTCCTGCGCCAGGGTGAGCAGCACCTTGCGGAAATTCTCCGCCTGCATGCTGTCGGTCTGCCAGTTGACACCGCTGAGCTTGGTGAGACCGTCGATGATGGTGGCCACGGTGTCGCCGAAGATGTCGCGTACATCCTCCAAGGTGAGGTCGGTGTCTTCCACCGTATCGTGTAACAGGGCGGCCACCACGCTGGTGACCCCCAGCCCGATCTCTTCCGCGCAGATCCGCGCCACAGCGATCGGATGATAGATGTACGGCTCGCCGCTCTTGCGCCGCTGGTCCTTGTGGGCCTCCATGGCAATGTTGAAGGCCTTGCGGATCGAGCGCGTGTTCTCCGCGGTGCGGTCGCCACGGACGGCGCGCAGCAGGCCGCGATAGCATCGCAGGATCTGCTCCTTCTCCTCTTCCAGGTCGATGGGCTCAGGTGTGTGCGCGGTCGCGGGCATGCCTCAAAAATACGGGATGTGGGGAATGTCCTATGCTTGCTCTCTTATGTCCTATGTGTGGGCTGCCGGGGTCACGCATAGGACAGCCGACAAAAGACATAGGACAGCCGATGTACGACAACGAACATTGGACAACCGCTACCCTGCCGGCAGGATCTCTCCTTGTACTTCGCCGAAGCCGATGCGCACGCCGTTCTTTTCGCCATGGCCGCGGATCACCACGGTGTCCCCGTCCTCCAAGAATTTCCGCTCGCTGCCATCCTTCAGTATCAACGGCTTGGTACCGCGCCAAGTGAGTTCAAGCAGGCTCCCGAAGCTGTCCGGTGTGGGGCCGCTGATGGTGCCGCTGGCCATCACATCACCCGCCCGCACGTTGCAGCCGTTCACCGTGTGGTGCGCCAACTGCTGGGGCATGCTCCAATAGAGGTACTTGAAATTGCTGCTGCAGATCACTGTCCCTTCCCCGTTCTTCGGGATGATGGAGGCTTCCAACGCGATGTCGAAGCTGTGCTCGCCGCTGGTCCGCAGGTAGGGTAGCGGCTCGGGATCCTGCTTGGGAGTGGTGGTGCGGAAGGGTTCCAAGGCGTCCAGCGTCACCACCCACGGACTCATGCTGCTGCCGAAGTTCTTTCCGAGGAAGGGCCCCAGAGGCACATATTCCCAGCTCTGGATGTCGCGCGCGCTCCAGTCGTTGAACAGCACCATGCCGAAGATGAAATCCTCCGCTTCGTCCGCCTCAATGTGCTCACCTAACGGCCGGCCCTCGAAGGTGATGAAGGCCGTCTCTAATTCGATGTCCAATTGCTTGGACGGGCCGAAGACCGGTG
The DNA here is from genome assembly GCA_963706125.1 of uncultured Flavobacteriales bacterium. Classification (GTDB taxonomy): domain Bacteria; phylum Bacteroidota; class Bacteroidia; order Flavobacteriales_F; family PHOS-HE28; genus PHOS-HE28. Next base: position 91,904 of record CAVPLQ010000009.1, read on the forward strand.
GCTCGTCGGGCTTGGGCCGCATCTGTCCCTTGGGCCGCTGGATGGCCGTGCCGCTCACCACGATGGAGGAGGCGCGGCCGTGGTAGCCCACGGGCAGGTGGAGCCAGTTGGGCATCAGGGCGTTGTCCGCACCGCGGAACATCGTGCCCACGTTGGTGGCGTGCTCGCGGCTGCTGTAGAAATCCGTGTAGTCGCCCACTTCCACCGGCAGGTGCATGGTCACTTGGGCCATGGGCAGCACGGCCTTCTCCACCAGGGAGGTGCGCTCCTGCATGAATTCGTTGTCCGAACGGAACAGTTCCATCAGGCGCTGGCGCAGCTGGCGGATGCCGACCTTGCCATGCTTCATCAGGGGATTCAAAGAAGCGGCGCTGAATACGGCATTGTCGATGCCGAGATCGTTCAGGAGGTCCGCTTCTGCCAAGGCATGCAGGTCGATCACGCTATTGCCGATGCGGGTGCAAGGGCGGGCCGGGCGGCCGTTGGAACTACAGATGCCGAAGGGGATGTTCTGGATCGGAAAGTCATTGTCGGCGGGCACATCGATCCAAGAAGTCATCGCAGGGTCGTTTGCTGAAGAAGATGGAACGCTCATGGCACAAATGTCGGCATCATGGCTCGGATGGGAACCGCAACGACAAGGGAGATTTACCGCAAAGGGCGCAAAGAGCGCAAAGAAGAAGGAGAAGAAGAAGAGAGAAAGGACTGCCTCGGCAGTGAAGAGCACAAAGAAGAAGGTATGACCACAACGCACGCAACGAGCGCAACGGAATGCATGGACCGTCCTACGGCCTGTCCCTCAGAAAGCGTTGCGTACGCAACGGAATGCATGCACCGTCCTACGGACCGCTGCTCAGAAAGCGTTGCGTGCGTTGCGTGCGTTGCGGTTGAAACCACAATGCTGCTCAGCGCACAGCGGTGATGCGGTAGGCTTTGATGACCTTGTGGTGCGACCCGCTAAGGCTCCATGGCAATTTCCCGTAGCTGGAGGTGTACATGCCGGCGAACTTTTCCACGCAAAAGAAGGTGGCCGGCCCGGAAGGTTCATCCCACGTGGCGAGGGGCTCTTTTACGATCCCCCGGGCCAGGTCCTGCGTGTCGTAATCTTCCGGGATGACCAGGATGTCGCCCACCACAGGACGGCTTCGGTCCTGGCCATAGATCACCATGCCGGCCTGCTCGGAGTACCATTGCCAGCCCCAATGGCCCAAGCTCCACACCGTGCCGGTGGTACGGGCTTTCATTTCACGGGCGATCCGGGGTGCACTTTCCCGGTAGAACCCCGCAAAGGCTTTGTCCGAAACGGTGAGCAGCACGCCCAAAGTGGCGGTGCAGGCCACGGCCAAGGCTTTTTCCCGGAAGTGCGCCGTGTCCAAGCCAGGGGCGATCAGCAACAGCACCGCCGGAATGATCAACAGCACATGGCGCGTGGCCATCATCGGTGAGAAGCCGGCAAGGAAGAAGGCCAGTCCCGCCGCCCACGCCGCCAATGCCCAGGTATCCGCAGGGGACGGTGCCAAGGAGCGGGGCAGGTAGCGCACACAGTACGCCGTGGTGAGCACGCCGTTCAAGGTGAAGATCACGCGCAGGGCCTGGTCGGACCCGGTTTCGGGGATCAGACCGGCGTACACGCAGATGCTGAACACCAACGCTGCGGCAATGCCAGCCACCCAAGCGGGGAACAGCCATCCGGCACGCTTGGGCACCAGCGCCCGGAGGAAGACCGGCGTAAAGGGGGCCACGGCACCGACGGCGGTGAGCAGCGCGAGGGTTTTTACGAAGATACCCCGTAGCGACGGGTCGCCCGCTTTGCGGTCCAGCAGGTGGATGTGTCCGTATTCATGCAGGTTCCATAGGGACCAGGCCACGATGAAAAGTACCGGGGTCAATGCGAGCGGGAGCCGGCGCCATTCGCGGCGCAACACCAGCACCAAGGGAAACACCAACAGCAACGGCGCCACGGTGTATTTGATGAACAAGGCCCCCGCCAGTGCGAGACCGGCGAACGCATACCGCGTTCCCGTGGGCAGCCTTCCGGGTACCAGCAAAAGATTGAAGAAGAGCAATTGCATCGCCAGCAACGGCACGTCCGTCATCAGGCCCTGGTTCACCATGAAGGCCGGACAGAGCGCGAAGAGCGCGGTGAGCCATAGCGCATGGCGGGGTGCTCTGTGCCGGGCCAGCCGGTGGAAACAGACGAGGGCCAACAGCGAGAACAAGGACCGCATCGCGTGCATCGGGCCTTCGGTATACCCGAACAGGTGCCCCGTGCCGGCCACCAAGTAGAAGAAGCCCGGTGGTTGGTTGAAATCATGGATCGGCTCGAGGTCCATGCCCCAGTTCACCATGCCGGACATCGGGCGCCCCGGGTGGTGCTCGATCCATTGCGCAGCCTTCAGGTGGAAGGTGTCGTCGATGTGGAACGCCTTGTTGAAGTCGAGAGCCGTAATGGCCGCCCACAAAAGCAGGATGACCAGAACGGGACGGGCGTTTAGGGGGCGCATGGACTGAACAAGATAGGACTGTGGAGCAGCCCGGGGGGCGGATCGCCCTCTCGCGGCCCGGTTGAACGTGATCCAAGCCGGAGGGTTGTCGGTCCGGAATTCCTACGGAGAGGTCTTCTCTCGGCCGATCAGCACGCCTAAAACCACGTTCTCCTGCACAAAACAAAAGTGCTGGCTGGCGCGGTCTTCCGTCTTGCCGGTGGTGAGCACGCTAGGCAGACCGATGTAACCGGCACGCACGTTGGCACGCAGGAAGACGCGATCGAGGAAGATGGCGAACACGCCCACCTGAGCACCCGCGCCGTAGCCCGCGAGATGGAACTTGTTGTTGATGCCCTCTCCGAAAAGACGGACGTCCGTGCGGGGGATCACCGGCCCGGCGAACAGTCCTTCGGTAAAGTACAGCCCTTGCTTGCCGTCTTTGCTTGCCCAGAGACGGTCGTAGTGATCAGCGTCCACGCACAATAGGTTGAGCCCGTCAGTGTGCTCGTAGGTGAGCAGGTCCGGGGTGAGGCGCACTTCGCGGGCCTCGCCAGAGTTGGCATACGTGGCCGATCGCTCGCTGCTGATGCTGCCCGTGAGCTGCACGGCCTGGTCCTGTACCATCACATACTTCATGTGGTCCAGGCCGAGCGAGAAGCTCCACCGGTCATTGAGGAACCAGCCGACGCGGTAGTTGTACTGCGGGATCCAGATGTTCTTGGGGTTGAAATAATTGTTCAATGTGAAGGCCTCGGGCTTGTCGTTGGCCGTCACATCGTTCACGGTGAAGTCGTAGTCGGTTCCGGTAAAGTGAATGTTGCTGGCGGTGAACTGCGCGCGGTTATATCCCCAATAGGCGAATACGCGGTGCTTGAGGTGCGGCGCGGATTGTGCGCAGGCGAGCGTGGAGATGAGAAGTAGTAGGGTGTAGGTCAAGGCGCGCCGTGCGGGACCTTGATGGAACTTGCACCTCTCAGCGTTGATCAGTCCTTTCAGTGTCATCAGTGTTCCATCACCATCCGAACAACGGCTTCAATCGCATCATCCCGTTCACTTGGAAGCGGATCCGGTCTAGTTGTGCTTGATCGCCACCTCCTTTGAAGGCGCTGTCCATCAGCTCCGTGATCTGCACACAATCCGCCTCCCGCAGGCCGCGGGTGGTCACCGCCGGGGTGCCGATGCGGATGCCGCTGGTGACGAAAGGGCTTTGCGTGTCGAAGGGTACCATGTTCTTGTTCACCGTGATGTCCACCGCGCCGAGTATGGCTTCCGCCTCTTTTCCGGTAAGGCCCTTACTGCGCATGTCGATCAGCATGCAATGGTTGTCCGTGCCGCCGCTCACCACATCATAGCCCTTGCTCATCAGTGCGTCGGCCATGGCGGCCGCATTGGCCTTGACCCGTTCGCCGTACACCTTGAACGAGGGGTCCAGCGCTTCACCGAAGGCCACCGCCTTGGCGGCGATCACATGCTCCAGCGGACCGCCCTGGGTACCGGGGAATACACCGGAGTCCAAGATCGAGCTCATCATCCGCGTGGCACCCTTCGGTGTTTTCAGTCCCCACGGATTCTCAAAGTCCTGACCCATCATGATCAGTCCGCCGCGCGGGCCGCGCAAGGTCTTGTGCGTGGTGGTGGTAACGATGTGGCAATGTGGCATCGGGTCGTTCAACAGCTTAGCGGCGATCAACCCCGCCGGGTGCGCGACATCCGCCAACAGCAAAGCGCCCACCTCGTCCGCGATGGCGCGGAAACGGGCGTATTCCCAATCGCGGCTGTACGCGCTGGCACCGCAGATGATCATCTTCGGCTTTTCCTTGCGGGCGGTCTCTGCCACGGTGTCCATGTCCACCCGGCCCGTTTCCTTGTTCACGCCATAGAAAGTGGCCCTGTACAGTTTGCCGCTGAAGTTCACGGGCGAGCCGTGGGTGAGGTGTCCGCCGTGGCTGAGGTCGAAGCCCAGAATGGTATCACCCGGCTTCAGGCAGGCCAGCATCACCGCCGCATTGGCCTGTGCGCCGCTGTGGGGCTGCACGTTCGCCCATGTGGCACCGAAGAGCTTCTTTACCCGCTCAATGGCCAGGTTCTCCGCCATGTCCACGAATTCGCAACCGCCGTAATAGCGCTTGCCGGGCAGGCCTTCCGCGTATTTGTTCGTCAACACCGAACCCGTGGCCTCCAGCACCTGGTTGCTCACGTAGTTCTCGCTGGCGATCATCTCCAAGCCCTTGGTCTGTCGCCAACGCTCCTGCTCAATGATGTCGAAGATCGCGGCGTCGCGCGTGAGGGTGGAGTCGGTGGCCTGTGTAGGTTGCATGGTCTTGGATTGAAGCGGCAAAAGTAGGCCCGGCCATGGGACGGTGGCCCGGCGGGCCGAAAGTGAGGTCTCTCGTTGGCTAAACCGGTTCAAGGCTTCCGCAAATAGCCCAACGATCCCAGAGAGTCCACCAGATGCCCGGTGAAGATCTGCGCCCCTGCGTCGTTCAAGTGACTGAGGTCCGCGAAGTTGTTCAGGTCGTCGATCCCCGGCTCGAACGTATAGTCCAAGTACGGGATGCCGGTCCCCGCCAAAGTGCTGTCGATGAAGGCGGCGAATTTGGCGTGGCGCGTCCGGTTCCATGCGGCACGCCCGTAGTGGCTGCTCACCACCATGCGGATGCCGCGCTCCCGGCACAGCTCCACGCATTGGGCCAAGTACCTGCGTTGCATGGGTGAGATCTGGATCGTGGTGTCGTTGTACGTTCCCTTGGCCATTTTCACACTGTCCGTGTTGTACGCGTATCCCAGCCCGTGATAGTCCAGGTCCTCGTAGTAATCGCCCATGTTCGGATTGGTGAACCGGAGCGTCAACATGTTCAATGCGCGCAGGTCGCGGAGCCCCCATGCCATCCGGATGGCAAGGGCGGCGCTGGGTACGTTCTGGGTGAGGTCCGAAGTGCTCTCCAGCCCGTCCTTGATAAAGTTGTTGTCATAGACGTCCATGACCAACAAGCCCGTGTTGCTGCTATCGAGGTAGGCCTGGATCAGGTAATAACTGTTCATCGGGGATTGGGAACTGGACCCCAGATTGAACGCACTGTATCCGTGCGCCTCGAACACGTGGGGATCATAGCCCCGATGGGCATGCGAGGAACCCATGATGATCACATCATGCCTGACCGCGGGGTCGAAATCTTGAAAGCGGTGCCAGGAGATCCCTCCACGGGGTTTGTAATAATCAGCCGTGCGGAAGACAACCGGCGCTCCCTTCACCTTCACTCGCGACAACACCACGAATGCCCCGATATACATGGCCACGGTCACGGCAATGAAAAGGAGGGCGTACTTGAGGAACCGCATCAGAACTGGAAGTAGATGAAGCTGGCTGAACCGAAGTAACCGAAGATCAGGATGCCTACCACCAGCACGGCATAGAGAGATATGCCCAACAGGCCTTTGGGCAAACGCTTCTCTCCCTTGGTCCATGCGTCGTACAACGGGTCGATCAGCATAAAGAGGATCACCAGGCCCAAGGTGGGGTCGAGCATCCGGCCCGGTACATCACCGATCAACCGGAGCAGGTCGGCCAATGCGATCGGTGTGGTGCCTAAGCGCGTGATGAGCTCTTCGGCGACGCCGATGCTGTCCGCGCGGAAGAAGATCCAAGCGAATGAGACGAGTTGGAAGGTGATGAAGACGTTGAGGGCACGCTTGAGCTTAGGGCGAGCGTCGAGCCCGATGAGGCCGGAGAAGCGCGCCGTCAGGGGCGCGAAGACGATCGCCAGGATGAGGTAGCCGCCGTGCAGTCCGCCCCAGATCACGTAGGTCCAGTTGGCGCCGTGCCACAGCCCGCTCACCAGGAACACGATCATCAGGTTGTAATACCAGCGCCATTTCACCACGCGGTTGCCGCCCAAGGGGATGTAGAGGTAATCGCGGAACCAGCTGCTGAGGCTGATGTGCCATCGGCCCCAGAACTCGCTGATGCTGGCGCTGCGGTATGGGGTGCGGAAGTTCACCATCAGGTTGAAGCCCATCACGCGGGCCGCGCCCAGGGCAATGTCCGTGTAGCCGCTGAAGTCGCAATAGATCTGCACGGCGAACAGGTAGGTGGCCAAGGCGATGGAAAGACTGCCGTATTGGTCGGGCGAACTATACACCTGGTCCACCACCACAGCGCAGCGGTCGGCGATCACCACCTTCTTGAAGAAGCCCCAGAGCATCTGCCGAAGCCCCGCCACCACCCTGTCATGGTCGAAGTCGGAGCGCATGCCTACGCCTGCGGAGGTGGAGTTGATCTGGTTGAGCAGGTTGCCCGGCCGCTCGATGGGCCCCGCCACCAGCTGCGGATAGAACATCACGTACAGGGCGAAGATGCCGAAGCGGTGCTCGGCTTTTTGGTGCTTGCGGTACACCTCGATGGTGTAGCTGAGGCTCTGGAAGGTGTGGAAGGAGAGGCCGATGGGCAGGATGATGCCCAGGTCCGGCACGCCGTAGTTGAATCCCAGCCCGCGCACGGCTACGGCGATGCTCTCATTGAGGAAGTTGAAGTACTTGAAGAAGGCCAGCACGCTCACGTTCGCCACGATGCTGGCGGCGAGCAGGAGCTTGCGTTTTCTCCCTTCGTTGCGCTCGATCCAGATGCCGGCGAAGTAGTCCACCCCGATGGTGAAGCCCAGAATGAGGATGTATACCGGCACGAAGGCCATGTAGAACCAGCAGCTGGCAGCCAGCAGCACCATCCAACGCCGGTGATGGGGCACGGTGAAGTAGAGCCCCGTCACCAAGGGGAAGAAGATGCAGAGGAATTCGAAGGAGTTGAAGAGCATGAGGCAGTGGCTTCACCCGGTATCGGCCTACAGGACAAAGAGCGGCAATTCAGGCGGGCATGGCATTTTCATGGCCGCGATCCGGGGCGTTGCATGCCATTGTCCGTCCACCATGCGGTGAGGTCGCGCTCCATCAGGGTTTCCAAGGCCAGCATGTCGCTCTCCAAGTTGCGCAACGTGGCTTCTTTCCAGAAAGGGCCCATCACCGGCTTTTCCTGGAAGGACCGCTTCGGGTTTCGCGTGATCCTCCTCCATACCGCCTCGCGGTAACGGGATGGTGTGACCCTCCTGAGCATTCGCGCCCAGGCCGGAGGGGAATCATACTTCATGAGCGGTTTGACCTCGCCGACGCTCTTGTTGCTGTGCTTGCTCAGTGCTGGAGGGAACTGCGCCGGATCTATTCCCACGTGGCGGGCGATGCGTTCCAAGGTCTCCGCTTGCTTATGGATCAAGTCGGAGAATTCAAGGATCAATACCCGGTCCCGGCCGAAGAGCTCTACATAAGGCAGCACCTGTGCATGGTACCTGGACACGTTGGTCATCAACGGCACTTTTGCCAGAGCATCTTCCAAGCTCATGTCGATATACCCCCGCTGCTGGATGTGCATGTAATGGGAGACGATCCGCGCCACGGGGTCCCTCACCAAGTAAATGAACCGCAGGTCCGGGGAATAAGCGTGCAACAGCTTCCAAACATCGCGCTTGAAGTTCGGGTGGAACGTATAGCTGGTGGAGGCCTCCATATACACGGCACCCTCTCGCTGAGTGAACAGCGCGTGATACTCCTCGAGTCCCCGCAAGGGATCTGGATGTTTGCTGAAATGGTCCGGTTCCTTCTCCGAGCAGAACGAGACCTGCGGATGTGCTTTGAGCAGATCCGCAAGTGAAGTGGTGCTGCACTTCATGGCACCGATCACGATGGCGTTCACGCGCATGGGAAGGAGGATCGCATAAGGTGAGTGGATGGCCACTGAGCCTGCAGACCCTGTGGTAGGATGGGTTTTCGGAGGTGCATCCGCTGGTTTTGGTGGTGGCAGTGCTTGCAGGTAAACCTACATCAGTTGCTTCAGTAGGCCGCCATAAACCTCCGTGGCCTTGAATTTCGAGGCCCAGAAGGTGCGGACCCGGTCCCGCGCCGATGCGTCGTACCACCCGGACGACCTGAACCTTTCCAACGTTTCCCGAAGCAGCTCGGCGGTCAGCGCATTGGGCAAGAGTATTCCGGTCGCCTCGTGTACGATCTCGTGTACGCCGCCAGCATCCGCGGCCACCAAGGGAATCCCGAAGCTGGCGGCCTCCTGCAACGCCACCGGCGCACCGCCCTCCGTGTAGCTCGCATGCACGAACACGTCCACGGGGTTCGTCCGGTACCAAGCGATCACTTCCCGGTTCGGGCGGCTGCCCATCAACTCCACTCGGATGTTCGCAGGCAAGGTCATTACCACCGCCTCCACCCGGGCGCGTTCAGGGCCTTCCCCGAAGTGCGTCCAACGCACCGGACCGGTGAGGTTGCGCAAGGCTTCCGCGATCAGCGGCACGCGCTTCAGTTCCACGAAGTTGGAGCAGGAGACGATGCGCAGTTCATCCGCGGGTGCCCAGGGGCCGATGCCGTTGTCCATGGTGGCCAGGTAGGAGATGCTGAACTTGTTCCTGAATGCAGGGAAGCGTTCCTGCATGTGGGACAGCCCGGCCTTGGCGATCACGAAGATGTGATCCACCTGTTGCACATGGAAAGCTTGGAATCGCTGCCAATGGCCCGGGGCGCGGTGGTCGAACATGTCGAAGCCCATCATCCGGCTCACGAACCGGACCCGCGGGTCATGCAGTTTCCAAAGGCCGAGCACCGTAGCCCAATCACTGGTCCAGTAGGAGTACAGGCGCACCCGCTCGGGGTCGTATTGCGCCGCCATCCGCGCCCGAAGCAGCCGTTCGCGCTCCAAGCCTTGCCGGAACTGACTGAGGAAGCGGCTCCGGTATTGGCTGAAAACTTCCGCGGAAGGAGCGGAACGACGGGCCTGCAGCCACACCTTCAACACACGGGGCAGGTCTGCCAGTATGCGCCACCAGGCCATGCTCCGATTGACCTCCTTTTCGGAGTACAGCCGTTCTACCTCCACGCCTGCGGGCAGCGGCCTTTGTTCGCCGATGGGCAGCAGCGGGAACAAGCGGACCCGCTTGAACCCCTCCGCCAATATGGGAAGCTCGTTCTCCAAGAACGCCTCCCCATGTCCGAAGGGAAAGCGTATCGTGAAAAGCCACAGTTCCTTATCTTCCTTCATTGGTTTCAGGTCTTCCTCCACATCTTACCTTTTGCCTATGAGTGCTGCGATCCGGATCTTCAATAGATACATCCAAAGGTTACTTGGTAGTCCTCCATTAAGTTTGATGTAGGTCCACAAGGTCCGTCGGTCACCCTGCACCACGGAGAAGAAGAACCTCCTCCAAATTTTTTCCGCCTCTTCTCGGAATGCCGCATCGGGGCATCGCTCCAGCGATCGGTTGGCCTGCTCCAAGCGTTGAAGCCATGCATGCATGTCGCGGACCAGGCCGGGCGAAGTGTGCTTCTGGATACGCAGGCAGGCCAAGTGGACATCCACCTGCTCAGGTGTGCCTTCCAATCCGAACAGGGGGAGTGCCAGACGCACCACCTGCCGACGTGCCTCGGTCGCCCGGTCCCCGCCGCTGATGTTCTGAGGCCCGCGCCGATATAAAAGGAGGTTTTCCTCGAGATTGCCGAACTGGGTCACTGCGGCGAGTTCGATCATGAAGAGCCAATCACCGCCGGACCTTGGCCAGTCCGCCTTGTAGCCGATGGTGCTGGCCTGCAATACGGAACGACGGATGATGGCAGCACAATCCGGCACCGGCGTGTTGAACATAAGAGCAGCTTGGCAGGTGGTGTTGTCCAACGGGTACTTCCAAACCTCGTCGCTTTCGCCGAACAACTGGAGACCGGCGCCACTGGCCCCCACCTTCGGATGGGCATCCATATAGGCCACCTGCTTGGCAAAGCGTTCCGGATGGTTGATGTCGTCCCCATCGCAGCGGATGATGTATTCGCCAAGGCTCTGATCGAACGCCGTCTGCGTCGCGCCCGGATGGCCGAGGTTGTGCTCCAAGGCAATGATCTTCAGCCGGGGATCATGGATGGAGCGAAGGATCTCCAGGCTCTGATCCGTGCTTTTATCGTCCACAGCCACGATCTCGAAGTCGCTGAACGTCTGTGCAAAAATGCTGTCCAAGGCTTCCTTCAGAAAAGGTGCTGCGTTGTACACGGGCATGGCCACGCTCACTTTCATGCCGATCGGGAGCTATGACCTTGTGGGGGCACCGGACGATACGGAAGCATGAGATCGGCCGAGGCTACGGAACAAGTAGTACAATTTGCGGAGATCAGCGGGGCTTGTCATGCGCAGCTGGGTCCATCCGGCCGAGGTGCTGCGATCTGTCAATTGGTGGAAGGACTTTTCCCAGAGAATGTCCAACTGTTTCTCGAATTCCACCACGGGGAATTGCCCGACGCTCCGGTTATGCGCTTTGAGCCGCTTGAGCCAAGCCGCCAAAGCGCGCACCCGTTCCGGAGTGGGGGGGATGGTATGGAGGTTGTCCAACATCAAGTGGAGGTCCACCTCTTCTTGGCTTGCGGGAATGCTCAACAGCCGGAATGTCTCGCGGAGCATCAGGCGGCGGTCGGCCGTGCGGTCACGGCCATGGTCCATGTTCTGCTCGCCCACACGGTACAGGGTGAGGGCTTCCGGGATGTTGGCATACTGTGCATGCAGGCCCAGCTTCAGCAGGAAGAGATGGTCCATGCCCGGCGTCAACCAAGTGGGATCGCAGCGCACGGCATGGTCCTCTAACACGGAGCGACGAATGATGCAAGCTGTATAGCTCAGCCGAAGCCCAAGCAACATGCGGCAGCGGATCTCGGCATCGGTGATGGGCTTTTCCAGTACCGCATCCGTGGCACCGAAAGACTGCATCCATGTGCTGGATACGCCCACTTCAGGGTGCGCATCCATGAAGGCCACTTGCTTGGCCAGTCGCTCCGGGAGCATCTGGTCATCCGCATCCATTACGGCCACGTACTCGCCAAGTGCAGCATCGTAGCCCCGGTTCGCCGCTGCGCCGCGGCCCATGTTCGCGGCACTTTCCAGGATCCGGACCCGGGGGTCGGTGAAGCCTTTCACTATGGCAATGCCGCCATCCGTGCTCGCATCGTCCACCACCAATAGCTCGAAGTCCGTGAACGTGCTGTTCAAAACGCTCTTTACCGCCTCCGCCACAAAGGGACCTTTGTTGTACAAGGTCATCAGCACGGTGACTTTCGCTGGGGCAGTGGGCATCGGTCGCGAATGTAGCCATTCAGTAAGATCCCATGGCCTCCAGCAGGCCATCTGCAAGGCATACGGATCCACACGGATCGCGCTATTTCCGCAGCTCTTTCAACAACTCCTCGCCGATGAGCTGCGAGACCTTCGCGCCGGATGCCGGGGTCATGTGGTTCCCGTCTACAAAGCTCCACTTGGCATCATCCGGGGGGATCACGAGATAGGGGACATCCTCGCTTTCGGCCAAGCTTTCCATGATCGGGTCGAAGTCCGGCATATAGAGCTCCTCGCTCGCATAAATGGCCGAGTGGGCCGGGAGCCGCACCAAGAGCACGGTGCCATGCTGTTTGAGCAGGTCGATCGTTTTGCGGAGGTATGCCATGCGCCGCACAGAAAGGGTATCCGTTGCTAGGTGATGGTCCAAGTAGAACCGGGCCTTCCCCTCTACCCGCTTGGCCACCTCTTCTGGGGAGAGGTCCACCTGCACCTCTAACCATCCGTCCTCGTGGAGTTCCAATTGGCCGGAACGCTGGCCGCGTGCGGGGGCCAGGATGGTAAGGAAGGGATAGGGGTATTCATGCAGCAGATATTCCACGTTGGGGTACATGTTCACGCACCACATCCGGGCTACGAACGAGCGATCTTGGTCCCGTTGCTCTTCTTCTGCTTCGGTCATCGTTTTGTGCCGGGAAATATTCCAAGGGTCCACCGAGACCACAAAAACGCCATCCCGGGAGTCGGGGTCCAGTTTTTTCCGGATGCTTTCGTAATAGGCTTTTCCGAAATTCGACTTGTACAGCGCGAAGCTGTAGTTGAACACCTTCCCGTGCCAGCCCCCTGCGTGCAGCACGCTATCCAGCACTTGGGGATGGATGCCCTGCGCGGACCGGGAATCACCCACGATCAAGCTGCCTTGCCGGGGCGTGGTGAAGCGCAGGTAGTAGGGGTCCGTCCTCCCATCGGCGCGGTAGACCGTGGCGATGAACACCGCCAGCGGCAGGACCATGAACAGGGCAAAGGTCTTCAGAAAGGCCCGCATCAGAACTGGAAGTAGATGAATTGCTCGCCCTCGCCAAAATAGCGGAAGATCACGAACAGGATGAAATAATAAAGCCCCCAACGGAATACGCGCGGCCAACGCGCACCGATGGTCTGCAGGCCGTACTTCCCGTGCCGGCCGAGCCATTCCACCACCACGAAGAAGCCAATGGCCCAAGTGAGCCACGGTAGGTATTTGGCAGGGAAGGAAAAAAGCGACATGGACAACATGCCACCCAGATAGCTGAACGCATGGGCCAGGTCATCGGCGCGGAAGAACACCCAGGCCAAAGTGACCAACGTGAAGGTGACGGTCATCCCGGCCAGCTCCCGCAACGTGGGCAGGAGGCGGTCCTGGGCCACGGTGCCCATGTGGCTACGGTTGGAGCCGGAGAGGAGCAGCGGCAGGAAGAACAGCGCGTGCAGGCCTCCCCAGGCTATGAAGGTCCAGTTGGCCCCGTGCCAGAAGCCGCTCACCAGAAAGATGATGAAGGTGTTGCGCACCTTCATCCAAGTGCCGCCGCGGCTGCCGCCCAAGGGGATGTAGAGGTAATCGCGGAACCAAGTGGAGAGGCTGATGTGCCAGCGCCGCCAGAATTCGGCGATGTCCCGCGAGAAGTAGGGGAAATTGAAGTTCTGCAGCAGTTCGATCCCCAGCATGCGGGCCACCCCGAGGGCGATGTCCGAATAGCCGGAGAAGTCGCCGTAGATCTGAAGGGAGAAGAGCAGTACCCCGTAGAGCAGCGTGCTGCCGCCGAGATCCTCCTGGCCGGCAAAAATGGCGTTCACGATCGGCGCCGCGTTGTCGGCGATCACCGCTTTCTTGAACAAGCCCCAGAGCACCTGCTTACAGCCGTCCACCATTTGCGCGCGGTTGAACTGCCGGGGGCGTTGCAATTGCGGCAACAGGTGGGACGCCCGCTCAATGGGACCCGCCACCAGCAAGGGGAAGAAGCCCACGAAGAGCGCATAGTCGAAGGGGTCGCGGGTGGGTTGGATCCGATCGTAATAGATGTCGATCACATAGGAGAGGCCATGGAAGGTGTAGAAGGAGATGCCCACGGGGAGCACCACGGAGAGGAAAACAGGGTGTGCATCGAGGCCGAAGCGACCCACGAGTTCCGCGAAGCTCTCCGCGAAGAAATTGTAGTATTTGAAGACGCCCAGAAAGCCCAGGTTGATCCCGATGCTCACGGTCAACCAGAAGCGCTTTCCCTTGCGCGTGGGCGTGCGGTGGATCTGTAGGCCACTGAAATAGTCCAGTGCCGTGGAGAAGATCAGGAGGAAGAGGAAGCGCCAGTCCCAGCAGGCGTAGAAGTAGTAGCTGGCCACCAGCAGCATCACGTTCTGCAAGCGCAACGACTTGCGCGTGGCGAACCAGTACAGCACGAAGATCAGTACAAAGAAGAGCCCGAACTGGAGGGTGTTGAAGAGCATCCTGAGATCTTCAAAGACCGCTTCGAGGGGTGATGCTTCTCGCGGTATGCACGCGCAAAGGGACGGAGATCAAATGCATTCCCGTCAGCTCCTGTTTCCTGCTGGCTGCTCCGAAAGCATGCGCCAGTGCGGGTATGGTAGATAAGTTCATTGGTGCCAGAGCGGCGGGATCGTGGCGAAAATAGCCGACCCGATTCAAACGACACCGGTGAACGCCCCGAACTGACCCTTTTCTGGGATGTCGGAGCGTGCTGGCCAATGTACCCAATTCCACCCCGGGCGCTCTGCAGCCTAGATGGACGGGATGGATCATGTGAATAAGTCGCACACGCCCGGTCTTCGTTCCTCCGTCCTTTGTACCTGCATGAGAAGGTTTTACCCCCGAAATAGCCCAAAACGGAGGCCTATTTGTCGTTTGACCCCCCCCTGCTCACCGGATTTCTTCGCAGCCATGGAACCGATCCCTACCGACCAGCGAATTGACACAGCCCTTCAAAAATTAAATGGCAACTCCTCGATCGTCCTTTTTCGACCCCTCCCAAGGCGGGTGCTTTGCCCACCGAAAATGAGAGCAAGTAGATCACATACCCGGCCTGTTATGGAAGCTGGTGTCTTAGCCGACGGGCAGGCATGGGCTCACTCCGGGTCAACATCGAACATGGGGCGAAAACCGGTTGGGTCACAAGCGAAGTGCATTGAATGGATCGCTCGTTCCATTCGATCACTCCGTGGTTGGGTCGAGAACGATGCTGATCCGATCGGATCAGTGCCGAATTCAATTGAATTCGATGCTGTTTCAACCGGTTTCGGAACGAAACCGGTTGAAACGATCGCGTTTTTGATCAGCATAGCATCCATTTCGATCGGATCCATCCTTGATCGGATCCAATTCATCCTGATGTTCATGCATTCCGATGCTGATCGGATCCATTCAACATCGGTTCCGGTCGGTTCAGCGGCCATTCCGAGGTTGAGACAGGCGATCATATGGACCTGGGGTCGCGCTTCAGCGTTGTCGCGGCCAACCCCCGCACGAGCGCGCCCCCCGCCGCCACTGCTCATTCCACGCCCCCGGCCACCGCCGTACGGGCACACCTTACCTGCAAGTAAGCGAACGATCCGCACCCGAATTCATGGGCCTTGGTGCAGCCCGACAACAGCAAAGAAAAACTACTCAGCAATGGGTAAACTAGCCAAGTACCTCGATCGGCTCAACGCCACCCAAGTGGTGGACAAGAGCAAGTTCATAGAAGGACGGATGAAAGACAATCCGGCCTTCCCTTTACCTGAACCCGCCTTGGCGGACATCGCCGCAGCGCGTGCGAACCTCGAGGCCGCCATCACGGCGGCCATGGACGGGGGGCGCACAGCCACGGCCATCCGACGGGCGCGGACCAAGGAATTGAAGTTGATGTTGAGCCAATTGGCCGGCTACGTGACCTCCCTCGCGGAGGGCAACACCCTGGCCATCCTCAGCAGCGGCTTCGACGTGCAACGCACCCCGGTGCCATCGGGTGAACTATCAGCACCACCGGACCTACAGGCTTCCATCAGCGCCTTCGCGGGCCGGGTGGACCTGCGCTGGAGACCGGTGAAGCATGCCGCAGCCTACCAGATCCACCGCAACGGGACCGATCCCGCTGACGCTGCGGCCTGGCAATTGGCGGGCACGAGCACCAAGGCCAGCTTCAAGGTGACCGGCCTAACGCCCGCAAGTATCACATGGTTCCGGGTGAGCGCCGTGGGCACCGCCGGTATCGGACCGGTGAGCGAAGTGGCCCACAGCCTGGTGAAGTAGCCCGGTGCGGCCGGGTTCTCTGAAGGATCCCCCGGCACGCTCCGAAGCCACGTAACATACCACCTCAAGAACGGCGGCCCTGCGAAAGTAGGGCCGCCGTTGCGTTCGGGGTAATGGTAGGACTTTGATCACATAGAACAACAATTACTTCGATACTGGTTTCCCCTCCTTTTTTAGGGAGGGGGCAGGAGTGGTGCATTCCGTGAAGGAAGGAGTCGGTTAGTTGTATGTCTGAACCACGCCCAACCCCTCCTTGGTCTATCTCGACTAGCGCTCGAAATGACAAGGAAGGGAGACAGATCCTTATACCCGA
Organism: uncultured Flavobacteriales bacterium; assembly: GCA_963706125.1. Classification (GTDB taxonomy): domain Bacteria; phylum Bacteroidota; class Bacteroidia; order Flavobacteriales_F; family PHOS-HE28; genus PHOS-HE28. The sequence continues at coordinate 108,115 of CAVPLQ010000009.1, forward strand.
TGCTCATTTCGATAGTGGTTTCCCCTCCTTTTTTAAGGAGGGGGCAGGGGTGGTGCATTTGCTCGAGATCGGATGGTCGTCTGGCTGAACACCCCCGATCCCTCCTTGTCTTTCTCGACTAGCGCTCGAAATGACAAGGAGGGGAGACGACCGTCTAACACGACTCTCACTTCGATACCGGTTTCCCCTCCTTGGTTAAGGAGGGGCTAGGGGTGGTGCATTTGCTCGAGGCTATATGATTGAATGCCTGAACCACCCCCGACCCCTCCTTGAAGGAAGGAGGGGAGAACGACTCTCACTGAACCACCCCCAACTCCTCCTTGTCCTTCTCGACTAGCGCTCGAAATGACAAGGAGGGGAGCACTACCCTCGCTCCTTAACCGCCAGCAGCCACCTGCTCCAACAGCGATTGCAGCACCCCGATACGATCCTCCACGCGGTGGTGCGCTAGTACGTATGCTCTGCCCGCTTGCCCCATCGAAGCTGCTTGCTCCGGGTGGTCGATCAGCTGCACGAGATGGTCTGCCATGGCATCGATATCGTATTCAGCGCTCAGCAGCCCCCGTTCGCCATGCGCCACCACATCGGGAATGCCGGCATGATAGGTCGAAACCACGGGAAGTCCGGTGGCCATAGCCTCCAGCACTGCTAAGGGTGTGCCTTCCATGTCGTGCTCGCCCGTGGTGAGGCTGTGCTGCACGAACGCTCGTGCCCCGCGTAGGCGTTCTGCCACTTGCTCCGGCGGCAGCACGCCCGGCAGGTCAACGACATCCTCCATGCCGTAACTCTGAACGAGTTGGCGCACGCCTTCCCACAAAGGGCCGGTACCTACCATGGTGAGCCGTGCATCCGGGCGTTGCCGCCAAGCTTCCCGGAAGGCCAACAAGGTGAGCTGCGGTGCTTTTTTATCGGTGAAGCGGCCCACGGCCACAAAGTGCGGCAGGTTCGCTGCCGGGTCGCCGGAAGTGAAACGCTCTGTATCCGTGCCGTAAACGATGTAGTGCAGCCGCTCGCGTGGCGCACCCAGTGCCAGCATCTGTTGCTCCATGGCACGGCTCACCACCACAATGGCGGCCGCTGCACTGAATAAGCGTTTGTAGTTGCCGTAGCGTTCCAGCGGCTCCTTCTTGTGCGCATCGTAGCCGTGGAAGTGCGCTACCAAGGGCACACCGGCATCGTGGGCGCTATCGATCAGCTCTTCTGCGGTGGGGCCATATTCCACCAGCAGCACATCGGTCCGGTGGTGGCGTAGTTCTTTCGTGATCCGCTCTCGGAGCAGGATCGCATTACTTTTCTTCCGGACCCGCTGCTCGAACACATTTGCCAGCCTGCCGCTGAAGCCCCTTGGTGTGAGCATGGGCGCTCCGTTCGCGGAATAGGGCAAGGAACCGTCCGAAAGCACCAGCACCACCTCCTTCAACCGCTCCAAATGGGCAGCGATGAAGGTCTCGCTGTACGTGTCGCGGGACGGCGTGGCGATGGCGATGCGGGGCGTGCTCACGGAAGCAAGGATAAGCAATGCCTGGTTAGCGCTGTGCGCCTTTGCTAAGCGGCCGTGGAGGGGATGTGGGCTTTTCGGAAATGGAGAACAGCCGATCAAGGGGTATACGATCCGGCCTGAACACTTCAGCGCTTATGTTTACCGTGCCTTGGAAGCGGCGGGGAACAAGGTCGATGACGGGATGCGGGAACGCTACCACAGGCACACCTCCCCGAGAAAAACATGGGTATCGGCCTTCTGCGTCCACATTATCATGATCCGATGCAATTGGGTCCCATACTTATGACCGGCCCGGAACCGAGTTTGCTCAACGGTCCTTGTTCAAATGGGGGCATCCTTTTCCGGATGCATGGATCAGGCAGCGTTCCGATGTCCATTGAACCGATCGGAAAGAACCAAGCGATCAATTAATAGATGCCCATGGGGAAGGGGAAAATGGATGCACCGATCTTCATTCACGGGATCCTCAGGAGGTCGGGAACAAATCTTCTGAACAAGATGATCTTGTTGGATCCGGATTGTCATCAACCATCGAGCAGTGTGAGGGAAGATTGGTTCCTCCCGAACAGCCCGCTCATTTATGAGTACGCTGATCATCTGTTCAAGATCTGGTCAAATCCGAAATGGGGTGGTGAGCCATTCTCCAGATCGGTCTTTTTTGAAACCATGGGAAATGGGTTGGTGGAATATTTGAAGTATCCGTCGCGGCACCAGGATCAAAAAAGACTTGTATCCAAGACACCCTGCGTAACGAACTTGATCAACGCGGACGACCTGTTCCCGCAGGTCAAGCACGTGATCATTGTCCGGGACCCCTTGGATGTGGCAGCGTCAGCATACAATACTTGGAAAGTTCCAGTGGCTCGTACCCTACGGGAATGGAGCCAAGCTTGCAAAGAGATCGACCGGTACTGCCAGCACACCAGGACGGATCATACGTTGTTGCGATATGAAGATCTGTTGAACGAGCCGATGATCGTGTTCCAGGACCTGATCGATCACCTGGGTTTGACGATGAACGAGGACATCTGGGAGAAGATCAAGGAAATGCCGCTCTATGGATCGAGTGATGGGGGTGCCAACTGGACCGTGACCCCGAAGACGGATACATTTCGTTCCACCAACAAGTGGAAGGAACTTCCTTCAGACCAATTGGAGCAGATCCAAACAAGCTACGATGGGCGCTTTGCCTCTTATTTCGGCTATGCGGGAGTTCTTGGCGGTGCAATGGGGCCACTTCCATCCGAGCAGGAGCGAAGGGTCATGGGTGCCTCCCTTCCAGCGATCAGTGTTCCAGCTAAAGGCAGGAGCAGGCGCGCAGAGCTGAAGCAGGGTATAGATCTGATCAAAAAAGCTCTTTTGGGTTGATCGGGGAACGAAGGCCGTTGGTCACCCTGAAAAGACAGGAGTACTTCCCGAACTTTCAAAAAGTGGAACGGTATTTCGCATCATTCCGGTGCGTGGGTTTTCACCTGATCGGACCGAGGGACTCAAGCGGTCGGCTTTTGCGCCGTAGCCATCAAACCGGTTATCATCGGGCTGCTCATGGGTTCGGGAATGCGATCACGCTTCAACAAATACTTCACCAAGGGGAGAGTGAGGCGCTTTACCACCCGGCGTCCACGAGGCGACATGGGACTTCTGATCGCCCACAGACCGAGCATTTGTGCCAAGCTGGCGTTCCAACCGCCCAAGGGTTTCACATTCGTCTTCTGGAAGCCGACGGTCCGGAGCATCCGTTCCATGGCGAAAGGTGTATAACGGTGCTCATCGTAGGGAACGTCGTGCAATGGCCACAAAAAGGGCACGGTAAGGAACAGAAAGCCTCCTGGGCGCAACACCCTGTGAGCCTCCCTCAAGATCGCTACCGGGTCGGGGCAATGCTCCAATACTTCGGTGGCCATACAGCTGTCCACGCTATTCGCCTCCAAGGGAATGACGCTCCCGTCCCAAAACAGGTCCGGCTTCACCTTCAGGTACGTTGCAGTTGGATTTCCCTGAAGGTCCATGCCCACGTAGTGTTCCACGCAAGAAGGGGCGGAGGTGATCAGCGATCGGTAGGGTTGCACGCCGCAGCCCACATCGAGAAAGGTGCCATGGAAATTGGGTAGCTGGGACACCAACGCATTGTAGATACTTGTCCGCACTATATAGAGGTCTTGGCTGTCCCGGGACAAGGGCATATCCAGAAAAGCATCGGGCTGGGGCATGGCAAGGTTTTCCCGGCGAAAGTACCCCGGATTCTCCGTAACGTCGCGGATCAGAGTTTGGCGACTTCGAGATTGAGTAGGAGACAAGAACTAGACTTCCCTGGGTATTGTGTTGTCGCCAACTTGCTTGCGCTATGAACTCAGAGCCGAACTCACTTGAATTTGTGCCATACTTGGGCGTGTTTTCACAATACTTGGTCGTCCAAGTTCAGCGTGCAGTTCCGTTCGACTGTCTCGAATGTGGTTCGGGAGTGCGTTCTATCATTCTCAGCCTGCACAAAACAAGAGGCGACGCAATTGGTCCGGGATCTTCGCTCATTAGCGCTTCAATACCTGTTTGAAACGCTCAATGGAAAGTCTGGGCTTCCGAAAGAACCAACCGGGTACCGTCCAAAGCTGCTCTAAGAAATAGCGCAGCCTCTTCCGTGGGGCGGTTTGCTGAACGATATGGTCCCAGTGATGGCCGATCACTTTCTCGCATTTACGAGTGTAGCTATAGCCCAAAAAGCGATCGATGATCAACCAGAACAGGATCCGGCTCTGGTGATACCGTATTCCGATGTGGGCATCAGTGCTGGTGACGCCCCCGGCATGTTTGCGATAGCAGCTCATTACACCATCCACCTTGCGCAAGTAACCCTTATCGGCCACCACGGCGAAAATGGCCAGGTCCAAACTTCCGGTCTTCTTTTGGGGAATAGCGAAGATCTCACTTAAACAATTAGTGGCCCTGAAAATGAACGAGGATAAATGGAATGGTGACAGCGGAGCAATGGTTTGTTCTGCGGTCATCCGATCGGGCAACCGATCGCGCATCAACTTTTCCTCAATCACTTTATCGAAGTACACAACTTTGGTCTGGTGATAGCTTCCCATGCAGTCCGGATCACTTCGGAGCAAGTCCACCTGTTTTTGCAGTTTGTGTGGATCGGTCCAAAAATCGTCGCCCTCGCAGATGGCGATGAATTGGCCTTTGGCCTCACGCAATAGTCCTATGAAGTTGGCCCGGCCTGTTGGTTTCCCGAATATGTAGATCACATCCCTCCGAGAACGCAGGAAGAGCCGGATCTGATCGGGGTGCTCAGCGGCGAGCTGTTCGCAGATCCCCCGGGTACCGTCGGTGCTCTCATCCTCACCGATCAAGATCTCCACGGGGAAATTTGTTTCCTGCACCAGTATGCTTCGTATGCACTCAGCAATGAAAGGTGCGTGCTGGTAAGTGGGCACCACCACGCTGACCACCGGAGTTTCGGCCGATGGATCTGGGGATATCCCAGTGGGATTTATCATATCCTAGAACCCGATTTTCGGGCTGGTCGAAGGTGAACCTATACCCACTTGAATAAGCTGTTCAATTGTTGAAACTCCGGATCGTCCTTGATCGCATCCACCACAAAGGAAGGCAGACCTTTCATCCAAGCATCATCTTTGCGCTTGATCCGGAAGACCGAGTATACGTCCTCTTCGTGCTTGGACTCCGAACTTGCGATGAATTCCAAGGTCTGCTCGGGAAGGTCCAAGCCACAGAACTCAAAAACCTCATTGATGCAAGGCACTGTGGCGGAAAGCAATTGCTCATAGCTCAGGACCATGAACTGGCCATCATGTTTCTCCCGCAGGTCAAGGAAAAGATGCATTGCCTCTTTCCATTTGTTATACCCAAAGAAATTTCGGGGATCGCCTTCATTTTTTTTTGCCCCGAATTTCCATTCCTCCCGCAAATCCCAATCAGCATGGAATTCTTTCGGGGTGTTGATCCAGGAATAGAGCGTGGCAAAAGGTGAACGGACCAAGGCAATGACCTTGGTGTCCGAGTTTCGAAGCAGATTGTCAATGATGTACAGGTGGTGGGTTTCCTTGAGCACCAGCGTGGAGGGGTCTTGTTTCGGATAGGACGGGTTCAACCTGCCGCTGATGGAAATTTTAGCGGTTGTGAATGGATCGTCGGTGGTCAACAGGGCTTGGTAGAATTCCTGTATTTCCTGCCGGGTGGAATGATCACTGAGGGTGAGCGGGAAGGTGTAGGCAAGGTTGGGTTGGAATCTGTACACTACACAGGGGTGGCTGTTGAAGATCTGTCCCAGCCAAGTTGATCCGGAACGTGGGACAGAAAAAATGGCAATTTTGTTCATCGCTCGTGCTATCACTTGGCCGTTATTCTTGAACCCTGAACGATGCTTGTTTATGACCACCTAAATATAAGGATGCCAGGGTTTGTCATTTGTTGCTGCAGTTAGCCAATGACGACCTCCACTATCTTATCCATCTCCTTGGGGCCGAAGCGTTGGTCCACGGGCAGGTACACCACTGCCTCCAAAAATCGGTTGCCACCATCGCCTGGCCCAAGTGGCCCCAGTAGTTCCGGCCAATAGCGGGCTGTATATATGCGTTCCTTTTGCAGTCGTGCTCGCAGCTTTTGGGCATTATCGGTCATGAAGGGATATACCATGGGTGCGACCGCGACGGCCGGATCAATAGGCAACTTGTTCAACGGGCCAAGCAATTGGTGCAAGTGGTCACGGTTCCGTTGGCGCCTTGTTATAACATGCGCGTGGTCAATGCTGGCCATGAACCGACCCGTCAAGCGGGACATGCCCTTGACCGGTGCATCGCTCAGTCGGCGTTCGTGTTCTTGGGAAAGCGGGTAGCCTGCTTCGATGCCTTGGTCCGCCGCTACTAACAGATGATTGAACCGTCCTGCAGCATCCGCAAGCTCGAACTTTAGCGCTCGCGCAGGTTCGCAATACAGATAGGCTCCGTCAGGCACCCCCAGGAACTTCCTACAGCTGACGAAGGCGTCCACACCTTTAGGGATCGCGCCGTAGAAATCCTGCGCGTAGTCAAGGAGAAGGTTGGGTACGGTGTCGACCAAGTGTTCCACAGTGGCCTGTTTCAACCCATAGTAGTTGGTATAGAGGAGCGCCTCACCAGGTCGCGGATGGCCGACAGGCATTACCGGGTCCAGGTTTTCATCCAGGTCGTACAGGGTCAATTTCACGCCGGCGCGCTTTATGGCAGGTGCAAGCACTGCGCAGGTGTATCGCGGCGCCAGCAGACTGTGGTAGTCCCTTGCCCGCAGCACCACCTCCAGGGCATGCCGGCCGAGGTCCAGCGCGATGGCCTCTTGATACCTGCTGTTTCCCGTGGCCAGTTCCAAGGCAAGAAAGCCACCTATGCTCTTCATTTTTCCGTTTGATGCTATGAGTTTGGCGCCAGAAGTTGAATAGCAGACCTTATTGAAGGATAACTCAAGGGGAAGAAATGGTCGAGGAATTGCTCAGACCATTCTGCCAAAGTAGCTTTCTATCCGATGAATGCAAGATAACTAGCTGTGGAACTTCCCCCGGATCAATTGGTGAAGAACTCAAAATTGTCGAGCAAGGGGTCCAATTCCTCAAAGGGGACGTGCAAAATGGCATCGAGCATGGACAGGCCGGGCACCCAAGGCCCCTTTCGCGGATATTCCATGGACGTGGGCCGAATGAAGCGAAGCGATAAGCCCTTTGCTCGCCAAGCTGCGGTGGAGTAAAGCGTCGTTCCTCCTTGGGATTGGATGTAATCGTCTATTTCCTCCTTGGCGCATATATGGAACAGGCGTTCCTCGAAACGGAGGTCCTTGCGCAGGTCCATCTCGGAAGTTCTTTGAAAGCGCACGGGCCTTCCGAGCTTCTCCATCACCAGTCGGACGGACCGTTCGGCCAAGGTCGCGATCCGGTGATCGGGCACTTGGAGGACCTCCTCCAGCAATTGGCGACCGGGGACATAGTTCCCCGCTTTGCGATAGCTCTGATCAATTGTGCGGAGGAATTTGTCCTTCCATTGGGGCCACTTTCCTTCGTCCAAATACACGTCCTGGATCATTTGGTTCGGACTGGCACCCGATAGCGGAACGGTGAACAACCATTCCTTTCCGTTGATCAGCAACTTGTTCCGGGCAATGTATCCGCCTTTGATGTACTGCACGTCATCATAGAACAGGAAGCGTTCCACGGCGGCGGCCATTTGGTAGTAGCCGATGTAGGGAAAGAAATAGGGCTGCATGATGGCAGCTCTGTGTGTCGTGTTCTTTTCCGTGTTCATGGGATGTGGATGAACTTCGCTCAACTTCCGCGTGATCCAAGAACCGGCTTACGTAATAGTGCTGCGCGGTGGTAGCCCGGTGCGATCAAAGCCCTTCCTTCAGCATGTCAGCGATCCGTTCAATGGATGCATCCTCCAGATCGTGGTACATGGGCAGGCACATCACGGAGTTCGCCAATCGTTCGGCAATTGGGCAGGTGCCGGCCTGGTCCACAAAAGGCAGTTGCGTGCAGGCCGGTCTGAAATAGCGCCTTGGGAACACATTGAGATCGTTGAGGGTCTTGCGCTTCCGTTCCAGTTCCTCCTCACTGCGGAAAACCACGGGGAAGTAGCTGTGGTTGTATTCAATGCCCTCCGGGACTTCGGCCAGTTGGAGGGGGCTGCCTTGCAAGAGCTTAAAATACAACTGCCATTGGTGCTTGCGGGTGGCCATGATCTCGTCGTAGTACTTCAGGTTGGCCACCCCCATGGCGGCATGCATCTCCGAGTTCTTGGCGTTCATGCCGGGGATGAAGAATTCCTCGCCGAACTGGCCCATGGTGCGCAACAGCACCAAGCGCTTGTGCAGCTCCGGGTCGCGGGCATGCATACTGCCTCCTTCCACGGTGTGGAAGATCTTGGTGGCATGGTAGCTGGTGGTGCTCACGTCCCCGAAATCCAGAATGCTCCGTCCCTGCACACGCGTGCCGAACGCATGCGCCCCATCGTACAGTATTTTCAATCCATGTCGCTTGGCAATATCGGCGATGGCGTCCACGTCACAGGGAATTCCATAAACGTGGGTGGCCACGATACCGGTGGTCCTCGGGGTGATGCGTTCCTCGATCCGTGCTGGATCGATGCAGAAGGTGCCGGGGTCCACGTCCACGAACACGGGGGTGCAGCCTTCCCACATGATGCTGGTGGTGGTCACCGGGTGTGAAAAGCCGGTGGTGATCACCTCGCCCTTGAGTTCCAAGGCCCGGATGGCCAGATGGAGTGCGATGGTGCCGTTCACCATGAAGATGGTGCCGTCCAGGCCGAAGCGACGGGCCAGCTCGGCCTCGAATTGCTTCAACAAGGGGCCATTATTGGTCACATAGCCGCGTTCCCATACCCCACGCATTAACTCTTGATGTTCCTCGAAAGGAGGCATGAAGGCACGGGTCACATAGATGGGTTCGTCAAAGGGTTTTATCATCGCTTCCAATTCTGTTCATGTTCCAGGCATCGCACGCTCCGGCCAAATGTAGCTGAAGGCGTGGCTATTCTTCACTGAGCTGTAGACGCTCGCCAAGCAGTTCCCACAGCGCCTCCTCATGAGGTTTATAATGTGCGGACAACTCCTTTCGCAAGGTCTCCGGTATCGGGTTGAGGTAAGGGTTTACATTCGCTTTGACGCTTTCTAAGGAGCCGTTCAGGTCCACCGGGGGAAGACCAGCTACGGAACAGATCTTGGAAACGACGGATACCGGTTCCTTCTTGAACCGGGGATAGGGGAACACCAGCACCTGCTCCTTGGGGAATACGGAAAAGTATCGCTCCAACTGCTGGGCGTAGTAGCCGTTGCTCAGGTAGGGGGCATTGAGCGGGGTGGTGGCCAACTCAGCGCGAATGGCCTCCTCGAATGATCGGGGGTCGAACAATCGATCATGTTTCGGGTGGCCCTTGAATTGGCGGAACATGTTCCAATCCGAAAAGGCGCGCGCCACCGGGTCACGCAAGATCGCAACGATAAGCACGTTCGGGAACGCCCGATGGATGCGCTCCGCCGCCTGTGGATGATACAGATAGCCCGGAGTGGCATCCACGGTGCCCCATCCTTTTCCATGTAAAGGGCGATGGGGGAGTTGCTTGGCATAGCCCCCAAGTCCCAGCTCATAGCGTTCGTCCTGATTGAAGAACTTAAGTTCCTTCCTCTCGGGCGGTATGATGGAAGGATGCTTGGCGAGCATCTTGAACAAGGCCGACGTCCCGGCCTTTTGAGCACCTATCACAATGATCCGTGGCTTGAGCTTGGGCCGCAATGGTGCCAGCATACGCTTCAGGAAGGCCCTCGCGGTCTGATCCTTATCCTCCGCCGATCCGTGCCCCATCAGGCGGTGCGGTGTTCCCAAGGAATGTTCAGCCGGAGCATCCCCTTGCGCCGCCCATGAAAACTCCCCATGCGCGGCGGCTCCAGCACTGTGAAGGCCACCACATGCTCAGCCCTGAAGCTCATCTTTCCGTTATGGGCCACCCCGATGTTGAGCATGAGGTCGCCCGCGTTGAACAGGTGGGCGGGAAATCGGCAGGCCACCACCTGTATACCTGTGCTCAGTTCCAGCTCCGGCAAGCTTTCTGTGAGGCTTGTGGTGAAGAGCACGGCATTGTCGCCATTGACCACTTGGATGGTCACTGCGATCTTCCCCTCGATGTGCTTGTCCAACCCGATCTCCACATCGATGGGGTCCTCCCATTGGAAGACATCCTCACCGGAAGCGGAGGTGATGCGCACATGACGCAGATGCGCGATGGCAGTACCCGGTGCATCCTCCTTGCTCCATGTGCGCTCCGAAGTGGCTTCGGAGTAATTTGCCAGATAAGCGCTCACGACCTCCTCGGTCGGTCCTTGCATTCGGATCCGGCCATGTTCCAGCCAGATCACACGGGAGCACAGGGCGCGCATGGCCGTCATGTTATGGCTGACGAAAAGGACGGTGCGGCCGCTGGCGGCGCTGTCCTTCATTTTGCCCATGCTCTTGCGCTGGAATTCGGCATCGCCCACGGAAAGCACCTCATCTACAATTAGGATCTCAGGCTCCAAGTGTGCCGCCACGGCGAAGCCAAGGCGTACGCGCATGCCGCTGCTGTAGCGTTTCACCGGCGTGTCGATATGATGCTGGATGCCGCTGAACGCGATGATCTCGCTCATTTTTGCGTTCACCTCGGCTTTGCGCATGCCCAGGATGGAGCCGTTCAAGTAGATATTGTCCCGACCGGTAAGCTCGGGGTGGAAACCGGTGCCGACCTCCAACAGGCTGGAGACCTTGCCGCGCATGCGGATGGTTCCTTCCGTGGGGAGGGTGATGCGGGACAGCAATTTCAGCATGGTGCTCTTGCCAGCACCGTTCTTGCCCACGATGCCGACCACCTCCCCGCGGCGTACCTCGAAGGAGACATCGCGAAGCGCCCAGAAGTCCTCGCCGACACGCTGTGGGTCCACCTGTGCACCAACGAGGATGGTCGGGTCAGGTCGACCGAGCAGTTTGGCGGTCCAGGCCTTTACATCATCGGTGAGCTGCTGGCGGTTGATCGTGCCAAGGCGGTAGCGTTTGCCCACGCCCTGCACCTGTACCATCAGGGGTTGTTCGTGTACGCTCATGGATTCAACTTGCTGGTGGTGAAGGTAGGACTCGGAGGGGATCCGACGCGGAGACGCTGAGTCGCGGAGAAATGCAATTGGTGGTTGGACGCGAAGAAATGCGCTGGTGTTTGGTCACTTGTGAATGGTGCGCAAAAAACAAGAATCGAGCTGATAGTGGTGGATCTTGCAGGGTTTCATGTTTGCCCTTTCAGCTTTCAGCTTTCAAATTTCAGGTTTTATACAACATCAGCATACGACCGTTCCGCCCGCTGGAACAGGATGAGACCGACAACGAGCAGGACCACTGCGCAGATCGCTGAATACCACAAGGTGCTCCAATCCATGGGTGTGCCCAACAAGGCGCCACGGAAGCCTTCGATCACCGGGGTGATGGGATTGGCCACCAGCAGCGGGCGCGCGGGATTGTCCAGGGCGACCTTGGCCAAAGGGAAGATCACCGGGCTCATGTACATCAATAGCTGCACGGCAAAACCGATCAGAAAGCCCAGGTCCTTGTACTTGGTGGTGAGTGCCGCTACGATCAGGCCCGTGCCCAAGGCCAAGCCCATCTCCACCAGGATAAGTACGGGAAGCATCAACAGGGCGATACCAGGGGCCCAGTTGTAACTGCCGGAGAGCAGGTAAACAGTGGCGAAAATAAAGAAAAGCGTGAGTTGCACCAAGAAGGTGAAGGAGGTGGAGAACATGGATGCCAAGGGAGGAATGAGCCGAGGGAAGTACACCTTGGTCATCAAGGGGGCGTTGGCGATCAGCGTGGCGGAGGTCTTATTGATGACCCCGGCGAAAAAGGACCAAGGCACCACCGCGGCCATGTAGAAGAGGAGCGGGGGTATGCCGGGAAGCGCCATGCGGGCCACCAAGCCGAAGATCACCGCGAACATGATGGAGGTGATCAGCGGTTGCAGCAGCACCCAGACGGGGCCGAGGATGGTCTGTTTGTAGATGGCGGTGAGGTCACGCTTCACCATCTCCTTCATAAGGTCCCGGTACTGCCAGATCTCTCCCAAATTGAGGCGCCACCAGGCCGAGGAAGGCGTGATCAAGATCCCCCAATCCTCTTCCTGGCCGGTGGCTTGCGGCATGGGGCGGCCTGCCTCAGCGGCCTCAGGCGTTCTGGTTGTTGTCATTGGCGCCCTTTCCTGCATTTTCCTCCTTCTTCCGCTTGCTGCCGTAGCCATACCCATAACCGCCGTAGCCGTAGGCGTAGCGGTAGCCATAACCGTAGTTGGTGTTGTAGTAGTACTTGCTCTTCTTCATCCGTACGCCGTTGAGGATGAAGCCGAAATTCTTCGCCGGGTTCGCCGTATGGATGTCCATGGCATTGCGGATGTGGTCCTTGTTGGCGAAGCGGGTGTTGATCACGAAGAGGGTGGCGTCCACATGGCGCATCATCAACAGGGCGTCCGTGATCAGGCCCACCGGCGGCGTATCGATCATCACGTAGTCGTAGTGGTGGCGGCCGAACTCGAAGATCTCGGGAAGCATTTTGCTGAGGACCAGCTCCGAGGCGTTCGGCGGAGTGGCCCCGGCGAGGATCACGTCGAAGTTCTCGATCTGCGTGTGCATCACGCATTCCTCGATGCTGTTCTTGCCCACTAAGATGGTGCTGATGCCGATGGTACTGGTCATGCCGAGGCCCGTGCCCACCTTGGGCTTGTGCAGGTCCAGCTCCAGCAGCAACACCTTCTTGCCGGCCTTGGCCAGGATGGCGCTCAGGTTCACCGAGCAGAAGGTCTTGCCCTCGTTGGGGCGGTAGCTCGTCACCATCACCGCCCTGCCGGTATCGGTGGCGGGGAGGTACTCGAGGTTGGTACGGATGGTCCGGAAGCTTTCGGTGATCGCGGCTTTCGGGTCGCTGTCCACCACCACGTAATTCTCCTCCGCCTTGTCGCTGGCGATCACTTCCCCGAACACCGGAACGTTCGTGGCACTGCGCAATTGTTCCGCATTGTCCAACCGGTCATATAACAGCACACGGATAAAGACCAGAAGCAGGGCGATCAGGCCGCCGCCCACTAAAAAGGTGTACAGTATTTTGGTCTTGTCGGGCTCTACGATACCGATGGACCGCGCCGCCTCGATCACTTTCGTCTGCGGGATGATGCCCGCCCGGGCGATCACCGTGTTGGCCCGTTTCTCCAAGAGGAACTCGTACAATTTCTCGTTCACCTTCACCTTGCGCTGGTAGTTCTCCACGTCGCGCTGGTTTTGGGGCACGGCCTGGATCAGCCCGGTGTAGTCGTCGATCTGCTTGCCCACGTCATCGATCTTCTGTTTGATGGCGATACGGGTGTTCTTCAGGTAGATCAAGAGGTTGGCCCGGTTGAGCTGGATGGTGTTCTGGGCCTCCTCGATCGCCGGGTTCCCGGGCTCCGCGGAATACAGGTTCTGGTTCATCCCCATCTGCATGTCATACAGGGAGGAGAGCGTCTTCTTCAGGAACGCATCATCCTCCAGGATATAGAAGGATGGCGGCAGCAGCTTGGCATCGCCGATGTTCAGCACGTAGTCGTTCAGCTGGTCCACGCTCTCCACCATCAGCTCGTACTCGCGCTGTTGTGCATCGAGTTTTACCAACTGACTGAAGTATTGGCTGTTCTCCTTGTTCAGGTCGAGGATGTTCTTGCTCCGCAGGAAATTCTGCAGGTCGTCCTCGTACTGGTTCAGGATCCCAGCGACCTCGCCCAATTGTTTGTCGATGTAGCCCAAGGTGTTCTCGTTGATGTCGAAATCCCCCTTCAGGGTGTACCGGATGTACTCGGCGCTGAGGGTGTCCAAGAACATCTTCGCCCGCTCGGCGATCTCGTCCTTCACGTTCACCTGCAGGATCGTGGTAAAGGGGAGATTTTCCACGATCAGGCTACCGGCGTACTTGCCCACTTGGCGCGATCGTTCGTGCCGGATGAAGCGATAGTCGCTCGCGGCGTACCGGTCTATGGTGGAGGGCCTCAGGTCCACGTTGGGGTCCACCCGCAAGGTGAAGTCACTGTCGGCGATGTCCTTCTTGAAGGGAAAGCTCTTGGTCACGATGCCCTGGCCCGCGTCATAGCTGATCGAGAAATGGCCGGGGTCGATGATGTGCAGGTCGAAGGGCTTCTCGTACAGGCTGTTGTTGAGCACCTGCATCTCTACCGAGAAGGGCAAGTTTCCGTAGACCTGGGTGGTCTTGAAGCGGCCAATGATGTAGTAGGAGACCTCGAAGTCCAATCTGTTCAGGGCCCGGTCGATCAGGTCATAGCTCGTGAGCACCCGTTTCTGGTTCACGATGTCGCCATAGGCGCTGATGTAGCCGATATTTTTGAAGACCTGGCTCTGATAGTCGTAGGACTCCTTGTCCTTTATCAGGATCTGCGTGCTGGCCCCGTAGACATTGGGGATCTTGTACGAGTACAGGTAGGACAGGACCGCGGACAATACCAGCGCCACCGCCACGAAGTACCAGTTCTTCGAGAAGATGCGGATCACGGTCCGCAGGTCGTTCACCTCGATGATACCCCCTTTGGGGCCTGGGGCTGCTGCCATGTGTTGATCGCGGGTACGGGCCATTGCCCGGTGGGGGCGGGGCGGCGGCTTTGGAGGGCGGCAAATATAGCCATACATGGCGGTGCGCCGACCGGCCCCGGCAGGGCTATCGCCTCTTCCGATCCCGTTGTTCAGTGCAAAGGCTTGTGGTTTCCCCTCCTTTTTCCAAGCGGGGAGCCCGTACCGCAGGCACATGGAAAACAACAGGCGATAGCCCTGCCCGTGCCATCCCGATATCCTTCAGTCCGGCGATCATCCGGGTCCACATGTCCCGATCACGCGTTGGAGGCAACCCAACGTTACCGGGATCGTCCTATATTTGGCCTCCTTTTCCGCTTGACGCCCAACTATGAAAGTATCGCTCCGCCTTCTGCTTCTCTGCTTCCTGCTGGTGGCGCCGTTGATCGGTGCCTTGATGGCACAGCCCGGCGCAGGCGGCGCCCCTTGCTGGCCGCCTCCGTGCATCCCCATCGACGGCGGGCTTTCCCTGCTGATCGGGGCCGGTGCGCTGCTCGGTGGTAAGAAGGCCTTGGACGCCCGAAAGGCCCGCAAGTCAACGCTCTGATGCCCCTCGGCGCGCCGTCCGGAAAGGCGGCACGTGACCCGCTCTTCCGCTTCCTGCTCGTGGCAGGCTCCCTCTATGGGGCTTGGTATCTCCTCTATGCCTTCGTCCTTCATCCATGGGGAGGGTTGGATCATGCGGTGATCGATAACCTGATCACAGTAGCCGGGTCGGTCCTCACCCTCTTGGGGTACGACCTGATCCCCGAGCCGGTGAACGCGGACCACATCCGCACCATCGGCGTGGAGGGCGGGCACCTCCTGTGGATCGGGGACCCCTGCAACGGCGTGGGCCTCTTCGCGGTCTTCCTCATCTTTCTCATCGCATACGGCGGACCGTGGCGCCACAAGGCTTGGTTCGGCATCCTCGGCATCCTCTCCATCCACCTCGTGAACGCCGTGCGTGTCGCTGTGCTCTGCATTGTGGTGAGCATCAATTATGAATGGCTCAACTTCAACCATGACTACACCTTCTATGTCATCGTCTATGGCTGGGTGTTCCTCCTTTGGATCGTTTGGGTGAAGCGCTTCGCCACGGCTGCCCGCAACGGATGAGCTCGCGCGGTCTTTATCCGGGCCGGCGGTTGAAGGCCGCCATGGTGCTGATGGTGGGGATCGCGTTCGGGGCATGGCGTGAATTCGCCTTCATCAACCTCAATTACCAGATCGATCATGTGGCCCACCACACGCCATTTTCCTATGCGCATTCCTTGGTGCAAGGGTGGACGCGTGGCATCGGCTTGGACGGCCTGCTCGCGTTGAAATGGTCCTTGGCCCTACTCTCCATGGCCGTGATGGCGGGGCTGTGCATTTTGTTGGCGCGCATCCTCTTCGGGTCATGGAGGCAGGCGCTATCCATATTGGCCGGCTTCACGGGTTTCGCCGTGCTTTCCTTGGCGATGCACGGACTGGCCCGCTGGGCACCGCCCTTCGAACTGGTCTCCGTGCGCCTTTCTCACATGCTCCAATACCCGGTGCTCCTGCTCTTCGTGCTCATCGCTGCGGCATTGCCCCGTGATGGCCGGAAGGGAGAACAGGAGGTGGGCCGAGGTGGTCCATCGACCGGGAATTGACCCCGTGGAAACCATGACCGTACTAAACAGGCCATGGCCCGTGCCATGGAAAACTTTCGTATTTACCGTCTCATCGGCCTTCACCCATGAGCTTCGGCGGTACTTTCGCGATCCTACGATCCGACCTGTGAACATCAAAGAGCGACAGCATTTGATCCGGAATGGCGTTCAGACCATGGACGTCCACTTGTACGCAGGTGTGGCGGTGGACCGTGCGATCATGTGGAGTAGAACACCGAAGTGCCTTCAAGGCCTGAACAACACATGTGCGGCATAGCGGGCGCGATCTTGTGGGGGGGCGGACCCGATGCGGAACTGGACGGTTTCGATATCGCCCATTTGGCCTATCGGGGTCCGGACGCGCTCTGTACCACGCGGTCCGCCGAGCTCGCCGACCCTCCGCGCGGTCTCCGCTGGAAGCTTTCCCACGCACGGCTCTCCATCCTGGACCTGGCCGAAACCGCGAACCAGCCGATGAGCTCGGCCGACGGGCGCTATTGGCTCGTGTTCAACGGGGAGATCTACAACCACCGGCCGCTGCGCCAGGAACTGGAGGGTATGGGCTTCACCTTCCGGACGGACCATTCGGACAGCGAGGTCTTACTGAACGCCTGCATCGCCTGGGGGCCGGAAGCACTTGCCCGGCTCAACGGGATGTTCGCCTTCGTGCTGGTGGACAACCGCACGGGGCGTGCCTGGGGGGCGCGGGACCGCATGGGCATTAAACCCCTGTACTACCGCATGGCCGGGGGGACGTTCACCTTCGCCAGTGAGCCCAAGGGCATCCTTGGAAAGCGTACGGTGGACCGCGATGCGCTGCTCCAGTATTTCCGCTTCCTCCAGGTGGAGGGTGCGCGGACGTTCTACGAAAGCATCAATAAACTTCCCGCTGCGCACTTTTTCGAGATCGATGAGCACGGAAGAATGCGCACGGAGCGCTATTGGCATCCGCTGCAAGGGAACCGGGGCCGTGACCTGGTGGACGTGGCCTCCTGTTTCGACCTGCTGAAGGACGCGGTGGACCTGCAGATGGAGGCCGATGTGGAGGTGGGCACCTATCTCTCGGGCGGCCTCGATTCCTCCGTGATCACGGCATTGGCCTCCCGGGGTAGGCAAGTGAACGCTTTCAGCATCGGCTTCGATGACTCCATCCCCGGCTACGTGAGCGAGCTTCCACATGCCCGGCAAGTGGCGCAACACGTGGGCGCACGGCATTTTCCCATCACCATCTCCCCGGATGAGTATCTGGCCGCGCAGGAAAGGGCGTTCAAAGTGCTGGACGAACCCATCGCGGATACGGCGTGCGGCCCCTTGCTGCTGCTGTCCGAACTGGCCCGGGCCAACGGTGTTACGGTGTGCTTGAGCGGGGAGGGGTCGGACGAACTCTTCATCGGTTACCGCCACTGGCATGATGCCTACCTGGTGGACCGCTGGCTCCGCCGGATGCCCATGGCCGCGGTGCGGGCCTACCTCGCCATCGGGGCGCCCGGCCTTGCCGTCCGCAAACCGGACTGGGTGCGGTGGGCAAGGCGGCGCTTGCGGGGCCGTTTCATCCTTTGGGGCGGTACGGACGCAATAGCGAATGACAGCGGTGGCCAGATGTTCGATGCCCGCTTTCTGGTGGAGGCACTGAACCCGTACGCGGCGGTGCAAAGGAATTTGATCCTGCCCGAGATGCGCCACGCCGACTTCCTCCAGCGCGTCAGCGCGCTCGACCTGCAGTTCCGCTTGCCGGAGAACCTGCTGGCCCGTGTGGACCGCATGTCCATGGCCGCTTCCTTGGAGGCACGTGTTCCTTTCCTCGATCATCGGCTGGTGGAAGCGGCGATGCGCATACCGGTGGACCAGTTGGTTTCCGCGCAAGGTGAGAAGTTGGCGTTGAAAAAATTCGCGCGGCAATTCCTTCCGGATGCCATCATCGATCGGAAGAAGGATGGTTTCACCATTCCGCTCCATGAGATCCTGAACACGGCCGAGGCCATGCGCCAGAAGGAATTGATCCTGGGGATGGACGATGAGCTCCGCATCTATTCCAAGGCCTTCCGTACCCGCATCGACCGCGGAGAAGTGACCGGAAAGGACCTATGGCCGCACTATGCGCTGGCCAAGTGGTGGTCCATCCACGCACAATAAGCGGGTTTCAATACTTGGTTTCCTTCTCCACGCACGGTTAGCGGTCCTGTCCTGTTGTGTTCCCCCAACCCCTCCTCAAAGAAAGGAGGGAAGACTGTTCCTCGACACTGACCAAAAGCCCGCTCGGCTACATTTGCCCGCCCGATAGATCGCCGGGTCATTCTCGTTCCCGCCTCACTGCGATGCTGTTCAATTCCTTGAATTTCCTGATCTTCCTGCCCATCGTGTTCGGTGTGTATTGGGCTATCCGGAACCTCAAGGTCCAGAACGCATTCCTGCTCTTGGCCAGTTATGTGTTCTATGGCTGGTGGGACTGGCGCTTTCTGTTGCTCATTATCTTCAGTTCGGCACTTGACTACTTCTGTGGGCTGGGGTTGGAACGCACGGCGATCGAGCGCAAACGTAAATGGATCTTGGGCGTCAGCTTAGTGATGAACTTGGGCTTGCTGGGTGTCTTCAAATACTTCAATTTTTTCACAGCCGAGCTTGCGTTACAAGCCTCCAGATTCGGGATCGAGCTGCAGCCCTTCACATTGAACGTGCTGCTGCCCGTCGGGATCAGTTTCTATACCTTCCAAACGCTTAGCTATACCATCGATGTATACCGACGACATATGCGGGCGACGCGGGACCCATTGGCCTTCTTTACGTATGTTGCTTTCTTTCCCCAGCTCGTGGCAGGGCCGATCGAGCGGGCAAGCGCGCTGCTCCCTCAGATATTGTCGCCCCGGAAGTTCGAATTCAAGGAAGCCGTTTCGGGGGTGGAACAAATGCTATGGGGGTTCTTCAAGAAGATCGTCATCGCCGATAACTGCTCGCGGTTCGTTGCGGTGATCTTTGAAGGGGATACCATCGGAAGCATGCATGGGGGCATGCTCGCGCTTGGCGCCGTGTTGTTCGCATTCCAGATCTACGGGGATTTCAGCGGGTACTCCGATATCGCGATCGGCGTGGCCCGCTTGCTGGGGATCAAGCTCATGACCAATTTCTCCTATCCGTACTTCTCGCGCAACATCGCGGAGTTCTGGCGTCGTTGGCATATCAGCCTCAGCACTTGGTTCCGCGATTACCTGTACATCCCATTAGGCGGGAGCCGGGTAACAATGGGCAAGGCGGTCCGCAACATCTTCATCATCTTCTTGGTCAGTGGTTTTTGGCACGGTGCCAACAAGACCTTCATAGCCTGGGGAGCATACAACGCATTGTTGTTCATGCCGCTGTTCGTACTCAAACGTAACCGTGCGGATCTGAATGTGATCGCGCATGACCGACGCATGCCACCGTTGATGGATATGGTCCGAATGGTCATCTCCTTCGGGTTGGTGTGCATCGGATGGGTGTTCTTCCGCGCCGCAAACTTGCACGATGCCTTCCATTTTCTCTCGGGAATGGCGCTGAACTATGGCGACGGCTTCAGTTTCAGACCTTCCATGTTGAACCAGCGCAATTCCATCGCGATCAATACGCTATTGTGCTTGATCGGCTTGTTCTTGGCGATTGAATGGAACAACCGAAGGCACGACAATACGCTTGCTGCCCGAGTACCAATGGGCCTTCAGCGGGTGGTGCAAATGGTGGTGCTGTTGATCATCCTTTTCTACGGGAAATTCGGAGAAACCGAGTTCATTTACTTCCAGTTCTGATGGATAGACAAATGATGCTTTTCCTGCGGTGGTTCGTAGTCGCTGGATCGATCGCTGCGGTGTGCTTCTGCTGCGTGGCATGGGCGGCCTTCAGCTTTCCGGATGCCGCTATCGGGATGGGATATCCAAAGGCGTGGATGAACGTGCTCCGTTCCGCCGACGCCGCCAAAAGGAATATCGCCAGTGACACGTTGTACATCGGTGACAGCGTCGGGGGTCAGATCATGCCGTACAACGGGAAGAACGTTCTCACCACCAACGGCTCGGTATACCCTGTCGGGAATTACCTGATCGTTGATGATGCGCTAAGCAACAACCCGCATATCACCACGGTGATCTATATGAGCATTCCGCAGGTCATCGGGCACAAATTCGAAAGGACAAGGACGTGGAACAACTTCGTAAAGCCGTTCTGGCTCCCATGGAATGTGCAACGGCTGGACAGCACGGTAACGGACAAGGTGGACAAGTACCGGGCCAGCACGGCACAGTTGTTCATCCCAGTGAAGTTCCTGCCGATCTCCGAAGTGGACATGGAGAACGGGGTGAAAAAGCCTATTGATGTGCTTTCGCCCTTCTCTATACATTGGTTACAACGGATGAAGGAACTGTGCGATGAAAGGAAGGTGACCTTCAGGATCGCCTCACCTCCGGTCGCAAGGAATGCGGTAAAGGAGAGCAACGATTGGAGCGCCATGAGGCAGCAGGTGCCTGGCACGGGGCTGGAGGAGCTCTTCGCACTGTACTTCCGTTCCGCCGTGGCCTATCCCGACAGCATGCTGGAGGACAAGATCCATTGGAAGCATGCGTTCATCGAGGCTGATCGCCGGAAGATGATCAGTCGGATGTTGGCGGGCCTACGCACCCCCTGAGCCGGTCGATGGCCGATCCACGCCATGCGCTCTACTTTCGCGGCGACCGGGGCGTAACGCGCCAAGGACGATAAAAGTGTGAGCCGAGTGAATATGAAGAAGTTGATGGTCGTAGTGGGCACGCGCCCTAATTTCATCAAGGTGACCCGCTTCAAGGCGGTGGCCGCCGAACGCGGCATGGACGTGCAGCTGGTACACACCGGCCAGCACTACGACGAGAAGATGAGCACGGTGTTCTTCGATCAGTTCGGCCTGGTGCCGGACCGCTTCCTGAACACGCCGCACGCCAGCCCCGCCGCGCAGATGGGCCACATCATGGTGGCGTTGGAAGCCACTGCGGCCGAGCTCAAGCCGGACCTGATGATCGTGCCCGGCGATGTGAACAGCACCTTGGCCGCGGCGTTGGTGGCCAACAAGATGGGCATCCCCTTGGGCCATCTCGAAAGCGGCCTCCGCAGCGGTGACCCCGGCATGCCGGAGGAGATCAACCGCATCCTCACGGACCGCATCACCGACCATTTCTTCGTCACCGAGCAAAGCGGGATCGACCAACTGAAGGCAGAAGGACGACCGGAGGAGAGCATCCATTTCACCGGCAATACCATGATCGACACCTTGGTGGCCTATGACGAACAGGTGCGGGCGGCGCCTGTGCTCCAAGAACTCGGCCTGAAGGAAGGAGGCCATGTATTAATGACCATCCATCGCCCCGCCACCGTGGATTCCGCCGAAGGCCTGGCCAAGTTGGTGGAATTGATCGCGTTTGTGGCGAAGGACCGTCCCGTGGTGTTCCCGGTGCATCCGCGCACCACGGCCAAGCTGGAAGCCACCGGACTGATGCAAGGCCTGAAGGCGCTGAAGCACTTAGTGATGACCGGTCCGATGGACTATTTCAACTTCCAGAAACTGATCGCCACCTGCGCCTTCGTGATCACCGACAGCGGGGGCATCCAAGAGGAGACGACCTATCGCCGCGTGCCCTGCCTCACCCTGCGCCCCAACACCGAAAGGCCCATCACTATCACCATGGGCTCCAACCGCCTCATCGGCTTCGACCTGCCGCTGCTGCAGGCGGCCATCGCCGACATTACCGAAGGCCGCGCCAAAAAAGGGGAGGTGCCGCCCCTGTGGGACGGCCACGCCACCGAACGGGTGTTCGACGTGATCGAAACGCTGTGATCCTCTACCTCACCTATAACGACCAGCCCTCGGGCGTGTACTGGAGCCAGGTCACGGACGTGGTGGCCCACCTGAACACTTTGGGCGGCCCGCGCGTGCGGCTGGTGGCCTTGGTAAGCATCCGCGAGCTGCGCTCCACCCGGCAAAAGATCCGGGCGCACTGCCCCGATGCCCTTGTGCTGCCGATGGTACCGCAGATGAAGCGTTGGCGCAACAATGCCTTCATCGTGAATACCGTCTGCCGCCTTCTGCGGCCAACGGGTCTGATGGTGCGTGGCGCCTTGGGCACATGGATGGCCCTGCGTGCGCGGGACAAGGGCTTGGTCAGGAAGGTCTGCTTCGATGCCCGTGGTGCCTACGCCGCCGAATGGGAGGAATACCGCATCATC
The DNA here is from genome assembly GCA_963706125.1 of uncultured Flavobacteriales bacterium. Lineage (GTDB taxonomy): Bacteria > Bacteroidota > Bacteroidia > Flavobacteriales_F > PHOS-HE28 > PHOS-HE28. Next base: position 130,624 of record CAVPLQ010000009.1, read on the forward strand.
GATGATGACGCGCTGATCGCCCAGTTCCGGCCCGTGGAAAAGGAAGCGGTGGAACAAAGCGACTTCCGCTTGGCCGTGAGCCAGGCGCTGGTTGACCACTGGCGGGAGCGCTATGGATACAACGGGAACGATCATGTGGTGATCCCCTGCACCTTGGGCAACGATCACCTGACGGAAGCGGTACCACGGCAGGATGCAAGGCGGGCAGCGGAGGATGTGGTGCTCGTCTACTCGGGGTCCACGGCCGGATGGCAATCCTTCGAGCTGTTGGAGAATTTGCTGAGGGAAGCACTGGTCGCTCAACCGCAAGTGAAAGTCCTGTTCCTGAGCCGCCCCGACCCGCGCATCGATGCCTTGGGCCAAGCCTTCCCCGGCAGGGTGGACCGGAAATGGGTGAGACCGGCCGAGGTGGCGGTAATCCTTGCCGAATGCGACCATGGCATACTGGTGCGCGAGGACAGCATCACCAACCGCGTGGCCTCCCCCACGAAGTTCGCCGAATACCTCCGCGCCGGCCTGAAGGTGGTGGCCCCGGAACACCTCGGGGACGTCTCCGCCCGGGTGGAACGCGAGGACCTCGGATGCGTATGGCGACCGGGGCTGCCCTTGGCCCGGTTCCAACGGGTAAGCCCGGAGGACCGCCGCCGTCTGGAGCAATTGGCCATGGAGACACTGACGAAGCCGGCATTTGATCACGAGTACCGCCGAGTATTGGAGGCTCTGCGGTGAGTTTCGGCAAACCCGGATCAACATCCATTACCTCCCTACCTTCCATTACCTCCTTTCCAATTGGTAATGGAAGTCAAGGAGGTAAAGGATGTAAGGGAAGGTAAGTAAGAGATGTTCTCCCTCCCCTCCCTGACCAAGGCAATCGCCTCTTCCGGTCAGGACGATCGGTAACTGCGTTGAGTTTTCCCCTCCTTTTTTCAAGGAGGGGCAGGGGTGGTCCCGGCCCGATCTCAAACCACCCCCGACCCCTCCTTTTTGGAAGGAGGGGAGACCGTTCCGCAGGCGCGTGGTCTCTCACCGATGTCACCCTTGCATGTAATGCGGTCTGGAAGGACAAGAGGCGATTGCCTTGCCTCCCTGACCTCCCGTTCCCCCTTAGCCCTCTTACCCGCTAACACACCCTGCCCGCCAAAGGGTTATTTTCGCGGCCCATGGCCAGAAAAACATTGATCACCGGTGGTGCGGGTTTCATCGGGTCCGCATTGAGCAAGCATTTGCAACGGGCGGGCGATGAAGTTTCCGTGGTGGACAACCTCTCCTTCGGGCGGCGCGAACTGGCCGGGGTGCCGGATGAGCGCTTCTTCAAGGCGGATATCCGCGATGGTGCCGCCATGCGCCGCATCTTGGCCGAAGTGCGCCCCCAACGCGTGCTCCATTTGGCAGCCGTCCACTTCATCCCTTACTGCAACCAGCACCCCGCGGAAGCCGCCGACATCAACATCAACGGGACCGTGCAGGTGCTCGATGCCGTGGAGACCTGTTCGGACGTGGAGCAGGTGTTCGTGGCAAGCACCGCAGCGGTGTACCCCATCGCCGATGGCGCCATGGCGGAGGACCATCCGTTGGGGCCGATGGACATCTACGGGACCACCAAATTAGCCACGGAAAAGATCGCTCGGGAATTCCAGTATCGTGTCGGGACCCCTTTGGTCATCGGGCGCTTTTTCAATGCCTTCGGGCCGAACGAGACGAACCCGCACCTCTTCCCGGAGATCCAGCGTCAAGTGCTGGAGGGTGCGCGAACGCTGCGCTTAGGCAACCTCGACCCCAAGCGGGACTATATCCACACGGAGGACATGAGCCGTGCCATCGAGGCCCTGCTGGACCGCGCGCCGAAAGGTTGCGGCGTGTACAACATCGGGCGTGGCATCGAGTACAGTGTGCGCGAAGTGGTGCAGGCCTTTGAACGGCAGCTCGGCGAGCCCCTTTCCATTGAAGTGGACCCGGCCCGGGTGCGGCGTGTGGAGCGGATGCATCTGTTGGCCGATGTGGGCAAGCTGAAGCAGACCACCGGCTGGGAGCCTCGCTGGGGCATTGACGAGGGCGTCGCCACCCTGCTCAAGGAGAACGTTGCGACCTGACCCCGTGGATGAAGGTCGCGATCGCCACGGACGGCGTCTTCCCCGAGGCCATGGGCGGCATGCAGCGCCATTCCCGTTTGTTGGCGGAGCATCTGGCGCGCACCGGGGAGGTCGAGCTCACGGTGCTGCACCCGCATCCCGTGGGGATATTCAGCGCAGACCTCGGTATTCGCGAGGTCCATGTGGCGCCCATTGACACGGATAAATTCTACCTGCGGGAGCTTTGGCGCTACAGCAAGCGGATGGGTGAAGCGTTGGAAGAAGTTGCCCCGGACGTGGTGTTGTCACAGGGGTTCTGTGTCTGGCAGGGCATCGGTCGCTTTCGTGAAAAACTGATCGTGCATCCGCACGGACTGGAGATGTTCCAAGGCCTTACCCGCAAGGAACGTGCTTTGGGCGCACCCTTCCGGATGGCATTGCGCCATATCGTGCGCCGAAGCCATGCCGTGGTCTCCTTGGGCGGGAAGCTCACAGGGATCTTGGAAGGTGTTGTCCGCGGTTCCGCATGTAAAGTGGTGGTGATCCCCAACGCGGTGGACGTTCCAGATAAGCCCAACTCCACTACGGGCCATGTTCCCGGACCGCTGGTCCTGCTCTTCGTGGGGCGCTTCGCCTTCAACAAGGGCATCGACGTGCTGTTGGAAGTGGCCCAAAGGCTGGTCGCTGAAGGAAAGGGGGATCAGGTCCGCTTTGATCTGGCAGGTACGGGTCCTTTGTTCCAACAGGTGCTAGAGGAGGGAGTTCCGCCGAACGTCAGCTTGCTGGGCCGTGTGGACGATGCCGAACTGGCCTCCCTCTATTCCACTTGCGACGCATTTGTCCTGCCCACCCGTTTCGAGGGCATGCCCACGGTGGTGCTGGAGGCCATGGCGCAGGCCAAGCCCATATTCGTGAGCGATGTGGGTGCCACGGCCGAGCAGGTGGACGAGCTCAACGGCTATCTGTTGCCACCGGGCGATGCCGAAGCTTTGTATAGCGCTGTGCAGGCCTTCGGGGCACTAACTCCGGAGAACCGCGACCGGATGGGGCTACGGAGCTTCGAGCGCGTGCGCGAACAGTTCAGCTGGCCCGCAGCGACAGCGCAATTCCTTGGGCTGTTCCGAGAGACAGCTACGTCAGCACCTCGCTGATCAGCTTGTCCGTGATCGTGGCCAGCAGGTGTTCGCTGTGATCGGCGTTCCGGTCGATCGCGATCGTGCGTTCGCCGCTGATGATGCGCGGAAGCTCGGTCACGAGCTCCTCCACCCGCAGTGAATCGCCGAGTTTGCGCCTTACGATGGTGCGGCTCACCACGCCCGGCTCGCCGATGTGCAGGACGGGCCGCCGCAGATGGAAGATCTCGTTGAACTTCGTGACCATGATGTCCTTCTTATTTTCTGGAAGAAAAGCGAGCACAAGATCGGATCCCGCGATGCGTTCCAGGATCTCCTTCGGAGGTAAAGGGCGATGGAAGTGGATCTGCTTTTCCAAGCCATGGTCTGTGGCCAGTTGCTCATACGGCTTGGTCCCATCCCCGGTGATGAACAGATCGAACCGGCATTTAGCGAAAACGGACGGGTGCTTTTCCCGCAGCGCTTTGAAGGCTTCCATCAGGGCTTGGAGATAACGCTCCGCCTCTATGCTGTTGTAGAGGCTGCCCGCATAGATCATCTTGAACATCCCGTCATCCGCAGGTGATGGTGCCACGTGAAGGTCGTCAGGGTCCACGGCGTGGGGGATGGTCGCATACTGTTCAGGTGCACCACCGTACGTTGAGCGAAGGTGCTCCGTGATGGAGGAGGTGGACGCGATGAGCTTGTCAAAAGTTCTGGCCACCATGGCTTCCCGCGCCTTCTCACGGTGCATGCGCTTTGGGGCCAGCGCGCCGAAGCCATAGTCCGTTCCCCAAGTCCACGGGTCCCGGAAGTCGGCCACCAGGTGGAGTTCCGGGAACGGCTTTTTCAGTTCCGCCGCGAAGGCCATCAGGCTGAAAGGCGCGCCGGTGACGATCACGGTACGGATGTCGTGATCGCGTATCAAGCGGCGGCTTTCCGCCAAGAGACGACGTCTCCAGAATATACCGGGGTCGTAAATGTTTCCCCGCACCAAGAACGACAATACGTTCGACCAGACCCGGTACATCACTTTCTCCACCGGTGAGGTGAGCGGCCGCTTGGTCATTACGGTGGGGTAGGCGTGGGGCAACGGATGGTGGACGATCCCCACGTGCCGGGTATCCTCGCTCCAAAGCGAATCCATGCGGTCTTTGCTGCCCGCACTGCGGATCACGTGCACTGTGTATCCGCGCCGTGCCAGCTCTTTGGCGAATTTGGCCCAGCGTCGGCCTCCGATCCCCCGTACAGGGGGAAAGCCATGGCAGATCAGCAGTATCGGTCCGTATTGCGACATGGTGCGGCTCAACGTTCGGCGAAGGTCTACTTATACCAGCACCTCTTCCACCAACTGGTCGGTGAGGTTCGCCAGCAAGTTCCCACCATGGTCCGCGTTCAGGTCGATCTCGATCGCGCGTTCCCCGCTGATGATCTTCGGTAGTTCGCTCACCAATTCATCGAGGCGTAGCGAATCCCCCATCCGCCGGTCCGTGATCGTCCTGCTCACCAAGCCCGGGTCCCCGATATGAAGAATGGGGCAGCCCAAGTAAAAGATCTCCGCGAATTTCGTGACCATCGTGTTCTTCTTGTCCTGTGGCAGAAAGGCCAGTTCGATATCCGCGGCCCCAATGCGCTTCATGATCTCTTTGGGAAGCAATGGTGCATGGAAGCGCACCGTCCCCTCCAGCCCTTTATCCTTCACCTGTTGTTCCATGGTCTGGGTTCCATGGTCGGTGATGTACAGGTCGAGCCGGCATTTGGCGAACAGTTCCGGCATGGCCTCCTTCAATGACACAAAAGCTTCGAGCAGCAGCGCGAAATAGTGCTGGGCCTCTTTTGTGCCGTACATGCTGCCCGCATAGATCATCTTGAAGAGACCGTCCCGTGCCTTTGTCGCGGGCCTGTCCAAGTCCTCAGGGTCGATGGCGTGGGCCAGCACGGCCAAGCGCTCCTCGGGAACCCCATGTGCTTGGCGCAGGTGATCAATGACAGCGGGATGCGGCGAAATGAGCTTGTCACTCACCTTGGAGACCAAGGCTTCCAAGTGCTGCTCATGTTGTAGGCGCTTGGCCCCGATGGTCTGATAGCCGTAGTAGTTGCCCCACGTCCACATGTCGCGGAAGTCGGAGACCAGACGGATGCCCGGGAACCGTTCCTTCAGTTCCGTGGCGTAGGCCATCAGGCTGAACGGGGCTCCGGTTACGATCACGTTGCGGATGCCGTGCTCGCTGATAAGCTCGCCGGCGACGTCGAGCAAGGGCTTCCTCCAGAACAGCCCCCGGTCGTACCAGTTGCCTTTGGTACAGAGGGGCAGTATGCGTTTCCAAAAGCCATAGCTCAACTTATCCCACAACGTGGTGGCCGGCCACCGCGTCATTGCACCGGGATATCGGTCGGGCAGCGGATGTGCGATAATATTGGGGTTTGTGACATCATCCGCCCAAAGCGAGGTCCGGGCCCCGGCCATTGCGGAATTGCGGATCACATGCACCGGATAACCCCTGTGCGCCAGTTCCTTAGCGAATTTTGCCCACCTGCGCCCCCCGATCCCGGAATTCGGCGGAAACGAATGGCAGATGATCAGGATCGGCTCTCCCGGGCGCATGTGTTGGCGAAGGTAGATGAGTAGAGAGGAAGTCCGCACTACATGTTTTGGTTAGCTTGGCGGCCCGTATAAAGAGAGATGTCAAAACACGCGATCATCACCGGGGGGGCCGGTTTCATCGGCAGCCATCTGGTGGACAAACTGCTGGATGAAGGAGGCTGGAAGGTGACCGTTGTGGACAATTTTCATCCCTTTTATCCGCGTACCGTCAAGGAGGCCAACATATCAGCCCACCGCTCCCACCCGTCGTACACGCTTCTGGAAGGGGATATCGTGGATGAGGAAACGTTGGACAAGGCATTCGCAATGGCCTCCGGCGCGGACACGACCGTGGTGCATTTGGCGGCCTTGGCCGGGGTCCGCCCCAGTATCGCCGATCCACTGGCCTATCATCGTGTCAACGTCACCGGAACGTTGAAACTGCTCGAGAAGGCGCGTTCCAACAAGGTGGCCCATTTCGTGCTCGCCAGCAGCAGCAGTGTTTATGGGGAAGATCCCCATGTCCCCTGGAAGGAATCCTTGACCGGCCTGTCTCCGATCAGTCCGTATGCGGCGACGAAGCTGGCCGCAGAGCAGTACACGCGGATGTACGCCCGCCTTCATGGGCTCAATACCACGGCACTGCGGTTCTTTACCGTCTACGGGCCGCGCCAGCGCCCCGACCTCGCCATCCATGCATTCTTCAGGAAGGTGAAGGAAGGCACGCCCATCCAGCAGTTCGGGGACGGCTCCACACGTAGGGACTACACTTTCGTGGACGATATCATCAGCGGTGTCCGCGGTGCCATGGACAGGCCCCTTCATGCGGTGGAGGGCAAGGGCGCGTTCGAGATCTTCAACCTGGGCAATTCGGCCACTGTGCCCCTGCGCGACCTCATCTCCGCGATCGAGAAGGAGGCCGGGCGGAAAGCCATTATCGAGCTGCGCCCCGAACAGCCTGGTGATGTGCCACAGACTTTTGCCAGCGTGGAAAAGGCCAAGGAACACTTCGGTTATGTGCCCGTCACCGATATCGCACAGGGCCTCCGGCATTTCCACCGGTGGTACGATGAAATGGTGGCTGCCCAAAACACCGTGAACAAACCGTAGATCGGAGGCATTCATGCGTACCATCGGGATCAGCCATAAGACACGGTATTGGCAGCATTACTGCTTTTCCAACCCGCCTGCAGGCTATCGCTATGAGCGGAAGCTGGATATTCCCTGGCACATGGTGGGGATCAAAGCGGAATTTCTGGCGAACACCAAATTCTTCATGCCTTTTTCCCACGCAGACCTTCTTCACACCTACAATGGCGTGGTCGCGAACCCCAGGCCCTGGGTGATCGAAGTGGAGGATTACATGCCGCGGTATGAGACCATGAGCCCGCGGAACCCCTTGTACAAATGGGCGCTGCGGCGGCTGGCGGGGAGCGATTGCAAGGCCATGATCTTCACCAGCCGGAACGCGATGCGCCGTAACGAGGAGCATTTGCTCGCAGCGGGCGTGGACCCCGGCAAGATGTCCGTGATCTACCGTGCGGTGGAGCAGTACGCCCCGAAACCTCGCGATGAACGGTATTTCACCATCGTCTTTGCGGGCAATGGCTTTTACAGGAAAGGCGGCGTGGAGCTGTTGAAAGCCTTTAAGCGTTCGGGAAGGCCGGAAGCACGGCTCGTCATCATCAGCACCCTGGAGGTCGATTGGGGCGTATTCCCCGAGCAGGAGGTGATCGCATGGGCCGAACGCACCATAGCTGAAGATCCCCGGATCACCCTGCGCGGAAAGCTCCCCCACGAGCAACTGATCGACCACATGCGCTCTGCGGATCTTTTCGTCAGTACCACGTTCCTGGACCCGTTCAATAATACCGTGCTGGAGGCCATGGGCACCGGTCTGCCGGTGATCTGCTCGGACGCCGGGGCCATACCCGAAGTGGCACGGGACGGCGTGAACGGATGGGTGCTGCCCGTGACCGGAAGGAACAGCGACGACATCGCGGAGGAGATCGGCGCACGCATCTTGCAACTAATGGATGACCCTGCGCTGCGCGGGAGGATGGGAGAGGCCAATCGGGCCATCCTTGCGGAGCACTTCGATCTGGAGGTACGGAACGCGGCCCTGGTCAAGTTGTATGACAAGGCATTGGGCGACCACCAAGCTGGGCCGCGATAAGCAGCGGTCACCACCATGGTGCACAGGCTTGATATCGCCGGATGTTTCATGGGCGGGACTGAAGCTGTAGAACGCCCCATTCCCGCGACCCGCTCCATGGGCCACCGGTTACATTTGCCGCCCTTCGGGCTGAACAGCCCTTCCGCTTGGCCATGAAGCAGTTCCTTCGAGAGCATTACTCGTTATTGATCTTCATCCTCATTTGGGTGATGGTGGCGGCATATGCCGGGGTCCTGCTGTACGCCGTCCTGCCCATCAGCGTATTTCTCATGCGCAGGAGCGAGATGTGGCAGGACATCCTGTTCGGGTTCCTCATCTGCCTGATCTTTTCCGACATGAGCATAGATGTCCGGGAGATGGCCGTGATGAAAACGGCCAAGTACACCTACATCCTGGCTCTGGCTCTCATTATCCTTCTCGACCAGGCCCGGATGCGGCCGGTGGCAAAGGTGTTCGGGGTGTTCCTGCCATTTTTCGTTTACGCCTTCTTTCCGGTACTCAATTCTTCCGTACCCATCATTGCCATTGAAAAAACAATTTCATACGCTTTGATATTCTTGGTCGTCCCGAATTACGTGCTGCTCAATTTCAGGCGGTACGGATGGGATTTCTTCCGAAATATGATCTGGTTTATCGTCTTTGTACTTCTTTCCCAGCATTTGCTTCCGTATATCGGCCCGGTAAAGTGGGCCTATATCGCGGACCGGTTCCGGGGCTATTTCGGGAACCCGAACGGCCTGGCCATTTTCACCTACCTCGCCTTTGTTCTCTTCACCGTCATCAACCACTTGCGAAAGGACCTCTTCTCCACCCCGGCCAAGGTCTTTATCTATGCCCTCTTGGTGTACTATATCATCACCTGCGGTGCGCGTACCTCCTTGATGTCCACGTTGATGTTCGTGCTCTTCATTCAGTTCTTCCGGATCTCCACCTTTCTGGGCATCATCTCCTTCGTTGCCTTTGTCGGCATTGGCGAATTGGTCTCCAGCAACCTGCCTGTCATCATCACCGCCATGGGCCTTCAGGACTATTTGCGCGTGGATACGTTAGCGGACGGGTCCGGGAGATATTTCGCTTGGAACTATGCTTGGCAGGAGCTCAATAGCCAGGGGTTCTTCCTGTTCGGGGGCGGCTTTGATAATGAGGCCTGGGTGATGAAGGAGGCGCGCTCCTATCTGGAAAGCATGGGGCATCAGGGCGGTGTGCATAACACATACCTGGCCTTTTGGCTCAACACCGGCATCGTGGGGTTGATCCTCTTCTTGCGGAGCTTCGCCCTGATCTTCATCAAGGCCAGCAAGAACACCCCCATCTCCATGGCGATCATGTTCTCCGTGCTCTTCTCCATCCTTTATGAAAGCTGGCTCGCCGGGTCGCTCAGCCCCTATACCACGATGCTCCTGATCATCCTCACGATCGTCTCCGAGGACGAGATCATGATCTCGGCCGGACAGGGTGAACAGCCTGAGGCTGTGCCGGAGGAGGTCGACCTCGCCACGGAGCCTTTGATCCTGCCTGCACGCTAACCGTTAGTTTCACGCACCAAATACACTCCCAATGCCAAGAATTCTAGTGACCGGCGGTGCCGGCTTTATTCCCAGCGCGCTGGCCATCCGCCTTGCCGGCCTGCCGGATACCGACGTCGTCGCTGTGGACAACCTGTCCACCGGGGACCTGAACAAATTGGAACTGAAGAAGCATCCCGGCATCCATTTCATCAAGTGCGACGCCAACCGTTTTGAGGATATCAGCGGTGTGTTCTATGCATACCGGTTCGACTATGTTTTCCACTACGCCGCCGTGGTGGGGGTGAAGCGCACTACGGACAATCCCGTGAGCGTGCTGCATGATATTGACGGCATCCGGAACGTGCTGGACCTGTGCAAGAACACCGGCGTGAAGCGCGTGTTCTTCAGCAGTAGCAGCGAGGTGTACGGCGAACCGGTGGAGTTTCCGCAAAATGAACACACCACCCCGCTGAACAGCAAGCTGCCGTATGCTATCGTGAAGAACATCGGGGAGGCGTTCCTGCGCAGCTATTACAAGGAATTTGGCCTGGAATACACCACCTTCCGTTTCTTCAACACCTTCGGCCCCAAGCAAAGCAAGGACTTCGTCGTCAGCAAGTTCATTCGCGCGGCCTTGAAGGGGGAGGACATACCCGTGTACGGGGACGGGGGCCAGACCCGGACCTTCTGCTATATCGACGATAACATCGATGCCACCGTGGCGGCCTTCCGGAACAACGAAGTGATAAATGACGTGGCAAACATTGGCAACGACCTGGAGACCACCATTCTGGACCTTGCCCAACTGGTGATCGAACTTACCGGAAGCTCGTCCCGCATCGTCCACCTGCCGCCCTTGGAGGAGGGCGATATGACCCGCAGGATGCCCGACATCGCCCGGATGCGCACCTTGCTTGGTCGTGACCTGTTGCCGCTGCGCCAGGGGTTGGAACGGGTGATGGCGGACACTTCATTCATTCTGGGCTGAACGAGGACCATGTGCGGTATCGCCGGGATCTCGTCACTGCACCTTGATGCTGCGGGCCCGGGGTCCGGGGAAGCCGCAGCGCGGCGCATGACCGATGCCTTGGCCCACCGCGGACCTGATGCTCAGGGCGTTTGGCAGGGTACACAGGTGGTGCTCGGCCATCGGCGGCTCAGCATCATCGACCCCGAGCCCGCCAGCCATCAGCCATTCCACAGTGCCGATGGCAGGCATGTGATCATCTTCAACGGGGAGATCTACAATTTCCGCGAGTTGCGGGAATGTCTTGCCGACCACCGGTTCAGGACCAAGAGTGATACCGAAGTACTGCTGGCCGCATGGAGGGAGTGGGGAGAGGAATGCCTGTACCGACTGGAAGGCATGTTCGCCTTTGCCGTTTGGGATGTCCAACAGGAAGAGTTGTTCATTGCCCGGGACCGCTTTGGGATCAAACCGCTCTATCACTGCTCGTTGGGCGGAAGACTTCTGTTCTCCAGTGAAGTGAGGTCTCTTCTCGCCTCGGAGCTGGTGCCCCGGAAGCTCGATGAGGCCGCGCTGTGCGACCACTTGAGGCACGGGGCTGTACACGCACCGGCCACGATCGTAAAGGACGTTCACATGCTCTTGCCGGGCCATACGCTCCGCTGGTCCAAAGGGGGCATGGAGATCAAGCCATGGTGGAGCATGGTGGCCAGCACGAGCGACGGTGCGGCAGACCTGTCCCCAGGGGAAGTGCTCCGGGAAGTGCGCGACCGGTTTTCGCGTGCGGTGGAGAAGCGGATGGTGGCCGATGTACCCTTCGGGGCGTTTCTCAGTGGTGGCATCGACAGCAGTGCGGTCGTGGGGGCCATGGCCCAGGCCACACAGGCACGGGTACACACCTTTACCGTCACCTTCGATGAGGCGGAATTCAGCGAGGCGCGCTTTGCGAAGCTCATCGCTAAAAAGTTCGGCACCAAGCACACGGAGATCCGCCTGCGGCCGGATGATATGCTGCGTTTTCTGCCACAGGCTTTGGCGGATATGGACCACCCCAGCGCGGACGGGCCCAATACCTGGGTGGTGAGCAAGATGACCAAGGAGGCCGGCATCACCATGGCCTTGAGCGGCCTGGGCGGCGATGAGGTCTTTGCCGGTTATGAGGTGTTCAAGCGCTCCGTGGCCTTGTTGCGGAAGAAGGGTATCATGGCGGTCCCGCGGCCGCTGCGGGCATTGATCGGCATGGCCGTGAAGAGCCGGAAGCCGGGCGCAGCGGGTTGGAAGGCGGCCGAATTGCTCAAGCTTTCTTCCTGGAATGTGGAGGACACCTATCCATTGGCACGATTGGCATATAGCGACCAAGAGTTGCGCAAGAAGTTGCTGGCCATAGAACTGCGCCCGGATGCCGTGGCCGCGGATGTGCGCTATTTAATGAATACCATGGGCGGTTCCCGGCTTGAGCCGCTGAGCCGGGTGAGCGTGGCGGAGCTGAGCACCTACCTGCCCGACGTGCTGCTACGGGACACCGATCAGATGTCCATGGCACACGCCTTGGAGGTCCGGGTGCCGTTCCTGGACCACGACCTCACGGACTTTGTGCTGGGCGTGCCGGACGAATTGAAATACCCGCACACGCCCAAGAAATTGCTGACCGATGCTTTGGGCGACCTCTTGCCCCGCGAGGTGACGCACCGCCCCAAGATGGGCTTCACCTTGCCATGGGACCAATGGATGCGCGACCAGCTGCGCTCGTTCTGCGAAGCGCGTATGGAGGCTTTGGCGCTGCGGCCCCAGTTCAACGGGGTGGGCGTGAACGGGCTGTGGCAGCGCTTTCTCGCCGGTGACCCTGCAGTGACGTGGAGCCGCGTATGGATGCTGGTGGTGCTGGAGGAATGGATGCACGCCAACCGGATCGAGTAGGGTGAACGCCCAATAAAAGAGGGGCCGAAGCCCCTCTTTCATTGGATCTGTCCGGTGATCAGAATTTCGCACGGCTCTTGCGACCGATCCGCTTCTTGCCGCGCATCCAGTTGTAGCGCTGGCGGTAGAAGTTGGACTGCCCCCGCAGCACGTAGCTGTAAGTCAAGGTCATGGTCAGGTAGCTGTCGTTGTGCGTGGGGTCCCCGCGCTTGGTGCCAGGAGAATATTGGATCGCGGCAGGGATCGTACCGTTACCGGCGTCCACATAAGAGGTCTGGTTGGCGAGATCTATCGCGCCTTGGCTGGGAAGGTCGTTCGGGTCCGCATAAACGGTGCTGACATCGTCGATGTAATCACTGAAGGTGGTCCGCCAGCCGAAGTCCCAACCGATGCGATGGCGGCGCTGGAAGGTGAAGTGGAAGCCCATGCCCGCGGGTATGGCGAAGCCCAAGGCGGAATAGTTCTGCATCTCCGTGGTGAGGTCGCGCAGCTTGTAGTATTCCCCGGTATGGTTGATCTGGCCCTTGGGATTGCTGTAGTAGACCGAACCACCCACGTAGATGAAAAGGCGGAAGTCCGTGCGGTACCGGCCCCGGCCGCCGAGGTCATTGTCTTGGAAAACGGTGAATTCGGGACGGGCGTAAAGCTCGAACATGTCGTTGCGGAAGCTCAGGTTGCGACCTACGCGCTCGGGGTTGGTGCTCAGGTAGTCCCCACCTTGGATGCGGTAGTACATGAGACCTGCGCTGACGGAGAAACTACGGTTGAGCTTCCGGCGCGCAAAAGCGCCCACGGCCCAGCGGGTCTGTGCCAGCTTCATGTCCCAGATGAAATCCTGGCGCGTCTTCTCCTTGCCGCCGAACTCACCCAGATAGTTGGCACCGCCCAGATGAGCGCCGATGTCCCAATCGTACTGGGCACGTGCCTCACCCGCCAAGGCGACCGTCATCAGCACCACCAGTGCCATGTGTATTCTTCCTGCCTTCATGCGATGGGTTCTCGGATTGACTGGCAAACTTAGCAAAAACAAGCCACATTCAACGGAATAGATGCCTTATAGGATATGAACGATCTTACTGAAGAGGGCCGTCCTAACTTCGCAGCCCACTTGAATTAGACCCCTCGGTTCCTTGTCCAAACGTGTCACATCCCTGTTCGGCATCCGCTATCCCTTGGTGCAAGCGGGCATGATCTGGAATTCCGGCTGGCGTTTGGCCGCCGCGGTGAGCAACGCGGGCGGTTTGGGCATCATCGGGTCCGGGTCCATGTATCCGGATGTCCTGTTGGAACATGTTCGTAAGTGCAAGGCGGCTACCTCCCTGCCGTTCGCGGTGAATATCCCCATGCTTTACCCCGATGTGGACAAACACATCCATACCGTGATCGAGGAGGGCGTCCCGATCGTGTTCACCAGTGCGGGCAACCCGGGGACGTGGACACGCAAACTGAAAGATGCGGGCATCACCGTGGTGCATGTCACCGCGAGCGTGAAGTTCGCACGCAAGGCCGAGGAGGCCGGCGTGGACGCCATAGTGGCCGAGGGTTTTGAGGCCGGAGGCCACAACGGGCGCGAGGAGACGACAACGATGGTGCTGGTGCCGATGGTGCGCGATGCCGTGCAGGTGCCGGTGATCGCAGCCGGCGGCATCGGTGACGGCCGCGCCATGCTGGCGGCCATGGCGCTCGGTGCCGATGGCGTGCAGATGGGCAGCCGCTTTGTCTGCTCGGAAGAATCCAGCGGCCATGCAGCTTTCAAGCAATACGTGCTCGACAGCAAGGAAGGGGACACCCTGCTTACATTGAAGGAACTGGCGCCCGTGCGCATGATGCGTAACGCATTCTTCGAGGAAGTGCGGCAGGCCTATGCCCGCTGCGCCACGCCCGAGGAGCTGAAAGCCCTGCTGGGCCGGGCCCGTGCAAAAAGGGGCATGTTCGAAGGGGATCTGGAACAGGGCGAGCTGGAGATCGGACAAGTGGGGGCCACACTGAAGGAAGTGCTTCCCGCCGCGACGATCGTGGAGATGGTCATGAACGAGTTCAAGGCGGCGCAGCAGGAACTCGCATCGCTTCATTTCGGCTGACCCGCGAAAATGTCAGGTCCCTGATGAACCGATCGATGGTCCGCAACGTCTATTCCCCGATACCGATCCCCATGGAACCGCGTTGGAGGAGTGTGCGTGACCTGAGCTTGATCCTGCTCCTGCTGTTCCCGGTCGTCCTGCGCGCCACCGTGCTGGACCCGCCGTCCCTGCGCTGCGCCTCGGTGGGGCCGGGCGGAAGCGCTGTGCTCACTTGGGTCATTCCTCCCGACCCCACGGCCGAATTCCTACGCTACGAAGTGTACCACGCAGCTTCCCTTGCCGGGCCCTATGCCTTGATGGCACCTGTGCCCGTATATGCCCAGACCAGCTACACCCATGTGGGGGCGGGGGCGAACGCGGCAGCCCAGTACTACTACCTCGTCACCCTCTCCACTTCCGGTGCACCTAACACGTCCGTTCCGAGCGATACCCTGGCCACCATCTTTCTCCAAGTGTCGCAGAGCGTTCCGCTGGGAGGTTCCGTGGTGGACTGGAATTTTCCACATCAGCCACCGCTGAGTTCCTCCGGAAGTGAAACGCGCATCGATCGGGAATATCCCCTCGGGACGTGGGCGCTGACGGACAGTGTGGCGAACACGGTCCACCACTGGTCCCAAGAGGTTTCCATCTGCGAGGACACATTGAACTTCCGTGTCCATATACCCGATGCGTCCGGCTGCGTGTCCACCAGCAATGCCGCCGGTGCCAACTTCCAGGACATCACCCCGCCCTCGGTGCCGAACATGGTGGACGTTACCGTGGACACGACCACCAACCAGACCGTGGTACACTGGGACCCCAGCCCGGAATTGGATGCGGACGGCTATATCATCGTGCTTTCCACACCCGGGGGGAATGTGATCCTCGATACGCTCTACGGACGGTTGAACACCACTTTCACCTGGCCGTTCAGTGATGCCGGTGCAGGGCCTGAATCCTACACCATCGCGGCGATCGACACCTGCTGGAAGGGAACTCCGCCAAGCCCCAACACCAGCGCCACCCGCGATCCCCACACCACGGTCCACCTCTCTACCAACTACGATCGTTGCGCAGGGACCATCCTCGTGGCGCGCACCCCGTACCAGGGTTGGCCCGTGGACCATTACGAACTCTACGGCCAGATCGATAATGCAGGACCAATGAACCTCTTGGCCACGCTGGACCCCGTCACCGACCAGTACCTGAGCTCCAACGTGATCGCCGGTCATACCTACTGCTATGTCCTCAAGGCCATCGGAACGGAACCCGGCCATCTCTCCCTTTCCAACAAGGTCTGCCGTACCACCTCATACCCGCCGGTACCCCAATGGAACTACGTGCGCACCGCGACGTTGCTGGGGAAGGACCATGTGCAGGTAACGGACAGTGTGGACCTGAACGCCTTTACCCGGCGGTTTGTGCTTCAGCGGACCAACAACGGCCTGCCATGGGAGGACGTGGCAAGCGTGCCCGGAGGGACCGGCCCGGTGATCACCTTCGACGACCAGGACGTGCTGACCTCGGAACGCAGCTATACCTACCGCGTACTGGTGGAGGACAGCTGCGGTAACACCGTGGTCACCAGCAACCTGGGAACGACCATTTTACTGACGGTATCACCGGACCTGGACGGGTTCAACCGGTTGCGCTGGAACGGCTATGTGCAGTGGGCGGGGGCGGTGGCCGGCTATGCGGTGTACCGCAGCGTCGCCGACGGTCCGTTCCAGCTGATCGGCAACACGGCGATGGGGGAATGGGAGTACGAAGACGACGTGCAAGGGCTCGCCTCAACGCCCGGCAAGTTCTGCTACTACGTGGTGGCGAACGAAGTGGGCAACACCTCCGGCATCGATGCGATCTCCACCAGCAATATCGCTTGTGCCATCCAGCAGGAGGAGGTCTGGATCCCGAACGCATTCATCGAGGGGGGCTACAACAATACGTTCCGACCGGTGCTCTCCTACGCCGATGTGGAACGTTATGAGTTCACCATTTACAACCGCTGGGGGCAACAGATCTGGACCACCTCGGACCGCTACGAGGCTTGGGATGGCCGGGTGGAAGGACGGCTTGTGCCCCAAGGCGTCTATGCCTACTACTGCTCCTTTCTGAACGGTGCCGGGAAGACCGTGGAGCGCCGCGGTACGGTCACCTTTCTGCCGGGCCTTTGACAGGTTGTCCACGGTCTGTTCACAAATTGAGGGTGTTGCGGACATCGTGATGATCGCGCCCGGACCGTACTTTTGTGCATGGAACGATCCACCTCCGCCCTCGCTCCCGAACGGAGCGAACGCCCGGCCCCAGCGGCCAATTCTTTTTCCGATCGCTTTGCTGCCGAAGGCTTCACCTATGATGATGTCTTCTTGTGCCGGCTTACAGCGAGGTGTTGCCCCGTGACGTGGACATCCGCTCCCGGTTCACCCGCAACATCCCGCTGAACATCCCCGTCGTCTCTGCCGCCATGGATACGGTGACCGGTGCGGACCTGGCCATTGCCATCGCCCAGCAGGGTGGTATCGGGGTGATCCACAAGAACCAATCGATCGCGGAACAGGCCAGAGGTGCGACGGGTGAAGCGCAGCGAGAGCGGCATGATCATCGATCCGGTGAAGCTGCACGAAGGAGCCATGGTCGGTGATGCGCTGCGCCTGATGGCCGAGCACAGCATCGGCGGCATTCCGGTGGTGGACAAAACCGATAAGCTGGTCGGCATCGTTACCAACCGCGACCTGCGCTTCGAGAAGAAAATGGCCAAGCCCGTGGCCGAAGTGATGACCAGTGATAAGATCATCACCGCCAAGCCGGACGTCACCATGGCCCAAGCCGAGGACATCCTGCAGGAACACAAGATCGAAAAACTTCCTGTGGTGGATGCCAAGGGCAAGCTCGTGGGCTTGATCACCTACAAGGACATCATCAAGCTGAAGCAAAGCCCCAATGCTTGCAAGGACCAGCTCGGTCGCTTGCGTGTGGCTGCCGCCATCGGCGTTACCGGCGATAGCCTGGAACGCGCCAAAGCATTGGTGGACGCCGGCGTTGACGCGCTGGTGATCGACACGGCGCACGGCCACCACATCGGCGTGCAGGACATGCTCCGCAGCATCCGCAAAGCCTTTCCAAAGGTGGACCTCGTGGTGGGCAACGTGGCCACAGGTGCCGCCGCAAAGGCCTTGGTGGACGCCGGTGCCGACGCCGTGAAGGTGGGCATCGGTCCCGGAAGCATCTGCACCACGCGCGTGATCGCGGGCGTGGGCGTGCCGCAGTTGACCGCCGTACATGATTGCGCGCTGGCCATCGCGGGTAGCGGCGTTCCCGTGATCGCTGATGGCGGCATCCGTTATACCGGCGACATGGTGAAGGCCATCGCGGGCGGCGCCGACTGCGTGATGATCGGAGCATGTTCGCCGGCGTGGAGGAAAGCCCAGGTGAGACCATGATCTACGAAGGCCGTCGCTTCAAGACCTACCGCGGCATGGGCAGCATCGAGGCCATGCAGCACGGCAGTAAGGACCGCTACTTCCAGGACATGGAGGACGACATCAAGAAACTCGTGCCGGAAGGCATCAGTGGCCGCGTTCCGTACAAAGGTCCGTTACATGAGGTGGTCCACCAGATGGAAGGCGGCCTGCGCGCAGGTATGGGGTATTGCGGGGCAGCCGATATCGCAGCTCTGCAGCACGCGACCTTCATGCGCATCACCATCGCCGGCATGAAGGAAAGTCATCCGCACGATGTGTTCATCACGCGGGAAGCACCGAACTATAGCGTAGGGTAGGTCCGGACCCCGGACCCCGGAGCCGCCTGAGCAGACCTCGACCGGTGTGATCACCGTATGTTCTCCATCTTTCGCTGCAGGGCGTCCACCGTGCGCTGGACTTCAGCCTGCGTGGCCGCTTTGGCCTGTTCCGTCTTCTGTGCGTCCGGTAAGGCCTCGGTGTATTTGGAGACGTCCTTCTGCGCATCGGCCTCGGCCTTCATCGCCTTGGCCATCTTCGATTCGTTCTTGGTGATCTTGCCCCTGGCCTTCGTCAGCTTTTTCAGGTCCTTCGGGTCTTGACTGAGCGTCCATTTCTGGTTCAGCAGATCGATCTCCTTCTGTAGCACCGCGTGATCGCCTTGCAATTTGCTTCTTTCCTTGCTGGCCTTGGCCACCTTGGATTGGCTTTTGTTCAATTTGCCCTGCGTTTTATCACTGGCCTTGGTGGCGCTCTCGGCCTTACTTCCGGCCTTGTCCAATTGCTTGTTCCAGTCGTCTATCTGCTCCTGCACCACCGCTTTGTTCAACTTGACCCCGAGGTCACGCAACGCTTCGTTCAACTTCGCGTCGTTCCCGACCAAAGGGGCTCCGGCCTGAAGGAATGCCAACTTCAACAGGCTTAGGTTCTCCTTCTTGTTTCTTTCGATGCTCGCCAGCAGTTGCACAGGGCTGTCCGATGCTGAAGGGAACACCACATCGGAAGCGCTCAACAACTTGCCCTGCTTCTTGAAGGAGGAGCCGGGAATGACCTTCTCCAGCAGTTTCGCCACTTGGGGATCGTCGGCCTCATAGATCGGCACCGTGCGTGCGGGCACCATCACCGTGTCGTTCATCAGGGAGTCTTGGCCCACGCCGATCGTTTTGTTCCAAGTGAGGGAGGTGCCGTCCTTCAACTTGTCCTGCGCGTGGAGGGTGGCGGATAGCGCGGCAGCGGCGCAGAGCAGTGAAAGGGTCCGTTGGATGGCGTGCATGGGGCTTGGGTCTTGAGTTGACGAAGATACGGACATGGGCATGGTGGAAACCTGATCAAAGTCGTGTGCGACCGGCCTCTACGCCGATGGCGAACAGCGCGATGTCGTACTTCACAGGGTCATTCGCGTCGAACTGTCGCAATGCTTCCGTGAGTTGGACCACGCTTTTCCAGTCATCCTGCTTCCGCTGCAATAGCCCCAATTCGCGTGCCACGCGGCCTGTATGTACATCCAGCGGTACATACAGGGCACTTGTCGGGATGTGCTTCCACAGGCCGAGGTCCACGCCACGGTCGTTGGGCCGCACCATCCAGCGGAGGAACATGTTGATGCGCTTGGCATTGCTGCCACGGGAGGGATCGGCGACGTGCTTGCGGGTACGCAATTCGTGCGCTGGTTCAAAGAAGCGTTCCCGGAAGGTGGCGACCATCTCGGCCATGGGCGGAAGGGGGGTGGAGGACACGGCGGGCAGAAAGGCCGCTTCCAGTCCGCCGAACGCGGTGTGAAGATGACGAAGGCCCAAGATGAAGTGGCGCAGATCGGTCGCGTTGAAGGTGCGATGCACGAAGCGGTCCAGCCGGTCGAGCTCCACTTCCGAGGCATGCATCACGAAGTCGAACGGTTCCTCGTCCATCAACTGCACCAGTTTCCACGCATTGGAAATGATCGTCCTCCGCTGACCCCATGCGATGGTGGCGGTAATGAAGCCGATGGTCTCGGCATCCTCACGCCTCTGGAACGAGCGAGGCACTTGGATGGGATCGTCCGGGATGAACGCGGGCGTGGCGAAACGCTCATAGGCTTCATCCAGCAGGGCATGGATCTCCGGGGAAGAAAGTTCACTGGAACGTGGACGGGCCATGATGCAAAGGTCATTCAAGCCGGGGATGCCTAATCATGCTCATGCGGCTCCGGAGTTGTTGCGGATGGTCTTATTTTTCAAAATTCCCAACTTCATGCCATGCATTTACGTGCAGTGGTGCATAGGACCTGACCGAACCCCCAGTCTCATGAAAACCACAGGATCAGCGATCGCACTTGTCATCGCGTTGGCATGCCCATAGGCCTGAACATAACGGTGGTCGCCGTCTCGGACATTAATGGAACGTACTATTCGTCGTTCACCAACACCATGGTGATCCAAGGGCTCAATTTGCCGATCACACTTCAACCAACAACCTTGGCGCAATTCCAAGCGGCCGCGCTAGCATTGTGACCTGGCTCAAATACTACCGGCCTGCGACCGGTCAAAGCACGAACAGGTCGGAGGACCTTGCGCGAATTGCGATAGGGGTCGGTGCGGACAATTGCAATTCCTTCACAAGGAAGGGCTCCACCATGCCCTCACTGGACTTTGGTTGACCGCTGGGCCTTGCTGTTCCCTGACGTTCGGTCTGGCTGTGGGTTAAGGCTTTTCGGCCCTTGCCCCGAGCTTTCAACCGAACTCTTGGCCGCAGGAAGGACAGCCTTGTGGTTCACGGGCGGTGGGTTGCCGGGGCCTTTGCTTGTCTTAGGCGTACGACGTTCGGGCTTGGTGGTGATCGGATCGGGGTCAACAGGAGGATCCACAGTGGGAATAGGACCTCTCACCGGGGGTACATAGGTGTCGCCGGGGTCGCGTTCGACAGGTGGGGTCTTCCAGCCCACCCTGGCCGCGTCAGTGGAGTCGTTCGGCACGAGTCCGTATGGCCCATGGTCCAAGCTATCCTCCTCTCGCTGGCAATTGATCTGCTGCTGCTCTTGTCGGACACTGATCACACCACAACTCGTGGCGATGGTCCCCTCCGCGTCCATCACGGTGATGCATCCGCTGGTCATGGTGCGCATCTCGTTCTTCACGATCGTGTACGGTGCCACACCGCCTACCACATGCCAGTTGTACCCACCTGTGGACTTTATGACGCTGCCGAGTACCGGGTTGTCGGCTTCGTTATTCGTTTTGTCAATACAGACATAATTCACGATCACCTTGTCCGTGGTATGGATCACCACGAACATCTTTTCGGGTTTCGAGGCGGTCGCGGTAAGCGCGGCCATGAGCAGAAGGGGGGTCAACTTGCGCATGGGAGTGAGGTGTTTATTCCTGCACAAGATAAGAACACCGGAACGCGAAATACAAATTGTGCCGAAAGGCTCAATATGGATGCGGCGAAGAGGCACCTTCTTAGTCCTGCCGCTGCCAGTTCTTCTCGATCACCTCCAGCAGCTCCTCGTGTATGGCGCTGTTGCTGGCGACGATCTCCTCGTCGAACACAGGGTCCTTGCCGGGATGGAAACCGCTGACCTTGCCGCCCGCCTCGCGCACTAAGAGCACCCCGGCCGCGACGTCCCAGCTGTTGAGGCCGTATTCATAGAAGGCCTCAAAGCGGCCGCAGGCCACATAGGCGAGGTCGGCGGCGGCGCTGCCTAAGCGGCGGATGCCACGGGTGCGATGCATCAGTTCCCGCAGCAGGTCCATGTACTCGCTCTCGAAGCCGAAGTCGTCATAAGGAAATCCGGTGGCCAACAGGCTCTCCTGCAAATTCGCACGGGTGGAGACCTTGATCCGCTTGCCGTTCATGGTGGTTCCGCCACCGCGGTAGGCGGCGAAGCATTCATCGCGGTTCACCTCCAGCACCACGCCGAGCTGGATCTCACCGTCCTTGATCAGGGCCACGCTGGTGCAGTAGCAGGGTACGCCATGCACGAAGTTGGTGGTGCCGTCCAGCGGATCGATCACCCAGTTGAGGCCCTCCACTTTTTCCCCCGTGCCTTCTTCGGCGATAAATCCCGCCGCCGGCAGCAGGTCTTTCAGACCGTCCACGAAGCGTTGCTCGGCCTGTTTGTCCACGTAGCTCACGAGGTTGTTCAGGCTCTTGCTCTCCACGCTGGCCTCGGTGAAGCTCGGGCTCTCCGCACGGATGAAGGCCGCGATCTCCTTGCTCAGCAGCGCGACGCGTTCAGTGAGCTCTTTCAGGTTGTCCATTGCTGTTGCGTTTGCGGAGCCAGAGGATGCCCCCGACGCCGAAGATGACCAGACCGAGGCTGATGATCTCCGCCTGTGTCCATGTACCGATGAACAAATTATTGACCCGGATATGTTCGATGAGGAAGCGCTCCACGCCGTTCATGATCAAGTAGATGCAGAAGAGCACACCGGGAAGTGCGATGCGTTTGCGGATGCCCCACAGCACACCGAAGAGCAGCAGGCACATGATCACCTCATAGAGCGGGGTGGGAAAGACGCCCGGTACGAGGTGCGTGCCGTAGCCCGGGAAGATGGTGCCGCTGGTCATGTGCTCGCCCACATAGCCGCCCCGGTGCGGACCAAGGACAGCGTTCACGTTGTTCGGATAGTCGTAGCTCCAGAGCCACTGCGGGATCCAGCCCGGCTTGGGCGCGGTGTTCGCGATGCCCCAGTCGCCATCGCCGGCCACTTGGCAACCGAGCCTGCCGATGGCATAAGCCAGCATCAGGCCCGGTGCGGCCGCGTCCATGGAAGGCAGGATGGCCAATCCGTTCTTCTTGAAATAGCGCACCACCATGATGCCCGCCACGATAAGGCCGCCGTACATCGTGAGGCCGGAGATCAGGTCGCGGATGTTGCCCGTGTTGATCAGGTCGATGAAGTCGCGCGGGCTTTCTATCCAGTGGAAGACCTTGGCACCGATGAAGCCCCACAGCGCGGCAGTGATCGTGATGTTGCCGCCGTGCTGCGCGGGATGTACCGTCACCGTTTCCTTCTTCGGCTCCTTCAGCCGGTGCTTTTCCTTCTCGCGCCAGAGCAGCCAGACGAAGAGCGCCGCCACAGCAATGCCGCCGATAAAACTGCCTGTTCCGCTGAGCAGGAATCCGGGCGGGTCCGCGGTGACCTCGGCCGTGTTCAGCAGGATGTAAAGCCCTTTCCAGCCTACGATGAAGCCCATGAGGCCCTGCATGGCCAGTTCGGCGGGCTTCGCGCCTTCGCCTACCATCACCGTGCGGGTGGTGGCTTTGATAAGGCCAATGCCCTCCTTTCGCTTCAGCTCCAGCACCAGCGTCCAGTAGGCGCCCATGAAGGCCAAGGCCACGAAGAAGCCGAAACTGTTGAGAAATTTCAGGACGGGCCAATCCAGACCGGTAAGGTCAAGGATGGCGTGGTAGAGGGTTGGGTACATGGTGGGTCAGTTGCCAGTTGTTAGTTGGCAGTTGTCAGGCTGCAGAGCCGTTCGGCTTCGGTGGCGATCTGGGTGATCGTGCAGTCCACATGCCCATCGGCGTTGCTGTGGCCCAATTGCACGGTTTCAATGGAATTGATGAGGTTCGGGTCGTACGGTACGGCTACGCGGATGTAGTTGTCCGTGTAGCCGAATAGCTGCTCGGTGGCGGAGCTTTCGGCAGTCTCAGCGCCGTGTTCGAAAAGCACCGGGCGTGTGTCCCCGATGTGCCTTTCGTAGAACGCACGTTGCAGTTTGCTGCTGAGGATCCGCAGTTGCTTGGTGCGCTGGCGGCGGATGTTCATAGGTATGCTGTCGTCCATGCGCACGGCCGTGGTGTTGGCGCGCTCGCTGTACGTGAAGACGTGCAGGTAGTCCACCCCGGATGAGGCTCCGGGGCAGGCTGAGATCGAACGCAGAAATGTGTGGGTCTTCAGGAACTCTTCGTCCGTTTCGCCCGGCGTGCCGGTGATCACGTCCACGCCAATGCAGGCATGCGGCATCACGCGCTTGATATGTGCCACGCGGTCGGCGTACAGCGCGGTGTCGTAGCGGCGGCGCATGCGTTTTAGGATCTCATCACTGCCGCTTTGCAAGGGCATGTGGAGGTGGGGGGCGAACCGCTCGCTCCCGGCTACGAAGTCGATGACCTCATCGCTGCAGAGGTTCGGCTCGATGCTGCTGATACGGAAGCGCTCGATGCCTTCCACGTGGTCCAACGCTTCGATCAATTGGAGAAAACTCTCCCCGTGCTGGCGTCCGAAATCACCGGTGTTCACGCCTGTGATCACGATCTCCTTCACACCGCTGGCAGCTACAGCTTTCGCCTGTTGCACCGTTTCGGCAATGGTGGCGCTACGGCTTTTTCCGCGGGCCAAGGGGATGGTACAGAAGGAGCAGAAGTAGTCGCAGCCGTCCTGTATCTTCA
This sequence comes from uncultured Flavobacteriales bacterium, assembly GCA_963706125.1. Classification (GTDB taxonomy): domain Bacteria; phylum Bacteroidota; class Bacteroidia; order Flavobacteriales_F; family PHOS-HE28; genus PHOS-HE28. The sequence continues at coordinate 154,851 of CAVPLQ010000009.1, forward strand.
GGAAAGTGCGCGTTCTATCGTTCGCGTTGTAGGAGGGAACGAAGGTCTTTACGTCCTTGATCGCGCCGTAGTGCGCTTGTGGGGTGGATTGCTTGCTGTCCAAGGCTTCAATATGCGTGGCCAGATCAAATTTTTCATTCGCGCCCAGCACGAGGTCCACGCCGGGAATGATGACGATCTCCTCCGGGTTCAATTGTGCATAGCAACCCACCACGGCGATGAAGGCATCCGGGTTGATCCCCCGGAAGCGGCGCACATGGCGGCGGCATTCCTTGTCGGCATTCTCCGTTACGCTGCAGGTGTTGAGCACGAAGACATCCGGGCGTTCCTCTACACGAACACGAGCGTAACCAGCCTCTTCCAACGAGCGCGCAAGCGTGCTGGTCTCAGCGAAGTTGAGCTTGCAGCCAAGGGTGTGGAAGGCGGCGGTGCGGGGGGAACTCATCGATCAAATGGCAGGGCTGAAGGCCAATGCGACCTGTACCTTCCTGCTGGTCCTGCCAAAGGCGGGCGGCAAAGGTAGCCGCAGCGCTTGGAACGGTCCTTTCTCGAAGATCGTGATACCTTCAGGCATCCTCCTTGAAATTCAGCGTCTTGTAATTGACGAACGGAAGTGCATCCATAGAACCCTGAAGCTCATGACCACACAACTACGCCTTCTTTGTGCACCGCTTGTATTCGCCCTGTCACTTTCTGCTTGGGGTATTGATGTGACGCTATACGTCCAGCAGCACTCGTATTGCGGTAGGGCCTCAGGCGTGATCTACGCGAGCCCCTCGGGTGGGGTACCTCCGTACACATACCTCTGGAGCAACGGTTCCACAGAAACGAGTTTGGTGGCGGTAGGGGCCGGCCTGTACAGCGTTACGATCACAGATTCCCAGCTGGACCAGGCTACTGCGGAAGGGGAGGTGTTGTTGCTGAACAGCTACGACTATCAAGCAGGAGGTCCAACACCCATCATGCATTGTCCCGGGGAACTCGAGATCGCCGTGGCCTACACAGGCATGGACGTGGTGGGTGTCCAACCGGCTCCCGAGAGCATCTACGGACCTAACCCTTATAGCTTCGATGCACCCGGGCTCACACATCTCGGCCAGTCCACCAATTGCGTGAACCCTGGTGGTATCGTTTGGGAGTTGTTCACCTACGACGGGCCCGAACAAGGAGCGATCAATGTTGCATACACCGACGCCAACGGATGCCCGGGAACAACACAATTGCTATTAGGAGGACCAATGACCTGGCCTATGATCCAGTTGATCGATGTGATGCCTAGTTGCGCCAACTACAATACAGGGTCCATCACGTTCTCGGCGCAATGGGCGGACTGGCTGGGGAACGACCTTATCCGATGGCGCGCCCATGCGGACCCCAGTTCCTGTGGAAACTTCGCCGCGACCAATTCCGATGGAACGAAGACCATTTCCGATCTGGAGCCCGGAGACTATTGGATAATTTCCAGCAACGACGTGCTGGACCTCTTTGAGGAAGGAGGCCCCGGTTCCGCGTTTTCCTACTTGGAATGCAAGGACTCCATCATGGTGACCGTACCGGCCTTGTCCGAGGATTGTGGAATGATCACCGGTCGCTTGTACATCGATGAGAATGCAAATTGCGTGATGAACGGTGGTGAGAACCGGATCCCGGAAAGCATCATCGAGATCACACCGGGACCGAGTTACGTCACCACCTCCAACACCGGACAATACACCGCCTATCTTCCGTTCGGCACGTACACTTTGGCAGAGCAGAACGCGGTCTACGTGCAGTCCTGCCCTGCGGAAGTGACCATCAGCACGGGCAATTCGCAAACAGTGAACGTGGGTTGCGAAGGCGGCGTGCCGATGGATGCACAAGTGTCCATGGCGAATGGTCCGGCGCGACCTGGCTTTGAGTTGCATTACGCCGTGGATATTGACAATCTCACTTCCGGGTCGCCGGGTACGGTAACGCTCTCGCTGACCTTCGACACCAACTTGGGCTTTCTGTCGGCCAGCCCTTCGCCAACCAGTGTTTCCGGCAATACGCTCACTTGGACCGCACCTTCGCTCAACCTGAACACGCCCTTTGCACACCGCGATGTGAACGTTCATTTCCAAGTCCCCTCCGACGTGGGCTTGATCGGTACCACGCTGAACACTTCGGTCACTCTCGTTACGGAGAACACCGATGCCGACCTGACGAACAATACTGTGAGCTCGGCGCAGTTGGTCACCGGTAGCTACGACCCGAATGACAAGGTGGCCACCACCAGCAGCAATGCCAGCACAACACAGTATTTCATTGATGGTGATGAATGGGTCGATTACGTGATCCGCTTCCAGAATACGGGTACCGACACGGCCTTCAATGTGATCATTACGGACACGCTTCCATCAACCTTGGACCCTGGATCCATCCAATGGGGCGCCACATCACATACATGCACGCGCACGTTGGCGGGGCAGGGTGTGCTCAAGTTCATTTTCGCCAATATCATGCTTCCGGACAGTGGTGCGAACGAAGCGGCAAGCCATGGTTTCGTCAGTTTCCGGATCAAGCCGGTGTTGCCGCTGTTGCACGGAACGATCATCGAGAATATCGCCAACATCTACTTCGACTTCAATCCTCCGATCATTACCGAGCCGTGCGTGCTGGTGGCGGAGTTCAGTACCGGCATTGCGGAAAGGTCGGAAAGGACCCTGGATGTATTTCCGAATCCGACCAGCGATAAGGTCACGGTCCGCTTGGCGCAAGGTGTGATCAAGGCGATCACGATACTAGCAATGGATGGCCGAGTTGAACGCGTCATAGGAGGTCGCTCCAATACGGAGGTGGTGGATATGGGAGGCCTTTCTTCAGGCATGCATCTTTTTAGGATCGAATCGACCGACGGCGCGATCGAGCATCGGGTCATTGTAAAGACCGGGGAATGATGAACAACCAGCAACGCTTGAGCGCGAGTAGACGCGTGCTGGCCATGGTCCCACTAATTGTGCTCCGCGCCGATGAACAATGGAACGAACACCCTGATCATTGATACGGGTCCTTTCGTCCTTGTAAAGAAACTTGATAGAACTAGAAGCAGATTTGTCTCCAATAAAACCCGGATCCATGAAACACATTTTACTCGTACTCTCTTTCCTGGTGACCACACATTCCGCCAAAGCTGTTCTTACTGTCACGATCAATTGGAATGCACCAGCGATCTGTACATACCCCACGGCTTCCTTGAACGCGAACATTTCCGGAGGAGTGCCCCCTTACACGGTCCTTTGGAGCAATGGTGCCACGACGGAATACGTGGAAGGTCTAGTAGCTGGGACCTATTCCATTACCGTGACCGATGACCTCGGCGAGCAAGCGACGGCCAGCACCACGTTGGACCCCTATGCCCCTGAGGCAACTGTCTCTGCATTCGAGGGATGCCCAGGAGGCATGTTGGGTCCCGAGTTCAGAATGCTCGGGAATGGAAGCATCTTTAATGTTGGCATGTTACCGATCACCTTTCAAGATGCTGGGTACATGGGCGATGTCCTGACCAGTGGCCAACCATACGAACAGGCACTTTACCTTTCCGACTGGAACGGATGGCAAGGCACCCCGGGTACCGTTCTGGAGTTGCCATTTACCGACGCACAAGGATGTGCAGGCATGGTCCACGCCACCATTCCGGAACCTTTCGCTTACCCTGTACCGCAAGTACTTACCGTTGATGGTGCATGTTCCGGAGGTACCAACGGCAGGGTGCTCGTGCATGTGCCGCAGGCTCCGAACGATTGGTCGCACTACATCGATCTCGTGTTGAACGGTCAATTCTACGATCAATTGCAATTCCAGAGCAATTTTGGCAGCATGTTCGGGCAAGTTCCGATGACCGTTGAACGTAACGATCTGCCATCGGGGGAGTATGGAATGGTGGCCTATTCCCGGTATCCGTACCCTTGGGAATGGCTGGAGGGGAACTTCTTCCCCTTGGGGAGCTATTGCGCCGATACAACGTGGTTCACGATACCGGATCTGGGCTATTCGTGCGGAACGGTCTCCGGAACCGTGTACATGGATGACAACCAGAACTGTATAGCGGCTGGCAACGAAGCGCGCGTTCCCGGTCAAGTGCTGCAGATCGAGCCGGGTGGCTATTTCGCTATGACCAATGGAGCGGGGCGATACCAAACGAACTTGCCATATGGGTCCTACACTGTTGAACAAACGGATCCTGTGATCGCAGAGCATTGCGTTGGCGCGCCACAAGCGTTCGACCTCTCCAATTCCATATTGACGGCAACACGCAACTTCGGTGACACTGCGCTGATACCGCGCGATGTCTCGATCCATGGCTCCACGAGTGCAGCACGTCCCGGTTTCCAAACATCGATCCACGTGGGCGTTTCGAATTTGACCCCGGGCGGTACAGGAAGCATGACGATCACCTTGGACTTCGATCCGGTGTTGACCTACGTGAGCGGGAACCCTGTGCCGAGCAATGTAACAGGGAATACGATCACGTGGACCCTTTCACAACTCACCTCCTTCGCCCATCGCGATGTACATGCCCAATTCGATGTACCACCCGATGTTAATTTGATCGGTACCGATCTGATCCATTCGGCCAACGTGAGCATTGCCCAACCCGAAACGGAACTCGCCAACAACGGCATCACCTTCACGCGAACCATCACCGGTTCCTTCGACCCGAATGCGAAAGAAGTGAAGACCAGCACGGACCAAAGCAATACGTATTACGTGATCGATGAGGATGAATGGTTGGACTACACGATCCAATTCCAGAACACCGGCAATGACACCGCCTTCTTCGTGGTGATCACCGATACCCTGCCGAGCACGCTGGACCCGACGACCTTTGAATACGGAACGGCGACGCATTCGGTCATCAAGGAAATGACGGGACAGGGCATCCTGCGCTTCATTTTTCCCAACATCCTCCTGCCGGACAGCAACGTGAACGAACCGAAGAGCCACGGTTCGGTCTCGTTCCGGATCAAGCCCATACAACCGCTGCTTTCCGGAACGCAGATCGAGAACATCGCCAACATCTATTTCGACTTCAACGATCCGGTGATCACCGAGCCGAGCGTGCTGGTGGCGGAGTTCAGTACGGCAGTTGTGGAGCGGGACGAAAGAGCAAGGGCAATTACACCTGCTCCCCAATCCGGCAATGGACCATCTCCGCATCACCACCGAAGGAACGATGCGCAACATCCTTATCATCGCTGCGGATGGGAGGGAGGTCTTGCGCGTTTCAACCAACACGCAGAGTTCATTGATCGACGTTTCCGGCTTGTCGGCTGGCCCGTATGTCGTCCTGAGCACATTGAACGACGGTACCTTACAGCGCGGTCGATTCATCAAACAGTAAGATCATGCGCCTAACGATACTTTCCTTGTTCTTGTTCATCGCCACTTCTTCACAGGCGGTGTCGGTGAACATCATAGTCAGTCAACAGCCGGTCTGCACCTACGCCAATGGCGGGCTTTACGCGAGTGCCAGTGGCGGGGTGGGTCCGTATACCTACTTATGGAGCACCGGTGCTACGACAGAGTCCATCTCGGGCTTGCTTCCGGGCACCTATTCCGTTACCGTCACCGACTTCGCTCTCGAGGAGGCCACCGCAGAGCGGGTCCTGGACCCTACGTCGAACCTAGGTTACTTCTCGGATTGGCTCAACTACGGGAATGGCCTATGCAACCAATACACACAGCTAGGGCTTGATCCGGTGGTGGAGATGCCTGGTCCCGGACCGTATTTCATCGATGGACAGCAGATGGATACGCTGTGGTTCCCGGATCCTAATGATCCGTGGGGTCCGGAGGTCGGGCTGCTGATGGCCCCGTACTTCCCGCCGCAATACGGCCAATGGTATGACCTCACCATTACGGATGGTAACGGTTGCACTGGTACATTCTCGACCCAGATCGGGTGGCCAGTGGAATGGCCCACGATCACTGTGGAGGAGATCGTAGGTGCTTGCGAAGGCACGGTATCCGGTAGCATTACATTCACCATGTCGGCCGAAGGACACGGTCAGCCGGTGCAAGGGATCATCGATCCTGCACCGCAAGGCGGGAGCGTGCAGTACTTCGGCGGTGGAGGCCAACCCACCACCCACACCATCAACGGTCTTGTTGCAGGTGAATACACGCTCATGCAGTTCATGACCATGTCCGCGTTCCTGCCCAGCTCAGGCTGCAACGACCTGTTCACATTCACGGTCCCGGATCTCGGTCCTACCTGCGGGTCGGTCAGCGGACAAGTGTTCATCGATGGCAACCAGAACTGCCTGCAAAATGGCGGTGAAGCGTGGTTGCCGGGTACGATCCTGGAGATCCAGCCCGGACCGCACTACTTGACCACGGCGAGCAACGGTAGCTTCCAAAAGCTGCTGCCCTTCGGCGACTACACCGTTGAGCAGCAGAGCGCCAACTTCGAAGAGCATTGCGTGGGGACACCGATCCCCTTCACGCTTGCGTTGGGAGCACCCAATGCGAGCGTGGCTATTGCGGACACGAGCCTTGTGCCGTTGGATGCCATGGTCGCGATCAGCAGCGGCAGCGCACGGCCGGGTTTCGCATTCAATTACGGCTTGCGGGTCCGCAACCTGACCCCGACCGGCACCGGGAACACCACGGTCACCTTCACCGTCGACCCGACGCTGAACTACTCGAGCGCCACTCCGACTCCCTCCAGTGTGAACGGAAACGTGCTTACCTGGAACCAGAGCACCTTAGGCGCATGGCAGCAGCGATCCTATACCATCCGGACCATGGTGCCGCCGGATATCAACCTGCTCGGCACTGAGTTGAACGCCACCGCCTCGTTGGTCACGACCACTACGGACGGCAACCAAGCCAACAACACGGCGACCAACCTGCGCACCATCACCGGCGCATACGACCCCAACGACAAATTGGCCTACACCAGCAGTGGCAGCACGGAGGTATGGGATGTCAATGCGGATGATTGGATCGACTACACCATCCGATTCCAGAACACGGGAACGGATACGGCTTTCACTGTGGTCATTACCGACACCCTCCCGGAAACCCTTGATCCAGGAAGCATCATTATCGGCGCGGCCTCGCACAACTTCACATGGGAACTCCGCGACCAAGGCACGCTGAAGTTCTTCTTCCAGAACATCCTGCTGCCGGACAGCAACGTGAACGAACCCCGCAGCCATGGCTTCGCGAGCTTCCGGATCAAACCACGGCTACCCGTATTACCAGGAAGCACGATCGAGAACACGGCCAACATCTTTTTCGACTTCAACCCGGCTGTGATCACCGAACCTTCCATCCTTACCGTTACCAGCCCCGGAGTGGCGATACGGCCTAAGGTGCTCCTCGGTGGCCCTTACGACCAGACAACGCAGCGGATGGGCGATGGGCTTCGCACGGCGGAATTGATCCCATTGGCCGAGCCGTACACCGCAATGGGATACCCGCATCTGGGCGGAGGAGGTGAGAGCACGAATACCGCCGTGCTCGCGTTGAGCGGTGATAATGCGATCGTGGATTGGGTGGTGGTGGAGTTGCGAAGCCCCACCGCACCGTACGACGTTGTGGCCTCACGAAGTGCCCTACTGCAGCGTGATGGCGATGTGGTAGCAACGAACGGAAGCAGTCCGGTGCAGTTTTTCCTCGCTGCAGGCCCTTACCAAGTGGCCGTAAGGCACAGGAACCATTTGGGCTGCATGACGGCGAATGCCGTCAACCTCGGGTCGATCCCGGAATCAGTGGACCTTTCCATCCCAGAAACTCTGACCTATGGTACAGATGCCCGAAGCACGGTGGGGGCACGGATGGTCCATTGGCCGGGTGATTGTACTTCCGATGGCACGGTGAAGTACACCGGCGCCGGCAATGACCGGGACAGGATCATGACCACCATTGACAGCATTGATCCCACGACCGTGGTAGAGGGCTACCACACCGATGACGCGAACATGGACGGCGCTGTGAAGTACACCGGTGCGGTCAACGACAGGGATATCATCTTGCAGGTCATTGGTGGTGTGGTGCCTACGAGCATTCGGGTGGAACAATTGCCATGATCGAGTTTGCGCATTGGGTCGGCGCTGAAGAAAAATCCACCCTTCTCCTCGGCCTTCCCGGCAACCCTTTCGCCCGCTTTCGTCTTAAAGTTCCGAACCCTCGATACCATGTCTTGATCAAACACTAACTCCCATGCGGATGAAACGTGGAATACTCCTGTCGTTAGCGACCATGATGATCGGGACGGCCTCCGCCCAGACGATGTTCATTCCGGACCTGAACCTGCGCACATGGCTGAACAATGCAAAGCCGGGCGTGGTGGACGCGAGCGGTTACTGCGATACGGTGAGCTGGAACGCGGTTCCGCCGACCGCAATCAGCATCTATTTCAATAGTTTGCCGGACGGATCCACGGTGGACCTCACGGGCATCCAGTACTTGAAGGCCGGAAACCTGGGTATCCATGATGGTTCGCAGAGCAACATCAATGTGATCTGGCCGGGGCCTCCACGGGTGAATCAGAACATGTATCTGGACAACATCGATGTGGGTTTGTTCACGAACTTTCTCCCGTTGTCCTCCGGGTTGTTGAACCTGTCCTGTGACGCGTGCGGATTGACCAACGTACCGGACTTTAATGGGGTTGTGTTGACGTTCGAGAACATTGACCTGAGCGGACAGACCGTTGTGATCCCCAACTCGGTCGTCTCGCTCTCTTTGACCAACTGTGGTCTGACGCAGATCCCCCCATGCCCGAACGTAAGCCAGCTCACCGTCAGTAATAACCCGTTAACGGACTGGACGAACCTGCCCACGGGCCTCTTCTCCCTATATGCGGATGATGTCGGGCTCTCTTACCTTCCCACGCTGTCGGCCACCTTGTCCATTCTGTATTTCCCACGGAACGGCCTCACAGCCTTACCGGCCTTGCCCACGTCATTGACCAATTTGTTCCTGATGGAGAACGAGCTCACGTCCATCGGTGCGCTTCCGCCTAACCTGACCACGTTGTATATCCGGAAGAACCCGCTCTCTTCATTACCCAGCATGCCGAGCAGCCTGAGCTCACTTTATGCCGATAGCTGCCTCTTTGCTACCATCGGTCCACTGGGCAGTGGCTTGACCACATTGAGGCTCTCAGACAACCCGCTGACGCAACTGTCTGCACTACCTGCTGGTCTGACCACGTTGAACCTGAAGAACTGCACCGCGCTGGAGTGCCTGCCCCAACTGCCGCAATCGCTTACCACGCTCCAGTTGTACAACAGCGGGGTGGCCTGCCTGCCGAATATCCCACCGAACCTGAACACCACGGGGGGGCAGGACAATCTGGGTATCGCACCCATGTACTGTGACCTGACGAACAGCTCCTGCCAGCTGCTCACACCTTACGCCACCGGGATCATTTTCAATGATGCGAATACCGACGGCATCTTCGGCACGGGCGAGGCACCGCGCTCATACGGCATCGTCAGTGCGCAACCCGGGGATTTTATGGCCGGGTCCGATATCAATGGCCGCTATGTGCTGCCTTTGGACACCGGCACATTCACGGTCACCGGTATTCCATCACTGTACGAGCCGATCACCACGGCACCGCACTCGATAACATTCATCGGTGTTGGCGAGGTGGATCCATTGAACCACGTCGGCTACGAGCATGTGCCGGGGATCTACGACCTGGTGACGGACATGGCGGGCACCGTTGTGCGGCCCGGCTTCTATTCCAGCGCATGGGTCAGCATCCACAATGCGGGAACGGAACCGACGGACGCGCTGGTGCAGTTCACCTTTGATGCGGACCTGCAATACCAGAGCAGCAGCTACACCCCGAGCTCGGTGAACGGCAACGTGATCGAATGGAACAGTGGCACGCTCTATCCGGGGAACACATGGACGGCGAATGTCGCCTTCCTGACACCGGTGACCGTGCCGCTCGGAACGCCCATCGACCATATGGCCATCGCCACTCCGGACCAAGCGGACCTGACGCCAGCGGACAACATCGTCAACTTCACCGACACCGTGGTGGGCAGCTACGACCCGAACGACAAGCGCGTGGAACCCCGGCTGCTCTCGCCGCAACAAGTGACCGATGGCAAGCGCGTGGCCTACACGGTGCGCTTTCAGAACACGGGCACCTACCTCGCGGAGCGCGTGCTGATCACGGACACCTTGAGCGAGGACCTGCAGTGGAGCACCATGCAGATGATCTCCAGCAGCCATGAGAACTCATGGTACATCCGCCATGGTGTGCTGCATGTGGTGTTCAATAACATCAACCTGCCGGACAGCACAAGCGACGAACTGGGGAGCCATGGCTTCGTGAAGTTCTCGATGAAGCCCTTGAATTCGTTGTTGTTGGGTGAGAGCGTGGGCAACGTGGCCAACGTGGCCAACATCTATTTTGACTTCAATGCCCCGATCATCACCAACGAAGCAGTGTTCACGGTGGATGCCACTGCGGCGGTGCATGACCTGATTGCTGCGGATATGAGCATGTGGCCGAATCCGGTGTGCGATGTGTTGCATGTGACGACGGACGAGGGATGAATCAAAACGGTCCGGGTCATGACCGCTGATGGGAGGGAGGTGCTTTCCCGCACCGTGCGCGCACCGCAGGCGAAATTGAACGTGCAGGCCCTTGCGCCGGGCTCCTATGTCGTCCTTGTCGAGGGCGGAAAGGGAGTTACGCGGCACGGAACATTCATCATCCAGCGCCCGTGAGAAGCAGACGGCTGTTCAGCCTTCGCGGGGGTAGGCCGGGTCGCCCGGTGCGCCCGTTGCATGCGTCGCGGTGCCGATGCCTTCCGGCTTGTGCCGTTGTGTGCTCCACAACGAAGGGAAAGGCACTCCCACGGTGGCTAATTGGTCGGTACGGCTGCTACCGCGAACACCGTATTTTTCCGGTGGCCCGGCAACCCTGCCGATGGTCTTTCGTCTAAAGGTTCCGAACACGTGATACAATGCAACAAAATCCCTCTATCGACCGCAGCCAAGTGATCTTCATGGGAGGTCTTATCAGTGCGGTGCTTGCCACGGTGTTGCTCATGTTGGCCTACGTGCCTTTGTAGCCGCCCACCGGATCAAGATCCATTGCAGCGGCCTAACTTTCGGCCGTGCGCTCCTTTTCACTCTCCCTTTTTCTGCTTCCCTTGCTGGGCTGGTCCCAGCCGCCCAAGGCGCTGCTGTGGAAGATCAGTGGCCAGGGTCTGAGCGGCCCCAGCTATGTGGTGGGAACGGTACACAGCCGCGATACCCGGGCTTTTGGCCAAGTGCCTCAATTGTTGGAGATCATAGAAGGGCAGGACGCCGTGGCCGGTGAACTGGACCTGACCGGTGCCTTGGGGGCCTCGATGGACCTCGCCATGGCCATGATGCTGCCGGAAGGAAAGGAACTGGCGGACTTCTACACCAAGCGGAAGCTCAAGCGGGTGCAGGACGCCGTGCAGCAGGTACTCGGCCCCATGGCGATGATGGCCGGGCGCATCAAGCCGTTCTTCCTCATGGCGATGCTCAGCGAGACCGTGATGCGCGAGGACAGTGCCATGGTCCTGGACCAGTATCTGGAAGTGAAGGCCAAGGGCATGGGCAAAGAGGTGGTTGGCATTGAGACGGCCGAGGAGCAAATGGCGGCCGTGAACGACCTGCCCTTGCAGGAACAGGCGGACATGCTCTTTGAACTGGTGGAGCACGACCTCTATCGTGCGGACATGGAGCGCATGATGGATGCCTATGCCGCCCAGGACCTTGACCGGCTCACCAAGATCGCCACCTTGGGCGGCCTGCCGGACAGTTTCAGTGCCCGTCTGCTCACGGACCGGAACAAGGTGATGGCCGAGCGCGTGGACAGCCTGATGCAGGGCGGGCGCACCTTCCTGTTCGCGCTGGGTGCGGCGCACTTGCCGGGGGACCAAGGTCTGCTGGACCAATTGCGGCGGATGGGCTACACGGTGGAGCCCGTGCCGGATAACGTGCCTCTGCCTGCGACGGTGCCGCAGTCGCGTCCTTGAAGGAAACAGGCTTTAAGGCCCGGTCAGGCCGAGGGAGCAGGTAATGGCCCGGTGGTCGCTGAGCTCATCGGGCAAGGTCCGGAAGTTCCAAGATCGGAACCGGGGGCCGTGCAGGATGTGGTCGATCCGAAAACTGGGGAAGGCGCCGATATAGGTATGCCCGAACCCCTGACCGCTTTCCATGAAGGCATCCGAAAGCCCTGAACGGAGCAGCAGGTGATAGCTGTAGCTCATCGGGGTGTCGTTCAGGTCCCCGCAGTACACCACGGGCCATGGGCTCTTCTCCATGTGCGCAAGGATCTTTGACACTTCCCCCGACCGGCGGATGAAGGCATCCTTTATGCGGCCTAAAATGCGGCTGCCCGCGGTGGTGAGGGAATCGCTTCCGCCGCCCTGCTCGATCGTCCGGATGAAATCATAGTCCTGATCCCCGAATCGCAGGCTGGCCAGATGCGCCGTGTAGACACGAATGGTATCCTGCCCCACGGCGATGTCCGCCCAAAGGCCCAGGTTGTTCAGTTCATCCGGGAAATGGATGGTGCCCTGCGCCACGATGGGCCAGGTGCTGAAGATGGCGATGCCGATGTCCAGGTCGCCGCGGGCACGCACCGTGTACGCGTCCGCGCAGGCGGTAAAGCGATAGCTGGAGAGCAGGGTGTCCTTTACCATCAACGGATTGCCGGGGGCCACGTTCAGGAACTCCTGCATGCACAGGATGTCCGGGTCCTCCACGCGGATCAGCTCCATCATCTCATCCCGCGTCTGCTGGTTGTGCGTCCAATTGTACAGGTCGAAGAGGCGCACGTTCCAGCTCATCAAGTTGAAGGGGGTGCGCACGTCCTTGGCCGGTTTGGAGGATCCGGACAGTTGCACGTATTCCCCCAGGTGCCCCCAGCCGATGAGAATGACGATCAGCGAGGGCCAGATCCGCTTGCGGCGGAACACCAGCCACCAACCGATGCAGAGCAGATTGGCCAACAGCAGGAACGGGTAGACCATGCCGAACAGCGCCAGCGGCCAAAATTCGGCGGGATCACCCGGGCGCTCAAGTAAGAGAGGAGCAAGGCCACCACCACGGCCCCGTTGGCCCACCAGATCGGCAGGTGCCATCGCGAGGGGCGTTTTCTTTTACCCTTGCCGATCGCCTGTTCAGTGGTCATTGCCGCTCTTGAAAAGGAAGTCGCGCTCGGTCTTGCTCAGGCTGTCATAGCCGGAGCGGGAGATCTTGTCGAGGATGGCGTCGATGCGCTCCTGCTTCTGCTTTTTTGCCGCGTTGAACTCCGCGTCGGTGATCGCCCCGTTGGGCCGGTGCGGACGTTTCTCCACCCGCATCCGAGGCCCTCTCTTCCGCACGAAGAACAAGCGGATCCGGTCCAAGCGGTCCACAAAAGCCCCCGACCAGTCTGTTCCGTTCGTCATTTGGCGTGCGGCCAAAAAACCGTACAACGCACCGCCCAAGTGCGCCAGATGCCCACCGGTGTTGCCGCCCTCACGGATGCCGATGAGGTCCAGCACCAGAATAGCGATCCCGATGTACTTCAGCCGCACGGGGCCGATCAGGAACAGGTTCACCAGCATGTCCGGACGGTAGCTGGCGATACCGATCAACACGCTCATCACCGCCGCCGAAGCGCCCAGGATGGGGCCGTGGCTGGCCAGTGCCAAGTGGGCCGGAGCGAAGGAGCCCAGTACATAGAAAACGAACCCGGCAAGGCCGCCCAGCAGGTAATTGCCCAAGAGCCGCTTATCGCCCAGGATCCCTTGGAAGATCTGTGCGCTGAACCAGAACATGATCATGTTCCAGAACAGGTGCATCGGTGCCTGGTGCGTGAACATGTACGTCACCGGCGACCAAGGCTTGCGCAGCAGGGATGCGTCGTTGCTGGCCATCAACTGGTCCAGCAAGTACAGACTGACGCCCTTGACATTGAAGAGCCAGCCCACGAGCTCCACGGACCACACGATAAGGAAGACCCCGACGTTGATGATCAGCAGCTTCTTGAGCATACCGCCGGTGGCCCATTGTTGCTTGATATCGTCAGTGATCGACATGAGGGGGAGAGGGGAAAGGGACGCAGAGGCGCGGACAAGAATATATGAACGTTGGGGCGCTGAGGCGCGGAGACGCTGAGAAGATCAGAGTTGTTTGCGACTGGTGACTAGTGGTTGGTGACTGGACGATCAGACTCAAGACTCAGGACTCAAGACCACGGACTCTCCACCGCATTCTCTGCACCTCTGCGTCCAACTTCATAGGACTCCTTTCTTCCGCCAATGCCGGATGAGGAAGAACCCAAAGATCAAGCCGCCCAAGTGCGCGTAGTGCGCCACGTTGTCGCCGGCTTGTTGCCTCACTCCGGAGAAGAGTTCCCAAAGCCCATAGAGTGCCACGAAGTATTTCGCCTTGATGGGTATGGGCAGGAACAGCAGGAAGAGCTCCACATTGGGGAAGAGCATGCCGAAGGCGATCAGGATGCCGAAGATGGCGCCGCTGGCACCGACCATCACGCCGGAATAATCCCAGAACATCGCCTTTACCGCCTCGCCGCTGCCGGGATGCTGATCCACGATGTCGTTCATCACCGTGTTGGCATCGTCCATGGAAATATGACTGGCCTCCACCATCCGCCGTACATCCCCCGTGGTGGCGCCGGTGGCCTCCAGTGCCGCCACGGTGTTCTGTGTCTCCATGTAGCTCACGCCCATCTGTAGCGCCGCCGCCCCCAAGCCGCAGAGGAGGTAATAGTTCAGGAAGCGCTTGGCGCCCAATACCCGCTCAATGGGGCCACCGAACATGAACAGCGCGAACATGTTGGAGAAGATGTGCCAGTACCAACCCCCGCCGCTGTTGGGCCCGGCATGCATGAACATATGCGTCACGATCTGCCAAGGCTTGAAATCCGGCGAGCCGATGGCGTGCAGGCCGAGCCAGGTGTCCAAGATGCTCCGGCCCAGGGAGTCGTTCCCCATGGCGATCTTCAACAGCAGCATCAGCCCGTTGATGATCAAGAGGTTTTTTACCACCACGGGCAAGCGGGAAGCGGGGTTTCCGAACATGTTCGTCAGCGTTCAAAACGTTCATCGAGCTCCTTCAGCCCGTAAGTGATCAGGACCGGTTTTCCGCCCGGCGTGAAGTAAGGCATTTCGCAGGCGAAGAGGCGGTCGATGAGGTCGTGCATCTCCACGCTGCCCAGCACCTTCACCGGCTGGTTCATCGCGCTGCGGGCCATGCCTCGCGCCAAGGTGGCGTGCCGCTCGGCCTTCAGCGAACCGCGTTCGTTGTGGACCTGTTCCAGCAGTTGCCCCAAAAGCTCCGCCGGGTCGTCCGCGCCACTTTCCGCCGGCATGCCGTTCACCGCCACGCTGCGCCCGCTCAGCGGTTCCACCTGGAAGCCCAAGGCGTGCAGCTCGGGCAGGATCGCCAGCAGCAACGCATGGTCCGGCGCGCTCAGTTCCATCGTCACGGGGAAGAGCTGCGCCTGGCTGGTGCCACTGCCTTTCTCCAAGCTGCGCATGGCCCGCTCATACATGATCCGCTCCAGTGCCCGTTGCTGGTCCACCACCACGAAGCCGCTCTTCAGCTGCGCCAAAATGTAGCGGCCCAGCAGTTGGAACACAGGGCGGTGGTTGTTCCACTCGCCCAACTCGCGGGAGGGCAGGACCTCCTCCGTGGGCGCTGTGCCCGGCAGGCGCTCATCATGCTGCGTCACCCGGGGGCCGCCCAGATCAAACAGTTGTTGCCAGCCTGCGGAAGAAGTGTGCGGCGGCAGGTCCGTGGGCCGCCAACGGCCGGAGGAGATCGTCGGTTCGCCCTGCACGGGGCCGCTGCTCGTGGCACCCATCAGCAATGCGGGCTCCGGCTCAAAGTCGATGCTGGGCGTGAGGTTGTGCCGCCCCAAAGCCCGCCGCACCGCCGCATGCAAGATCGCATACACGGCGCGGTCATCACGAAATTTGATCTCGGTCTTCGTGGGATGGATGTTGATGTCGATCCATGACGGGTCCAGCTCCAAAAAGAGGAACCACCCGGGGTAGTTGTCGCGGGCGATCAGCTCCTCGTAGGCGCGCCGTACGGCATGTTCCAAGTAGGGGCTGCGGATGAAGCGGCGGTTCACGAAGAAGTATTGTTCCCCACGGCTGCGCTTGGCGAATTCCGGCTTGGTGATGAAGCCCTCCACGCGAAGGAATTCCGTGGCTTCTTCCACCGGCACCAAGCGCTCGTCATGCTTGCGGCCGAAGATGTGGACGATGCGCTGCCGCTCGTTGCCCGGCTCCAGATGGAACAGTTCCTGCTCGTTGTGCAGCAGGCGGAAGCGGATGCCCGGATGCGCCAGCGCCACCCGCTGGAACTCGTCGATCACATGCTTCATCTCCACCGGGTCGCTCTTGAGGAACTGGCGCCGTGCCGGCACGTTGTAAAACAGGCTGCGCACATGCAGCGACGTGCCCACCGGGCAGGCCACGGCTTCTTGCGCCTGCACCCGACTGCCTTCGATCAGTACCCGCGTGCCCAGCTCGTGGTCGGCCTGCCGCGTCTTCATCTCCACCTGCGCGATGGCCGCGATGCTGGCCAAGGCCTCGCCACGGAAACCCTTCGTGCGGATGGTCTGCAGCTCTTCCGCCTGCCGGATCTTGCTGGTGGCATGGCGCTCGAAGCTCGTGCGGGCATCGGTCGGGCTCATGCCCTGTCCGTCGTCCGTCACCTGGATCAGCGTGCGCCCGGCATCCTTCACCACCACGGTGATCTGCGTTGCGCCCGCGTCCACGCTGTTCTCCAGCAGCTCCTTCACCACGCTGGCAGGGCGCTGCACCACCTCGCCCGCGGCGATCTGGTTCGCCACATGGTCGGGGAGGAGACGGATGATGTCGCTCATGCAATGGCCTACACCTCGTCAGTTGTGTGCGGCAGGTCCGCAAAGATGCGGGCCAAAGCGGAAAGGGCGGGAGGATGTTGGCATTCTTTCAGGAGGAAGGTGGGCGGAACGCTCCTCCGTTTTTCCCGGAATTCCCCAACGCCGCCGGGGCCGCGGGCCGTGCGCTTGTTATTGCTTGATAAAGCCGGAATGCCGCGGACGACCATTATCGTTCATAACGATCGTATAGTGCCCCGCGGCCAGCGCGCTCACGTCCATCTGCATGTCCGTACCCGTTGCCACAAGGCTTCCTTGGGCCACGTTGCGTCCTTGGTCGTCCAAGACCTGCCAGGTGGTGCCGGGCGAGGCACCGCTTATGGTGAGCCGCTCGCGGCACGGATTGGGATATGTGCGCACCGAAGCATCCGCTTGCTCGGTGATCCCCACGTTGTTCTGGGCGAAGAAAAGCGTGTTGTCCCCGTCGTCGATCAAGATGGGGTAGAGCGGGTCGGTGTTCCAAAGCAGCAGGTCGCCCTCATTGCTCACAAGCTTCGCCACATCTGGAAAAGTACCCAACGGGGTTACAGCGGTGCCGTGCCCGGAATAGGTCCAGACCACCGTGCCGCTCCCGTTATCGTTCACGTACGGGTCGGAAAAGACCCCGCCATATGCCAGCGGAAATTGCATTACGCGGGAAGGGTCGGAGTAGTTCAACGTGGAGAAAGGCACGTTCCGGGCCACTATGTCAATGCCGCTTGCAGCAATGGTGAGGTAGGTGTACGAGGTGCCCACCCCGGTGACATTTTGTGCCCATACCCAGTTCGCGGTGGGATAGGTGCTGGCGAACGGTGTGCCCACCGCAGTATTGAAATTCAAGGTGCCGATGGCCTGGAGCGTGATGCCGCTGAGGTCCCAGGTCTGGTTGCTGCCGTCGCTGAGGGTCGGGAGTGCGGCCGGTGCCGTCATCTGGTGCATATCGGTGGCTGCGCCGAACGCGCTCAAGTCTGAGTATTGAATGGTGACCTGTGCCGAAAGGGAGGAAAGGAACAGGCAGGCAAGGGGAGTAGTGATCGTCTTCATACGATAGGACGGTGTTGTGGTGAAGTTTTTGGATCCGCCCCGGAGATAGTTTCTCCTACGGGCGCTTGCACCAAAAATAGATAGCCCTAAACTCTTTTTTGAACCCGGTGAGATCTGGAATTATCAACACGTGAACATGGGATCTGGAACTGTCCTGACCTAGGATGGATCGACCCGATCAACACACCTGTAGGAGCGGGTGGCACTTCGGCTTGGCAGGCTTCAGACATATTGAGGCCACCCGGCCAGTTCGGCCCCGGTGCGCTCAAGTGGACGAAGGCTTTTCCACAAACGAACAGCTGAAACCTGCCTGTCCGTTCGCTCGGATGCGCAGCATTTGCCCCCATCTTCCCTCCTCGGCATTCGACCACGCCGCGCCGTTGCAGGCATTCCGTACCAAGTGGCAGGCCAGCGGTGCCGCCGATGTAGACGCCATCGCTGCGCACTTCGCCGGAAAGAAGACCGCGAAACGCGTGAAGGCGATCGGGGAATTGCTGGAAACGTTAAGAGCGTTGGGGGTAGGGTGGGGGCGCTTGCATAACACAGTGCAGGGTTGCCGGGACTGCCGGTCAGGCCCGCAGTGACGACATGCTACCTGACCCGCCATCCCGAAGTGCTCCCCCTCTGGATCCTCCGCGCGAGACACATATAGGAACTATCTTTGCGATCCAAAAACACCCCCATGAAACACCTGCTCTTCTTCCTCCTCGCACCGTTCGCGTTAACGGTCAGTGCCCAAACCCCGGAGACCCCGGTCGCCAAGGGCGAGTACGTCAGCTATGGCGACCCCATCACCGCCGAAGGCGCCCTTACCCTTGCGGAATTCGATAAGGCCACCGCCGATGTGGATTCCCTGAGCCACGAAGCTCACTACCGAGATCATTGAGAGCTGCGGCAAGAAAGGCTGCTGGATGGACGTGAAGATGAGCGACGGCACACCGATGAAAGTGCGCTTCCGCGACTATGGCTTCTTCGTCCCCAAGCAGGGCTTGGAAGGTAAGCAAGTGGTGATGCAAGGCCGCGCCAAGAAGGACGTGACCAGCGTGGCCATGCTGCAGCATTATGCGGAGGATGCCGGTAAGAGCAAGGAGGAGATCGCCACGATCACCGAGCCGGAGATGAGCTGGACGTTCGAGGCGGACGGCGTGCTGATCAAAGAGTGATGTCCGCCGCTCACAGCCCTGTGGCCATTGCCGTCCACGGGGGCGCGGGCACGTTGGACCCTTCGGCCTTGACGCCGGAGAAAGAGAGTGCTTATCGAGGTGCGCTTTCCGCCGCTGTCCGGCGCGGCCATGCCGTGCTCACTGCCGGCGGAAGCGCATTGGATGCCGTGGATGCCGCCGTGCGCGTGCTGGAGGACACTCCGCTGTTCAATGCCGGGCGGGGTTCGGTCTTCACCGCCGAAGGCACGCACGAGATGGACGCCGCGATCATGCAAGGCAGCGACCTGCGCGCAGGTGCCGTGGCCGGGGTGGGGAACGTGAAGAACCCCGTGGGCCTGGCACGGTTGGTGATGGAGAAGAGCGGCCATGTGATGCTCGGCGGTCGCGGTGCTTTCGAATTCGCACACCAACAGAAAGTGGAACTGGAGGACGACGACTATTTCTTCGACCAGCTGCGCCACCACCAATGGCAGGAGGTGCGCGGCAGTGCCGAAGTACGCATGGACCACAGCACCGGTGAGAGGAAGTTCGGGACGGTAGGCGCCGTGGCGCTGGATGCGCAGGGCCACTTAGCAGCCGCCACCAGCACCGGAGGCATGACGAACAAACGCTGGCAACGCATCGGTGACAGCCCGGTGATCGGTGCCGGCACCTACGCCAACGACGCCACCTGCGCCATCAGCTGCACGGGCAATGGCGAGGCTTTCCTGCGTGCCGTAGCCGCTCACGACGTTCACGCGTTGATGGCCTACAAGGGCCTTTCGCTGGAAGAGGCGGTGCGCATCGTGGTGCATGAAAAGCTGCCACCGTTGGACGGCGAGGGCGGCATGATCGCCGTGGACAAACACGGGCACATCGTGCTGAACTTCAACTGCACCGGCATGTACCGCGCACGGATCGACGGGCGCGGGGAGGAGGTGGGGATATTCCGGTAGGGTCGGGGTGGCGTCGGAGACGCTTTTCCCGGCCGGACACGTCAGAGACGGGTCCGATGGCGGGTTTTCGCGTCTCGGTCGGCGTCGTAGACGCGACCGGACGGGGAGCCGATCTCCGATCGGGATTATGTATTTAATTTCCGACCATGGGCGAAGCTTACCGCATCCATCGTCAAAACGATCTTTATTTCCTCACGTTCACCGTGATCCATTGGATGGATGTGTTCACACGTAAGGAGCACATGGCGATCGTCGTGGATCCGCTCAACTTTTGTGTCGCCAACAAGGGGTTTTCGATCAATGCTTGGGTGCTCATGTCCAATCACCTGCACCTATTGGGTTATGCGCGTGACGGTTTTCGGCTGAGCGATAGTACACGGGACCTGAAGAAATTCACCTCACGCTCGATCCGCGAACACATTCAGACCGGGATAAAAAGCAGGCGCCACTGGCTTCTTGACAGGATGGCTTTCCGGGCACGACAAGTAGCCCGATCCGATGAGTTCAAGCTCTGGGAGGACGACAGTCATGCCGTGCTGATCGAAGATGTTGAACACAGGACCAATGTGATCGATTACATCCATAACAACCCGGTGAAGGCACACTTTGTTAGGCTGCCCGAACACTATTTGCACAGCTCCGCGATCGACTATGCCAATGGAAATGGCTTGGTCAAGGTGGAGTTGGTTTAACGCTCTCAACGAATGCCCAACGGAATGCACTGCTCGGCCAGCGGACCTTCGATACGGTAGCCATTGTTCCCGTTGCGTCCGTTGCGAACGTTGCGGTTCAAACTGAACGGTTGCTCCATAACACCGCTATTCACTTTCCCCGACCGTTCACCCCGATCCTGATGGCCGGTTCCGGCAAGCCGTGCATCTTTGTACGGATCATCAACCCTGCAATCCCTGAACATGAAACGTTCCACCATCATCATTATCGCGGTCATTGCCGCAATCGGTCTCTGGGCTATCAGCTTCCAACGGGGCATTGTGGGCATGGACGAAGGCGTGAAAGCCCAATGGAGCAACGTGGAGAATGCTTATCAGCTCCGTGCTGACAAAACGAAGAACATCGTCGAGATCATCAAGGGCTCGGCAGATTTCGAAAAGACCACCCTCACGGACGTGATCAACGCCCGCGCCAAGGCCACCAGCATCCAGCTGAACGCGAATGACCTTACACCGGAGAAGATGGCGCAGTTCGAGCAGGCCCAGCAGCAGCTCACCGGTGCGCTCAGCCGCCTCATGGTCACCGTGGAACGCTACCCCGACCTGAAGACCACCACGGCTTTTCGCGATTTCCAAGCCCAGTACGAGGGCATGGAGAACCGCATCGGCGTGGAGCGCCGCAAGTTCAACGATCTGGCACGGGCATACAACTCCAAGATCAAGCAGATCCCCAACAATTTCCTCGCGGGCATGTTCGGATTTTCCGAGAAAGGCTACTTCACGGCGCAGGAAGGCACTGATACCGCACCCGACATCGACTTCGGCAAGTGAAGCACCGGGTAGACATCGAGGAGTGGCTTACGGCCGAGGAACTGGGCTACGTACGTGATGCCGTCCGTGCTGCGGAGAAGCGCACCAGTGGCGAGATCCGTGTACACCTCGACGTGGCCATCATGGAGGATGTGCTCGACCATGCGGCCTTCGTCTTCGACGACCTCGGCATGGCCAGGACGAAGGATCGCAACGGCGTGCTGATCTACGTGAGCGTGCCGGGCCGGAAGGTGGCCGTGATCGGCGATGTGGCCATCCACGCCAAGCTCGGCGATGACTATTGGCATGGTGTGCTCGACCTGATCCTGGAGGATTTCAAGCAGGACCGCTTCTGCGAAGGCCTATGCACCGGTGTGGAACGGCTCGGCGAGCAGCTCCGCGAGCATTTCCCCTTCCAGCGCGAGGATGTGAACGAACTGAGCGACGACGTGAGCTTCGGAAAATGAAAGCCCTCCGTACTTTATTCCTACTGTTCGCGGCTGCGTTGTCAGCAGTGGTGCTTTCCGCCGAGCCGGACCCGTGCTTCCCGCCCAAACCGAAGAACGAGGACCAGCTCGTCTTCCAGTTCACCCACTTTCTGGACCAGCAACAAGCTGCGGCCCTGAACAACAAGCTGGTGAATTTCGCCCGCGAGACCAGCAACCGGATCGCCATTGTGGCCGTGGACACGCTCTGCGGATATCCCCCGTCGGACTTCGCCTTCGATCTGGGCCAGGCGTGGGGCTTCGGCAAGAAGGGTATCGACAACGGCGTGCTGATCCTGGTGAAGCCGAACGGGAGGGCTGGCGACCGGCATGTCTTTATCGCAGTGGGCTATGGGCTGGAAGGAGCTATCCCCGACCTTATTGCGCACCGCATTGTGGACGAGGAAGTGCTGCCGCGGTTCCGCAACGGCGACTTCTACGGCGGTATGGACAAGGCCACCGATGTACTGATGGCGCTGGCCAAGGGCGAGATCAACGCGAAGAGCTACGGCGAGAAGCCCGTGCCTTGGGTGCCGCTGCTGATGATCCTCGCGTTATTCCTGTTCATTTTCTGGTCGATGGTGCGCCGCACGCGGAAATACGCACGGGTGAACAGCCTCGATTTCTGGGCCGCTTGGGCGCTGATGAACGCGGCCAGCTCGTCCCATAGCGGACGCTGGGGCGGCTTCTCAGGCGGTGGCGGCGGCGGTTTTGGCGGTGGCGGCGGAGGCTTCGGTGGTTTCGGCGGTGGTGGCTTCGGTGGCGGCGGGGCCGGTGGTTCTTGGTAGCGGATGGCCGGTTATAACAAGTGGATCTTCGGGAGCTTGGGTTTCGCCCTCACGGGCACGCCCATAGGCGCCGTGGTGGGCTTTGCGCTCGGCGCATTGATGGACAACGCCCAAGGCATCGTAGTGGCCAAGCCGGGTGCAGGGCAACGAGCACGGCCTTCGCAAGGGTCGGCCACCTCCGGGGATCTGGCCCTCAGCTTGGTGGTGCTCACCGCAGCGGTGATGAAGGCCGACGGCAAGCCGACCCACGGGGAACTGGGCCATGTCCGGAAGTTCTTTGTCCAACAGTTCGGGCCGCAGCACAGCGCGGAACTGCTGCGCCTCCTGCGTGATGTGCTGAAGCGCGATATCCCGCTCCGCGATGTCTGTGCGCAGATCCGCGGGCACCTGTCCCATCCGGAGCGCCTGCAGGTGATGCATTACCTCATTGGCCTGGCACACGCCGACGGCAGGGTCCAGATCGCCGAACACCAAGTGCTGGAGCGCATTGCAGCGGACATGGGCATCAGCCAGAAAGATCTGGCTTCGCTGGACGCGATGTTCCGGGGGCCGTCCGCGTCATCGGCCTACACCATACTGGAAGTTGATCCCAAGGCCAGCGACGAGGAGGTGAAGAAGGCCTATCGCCGCGCCGCCATGAAGCACCATCCGGACCGTGTGGCGCACCTGGGCGAGGAGTTCCAGAAAGCGGCTTCCGAGAAGTTCAAGAAGGTGCAGGACGCGTGGGAGCGGATCGAGCGGGAGAGGGGGCTGATGTAATTGCTGGTATTGGGTACAGGGTACAATGCCGAACGTGCGGCATTGCACCCTCTACCCTATACCCTGTACTCGGCACCCTGTACCCTGTACCAAAGAACAACCTCGATCCTCACTCCCGCTTCCCCTGCCGCGTCATGCTGATGCGCTTCAACGGGATCTCCCGCACGGCCTGGATCACCAGCGGGACCTGTTCCACCACCGTCACGTTCGGGTCCAGTCCCATGGCCTCCCGGTCGCTCAGGGCCAGGTGCTTCACGGAGTAGTACACGTCCAGGATGAAATTGTCGCGCACGCTGAACTCGTTCTCCACCGAGAGGATGCGCTCGGTGATCACGTAGCAGATGTCCGTGTGGAAGTCGCCTTTCTTGATGCTTTCGTACTTGTTCCGGAAGTTCAGTTCGTGGTCGGCGTCCAGTTCCTCCAGCACCCTGCGGAACAGCAGGTTCACGCGGGGTTGCACGCGGAAGCCCAGGTCGAAGTCAACGCGGATCACCTTGTCGTCGATCAGCTCCGAGACACGGTATTCCATGGTGTACGGCTCGTCCGTGTAGTTCACGTGAACGAACCAGTAGATCTCGGCCCGCTTCACCTTCCGCGCCAGAATGCTGTTGATGATCTGGCTCTCCACCTGGCCGGGGTCGTTCGCCTTGGTGAGGTAGACCAGATGCGTGGCGAACTTGGGCAGGTCGCGGTCGGCGCTGAGGTCGCGCAGTGCTTGGGCATAGTCCATCAACGGCACGAACTTGATGAAACGGTTGATGATCTTGCGCGCCCTGTACCAGGTGAACATCACCCCGAACACCAGCAGCACCGCCACCACCAACCAAGGCCGGTGCAGGATCTTCACGGCATTCGCGACAAAGTTGGCGAGCTCCAACGTGAAGAACATGCCAATGACCAGGAGCACCAGGGCCATGTGCCAGCGCCGGACGAAGCGCAGGTAGCCGAAAAGCAGCACGGTGGTCATCAGCATGGCCACCACGATAAAAAAGCCGTACGCAGCTTCCATGTTGCCGCTGCTGCGGAAATAGAACATCACGCCCACGCAGCCGGACCAGAGCAGCCAGTTCACACTGGGTATGTAGATCTGCCCGCGCACCACCGTGGGGAACTTCACTTTCACACGGGGCCAGAAGTTCAGCGTGATGGCCTCATTGATCAAGGTGAACGAGCCACTGATAACTGCTTGGCATGCCACGATGGCCGCCAAAGTGGCAATGCCCACACCTGTGAGCAGGAACCACTGCGGCATCATCTCATAGAACGGGTTGCGCCCTTCCAGCAGCATGCCCTGATGCTCCAACAACCAAGCACCTTGGCCCATGTAGTTGCACACGAGCGCCGTCTTCACGAAGATCCATGTGCTTTGGATGTTGCGGCGGCCGCAATGGCCCATGTCGTTGTACAGCCCTTCAGCACCGGTGGTACACAGGAACACCGCGCCCAGCAGCCAGAAGCCGCCGGGGTACCGCGTGAGCAGGTCCACCGCGTACATGGGGTTGAGGCTGGCCAAAACGTGCGGCGTCCGTACCAGGTGCGACAGGCCCAGCACCAGCAGCATGCCGAACCAGATGAACATGATGGGGCCGAATGCCAAGCCCACCACCTTGGTGCCGAAGCGCTGGAAGAAGAACAACAGGCTGATGATGGCCACCACGATAAGTACCGTGGCCGTATTGCCCGGGGCGATGATGCCCGCAAAGACCTCCACGCCGCCCAAGCCCTCGATGGCGGCCGCCACGGAGATCGGCGGGGTGAGTATCCCGTCCGCCAACAGGGTGGCCGCACCGATGATGGCCGGCATCCAGACCCATTTCCCGAAGCGGCGTACCAGCGTATACAGGGAGAAGACGCCACCTTCCCCGCGGTTGTCCGCACGAAGGGTGATGAGGATGTATTTGAACGTGGTCTGTAGCGTGAGCGTCCAGAAGATGCAGCTCAAGGCGCCCAGCACCAACCGCTCGCTGATGGGCGTGGTCTCGCCCACGATCGCTTTGAACACATACAACGGCGAAGTACCGATATCGCCGAAGATGATCCCCAGCGTGACCAGCATGCCTGCCCAGGACAAGGGATGCGTGTGCGGTTTCTGCATGGGCCGTAGGTGGTGGCTGGAGGGCCTGGTCCGTCAACGGGCGGCGAATGTAGGGAGACGGAAGGGAGTGGGCCTCAATGCCTCGCGCTCAAGTCAGCGGCAGTCAGTTGAAAACTGAAACTTGAATGCTGAAAAATGAAACGTGGGCAACAGGGTTGCAGTCGGTTGCCGCCCGATCACCGATCACCAGATAATCGAATCAGGATCCACTTCGTGAGACCCTGAGCGAGATCACCGCATGTCGTTCACCTCCACGCCAGGGAATTTGCTTTTGTCGAAAGCGAACAGCGCGTCCACCATATCGGCGTTGGGCCTGAAGTTCTTCAGGACATAGGTCACTTCGTTGCCGTCCTTGTACTTCATCTCCACTTTGCGCGGCTCCATCTTGTTCTTGTCCACCGTGAGGATCACGGTGTGGAAGGGCTTTTTGGAGGGGTCCAGCGGGAAGAGCTTGATCGTCTCCACCGCTACCCCGCCATCGGTGCTGGCGCCCACATACTGGCTCTTGAAGCCTTTCTCATACACGTTGAAAAGGTTGGCGGGGTCCAGCGTCTCGTCCATTTCCTTGGGGTCGCTGATGCTCACTTCGTTGCTCTTCTTGCTGTAGGTCCAAAGCGCGGTGCCGTCGTTGATCACGATGTTGTCCAGCAAGGTGAGCCGGAACTTGCGGCCCTTCACTTTTACGTTGCCGTCCTGCTTAAGATCCAACTTACTGTCCGTGTTGACCAAGCGGCTGCTGAAGTCCGCGTCGAAGCTGGTGTAGCTCTTGTTCTTCGCGATCAGTGCATCCACGATGGCCTTGCTCTTGGGGTCGTCCTGGCCGATAGCGTGCAGGGTACACAGCAGCGTGCCGAGGAGAAGGAGTGTTTGTTTCATAAGGTGATGGGCAAGTTTTCCCGGATGGTGTGCAAAGTTAGGACGGTGCCGGAATGGCAAGCGGCGTGCCAAGCTCAGCAGGGCTCCGGCTGCCGGATATGGCTCATGGGCTTCAACAGGGTGCCGGTACAGGAGGTTGCCCCGCAGCGGCACGCCCAGATCCTCTTCAGCCTTGCGGAATAGGGCACATCGAAACTGATGCCGTAGTCGTAGCTCAGCTCCTCGCCTGCCTCCACATCACGCAATGTCTCGATGATGACACGGTCCTTGCGCCTGTCGCGGGGGTGGGCGTGCAGGTACGGGATGCAATTGGGCTCGCAGCCGTGGTTGAACCAGCGCGCATCGTTGCCGCCCACGTTGCCATCGATGATCCATGCATCGTTCAGCGTGAACAGGAAGGTGTGCCCCTTATAGATCTCGTCGTACGATAGATCGGCTTCGGTGAGGGTGATGAGCCGTCCTGTGTATTCGATCAGCTCTGTGCCTTCTGGAAGGTCGTGTGCGGCGAAGACCCCATGGCCGTGGATCCGTGATCGGCGCACGACGATAGGGCTTCCCATCGCTCAGGCCGGTACTGCGGTGCGTTTGCCGGGCTTTGCGCTCCGGATCATCGTTCCGGTGCAGCCCGGTGCACCGCAATGGCACGCCCACAACCGGCGCTCTTCCTCCGTGATCGGCTCCTCGATCCGGATGTCGTAGTCGTAGGTGAGCTCTTCTCCCGCTTCAATATCCCGCAGCGCCTCGATCACCACACTGTCCTTGCGCGGATCGCCGCTTTCATCTTCGATCACGAAGGCCTGGCAGTTCGGCGCGCAGCCATGGTTCAGCCAGCGTGCCACGTTGCCGCCGATGTTCGCATCGATCACATAGGTATCGTTCAGGATGAACAGGAAGGTATGGCCGGTGTCCTTGCCGCCGTATTCATCGTCCACATCCGCATGCGTGCGCAGCTTCCCCTTGTACTCGATCACATCCTCGCCGGCTTTGATGGGAGCTGTGGCGAACACGCCTTGACCGTGGATCTTGGAGTTGCGCTGAACGATCTTACTGGACATGGGGACGCGGAAAAGAGGCGCGAATTTACAGTGCCAACAGCGCGAACGGTGAGAACGGCAAAAAACGGTGAGTTTGGATGTTAGAAGTACAGCGAACACACCACGATCGCCGTCAGCACGCACACCAGGTCCACCAGCAGCATGATGCCCAAAGTGTAGCGGGTGTCCTTCACGTTCACCGCACCGAAGTAGAGCGCGATCACATAGAAGGTGGTCTCGGCAGCGCCTTGCAGAATGCTGGACAGTTGGCCGGTGAGACTGTCAGCGCCGTAGGTCTTCATGGCATCCAGCATGAAGCCCCGCGCACCGCCCGCACTGAAGGGCCGCATGATCGCCACGGGTATAGCGTCGATGATCTCCCGGTCCACCTTGAAGAAGGCGAGCACCGTGGACATCCCGTCCATCACGATGGTCATCAGGCCGCTGTTGCGGAAAATGCTCAGGGCGCAGAGCATGGCGATCATATATGGCAACACGCGCAAGCCGGTGGTCCATCCGTCCTTGCTGCCGTGGATGAACGAGTCGAACATGTTGGTGCCCTTCTCCTTGAAGTAACGCTCATGTAAAAAAGCATATGCAACGATCAGGAGGATGATGCCAAGCAACATGCCGTTGCCGAGGTTGTCCGTGAAGTGGAATTTCGCAGCGCCCGCAAGCCCGCTGATATATACCATCAGACCACCGATGGTGACGCTGACGCCCACAACGAAGAGCATCACCGGGAGGTTGAATAGATTGATCTTTTGTCGAACGCTTACGAAAAGCAGTGCAGCCAACGTGCCTACGAAGCTGGTGACGATCATGGGGATCATGATGTCGGCAGGATTCGCCGCGCCCATGGCCGCACGATAACCGATGATGGAAGTGGGCAGCAGCGTGAGGCCCGCCGCGTGCAGGCAAAGGAACATGATCTGGCTGTTGGTGGCCTTGTCCGGTGTAGGGTTGTTCTCCTGCATGCTCTCCATCGCCTTCAGGCCGAAGGGTGTGGCGGCATTGTCCAGGCCCAGGAAGTTTGCGGCGAAGTTCAAGGTCATGTAGCCGTAGGCCGGATGGTCTTTCGGCAGATCCGGAAAGATCTTGCCGAAGATGGGGGAGAGGAAGCGGGCCAGCTTTTCCATGGCGCGTGAATCCACCAGCAGGTTCATCAATCCGCAGAAGAAGGTGAGGTAGCCGATCAATGGCAACCACAGGTCCATCACCGTGTTCTTGCAGGTCTCGAACAGACCGTCCGCCGCTTGCGTGCCATGGCTATAGCGCACCATGCCGCCCTTGCCCATGGTGATCAACGTGTCGCCAAGCATCACCCCTTCATCCCCTGCAGCGCGCAAGTCCAGCAGCAGTGCCGTGCCGGTCAATTCGACACTATCCTTTTCGGCAATCATCAAGGGATCGCCTTGGTTGCCGTTCACCAGCGTGCCTAAGCTGTGCTGCCTGCCGGTGGCCAGCATCACCAGCGCGTAGCCAATACTGAGAATAAGAATGAAGGTCCAGAACCGACTAAGTGCCATGCGCGGGTGTTGCCCTGCAAAGAAGCGGCGCTACGGGTCCCGTGTGATACCCAAGAGCCGCCGGACGTGAACAGCCCGATGTGTACGAACGCAGGAACGCCCGTGGTGATTTTGTTCCACGGGCGTTCCTATCAATGTGTAAAAAGGTGGTTGCCTACTTCATCGGCAACTTCAACGCCTTGGCAACACCCTTCCCGTACGCCGGGTCCACCTTGGTGCAATTGCTGATGTGGCGCATCTTCACCATGCGCGGTGCATCGCCCATGGCGCGTGCCGTATTGTCGAAAAGCACCTGCTTCTGTGCGGGTTTCATCAACTTGAACAGCGCCCGGGGCTGCGAAAAGTAGTCCGTGTCCAACTTGTGGTTCCAGTGGTCGGCGTCTCCGTCCAACGCCAAGGCCGGCTCAGCGAATTTCGGCTGGTCCTGCCATTCACCGTAGCTGTTGGGTTCATAGTGCAGGGTGCTTCCGTGGTTCCCGTCCACGCGCATGGCCCCATCACGGTGGAAGCTGTGTACCGGGCACTTGGGCGCGTTCACCGGGATCTGCTGGTGGTTGATCCCCAAGCGGTAGCGCTGTGCATCACCATAGGAGAAGAGCCGTCCTTGCAGCATCTTGTCCGGTGAGAAGCCGATGCCGGGTACCACGTGCGCCGGGTTGAACGCAGCTTGTTCCACCTCCGCGAAGTAGTTCTCCGGATTGCGGTTCAGCTCCCACACGCCCACTTCGATCAGTGGGTAGTCGCCATGAGGCCACACCTTGGACAGGTCAAAGGGATTGTACGGCACTTTGGCCGCGTCCTTCTCGGGCATCACTTGCACGCACAATTTCCACTTCGGGAATTTCTTGCCCTCGATGGATTCGTACAGATCGCGCTGGCTGCTTTCCCGATCCTTGCCGACAAGGGCAGTGGCCTGTGCATCGGTGAGGTTCTTGATGCCTTGCTGGCACACGTGGTGGAACTTCACCCAGAAGCGCTCGTTCTTCGCATTGATGAAGCTGAAGGTGTGCGAACCGAAGCCGTGCATGTGGCGAAATCCGTCGGGAAGCCCGCGGTCGCTCATCAAAATGGTCACTTGGTGGATCGCCTCGGGCAGATTCGTCCAGAAATCCCAATTGTTCCCTGCGCTGCGCATGTTGGTGCGTGGATCACGCTTCACCGCGTGGTTGAGGTCGGGGAACTTCAGCGGGTCGCGCATGAAGAACACCGGCGTGTTGTTGCCCACCAGGTCCCAGTTGCCTTCTTCCGTGTAGAACTTCACCGCGAAACCGCGGATGTCCCGCTCGGCATCGGCAGCGCCACGCTCCCCGGCCACGGTGGAGAAACGTGCGAAGATCTCCGTCTTCTTGCCCACCTTGGAGAACAGCTTCGCCCGGGTGTATTTCGAAATATCCTTGGTGACGGTAAAGGTGCCGTACGCGCCGGAACCCTTGGCATGCATCCGGCGTTCGGGGATCACCTCGCGATCGAAATGAGCGAGTTTCTCCAAGAACCAAACGTCCTGCAAGAGCTGCGGGCCGCGCGGGCCGGCCGTGATCACGTTCTGGTTATCCACTACCGGACAGCCTGAAATGGAGGTCAACTTGGCCTTGGCGGGTGTTGGCTTGCTTTTGGTTGCTTTCTTCTTGGCGCTCATGGGCTGTGGGCTTTAAGGTGAAGGGAACAGATCCAATGGTTGCCGGGCACCTCAGGACGACTACACGCCACAAGGTAAGACCGCGATCTGGATCGGCCTTTAGCCGATAGTAGGCGTGGGTTTCCGTTCCATCAGTCGCGCCGAACATCTATCTTCGACGCCTCATCCATAACCATGAAAAAGCAACTTCTCATTCTCGTTGCGGCATCCCTCTTGTTGGGTTCCTGCGTATCGAAGAAAAAGTACACCGCCATCCAGCTTTCCAACGAAACGCTCCACGGCAAGCTCGATGAAGCGAACCGCGCCTTGGACGCGTGCAACAGCAAGACGGCTAACCTGCAGACCAGCAACGATCACCTCAAGGACCAAGTGGCGGAGATGAGCGTCACCAACCAGGCGCTGCTGAACAACGTGGGCAACATGGCGACGCTCAGCGCCAAGGAAGCCTCCAATCTGGAAAAATCGTTGGAGAGCATCAAGGAAAAGGACCTCCAGATCCGCAACATGAGCGAGGCCTTGACCAAGAAAGACTCCGTGACACTCGCGTTGGTGATCAGCCTGAAAAGTTCTTTGGGTAACCTGAACGACTCGGACGTCACCATCAACGTGGAGAAGAGCGTGGTCTTCATCTCCCTCAGCGACAAGATGCTCTTCCCCAGCGGAAGCACCACCATCGGGCCCAACGCGAAGAACGTGCTTGGCAAAGTGGCCACTGTGCTGAACGACAAGCCGCAGATGGACGTCCTTGTGGAAGGCCACACGGACAACGTACCCATCAGCAAGGCCTGCATCAAGGACAACTGGGACCTCAGCGTGCTGCGCGCCACGGCCATCACCCGTGTGCTCTCTGAAGAACTCGGCGTGGACCCGTCGCGCATCACCGCCGGTGGCCGCTCCCAGTTCGTGCCGCTAGTAGATAGTGACACTCCGGAGGACCGCGCCAAGAACCGTCGTACCCGCATCGTGATCCTGCCCAAAATGGACCAGTTCTACAACATGATCGAGGACGGGCTGAAGAAGGCCACGGAGATGGAAGGAGGGAATTGATCCCACAATTCATTGGAACGCTCCGGACGGATTTCCGGGGCGGTTTCATTTTGGGTCTCTGGATCAGCATACGGGGACTTCGAAATATTTCAGGCGCATCGGGCTATGTTCGCACCTGCATGGACCCCGATGGAATACCGCTACAGGAAGAAGATTACCTCTACTCCGCCCTTTCCGGCCTGCCGGATGCCGGGCTAGGTCTCTTCACCGCCATTGCGCTGTACAAGGACGAGGTGATCGCCCTGTACCGTGGCGAACGGTTGTCCACCAAGGAAGCCGGTGAACGCGCCGCACAAGGGCTGGATCGGTATTTCATGGAGCTTCCGAATGGGACCACGTTGGACGCCATGGGCGTGGAGGGCTTCGCCAAGTTCGCCAACGATGCGCAGGGAAGTGCATCCACCGCGTTGCGCAACAATGCCGTGATCGCACTGGATGATGGCGACCGGGTGTGCCTCCGCACCACGCGACGGATCCGGGTGGGAGAGGAGGTGCTGTGCGGCTATGGCAAGCGCTATTGGGAGCGGCACGGGGAAGAATCCCCAGCCAGGTTCACGCCGAGAAACAGCTGTGATATATAGCCGACCCTGCGAGGGCCGTGCGGGTCAATATCCACCTGAACCCGAGCCCGCCGCCGTCCCTGCAGGGTGCAGCATCTCATCCAGTGCCGCTTCTGTAGGCACCAGCACCTTTCGTGCTTTGGAGCCTTCGAAACCGCCGAGGATGCCTGCGGCCTCCAATTGGTCCACGATGCGGCCTGCGCGATTATAGCCCAGCTTCAGCTTGCGCTGGATCAGGCTGGTGCTGCCTTGTTGCGTTTGCACCACCACACGGGCGGCATCCTCGAACATGCTGTCGCGTTCGCCGTCGTCAACACCACCACTTTCGCCTTCCTCGGTGGGGACTTCCGGCAGGATCAACGCATCGGGGTAGCCGCGCTGGTTGCCGATGAAGGCGGTAATGGCCTCCACCTCCGGAGTGTCAACAAAGGCGCACTGGATCCGGATCAGCTCGTTGCCGGTGCTCAGTAGCATATCGCCGCGACCGATCAGCTGGTCCGCTCCACCGGTGTCAAGGATGGTGCGGCTGTCGATCTTGCTGGTGACGCGGAAGGCGATGCGGGCCGGGAAGTTGGCCTTGATGGTGCCGGTGATGATGTTGACGCTGGGGCGCTGCGTGGCGATGATGAGGTGGATCCCGATGGCGCGGGCCAGCTGGGCGAGGCGCGCGATCGGTGTTTCCACTTCGCGACCGGCGGTCATGATCAGGTCCGCGAACTCGTCCACCACCAGCACGATGTAGGGGAGGAAGCGGTGGCCGTTCTCCGGGTTCAACCGGCGACTGATGAACTTGGCGTTGTACTCCTTGATGTTGCGGACTTCGGCATCCTTGAGCAGCTCGTAGCGCTCGTCCATCTCGATGCACAGGCTGTTCAGCGTGGCCACCACCTTCTTGGTATCGGTGATGATGGCCTCGCCCTCACCGGGCAGTTTGGCCAGGAAGTGCCGCTCGATCTTGTTGAAGAGCGTGAGCTCCACCTTCTTCGGGTCCACCAGCACGAACTTGATCTGGCTCGGGTGCTTCTTGTAGAGCAGCGAGACGAGGATGGCGTTCAGGCCCACGGATTTCCCCTGTCCCGTGGCGCCGGCCATCAGCAGGTGGGGCATCTTCGCCAGATCGGTGACGAAGGTCTCGTTGCTGATGGTCTTGCCCAGCACGATGGGCAGATCATACTTGCTGTTCTGGAATTTCTCACTGGCCACCACATTCCGCATGCTGACGATCTGCGGATTGCTGTTGGGCACTTCGATACCGATGGTGCCCTTGCCGGGGATCGGCGCGATGATGCGGATGCCCAAGGCGGCGAGGCTCAACGCGATGTCGTCCTCGAGGTTCTTGATCTTGCTGATACGCACCCCGGCCTGGGGCACGATCTCGTACAACGTCACCGTAGGCCCGATAGTGGCCTTGATCTTCTCGATCCCGATGTTGTAGTTGTTCAGCGTGGTGACGATCTTGTTCTTGTTCTCCTCCAGCTCCTCCTTGGTCACGGTGAGCTCGCCGGTGCTGTGCTCCGCAAGTAGCTCCAGGGTGGGGGGGATGTAGCTGCTGAGGTCCAGCGTGGGGTCGTATTCCCCGAATTCCTTCAGCTTGGTCTCGATCTCCGCCTCGCTCAAGGCTTCTTCCTGCACCGTCGCTTCCACGCTGAAGCCGTTCTCCTCGTCATTAATGCCGCTCAGGTCGGTGTTGCCGGCAACGGGTGTAGGATCCAGCTCCGTTTCTTCTGGCTCCTCTATCGCCTCCTCTTCCGCAGCCGGTTCCATCTCCAGCTCCAGGTCAGCTTCTGCAGTGGCTTCGGCGACTTTGGCGTCCTCTAAGGTTACCTCGGCATCGTCCAAGTCCGCCTCCTTCACCCGGTTCGCCCGGACCTCGGACCATCCGTCCACGCTTTCGGCTTCCGATGGTTCCACGTCCGCCTTCGGTTTCCGCTCGAACAAGGCCATCACCCAGTGCAGGGACGGGTTGAAGGTGTACACCGCGAAAGCCGCGGCCGCGAACAGAATGGCGGCACCCGCGCCGAAGGATCCAAGCCAACCGGTAAGGTGATGGTTGATGGCATAGCCGATGCCGCCGCCCATGATCTGCCAGCCGCCCTTAGGGAAGAAAAAGCCCAGCAACGTAGGCAGCCAGAAGAGTCCCATCACGCTCCAGCGAAAGGTCTTTCCCGCGGGCAATAGCCACGTGTTCAAGGTGATACGCACGCCTGCCAAGAAGGTCCATAGTACGAAGATGAACGCCGCCACACCGAACCAGCGGAAGATGAACTGGTGACTGAGCAGCGCACCGATCTTTCCGAGCCAGTTCTCTACGCGCACCTCCGGGCTGAAGATCTCACCCCAGCTCCGGCTCATCAGGTCCTGGTCGATCCGCCATGTGAACAGGTAACTGGTGAAGGCCACGAGCAGATAGAAGGAGGCGAGGATGAGAAAAAGCCCGCTGACCTTGTGTACGCGCTCATCGCGCAGGAACGCACGCAGCTTTGCAAAGCGGCTTTCAGAAGACGGTCCCGAAGTGCGATCGGACTTCTTGGACTTGGCCTTGCGGGTAGGACGTTCGTCCTCGGCGGGCTCTTGCTCGCGCACTTTATTCTTTCGTTCGTTGGCCACGGGGAAACGGGGATGGGCGTGCTGGCGCGGGGTACATGACCATAACGGACCGTAGGCACTGGTCGTGCCCGCGATCGTGGCGGTCGTAGCAAAACTATTGGCCCCACAGGGCTGGAACGCCCTTCCGGCCCCGTCTATTATCAACAATCGGATGTGACAGGTCGGCTGCTTGCCCGGTTTCGGGTCAAAGCAACAGGCGATCGACGGTGCAATGCGGGCGGTCCAAATTGACCGTCAGTTGCTGAAGGAACCTAGGACCTCGTCGAGCTGCTGGTAGAGCACTTGGGGGCTTACCTCCTGATAGTCAGGTCTAATGGTGAATTTAGCGGCATCCACCGGCCCCGGCTTCACAACGGTGGCCTCAAAGCGCATCCGGATCTTGTGCTGTACCAGTTCGTAGCGCATCAACACCCCCGGTATCTCGCTGTAAGGTCCGTACCAGTTCGGGGCCTCCATGGAAATGGCATCGGTATACCACACTTCCGCCTCCGGTATGGCGATGTCCTCATAGATCAGATAGGCCTGCTTGCAAGGGTAGCCCGCTATGGTGTCCCTTGCATCGGTGAACAATACCGCGATGTTGGGCGTGGTCTTGCTCAGGTTCATCAGGTCATGCTGACGCAGTGCCGCCACCAGGTTCTTGCCCATCACGCTCATGTGGTAGTCCACCACCTTCTTCATGGTGTTCACCACCATGCTCGTGCGGAACACGCCCATCCCCGCGCTCAGGTCAAGCGATTGACTCTCCCTGTTGAAGCTCAGGACGGTCTTTTCCGGAAGCATGTCCGCCATGAGGCCGTCGGGGTCCATGTCCGGGAAGGTCATCTTGTACTCGATCTCTCCCTCGCTCACGCCACCGCCCATGAAGGTGTGACCGCAACCGGAGGCCAGCAGCAATAGACCGGCAAACAATGTGATGGAAAGGATGGGGAGAAAGCGGGGCATGGTTGCGTTCAGACGGCCATGGTACGCGGGTCCTGCTGAAATCGTTGCATCCGAAGCT
Source organism: uncultured Flavobacteriales bacterium (assembly GCA_963706125.1). Lineage (GTDB taxonomy): Bacteria > Bacteroidota > Bacteroidia > Flavobacteriales_F > PHOS-HE28 > PHOS-HE28. The sequence continues at coordinate 190,793 of CAVPLQ010000009.1, forward strand.
TCGTTACCGGGTGAATGTCCGCGTGATCCGGCTGCGGTTGCCCCGCTCATCGCTCACCTCCAGCGTGAACTCATGGCGGCCCGGCTTGTCCGTGTTCTTGTCGAAGCTGTGCTCCAAGGTGCCGCTTTTGGGCTCGTATTCCATCAGGATCCATTGGCCGTCGATCTTGCCAGCCCATTGGTCCAGGCCGGCCAAATTGTCCCGAACGCGGATCCGGAAGCTGTTGCGTCCCTTCATGTCAGCCCGCAGATCGATGGGCGTGATCACCGGTGCCACCGTGTCCATCATCACCGTGAAGGCACCTAGCGTTTTTACGCTGGCCGTCACCTTGCCGTTGGAAAAAGTCCCGCCCTCTGCGGAAGGACGCCCTTTTATCATGCGCACCAGCAGTAGCTTAGAGGCTTGTGCTGAGGGATATTCGCCGGTCACGTCAAGGGTGAGCTCGCCGGACTTCTGCAAAGGCGTCAGCTCGTCCTGGACCTGGAAGAGCGGGGAGAGGGCACGGGCTGGAGCTGCCGAGACCGACGTAGTGATGTGGGTGTCGTCGTACAACGCATTGGGAGGCAGGGTGAAACGCATTCCGGTTTCCATGATCACGTTCGATCGGTCGTAGTGGTAAAGCAGGCCCGGAAGCTGTTCCACAGGCCACGCCGCGGACTCTTCCGCGTTGGCGCCATGAAGCACGAACGTGAGCATGGAGCGATTGCCGGTGGCGTCCGTGGCGATCACTTGCACTGCATGGTCCTTGCCCGGTTCCAATTGGATCCGACCCTGTGCCGCTTCCTTGCCATAGACGTTCAGTTGGTTGTTCGGCAACTTGTAGCACCGGTTGTAGTGATTGTTGTTGTCCTTGAACAGGCTGTGGTCCATGTAGGCGTTGGCGTAGCGCGTGGTCCCGAAGTCGATCTCGTTCAAGCCGACGCTGAAGACCGCGCTCCCGTCAACGCTCACCGAAAGCGTGCGGATCCCGCAGGTATTGTTGCTGTTGCTGTAGCGGTCGATCGTGTTCACCGCAATGCCCACGGTACCAAAGGCTTTCGCCAAGGTGCCCGGCTTCAGCACGAAGGTGGAGTCGTTCACCTCCGAGACCACGAATCCCACAGCACCGGTCGGATAGGGGCTGACGCGGGCGCTGCTGTCCAGCGGATAGATCCGGATGCCTGTGATGGTGGGGTGTACCCGGTCCTGCACCGTCATGCCATAGGCTTCTGGGTCCAATGCATGCTGATCCGAGCTGCGGCGCACCTCAAAATGCAGGTGTGGGGCCGTGGAACCGCCGGTATTGCCGCTATATGCAATGATCTCGCCCTTGGAGACGGGGATCTCGCCGCGCTTGAAGTAGCGGTCCACGCTGAAGCTGCGTTCCGCATATTGCAGGTCGAGCAGGGTGGAGGCCAATTTGCCGTTGAGGCGGTCCAAGTGCCCATAGACCGTGGTGTAGCCCGAGGGATGGTCCACGTACACCGCCTTCCCATAGCCCCAGGGGCTGATCTTGATCCGGCTCACCCAGCCGTCGGCCACGGACATCACCGGGAGCCCGATGCGTCCGTTGGTCTTCATGTCCAGCCCCGAGTGAAAATGGTTGCTCCGCAGCTCCATGAAGTTGCCGGCCACCTCGATCGGCAGGTCCATCGGATGCCGAAAGTCCGGTTCTATATGCTGCGCGTGGATGTTGTGAGTGGCTATGCACAATGTGCTGGCCATTAGGGCTTTGATCGTATTCACTTTACTTTCAAGTTGGATCTTTGTCGCCGTACTTCACCGATCGCGGGTACATCGGTCCGGCCCAAAAAGAGGGTGCAAGCTACCTGCCAAGATCCGGACCATCCGGTCCTTTCCCGGCCGGCGATGAACAATACGGCGTGCAAACAAACGGATGGGGACATCGCAAGTCACCGCTATCTTTGGCCTCGGACCATAACGGTCTCTTGTCCAAGAGAGATGGAAGGATTGCTTGAACGGATCAGTGTGGCACGCACGCAGGTTAAAGGGTTGCTCGATGAGCAAACCCGTGCCACAGCGGCAATTGAGGCCTTGGAGGCCTATTCCCGCGAAGGGAGCCGCGAAGCTGATGTGCTCAAGGCCCGGATCAAGGAACTTGAACAGGAGAACGAGGTTCTCCGGACCGTGAAAGCTGCACCTGAGCAGCCGGAGCGGGCAGGAACGAAGGAGAAGATCGACGAACTGGTGAACGAAATAGACCGATGCTTGGCACTGCTCAACACGTGACCATACCGGAAACTGACACCATGGAAGAGCGATCAATAAGGATCGAACTGGCCGGACGGGCCTACCCCCTCACCATCCACCCGGATGAGGAGGAGAATATCCGTGCGGCCGCCCAAGAGATAAACGAAAGCATTACCCGTTTGAAGGCGAGCTATCCCCTTACCGACAAGCAGGACCTATTGGCCATGGCCGCGTTGGAAGTCACTACACGTGCACTCAATGTGGCAAAGCCCCAGCCATCCTCCATCGACAAGGAGGTGCTGGACGAACTGGAACGATTGCTGAACGACCTCAACGGATAGATCACCGCCCTTCGCTCCCCGGAGCACCCATGGTCCACTGAACCATAACAAAAAAACAGTGGAAAATGGACTTTGACATCGTCGCAACATTGATCGGTACCATCGTGGGCCTGATCGCGGGCGGAGGCATCGTGTACGTGGTGCTGAACAACCTGATGAAGAAACGCAGCAGGAGCATCCTGCGCGAGGCCGAGGCCGAGGGCGAAGCCCTGAAAAAGGAGAAGATCCTGCAGGCCAAGGAGAAATTCCTCCAGATGAAGGATGAGCATGAACGCGACGCCCGTGAAAAGGACAAACGCATTCAACAAGGCCTGGAGAAGCACAAGCAGCGCGAGCAACAGCTCAGCAGGCAGCAGCAGGACCTGAGCGTCAAAGAGAAAAAGGTGGAGGCGGAGCGCCAAGATCTGGAACAGCGGATGCAAGGCATGGAAGTTCGCCGTGCGGAGCTCGACAAGGCGCATGAGAAGCAGGTGTCCCAGTTGGAGCGCATCAGCGGCCTGAACGCCGAAGACGCCAAGAAGCAGCTCATGGACTCGTTGCAAGATGAGGCCCGTACCGGGGCCATGGCCTTGGTGAAGGACGTGGTGGAAGAGGCCAAGCTCACCGCCAACAAGGACGCCAAGCGCATCATCATCCAGACCATCCAGCGCGTGGCCACGGAACATGCCGTGGAGAATGCCGTGAGCACATTCCACATTGAGAACGACGAGCTCAAGGGCCGCATCATCGGGCGTGAAGGCCGCAACATCCGCGCCCTGGAAGAAGCCACCGGCGTGGAGATCGTGGTGGACGACACCCCCGGCGCGATCATCCTTAGTTGCTTCGACCCCGTGCGCCGCGAAATGGCACGCTTGGCACTGCACCAGTTGGTGAAGGACGGACGCATCCACCCCGGACGGATCGAGGAGGTCGTTGCCAAGACCAAGAAGCACCTCGAAGAGGAGATCATGGAGATCGGTAAACGCACCTGCATCGACCTGGGCATCCATGGCCTGCACGGCGAACTGATGCGCATGGTAGGCCGCATGCGTTACCGCAGCAGCTATGGCCAGAACCTCCTTCAGCACAGCCGCGAGACCGCCAACCTCTGCGCCACCATGGCCGCGGAACTGGGCCTCAACGTGAAAGCTGCCAAGCGCGCCGGACTGCTGCACGACATCGGCAAGGTGCCCGAGGACCAGCCCGAACTCCCGCACGCCCTGTTAGGCATGCAATTAGCTGAGAAGTACGGCGAGAAGCCCGATGTCTGCAACGCCATCGGTGCCCACCACGACGAGATCGAGATGACCGGCCTGCTCTCGCCGATCGTGCAGGCCTGCGACGCCATCAGCGGTGCCCGCCCCGGCGCACGCCGCGAAGCCGTGGAGCAGTACATCAAGCGGTTGAAGGACCTGGAGAGCATCGCCATGAGCTACAATGGCGTCTCCAAGGCGTACGCCATCCAGGCTGGCCGCGAGCTGCGCGTGATGGTGGAGAGCGACCATGTGTCCGACGGCGAGGCCGATACCATCAGCATGAGCATCGCCGACCGCATCCAGAACGAGATGACATACCCCGGCCAAGTGAAGATCGTGGTGATCCGCGAGAAGCGCTCGATGGCCGTGGCCAAGTAAAACAAGGTGCATAGCAATGGAGAAAGAGCATCCCACGCTGGTCATGGGCGCCAGCCTGAAGGAGGACCGCTATTCCAACCGGGCCATTCACGCGTTGCGCCAGCACGGGCATCCCGTGGTGGCGGTGGGCCTGCGTGAAGGCACGGTGGATGATGTGCCCCTGGCGAAGGCGATCCCGCAGGGAACCAAGGTGGATACGGTGACGATGTACCTGAACGCGGACAATCAGGCCATGTGGGAGGATCAGCTCATCAGCCTGCGCCCGCGTCGGATCATATTCAACCCCGGAGCGGAGAACCCGGCGTTCGCCAAGAAGGCCGAAGCGGCGGGCATCGATACACTGGAGGCTTGTACGCTGGTGATGTTAAGCACCGGGCAGTTCTGAGCGGAGGCCTGATACAAGCGCTCACGTGTCGCGCGTGCCGACCGATCTCCTAGAGCGTCTCAACCTCCGCCAAGATCGCGGCACAAGCCTCCCGGACCAGTTCCTCCGAAATGCACAACGGAGGTGCGATGCGGAAGGCCGTAGGGCAGCTCAGGAACCAGAAACCCAGCACACCGCGTTCCAAGCAGCCCATCACCACGCGCTGCACTTTATCGGCATCGCCCAAGTCCACAGCGAGCATCAAGCCCATGCCGCGCACTTCGTTGATGGCAGGGTGAACGAGCAGTTCCTTGAAGAGCGCGCCCATGCGCTCCGCATTCGCGGCCAATTGCTCCTCCTGCAACACTTCCAGCGCTGCCAAGCCCGCCACGCAAGGGATCGGATGCCCGCCGAAGGTGGTGATATGCCCCAGCACCGGATCGTGCGTTAACAGGTCCATGCGTTCCCGCGAGCTGACGAATGCCCCCATCGGCATGCCACCGCCCAAGGCTTTCCCAAGGACCAGGATGTCCGGTACCACGCCGAAATGATCGAAAGCAAAGAGCTTGCCCGTGCGCCCGAAGCCGGTCTGCACCTCATCAAAGATCAGCATTGCGCCCGCCTTGTCGCAGCGCTTCCGCAACGCCAGCATCCACGCTCGCTCCGGCACCCGGATGCCTGCGTCGCCTTGGACCGGTTCCACGATCACGGCAGCGGTTTGGTCATCGATCAGCGAAAGATCATCCGCCACATTGAAGCGCATGAAGTGAACGCCCGGCAACAAAGGCCGGTTGCGGTACTTTTTCTCCTCGTTCCCAGTGATGCTGAGCGAGCCGTGCGTGCTGCCGTGGTAGCTTTTGTGGCAGGCCACCAGCCCGGTGCGGCTTGTGATGCGCTTGGCCAATTTCAGCGCGGCCTCGTTCGCTTCCGTGCCGCTGTTCACGAAGTAGACGCTGTCCAAACCTGGCGGCAACAAGCTTGTGAGCTTCTCGGCGAAGCGCACTTGCGGCTCCTGGATGAACTCACCGTAGGGGATCACATGCAGGTATTGGTCCGCCTGCGCCTTGATGGCCGCCACCACCTTCGTATGCCGATGCCCCACATTGTTCACCGCGAGGCCGGCCACAAGATCTAGATAGCGCTTGCCGTCCCGGGTATGCAGGTGGCAGCCTTCAGCCCCCACGATGTCCAAGGCGATGGGAAAAGGACTGGTCTGCGCCAAGTGGGCCAGGAAGGATGAACGAAGATCCGGCATGCCGCAAAGATCGGTGCGACCGGAGGTCCGATGTGTTTTTAACCGCAGATCTCCCAGATGAACGCAGATAATGCCTAGACCGCGGATCGGACTCGGGTTGTCCCACGTCGGAGGTAGACATTGTCGTTGCGCTCGTTGCGGTTGACCCCATTCCAACCGAAGACCGCATCTGCGCCCATCTGCGACATTTGCGGTTTTCCTCTCTCAATGCCTGCGGTCCTGCGGACGGATCCGCTTCAGCAGTTCCCGGTTGAAATCCCGTTCCGCGACGTCCAGTTGTATCGTCTTCACCGCGCCGATGCTCTTTTTGAATTCACCCACGTAGCGTTTGCGGATGTCCAGTTGGTCCTGCCTGTTCTGCAGATTCTCGTCGATGGCTTTGGAGGCTTCCGCTTCAGTGAGCGTTCCGGGGCCTTTCCTGTCGCGCCGATCGGAGCGCATTTCCTTGCGGGCCACTTCCATCTCGGCGTCGTACCGGTCGTAGATCGGCCAGAAAGTCCGGGCCTCTTCCGCCGTAAGGCTTAGCCGCTGGGTGATGAAGGCGCTCTTCTGGGCCTTGATCTCCTTCAGCTTGTCCGGCGAGATCCCCGGATCGCCGTCCTGGGCATGCGCCATACCGGCCATTCCAGCGAGCAGCACGAAGAGGAAGGCGCGAAGGGTTCGGATGTTCATTGTTGGTAGAGGTAATCAGTGAGGTCGATGTCATGCTGGTCCACATAGGCCAGCGCTTCGTTCGGGGTGAGCTGCACGGTGACGGAATCGAACTGAGGCCAGTCTTCATCCGGGATGCCAGCGAGGATGGACCGTGTGTCGAATTGATCCAAGGTCGCGGACAGCCACGCCTCCTCGCTGACCGGAACGGAAGCATGAGAAACTTCCGGGCCACGCAGTGAATGCACAGCGAAAAGCACTAGAGCCATTGCAGGCAATGCCACTGCGGCACGCTTCAGCCAGATGGATAGGGGCGCACGTGCAGACTTGGAGGCCAAGGCCTGTACCTCGTGTGGAAAACGCTCGAAGAAGCCATCTTCCACCACGAACCGATCCTGCTTCGGCAATCCGAAAAGGGTCGGTGCGCTTCGTTGCAGTTCTTCGTTGTCGTTCAGCTCTTTCATCAGTGTACGGTTCTATGACAAGCGGTGCCTCAAATGGTTTGATCGCCGGACCGGTCCGGTTTGGTCAGTTCCGCCTCGATCTTCTTCACGGCGAAGTGGTACGAGGATTTCAGCGCCCCCACGCTCGTGCCGGTCACGCGGCTCATCTCCTCATATTTCATTTCATCAAAGTACTTCATGGTGAACACCGCGCGCTGCTTCGGTGGCAGGCCCATCACCGCACGTTGGAGCTTGCGCTCGATCACGTCGCCGGAGAAGTGCTCACTGGAGTCCAAGGTGCCCACGAGGCGGTCGGTCACTGCGGCATCACTGGTGAAAAGTCCGCGGCGCATGCGCTTCAGGTGTGTGATGCTCTCGTTGTGCGCGATGCGGTACAGCCAGCTGTAGAGCTGCGCATCCTCGCGGAATTTGTCCAAGCCGGTCCAAACTTTCAGGAAGACGTTCTGCAGCACGTCCTTCGTCTCATCGGGGTCGGTGACCATGCGCCGGATGAAGGTGTAGAGCCTTCGCTGGTGCTTGCGCACAAGCAGGTTGAAGGCGTAGTGGCGGCTTTCCTCCTTGCGGAAGAGGGCGATCAACTCCTCGTCGGTAGGCTCGTCCATTGGGATCAGAAGATCAGACACTTCGACCGTGTTCAGTGCTGGTGATCAGAAAATGAATGCCGTTCTCCGGTGCCCCCAGCTCCAATGCTTCCGCAGGGTCTCGCCAAGCGGGATCTCCGAAGGTCCGCGGACCCTGCGGCTCCGCTCTCACTTCCGCTTCAGCACCCGCTTCACGGCCGCTACAACGTCCGGGGTGTCCAGCCCGTACTTCGCCAGAAGTTCTTCCGGTGTGCCGCTCTCGCCGAAGCTGTCGTTCACCGCCACGTATTCCATGGGCGTGGGCCGTTCGCGGGCGAGCAATTGCGCGATGCTGTCGCCCAAGCCCCCGTTCCGTTGGTGTTCCTCGCAGGTCACTACGCATCCGGTCTTTCGTACGGAACGTAGGACGGCCTCCTCATCCAATGGTTTGATCGTGTGGATGTTGATCACCTCCGCGCTGATGCTTTGCTTCTGCAGTTCCTCCATGGCCTGCAGGGCTTTCCATACCAAGTGCCCGCAAGCGAAGATGCTCACGTCCGTACCTTCGCTCAGCATCTGTGCCTTGCCGATCTCGAAAGGCGTGTCGGCTGAAATGAACACCGGCCATTTCGGGCGACCGAAGCGCAGGTATACCGGGCCTTCATGGTCGGCGATGGCGATGGTGGCCTGCTTGGTCTGGTTGTGGTCGCACGGCACGATCACCGTCATGCCGGGAAGCATTTTCATCAGCCCGATGTCCTCCAGGATCTGGTGCGTGGCACCGTCCTCACCCAGGGTCAATCCCGCGTGGCTGGCGCAGATCTTCACGTTCTTTCCCGAGTAGGCAATGCTCTGGCGGATCTGATCGTACACCCGGCCGGTGCTGAAGTTCGCGAAGGTGCCCGTGTAGGGGATCTTCCCGCCGATGGTCATTCCGGCGGCCATGCCCATCATGTTCGCTTCGGCCACGCCCACTTGGAAAAAGCGGTCGGGGAAGGCCTTCGCGAAGTCGCCCATCTTCAGCGACCCGGTGAGGTCGGCGCACAAGGCCACCACACGGTCGTCCGTTTTTCCGATCTCCAACAGCCCTTCGCCGAAGCCGCTGCGGGTGTCCTTCTTGTCAAGTACGGGGTAGGTGGTCATTTTGGTGATTGGTTGCTATTTCTGGTACAGGGTATAGAGTACTTGGTACCGGGTACAGTGTACAATGCCAAGTGTGCGGCATTGTACCCAATACCCTGTACCCTATACCCTTTACCTTCTCGCATTCCTCTGTGTTCTCTGTGCCTCTGTGTTTTTGATCGCCCGGAGCGAAGTCGAAGGGTCTTTCCGCTCAAAGTTCAACATTCCCCGCCCTTCCGCTCACCACCGTCACGTCCTTCACGATGGAAAAGGCGGTTTCGTGCGCGCCGCCGGGGCGATAGACCACGCGGTATTCCCCGGGCAGCAGCTTGAATTGGTTGCGGGCGAGCCGCGTGTCCAGGTCCACCACCCATTTTAGTTCATTGCCGTCCTTTTGGAAGATCGCGCCGGGGCCGGGCACGCTGGCCACTACGTTCAGTACACCGCTTTTCGGGATGCTCACCGGGGTGACGCCGCCCTGCTTGATGACGACCCCCGGAATGTACAGGCGCGGCAGCGTGAGCACTTCCAGGTCGTAGGTGCCGGTGCGGTAGAGCTGCGAACTGTTCATCAGCTGCGCGTTCAGCGTGGCGGTCTCGCCCTGCTTGCGGACGATGCACGCCACGGGGAATTCCGCGGTCACCGCGCCTTCGATCTTCAGCTCCAAGCGGCCCTGCCCGGCCACCAGGGCGATCACGTTATGTACCCCCGGTTCAATGGTCACGTTCTCCTTCACGCTCGGCGGAACGGTGTGGGCCACGATGCGGTAGGTGAACACGGGGTCGATGTTGAGCGTGTCCGGCTCGCCGTTCAGCGCCATGGTGTGGACGAAGTCGTAACGGTCCTCGCCGGTGCGCTGGTCGTAGAAGGTCACGGGGACATCGGTCTCGGTGGGCTTGCTGTCGTCGGTGAGCAGGAGCAGTTGGGTGGTGGTGCTGTTGAGCGCTTGGTCGATCACCACCTTCAGCACGCGGTCGAACATTTCGGGCGTGCCGGCATCGTAGTAGTTGCCCACGCACTTCAGGCTGAACTTGGTGGCGTCCTCCAGGCCGATGCCGATGACGAACGGCTTCAGGATGATGCCCTTTGCCTGCAGGGCGCGGCTTACGGCGCAAGGGTCCTCGTCGCAGGCCTCAATGCCGTCGGTGATGAGGATGATGACGTTGCGCGCTTTCCGGTCCGGGAAATCCCCTGCGGCCTTCTCTAAGGAACGTGCGATGGGCGTGGTGCCGAGGCATTGCACGGACTTCATCCTGGCGCGGATCGCGTCTCCATTGTGTGGCGCGAAAGGCACCTCCAGCTTGGTGTCGTCGCAATCCTGCTTGCCCGGCTCGATGCGCGTTTGGTGGCCGTAGAGCCGCAATGCGATCTCCACGTTCGGCGCGTTCTCTATCGGTCCCAGCGACTCCAGCAACACCTTCCGCGCCGCATCGATCTTCGGCTCGTTCCCCCAGAACGCGTTCATGCTGTTGCTGGCGTCCATCACGAAAAGGATGCGGGTTTTTTCCTTCGCCGGTCCTGGTTTTTGGGAAAAGGCGGATGTGGAGGAAAGAAGGAAGAGGAGAAGGAAGGTCGAATATTGAATATTGAATGTTGAATGTCGAAGTTGGCGACGCCAGTGCGAGCGGACGATCTCCGTCGCGGCAACCATGCCTACGGCAGGCAGGCGCCCTGACAACGGACAACTGAGAACGGACAACTCCCATTTCAACCCTCATAACGCGGGAACAACGCAAAAGCGTGCCGAATTCATCTGAACAGCCACAGCGCAGCGATCAATAATCCCCCAAGGTTTCCGGAAGCTGCTTCAAGGCATCGGCCAATTGCGCGTCGTTGGGCGCGATGCCGTGCCATTCGTGGCTGCCTTCCATGAAGTCCACGCCCGAGCCCATTTCCGTGTGCATCAGGATCATCACCGGCCTGCCTTTGCCCGTGCGGCTTTTGGCGTCCGCCAAGCCTTTCAGCACCGCTGCCATGTCGTTGCCCTGCATTTCCAGCACATCCCAGCCGAAGGCCTTCCACTTGGCGTTGAGGTCGCCCAAGGGCATCACGTCATCCACGTCACCGTCGATCTGGCGGCCGTTCCAGTCCACCGTGGCGATCAGGTTGTCCACCTTCTTACCGGCGGCTGCAATAGCGGCTTCCCAGATCTGGCCCTCCTGCAACTCGCCATCGCCGTGCAGGGTGAAGACGAGCGAGGGGTCGCCGTTGAGCTTTTTCGCCAAGGCGGCGCCGATGCCCACGCTGAGCCCTTGGCCCAAGGAGCCGCTGGCCATGCGCACGCCGGGCAGGCCCTCGTGCGTGGTGGGGTGCCCTTGCAGGCGCGAGTCGATCCTGCGGAAGGTCTTCAGCTCTTCCAGCGGAAAGTAGCCGCTGCGGGCCAGTACGCTGTAGAACAGCGGACTGATGTGACCGTTGCTGAGGAAGAAGAGGTCCTCGCCGATGCCGTCCATGGTGAAGTTCTCCGCGTCGTGGCGCATCGCATGGAAGTAGAGCGCGACCAGAAAGTCCGTGCAGCCGAGCGAACCGCCGGGGTGGCCGCTCTGGCAGCCGTGCACCATGCGCACGATGTCGCGGCGCACTTGGCTGGCGATGGACTTCAGTTCTTCTACGGAGGTGCTCTTGGCGGTGGCCGGGGCAGGTGTGGTCATGGGCGGCAGGTATTCCCCTAAGGGTGCGCGAAGGTACCCGATGGGCCTGCGGGCCTTGGTGCGCGTGGAAAACTTTTGACAAGTGCTTGTAGCCCGCGCCACTTGGACCGATCGGACCTATGCTGCCGTGGAGTGAAGACTTCAACAAGGAGGTGCTGAAAATGGCCGTGTTAAGCCAACGTTAAGCCTGTGATAGGCTAGTGTATCTTTGGGTCGTTGCCCACGTAATACGCGATACTATGAAACACCTTCTACTCCTTGCTTGCCTGTTGGGTTGGGGTGCGGCCTTTTCCCAGGACGTGCAGCAACAATTCTATCCCAACGGTCAATTGGAAAGTACGCGGTTCAATGACGGTAGTCGGGACCGCTTCATTGCCTATTTCGAAAGTGGAAGGGTGAAGTGCACGGGATCCTTCAAGGACGGGCTTCGACAAGGCACTTGGAAGGAGTACAACGAGAACGGGGTGGTGATGGCGGAAGCTGAATTCGATCAAGGCCGCAGCACGGGCCAATGGCAGTTCCGCGATGGAAACAACATCTTGCTGGGGCGATTGACCTATAACGCCGGAAAGCTGGTGGAGGGGAAGCAGTACGCCGACGGTGCACTGATCGCTCAGCGCGATTATTGAGCCTTACCGAATCGTGCCAAAATGCACGCGCTCGGGTTTTTCCCGAGTGCGTTCTGCATAGGGCCTCCGGCCCGCACCAAGTAGGTATGGCCAGTTCGGTCCCTTGAACTGGCGCGGGCGTCCGCGCTCGTGCCCATTGTCGGCCAGGAACACTGGCGGGAGCGGGGGCTCAGTCATCGTCATCATGCTCCTCCCTTCCGTCCTTATGGTCACCGCCCCCTTTGCCCGCGGCGGTGACGTTTGCCTTGAACCATGCGGTCAGTTGCTGCTTCTGTGCGGCGGTCAACTGCGCATGGCCGTGCATGGCCGCATAGTTCGGCGGGGGCATTTCACCTTCAGCGATCGTCTTGCCGCTCTTGGCGGCGTCCTTGGTCCCGGCAAAGACGTCCCAGCGCGAGTAGTTCACCTCCTCGCGGGCCTCGTTGATGTGGCCTTGTATCCAGAAGTTCACCGGTGTGATGTACGCCCATACCGGATACTGCGGCTGGTTGCTATGGCAATCGTAGCACGCCCCGATGACCATCTGCCGGATGTCCGCCGGCGCGCCGGTCATCTGCAGCATGTCGTTGGCAGGGTCCTCCGCAGGTACGCTGCGGTTCGGCTGTACCAATTGAGCCAGCAGGAAGATGCCGAGTGCAATAAGAAGGATGCGCTTGATCATGGTAAGTTGGAATGGGTCGGTGCAAGCTATCCCGGAAGTGGGGCCGGGACCTGACGGTCGTCATGGGCGGACCCGAAGTTGCAAGGTACCATCATGGGTTCAAGCCATACGATCATGCCCGTTCCATTCCGGTGCTCGGGTGTTTCCCGGGTGCACCCCACCCATCGGCCTCCGGCCGCCTCCCGGATTCTTCCTTCAGAACCTGTTCAGCCATACGTGTAGAATGGCACAGGTCGCAGACCGCCGGAGGCGGCTTGGACGATCGTACTCGGGAAACACCCGAGCACGGGGGAGGGACCCTGCGCATTCGGTAGCGAGTGACAGGGTCCTCTTCGAGCGGCCCGGTCGCGGTCCGGGTTCATACTGATGCATGGCCGGCTTCGCGAGCCCCGGATATATGGTCCGGGGGGCGGAGTCCGGTTCCATCACACGTTCATGGACCGGCCCGCCACTTGCCAGATCAGGTCCTCTGCACCTAAATTTCGTGCGCAATACCTCCACCCCATGCGGAATTCCCTGTACCTGGGAGCGCTCCTGCTCCTGCTCGCCCCCGATATGGCCCATGCCCAATTGGTGCGTCGCTTGTTCAAAGCCCCTTCCGGCGTGCCGGTGGCGGTGGGTGCGGTGTACAAGGGTGGTGCGGCCTACATGGCACACCTTGAAGGCGCCACGTGGGTGGCGGAGGACCTGCCGGTGAAGTTGGTGCAACCGGAGGCCACCATCACCGCTATGGGCCACGGTGCCGATGGGGCGCGGTATGTCGTTTTCGACGAGAAGTACAAAAAGCGTTTGCGTGGAGGGATGCTCGCGCATACCGGCGAGGCCTGGCAGCGCTTACCGGAATGGCAACCGAACTGGATACAGGCCTGGTCCGTTGCCGCAGTGGCACCGGACAAGGTCTACCTCGGCATGTACACCACCACAGCACCGCATTACATGCAGCTTATCCGTTGGGATGGCAAAGGGTACCAGCCTGTGTCGCTACCCACAGGAGCAACGCTAAGCTACGCCCCGCTGCTCCTGGAGCCTTCCGGGAGCGTGGTGCTGGCAGCGCGCACGGCCGCAGGGGTCACGGTGTACCGCTCGGCGGGAGAGGGATGGGTGGCCGTGGGCAACGAACTGAAGGCCAACAACCCTTCTTGCTTGGTACACGCACAGAACGGTGACCTCTGGCTGTCCGATTCCCACGGGGCGCTGTACCACTGGAATGGTACGGCATGGAGCACACCGGGCGGCAAACCGGAAGGGCTCTTCGCAAAGGAGATCGCAGGCGCACCGGACAACTCGGTGTTCGTAGCCTTTGGCAATGATCAACGCGAAGTGCTGGTACATTTTACGCCGGAAGGTGTCCGTTACTTGGACGGAAAGAAGGATGGGCGGCCCGCTGCGGCGTGGGAGCAGATCGGGTCCATGGTCTGTGATGCGGACGGTGCGGTACATGTGGTCGCCGCCCAAAAGCCCCCCGTGCCCCATGCGGCTGATCGTTTCCTGCCGGCGGAAGTGGAGGCCCCTGCGTTCGTTTGGTCCAAACCGAGCGCTACCCCGCCGGCGCAGCCGGTGCCGTCTGAATACGGGGCCCAGGATGAGCAGGCTATCGCGGTATCTGAACTTTACACCCGGTTGTTCACGGAGCTCAGCGCCCGGCAGGTGGAATTGCGCGGATGGATGGAGCGCTGCATGGTACCGGGTGGGCCTCACATAACGGTCACCTACCATTACCAACGCTATCTGGATACCGAATTCAAGCCCGACCTGGACCGCATGCGCAAGGAGATGGCCGCCTTCGGGATCGGTCCTATGCGCAACCGGCTGGTGGACCGCTTCAACGAAATGCTTGACAACACCACCGGCCTTGGAAATTGGCTTGCACGTAGCATGGAGCTAAATGGCAGTAATGACACCGATGCGATGTCGAAGGCCGCAGATAACATGGCGGCGGCCAACCAGCGGCTCAGCTATCTTTTGGTCGAGGAGGAATCGTTCCTTCGCGCTTACGCCGCGCGTAACGCTGGAGCGGGAAAGTGAGCCGATACGGCCTATGCCGCCGACGGCCTCTCAGCCTGAACGCCTGATGGGCCGGAAGAGATAAAGGGCCTGAACCCGCCCGGGCCAAGCGCTGAAGCCCGCCTGAGGCCCGGCCTTAAAGGCCTGAAGAGCCGATAGCCGACAGGCCGATGGACCGAGGAGCCTGAGGCCGCCGTGCCGAAGACCTGAAGAGCCTGGCTGAATGCACCGAACGGCCAAAGGAGCGCTGAGCCGACAAGCTGACCGGCCCATGTGCTTTCAATATGGAGTGCCACCGTTACCTTCGTTGCCGCAAGTTTTCCCCGCCAACGGTTTGCATATGGCTTGTGGCGGTTTCGAAGCACTTTCCTGTCCACTGAAACCAAAGCTGACCATACGGAGCGAAAACCTTGCTGGCAGCCGTTCACCCGCCATAAGCTATATGCGTTGTTGTGCTTAGTGTTTTTTATTTTTCAATTACTATCATTCGATAATCAGTTTCCGATTTATGTCCGCTGTCGCTGTCTTCAAACATGTACTTGAATTTTTTGTCGGCTAATCGTTTATGTTTTTTTTCAAAGTCAATTGCTTTGTTCAGGGTTTGGACTTTGTTGCCTGTGTCCTGAATGCAAACGACCACAAGACTTCCGTTTCTTATTTCAGAAACGACTTTATTAATCAGCCCAATTTCTTTTTCCTTGTCCTTCTTGGCGAAATGAAACATACTGTCCATAAGGACAATATCATACTCACTAAAACGGTCAAAAGTGTATATATCTCCAACTTGTCCGACCACATCTATGCGTTCATCTTGTCCGATTTGGTTCATTTGTTCAATTCCGACTTTTGAGTTGTCTATTCCTGTCACAGAATAGCCAAGTCGAGCCAAAGCAACTGCATCTCTTCCTTGTCCGCAACCTAAGTCAAGTACTTTTCCTTTTTTAGGATAATCAGTAAAAAACTCAATCAATTCGGTATATGGTTCTCCGAACAAGTTTTCTGTCTGATAGTATTTGTCGTAAGTTACTGTCATTCGGTTCTTTTACATTAAGCACAACTAGTCGGTTGTAACCACAGTGAGGTTTATTTCTGACCTTGGACCGTGCTTGGGGTGGTTACTATTTCACTATTAGGGAACGTAAAGCCCTACTGCAAATAGTAGGCGTTCATCCCTTCCGGAACAAGCTCCCCGCATCCTCGAAGGCCTTGAACTCAATCGCGTGGCCGTCCGGGTCTTCGATGAAGAAGCTGCGTTGCTCGCCCACTTGGCCCTTCATTACCACTTGGGGTTCGATGTAGAAGCGTACGCCGAGCTTCTTGCACTTGTCGCGCATTTTGCGCCAGTCGGCCAGCTCCAGCACGATGCCCCAGTGGTTGCTGGGGACTTGGCTGTGCGGGTTGTAGGCCGCGGCGGTCCGGGTCACCATGGGCACTTGCTGGATGGTGAGCTGGTGCCCGAAGAAGTCATAATCCACCCAGGTGTCCGCGCTGCGGCCTTCCGCGCAGCCGAGCAGGCCGCCGTAGAATGCCTTGATGCGCTTGAGGTCCGTGGTGGCGAAGGCGAGGTGGAAGCGGCCGTTGAGCATTAGAATGGGATTTAGGTGAATGGTCGACCCGATGGGTCGACGGTACGGATGCGCATCGCTTGCCCTGCGCTGATCATCCGATCAGTCCTCGTCGTCGTCATCCCCATCATCCGCGGGTGGGGCGTCCTTGTCCTCTTCTTCCTCTTCGTCGTCGGCGCCTTCGAGGGTGTCGCTGCCCTCGATGTCGTCGTCCTCGCCGCGGTCGCTGCTATCGTTGTCCTGGTCGAGGAATTCATCCATCTCCTCGCGGCTCTCCGCGTTCACTTTGATGAGGTACATCACCTCCGGTGTGCGCAGTTCGATCACGCGGAGGTTTTCGCCTTTGGGCGTGCTCACGGTTTTGATGTGGCTGTTCTCAATACCGTCCGGGAATTGTTCCTGCAGCTTGTCGCGCAGTTCTTCGGTCAGGGTATCGAAAGATCGGATGCGGCGTTCCATGTTCGGCGGTTCTTACAGGTCCAGGATGTAGGCGAATACCAAAGGTGCCACAATAGTAGCATCACTTTCAATGATGAACTTCGGGGTGCCGATATCGAGTTTTCCCCAAGTGATCTTTTCGTTGGGCACGGCGCCGCTGTAGCTGCCGTAGCTGGTGGTGCTGTCGCTGATCTGGCAGAAGTAGCTCCAGAAAGGCGTTTCGCGCTGGAGGTCCTGTTGCAGCATGGGCACTACGCAGATGGGGAAATCGCCCGCGATGCCGCCGCCGATCTGGAAGAAGCCGATGCCTTCGGTGCCGGCGTTCTCCGTATACCAGTCCGCGAGGAACATCATGTATTCAATGCCGCTCTTCATCATGCCCGGCTTGCAGTCGCCGCTCATGCAGTGGCCCGCAAAGATGTTGCCCAAGGTGCTGTCTTCCCAACCGGGACAAATGATCGGCAGGTTGCGTTCGGCGGCGGCCACCATCCAGCTGTCCTTCGGGTCGATCTGGTAGTACTGCTTCAGCACTCCGGAGTTGATCATCTCGAAGAAGTATTGGTGCGGGAAGCGCCGGTTGCCGCTCTTGTCGTCGGCTTTCCAGAGGTCCACGGCATGTTTTTCCAAGCGGCGGAACGCCTCGTGCTCGGGGATGCAGGTGTCGGTGACGCGGTTCATGCCGCGGTCCAGCAGGGCGCGCTCCTCAGTGGGCGTGAGGTCGCGGTAGTTCGGCACGCGCTCGTAGTGGTCGTGCGCCACGAGGTTCATCACGTCCTCTTCCAGGTTGGCACCGGTGCAACTGATGATGTCCACTTGCCCGGCGCGGATCATCTCGGCGAGGCTCTTGCCGAGCTCTGCGGTGCTCATGGCGCCCGCTAAGGAGATCAGCATTTTCTTGCCGCTTTTCTTGTGGACCTTGTATGCTTTGGCGGCGTCCATCAGCGCTGCTGCATTGAAGTGCAGGTAGTGCTTTTCCATGAAGGCCGAGATCGGACGGGTATTGCTCATGATGTGTGCCGGGAGGTGCTTGTGTTTTTTCGTGGGGGAAAGTTAATGGTCGGGGTTGGTACTGGGTACAGGGTACTGGGTACAGGGTACAGGGTACAGGGTACAGGGTACAGGGTACAGGGTACAGGGTACTGGGTACAGGGTATTGGGTACCCGGTACTCTGTACCAGACATTGATCTCTGACACCCTACTTCACCACAGGCTCTTCCTTCCCCACATAACCCAGCAGCCCCAGCATCTGGTCGGCGGTCTGCATTTCGCTGAAGACGCGGTCCGTCAGGGTGCCGTCCGGGAGGCGGTCTATTAGGACGTACTTGGGCTTGGGGATGAGGCAGTGCTGGATGCCGCCGTAGCCACCGAGCGTGTCCTGGTAGGCGCCGGTGTTGAAGAAGCCTAAGTATTGCGGGCGGTCTTCGCGGAAGCGCGGCAGGTAGATGGCGTTGACGTGCTGCTCGCTGTTGTAGTAGTCGTCGCTGTCGCAGGTCATGCCGCCGAGGAAGACGCGCTCGTACTCGTCCGTCCAGTTGTTGATGGGCAGCATGAGGAAGCGGCGGTTGATGGCCCAGGTGTCGGGCAACGTGGTCATGAAGCTGCCGTCGATCATGTTCCAGCGCTCCTTTTCGTTCTGCTTCTTCTGGTTGAGTATGCTGAAGAAGGTGGCGCCGCTTTCGCCAACCGTGTAGCTGCCGAACTCGCTGTAGAGGTTGGGCTCCTCCACGCCGTTCTCTTCGCAGATGTCCTTGATGCGGCCCACGATCTCGCCGATCATGTAGTCCACGTCGAAGTGGCGGTTGAGGCTGTTGTCGATGGGCAGTCCGCCGCCGATGTCGAGCGTGTCCAGCGTGGGGCAGAGCTTCTTCAGGTCACAGTACACGTTGACGCACTTGGTGAGCTCGTTCCAGTAATAGGCGCTGTCGCTGATACCGGTGTTGATGAAGAAGTGCATGAGCTTCAGCTTGAACTTGCGCTGCTTGGCCACGTTGCGCATGTAGAAGGGGATGATGTCCTTATAGCCCACGCCGAGGCGGCTGGTGTAGAATTCGAACTTCGGGGCTTCCTCCGCCGCGATGCGGATCCCGATGTCGCAGGGGCCGGTGATGGCCTCGTCCAGCGCCCAGAGCTCGCTCATGTTGTCGATGATGGGGATGGTGCACACGCCGCCGTTGGCGAGGTGGCCGATGTTGCGGATGTAGCGTTCGTCCTTGTAGCCGTTGCAGAGGATGGTGGAGGTGCGCGGCATTTCGCCCGTGGCCATCAACCGCTCGATGATGTCGATGTCGTACGCACTGCTGGTCTCCAGGCTCACGCCCTTCTTCAGCACCTCGGTCATCACATAGCTGAACTGGTTGCTCTTGGTGCAGTAGAAGTATTCGTAGGTGCCGTGGTAGTCATGCTCCTTGAAGGCCTTGGCGAAGTATTCCCGTGCCTGATCGATCTTCTCGCCGATCTTGGGCAGGTACATGATGCGCAACGGGGTGCCGTGCTTCTCGATGATCTCCGTTAACGGCAGGTCGTTCCACGTCAGCAGCTCGTTGTCGAACTTGAATTCGCGCTGCGGGAAGTCGAAGGTCTGCTCGATCAGGTCGATGTAACGGGTCTTCATGGAACGGCGCGGAAGGGTTTGGGAATGGGCGTGAAGGAGGGGTCGACAAGAACGGTGCGTCCTCGACGGCGGAAAAGCGGGCACATGACGAACTCCACCTCGGGACCGGGAACCGCGCAGGTGGCGCAGGAAATTCCGGGAGGGTGGAGGGCGCACATCAGCGGAAAGGGGAGAGGGCGCCCAAAGGGATCATGGCCTTCATGGAAAACGCGGAGCCGCAGCGATGCTGGAAGCTCAGGGGGGAAGTGACGCGCGGGGAGGTCATGCCGTAGGGACGGTGCAAAGTAAAAGGATGCGACGCCGGGAACGGGTACTTCACGGAAAATTGAGCGTTCCGGACCGGTTTTCAACCTTGCGAATGGACCGCTGCACGGATCTCGCGCAGTTGTTCCTGCTCCTTGGGCGTAAGGTCGTGGATGAACCGCTGTTCGATCAGGTCCAACCATTCCGCGGGTACGGCCTGTGCCTTGTAGCGTGCCTTTCCCGCGTCCTTCATCTGCTCAGTGCTGGCATCGCCGAAGCTGGACCCACCGGCCTCTACGCTCATGCCCGGCAGGATGTCCTGCTCCAAGCCCACGCGTTCGAGGAATCGCTTCCGCCATTCCGTACCGACCAACCATTGGTCATATTCCCAGTGAAGCAGATCCATGCGGCGGTACTGGAAAAAGCCCTCCCACAGCTTTTCATCCATGTGGAAGTTCCCGGAGATGCCCGTGTTCGGCTTGCCGATCTCGACAAGGACCTTTTTGGCCCGGCTGGAAAGCAGGTTGAACACGGTGCGGTCGATGTGGATGTTGACCACGCCCGGCGTATTGTCCTTGGGGCGCAGGAAGTGGGTGAAGGACGGCGGTTCATCCTCCAAGCTGAGGAAGAGGTACTGGGCACGGGCTATCCGGCGCCGGTATTTCCACACGTAGCGGAATAAGGTGAGCGCCGGTTCTTGGGCGTAGGAGTTGATAAAGAAGATGCTGCCCTCCGGGAATTCTCGGAAGAGGTAGTGGTCCAGTTGCTGATACTCCACGGAACTTCCATAGATCGAATTGGCGATCCAGTTGATGCAGGCATGGTTGCCCGACCGACGCAGCCCGGCGAAGTGGAAGACCTTGGGGGGGGTCCGCATACCGCCCCAGATCGCACGCAGGATAACATGGGTCGCGTTCCGTGTGGCTCTCCGTATCGCGCTTTTGTCCATGTTGCTCGGGGCCGGTGCGCAGGTGGTGGCAGCGGCGGAGGCGAAAGTAGGCCGATGGCGATGGATCACAGCCAACCCTTCCGCCGGAAGAGCCACAGCATCACCAGTGAGATCAGCAGCATGCCGCCCATCACAATGAAGTAGCCGTAGCGCCAGTGCAGCTCGGGCATGTTCCGGAAGTTCATGCCATATACGCCCACGATGAAGGTGAGCGGGATGAAGATGGTGCTGATCACAGTGAGCAGCTTCATCACCTGGCCCATGCGCATGTTCAGTCCGGCGTGGTAGGTGTTCTCCAAGTTGGTCAGCTGGTCGCGGAACATGGCGATGCTCTCCGAGATGTAGACTGTGTGGTCCTGCAGGTCGTTGATGTAACGCCGGGTGTTTTTGTCGATCAGCTTGCTGGGGATGATGTTCATGCGGCCGGCCAATTCCCGCGTGGGCGTCACTTGCCTGCTGATGCCGACGAGCTGCCGGCGAAGCGCCTGCATGTCCAGCAAGTCTTTCTCCCGTGGCCGCTTCACCACTCGCTCTTCCATCGTCTCGATGCGCTTCCCGAGGTCCTCGACGATGACGAAATAATTGTCCACGATCACGTCCAACAAGGAATAGAGCAGGAAGTCGGCGCCTTTTTTCCGCAGTCGGCCGATGTTGTTCCGCAGGCGTTCCCGTACGGGATCCATCACGTCGCCGGGCTCGCTTTGAAAGCTGATGACCACGCCTTGCCCCAATACAAAACTGACCTGCTCGCTCCAGACGTCCTCGCCTTCCGGGTCCATGGTGAGCATCTTCACCACCACGAAGAGGTTGTCCTGGTACTCGTCGATCGTGGGCCGGTGATCGGTGTTCAATACGTCTTCCAGCAACAATTGGTGCAGCCCGAAGCGCTCGCCGATGGCGGTGATGGCCTTCAGGTCCGCAAGGCCTGCCACATCGATCCAGGTCACGCTCTTGCCGGGTTCGCCCACGTCGATCTTGTCCGCCGTCACCGCACAATGCTCCGAGAAATTGTCCGCATTGTACACCATCACCTGAATGGTGGTGGCTACCTCCGGGTCCTCGCTCACGGGGACCAGCGAACCGGGCGGCAGACCCGCTTTCTCACTGCGGAGCTTGGCCATGCTGGGGCAGGTTCGGGCGGGTGATGTCGGTCTGCACCACACGGCGGATAGGCAGC
>CAVPLQ010000010.1:0-55678 GCA_963706125.1 uncultured Flavobacteriales bacterium
GGCGACATCACCACCATTGGCCTGTGCGATGACATCGTGGATGCCCCAAGCTTGAACGCCGCGACCGGGGCCATGGTGACCTGGGATTTCAGCGGCCTGAATGAGACCTCCGAAGAGCAATTCACCTTCGTGGACCCTGCCACCACCCCTTGGGCCGCCAATTTTCCCAATTCCAACCTCTGCGGCGTTAGCTGGGACGATGCGTACAGCTACTACATTGTTGGAAGTGGTGCCTTGCGCACGGAGGGCAATGCGCTCATCATTCCGGGCACACCTCCCGAGGACACCGCCAAGATCCTCCTGGCTTCCGATCCGGAACTGATCATCGAATTGCCGTACACCTTCGGCGATGGCTTCTCGGACACTTTCAGTGGCACGTTCCAAGCGGGTATTTTCGCGGGAACGGTTGACGGCACCATCGAACAGTCCGTGGACGGCTATGGCACGTTGATCCTCCCGAATGCCACCTACACCAACGTGGTGCGCTACCATTTCAACCGCGTTCAAGTGAACACGATGTTTGGGAACACCGCCACGCAGACCGAAGGAGCAATGGGCCTGGGTTTCTGCCGATCACCGCTTCTGGCTGCTGCTGATGGAGATCAACGGTGACGGGTTCGGTACGAGCGATCTTGTTTGGTACGACAAGGACCCCGCCCCGGCCGGTCCCAGTTCGATCGCAGAAACGAATTCCACCAACTTCCAAGTACACCCCAATCCGGTGGCGATCGGTTCGCCGATAACGATCCAACGAGCCGGGATCCCGTTCGGGACAAGAGCCGAACTCACGGATGCCACCGGTCGCCTTGTGCGCACGTACGGCAGCGTTGCCACCACGCTCGCCACGGACGGCTTGATGGCCGGGGCCTATGTGCTTCGCCTGACGGACACCAATGGAACAACGATGGCCACCACACGTGTGATCCTGCGTTGATCCGATCAACTCCTTTTCCAATGCTGTACCGCACCCTCCTCTGCGCGTCCGTTGCCATTCTACTTGCGTTGCCCGCCCTCGCACAGGACGCGGCCGGTTGCAAGGACCACCCCGTGATCACCCGCTATCCGGGTTCAACGCTGGCCTGGTGCGAGGAGCAGAACCATGTGGAGTACGCCATTGCGCGGGGTCCCATATCCGGGTACCGCCAGATCGCGGAATGGACGGAGGTGAGCGGCAAGCGGACGCGCTTATACTACGTCATCAAGGGCACCACCTCCCTGCGCGACATCTACCTGAACTACCAGAACGCGCTGAAGGGTGCACAGGCCACCATCCTCGCACAGGGCACACAGGAAAAGAGCACCTCGCCAGAGATCGGCAGCCGCACATTTTTAGGTGTCCACCTTTCACGGAACGAGCTGCCCACGAGCGCGGGGCTGAAGCTTTTGAACGGCTCGGCCACATCGGGCGGTACCTTCTACATCGCCGGGAGCATGAGCGCCGCTGGCGTGCCCCTGCATGTGGTGGTGAGCGGTGCGCAATACAGCAGCGAGGAGAAGCTGGTGCTGGTGGACATCATCGAGGAGCTGGCGATCGCCACGGACAAGATCAAGGTGAACGCCGAGTGGATGAAGCAACAGTTGGAACTCTACGGCAAGGTGGCGATCAACGACATCCTCTTCGATACCGACAAGGCCACAGTACAAGCGGCCTCGATGCCGGTGATCGCGGAGATCGCGAAGGTGCTCGGTATGCTGCCCAAGCTGAACGTGTACATCGTGGGCCACACGGACATGAGCGGTGCACTGCAACACAACATGGACCTGAGCAATGCGCGCGCTGCAGAGGTGGTACGGATCCTGACCTCCGATCATGGTGTGGCGACCTCGCGGCTCGAAGCACATGGCGTGGGACCACTGGCACCGGTTGCGACGAACAAGACCGAAGAAGGCAAACAGCTGAACCGCCGGGTGGAACTGGTGGCGCGGTAGAATCGTGTACCTGCTCTGCTTTCCGTTCACCCCTTGTACCGCATCGCCACGATGCCCGCCGCAATGAGCCAGCCGATGCCGATCGGCACAATAAGCATCCCGTAGGTACTGCGATCGCCAAGGACGATACCCATCAGGGAAAGCACACCGGCCACGCCGAGGAAGTAGGACCAGGTGTGCAACCAACGCGGAACCCAAGTGTCGCGGCCGGCATTTGCGACCGACATGCCGCCCACGGCAAGGATCATGACCGTGGCGAGCCAGTCCGCCGTAGTGGCGCTATGACCGAGCGCGGTGGCGAAAGCGCTGACATCCGCGCCGGCCGCCTGTGCCGGTGAGAGCCCCACGATGATGCCGTACCACAACGGGAAGAACACGATGGCCGATGCTGCACCCACCGCGTATGCGAACGCCGCAAGCGCGGCAGGCTGTGGACGCGAACGACCGAGCAAAGCGAGTTGCACGCCACCGGCGCACATCAATACCGCACCCATGGTCCATAACCCGATGTTGAGTGCCAGCGCTCCGGCCTTCGCATGCGAGGCGATCAGATAGTCCGCCACGGTACCGCCCATCAATGCGGCATCGAGGTCCGTGCCGGTGGACATCCACGTGCCCGCACCAGCGAGCATGGTGATGGCGCCGATGATGGCGGTGGCCCCGGCGGTGCGCGGGTTCACGATCGTGTTGGTGGTCGTCATGGTCGGCTTGTTCGGTCGGTGAGATCGCAAAGCAAGCTTCGATGGCCCAACCCCGCTTGTACGGGTGTAACATCACAGCGCGAGTTGTCCGGGCAATTCCGTCCGCAGTGCGCGGTAGCGACCCGGTGCCATTCCCGCGAAGTCCTGGAAGCTGTGGATGAAATGCGCTTGGTCGTGGTAGCCGTTCGCGTAGGCTACGGATGTCAGTTCGCCCGAACTGCCGTGCAGGTGGTGTACCGCACCGACGAAGCGTTGCAGTCTCAGGTAGGCACCGGGAGGCAGCCCCATCCATTCCTTGAAGAGGCGGTTGGTGTGCATGCGCGAATACCCCAAACGGTCCTCGGGTCGCACGCGCTGGCCTTCCTTGCCCTCGGCCACCATCACCGCCACCGCGCTGCGCAATTGTACCGCCTGTGCAATATCCGGTGATCGGACGAACAGCCCATGCAGAAGACTTTCGAGCCAGCACGCCTTCTGGTGGAAAGTGCCCGGGCCGCGCAGGTGATCCTCGATCATGTGGATCTCCGTCAAGAGTTCCTCACCGTGTACCGCCCAGTCGCGCACCTCTTCGCAGGGGATGCCGAAGAGGGCCTTCACCGCGATCGGCTCCATCTGCACACCGATCACGTGGAAGTTGTGGAAGCTCATGTCCAAGGGCCGCGTGTGCAGGCCCGAGAGGAAGCAGAACCAGGCCGTTGGATCGAAGGAGCCGCCCACCCGCTTGCCTTCCACGCGGTCCATGCGCGGACCGAGATTGAAGATGAGTTCCACCTTGCCGCTGGGAAGGATGCGCCATGCACTACTGCCAGATGAGCGCTGTTCCCAGATCACATGCACCAGTGGTGCGAGCGAATGCGGGATATGGAAATTGACCTCCATGGTGGATCTTCTACGGTAGTTCCTTGCCGAAGCGCATCCAACTTAAGCAACAGCCATGAATGCACGCGCATTTCCGCACAAGCGTTCCGTATGCGCGGCGGACCTCGATGCGGCGTTGATGGGCGGTACGGATGGCTTCATGATGAAACTGGATACGAACCTCACCATCCTCTACGGCACGTATTTCGGCGGTGCCCATGATGATCGGATCAATGGCATCGCTCGGTACGCGGATCGCTTCGCAGCAGGACGACGCACCGTGGAGGTCATGTTAAAGGTTCGGTTCGGGGGGCTGCTTCGAGATAGGGAAATGTTCTTGGAGCAACGAGATCCGTAGTGGAATCCAAGGTAAGTTGTGCATGACCAAGAAGAGCACGGAAGCTTATATGGAGGTGATGCTCGGTTTGCCTTCTCCTTGCGTCGTCGACCGGATGGTATTGCATGAAGCTGCTCCATCGGTGCGGATACATGTGCGGTATGGATCCGTGGAAAAGGTGGATCCGTCGATCATTCCTTCACGATGGTGGCCGTATGCTTCCACATGCCTTCGATCATGTTGAGAACGTACGCGCCAGCTGGAAGGTCGCGCACATCCACCGATGCATTGCCCCGCATCCTACGGACCAAACACCCGGCTGCGTCATGCAACTCCAGCGTAACCATTCCAAGATCCTTGAACCCGGATACGAACAGGACATCGGTGGCAGGGTTCGGAAATACCTTGACCAATGGTGCAGCATCGATCTCCGCTGTGGAAACGAGCGCTGCGATGGATGTGGTAACGAAACCGGAATCCACTTTCGCGAATACGTGATCATTGGAGAGGCTGTAATTGCCTAGGAAAGAACCGAACGAATTGCTGGAGAAGATCCCCTCCAGGATCAACGGCCAGCCTGAAGGTGCCCACGTGGTTCGCGCATACAATCCATATGGACTGCGAATGAACAGGGCATCATCATGGAAGCGCAAGTCGCCGACCCAAGAGGTGAGCGTGCCTGGTTGGATGAATGACCAGATCGGGTCTGCGGGTGCGCCGTAACGGTGGCTACCATCCTCATCGTTGAAATAATAGGTGCCATTCACCACTTGCAATTCCGAAACACGTGCGTACGCACTGAGGTTCTTGGAAATATCAGACCATGTGCTACCTCCGTTCACAGAATGGAACAGCTTCAGGGAATCAGAACCATAATAGAGATCGCCATTCCCATCCAGCGCAGCACCGGTCACAGCAAAGGGAGTTGTAACAGCCGTAAAGGACACGCCGGAGTTCGTTGAATACTTGAATCCCGTGGGTGTGGACAGGAAGATGTTCCCTTGTGCGTCCTTGTAAAAGCACCTACCCGCAACACCGCTGATCTCCGACAGCGTCACTCCATTGTCCGTACTACGGAATACCCGGGGTTCTACGACCGTTGAGGAAGAGTTGAGGTCCTGCCACAGGAACAAGCTGCCATCATTCGTATAAAAGGCCTTTGAGAAAGGGCCATACAGCATCACGGTCCAAGTGCCGTCGCCGCTGGAAGTATACACGGAGTCCACGATGGGGTCACGTGGAAATAGGACGAAGCCGGTTTCCGATGCATCCACCTCCATCTGGTAGTGGGACTGCTGCGCAGCAGGCGGAGTTTCGATGAGGTTCCAAGTCTGTGCACTGGCGTTGCCGATCAAGCAGGTGGCCAAGATCACCGTTCCAATGTTCTTCATGGTCATGGTATTGCTCCTGCAATCTATGATAACGAACGGATACCTTGTACAAAGGTGGATCTTCCCAGCACTTTTCAATCTATGACCCGCAGAAGCTGGTCTACCGGAAACCATTGAAGCGACGGACGGGATCCATACCCTCACACGAAACCATGGGCTGCGATGAGAAATGGGTGTACCATGCGCACAACTTCAAGCTCCACGACCAAGTGATGGCCATTGGCCTTACACGTACTTTGATCTGGAAACGGGACGTTCCTTCCCCAATCGGGTACGAGCGTCCACGCTCATGCCTCCTTGTGCGACTTATGGTTCCATTGAGTTAGGCATCCGATCGTCTGATCGCATCCGCTCAATACAACAGCTCATTCTTGTTCCCGAAAGGCCTTCTTAACTCGTACTTCAGGTCGTGGAGCACGCTGGCCTTCACGTTGATGCGGAAGGTGAAGCTCTTGCGCACGCCGAGCGGGATCACGTTGGCATTGAACTCCCAGCAGTGCAGGTCCCAGTAGAGGTTCAGCGAGGTGGGCGTCCATTCCCCGGCCTCCATGTCGTAGCCGCTGCTGAAGCCGAGCTTCCAGTATTTGAGGATGTTGATATCGCCGCTGAAGAGCACGCTTTGCGTCTGCTGCTCCGTGAATTCCTCCACCTGGTAGGCGCGGGCCATGCTCCAGCTGTAGTTCACGCGGAGGTGCCAGGGGATGTTGAAGTTCACCCTTGCTCCCTTGCTGGGATCGGCCTCGGCCACCACTTGTTCGTCCTCGCTCTTGTCCCCCACGGGCTTGCCGTAGCGCTTGCTTTGGAGTTCGAAGCCCAGCGCGGCGGTGGCGGTGCGCAGGTGGGCGAGCGAGCCGTCCAGCTTGCGCGTGGGACTGTCCACGTTGCGCCCAAGGCTGTCCGTGGCATACGGGTCCCAGGTGCTGGCGAGGTTGAGGTCGAGGATGTTGAAGAGCCGCGTGCGGGCGGCGATGTTCACCGGGCTCCAGTTCACGGAGTCCTTCAGCAGGTCGTAGTTCGCGTTGATGCCGAGGTAGTCCAGGAATTTGATCTTGGAGAACTGGGCGTCGCCCTTGGCATCGGTTTTTTTCGAGAGCATCTTGCCCTCCACGCTCTGCACAAGGCCCAAGGAGACCAGTCCGCTGGCGTTCGGCGAAGGCTGGCCGTATATGCCGATGTCATACGGTGAATAGGAAGCTTCTGCGCCATTGAAGCCGTACGGTCCTGTGATCCGCGTGTCATTTCCCGGCAGGTAGGTGAGTGCTGCGGACGGCGTGATCACGTGGCGGATCGCCTTCAGCCTACCGCGGTGGAAGCCGTACATACCATAGAGCTTGCTGGTGGCCGTGGCGCCGATGTTCCAGTCGAAGAGGTTGTGCAGGCCGGGCACCGTGTCCACCACCAGGGAATCGTTCGCAGGGAAATAGGTCTTGCTGAGCGCGTCGAAATAATTGCGGTCGGTGATGTTCAGTTGCGGGTTCAGCGTGAATGCGCGCGTCTTGATGGAGGAACTGACCGATGCGGTGTGGCGGACGCCGTTGCGCATCTTGTCGATCAAGTTCGGGATGTTGGCGATGGAGATCTGGTCCTCGGTGGTGCTGAGGCGGTTGTCGAAGACGGAGTTCCAGGTGACGCCGATCTGGTCGAACCACTTTGACTTGCCGGTGGCCTCGGGATGGAACCAGGTGCCGGGGAAGAAGCGCTGCGCATTGAAATTCACCGAGGGCAGGGTGATATCGAAGGTTTGGTTGATGGTGTTCTGGCTGTGCCGTGCGGCCACGCTGAGGCTGTACGGCTTTCCGGGCCAGAGGTGGCTCCAGTTCACGTTGCTCTGGAAGGTGTTGCTGAGATAGTCCTGCGTGGAGCTGTTGAAGTTGTTGGTAAAATTCTGGCTGGAACCCACGTTCACGCTGGCGTTGAAGCGGTCGGTGAGGCTGGCCCGCGGGTCCATCAGGTGGCTCCAGCGGACGAAGAAGGTGCGCTGCTCGCTGAAATCCGGGTACTCGCGGATGCTGTTGACCTTGTCGCTGTATTGCAGGTCCATGTTCCCGCCATAACGGTAGCGCTTTTTGTAGCGCGTGACGGAGCGCAGGCCCCAGCTGCCCTTGCTGTAGATGTCGCCCGTGAGATGCTCGTCGAAGTTGTCGCTGATGGGGATGTAGTAGCCACCGTTCAGGAGGTAGAAGCCGAACTGGTCCGAGGTGCCGAAGGTGGGGATCAGTAGCCCGGCGGTTCCGCCTTTGTGGTTGGGGAAGAAGCCGAATGGCGCCACCAGCGGGGTGGGCACCTTTCCGATCTTCATGATCGCCGGGCCCGTCACGATCTTGTCGTCCGGGATCACCATCATCCTGCTCACGGCGAAACCGTAGTGCGGATGGGGCCGGTCGCAGGTGGTGAGGCTGCCACCGCGGCTATGGATCTCGCTGTTCGCGTGGCGCTTGCTGATGCGGGCCATGGCGTACATCTGGGATTCCTGCGTGCGCACCTGCTTGATAAGGCCTTCCTTCGTCTTGAAGTTGTAGCGGATGCTGTCCGCGCTGACCTTCTCGCTGCCCTGCGTAAATTCCGGAAGGCCCACCGGCGCTCCGGCGCTGTCCCGCGTTCCGAAGGCCTGCACTTCCTCGTGCGCCAGATCGAGCATGATGCGGTCCGCCGTGAGCTCGACGTCCTCGAATTTCACCTTCGCGGCGCCAAAGAGGTACACCGTTTGCTTGGCCAGGTCGTAGCGTATGCTGTCCCTTGCCCCATACTTCACTTCACTTTGCAGGTCCTGCGCGGCGGAGGTGCCCCATGCGGTTACTGACACGAGCGTGATGAAAAGCGCGCGGAGCTTGGCCCCGGCCCTGAAGGGACGGCCCATACTTTCGCCGCGACGGCCTTTGTTTGCCGTTATGTTACCGGATATGCAGGGATCACAGGACATCAGCGGGCACGCCTGCTCGGCGACCGCGCCGAAAGTAGCAGTTGGTACCGGCGCGGAACGGCAGTTCATCAGTGGGAGAAGCAGGGGATGGTGGCTGATCGCTGTTTTCGTTCTGGCCTGCACCGCACATGCCATGCCGCAAAAGTCGGCAAGCGATGCCAATATGGTGGGGACGATCGTCCTGGACGCGGGCCACGGCGGTAAGGACCCCGGCAACCTCGGCACCAAGCGCTACAAGACCACCGAGAAAGATGTGGCGCTGGCAGTGACGTTACTGGTGGGCAAGTACATCAATGAGAACCTGCCGGAAGTGAAGGTGCTGTACACCCGCGAGGACGACCGCTTCATCGAGCTGATGGAACGGAACAACATTGCGAACAGGAACAAGGCCGACGTGTTCATCAGCATACACTGCAACGCGAACAAGAGCACGGCCCCCCACGGCTGCGAGACCTATGTGATGGGCCTGCACAAGACGGAAGCGAACATGCGCGTGGCCATGAAGGAGAACGAATCCATCCTCTTAGAGGCGGACCATGCCCTGAAATACGACGGCTACGACCCGAACGACCCCGAGAGCATGATCGCCCTAAGCCTACGCCAGAACGCCTATTTGGACCACAGCCTGCTGCTGAGCTCCTTGGTGCAGGCCCAGTTCAAGGACCGCGTCAGTCGCGTGGACCGTGGCGTGAAGCAGGCGGGTTTCCTGGTGATCAGCTACACCACCATGCCTGCGGTGCTCATCGAGCTGGGCTTCCTCACCAATGCGGACGAGGAGGACTTCCTGCAAAGCACCAAGGGGCAGGAGTACATGGCATCCGCCATCTACCGGGCCTTCAAGGAGTACAAGAACCGGATCGAGCACAAGGACGTCAACTTATCGGAGCTGGAAGCCAAGGCCGACAGCACCACCGTGGATACTTCCAAGGTGGCCACGGATCCGGTGAAGGACAACAGCATCCGGTTCAAGGTGCAGATCGTCACCAGCAGCAAGCGCATTCCCGTCAAGTCGCCCAAATTCAACGGATTGGACGTGGAAGAGATGCCGGCCGACGAACTTTGGAAGTATAGCGTGGGGGACGAGCCTGATTTGGAAGGGGCGCGGAAGGTCCAAAGCACCTGCAAGGCCAAGGGTTTCACCGGCGCTTTCATCACCGCTTGGCAGAACGGAAAGCGCATCGATCTGCAGCAAGCTGTTAATTTGGTCCGCTAACCTCCACGCCCGTGCCAAAAATCAAACGACAGTATTCCATCGCGCTCATGGCGATCGGTGGCATCGTCCTGCTGATCTTCGGGTTGAACTTCCTCAAGGGACTGGACCTGCTGAAAGGCCGCAACGTTTACCACGCGGTCTATACCGATGTCTCCGGTATCAACGACGCCACGCCGGTGCTGTTCAACGGCTACAAGGTGGGGCAGGTGGTCAGCGCCGAAATGCTGCCCGACGGAACAGGGCGCATCGATGTGAGCTTCCAGATCAATGAGGGCCGCCTGAAGCTTACCAAGGATACCCGTGTAGAGCTCTTTAGCGCCGATCTCTTTTCCCGCGCAGTGCGCGTCATCTTGGGAAATGGTCCGGAGGCCGTGCGCGGCGACACCTTGGTCGGCAATGTCGAAATGAGCCTCACCCAATCGGTCGGTGCCCAGATCGACCCCCTGAAGCGCAAGGCCGAAGGCATGCTCGCCAGCGTGGACTCGGTGCTCAGTGCCCTGCAGCTGATCCTCAATGAGGATGCGCGCGGCGACATCGATGCCAGCTTCACCAACCTGCGCGCCACCATGGAGAACATCAACTCCACCACGCACGGCCTGGACCAGCTCATCGCGACGCAGACAAAGCATATCAACGCGATCCTCAGCAACTTGGACACGCTCTCCGGCGCTTTGGTGGCCAACAGGGAGCACTTGGACAACATCTTTACGAACATGGACAGCGCCACCGCCGCCTTGGCCAACGGCCGCCTGGAACGCATGATGGAGAATCTGGAGTCCACCTCCAACGACCTGAAGGCCACCATGGAGAAGATCAACAGTGGGCAGGGCACGCTAGGAAAGCTGATGACCGACGACAGCCTGTACCACAACCTCAATTCCGCCAGCCATCAGATGGACCTGCTGCTGGAGGACGTCCGGTTGAACCCGGGCCGCTACCTCTCCATCTTCGGCCGGAAGGACAAGCTGCCCAAGCTCAGTGGCTCGGACATCGAGCGCATCCGTGACGTTTATCCACCAAAGACCACGCCATGAGCATCTCGTCCATTGTCTTCCTCCTTGCGTTCGCGGCCGCCGCTTGGTGGTTCACGTGGAATGTGAGGCGCATCCGGAGGAACATCCTGTTGGGCCGGGATGAGGACCGCACGGACCGCCCCGCGGAGCGGTGGGCGTTGATGACCAAGGTGGCTTTGGGCCAAAGCAAGATGGTGGTGCGGCCCGTCGCCGGGATTTTGCACATCGTCGTCTATGCGGGCTTCGTGATCATCAACATCGAAGTGCTGGAGATCATCGTCGACGGCATCTTCGGCACACACCGCGTGCTCAGCTTCCTCGTCGGTTTTTATGACTTCCTCATTGGCAGCTTCGAGATCCTCGCGGTGCTCACGTGGTTGGGCTGCGCGATCTTCCTCATCCGGCGCTTCATGCTGCGCATCAAGCGTTTCTGGATGCCGGAGATGACGGCCTGGCCCCGCACGGACGCCGGCCTCATCCTCACTTTCGAGATCCTTCTGATGTCGGCCTTCCTGCTGATGAACGCGGCAGACCACACGCTGCAAGGCATGGGTGCGGAGCACTACATCGTGGCCGGAGCGTTCCCCATGAGCGCGCACCTTGCACAACTCTTCCACTTTGGCAGCCTCGCACCTTCCACCCTCATCGGCATCGAACGATCCTGCTGGTGGTTCCACATCATCGGGATCCTCGGTTTTCTCAACTACCTGCCGTACAGCAAGCACTTCCACATCCTGCTGGCCTTCCCCAACGTGTGGTACAGCAAGCTGAGGCCGAAGACGGAGATGTCGGAAATGCCGCGCGTGTCGGCGGAGGTGAAGAGCATGCTGGACCCGTCCATTCCGCCGCCCGCCCCGCCTGCGGAACCCGCGAACGGTCTTCCGCCCGAGCACTTCGGTGCCAAGGACGTTTTCGACCTCACGTGGAAGAGCCTCATGGACGCCTACACCTGCACCGAGTGCGGGCGTTGCACCAGTGAATGCCCGGCCAATATCACCGGCAAGCTGCTCAGTCCGCGGAAGATCATGATGGACACCCGCGATCGTTTGGAAGAAGTGGGCAAGGTGATCGACGCCAAAGGGAAGTGGGAGGACGATGGCAAGAGCCTGTTCAGCCGGATCAGCGAGGAAGAGCTTTGGGCCTGCACCACCTGCAACGCCTGCACGCAGGCCTGTCCGGTGAACATCGATCCGGTGGAGATCATCGTAGACATGCGCCGCTACTTAGTGATGGAGGAAAGCAAGGCGCGCCAAGAGCTCAACGCCATGTTCACCACGGTGGAGAACAACGGGGCCGCATGGGCTTTCGGGCCTGATCAACGCATGAAGTGGACCGAGGAATGAGCGAACCTGTCAAAGTGAAGACCATGGCCGACTACGCGGCCAGCGGAGAAGTGCCCGAGGTCCTCTTCTGGGTGGGTTGCATGGGCTCCTTCGACGATCGTGCAAGAAAAATATCCAAGGCCTTTGTGCGCATCATGAATGCTGCGAAAGTGAAGTTTGCTGTGCTGGGGCAGGAAGAGAGCTGCACCGGAGATCCCGCGCGGCGTGCCGGAAACGAGTTCCTGTTCCAGATGCAGGCACTGCAGAACGTCACCGTGCTCAACGGCTACGGCGTGAAGCGCATCGTCACCGCGTGCCCGCACTGCTTCAACACCATCAAGAACGAATACCCTGCGCTGGGCGGCGAGTACGAGGTGATGCACCACACGCAGTTCATCAACGCGCTGCTGAAGGAAGGGCGCATCACCGTGGACGGGGGCAGTTTCAAAGGCAAGCGCATCACTTTCCACGATCCGTGCTACTTAGGTCGCGGTAATGGCGAGTACGAGGCTCCGCGCGAGGTGCTGCTGAAGCTTGACGCCGCACTGGTGGAGATGAAGCGCAGCAAGGAGAAAGGCCTGTGCTGCGGTGCAGGCGGCGCGCAGATGTGGAAGGAGGCCGAACCGGGCGACAAGGAGGTGAACGTGGAGCGTGCCGAAGAGGCTATTGGCACCGGGTCCGACATCATCGCAGCCGGATGCCCGTTCTGCAACACCATGATGACCGACGGCGTGAAACACTTCAACAAGGAAGGCAGCGTCGTGGTGAAGGACGTCGCGGAGCTGATCGCGGAGGCGGGAGATCTTTGAGACCCCGGCCCAGATCCGATATTTATCGGACCAGAGCAAGCTAGGTCACTTTGTTCCCTCCAGCACTGTCTTCACCGCCGCACCGATCTGCTGGTCCGTGCCCGTACTGAGCAACCCGGGTTCAGCGGCCTGCATCACATCGGGTTCCAGCTCTTGGTTCTCCAAGAATTTGCCGCTGTTGTCCACCATGCCCACTTCCGGGATGCCGAAGATCACGCCGTTCTGCAGGTGCTCCCACCAGACGGCGGTGCCGGTGCCGGGCACGGGCATGCCCACCAGTTTGCCGATGCCGAGCGCCTTGTAGGTAAAGGGGAACATGTGCGCGTCCGAATAGTTGGATTCGTTCATCAGTACCACGCTGGGCTTGGTCCATTTGAACTGTGGCTCTGTGCCGAGGTCCTGTCCGCGTGGCTGTAGGTGCATGTAGACGTGGCCGCCGAGGAATGTGGCGAGGTCATCGTGCAGCCAGCCGCCGCCGTTGAAGCGGGTGTCCACGACCAGTGCGTCTTTGCCGTAGTACTTGCCGAGCACCTCCTCGTACACGGTCTTGTAGCTGTCGTTGTTCATTCCGCTCACATGCACATACCCCACGCGGCCCCCGCTGATGCTGTCCACGGCATCGCGGTTGCGCTCTACCCAGCGGTGGTAGAGCAGTTCGTTCTCCTCGCCGCTATCTATAGGCTTCACGGTCTCTTCCCAACGCTTGCCGGTCTTGGGGTCGAGGAGGGAGAGCAGCGTGTTGCGCCCCGCCTTGCGGTCCAGCAGCCGGGCGGGATCTTCCTTGCTGGAGATCGTCTGTCCGTCGATCTTCTCGATCACCGTACCGGCCTTGATCTTCGAACCCGCTCTTATCACGGGCGAACGCTCCATCACTTCGGCGATGGTCAGCCCCGGGGTGGTGTCGTTGGTATAGAACAGACCCAGATGTGCCGTGGCGTCACCCTGCGGATCGCGGTCCCGGTAGTAGGCACCGGTATGTGACGCGTTGAGCTCGCCCAGCATCTCGCTCAGCAACTCGGCGAAGTCATTGTCATTGTTGATGTACGGCAGGTATTGCGCGTACTCCTTCTTGTAGTATTCCCAGTCCGTGCCCTGAAGGTCCTTCACGTAGAACTTCTTTACCACCTGCCGCCATACATGCTCGAAGAGGTAGTCGCGTTCGGCCGTGGTGTTCAGCGTCATCTCGCCATTGATGCCCACGCCTTTCACCTCGCCGTTGTCCAGGTCCACCATGGAGATGCCGCCGTTGTTGAGGAAGAAAAGGTTCTTGCCCTCCTTGTCCATCTCCAGACTGCCCGCGCCTTCCGCGCCGATCTTCACCAGCAGCTTCGTCTCCTTGCTGCGCACATTCGTCTCCCAGAGGTCATAGCCTTTCTCGAAGGAAGCAAGGTAGTAGAGTTTCTCGCCGTCCTTGGAAAGCACCGCGTCCGCCAGATCAGAGGAGTTTATGGTGAGGCGCACCTTCCGGTTCTCGATGCCGTCCAGTTCGAATTTCAATGGCGCAACGGTGCTATCCTTCTTCTCCTCTTTACCTCCCTTACCTCCCTTACCCTCTTTACCTCCCTTCCCGTCCTTGTCCGCGGGATCCGTGTCCCCGCTCTCCTTCTTCAGCAATTCGTATTCCTCCTTGTTCAGCTTGAAGGTGTCCAGCGCGGCCTGCGTGAAGAACATGGCGTACGCATCCTCCTGGCCTCCCCAGCTGGCTTGGTTCTTCATGCCGTCGCGACCGCTGAACCAGAGCATCGCTTTGCCGTCCAGTGCCCACTTGGGGTGTGCGCCGCCGTGCCCGCTCTTGGTGAGGTTCACCACGGGGGAATCCCCCGAAGCGCTCACAAGGCCACATTGCGCGATCCACTGGTTGCCCTGCAAGAATTCCACCAACAGCCACTTGCTGTCCGGTGACCAAGAGAAGTATTGATCGCCGTCGCTGTAGCTGTAGTTGCGGTCGCCTGGTAGGATGGTGCGCGCTTTCCCGCTGGCGATGTTGAGCACCTTCACGGTGGTGCGTTCCTCGAGGTAGGCCACCTCTTTGCCGTCGGGCGAGAAGACGGGCTGGAATTCCTCGGCGGGCGTGGCCAGCACGGCTTCCTCCTTCAGCACCGTGGCATTGAAGAATTGCTTTTCGGATGTACGTGTGAGCGAGGACCGGTAGAGGTCCCAGCTGCCATTGCGCTCGCTGGCGTAGATGATGCTGCGGCCGTCCGGGCTGAAGCTGGCGGAGCGCTCCTGCTCCGGCGTGTCGGTGATGCGGCGTGTGGTACCTTCCTTCACCGAAGTGACGAAGACCTCGCCGCGATGCACAAAGACCACTTCGTTGCCGTTCGGCGAAAGGTTCGATCTCCGATGCATCGCCCTTCACGGGTATGGTCTTCTCGGCGACGTACCTACTGTCGGTTGCGGTGCTCACGTTGATGCGTTGCGGGGCTGCCCCTGTTGCCATGGTGTACAAGGCGCCGCGGAAGGCGAAGCACAGCGTTCCGTTGGTGCTGATGGACAGGTAGCGCACAGGGTCCTTGTCTAAAAAGGTGATCTGCGTGGAAGGTCCTCCGGAAATGCTTGTGCGGAACACGTTCATGGAGCCCTTCGCCTCGCTGAGGAAGTACATCTGCTTGCCGTCCGGGCTGAAGACCGGGTTCAGGTCCTCACCGTTGAAGGTGCTGATCTGTGCGTACTGCTTGTCCTTGACGTCATACGTCCAGATGTCGCGCGTCACCGATGAGGTGTGGTGCTTGCGGAAATTGTTCTCGTAGCCCTTGATGTCCTGGTAGACGATGGTGGTCCCGTCCGGGCCATAGCTCGCATTGACGGCCGCGGTGGGCATCACGCGCAGGGCTTCACCACCGCCCACGGGCACTTGGTACAGGTCCCCGAAGCGACCGCTGGGGAACTGCCGGTCTGCTGCGCTATACAGGCGGTTGCTGCTGAAAAGGACGGCGGAGTTGTCCGGCGTATAGTCGCTGGGGACATCGTTGGCGCTGTGGTAGGTCAGCCGCGTGGCCGGGCCGCCTGAGCTCGGCATGATGAACACGTCGTTATTGCCATGGCGATCGCTGGCGAAGGCGATCCATTTGCCGTCATGCGACCAAACCGGTGAATGCTCATAGGCTTCGTTGGTGGTGAGCAGGGAGGCCGTTCCTCCGGAAGCATCAACGTGCCACAGGTCGCCCTGATAGCTGAAGACGATGGAGCTGCCGTCCGGCGAAATGGCAGGGTAGCGGAGCCACAATGCCTCGTTCTGCGCGGTGGTAGAGAGGGGGAGGAGGGTGAGCGCGCCGAAAGCGAAAAGGAGGATGCGGTTCATGTTGAAAGATGTCGTTGGTGGACGATCGAAGGCGCCAAATCTATCCGTCAGCGCCCAAGTCCATTTCTTGAATGTGATGGCCGGTGATGCCGACCTTTGCCCCATGGAAGCTCAGACCACAAAACCGACACTTGCCACGATGCCTGCCCATTCCAGGGTATGGATGTACAAGAGCGCCGTTGCCTTCACCCCGGAGCGATCGGCTGCGATCAGCAAGCAGGGGCAAGCCTTTGCGGATTCATGGGTCTCCCACGGCGAAGAGGTACGGACGGCCTTCGGGGTGCTACACGACCATTTTGTGGTCATCGTCGCCGACCTGGCGGACATGGTGATCTGTGGTGGCAGCGTTGACGGATCCGTCCAGTTCATCAAGCGGCTGGAAAATGACTTGGGCCTCAGCCTGACCGATCGCATGGTGGTGCTCTATGAAAAGGACGGCGCCATCCGCTCGTGCCGCGTGCCCGAAGTGGAGGACCTGTTGAAGACCGGGGAGATCACCGCCGACACCATCGTCTTTGATGATCTGGTGGCCACGAAAGCCGACTTGGACGCACGTTTCCGCACGCCGCTGCGGAACACGTGGATGGCACGCTATCTCTGACCTTGCGCCGGTTACTCACGGTGCATTGTTGGCGAAAGCCGCCTACTACGGTCCCGCACCACGCCCGTGTCCCTGAAATTCGCCACTATGCGCGAACAGATGGACCAATGGTGGCGGTTTTTTCCTGCGGGCACGGGGGATGTTGTCGTGCTGCTCGTCCAGTTGATCGTGGCCCTTGCCGTAGTGGGCTGGGCCTATAACCGGGGCTATCGGGCCCATGACCGTGGCCCCTTGCTGCGTTTACCGATCTTGACCGTTGCGTTCGGTTTGGCCCTGCTGGTCCGCAGCTTTCACCAGGAATGGTGGCAGCCTTTGGTGATCGCCTTCGCCGTGATCGTCGCGGGCTTCTTCGATCGGAACGACAACGGTCGTGGACTGGTGCTGCCCTTCATGTTGATCGCCACGCTGCTGGGCCTCGGACTGATCCTCAGTGCCTTGGTGCTTACGGTGGTGGCCCTGCTCGTGTTCATGCTAAGCCCTGTCGCCAAGCGATGATCCGGGATAGCCACCGCACCGCATGAGAAAGGCTAAACGCTCCAGGACCACCGTGCAATCATGGTTGTTCGGCCTCGCCGTGCCCGCCGTGGCGCTATTCGTGCTCTTCTCCCTGTTGCCCTATGACAGGATGGTGGCACATTGGCCGTGGGGCATTGGCAAGGAGGAGGTGATGGCCTATCAACACCTCTTCGACCGCAGGCCCGGGCAACATGTGCAAGGTCATGCGGAAGTCTTCACGCTAACCGGCGGGGATCAAGGGAGGGTGACGTTGAGCGCGGGAAAGGATGAAGCGGCGGCCACCATCATGCCTCTGGTGGTGAACGCAAAGGGTACGCCGGTCGTGGGCGGGATCGCCTTGATATTTCCGGAAGAACGCCCGTTCCGTGGCACCACTTCCATGGCGTTGGTACCTGCGGACCTGCGCTCGTTGGAAGCGCTTTACGCCCAAGCCATCGCCGATTCCTTGGACATCATTGCGCCCGGATCCGCGTTGGTCCAAGTGGAACGCGATGGAAAGAAACTCGGCCCCTTCTTGGCGCAGGAGCGGGTCACGCCCGACTACTTGCTGAAGCATCAGCCCTTGGCGATGGCATTGGTGGGAGAGGATGGCACAGTGGCCCCTGACGGACGGTCTACCACCGCCGTCGGCGATACGTTGGGCAACGCTGTAAAACAACCGATGCACGCGGAACGTTTCGATACTTCCGCCACCGCGGCCTTGGGCTTGTTGGCCTTTGCGGAAAAACGGGCCGATCTGCTCAACGGTGATGCCGGAGCGCTGTATGACCGCGTCTCGGGCCGGGTGCTGCCGCTCTACCGCATGCGCTTCGGCATGGATATCGCACGAACGGACGGCCCTGTTGCCAAGGCCTTCCACAGCGTACAGGCTACCACGAATAACCAGTCCCGCATTGCCCGGCTGGCTGATCACCTACACGGGGACAGTGCGGCATGGGCAGCCCGCTTCCTCGCCATTGATTCCGCAGCGGTGCCCGTATTGGCCAACGGCCGTAACATCGGCCTGGTGCAGGCGGAGGTGGACCACACGCGCGAGCAGTTCATGCAGCGCCTGTTCCATCCGGCCACGGCGGGCTTCATCGGCGCGGCCACCACGGCACCTGTTATTGCCACCATTCCGTTGGACCCCTGGTTGAAGGCATTCCGCACGGACCCCGACACCATCCGTTTTGTGCGCGGCAAGTACGTCATTGATCATGACCTCGTGCTGCCGAAGGGCATGGCGTTGGTGCTGGAGCGCGGCACCCGCTGGTTCATTGCACCCGGTGTGAGCGTGGTGGTTCACGGTGAGCTGCACATGCGTGGCACGGAGCTCAATCCCGTCTTCATACGGCCCATGGACGATGCGCTGCCCTTCGGCTCCATCGCCGTGAACGGCACCGGCGCCACACGTGTCCGCATCAGGGGTTTGCGCATGAGCGGCGGCAGCGACCTGCTGTTGGACGGCATCCGGCATGGCGGCATGCTCAGCTTCATCAGTGCCGAGGTCAGCATGGACCATTGCAGCATCGGCTCCACCTTCGGGGATGCTTCCATCAGCCAGCGGCGGGGCACCATGGCGATGAGCGACTGTTATGTGGCCGGTGCGGGACATGGATACGTGGACCTTTCGGAGGTACGTGGTTCCATTGAGCGCTGTGCCTTCATTCAACCTGCTGGCGGCGGCGATGCCAAGACCCGCACGGGACTTGGCCTGCGCGCCTCGCACATGCTGGTGCGCGGCTGCACGTTCGCCGATCTGCCATTCGCCGCATTGCGTGCGGGCCGGGCCAGCGAGGTGCTGGTCACAGGCTGCCAGTTCACCAACAACGCAACAGCCATGCGCGGTTCGGACGGTGCCAAGCTGGACGTGGATGCTTGCACCTTCACCGGGAACACGAAGGCCTTCGTGCTGCACCGCGACAAGGTTGTGCTGGGCGGTGCCACCTTGACGCTTTACGCGAACACGCTGGTGGGAAACACCACCGAGCAGGAGGTGGATGAAGCAAGTTCCGTGAAGACCGCGACGGCCGTTGATCCGAAGCTGCGCAAAGCGTTCGGCGCGCAAAACTGATCGTTGCCTAAAACGGGTTCCCGTTCTCGTCCGTGGTAAGCACCTCGCTCATGTGGTCGAACAAGGGACGCACGGTTTTGAAACTGGCGTTCACGGCAACTACGAAGCCGGGCGAAAGCACCTCCTTGTCGGTAAAGGGATGCCGGAAGAGAAATTGCGTGCGCCGAAGCAGCTCGATGGCGGGGTGGTCCTTGGGAAAGCCGCGCGGTGCGGTCTTCAACTGCTTGCCTTCCAGCGTGCCCCAATGGCTGCGCAGCACCTTGGCCTTCAGCAGCCGTTCCCATGTCTTATGGTCGTACAGGATGTCCATGCGGAGACGCTTCAGGTCGGCCGCTTCCGGATCGAAGAAGCCACAGGCGATGAAGGAGGCACCGGGCTTGATGCTGAAATAGTAGCCGCCACGTAAGGCCGGTTTCACCCGCGCCAGGCCGCCGCCGAAACGCGCCTTGTAAGGTGGGCGATCGTGGAAGCGCTGGTCGTTGTAAATGCGTTGTAGGGCCTTCTTGCCATCTGCCGTTTCGATGCGGTCGTGCCGGTTCATCCGCTCGATCAAGGCATCAGCGAAATCCCGCATGCTCTCCAAGGCTGTTTGGTAGCGCTCCTTGTGCGCGAGGAACCATTCGCGTTCGTTGTGCTTGTCAAGGTCCTTGAGGAAGGCGAGGGTGGAGGAAGCGATGCTGACTTGCTTGGGCATGGTGCAACAAAGGTCGGGGGCGCATTTTTATACTACTCATGCTTTCACCGGTGATAGCGATATTTGGTACATGCGCTACCTGCTGCTTCCCTTCCTGCTGATCTCCTTCTCCCTGTTCGGTCAATTTACGCGGCCGCTGCCACAGGCGAAGGAAAGTCCGTTCATCTTCGGCGAAGTGCTCACGTTCCATTCAGAGGCCCTGGACCAGGAGCGCGTACTGAACGTGTACCTGCCCGATGGCTACGCAGACAGCACCTTGAGCTATCCGGTGATCTATGTGCTGGACGGTTCCGCCAATGAGGACTTCCCGCACATCGCCGGCTTGGCGCAGTTCATGAACATGTACGACCTGCTTCCCAAGAGCATCGTAGTGGGCATCGCCAACAACGGCAAGTCACGCTACCACAATTACACATCGCCTACGCAAGGCGACAGTGACATGGTGTGGAATCCCACGGCTGGAGGCTCAGCTTCCTTCATCCGCTTCTTGCAACAGGAAGTGGAACCGATGGTGAAGGAACACTACCGCACCTCCGGTCATCGCACCATCATCGGGCAGTCCTTGGGCGGACTATTGGCCATGGAAGTACTTTTCACCAAGCCGGAGCTGTTCGATGACTACATCCTGGTCGGTCCTAGCCTTTGGTGGAACAACGGCGCGCTTGCCGCCAGTGCGGAAGCGTGGGTAAAGGCCCATTACGACCTTCACAAACGCATTTTTATCGCATCGGCAAGCAACGAGGGCATGATGAAGAAGCAGGTGGGGCAGGTGGTAAGCGCGTTCAAGAAGTATGGAAAGCCGGGACTTGCATGCACCTACGAATACTTCCCGAAGGAAACCCATGCCACCTTGCTGCACCGTGGGGTGTACAGGGCGTTCGAGCGGCTCTATCCGCAGGCGAAGAAGTAACGGCGCTCAAGCCCTCTTCGCAGCCAGCCGATAGCCGAGCCAGGCCATGGGGATATAGGCCACAAGGAGGTCCAGTGCGCTGAACCACAGCGGTGAATTAGGGATCATGCGCACGGCCATGATGCCGCCCAGTAGGAAGAATGCACCGATCACAAGTGCGAGTATCATGTGCCGCGATGCCGCGATCTTTACCGTGAGGAATGCGCCGACCAGCACGCCCGCCGCATGGGCGATGAAGGGCGCCATGAGCTGGAGCAACGAATATTCCCGGATGTGCGCGTTGATGCTCGCGATGTCGTTCACGTCCACCCCGGCCGGTGGTGGAAGGAGTCTTTCCGCCGAGGATGATCAGGCCCATGTTCACCAAGCCGCCGACGAAGAGACCGGCGATGACCGCGAGGATATTGCGAAGGATGGGGGGCATGGGCGATGGGTTTGGTGGAAAGAGTTACCAAGTTCCCGCATAGTCCAAGGGAACTTTGGAATGTGATGCAAGATATACGTACTGCAGGTTCACCAACTGCCGGATGTGGTGCAGGTCGTGCGCCACCCAGTTGGTGAGCAAGAGGTCGCAACTCACGGGTCCCACCTTGGGATGCATGTAGGCATTGCTCCAAGGAGCGTCGGTCAAGCCGCGCAACCAAATGATGGACCGTGATCTTTCTTGGAGGAATTTCGCCAGCACCGAAGCAAGGTCCTGCTTGATGTAGCTGCGCTCGGCGACCCATGCCGCCGGATCGATGGGGGGCATCGTCTCCTTCGGCGTTTCCAGCACATGCTTCAGGCGGGCGCGGAAATCTTCGCGCTCTTCATCGTGCAGGTGGCAGATGACCTCCAGCGCACACCACTTGTCGGGCGCCGGTTTCCAGTGGATCTCTTCGGACGTAAGGCCATTGAGCATGGCTAGGAAGACCTCGCCATGACGCTCAAGTTGATCGATGAGCTGGTTGCGTTCCATGCAACGAAGATCGTCGTTTTGAACGATGAAGCTGCTTCCTCAGGGTCTCCCGCCCCACGGGGGGGCTGAGTCCCCGTAAACCCTCAAAGGCTATCTAGAAGATCCCCCTTCCTTCCCCGGGAAAGGGGCAGCGCCGTACCATCCTTCATCACGATCGTTCCGGGATCGCCGCGCATCAATTTCTTGATGAACTTCACATTCACCAGATGCGAATTGTGGATGCGGAAGAAGCCCATGCCCTCCACCATCAGTTCAAGTGTCTTCAGCGTTTTGCTGACGAGCAAGGGCTTTCCATCCGCAACGTGGATCCGGGTATAGTTGCCATCGGCCTCGAAGCGCGTGATGCCGTCCACTTCCATGAATTCAAGGCTTTCCAACGTGGGCACTACGATCGTGCGGAGGTTCGGGTCCTTCTGCTTCAGGGTGGCCATCAACAGTTCCAGCCGTTGCTGTATCGTTCCGAGGCCGCTCTTCTCGCGCACTTTTTGCAACGCCCGCCCAAGCTCTTCCTCATCCACGGGTTTGAGCAGGTAATCGATCGCGCTCACCTCGAAGGCCTTCACCGCGAACTTGTCGTACGCGGTGGTGAAGATCACGTCGCAATGGAAGGGCGTTGCTTTCTCCAGCAGTTCGAAGCCGTTCATGCCGGGCATCTCGATGTCCAGAAAGAGGATGTCCGGCGGGTCGGACCGGAGCATTTGAAGTCCGAGCTGCGGGTCCTGTGCCGAGCCGATCACCTCCACGGCATCGGCGAACATTTGCAGTTCCCATTCCAGTGCCTTGATGCTACCGGCCTCATCATCGATGATCAATGCGCGTAGTTTGCTCATGGCCGTGGTTCTATGGGTATGGTGATGTGAACTTCAGTGCCGGAGGGATCGCCCTGGGCATCGACGAGGTCCTTGATCACCACGCCGGTGGTTCCGTCATCGTGGGTCCGCTGGATGATCTCCGAGGTGATGTCCATACCCAGTCCCTTGTGCTTCGTGG
The DNA here is from genome assembly GCA_963706125.1 of uncultured Flavobacteriales bacterium. GTDB lineage: Bacteria > Bacteroidota > Bacteroidia > Flavobacteriales_F > PHOS-HE28 > PHOS-HE28. The sequence goes on from CAVPLQ010000010.1 coordinate 22,517, forward strand.
CCGATCGGGTCTTGAGCTTCTGTGCGGCCGATCGACCGATACCGTTATCGCGTACGGTGGCATGGAGCATCCCGTTGCTTCTGCTGATCTCCACCTCCAATTTCCGGTTGCCCTCCTTGTGCATCAGCCCGTGCCAAATGGCATTTTCAGCGTAGGGCTGCAGGATGAGCGGAGGGATGCTGATCACTTCCTGGTCGATGTCCGGAGCCACGGTGATCGACCGCTCGAACGATCCCTCGAAGCGCATCTGCTCGAGTTCCAGATAGAGTTCCAGTGCCTTCAGCTCGCTTCGCAGGTCCACGCGGGCATGGCGCGAATTGTTCAGGATGGAACGGATCAATTGTGAGAACTTGTTCAAGTAGCGCGTTGCCGTTCGCGGTTCGTTCTCCGCGATGAAGCTCTTGATGGAGTTCAAGCTGTTGAAGATGAAGTGGGGGTGCATTTGCGCGCGAAGCGAGCTCAGCTCCAACTGTGCGATGCGCGTATCGAATTCCGCCTTCATGCGTGCTTCATGCCGGACGTATTTGAGCCTCGCCCTGAACAGGAACAGCAGGATCGTAAGGCCAGCGGCGATGAGCAGGGCGATGAGCAGGGCGATGAACCACCAGGTCCGCCACAGGGGTGGGGCGATATCCACGGTGAGCAGGTCGGTGTAGGGGCCCGACTTGGTGAATGCCAGTTGGATCCGGTGCCGGCCGGGTGCCAAGGCGGTCAATTGGATCAGGTCCCGGGCCTCATGAAACTCCACCTGGTCCTGCCTGTCGGCCAAGCGGACGAAGAATGAATTGAACGGTGTACCCGACACGAGCGGGGTGCCCAGGCCTATTTCGAGGTTGTTCTGGAGGTAGTTCAGATGGAGGGTGCTGCCGAGTGGGCGGTAGGGCGGGGCCGTGACCGGTCGCCCGTTCACCTCCGTGCGCTCAATGAAGAGGTTCTTCGTGTTCCTGCGCTGTAGATCGGCGGTGGTGAAGCGGACATAGCGGTCGGTGAGGCCGAGGAACATCTCGCCCGGCGCACCGTTGCTCATGTAGCGATAGAACAGGTTGTCCAAGGGCAGGCCCTGCCGGTCGTTCAGCAGCCTGAGCGTATTGTCGCGGACGTTGTACATCAGCAGGCCCTTGCGACTTGTGCCGTAGATGTGGTCTAGCCCGTCCCGGAAGATGTCGGAGATCAATACTTCGTCAATATCAGCCCCGACAGGTCTGTAGAGGGAATCCTTTGGGATGTTGTACGCGAACAGGCCATCGGAGAAACTGGAGATGATCACCAAGGTGTCACCGATCACCGTCGCATCGGAACCCCGGAAATTGGGGCCGAACTGCATGGACGGCCAATCCTCCTGAGCAGGCCGTACCGGATCGTCCAAGCCTTCGGCCAGGAATTGTCCATGCTCGGCGATGATCAACACCCGGCCCTTTCCGAAGGGAGCCGTCCCCAGGATCAAGTTGATCCCGGAGAACGTACCCGGTGGCTTCACCTCGCGAACCACGATCCTGTTGCCCAATAGGTCGAACGTGAAGAGCAGGTTGTCCTCCGTACCCATGTAGAAGTACCGCCCTTCCTCATTGACCTCGAAGTCGTTGATGCGCAAGGCACCACCTTTCCCGGGCAGTACCTTCCGAAGGTCGAGAATGGTGATGATGCTGTCCCTACCGGGGTCGTACCGGTAGATGCGGTGGTCACCGTGAAAATAATGCCGGCCGTGGACGACCCTCCATTTGGTCCCTCCCAAACGCTCCCCGGTGGCGTCATGGGTGATCAACTTGATGAACCTGCCCGTGCTGAGTTCCTGGACCAACAACCCCAGTGATCTCGACCACACAAAGCGGCGATCGATGGCATTGTCCTCCGTTACCTGTACGATCTTGCCTAGCGGCATCGGCGTATCGATCGTTCTGAAAACCGGTTCCAGATGACTGGCCAGCATCATTCCGTTCCGGCCCAGGATCCAGATGCCGTTCCGTGGGTCGAACACCATGCGGCCGTGCTCGCCGGGGATCAATGCGAACCGGTTCGAGTGGTATTCAATCGTTAGTGATTGGACGGTGGTCCGGTCGGCATCCCTGATCACCAAACTGCCGGTGTCCGTCAATTGGACCTCGCGGCCGTCGGGCAGGTGGAGGGTCCGCAGCGCATTCGGGTCGCTGAGGATGACCCCATCGGCACCATGCTCGGGTCCGGGGATGGCCAGAACGATCGCTTCCCCTGAAGTTTGAACGGTCATCGCATCCTTGGTGACCCCCTGCCAGCGCTGCACTTTCGCGCTGGAGTTGAGGTCATGGATCCGCACCGGTGATCGGCCAAGGAAGCAGTAAATGGCGTGCTGGTCCAGCAACCAGGCGTACCCATTGCCATCCACCATCAGGTCCACGGGTTCCGTGATGTTACCGGTCCCGAAGGGAAATGCGGTCAGGTTGAATTCGCTGCTCCCTTCAGTCTGGGCGAAGGTTCCCGGTGCCACGGACAAGAGGACCGCGATCAGCAGGATGGATCGTATAGGGCCTTCGCATATCTACCTCCATGTTCCATGCTCAATGTAGGCAGGAGCGTGAATTTGGTCGGGCGGACCGGTAATTCATTGGCCAGTGATCAAGGTAGTTGGGCAACACGAGTGCCTGTGGTCCCCGCTACACCAATGTTCACCAATATGGGATCGCGGTCGTTTCCGGAGCCCGTGTACTTCACCTTTCCGTCCATGTTCACATCCTCCGGCAGGTAGCCGATCACGCTATTCGTGGGGATGTTGCCGCCTATGATGATCAGTATCGGATCACGGTCATTCTGCGTGCCGGTGTACTTGGTGGTGCCATCGAAGTTCACATCACCGGCCCAGAGTGCCTCGGTCGGGAAGCCCCCCGTAATGCTCTTTCGCCCTTCGGTGCCATAGGTCGCAAGTGCCAGGGTGGTCAGATCCACCGTTGTGTTTACAGGGCTCAACGGCAGGGCATCGAACGTCATCGTACCGAGGTGGTTCCGGTGCCGTACGGCCACGTGAAGGTCTCCACCGATGATCTTGAGGTCGATCGGGGAAACACCATCCAACTCGACCACATCACCATCGCGCTGTAGCAACACACTTCGACTGGCAACAACGTTGGTTGGAGAGGCATCATCCCGCAATTCCACCACCACCCAATCGACGATCGCATCTTCTCCGGTCACCGCCAGTACGGCGGGTGCGACCGCCCCATCATTGTTCGGTCCAACATGCACATAACCAAGAGTGGGGTAGGGGTCGGTCAATGGGAAAGATGGGAGCATGCGGAGGGAGTCCTTCATTAACCCCGTTGTTACGTCGTACGCACCCTCCAGGATCATGCGGACGGACACCACGGTACTGGGTGTTCCCACACAAGTGCACGTTGCATCGAGCGTATCGTTGATCGTATAGCTGTTCAGGTCGTCGCAGGCATCGCCGATCAAACCGAAGACGGACGGGCAGTCATCCGTGTTGTCCTCCACGAAATCGGCGGGCTGGATGCAGGTGTAGCCGGGTTGGCTAACGTTCGGGTCGCCGAAACCGTCCCCGTCCGAGTCGTCATACCAAGTGGTTGGAACATCCGCTATGCCGCAACCGCAGATCAACGGGTCGATCTTGTTGGGGTCGCTTGGGCAGTTGTCGCTGTCATCGGCCACATAGCCGGTGGGTTGATCCACGGCAACGACGCTGCTGAGCGGGTCGCCGAAGCCATCGTTATCCGCATCCTCGTACCAGCAGCTTAATACCGCACGGTACTGCTTGGTGCAACTATTGGGATCAAGCGCACTTCCACTGGTGAATAATAGTTCCGTGCCGGTATTGAACGGACCGAAGGTGAAGCTCTCACCCGCGCTCAGCGTGTCGGCCTGTGCGTTCACATTGTTGATCACCCAGAACGGATCACCGGACCAACCTGCTGGCATGGTCACATCGAAAGTGAATGTGCTCGACGTACATGAAGCGGACGGGGCGAAAATGATCGCCGGGTCCGGATCTTCCGGACAGATAGAGAATTCCCGCTGATCACCATAGAGCCCCCAACTGCCATTCTGTTTCACCCGCACGTTCCATTGATGGTGTCCGGTGGCGAGCCCGGTGATGTCGATGAGCGCGTTCCCTGATGCCGAAGCACCGGGTGTGATGGTGATCGGCGAGCCATTGCCAACACCCGGGTCGTTGTCGATGAAGAACTCGGCCGCTTCAATGTCCGTGGCTGTCTGCAGCCCGGCTGGATCCCAGATGAAGAAGAGCTTGCGCTCGCCGTAGAAGCCCCAACTGCCGTTCTGCTTGGTGCGGACGTACCACAGGTGTGGACCAGCGGGTAATCCGGTGATGTCGATCACCGCGCTTTCGTTCAACGATCCACCGGGCGACACCGCCAGCGCTGTGCCATTGCCCGGACCGGGGTCGTTATCGAAGAAGTATTCCGCCGCATCGATATCCGTGGGAGGTGATACGGTCTCGGCGGACCAGAGGTAGAACAAACGCCGTTCGCCATAGTGCCCCCAGACCCCGTCTTGCTTGGCCCGAACGTACCATAAGTGAACACCTTCGTCCAACCCGGTGATGTCGATCACCGCGCTTTCGTTCAGCGATGCTCCCGCAGTGATGGGAAGATCGATGCCATTACCCACACCAGGGTCCGCATCGAAGAAGTATTCGGCGGCCTCAATGTCCGTTGGCGGTAATGTGATCTCACCGGGATCCCAGATGAAGAACAACTTGCGTTCTCCATAGAAGCCCCAACTGCCGTTCTGCTTTGTGCGCACGTACCAGAGGTGTACACCGGGGCCCAGACCGGTGATATCGATCAGCGGGCTTTCGTTCAACGATCCACCCGGAGTTACCGCCAGCGCTGTACCATTGCCCGCGCCCGGATCGGAGTCGAAGAAGTATTCCGCCGCTTCAATGTCCGTTGCGGGCGATACGGTCCCTGCTTCCCACAAGTAGAACAAACGTCGCTGGCCGTAGTGGCCCCACACGCCGTTCTGCTTGGTGCGCACATACCAAAGGTGAACGCCGCGGGGAAGTCCGGTGATGTCCAAAGTGGTGCTCAAACTGGGCGAAGGACCGGTGGGAATGACCAGCGGGATGCCGTTGCCCACACCGGGGTCGGCATCGAAGAAGTATTCAGCCTGAAGGTCCGGTTGCGCTTGTGCATTCAGGGCAAGGACGAGACCGCAACCCATTAAGAGTATCGCGTTCTTCATGACCGTGCGCTATTGAGGTTGTCCCTGCTCGGCCTGGAAGTTCACATCGATGGTGCCGTTGACCGGTACGTAGGGTGTAAGTAGTTCGGTACTCGTGACCAACGGAATATTCTTCGGACGGCCCGCCTTGTCCAAAGGTGTGATGCCACCCATCACACCGACTTGACCGCCATCGCTTGCACCCGTGAGCGGTGTGCCCGACAGCATGTTGTGGTCATCGCCATAGTCGAACATGGGTGAGCCGCTGGTAAGGTTCCAGGTGGGGGCTACATTATCCATGTTGTTCGGGCCAAGTGAACCAAGCGTACCGGCTGTGCAATAGCTCAGGTTGCTCTGGAAACTGTAGTTGGGGCAATCCTGTGGATTGAAGGCTGCGACCACTTCCGTGTAGAACACATTGTCAGCAAAAACCGGGAACGCACCGGATGCCTGGAACATGCGATTGCTTGTAGAGGTGCTGGAATACGTACGGACGAACACATTGTGATGTACCAAGGTTGTAGCGCTACCGCCTTGGAAATTGTTTCCTGCGGAAGAGTGACTGAAGTAGCAGTTCCGGATCTCAAGATCGGCGGCCGCGCCATCCACATCGATATAGCAATTGATGAACACACAGCCGGAGATCAGATTGCCCGTCGCTGTTCCATAGATGTCCAAGAACGTACCGAACTTGCATCCGCGGATGATCGCATCCGGGGCGTTCTGATAGATGTATGCGAAGGAGATCCCTTCGATCAGGCAGCCTGCTGCCTCGGCATTGATCGTGACAGATGAAAAGTATGGCGCAGGCCCGACCACGGGATCATGCCCATGGCCGATGATCGCGAGAGGAATGCTCAGCGTAAAGCTGCCATAGCTCACCGGCGAACCGTGCACCAAAAGCGTATCACCAGCACTGGCAGCCGCGATCGCCGAACCGATGCTGTTGTACTGCGCATTGTACAGCGGATCATTGTGTACAGTGAGGATGGTGGCACTCGCTGCACTTGTCAACAAGAGCATAGCTGCTGTGGGTACCAGGTAGGAGAGGCTCTTCATCTCAAAGTGGTTTTAGGTCGTTCACATCAAACTTGCAGTAAGAATGGTCCTTCTTGGCCTCGCGATTAGCGGATGGTGGTGTTCATCCAGTGAATGACGATCGGGGCGGACCCGGAGCCTGGGGGACGCTTTGTTCGCCCGGCGTGGTGATGCGAAGGGAGTGCGTTCCTCAACGATGCACGATGCGCACCACGCTGCTATGATCGCCATCTTGGTGGCGTAGCACGTACATGCCGGGAGCAGTTCCTGCCAAGTTGATCGAAAGCCTCGTGTTGGAATATCCCGTGGAAATGTGGCGGATCAGCTGGCCCGTGGCGTCGTACAGCTCAAACTGGCCACTGCCCCCTTCGCTAACATTGAAGAGGTGCATGTTTCCTTCCTGACCTAGCCAAACCATGCCGGATCCAGATGAAGCTTGTTCACCGATGCCCGTGTTGACCCCTTCAAAACGCACCAGGAAGGCATCGCACCACCCACCGCCATTGGTGCTCTGGAAGCCGTTCTCCGCAATACTGCCAGCGCTATTGGATCGTGTGGTACCGGTCAACAATGCATCACCATTTCCGGCGACCGCACAACCAAGACCGGAATAATCCGAGCCGCCGTAGTAGGTCCCCCAGATGCGGGTCCCGTTTCCATCGAACATCGCCAGGAAGCCGTCCTGGTCACTTGGTCCTCCGCCCGGTTCGTTCTGGAAGCCGTTCACTGCGATACCCATGGTGGACATGGTGACCCCGGCGATATACACGTTGCCGGAAGCATCCGTGGTGCAGGACCACGCCACGTCGTCGTCGTCACCACCGTAGTACGTGCCCCAAAGACGGGTGCCGTCCGGCGTGAATTTCACCAGAAAGACATCGCCGTAATTATCGGAGCCGCCCATGAAGGTGTTCTGGTGGCCTCCATCGGCGATCCCCGTTTCGGACCACGTGGTGCCTGCGATGTAGACATCATCATTGCCATCCACCGCACAAGAGAAGGCCCAATCATCCCCAGTGCCCCCGTAGTAGGTACCCCAAAGCCGGGTGCCGTCCGCTGCGAATTTTACCAGGAAGCCGTCATTATCACCGCCGAGATCGTTCTGGTGGCCATTCGAAGCGATCAGGTTCTCGGAGCTTGCCATCCCGGCCAGATACACATTCCCCAGTGCATCCAACGCACAATCATAACCTCCATCATTCAATGCGCCACCCACATACCTGCCCCATAAGCGGGTACCGTCCGGGGCGAACTTGGCGAGATAGCCGTCCCTTTCCCCACCTACGAACTGCTGACCACCCTCCGTGGCGATCACAAAACTGGACGCTGTGGTTCCGGCTCCATAGACGTTGCCGTCCGCATCCACTTTGCACTTCCAAAAGTTGTCGTATTCGGTTCCGCCGTAGTAGGTGCCCCAAAGGCGTTCGCCATTGGCATTGAACTTCACCAGGAAGCCATCGGTTTCCCCTCCAAGCGAGTTCTGGTGCCCGTCCATACCGATGTTGTCGGCGGACTGTGTATAGCCCGACAAGAACACGTTGCCGCTGGCATCCACATCGCAACCATATCCATAGTCGATCATTCCCCCGCCGTAATACGTAGCCCAAAGGCGGGTGCCGTCAGCGGTGAATTTCACAAGCATGGCATCCACGTTGCCGCCTGAGGTGATCTGATGCCCGCCGGAGGCAATGGCCTCCGCGCTCAACGAAGATCCGGCGAGGTAGACATTGCCGTTGGGATCCTCCACCGTGGCACGGCCATAGTCGTTGGAATTCCCACCGTAGTACGTACCCCAGATCCGATCCGGATCGATCGTCAATGGACGTGTGCGATCGTAGTTGCCCAATGCGAAGCGCAGGGTGTTCCCTTCAAGCACGAAGTGCGATGCGACCGCATCATCAACCTGGTAGCTCGTTGGGGACTGTTCCACGAAACGGCCCATGCGATTCCCGTGTACAAGTCGGCCCTGTTCGTCAACGTACAGTTCCTCCTGATCGGTGAAAACAAGTCGGATCAGGTCCGGGTCCGCACCGGGATGGATCACGAAATCGTACTTCATGCCTTGCGCCGTCGTCCGCAGGACCCAATCGATACCGGGGTACACATCGTGGTAGGTGACCTCGGAATAGCGGTGGACGTTCAATGCATTGTGGGTGTAATAATGGATGATGTCGGTACTGGGCTCTCCCATGGATATACGTGCTGCGGGGTCCGCGCCTTCCAAGTGCATGTCCATGCGGAACGATTCCACAAGGACCTCCTTCTGCAACGTTTCCATTCGTGCATCTTGATCCAGGGCTCCGGTGCTGCTTGCGAGCATTTCAGCAAGACCATCGGGCAAATGCACCTGTTGGAATTGGAAAGCGATGCCAGCGTTGAGGAGGAAGATGCGCGTATTTCCCTGCGCCAGCCGGAACCGGACATCCGTCGCCGGGCTCCCGTCCGTGCGGACCACTTGGCCCTTGTTCTCCTCAAAGCCCGTGGCAGGGGCGGGGACCGCAACTGGAATACTTGTGGCTACCGGGGTGATGGCCAAGGCTGAAACGGAGATGAACGTGGACAGGATGGCGGCGAACTGTTTCATGGTGATCGGGTTTTCTTCAGGATACACCAAACCTCCGACCCGTTCGGTCCTTTTGCCCGGACCGATTCGTGGATGGTGGCATTCATCCAGTGGATCGCGATCCACTGCGATCCAGTGCTGCTATAAGCCCTGTCCAACAGGCGATCGCCCGCATTACGACACAAGGGTACCTTTGGCGCTTGATCCCGATCCCATGACCACTACACCTCCCTGCCCCGTATGCAGCTCCGCCTTCGCCTATCCCACGGGCCAGAGCCTGATGTGCCCGGAATGCGGCCACGAATGGAACCCGGAAGAAGTGGCTGCTGAAGAGGCCGGTCCGGTGGTGAAAGATGCCAACGGCAACATTCTGCACGATGGCGACGATGTGGTGATGGCCAAGGACCTCGCCGTGAAAGGAGCGCCCAAAGCACTGAAGGCCGGTACCAAGGTGAAGAACATCCGCCTCGTGGACGGTGATCACAACATCGATTGCAAGATCGACGGCTTCGGCGCGATGGCGTTGAAGAGCGAGTTCGTGAAGAAGGCTTGAGGGAGCTTCGCGCGCCTGCCTGCATTTGGTAGGCGAGTAGGCGCTCCCTCCCGCAGGGTCTCCGCCTCGGGACCCTGAGGCCCCAACTCGCGCGCGGGTCCGATGGAGATCGGACCTCGCTCGTGCGTTGATACCTACCCCTCCACGTACTTCTTGAAATTCTCCAGGATCGCCTGCCAGCCGCCGCGTTGCATCTCCACCGGGTTCTGGCTCTCGGCATCGAAGGCCACATCCACGCGGGTGCCCTTGCCGTACTTGCTGAAGCGCACTTCGCAGCTGCGGCCATCGTCCATGGTGTAGGCCAAGCTCTCGTTCGGCTTTACGGACGTGTAGGTGCCGCCAAAGTCAAAGCCCATGCTGCCGTCGCGGGCCTCCATGCGGGAGCTGAAGCGGCCACCCGTGCGCAGATCGCTCTCGGCGCGCGGGCAATGCCATTCCGGCGAGGCGAAGTTCCACTGCGTGATGTGCTCCGGCTTGGTGTAGCGCTCCCAAACCTGCTCCACGGGCTTGGCGATCTCGGCGGAAACTGTTATGCGATCGGTAGTGCTCATCACGCGAATTTATTCCTGGCAACGGAATTACCCAAGCCCGTTGCGCTTGCACAGGGCATACCTCCGCCTAAGGCTTGGTGGGCACCTGCCGCCACTGGTCCACGTGCTGCGCGTCGGCATTCGGGTCGTACATCACATCGTTGGTACCGATGTACTGGCCGTCGCTGTTCATCCAGTATCGATCATATCCGCTTTCGATCTTGTAGGCCTCGCCGGTGTAAGGGTTGGTCGCGTCCTGCTCTCCGCGGATGGTATTGATGGTGGCGTTCTGCTGGCGATCCATGCGGGCGTTGGTGCTGTTCCACGTGCCCATGATCGAATTGTTCACGGCATCCACCTTCTCGCGGTGGGCCCGTTGCCGGGCGTCGAAGGCCGCTTGGTTGGCCCGCATCCTGTTGTTATGCGCGCCCCAGCTCTGCTGTTCCTTCTGCTGTTCGCTGCGTGCATAGGCGGCGAAGTAGTTGGGGTTGTAGCGCAGGCTGGCGAGGCCCGTCAACAGTGCGCTCTTTTCCTGATCGAACCGGCCCGCCGGGGTTTCCAGTTGGGTGAAGTAGTAGCTCCAATTCCCCATTTCCGGGCCTTCAAAGGAGGACCAGTGCAACACCAAGGCGACACGTTGATCGCCTTTGCGCCACTCGCTCACGTTGGCGCGGCAAGTCTTGCGTGTTTGGCCAATGGAGTATAAACCCTCCAAGCCGCGCTGCTCAGCCTGCGCTATGGCGGGGGCGTCGCTCTGGCCGATCAGTTCGTACCCGACCTTCCGCATCCGGGGCACGGCGTCCTGCAACACCACTTGCTCCGGCGCCATCGGTGCGCGCATGGACCCACCGGACTGTTGGTACATCTGGGCCATTTGACCGTTTCCGAAAGCGTAATTGCCGCCGGAGACGTCCCACACCTTCAGTGCGGCCTCATCCACTTTCCAGGCACCATTGGGGTAGGTCTGCACCTTCCAGCGTGCAGGCAGTTCCAACTGGGCCATCGGCATATTGAAGTCCTTGCTCGGGATGGTGATGATGCGCTTGCCGCCGGTTTCGGGCATGGCTGCTTGCGTCGGGGTAGTAGGGGATGAGCTGTTCCCGATATCCTGCGGGTCCTGCACGTGTTGTGCGGGGATAGCGGTTCGGACAGGAGTTGTGTAGGCTTTTCCGGTGATGGCGGTCACGCGGTCCTGTAGGCTGTTCAGGTCGCTGGCGGCACCTCCCTTGTCGGTGGTAGCATCATCTTGGCCACAGGCCAGTAGGAGGGTGGCACAGGCAATGAACAGGAAATTGAAGGGTTTCATGGCGAGGTTGCTTCTTGCTACTATATCGGAGTGCGGGGCAAAAGGTGAACAGCGGGGTGCCGTTCGCCTACGCCATCCACCCCGGCAACTTGGCCGCTTGCTTCACCCAATCCATCAGCTGCTTCTCGTCCAGTTCATCCTGCTCGTGGATGTGGAGGTAGCGCACGTTCTTCTGTGTGCTGGTGCCGGGCGGCATCGGTCGCAACGATGCGCCTTTGAAGAAGGCCACTTTCACATAGTTCGTTGTGCAGTGGTAGCCGAGGAACCAGCCCATTCCCTCAACGCCATACATGGGCGTATTCCACTTCACGGCCTTGAGCACCTTGGGAAGCGCGCGCACGATCAGCGCGTCCAGCTGTTCGCCCACCTTGCGTTTCCAGCCGGGCATAGCAGCGATGTAGGTCTGCACTGGCGCATCGCCATCGCCCTTCGCGATCTGCGGGTTACCGCCTGAAAGAAGCTTAACAGGCTTCGCTACGACGGGTCCTCGTTTAGCCTTCAGTGGCGCGGAGGTCGAGGCCTTGCTCGCTGCTTTGGACTTGGTCGGTGAGGGCTTCTTGGGAGACATGTTTTCCAGATCTCAATAGTGCGATACAGTAATGCTCAGTCCTCCAACCCCTTCCCGTCCAAGATCCGATTGACGTTCTTCTCCACCCGTGCTTCCCGCGTCTTCGCCTGCTTGGCGGAGGAGAAGTAGAGGAGGTAACCGCGTTGCCGTCCGGGCGTCAGCGCATGGAACGCCTTCTTCAACGCCGGCATCTTCTTCAATTGCGCAGCGAACTCCGTCGGCATGTCGAACTCCGTGGTCTCCTTCATCGGCACCTTCAAGCCGGCCTGCTCCACTTCGATGGCCTCGTGGATATAGGCCTTCACGGTGCGTTCCAGCTTCTTGATCTCCTTCAAGCTGGTGAAGCGGACCTGTCTTGCACCCTGCACGTTCTCCGTCTGCTGGATCAGGATGCCCGCGTCATCCTTCAGCAGCACGCCCTTGTGGAACAGCAGCGCGCAGTAGTCCTTGAAGCCGTGGATCAGTACCACGTTCTTTCCTTTGAGCGTGTAGCAAGGGTGGCCCCACTTCAGCTCTTCATCGAGGCCGCAATCCAGCACAATGGTGCGGAGTGCATTGAACTCATCCTGCCACTGCGTGTCCTTGTCGAAATACCATTCCACCTCGGGGTTCATGGAGTCACAAATTGAAAGCCCCCTTTACCGCAACACCGTGACCGAACCGTTGACCTCCTTATCCACCACGGCACCGCACTCCGAACGGAAGGCGACCGTGTAGAAATAGGTGCCATCGCCCACATCACGCGCGTTCCATGAACGCTTGCCGTTACTGCCGGATTCGTATACCGTCTGACCCCAGCGGTTGTAAACGGTCAGTGCGTATGTGTCGAAGAGGGTGGTGATGTCCATGTCGGGGTCAGTGGGCAGGAAGGGCCGCCACACATCGTTCTTACCGTCGCCATTGGGGGAGACCACGTTGGGAAGTTCGATCGAACCCAGGTCGATGGCGGGAGCGGCCGTCATCTGGATCACCACGGACGCTTGATCGGTGCATCCATCCTGCGTGTCAGTGACAAGAACGGTATAAGTGCCGGGCTGTGTGATGGTCGGCGAAACGTCAGTGCTGAAGGCCGGGTCGGTGCCACCGGCCGTCACGGCCGTCCACACGTAGTTCACGGCTTGGTCCGGGACTACCTGCACGCCTTCCATGGTGATCGAGGTGTTCCGGCAGGAAAGGCTGTCCTGGTCCTGTGGGATGATCACATCGATCGCATGGTCGGGTATGGTCACCGGATCCAGGATCTGGCAACCTGCGGCATCATCCACATGCAATACGTAGGTGCCGGCAAAGAGCCCTGTCGCGGTGCCGGTGGGGAGCACGTTCCCGCCCAGCGTGAAGGTGATGGGGGACGTCCCTCCGGAAATGTAGGTGGCCTGCAGTGTTCCGCCGGAACCGTTGCAGGCGGGGGTGACATCCACGGTGTAGGAGAAGGGCGCGGTGATGGGGACCTCGAAGGTGGTCTCCACCACGATGTTGCCGCAAGGGTCCTCCACGTTCCCCGATGCGGAGGTGACGGTGAGCGTGTAGGTGCCGCCTTCCATGGGGACCGTGCCCAGACCGAGCGTATAGCCCGCCTGCGAGAACGCCCCCGGAACGTTACCGGTGGCGGAGGTGAACGGGAGGACCGTGCCGGAGGGTGTGGTCAGCGTGAAATCCGTTGCGCTGACCGTGCTGGTGACGATGGGTTCGCTGAACTGCACCACGAAGCTCTGGTTGGAACAATCCGTGGTGACCGATACCGGCACTGGTGGGACATTGTCATAGATGGCCGCCGTGCTCTGCGTGAAGTCGATGGTATAACCGTCGGGACTGCCGGACCAGTTCATCACCACCAAGGCATAGGTCTGCCCCACCTGTACCGGGAGGTCGGCATTGAAGGCCGGCCCGTTCAGGTCGCCGGGGCCGTTGGTGCTTCCCGTTCCGCCGTTGGCCGTGGAGATCCCCGTGCTCCCGTTGGTGCCGATGAGGCCATAGGAGTTGCATTCCACTTCCGGCGAGGTACCGTCCTGTGCATTGATGCCCGCACAGCCCCCGTTGGTGATGTTGAACAGGCCCCAGTCATAATCGTCCACATCGCTCGCCGGATCCAGCACGAAACTAAGATCGCCGGCCTCCTGCACCGTGAAGGTGTACCACAGGCTGGCGGTCTCCGCATTCTGGTTGCAGACCCCCGTGAACTCGAACACATTGCCGAACCCTTGCGGGGCGGACAGTTCCGTATAGACGCCGCCACAAAGCTGGATGGCGCCGTTGCAGTCGCTCGTGCTGGTCTGTGCGAAGAGGGATCCAGAGCACGCGATGCCGATCAGGGAGAAGGCCCGGAGGTTTTTCATCAAAGCGAATATAGGGGAGTGTTTCCGCTTAGGACGTATGTGCCCGGCTCATCCGGTGTCTGAAGACCCTAAAGCCTGTTCTGGATCGCTTGGCAGGCGTACCCCGGCCTCGTTCCCGCTCCTGCTTTTCCCCTGAACAAAGCAAGGGGTGCGATGCCCATCGGCCGCAGCGCCTTCATGGCCGACCACGTGGCAGTGCGGGTGCGATCAGCGGGGATGCGCACGCCGTGGCTGCTGCTGCGGATGCAGGCCGGGCAAGTGCGGATGCGATCGCCACCAATGCATAGGCACGGTCATGATCGGCACACGCAGAAGGCGGATGTGCATGTGCTGTGGTAGAATCTGCACATGCACGGAACGTAGGTGCAGCTGCGATCGAATGGTTTGCATCCGCATCGGTGGAATATGCACATGCGATACACGCCCGTGCATCCGCGGAAAGCGGGTGTGCGGTTGCAGGCCCAGCGCCTGCGCGTGCAAGAAGTGTGAGCGCATGTGCAACTGCATGCGCTGCTTGCGCAAGAGCCGTTCGTGTGCATGCGGAATGCAACCCTGCGCACGCGGCCTGATGTAACGCAGCTGCAGGATCGCGGCACGCATCCGCAGCTCCGGGTAGGGCACATGCAACCCTTGACCGGACACGAGCGTAACAAGCCACCAGAACATCCTCCAGATGAAGAGCAAAGCAATAGCAGGACTACGCGGATTGAACGCCTTGGCGAAGCAGACCCGTGCCAAGGCCATCCATGGATGCATGAGCGGGAACCCGAACTTCCCGAACCCTGCGCCGAGCATGGCGGAATTCGGGCAAGCCCTCGCGGAGCTGAAGGAAGCGAACATCCTTGCCTTGGACCGTGGGCGGTCGGCCATCATCAACAAGAACATCGCCGAGGACCGCATTACACGGATGATCACCGCGTTGGCCGGCTATGTGAACAGCGTCTGCATGGGTGATACCCAGATGATCCGGAGCGCTGGCTTCAAGCTCCAAAAGCAGCCGGAACCCATCTCGGAGCTGCATGCACCGCGCAGTGGTACCGTGCGCCGCACCACGCTGCCCCGGGCAATTGATGCTGACGTGGCGGAATGTGCCAGGCTCCAGGTTCTACGAGGTGGAGGAAGCGATCGTGGATGCGGAGGGAAATACGGAGTGGCATCAGGTCGCGCTGCCCACCCGTCCACAATTGTTGATGAAGGACCGGAGGGTCGATCAGCCCCACAGGTTCAGGATACAAGCGCGCGGCACCCAAGTGGAGAGCCCGTACACGGAGGTCCTTTATGCCCGGGTCGCATAACCCCCACAGCCATGGTCGTCCACACAATGTCCGTCCCTGAAATGGTGATGGAAGCCCGCAAGGACTTCCAAGCCCTGCGGAACAAGACCACCGATCCCGCGCGCCGGCTCCGCAAGGAGTTCCTCCGCAGCGACCGCAACGATGAACTGGGCCACCTCCTCGAGTGGTGTTCGCCCAAGGGCAAGAACCAATGGTTGATCTTCCTGGTCCACGGGCCGAAGGGGCTGCGCACCTATACCATGGTACACTTCAAGGATGTCAAAGGTCGCGTGGCCGCCCTGTGGGTAAGCACCGGCGGACCCGGGTACTACATCGGCCCGCACGTGATCCAGCGCTATGGCGAGCGCTTCGACCCCACGGCCAACCCCGTGGAGCGCTTGCGCTCCTTCTTCATGGAGAACCATTGGTATGCCGTGGAGCCGGAACGCGAGATGCGCCCCGGCGTCTGGGAGGCGCACTTCGGCCTGAACCACGGCCTGGGCCTGGGGGAATGGCACCGCGAGGAAGGCTACTTCCACATCCGCACCTTCGTGGACTTCGGCAACCTCTTCCCCAACCAGCTGGAACAGATGGAGCGCCTGGACTTCAACCGCCATTGGACCACCCTCACCAAGGGCCAACGGCAGGACCTGCTCCGCCGCGCACAGCTCGATGAGGACCAACTGCGCGAACTCGCGGCATAAGCATGCAACGAACAAGAACACGCAACGAAGACAGCAAACCAACACCCCGCATCATGGAATTCCTTCACTTCATCAAGAAAAAGCCGGCCCGGCTGGAACTGCATGCGCTGGAGCCGGATGAGACCTGGTACGAGCGCGCCTATTACCTCGTGCTGCTCGCCAAGGAACTGAAGGCCGAGGTGGAGCAACTCCGCACAGCGAACAAGCAGCTGGAGTTGCTGGCGAAAGCCGAACTGCCACTGACCGCCGAGCAAGATGAGTTGCTGAGCATGCGCGATGAGCTGCAGGAGCTTCGCAAGGCCAAGACGAAGTTGGAAAAAAGGGCCAAGCGTGCCTCCCAAGTGAACCAAGGCCTGATCGATGAAGTGGAGGACCTGCGGAACGGGATTCGCCGGGCAGCGTGATCATAGTTGGATATTGAAAGGAACCCCGGCTGGTTGGTCGGGGTTCTTTTGGTTTCGGTAGAATTATGACGATTTCCCTTGGCTCAGGCTGTGTGTGGCCTCGGGCACTCAAAGCCTTTTGGCGCATTCGGCATTCAGGCGTATTCCGGTTCTTGGCGGGTTCAGGCCCTTGATCGGGCCGGTCCGCATTTGGCTTTCGGCTTTTAGGCTCAGGCCGTTCAAGGTTCTTTGGCAAATTACCCAAGACCTACACCACTCCAATTTTATCCACCTCCTCCATCACCTTCCCCGTTTCCGTTAGCGCCACGATCATCCGCTGGTAGTGCCGGATATCATCGAAGGTAAGTGTACGACCGTGGCGATCCTTCAACCACTTCTGTGCGGGTTGGTAGCCGCCGATGTAGAAGTTCCAGGCGACTTCGGGCACGCCATCGAAGTACTGTTCGTCGTTGATCCATACGCGGCCTTTGCCGGCTTTGGTAGCTTCCCAGCCGATGCTCTTCTTGCTCATCTTCCGCGTAACCTCGTTGCTGCCTGCGATGGGATAAGTGGTGATGTATCTATCGATGCCCTCCCACTCCAACAAATGCAGTTGCCGCAGCTTGGCACCGAGTTGCACCAGTGCGCGGAACTTCTTCGCATCGGTGGGGAACGGAATGCGCGGAAAGTCACTCTTCAGGAATTCCTTGTACTTGTCCCGATATGTCGGGCTGTGAAGCGCGGCGTAGCAGTAGTCCAGCACATCCAGCGGTGTTAGTTCGTTGCCGCTGCCGTGGGCGAATAATGCCTCGGGTTTGAAGGTGTAGGTGAGGCCCACGCCCTTGGCCAATTGCTCAATCAGCTTCGCATCCAAATTGGGTTGCACGCCTTGGGCTACAGCGCGGGTCTGCTTGGTGGTTTCAGGATAGAGATAGAGGGGGAAGAGTGTGTTGATGTCGTAGGCGCTGAAGACTTTGTGTCCACTGGAGTATTTGACCACCAGACCACCAAGCGTTTCCTTAGTCTGTCGAGGAATGGCCAGAGCCACGTTCGACCCGGCTTGTAAATGGTGCATCACCTTTCGCTGAGGACTTGCAAATGCGCCTCTCGAATTACCGGTGTAGAACATGAACCGAAAGTCAAACGGCCTATAGGTGCATGGTATGAAACGCTCGCTTGTATAATTCGATTCTATGTCAGCCTTCGCTGTGGGGACTGTCCAATCCCGTGCATCCTTTGGTCCAATTCCAAAACGACTCCGAATTGTCTGCTCATCGTTATCACGAACGAACTGAATGTTCGACATGACTTCGTCCTTTGTCATGCCGATATTGATCACATCCTTTCCACTCACAAAGCCGACGCTATTGCTTCACGAAGAGATATGAAACGGAAAAGCCCGTTTCATATTCAGAAAGTGCCCCTTCGTCCTTCGGCTGCATAAAAAAGAATGGCCCACTGTACTTTACAGGCTTCAACTGCAACTTGCCGAGGGCCGTACCGGCTAGCACATCATATTTGCTCTCACGTGTTCCCCAGAGGTCCGCGTGATAGACCTTGCCAAGCTGTCCTTTCTTCTTTTGCCCGGTTCGAATGAAGAGGTTGATACTAACTCCCTGCTGGATATCGAATACATTCTCGTCCTTACTTCCGTCCGGGGCCACTTCCTTCTTCTTGCTGTTCCCATGCAGGTCGATCACATAGATCTTATCGAAGGTGTTGAGTAGGTGCCAGCGCATGCCCCGAAAGGTGGCGTTGTCCAGAAAGCTGTGGTTGTTGATGTAGGCCAGCACGCCTTCGCCTGTCTTCTCAATGAAGTGCTCGCCGAAACGGATGAACTTTACGTAGTCGTCTTGTAGCCAATGCTTCCGCTCGCCGAAGTGCTCGCCGTCCACATACTTGTAGTCCTCGATCAAGCCGCTGATCCATTCGCCCTTGTTCGTGCTGATGCCGCTGTACGGCGGATTCCCCAGCACCACCATCACGGGCGTATCCCGCTTCACGGCATTGGCCTCGTTGGCCTCTTGGCTCAGCCAACTGGCGAAGAGGGTGCCGGTATCGGGGTGCGCTTCCTCCAAGCTGTTGGTGAGGAAGACGCGCAACCGCTGCTGCTCGGCACTTAGGTTCTTGGCATTGGGCGTGCCGTGCGGCAGGCCCATGTCGTAGCCGGTGTCGCGCAACACCAGGTCCAGCTTTAAGTGGGCCATGGCGTAGCTGGCCATCAGCAATTCGAAACCGTTGAGGCGCGGAATGAGGTGCTGCTCCACGTATTGCGGCCATGTGCCTTGTTGGCCCTCGAACTTTTGGTGGACCTGCCGCACCACTTCCGCCAAGAAGGTGCCCGTGCCGGTCGCGGGGTCCAGCACCTGCACGCGGTGCACGGTGCGCTTTTCCTTGCGCTTGCCGGTCGTGGTGCGGTTATCCGTCATCTGCGTGTCCACCTCGATCTGGGTGGTGCTGGCATCCGCCAAACCCATCGGTAAGCCGAATTCGGTCTTCAGGATATCGTCCACGGCGCGCACGATGAAGCGCACCACGGCATCCGGAGTGTACCATACGCCGCGGCTCTTGCGCAGCTTCGGGTCGTACTGCGCGAGGAAGTCCTCATAGAAGTGCATGAAGGCATCCTCACGGCCGCTGCCCTTGCCGAAGCCACTGAGGAGCTTATCGATGTTGGTGGCGCGGAAGATGTCCGCCAGCGCATCCACGATCCATTCGATGCGCGTATCGAGGTCGTTGCCGCTGATGCTGTTGAACAGCTTGCGCAGAAAGGGATTGCTCTTGGGGATCAGCTTGGCGGCCTCCTCGCGGCTGAAGCTTTCCGGGCTGGGGTCGTGCAAGCGCGCAGCGAACATGCCGTAGGCGATGGTCTGCGCGTAGAGGTCGGCAAAGGCTTTCGGTGTGATGTCGTGGATCAAGATCACCTTGAAGGCCTCCAACTGCTGACGCAGGTCGGTGTTCGCTTGGCTTTGTTCATCGCTGCTCACCGCCTGTTCGATCACATCGGCCAGTAGGCGGGCTTTGCCGGCCATCATGCTGGCGAGCTTCTTCGCGCTCGTGATGGTCTGTCCCTGCCACGCCGCGAAGTCCGTGATGAGCGCAATGAACTTCTCGAAGTTCGCGGGGATGGACTTCACCTTGCCGCCGACCACCTCCGCAAGGACGATGCTAGTGGTAGGCTCACTGTTGCGATAGAAGCGGAACTCCAAGTAGTCCGTGATGATCAAGTTCTCCAACGCACTGCGATAGCGCATGAGCTGCTCCTTCAAGCTCTTGGCATCGAGGTCCACCCCAACATCCTTCGCTTCGATATATCCGACGGGGATCTGCCGCTTGGTGAGGATATAGTCCGGTGCGCCGCATTCGATGCGCACCGGCTCATTGGTAACCGCCACGCCTTTGCACAGGTCCGTGAGCAAGCGTTGCAGATCGCCGCGATAGCTATGCTCGGTGGCGCGGCCGCTGCGGTAGAGCTTATCGACGGCTGCGAGGTATTCGGGAATGGACATGGGGGCTGAAAGTAGGAACCGGTTATGCATTGGCCAGCATTTTCAACAAATCCTGCGTCATAGTGGATAACTGACTCATCCCGGCGCTCGGCTGTTTGCCGAGTGCCCCATTAGCACCGGCCTCCGGCCATGATCGAGCTTCTTCGCGATGGACTCTTAAAATGAAGTGTTGGAAACCGCCGGAGGCGGATGGAGTTCCGGGCACTCGGCAGATTCTTGAAACACTGGTTAAGCCGAGCGCCGGGGGGCGGCACCCGAGCGCGGGATTGGGGCAACATACGGCACTCTGGAAATACCCGAGCGCCCAATGTCATTAAGTTAAGGAAATGTTGCACGGTTTCTACCCTTTAGCCCGACGCTCACTTCAATACTTGGTTTCCCCTCCTTGGTTAAGGAGGGGGCAGGGGTGGTGCATTCAATGAGAGACCCTACGTGAGGTTGTTGTTGGTCTGAACCACCCCCAACCCCTCCTTGAAGAAAGGAGGGGAGAACGACTATCTGGTCAGCTTTCCATGGTTCTTCCTGAATTCCAGTCCTATCCAAAGGATCCCTTAACTTAATGACATTACCCGAGCGCCGGAATGGGGGCGACCTAGTCGTTATATGGGTCCATGATGCCGCCCGGTCGGTACTCCTTCTTTTCGCTGAACTGTTCCGGATGCACCGAGCCGGGGAACGGCTGGCTATGGAGCAGTTTCTCTTCAACCCCTTCCGCCGTGGTGCGATAGGCCAGTTCCAAGCGCAGGCTTGTCTTCAGTGGTCCGCTGTAGTTCGGCATCACGAATTGCCATTGTTCGCCAGGGGCCAGGAAGAGGGTGTGGTAACTGTTCCCGCACCACGAGCTGGGCAAATACTCGATGTCGCTGAACGATCCATCCTTCTTCGCCTGGGCTTTCATGTGCAAGCGGCTGTCCTGCGCGGGGAAGTAGAGCGTATCCGGCCCGTTGTTGCGTACGGTCACCATCCGGCCTTCGTACAGACTATCCCACGGGACCACCCTGGAGCTGTCCACCAGGACCTGCAAGCCGATCGGTCCACTGGACGGTGTGAAGCGCGCGGAACCGTTGGACGAGCCGCCCCAGCCCCCGTGCCCATTGAGTTCGGCCGGGCCTTTGGAGGAAGCATGGAAGTGTCCGCGCACCATGTACTTCACGGTGAAGGGCTTCAACGTGCTCGTTTGCGCCATCCCCAAGTGACCGATCAGGAGAGCTGCGATCGCTGTTGCGTACCTCATGGGAATGATGTTCGGTTGTATGAAGGACGATGCAACGCGGTCGGCAATTGCACAGATCGGCCCGCTGCCGCAACCCCTCGCTGCCGCATGTGCCCGAAGTACGTGCGAACGTGCAGGAGGAAGATGAGCTGGATGGCGGACCGAGTGGCATGCATGCTACGCGGTACACGGGGCGGGGGGGAAGGTTCGATCCGATCGTGTGTGGTAGCCGTAACAGCTGACCGTAGTTGCATCGATCCTTTCCCGAGCGCCGGGATGAGACCTGGTCGCAAAGGCGTGTCGGCTTCACGCAGCGTTCGCTGAGGACCCCGCCAAACCAACTTTCTTATCTTGGCCCTACAACCGAAAGCCATGGAACTGAAACCTTCCCAACTTCCCGGTGTGTCGGACCTGCTATCGGAGGAAGAGGCCCGGGACATGGACCGCTTGGTGCCCATCCGCACCTTCAAGAAAGGGACCGTGCTGCTGAAGGCCGGAGAGGTGGCCACCGATTCGTACTTGCTGGTGAAGGGATGCGTGCACATGTACTACGATGTGGACGGCGACCACCGCACCACGGAGTTCTACACCGAAGGCCAGGCCGTCGCCTCGCTGTACAGCTTCATCAACCAGGTGCCGGCGAACCACTACCTGGCCTGCGTGGAGGACTGCACCCTGGTGGTGTGGAGCTACGCGGCGGAGCGGGAGCTCTTCGGCAAGTACCCGAAGCTGGAATCCGGCTGCAGGGTTTCCGTGGAGAGCGACTTCGGCGAGCACCAGGAGAAGCTGGCGGGCTTCATCACCAAGACCCCGGAGCAGCGCTACCAGGACCTGATGGAGAACCGACCGGAGCTGCTGCAGCGCGTGCCGCAATACCTGCTGGCCAGTTACCTCGGCGTCACGCCGGAATCGTTGAGCCGCATCCGCAAGCGCATCTTCGCGAAGGAAGCGGCGGAGTAGGGCGGTCACGCCGCCACGTCGATCACCACGTTGCCCTTCTTGTGGCCCTGCTCCACATAGCGGTGCGCGTCCACGATGGCCTGCAGCGGGTAGTGCCGATCGATCACGGCCTTCAGCTTGCCGGCCTCGATGAGCGAACGGATCTCCTTGATCCCTTCCTCCGCATCCGACGGCCACGCCGCCGATGACCTTGTGGCCACCGAAGAGCTTGCTGCGCAGCATGTGCCAGTAGTCCGATGAAGCACCGTCGCTGGTCACGTAGCGACCGTTCGCATTCAGCAGGTCCTTGCATTCGGCATAGGTGGTGTGGCCCACGGTACTGAAGATCACATCATAGGTGTTCACCGCTCTTGGTGAAGTCCTCTCGCTTGTAGTCGATCACCTGGTCGGCGCCGAGCGAACGCATCAGCTCCACATTGGCCGTGCTGCACACCGCGCTGACCGTGGCGCCCATGCTCTTGGCCAACTGCACGGCGGCCGTGCCGATGGAGCCGGATGCGCCGTGGATGAGGATGTGCTCGCCCGCGCTGCAGCTTGGCCGCGTTGATGAAGTGCAGGGCCGTGAGCGCACCGACGGTCAGGGTGGCCGCTTCGCCGTGGGGCACCTGGTCCGGCGTCATGGCGATGGCACCATCCTCGGGCAGGCAGATGTACTCGGCGTAGGTGCCGGAGCGCATGCCGGTGGAACCGAACACGCGATCGCCGATGCGGAAGCGCGTGACCTTGCTACCGACGGCCTCCACCACGCCGGCCACCTCATGCCCCAGGATCGGGGACTTGGGGTTGAAGAGCCCGAAGAAGAACCGCACCGCGAACGGATCGGCCTTGCGCAAGCGCACATCACCGGAGGTGACCGTGGTGGCGTGGATGCGGATGCGCACTTCGTGTCCTTGGGTTCCGGGCGGGCACCTGCGTGAGTGACAATACTTCGGGTGTACCATAGTTGCGTGTACACCACCGCTTTCATGTTCTTGTTTTCCATGGGGGCAAAGGTTCCACGGGCAGGCGGTCGAGATCCGTTGACGTTGGGTAAGAACGGCTACTTGAAGCGAAGATCAGGGAGAATGCTTTCGGCTCTGCGTCCCCGGTTTGCGCGGACGCCTATGCTGAGAGGAGGCCTTATTCCTTGGTGAAGCGGCGCACCGCAACCCGCCCATCGGCCAAGCGCAGCTGCGCCAGATAGATGCCGGCCGGCAGGTCGCCCACCTCCAGTGTGGCCGTGGTTTGCGTGAAGGTGGCCCGGCTCATCACGCGGCCGCAGACATCCTGCACGGTAACCTCCTCGATGGCGCTGCTTGCCTCGATGTGCAACCGGTCCGTGGCGGGGGAGGGCCACAGGGTGAAGCGCACCGGCGCGTGGGTCTCCTCCACGCCCTGCACGTTGCCGAAGCTCAGCTCGTCCACCCAGATGGAGGTGCCGTCGCCGGCGGATACGTTGGTGGCCGAGATGCTCACGATGGCCGAATCAGGGATTCTCCGTGCTGTAGTACAGGAAGGGGCTGGAGAAGGCCACCCAGCCGTTGATCGCGGCGGTGGCATGGATGGGCGCGTTGGCGATGTATTCGCGTTGGTGCGTTACGCTGTTCCAGCGGGTGAGCGCGGCGTTCACCACGCCATCGCTGCCGCCGTTCTGCGGATGGTATTGCCAAAAGCCGTTCAGCGCATCGGGGCGATCGGTATAGGGAAATGCGGGGAAGCCGCCGGGCATTCCGACGGTGATGCTGCCCTGCTGCATGCCGGCGCTGGTGAGGAAGCGGTCGCTCACCTTCACGAAGTGCGCGCCCACCACGCCGGGCGAACCCTGTTCGCAAGTGAGCATGTTGGCCACGGACCAGCTTACCATGTTGCTGGTGAGCCAGCCGTCGGGATCGATGTAGGCCCCTTGGTTGGTCCAATTCTCAAAACCGCCGTTGGGGATGTCCTGCGCTTGTACCGTCGTGGTGAAGGCGAGGGAGAGTGCGAAGCTCAAGGGTAGTGTCGGGTTCATGGTGCTGGTGTTGGGATGAGACATTGACGGACCTGATGTGCGCGGCGTTGCTCGCTCTCACTCGGTGAACCTCAGGGTCCACTTCGTGAGACCCTGAGGGAGCGGAGCGTGGGTGAATGCGCCCTCGCATCCATGCCCAAGGCGTGAGGGTCATGTGCCATAGCGAGAGGTGAAGGCAACGGATACGAGCGGAGCCCACGTCATCCCGGCACGCATAGATCCAACTCCATGAAGCTCACGGTCGCACTTGTCCTCTCGCTTTTCATCACGGATTGCATCGCCCAGTCCTGGCAGCAATTGGGCCTGCAAGGGGTCGGCGGGGTCGCTGACATTGCCGAATACAACGGCGACCTCTACATCACGGGCGGCTTCGAGGAGATCGGCGGGGTGACGGTGAACCACATCGCCCGCTGGAACGGCACGGCGTGGGGCCCCGTGGGCACAGGCCTCACCGACTATGGCTACGGTACCTGCATGGCGGTGTACAACGGCGAACTGTACGTGGCCGGCTACTTCGACACGGCCGGCGGGGTGAACGCCTACCGGATCGCCCGGTGGAACGGCACCACGTGGTCCAATGTGCTGAACGGCCTGGACATGCTGCTGGTGGCCCATGACATGCTCGTGATCGGCAATGTGCTCTACATCGGTGGAAGCATCGACCTGGCCTGCAATACCCCGTTGGTGAACATCGTGCAATGGAACGGCAGCGCGTTCAGCACGGTGGGCACCGGTGAACTGGAGCTGCTATCCAGCAGCTTGGTGCACGGCACCGTTTATTCCCTGGCCGAACAGCAAGGGGAGCTGTACGTGGCCGGGAATTTCGACCACGTGAACGGACTGGCGTGCGAAGGCTTGTTGCGTTGGGACGGCTCGGCTTGGCACGCAGGCCCTTCCGGCTTGCCCACCACCTTCAACCTGGATGTCGGCTTCATCAACGGGGCGCTTACCTGCGCGCAGAATTCCAGCCTCGTGATGCAATGGAACGGCGGCCAATGGACGAACTTCACCAGCGGATGGTCGGGTTCGGGCTCCACGTCCACCATGGTGGTGTACAATGGCGTGCCGATCATCGCGGGCCGCTACAACGCCGGGCCCTTCGCCCTGAACCCGGATTGGGCAGAGCTCGGGTCGATCGCCGGCTCACCGGGCATCGGTGAACTGCGGATCATCGGCAATGCACTCTACGCCGTGGGGGACCAAGGCATTGTGGTGAGCGGCAACGTGGAGCGCCACACCGTGATGGCGAAGTGGGTCGGTCCATTGAGCGTGCCCCATTTGACTGCCGGGACCATCGGCCTCTACCCGAACCCGGCTTCCGATCGGATCCGCTTCGATCAGCCTGCACGGACCAAGGGTGATGTCCGGATCATGGACGTGACCGGTCGAGCGGTGGAAGGCTGGTCCATGGACGGTGACGGCCAGATGAACATTGCTGCCTTGCCCCCCGGGCTGTACCAGCTGCAAGCGCGGTATGGTGATCGGCTTTCCATGGGGCGCTTCGTGAAGGAGTGAAACTGCTCAACCGGAGCAGGTGGTCACGTGGGTGTTGCCGCCAACCGACCGGTTCAAGAAGACTTCTTCGGAATGCGCGTCCACAAGATGATCGAGAAGGTCAGCCCCGCGAAGAATGTGGATGCCGCCCGCGTGGTGTGGCCACCCCGCAAGCCAAGGATCGCTGACGCCGTGCAACTGAACATGATCAACACGATCAAGGCGATGATCAGGATGCGCAGGCGGGTCGGGGTGAACATGGGATAAAGGTAGGATGCGACGATCCCGGACCGAAGGCTTGGGCAGGTCTATCGGATCTATGTTCCGTTTCAGAAGCAGTGATCCGCTCTTCGTCGTGATCTTTACCGAGCCATAGGGCGAACTCGTGCGAAAAGAAAACAATTCAGAATGACGAGAACATGGACCCTGATCACGCTGTTGGCACTGCTCGCCAGTTGTGCCCAGCCAACTGAAAAAACGAAAAAAATGGAAGACCCGAAAGCACAAGCGGACAGCTCAGCTGCACCGCTTGACACCACACCCAAGGTGACCGGCATCGGCGGCATCTTCTTCTATTCGGACGATCCGAAGGCAGCGAAGGAATGGTACACGAAGAACTTGGGTATCGAGGTGAACGATTGGGGTTCATCGAGTTTTGAATCCAGGGACCTCAACAAGCCGGACCAGATCAACTCGTTGCAATGGAAGCCTTTCAAAAAGGGGGATGAATACTTCGCCCCATCGAAGAAGGACCTGATGATCAATTACACGGTCCGGAACATCGAAGCCTTGGTGAGCAAGCTCAAAGCGAACGGCGTGACCGTGCTGGACACCATCGCCAGCTACGACTACGGGAAGTTCGTGCACATCATGGACGCCGAAGGCAACAAGATCGAACTGTGGGAGCCTGCCGGGAACGAGGAGGGCAAGTAGCGGGATCGATCGGCCCATGCGGCCGGAGCTGGGTTCATGATCAGTACCCGGAGCGGTACCGCCCTGCACGTTCAGTTGTTGATCCGCATGTGCGGGCCAGTAGTTCTACGATACCTTTACTTGCAACCCCATACGATCATGCACGTTCCATTCCGGCCTTTCATCCTGCTGTTCCCTCTCGCGATGGCCTGTTCAACGCCCGAGCAACCGAAGCAGACGCCCGCTGCGGCCACCGAAGCCAACTCCAAGGCGACCGCTCAAGCCTTGCGGCCACAGGCGCTCATTTTCTTCAAGCCGTTGCCGGCAGTGGTGGAGCATCCGGCGGGTCCCGACACACCGGATAAGGTCGCCTTGGGCAGCGCGCTCTTCATGGACCCGCAACTCTCCAAGGACGGTACCGTCAGTTGCAACTCCTGCCACCAGCTCGATCATTACGGTGTTGACAATACAGCCACTTCCGTGGGTGTTGGTGGACAGCACGGCACCCGCAATTCCCCCACGGTGTACAACGCCGCGCTGCACAGCACGCAGTTCTGGGACGGTCGCGCGGCCGATGTGGAGGCACAGGCAGGCGGACCGGTGATGAATCCGGTGGAGATGGCCATACCCTCGGAAGCCTTCCTGGTGAAGAAGTTGAAGGGTACGGCGAACTATCCCGGCCTTTTCAAAACGGCCTTCCCTGCGGACAAGGACCCATTGACCTTTGCGAACCTCTGCGAAGCCATTGGTGCATTTGAGCGCACGTTGTTGACGCCCTCCCGGTTCGACGCCTTTCTGAAAGGCGACGACAACGCCCTGACGCCCGCCGAGACCGACGGGTTGCTGACCTTCCTGGAAGTGGGATGCACGAACTGCCACAACGGGGCCGCGGTCGGTGGCACCATGTTCCAGAAATTCGGTGTACACGAGGATTTCCGGCCCTATACCGGCAGCTCCGAGAGCGATGAAGGCCGCAAGGGCGTCACCGGCAAGGAAGCGGACCGCGACATGTTCAATGTGCCCGGCCTGCTGAACGTGACGAAGACCGCGCCCTATTTCCACGACGGTCACGTGGCGCAGCTCGATTCCGCGATAAAGATCATGGCCAAGGTGCAGTTGGCCAGGGAACTCACGGACAAAGAGCTGAGCGACCTGGAGGCATTCCTCGAAGCATTGACGGGTACGCTGCCCAAGACCGCGGCTACTGCCACCTCCTTGCCGTAGATCAAGAATAGCTCCCCCGGTGCCCGGTCCCGGAGTTCCATCCGGGATCGACCCGCTCGCCCGTTCCGGAACAGCGCGAAGCCCGATCGCTCAGTACACGACGAAGCGCTCGCTCCGGCTGTCCTTTCTCGCCGGTCCATACCAGCGTGTACACACCGGGTAACAGATGCTGCACGGAGATCCGCATCAGGTGGTCCTGCGCTGTCAGGGGCATCACTTCGCGGCCGGCTTGATCCACGATCACCAGCGCATCGCCACGCTCGAACGCTCCGGAGAGCGTGAGGACACCCCGCACCGGGTTGGGTGTGAGCTGCAAGGCGGGCAGCACACTTCGGTCGGTCAGTCCCGTGGTCAGGTCCACACCGTATTTCACGGTGAAGGCCTGGCTGGTCTGGTCAGCATAGAGGGTGCCCAAGGGGCCGGGGTCGAACACGGCACTGTCGCCGAAGCTGCCCGTCATGTACACATTGCCGAATGCATCAACAGCAGCACCGTTCGCGGTATCGAAGCTCTCGCCGGTTGTGATCATCCGCACCCACTGGAAACCGCCATCCACGTCGTAACGCGCGGTGAAAAGGTCATTCGGTTGCACGGGCGTGTAGATGGCCTCATCGGGACCGGGGTCATAGTCCTGCGTTTGGGCAATGGCGCAGGTGACCACCACGCCGCCTTCCGCATCGAGGGCGATATCACCTACGGTATCGTAGTGGATGTTGCCTTGCAACTGGTGCGCCCAAATGGCGTTGCCGTTGGTGTCCAGTTTCGCGAAGAGCGTCGACGGGTTGGTGGGGTGGGGCGGTACCAGTTCCAGGGTCCCCGACCCGGGGTCGGCATCCACCGTGCCGTGGAACAAGGCGAAGACGTAGACGTTGGTGCCGTTGGTCCGGACGACTTCACCGCTCATTTCGCCTTCGGCGGTTTGGGCCTTGATCCAGAGTACCGTGCCCGCTGTGTCCGTCTTGATCAGGTAGGTGCTGTACCGGACATCCGGTCCCGTGATCGTGTGCGTGCCGTTGGCGGTGGTGGTGCCTTTGTAGGATCCGTAGAGATACAGGTGCCCGCCTGCACACGCCACGGAAAAGCCACGCTGGTTGTCGCTGCCGGAAATGCTCTTGGCCCAGCGGAACACACCATCGGCGCTGTACTTCGCATAGTAGGCATCCCACAGGCCGCCCACGTGCGCCACGGTGGTATCGCCATCGCCGAAGGTGATGCTGTTACTGGAATAGCCCGTCACGTACACGTTGTTCGCAGCGTCCACCGCCAGCCCGTGGTCCTGGTCCTCACCCGGACCTGTAATGAACTGAACCCATAAGAACTCCCCGGCAGCTGGAGATCTTGAGAACGAAGCATTCCGATTGGCCCGAGGCGGGCATCACCGTATCCGGGCCGGCGTCCCAATCGAAGCGAGCCGCTGAAGGAACCGGTCACCAGCACATCGCCGTTGCCATCCACCACGATGTTCTTGGCGACGTCCGCGCTGGAACCGCCCACCAGATAGTGCCACAGGTAGTTCCCGTCGTCCGTGTA
The DNA here is from genome assembly GCA_963706125.1 of uncultured Flavobacteriales bacterium. Classification (GTDB taxonomy): domain Bacteria; phylum Bacteroidota; class Bacteroidia; order Flavobacteriales_F; family PHOS-HE28; genus PHOS-HE28. The sequence continues at coordinate 51,767 of CAVPLQ010000010.1, forward strand.
TTTCACCACGCAGATATCGCCATTCACGCCAGTGCCCGGCGGGCTTAGCACTTCGTTGGGACCGGGGTCGAAGTCCACTTGGCCGGAGGCGTTGCCACAGGTGTACACATTGCCATCGGTATCCACTGCAACAGCCCTGCCGGAACCACCACCGACCACGGGTGCGGCCCATGAAAAGATCTGTGCGTGTGCGGAAGTGAAGCAAACGAAAAGGCCAGGGGCCAGCAGCGAACGGATGATCATGCGGCTAAATTAGATCGGACATGTAGAGTGATGTCGGCCACACCGATCGTGAGAGAGGGTAGAAGGTGTGTGCTGTGCATGCAATTGCGGTACAGGTGACACGGCAGAAGGTTCACGAACCTGTGTAGGGTCTCATGAAAAACGCACCCTGCACCGGGTGTCGCAGCTGCTCCCGTATGCGATCGGTACGATCTGTGCATCTTTGAACGGAAATGTTCCGTGCTCTCCTCATATCCGCAGTCCTCGTGCTGCCTTTTCACGGCTATTCCATTGAACTCGGCTTTTGGCCCGAGCTGGTGATGTTGCATGAAGCCGACCTCGCCATCGATGCCGCCTTGGTGCGCCACGATGAAGCACACTTCTGGGTGAAGGTGGGCACCGTGCTGCGCGATACGGGCTTCGGCATCAAGGCGGGTGATGTGATCCGGGTGAAGAACGGCTATTCGCACAGCTGTGGTTTCCCGTGGCTTGTCGATGGCCATAGGCGCTGGCGCTTGTACCTGCAGAAGGATGAAGGGAAGGGCAACTGGAGCCTGAAGGACCGGAACGCGGACTGTGCGATCGGGATCCACGACGGCCAGACGACCATCTTCATGCCGCGCGATATCAACCTTCCGGTGGACGAGTTCGATCGTTGCTTGCTGGAATTCCAGACCTGCTATGCGATGGACGATACCGGCTGGACCTTTCATACCACCGCGACCGAAGCGCGCATTGCCGAATTGGCCGCTACCAACGCCATCATCGCGGAGTTCGAGCAGGTCGGTCGCACCGTGCGCCCGCGGTATCTCTTCGAGGAGCCGCCCATCGAGGAGCCGCCCATGCCAAGACCACCAGCGGAGCCGATGGCCGAATGGGAATGCCCACTCCTGGAGGAACCACCCAGCTTCGCGAATGGCGGAGGACCGGAAGCCTTCGACGCCTTCCGAAAGGATCGGGTGCGTGATCCGGTGCCAGAAGATGATGTCCATGGCAATGTGTTCGTGCGGATCCTGATCGATGCGGAAGGCAACACCACGGAGCCGTCCATCCTTCGCGGTCTGGGTCCGGAATACGACGGAGAAGTGATGCGGCTGGTGGGGGAGTTCCCGCAATGGCGACCCGGCAAGCACCGCGGTATCGCCACCGCATGCTACATGAACCTGCCCTTCCGATTCGAACTACCGGAATGAAAGGGAACGCCACGCACCCCCCGGTGAACCTCTCCAAGATCCAACGCTGCGATCAGGTGTGGGACGATATGCCCGTGATCCCCGGTGGGCGGCGCTGTGGGCAATGCGACAAGCGCATCGTGGACTTCACCCGGATGTCGCAATGCGGAGGTCGGCACGCATCCACCTGGAGAGCGAGGTACCCGTATGCGGCATGTACCGCGATGATCAGCTGCGCATGCCGGAACGCCCGGTGCCGAAGGTGGTGGGCAGGCGATCGCACCCGGCCGCACTGAGCTTGGTCTCCTTGCTGTTGTTGGAACCCGCAGTGTCATCCGGACAGGAAGTGAGCACCGAACAGGTAGCGCCGCATGCCGACCGGGTCACTCGCCCGGACGAAGCAGCACCCGCGCCCGCTTCTCGTGAAGGTGCGCTGCTCATCAAGGGAACAGTAACGGACAACGGAGAGCCTGTGCCGTTCGTGACGGTGTTCGTAAAGGGCACGGATAACGGGACCACCACGGACATTGCAGGTCGCTTTGTGCTGGACCTTACCGAACTGGCGACCACCCGGAAGAAGGCCGTGTTGGTGATGCAGTACATCGGCTACACCGATCTGGAAGCGGAGGTCGACCTCGATCACCCGGCCGACGTGGTGTTCAGGGTGGAGGAGGGGGCCTTGGACCTGACCTCGTTCAGTGTGACCTACAGGAAGCCACCGCTGCACAAGCGGATCTGGTGGGGGTTGCAGCGGCCGTTCCGGAGAAGGTGAACGCCGGGATGGAGAATGGTCACAAGTGGCCCTCGCCATCCCGGATGAGGCTCTAGGAGCGCAAGGAACACTTGCGACGGCGATGGGGGCGGTTCAACGGTTGATAGCGATATTCGTACATGGTCCGCGATTTACCGAACCGCCGCACGATCCGGATGCGGGGATACGATTACGCCCAAGAGGGTGCATATTACGTGACGATCTGCACCGATGATCGCCGCCATTGGTTCGGGCGCATCACGGATGCGGTGATGCATCGATCACCCATTGGTGAATTGGCCCAACAATGTTGGGATGCGATACCGGAACACATGGCACATGTGGATATCGGGGAATTCGTGGTGATGCCCAACCATGTGCATGGGATCGTGGTGATACGGGAACGGTTGGTATCGGTCGGGACCATCATTATCGGCCCGATACCGATTCACTGAACGATGCCGAACCACAACCTGATGCCCCGCCGCCGACCGGTCCGGTGCAACACGATATTCCCGAATCCGAAAATCCGGACGATGGGGAACACGGAATGCCAACGAACGACGGTGCCGCCAATACGCCGGGCGCGCAATACCGGGCCGATCATGATCGGCCCCTACGGCCACCCACGGGGCCGCCCGCACCGACGTCCCGCGTCATGCCCATCGTACCTCATGGTTCGTTGGGGCGGATCATGCGGGCGTATAAATCCGCCGTAACCCGCATCGCGTACCGCGATGGTTTGTTGCCCCGTGGCACCCGGTTATGGCAACACAATTATTGGGACCGCATCATCCGTGATGACGCGGAATATCAACGCATCGTGGATTACATCCGCGACAATCCGAAAAATTGGAAAGGCGATCGTTTCAACGGGTAGGGACCGATTATGATCGGCCCGCCGTGGAAATGATCGGTCTGCCCGGTGAAAGGATCGGTCCGCCCGGTGAAATGATCGGTCCGCCCGGTGAAAGGATCGGTCCGCCGTGGAAAACGATCGGTCCGCCCGTGGAAATGATCGGTCCGCCCGGTGAAAGGATCGGTCCGCCGTGGAAATGATCGGTCCGCCCGTGGAATGAATCGGTCCGCCCGGTGAAATGATCGGTCCGCCGTGGAAAGGATCGGTCCGCCGTGGAAAGGATCGGTCCGCCGTGGAAAGGATCGGTCCGCCGGATGAAATGATCGGTCCGCCCGGAAGATGCCCCGCCCGAATATGGACGAACCGCGAATGTGAATGGCGTTGGTCGAATGATCAACCCGGATCGCACGTGTCAATTGGTCAATGCCGCATTTCGCGTGAGGGATTGTACCGGAAAGCCCGGAGGCGCGGTAATCCGAAAAAAACCCGTTTAAAGGCCATGAGCGCCGACACGCCCAATTCTCACCAATCGAAGAAAACGTACATCGCTATTATCGCAAGCAGTTGAATTGCCCAGAGGATCCGACCATCTGAAATGAACCGTCGCATCAGTATGTCCGCCAGCCAGAACACAAGGCCCCAGAACAGTATCGCGATCATGGCAACACCACCCCATGCGCCTCCGCCACTACCAGAGAAGTTGCTTGGCTCGCCGATGAAACTGAACAGCTGATAGCCGACAAAAAGAATAATGGCAATCCTAAAGGGCGTGAAGCGCTTCAGCCACATCACGTCTGCAACACCCCCATATTGAACTCCCGCGTCGCCGGTGCCTGGCTTGCCGCTTTTTTCATCTGACTCAATCTACGTCCTTGTCTCCAACGGATCGATCACTGCATCCAGCCACA